>CAVYTS010000026.1:0-795622 GCA_963771305.1 uncultured Acidobacteriaceae bacterium
TACAGGGAAGTCAGCGCGTAAGGGCGATGAGGTGGATCAGTTCCTTTTGGGAAAAACCCGTACATCATCAATAGAAAAGGGGGGAGAAGAGTACGAGATGGACGAAGTGTACAGCACCGCTCCTCGTCTCGGAACTCCCGATGGGGATCTAGCGATTCTCAGTCCCTATGTTCCAACCGGGCCCGGCCCGGAAAGACTTTTAATCGCCGGCGTATTTGGCGGATCGAGGCTCACCCTTATCCCTCGTGGTTGAGGACGACTGGGAAAGCGCTCTATCGGAAGCGCCAGTTCGCTGGCATCACGATGCGACAATATTGTGGGCGTCATGATCTCGACACCGCTTTCGGCGAAGGCGTCTAGCACATTCCGCCGCAGATTGGCGTAGCTCTCAAAAATCTCGTCTGATGTTTTCGTCCAGGCCCGAAGTTCGTATTGCACCGAATAATTCCCGAGAGATGCTTCCATTACTCGCGGAGCCGGCTCTGTGGCGATCTGTTCGGTTCGGGTCGCCGCGTCGATCAGCAGCTTGTGCACGGTCCGCCAATCGATGTCGTAGCCGATCGTGGCTGAGACAGATACCGCAACTCCCTGTCCCAGGCCGTGAGTGCTGTAATTTATCACCGCGTTAGTCAACACTTGGAGCCGAAAACAGATGCGCTTGAACGCTGCGAGGCTTGACACGGCGACCTTTATTATCACTCAGATACGGACCGCTGCCAAGGCCATCCCGGCCCTATCGTCGGCACGCGAAGCGTCCCGAGCGTCAGCGAGTTAGTTGTGTGCTGAGCATGTTCAGCAGCTTAAGGGTGAAAGTCCCGGCCCAACCTGATGGAGGTGAAGGGCTAGAGATATGCAAGGGCTACCGCCGCGAGGCGGGGTCTGAAAGAAGCATGGATCAAATGTGCGAGTCGATGGACAAAAACCGGATACAAGGCGTTAGCGTCGGACGAGCGGGCAACTTACCGCAAAGTCCATATCCATCAAAGATGCGAAACGTAGATTCGGCGACTGTGCACGGAAGGCAGCTGAACTTACCTCAGGAGATCTGCTGTGTGTCGCTTCGGCGACTGAGATGGCCGAAAGGCGGTCTGACCACAGAGCAGAAGTCAGCAGAGGGCATATTAGGTTACGTCGTCGGCAAGGCTCGTGAGGCACTCCAAATGCCGAAAGGCGGAGTCAACAGATAGGCCAAGCCGGAAACGGTAACTGAAGGCCCGAACGAGAGGAGTGGCAAGTACGACATGGATCTCAAAGGCGACAGGCAGCGGAATCTCCAGACTGAACTGGACTTCTCTCCCATGCGAGCGGGTGAAGCCTGCGGAACGGGGAGGGAAGAGACTGAATCGCAGGTGACGGCCCATGACACCGAAAGCCCAGCTAGAACCAATCGATTGATGGAGGAAGTATGTGAGCGAGAAAACCTGAAGGCAGCATTGCGGCAGGTGAAGGCCAATAAAGGAAGCCCGGGCGTCGACGGGATGACCGTCGTCGGACTGAAGGACTTCCTGAAACAGCACTGGCCAACCATCCGGGAACAACTGTTGAATGGAACCTATGAACCGAAACCGGTGAGACGGGTGGAAATCCCCAAGCCGGATGGAGGGGTGCGAAAACTTGGCATTCCTTCGGCGTTGGATCGATTTATCCAACAGGCGGTGTTGCAGGTTCTGCAGAGGCGGTGGGACCGGACGTTTTCCGATCACAGCTATGGGTTCCGACCGGGACGGTCGGCTCATCAGGCGGTGGCACGGGCGCAGCAGTATATCGCCGACGGCCACGGCTGGTGCGTTGATTTTGACCTGGAGAAATTCTTCGATCGGGTCAATCACGACAAACTGATGGGTCAGATCGCCAAACGGGTCGAGGACAAGCGGCTGCTGAAACTCATCCGGGCATTCTTGAATGCCGGGGTGATGGAGAACGGGTTGGTCAGCCCAAGCGTAGAAGGGACTCCACAAGGAGGCCCACTTTCACCACTGCTCAGTAACCTCGTGCTCGACGAACTCGACCGGGAGTTGGAGCGCCGGGGCCATCGCTTCGTTCGATACGCGGACGACTGCAATATCTACGTCAGCAGCGAGCGGGCGGGGCAACGGGTGATGGAGAGCGTTACGCAATTCATCACGCAAAAGCTCAAGCTCAAGGTGAATGAGACGAAGAGTGCGGTGGCACGACCGCAGGAACGGAAGTTTCTCGGGTTCAGCTTTACGGCCGGTCCGGAGGTCAAGCGCGTGATTGCGCGTAAGGCCATGGATCGGTTCAAGCGGCGAATCCGGGAGATCACGCGACGGGCCAAAGGCGTCAGCATGGAGACGACGATGGAGGAACTGGCACCGTATATGCGGGGCTGGCGCAGCTATTTCGGATTCTGCGAAACGCCTGAAGTGTTGATCGGCTTGACCCGCTGGGTCCGGCTGCGCCTCAGGGCGGCTATGTGGCGGCAGTGGAAAACTCCGCGCCGTCGCCGAGCGGCTCTGTTGGAACTGGGGGTACGGGAGCGGCTGGCGAGCAATACCGCCGGCAGCGGTCGCGGCCCCTGGTATCTCGCGAAGGCCACGGCCCTCTGCGTAGGGCTTTCTAACGCTTACTTCAAATCGCTCGGACTTCCCTCATTGTTCGAGGAGTGTTAGCGTAACCGACTCGAACCGCCGTGTACGGACCCGTACGCACGGTGGTGTGGGAGGAGGGGAGCCGCGAAGCTCTCCCCTATCCCGATCAAACGGCGTTATCGTCTGTAATCCGTCAAGTGCGTCGCTATTCTTCAAGCATTGCGGACACGGGGCTCTGAAGTTGGCACACTCACTGAGCCCCGAAAGCTTAGGTTAGCGCTTATGGGGGCGTTGCCCCTGCGCTTCGACAGCACACGGATTGGGAAAGGCGACCAGGAATAGGAGTTCCCCACTCCCGGGACCCTCTCTCCGACTCGCCGTATGGCAGGGGATTAGGTGTTATGCCCTTCGGGGCGCTCCCGTTGGTTGCTCAAACCCCCGCTCCCCAGGGCGGTAGTTTATTGCTCGTCCTCGCCTTCAAGGCCAAGCCGCTATGCGGTGCGCTCCAGTTGATCTCGCCGTCCTCGGATTTCTGCACGATCACCCAATCCGGGTGCTAGAACCATGAGCGCTAGCCAAATCATGTCGCGGTGGCCCCAAGCCGCAGCCCCACCCGGACGTTAACCAGCAATGAACGAAGCCGCGAGCGCGGCAGACGCTTCGCGTTGCTAAGAACGGGGGGGCGGTTCGTAATAAAGCAGCAGCTGGCTGGCTGGACTATCGTAGGTCACGAGGAGAGTCCCCGTGACCCATCTACGAAAAGCGATGCTGGAGGAACTCCAGCGTCGGAATTTGTCTGCGATTACCACTCGTATTTACCTCCATTCCGTTGAGGAGTTCGCTCAATACTTCAAGACTCCTCCCGACAGGTTAGGCCTGGAGCACATCCGACAGTACCAAGCCCATCTGTTCACCGATCGCAAACTGGAGGCCGTCAGCGTCGCTCAGCAACTATCCGCCCTACGGTTCTTTTTTCTCAAGATTCTCAAGCGCCCGTGGCAGGCTGACGACATGCCGGTTCCCAAACGGCCGATTCGCCTGCCCGAAGTCCTCTCGCGGAAAGAAGTCGAACGTCTAATCCAATCCGCCGCCAGCCCCCTGCATCGAATCTGGCTGCTCGTCCTCTATGCCACCGGCATCCGTCGCGAAGAATTAGTTCAGTTGAAGGTCAGCGACATTGACAGCGAGCGCATGTTGATCCGCATTCGTCAGGGCAAGGGGAAGAAGGATCGCAACGTCATGCTCAGCCCGAGGCTACTACAGGAACTTCGCAACTACTGGCGCGCGGCGAACCCCAAGCCGGAAACTTACCTGTTCCCCAGTAAAGGCACTCATCCCAACGGCGATGTCCCCATAACATCCAAAAGCGTATGGGATGCCGTGCAGCAAGCAGGCGTGCGCGCGGGACTGGATAAGAGCGTCCACCCGCATACCCTGAGGCACTGCTTTGCAACCCATCTGCTCGAATCCGGCGCCGACTTACGTACCATTCAACTCCTGTTCACTGTGTCGTGGCCGCTGGCGGCTTGTCTCGCGATCACGCGCACTGGGTGCGCCCCCGAAATGACCGCTTCTTTCTACCGGTAGGGGTTCTCAGCGAAGTCTTCCGCGGCAAGTTTCTCGAAGCGCTCCAGCAGGCTCACGCTTCCGGACAACTCCAGTTTCACGGCCTGCTTCGCGGCCTGGCTCAGCCCAGGCTGTTCCGGAGTTTGATCCGTCAGCTTTACGCGCCGCGCTGGGTGGTCTACTGCAAACCGCCTTTCGGTGGACCCGAGCAGGTACTTCGTTACCTCGGCGCCTACACTCATCGCGTTGCGATTTCCAACCACCGTCTCGTTTCCTTCGTTGAGGACCAGGTGACGTTCCGCTGGCGCGACTCCGCTCACAAAAACAAGAAGCGATTCCTGACTCTGCCTGTCGACGAATTCTTGCGTCGCTTTTTACTGCATGTGCTGCCGCGTGGCTTCGTCCGAATCCGCCACTTCGGTTTCCTCGCCAGCCGTCGTCGTGGGGTACTGGTTCCTCTTTGTAAGCACCTGCTTCCGGCCGGTTCACCCGTGACGCCGCCCGCATCAACTCACTCTGATTCCCCAGGCCAGTCGGCGCCGTTCTGGACCTGTCCGCTGTGCGGTGGTCCTATGGTTGTGATCGAGCGACTTACCGCCGTCCAGATCAAGCTCCGTTCTCCGCCGGAAGCCCAGGTCGCCTGAGATGCCGAAGCGTATTCATCGCCGAGCGTCCAACACTTCGGCAAGAGGTCGCTACTGCTGCGCTTGCAACATCGCAGTTCTCCAGTGGGCCCGCTTTCTGCCCGCCTCTCTGGCATCCTCCCACCGATCCTTTGCCTCATTACAACCACGATCTACACCCGTGAGCCCACTTCTATCCCAACGTGCTGCCTTCCGATGTCCCCTCCCACAGCCCCACGCACGGCCGCCGTCGAATCAAAATGCATAGCAGCTTCCTGCCAATCCGGAGAGGCTTCCTTCATCGCACCGTATCGAAACCACCGCGGCCACGCCTTTGCGTTGCGCTCCAGCCGATCCCTTTACGTGGCCGCGGCGCTTCCGATACGGTCCTAAGCATTATCGGAAGTGAAGGGTGGGCTCTAGATCGCGACCGGGCGAGTTCTGCGGTAATCTTTCATCCCGTCCGAACCTCGTCGGGGGTGCAGCTGGCCGACCATCGGAAAGTGGGCCATTGTTGAACGCTAATCGAGCTTCAAATCCATCCCGAAATCCGCCTTCACGGCCTTCAGCCAATCCGAGTCACTCTGCGCGTTCCATTGGACCCACGTCTCATCGTTCATCTCTCCACGCCATGATAGGAACGGCGCCGCGTCGGGCCCAACAGGATGCCGCAACTGCCACGTTCCGGACTCCACGATCTCCCGAATCTTCTCTCCCACCACCCGTGGCTGGCCCGCCCCGGCCGCTATCGTGCCATCGAACATTGCGGCGCATCGCCGAACTTGCGGATAGACTCTCGATGCCACCATGCCCACAATATTGCGGGCCATACGCGTATCAATAATGCCGGGCTCGACGATCGCCACCCGCACGCCAAACGCCCGCAGTTCTTGCGCCAAGGCTTCACTTAAGGCCTCCAACGCAAACTTCGACGCACTATAAGGCCCCATCGGCGACAAGGAGATCTTCCCGGCGACAGAAGTCACGTTGATAATTGCACCACTGCCGCGTTCCCGCATCGGTCCGATCACGGCCTGAATGCATCGAATCGCCCCAAAATAGTTCGTCTCCATGCAGGTGCGGAAATCGACCAGCGGCGTCTCTTCAATCGCGCCGGTCCGTTCGATGCCCGCGTTGTTCACCAACACATCCACCGGCCCACGCACCAGAATCCGCCCGAACGCCTGCTTGACGCTCTCATCGGAGTCCACATCCATCGTTTCGATATGAATGGGGAGCTTCTCGTTCGTCGCCACCTTGCACAGTTCCTGTGATCCAGCAGCGTCTCGCATCGTGGCAAATACCTGGTGCCCTGCCCGGGCCAATTCCAACGCCGTCGCAAAACCGATACCGCGGCTCGCGCCGGTGGTTACGATATTGAACATAGCCAATTGTAGGCTGCCTGACTGATGGTTAGCAGCATGGCCTTTAAGAGACCTGTCGGAGAAGGATCGCAGACGATAACCGGACTTCCGGGGACTGATCCCTGCAAGGCATTGTGTCGGCTAGAGTTAGGATCCAAAGTAGTGCCGGATTGTCCTGGGGATTCTTAGGGGAAAATGTACCGCTGAGGCCATTTCGCCCCTTGCGGTGATGGCCGATTCCGTGTCCGCTGAATCTGACCGCGTCGTTTCTTGAAAACCAGAATTCGACCCTCTACCGGTCGCAAGTGTATATGTCGTTCCCGAACTCGTCTGCGGAGCGTGAGTAGGTCATCGCGGTCGAGCGTCCGACGGCGAACGCTGCTGGCTCCAAACAAACAGACTGTCGCTATCCTCAGTATCGAAATTGGTCCTCGGTGTGTGATCTCCACATCGGTTATTTAGTTCTGCCATCTCGCCATTCACCAGCACTAAGACAAAGCTCGGCATCTGCGCTGCGGCAGCGCCTTTGTAGACCCGGAGCCGACAGAACCTTTCACCATCGGCTGCGTGGTGGATATCGAATCGAAAGACGCCGGAATCTGAGAGCTGGACGTCTTCTTCGCAAACGACCGCCGGGCCATCCCCGCCCGTGACGACGACTGCTGAGCCAGTAAGAATCTCGAATCGGCTGGAGTTGAGACCACGATTGCTGCGAAAACGCACCGAGCCTTTTTCGCCGAGAAACAGGGTATCGCCGAACGCCAAGATGATTTCCGCGCGACCATTTTCGGTGCGAACGACCGAGTTCTCCTTCAGAGGCCAGCGAGCCGCCGACGGCTCCAACCGTTGGCCGTCCAGGAATACGCTCCCTTCAATGCGCGCAATAACTTCGCTTGTCGTTACCTGTTGCGCTATTGCGGCCACGGAACCGACCGTCACAAACAGGATAACGAGACGGGCGGTCCAAGCATTCTGCATACTTCCCCTCGGCTTCTAGTCTGATTCGTGAGCAATTCGCCGTCAAGGGATTATTAGCGGAGGGTGGGTCTCACACGCTGGCGCATTTCGCGATGATACTGTCGGATTACTGTCGCGGTAGGGACGACCATCGCTGATCGCCCCCCGCACAGAACCGTACGTGCGCGTCGACGCATACGGCTCCCACCTTGGTTTTCCCAACGGCGGCCCAATTCTGCCGGTCCGTCGGGTTGGCAGAGTTGTTTGCCCTACCTACGTTCGCGTGGATGAGGCATTCCTCCCAAGCTTTGGCGAGATGCTGGTCCCTACGCATTTATGGCGGGCACTCCAACGCTTCGATGTGTGGATCGAGCCAGCGCTGATTGCAGAATGGTCCCGGCTGAGGAAGGTTTATGGGGCACGCCAGGGACGCTCGCTCGATGATGCTGAATTGTCGGCAGCTATGACATGGTCGGAGCCCGCGCGCGATGTGCGCGTTGCCCGGGAACAAGCACAGCGACTGCTTGCGGCAGATAGTCTCCATTGCGTGTGGAGCGGAAAGCGCCTGTCGGCTGACTCCCTCGATGTCGATCATTGTTTCCCATGGACGGCATGGCCGTGCAGTGATCTTTGGAACCTAATGCCTGCCCACAGGACTGTCAATCAGCAGGAGAAGCGCGACCGGCTTCCAGGGGATCAAATCCTGAGGTCCGCGCAGGATCGGATCATGAACTGGTGGGCTTCCGCCTACCGGGATGCTCCCGACTCCCTCCTCAGGGTACGCTTCGTGGGGGAGGCTGCCGCCAGCCTGCCGGCCATGGTGTCGCCCGAATCAGACCTCAACGATGTTTATGCTGCGATGAGCTTGCAACGCATGCGTTTGAAAAACGACCAGCAGGTTCCGGAATGGATCGGGGATCGCTATCTACGAGCGCCATGATTCGGCTCCGCCGCAAGCTCTTGAATCCGCCTGATGCTATTTCGTAGAAACCTGGTTTCCTGTCTCGGCAGATTGCGCTGACGGCCAGGCCCTCCACGATCCATCACAAAATGCGGTAGGCGTGCGGAATGGAGAAATACTAATGGGCATGCCCGAGGCTGACCGGTAGGTTGGTGAGAGCCCTTCCCACTAGAGCCTGATCGCAGTTCCCGAGACGGTCTAATTTGGAACGATATGACGTGTTATCGGTAGCTCTCGTCAGTCTTCAATTGCGGTGGCGGGTAGGCTAAGTTAGCCGGCGGCTTTCCATTTCCCTCATCACTGTTTCGGCGTTCGCAGCTAGAAGGATACGCAGCGTAGGGATCTGCGATGGATTCAACCTCGGGATGAGGTCGGCAAGCGCCGCTTCGAGCGCACGCATGCATTCAGGGTACGTTGGTTGCCGCGCCTCGAAGCGCATCAGAATTTGCTTCGTTTCGCGCCTGTACTCTTTCAAGCTCTGTTCGAAGTATACTCCGCTGGGGTTCCCGGCAGCCGAATCGGCGCATCGTGACTTTTGAGCATTCTCTTATCGGCGCACGCGGAGAAGCACTTCTCGTCTTCCCTTAAACAGTTGGAACAGGAATGCAGCCCAAAAACCGACAGCAATCAAGGCCGTGATGATGAATCTACGCGGTGAAACATCGAACGAGGTATCAGATACGAGTGCGCCGAACGCAAAACAGCTGAAAATCATAGCAAACATGAGCAGCGGTACCGGCCCCCGAATTCGCCGTCGAAGTCGCGCCAGTGTTTTTAGCTCCTCATTCGGGGCAAGCACCGGCACATCAGGCCTCGGCAGCCTCTCCCGTTCGAGTTCGTGGAGTGTTCTTGCGAACTCGGGATCGTCCTGAAAAAAGTCCTCGATCAGCGCGCGAGTGTCTGTGCTGGCTTCTCCAGCCGTGTACAACGGCCAAAGATCGGTGATAACGTCACGGGTTACTCTTCTCATGTCAAATTCTCCTGTCTGTCTAGATCTGCTTTGAGCTGCAGGCGCGCCCGATGGATACGGACCTTGACCGCTCCGACCGAGCAGCCCAGAATAACGGCGATCTGCTCGTATCGGAGATCTCCATCAATCGCGAGCACGAGAGCTTCGTGCAGCGGCTTAGGCAAGCGCTGGATTGCCTGTAACACCCTGTCGACCGCCTGGCGGTTTTCTATTGCACACTGTGCGGACGGTGCCGGATCGGCCGGTTCTCGTACGCCGCCGATGGACGTTGAACGACGCTTGCGCTCCGCGAAATCCTGATACAGATTGCGCGTGATGGCGAACAGGTACGCCTTAACTGTATCGAGCCGCAGAGGATTCGGTGCGCATAAAGCGTGGACGAACGTCTCTGCGGTCAAATCCTCGGCGAGTACGGGATCACCAGACAGCCAGACCGCGAAGCGATGGACATCGCGAGCGTACTGGGTGTACAGGCCGGAAAAATCCATTCGGACGAGTCTCGCAAATGATACGGTCGAGATGAGTTAAGGTTACAAGGCCGCCCTGGCAGAATCTCATGGCTTCCCTCGATGGCTCCCCGAAGTTTGCTCATCAACCTCCTCCGCTCGATCCAGGCAGTATTGGCAACAGAGCAAGTGTTCTTCGAGCGGTTTCACTTCCTCCTCGTTCCGCATCACCCCTAAGCAATAAAGCACCAGATCGCCATCTGAAATGTGTTCCATGATCCGGTAGTGCCTGGACCGCCCGGAAATTCTCAAGGAAACTCTTGGCGGATTGCACCGGATGGCGTGATATGTCTGCTCTCGGGGTGAGGCCGGAATTGGGGCGTTAATTTGTATTATCGGAAGCTTCCTTCTTGACGCTCGCACCTGCGGCTGCGCCGGTCACGGCTGGCTAATCGCGAAAAGCTCTCCCGGTAGAGTCCAGCAACT
This sequence comes from uncultured Acidobacteriaceae bacterium, assembly GCA_963771305.1. Classification (GTDB taxonomy): domain Bacteria; phylum Acidobacteriota; class Terriglobia; order Bryobacterales; family Bryobacteraceae; genus CAJCIT01. The sequence continues at coordinate 9,923 of CAVYTS010000026.1, forward strand.
GGGGTCGTTTTTTGTGCGGCCGACCGAATGAGAATGACTCGATGATCCTTCGCGACATTTATGGTTTTTGGGCGACAATGAGCCACCATGGGCGATTGTCGGGCCGGTCGCCCGGTCGCTCAAGTGCGGGCCGTTCTACAAAATGATCGCGCCGACTGATCAATCCGAATCCGGTTTCACGAAGCTCAGTTTCCACCTCTGAGGGGGATCGTTCGTGGTGCTGAATTTCGAACTCACGTGATTCTTCCTCACCCGGCAGTGGGCCTCGATCGATGATGACTAGCCGGCCTCCAGGGTGAAGCGCCTGGAACGCCCGATTCAGAATGGCCCGGGGATGCATAAACTCGTGGTAGGTGTTCGCCACGAGGACAGCATCGACTTGGCCTTCGGGCAGATGCGGGTTATCCGGCTCACCGTGAATAGCTTGAACGTTACCCTGATGGCGCAACAGGGTTCTGATCCAAAGAAACGCTAATGGCTCTCTTAGAATGTCCTCTGCAATAACACGACCTTTGTCTCCCACAATCGGCGCCAGTTTTAAGGTGAAGTATCCCGCCCCCGAACCGATGTCGGCCACGATGCTTCCGTCTTTCAGATTAAGGGCCTCAACCACCAGGCCTGCCTGCTGCCAGCGGTCGCGCTCACGCTCGACCACGTCCAGTGAATTCAACGTTTGAATAGCCTGATATCCCACGACCCATACAAGGAGAGCGAGGCTGGCTGCCAAGAGAAAAAGCGAGATGCGCACGCGGTAGGCGCGCTGAACCCTGCTATCAGGTACTGCCACTTTTGTCGCTCGACAGCGCAATGCAGTCGGTGTTGTCCTTTAAGGCCGACACACGCCTGTACACTGATCGAAGTCGGGCTTTCTGCCGCCGCGAAGCCTGTGCGGATGGTATGGCGAGCAGCCCAAACGCATTCGTCCATGCGATTTCTGGATCTTCGATCATGGCTGCAACCTTAACAACAATGCGTAATCCGAAGGCGCGATTGTGATTCTACCGCACCAGCGGGACCAGAGTTCTCAACTTGCCATTGCCTGCGCCGCAGGCGGACGGCCGCGATGATTCCTTGTGTCCCGGCGCTACAACCGGTCCGTTATCAGTTATTATCGGAAGCTAGATTCCCTTCGTTCCTGGCCAGTAGCGCCAGCGCATGATCTCGCTTCGCGCCTGAGCGGCGCCAAAAGCTTCCCGCGACGGCTTGAGCGCTCAACCGCCAGCTCGTGATATGCTACCAGCACTCCCCCGGGCCTTTGGCTGCGCCCATCTAGACAGGTAGAACCTACGATCTAAGGTTCCGAAGGGTTCCAGGTAACCGTGAAAGACGGTTTAGTTCAAGTCGTGGTCGCTGACGACCACGTCGCGTTGCTGGCGGTGTTTACCGGCATGCTACAGCGTGAATTCAGCGTTGTGGGCACGGCGAAGAATGGCCAAGAGGCCCTGGCGGTAGTGGGCGAACTGCATCCCGACGTCGTGGTTCTCGATATCGAGATGCCAGTCATGGACGGCCTCCTCGCCGCGCGGCGGCTTCTCGCTTCTGACTCCGCCGCCCGCATTGTGTTTCTAACGGCTTTCGCCGATCCGGATTACGTCGCAGCCGCGCTCAATCTTGGAGTCGCAGGATACGTGTTGAAATCGCGGGCGGCGCTCGATCTGTCTCACGCGATTCGCAGCGCGATGCTCGGCCAGTCGTTCGTTTCCCCCGGCGCGCTCGCTTAGAGATGGGGCTGCCCTCGCAGTTTGGTTGGCAGGCCTGTCCATGCGAATTGGCAAATTGGCCTGAATACGGCGGGTTACGAGGTGTTGTTACCATTGCCGGGATGCGCGACTTCACCATCCTGGTCATTCATGTAATGGTCACCGTGGTCCGACTGGCAGGGTCGGGGGGATTCCGTTCCGTGGTTGCCGAGTCCGCGTTGATCCGCCATCAGCTGCTGATCCTCAATCGCGGACGCCAGCGTGCGCCCAACCTGCGCGCCGTGGATCGCCTCGCCGCCGGTTTGCTCAGCCTCTTGATGAGCCGGGCACGCATCCTCCGTTCCGCCATCGTCCTGAAGCCCTCCACCTTGCTGCATCTGCACAAGCTGCTGAGAAACGAAAGTACCGTCTATTGTTCTCGCCCATGCACGGGCCTCGTCCCGGCCCGAAGGGACCGAACAAAGAACTCATCGACGCCGTCGTGGCCATGAAGCAGCGCAATCCCAGTTGGGGCTGTCCGCGCATTGCCCAGCAGATGGCGTTGGCTTTGGGTACCGAGATCGATAAGGATGTGGTGCGCCGTATTCTGAGCGCTCACTACCGGCCGGGGTCGGATTCAGCAGGTCCATCCTGGCTGACATTTCTCGGCCACACGAAAGACAGTCTGTGGAGTTGCGATTTATTGTCTCCGACTGGGAGGGTTAAAACCCTCGCCTTGAGGCGACGGCTTTCAGCGCGTGCGCGCCAGGTAAACTTCGGGGATGACGGAATACCGGCGTGGCGCGCACACTGTATTTGAAATCCATCTGCACCTGGTGTGGATCACCAAGTACCGAAGACCAGCGCTGCAAGGCGAGGTGGCGACGCGAGTTCGCGATCTGATCCGGGACATCTGCGGCCAACATGAGGTGTCGATCATGAAGGGGCACGTATCGAAGGACCATGTACACCTGCTGATCTCACTACCTCCACAAGTGACGATTAGTCGCTTGATGCAGTGGCTGAAAGGCCGAACGGCGCACCACCTGCTGCTGGAGTTTCCGCACCTGAAGAAGCAGTTTTGGGGAAGACACCTATGGGCCCGCGGCTATTTCTGTTGTAGTTCGGGCAACGTGACAGACGAGGTCATCGCAAAATACATAGCCGAGCAGAATGTTGACCAGGACGAAGACTTCAAAGTGGATGGTTGAGTCCATCTACTTCTTGAAGCCCGCTTGGTGCGGGACTCATCCTGCCGGCCTCTGGCCGGAACAGGGCTTACAGCCCGTTACCAGAGCCACCGCCTTGAGGCGGTGGTTTCTCACTCCGATGCGAGTCCGCCACCTTCAGGACCCATTTGGTTCTGGTTGTGATGGACCAATTCACGCGGCGCATCATCGGGTTTGGCGTTCACTGCGGTGCCGTGAACGGAGTAGCGCTGTGCCGCATGTTCCAGCGAGCGATCCGCGGAAAAAGTCTGCCCAAATACCTCCGTTCGGATCATGATCCGCTGTATCGATTCCATCAGTGGCAGGCTAATCTTCGAGTACTCGAGGTGACGGAGATCAAGACTATCCCATACGTGCCGCTATCGCATCCCTTCGTAGAGCGGCTGATTGGGACGCTTCGGCGCGAGTACCTCGACCGGATTCTATTCTGGACAACCGTGGATCTGGGTGCAAAACTAACCGAGTTCCAACATTACTATAACGGGCATCGTACGCATGCCGGGTTGAAGGGAGGCCTGCCAGAACCAGGTGCTGACGGGCCGACATCGCCCATCGATTTCCAATCCTACCGGTGGCGAAGACATTGTCGAGGGTTGTATCAGACTCCAATCGCCGCATGATTTATGAATTCGCCATGGTCAGCAGCGGTTACCAATGCTGCGAACCCGGCTGGACGTGCTGTCTGACTGCCGGTCCTTTAGGTGCCTGCTGCCCCGGTGGGTGTTGTCCGACCGGTTCAACGTGCATTGCGGGTGGATGCGGTTAGCCCGAACGCGGCGGATTGGGGCCGAGACATTATACCTTTATTATCTATTCACCTTAAGAGCGGTATACACCCGCCGCTCTCATTCCGGTTCGAGAGCTGCCGTCTTGTGGCCGGGTGCGATATGCTCGCCACAATTGCGAGTTTGGTGGCGTAGAGTTCCCCTACCGATATCACAACGCCGCGCGAGTAGTAGACGACAGTCTCAGGGCTTCGGAGTGTTACTGTAGCCAAAGCGAAACTGTGTAGACCCCCGTGCCCTCTCCCACCTCGAACTGAATAGCCAGATCGAGGCGCCCATCGTTATTGAAGTCGGCAGCGGCGGGTGTGAAGCCGCAGCAGCCGTTGTAGAATGTGAGAAGACTGCCGAAGGTTCCGTCTCCGTTGCCCAGAATGATACCGGTACCCGAACCGTTCAAGCCCAAGGCGAGGTCCAACTTCCCGTCGGCATTAAAATCTCCTGCTGCCAAGCCGTAAGCGCTACTCCGCACAGCGAGCTGTGGGGTTTGGAAAGTGCCGTCGCCGTTACCCAACAGAATCGCGACTCCGGCGGTGTAGAGCGCCGCGGCCCGAGCCAGATCGAGTTTTCCATCGCCGTTGAAATCGGCCGTTAATAGCGCTGTCGGAAAATCCCCGGAACTTCCGGTTTGATAGACGGTCTGCGGCTGAAACGTGCCGTCACCATTGCCGAGCAGAATCGAGATCGAGTCGTCGCCATTCACCACGGCAAGGTCCAAAGCTCCGTCGCGGTTAAAATCTCCCACTGCGATTGTCTTGCCTCCATTCGGAATACCCGAACCGTTCCCGATGTCATAGACAACTGGTTGCTCAAACCCTCCGCCCGGCTTACGGAGCATCACGTACAGTTGGCCGTCCGTTGGTCCACCGTCCGTGGCTCCAACCAGATCCAGCCGGCCGTCTCCGTTGAAGTCTCCCACCGCCAGCGTCAAGAGATACAGCTTTGTAATCGTGCGCGGGCTAGTAAAGGTGCCGTCTCCATTGTTGTGCAGGATTTGCACGCCGGAAACGCCCGTAACCACGATATCCGGCCAGCCATCGCCATTGAAATCGCCGATTTTGAGAAAGACCGGGAATTCGCCGACAGGATAGGTTTCTGCAGGTGCGAAATTTCCTCCTCCAGTGCCGAGCGACACGACCACGTTGTTGCTGCTGCCCAGCGTCACCAGATCCGCAATGCCGTCTCGATTCACATCGGCCACGTTCGGAATTCCCGGACCTGCGGGTGTCGAGCCAGGCGTCAAGCTGATGGTGTTCTCCGGAGTGGCAACACCGAAGGTGACGCCATTCGAAATGCGATTTGGCTGCTTTGGATTGACCACCGTGACAATTGCGCTCGAGGCGGTGGCGATGTCCCCGGCGGAAATCCTCGCGGTCAGTTGTGTGTCATTCACAAAGGTGGTGGGTCGCGGATGGCCGTTCCACTTGACTGCGGACTGCGCGACGAATCCGGAGCCGTTGACCGTGAGAACAAAGGCGTCCTCTCCGGGTTTAGCCGTATCGGGCACGAGCGGGATACTGATGAACGGCTTTGGATCGCTATTCTGCGCGAAGGATAGGCTTGCAGAAGCTATCAGTAACCCAATCGTAAAAAGCGGCGTACGTTTGGTCATGTTATACAGAATTTCCATTATGGACCATTGGGCCTCAATAGGGTACTCCTGATTGCCTCTCCATATCAATCCGTTGTGCACAATTTGTGAGTAATGATACTTTCTGTCTATCCCAAGAAGCACCTACCCGGCCCCGGCGAGGGACACCCAAGCCAACAATTGCTGTTCTTCTGACTGATTCCAGAGACACCTTCCCGTCCCCCTCTCCTTTTCTTCTCCAAAATTTTGATCTGCCAGCCGCCAGGCTCTACCCCGCAGGCACCGGCAGCGCATCCATCCGCCGCACCATTCCGCCAAACAGCCGCCTCGTCAGGTGGCTCTCCGCCAACAGCAGCCAGCAGTACCGGGCATGCTTCACCAATCGCCCGCCCGTCTTCACCAGCCGTTGCTGCAAACTCGTCAACGACCAGTTCTCGATCTTCTTCGGTAGCACCAGCCGCCACCACAGATTCCCCAGGTTGTAGGCGAGCACGCTCAGCCACAGGCGCACCTCGTTGGACCGGAAGCGGTGGCAACTCAGCCGCGTCATCTTCACCGCATGCTTGCCTTCCTTGATCCATTGTTCCGCCGTGCCCCGCTTGTTGTAGAACCACACCACCGCCCGGCTGTCCGTCTCCGGGTTGGTCACGATGAATCCGATGCGGGGGAACAGCTCCCCAAAGTGGAACTCCACCTTCGCCACCACCCGCCGCGCCGTCGTCCAACTGGCTGCCTGGTACAGAAAGCTTTTGTACCAGACCACGGGCTTATGCCTGGGTCTTCCCGCCGGCCGTGTCAGCAACTCCGCGATGTCCCGCTCCAGGCTGTCGTTGGCCGGGATGCGGATGGTGTACTTCACGCCCCGTTCCTCCAGCGCCTCGTAGATCTCCGGCTTTGCGAAGGCCGCGTCGGCGCGAAAGACCACTTCTTTACCGAGCTTCTGTTGCCTCTCGATCTCCGGTAGCAGCAGTTCTTCCCAGTCGTCGGCGCTGTGGACGTTGCCGGGCCGCAGTTTTGCCGCCACACAGTCGCCTTCCCGATTGAACAACAGCAACGGGTGATAGCAGGTGGACTCGAAGTGCCCGTTGTAGGCGCTGTTCTCCTGCCGGCCGTACACGGGAATCTCGGTCGAGTCCATGTCAAGCACGACCCGCTGCGGGGAATTGACAGCTTCCGCCTTGCCGATGAGTTCGCGGTTGATGCGGGCCAAGCTCTGGAAGTTCCCCTCCTCGGCCAACATCTCGGTCTCAAAGGTCTGCAAACGGGAAGTCAGCGCCGCGCCACGATCCCAAGGCTTCTCCGAACCGATCAGCCGGAACGTCGGATCTTGCGAAAGCCGCTCGGCGTCGTTGACATCTTCACAGCCAGCGATACGGCTCTAGACGGACTGACGCAACAGGTCCGCCAGCGGGAGCTGCGTGTTCTTCCCGCGCCGCGAGTCGGTCAGGTGCTGGGCGGTGAGATCACCGAAGCCCAGAGGTTCGTCCAACTCGCGCACCAGAATCAGGCCGCCGTCGGAGCTGACCCGCGATCCCTGGAAATCCACCTTCAGGGAAGCGTTAAAGGAAAGCTGAAAAGGCCCGTTTTGTCTCTCACCCATTGGGTGTCGCCCTCCGGAGCGTCTTCATTGCGTTCAAACCCTATGAACATTGATGCCGACGAACATCCGAAGATTCGTAAATGGTGTTCAAAATGGAAATGTGGGTGATAACAAAAGATGGCTATAGCGGCCTCAAATATTCAACCGCTGCGTCGCAAACAGAGATCCTTAAGTACAAGGTATCCAATCGCCACGCCACACGCATTGACTGAAACCGGGGCACAGGCGTGGTCAAATCCGTCCGATAAAGGGGGCCGGTGGACTGACTGTCCTTTTCGGCCGCCTTCGGCCCTTGCTCTGCGAAACCGGCATTGATTGCGATCAGCGACGCCTCGGAGACACTAGCGATCACCTTGAAAACGGCCAAGAAACACCGCCCCGAAACTACAGGTTTGTTTCGAAATCGGTCTCTGGATCTCTCACAACGGGCCGTTCACCCCGACTGTGCAATAAAAGCAAGGCTGCGGCGGTAGGCGTCATCATGGGCCGCTCTGCTTTTCTCCGATGAGGCATTCTCGCACCAACTCACTTAAGTCGCCTGCAGAGAGGGGTTACAATCTGGATACCCCTTCGCTGACTTATGGCGGCCCCACCCACCGGCCCTCCGCCCGACGATGACTCCATCACGGCATTGCTGCGTCGGCTAGTAGACGGCGATCGCGCCGCGGAGCAACTCCTGATCCCGCAGATCTCCGCCGAACTTCATCGCATTGCTAAGCGGCACATGAAGCGCGAACGCCTGAACCATACTCTGCAGCCCACTGCCCTCGTTAATGAAGCCTATATTCGGCTGGTCGAGGGCCCTGACTCGAATTGGAAGTGCCGCGGTCACTTCTATGCGACCGCCGCCAAGGTGATGCGGCATATTCTCGTTGACCACGCTCGCGCACATCAATCCGCGAAGCGCGCGGGTGCGACGCAGCAAGTAAAACTGGACGACCGGCTAGCGCGCACCGAACCGATGGCCATCGAAATTCTGGAGCTGAACCAGGCGCTCGACCGCCTCGCTGAATTCGACCCACGCCAGGTTCGCATCGTGGAGCTGCACTTCTTTGGTGGGCTTGATTTTGAGGAGATCGGAGAATTACTGGAAGTCTCCTCCCGCACCGTAAAACGCGATTGGAGCATGGCCCGTTCCTGGCTCATAACCCAACTTCCACGCTGACTGAATGGAGGCTCACAACCGAGAAGGATCGAACCTCTCTTGGCAGGAGCCTTCTTGATAAGTGATTTCATATCGTCTTCAGCCTAGGTACCATCGTCCGTGGTGCCGCAACCGTTGTCCCGCGTGCTGAATGCTATGGCTTATCGTGATGGGCGTGAATGTTCAGCGATGGAAGAGCGTTGAGCGCCGCGCAGTCCCCGACCTAGGATGAGTGTGCGATTCCTTCAGAGGCGCTTCCGCGCTGGTGAGCGGCGCGCGGCTTTGCGGGTCACAAACCTATAGGCCATGCCGAGCAAGTCTCGCAGTGCATCAGGATTCACGCGAGACAAGCGAACCAGCACCCCGCTGTATCCGACGTAGTGATCTGTCAGGAGCGATTAGCCGGGACAGACGCCAGGAGTTTTCCATCGACCTTCAGCGCCGGAAATCCATAAGCCGTGCTCTCCTCCACCCCGGGGAGCGTGAGTGCTATATCCCGCACGGTATCGAAGTTTAATTGTGCTTTTGGGCATTGGTCTACACTGTCTCCGGGACTCAGTGCACTTCTTCGAATCGGCATGCCGACTTCAATGTTCCGGAGATTGATACATAAATTATAGTCGTTGTAACAGCCCCGACACCTGCTTACATCTCACGGCATAACTGCACACCGGCCACCATTCCGAAAGGCGGCGAAGACGTCTGCCGATTGCCATCTCGGGAGCTGCGGGTCTTCGTCCCCGACTCTATGCAAACGGCGCGAACGGACCCTCACGATGTGGGGGCTGGACGGGCAGCAGCTTCCTGGGCGGCGTTACCGGCGCGACTGCCCGTGCAAACGTCAACGCGAGCGCGTCGCCATCATCGGGGCTGGCCAGTCCGCGCTTAGCCATATCTTCCTTCGATTCGAGTACCAGCTGATCCCGGTTGTTGTGGCGGAACCCGGGTCCGGTCAGGTCCATTTCGAGGCGTTGATCGTCGGGAATGGCGCCACGTATCAGCCAATCTTTGAGCTTCTGCCACATATAGGCCCGCATGTTGGCTTCATGAATGTATTTTAGGAGTCTCATCCATCCCGGTCGAGCGATCCGTATGAAACTAGAGGTGCGATTCGCGGCACAGCCTCGCTGCAAGTGCGGCGGTTCAGCCGAAGACGGAACGGTTAGCTACGTGCGATAAACTGACCGAAGCCAGGGAGTCCAAACGGATGACCGCTGATTCAGAGAAGCGGCTTTTGGAGGAAAACCTCCGCCTAAGTCAGGCCGAATACCTGCTTCAGCACGTCTACCTGCGCTCGCAGCCGCGTTTTCTCGGTCTCGTGCTGGGGAACGCCTGCAACATTGACTGTCCGCATTGTTATCAGGCAAAAAACGTCGACAACCTGTTGAAGCCTCCTGAGATTGCTCATCAATTGAGGAGGGAGTTTATGGGAATCTACCCTTACCTGTCGACGTTGCGTGTCCAGGGCGGTGAGGCTCTCGCCTACCAAGGCTTCCGGGAGCTTGTCGATGATGTCGCGGCCACAGTGAGTCGACCATTGTTGAGCATCAGCACCAACGGCACTCTCATCGACGAGGCTTGGGCGGAGCGAATAGTCCGTACTCCATTCCAAAACGTGACGATATCAATTGATGGTGGAACGCCGGAAACCTATGCCAGAATGCGGCGCGGGGCGGATCTGAATTGCGTTCTGGCTAATGCTCGCCGCATTCAGAATTGGAAGCAGCGGCTCGGCACGCAATTACCCCACCTCGATTCCTTTTTTGTCGTCTTGCGCTCGAATTTTCGCGAAATCCCACGTTACTTCGAACTCATGGCCGAGTACGGCTTCATAGACGTTACACTCCAAACCCCCGAAATCAATCGTGAGAATTCCCGCCGCGAGCCCAACTTGGTTCGTGACGAAGTGATCGCTGATCCGGTTGAAATCGCCGAACTCCATTCCATCCTTCGCGGAATACTGATGCGGGCGCGTCGACATTTCCGCATGGTGCGCATCAGTGGACTGCAGTCGCTGTTCGAAGCACGCGGACTTGATGGCGCCTTCCTGGAAGAGCAGGAGAATGGTCTGTATCCCGACAGCGATGACTTGGCAGTAGCAAAGGCGAAGCAGTTCGGGCCAAACCGCTTAATCCACGTGGCGCGTCGGAAGAACCGAGTCCGGAAACCGCCAAGCACAACGAGCCCAACGCCGTTGTGCCCCGTCCGGCGCCATCCGGCGCGTTTGAGCTGTGTCCGAATCCTTGGACCACAATGTTTGTGGCTGAGAACGGAGACGTTCATCTCTGTTTTCTAGCAGAGCCTGTCGGCAATCTCTATGAGGCTGCGCTCCCAAACATCTGGAACTCGCCGCGGGCTGTAGCCAAACGGGCCGATATGATCGCAGGCCGTTACATGGCATCCGGCTGTTCGCGAAATTGGTGCTCGTGGCGCGAAGGGAAGGCCGCTTCACCACCCCCTCAAGAAGACACGCTCTCCTACCCGCTACCTCGACAAGCCTTTAAGTAACGAAGCAGTTCTAAGCTAGTGCCATCGCCCGCCCGAATATTCCGTGGCTCCGAACTCTCCCCTTCACTTCGACAGCCTTGCGTTTTGGGGTAAGGTACCGGGCGAGTTCTGTCTACATTCGGCCACGCAATTCGGGCAGGTCCTTGGCGTCTGCGGCAATTCCGGCTTCGCCGTTCCAGGTGAATTTGAGCACGAAGCAAGGAAACAAGCGGATTGCCGACCGATCCGAAGAGCAAATGGAAGTCGATCAACGTCAATGATTGCAGATCGATCAGGATATTTTGGAGGGACCGTCGAAGATCCTTCCAGCCTTGCGTCAGCTTCCGCTGACATTCGCGCCAAATCGGCGCTGATCCAAATTCCGAGAACGACAGTTTGGTTAAGGGGGGACATCGCCTTGCAAAGTCGGGGCGGCGAGTCGGTCGGTGAGTAGTGCATGGCTACGCTGCCCTACGGGGAACAGAAGGGACCCGTCGGGGCGTTAGTGCAATCAGTGAGAACATACGAGCCCAGGGCGAGAGTAAGGCCCTGAGCGCCAGTGCTTCCGGTGTTGCTTCCGGTGTTTATGAAGTTGATGCCGCCAACCGGCTGCAACGCCCTTGGATCGGCCTTGTAGATGTAGACAGGGCCTTCGGCATAAAAGAACTCGAAAGAAGCGACCGCTTGCCACTGCAGATAGACGAATTGGGCGTCATATGCAATCGCCGGCAAGAGGACGTCACCCGCAGGAAGGTTCGTTGTAGTCGCCAGTTGAGAAAGGACGGGCGCACCGCCAGCCGCTTCCGTGAGCTGGTATAGCGACACGGGTCCATAGGTGAGTCCATAGGTGGGAGCTGAGATACTTATCACAAACCGCTCGATCGCCTGAGAATAGACGGAGTGCCCGTCCGAGGAGGAGCCAGGCACCTGGACAAATCCCGTTGGCCCGGATTGCTGATCGCTAATCGAAGGATTTAGTCCAGGGTCGGTCTCCACGCCCGTGGCAAGATCATAAATCAGGCTCGAATAGGCGGGAAAAATACCGATGCCGGCTGGGTCGAACCTCCAGTTGAGCAGTAGCTGCCCCTGGGCTCCGCTATTCAAGGGAACGATCTGGAGCGACGCCCCAGAGGGGTCACTGCTGGCTGGCGGTGCAAGATTGAGACTCGGCCCCATGGCAAGATCTGAAGTCAGCGTTTGAACCACAACAGGCGTCGTTAAGAAGGCGGGGGGCGTCAAATAGGTTGTACGATTGAACGGATCATAGGTGGCGGTGGAAATGGGGCAATTGCAAACGATTGTGTTAGTGATCGAGCCTACGGTCGGATCGACAACATAAAGGTTACCGGTGACCGGGTCGGGGCCAATTAATATTAGGTCTGCGCCCTGTTGGTTTTTGATCCACAGGAATGAGTCGATCCCGTGGGCAAAAGTCGCAGCCAGTCGGATCGTGATTGTGATGGTCAGGGTGGACGGATCAATCACATAGATATTGCCGTCGCTGCCCCCAACATACAGCTGCGTCCCATCGGGTGTCGTCTTTAGATCCCGAACCGATACGAAGGCTGGAAGATAGAGCAGGCCAAGCAGCTGTAGAATTCCACGCCGTAGCTTGTTGTGGCGAAGGCCACGTAGTGTTGAGTCCCCGGCCGCAGATCAACGGTCGAAATGGCGAGCGTGTTCGCGGCCGACGTGGGATCTCCGGACGAAGCGTTCTGAAGATAGAGGACGAGGCCGGCGGTGACCCAGCCTGTCATATCGCCAAAACCGTAACTGCCCGTCTCGGCGAACAGCGGACCATTTGGTGCGCCGACGCGGACTTGTAACACTGTTGTTCCGGGCGCATTCCAGTAGAGGCCGGCGCTCCCAAAACCAGTACCGTCGGGGTCGGGCACAATCCTGGGGGTCGGGCCAAAGATCACCCCAGATGTGCTGGGCTGAGTTGTGTTGACCGAGGCAATGGCCGTGGCCACCGTATAGTGATACGTCAGCGGATTGCCGTGTGAGACGTCCTGCAAGTAGAAGCGCATGCCATTGAAGACCCAGGGACCGGTGTTCACCATGCCTTGTCCCGGTCCGATGCGAGCGAGCAAAGGTCCGGACGGGACGAAGAGATGAACCTCAAGCAATGTTGGGCCGGTGGCGTTATAGAACAACTGTTGGCCGTTGTTCATCGAGATCAGCAGGTTCGTGTTGGGCGGCAAACCGGCTGTGCTGGCCGAATGCGCCGTGTAGGTGGCCAGCGTCGTCCCGGGTGTCGACGCGCTCACATCTTGCAAAAAGAAGGTCATCCCGTTGGTGACCCAATCGCCCGTTGCGGCCGAGCCGGAACTCGCGCCGCGGGCGAACAGCGGTCCGCTGGACGAAAACACGTGGACCTCCGTGGTCGACACGCCCGGGGCCGACCACATCAACGTAATCTGCCCGATGCCATTACCGGTGGCAGTGAACGGATCCGGTGATCCGGTGAACGTGACTTGCCCCACGCAGATGAAGGGCACGGCACAGAGAAGAAGAGCGAGGCGATGCTCCATACAAAACCCTCATACAAAACCATGCGGCGGGTGAGGGCCGCAGTCCAAGGTATCACGAGCCAAGCCTGTCCATGTTTCGCTGCTGAACCGGAGCGGGCCGAAGAAATCGGTTCCCACAAACCGCGTCACTGTGCCTTCACGGAATATCGTCCCGCTTGACCGTAATCGTCAGAGGCGCTTGCGCCGGACCACTGTGCTCATTGCTCAACACGTCTCTGTAACCCAACAGATTCTTCGACAAGAAGATAGCCGCTGCGACGTTGCCGTTGGCTGCCAGGCGGAACAGATAGCGGCGAACCGAGACCCGCCCCTTGGCCTTGGCGTTGTCCATGATCTCGCGATAGCGCGCCACCTTCCGCCGACGCTCAATTGTTTTCTTACTCACACCGAAGAATGCTGCGATCTCTTCGTCGGTGCACTGCATGGTGCAGAGCTTTTCGAGTTCCACGAGATCGATCTTCGTTTCCGGCCGCGCCATACGTCACCTCTTTCCTAACAGGCGTAACTCGCCGCTCCAGTCCGAGAGCCCGAGGAGCAACCCCTGAAGATCGGCATGCCCAGCCCGGATCAGCGCTTCGATCTCCGCAATCTCGCGGCGGCAACGGTCCATTCATGCCGCGACTCCCAGCCTTGCGTCCTTGACCTGTGCGAACGTCTGGCCGCCGAGCGTTGCCTGGTCGCCCGTGAAGTTCTGCCAGCGTTCGATGATGACGTCCACATACTTGGGATCAAGCTCCATTCCTAAGCAGGCACGTCCTGTGAGCTCAGCCGCGATGAGTGTCGTCCCGCTGCCAAGGAATGGGTCGTAAACCGGCTCGCCACGCTTGGTGTGATTCAGGATCGGGCGGCGCATGAGTTCAATGGGCTTCTGTGTCGGGTGGTCACACTTCTCTTCTTTTGAGCCGCCCATGATGAATTTCGGGGAGGGTGAATCCCAGATGGTCGAGTTATCGCCAGCCCTTACGTACCAGGGCGCATTCTTCTTTCTCACGTACCACGCGGGCTCGTGCTGAAACCAATAGTGCGTGCGTGTCAGGACGGTGCGGCCCTTGTTCCAGATAATCTGCTGATGATGAAGAAAGCCGATGCGGAGCAGCCCGGCGAGGACTTCGCTCGTGAATTTCGAAGCGTGCCAGACGTAGCCCACTTGGAGACCCGGCACGAGGGCGAAGGCTTCGGACCAATCCGCGCGTGTGTCGCCTGAGATGGTTGTTTGAGTGTGACCCTGCGTGCGCTGTTTCATGTAGCTGGCCTCGGCAGGGCCGCAGCCATTCAACCCAGCTCGATCACGCCATTCAGAGTCGAGTTCGATCCCATATGGCGGATCTGTGGTCATCAGGTGCGGTTTCACCGCGCCTAGCAGCTGTGCGACAACATCGGGCTGCGTGCAGTCCCCACAGACGATCCGATGCTTGCCGAGCACCCACAGGTCGCCAAGCCTCGCAACGGGATTCTCTGGCACTGGCGGCGCGGCATTCGCGCGGTCGTCATCGCTGGGATCGGAGAGGAATTCGTCGATCTCGCGCCCGTCGAAACCGGTCAACTCCAGGTCGAACTCGAGTCCCCGCAACTCCTCAAGCTCCGGTCCTAACAGCTCCAAATCCCAATCTGTCTCCTCACATCTGCGATTGTCCATCAGCCGATAGGCTTTGACCTGGGCGGGCGTCAGATTGTCAGCAACGTGCACGGGCACTTGCTGAAGACCCAGCTTCTTCGCCGCAAGCAGCCGCGTGTGGCCGCAAATGATTACGCCATCTTTATCGACAACGATGGGGACGCGCCAGCCGAATTCCTTGATCGATGCGGCGACCTTGTCGATCGCCCGCTCCGGGATCTTACGGCTATTGCGAGCGTATGGAATCGGCCTGTCAATGGGCCATGAGCACACCTCAAGATCATTCATTCCTGCACCTATGCAACTGGAATTTGGGATCTTTCGGAAGCTGCGCTTTGCGCTGGCCTGTCGAACCGTGCCCTACTTCGATTATTGGCCAACCGGAAACGGATGTCTAGGTCGACTCGGAATGCAACTCGAGGTGGGCCGAAAAAGATGCTTGTACGCTACCTTGAGGCTTATATGGCTAAAGGGAATTCTCGGTTCAGTGTGGCCAACCTACGCTCTTTTTGGCAACGCACCAGTGACGGCCTAAATGCCGAGCAGCTCTGGGCTCAGTTCCGGCGGGAGACTCGCAGTAGCCTAAGCCTCTATTCAGCCGAGACCGGACGCAACCTCCGCGAGGAGTGGTCTGGGCGAAAAGGCCGCCGCCGGGTTTTTGCTGCGGTCGCGGGCGCGATGTATAAGCGCCTCACGCCCGTGCGGCGCTTGTTATTGTTGCTCGCGCTCGTACTGTTCGTGATCCCTTCGTTTGAGTATTCGGATAACTCAGGCCTCCATATTTCGATCAATTCAACGCCATCGGCGCTGATCCTCCTGGTGCTGCTCGTGCTCGAGTTGGCCGATCGTGTGGGCCTCAAGCGCGACTTGGAGATCGCGCGCGACATCCAGCGGATGCTCCTCCCCGAGAAGCCCCCCATCCTCCCTGGACTCGATATCGCATTCGCCACGAAAGCGGCCAACACCGTCGCCGGCGATTACTATGACGCTTTCCTGCGGCCGAACACAGACGCTTCCCGCCTGCTGCTAATCGTCGCCGACGTCGCGGGCAAGGGGATCCCGGCTGGACTGTTGATGGCTGCCGTCCAGACGGGTTTCCACACCCTCGCAGCCGACCCAGTGCCCCTGATGGAGTTGGCTACGAGGCTCAATCTTTCCATGTGTGAGCGCAGCGGCGGGGGGCGAAACCTGATCACGGCGTTTATCGCCGAATTGGACACGGCGACCCGCTCTCTTAGCTGGGTGAACGCTGGCCATAACCCGCCCATCCTCGTCAGAAGCGGTGGTGCGCTCCAACACCTGGAAGATGGCGGACTTCCTCTTGGCGCTTTCACTATCTCCCGCTACGAGAGTGGGGCCACCAAACTCCATTCAGGAGATACCTTATTTATTTACACAGATGGTGTCATCGAAGCCCTGGACGAATCGGGCGCGGAGTACGGCGAGGACCGCCTCGCAAGGCTGGTTGCCGGCCTTGGAGCTACCAGTGCGGCGGCCAGTCTGAGGCTCATCTTTGACTCCGTGGATCGCTTTGCCGGTGCTGCCCCCCAATACGACGACATCACCTGCCTCGTTCTGCGCGTCGAGGCTCTCCCCTCGCTGTGAGCTGGGTGACGGCGCTTACTAACAGGCCACGGTCTGGAAGCTATTCCGTCGCGCTCATATCCCAACATCTCACTGATGAAAACAGTCGGCTCTATTCGATTTGGATGAGATATCTCGACGGCGCGCGGTAACCGATCCGAGTCCGCGCTCAGCGCCCGCCTCCCAGGTCACACTTCGCTTCGCCCCGACGGCCCGCGCGTCTTGCTATTTGTTGTAACAATGCAAGGAACACATCCACCGTACCGGACTGCCCTGAAGCACAGAGTTCTCTCGATACTGTTCGCCGCCTGGGTCCTCCTCGCCATCGCGTTGAACACCACCGACGCAGCCACCGCGCAGTCCGCCGATCTCATCGTCACTCATGCCTATGTGGTTACGATGAACGCCTCGAGGGCGATCTACGCGGACGGCGCTGTCGTCATTAAGGACGGGCATATCGTTGCAGTTGGCCCAAGTTCGGTCACGAGCGGTTATGTTGCAGTGAAGATCATCGACGCTGCTGGCGACATTCTCATGCCCGGGACGATCAATACGCATACACACGCTTCGATGACGGTCTTCCGCGGCCTCGGTGACGATGTGCCGGATAGGCTTCAGCGTTTCATCTTTCCCCTTGAGCACAAGCTTGTTGATCGTGAAATTGTCTACTGGGGGGCGCTCTATGGAATGGTCGAGATGATCGAAGGCGGCGTGACCACAATGGCGGACATGTACTACTTCGAGGATGAAGTGGCACGTGGCGCGCAGAAAATAGGGATGCGTGGCATTCTTGGCGAAACCATCCTCAATGCGGCGGCACCTGACGCAAAAGAGCCCTACGGCGGACTTGAATATGCCCGGAAGTTCATTCAAGGATTTCGCGGCGACCCGCTGGTCACGCCGGCACTCGCGCCACACGCACCCTATACCGTCGATGCAGAGCACCTGCGCATGATCCAAAAGGAAGCAGACGCCCAGGACGTACCTATCCTGATGCACGTTGCCGAGATGCCCTACGAAGTCACAGACATCAAGAGGGACTTCAATAAAACGCCGATCGAGTACCTTGATTCCATCGGACTACTCACGAAACGCCTCGTGGCCGCTCACTGCATCTTCACAACAGATTCCGACATCGCCCTGCTCAAAGCGCGGGACGTTGGCGTCGCGCACAACATGGTGTCCAATATCAAGTCTGCGAAAGGCGTCGCACCCGCATGGGCGATGTTCACTCAAGGCGTCCGCGTCGGACTGGGCACAGACGGACCTATGAGTGGGAATACCCTCGATATCATCGGGCAGCTCGGTTACGTCGCAAAGGTGCAGAAGCTCTCGAACCACGATCGCAACATCATGCCCGCCGTCGATGTGGTGGAAATGGCGACCGTTGGGGGCGCCCGGGCCCTGCACATGGAGGATCGGATCGGCTCGCTCGAAACCGGCAAGCTCGCAGACCTCATCGTACTCGATCGAAATGCCACGACGATGACACCGTTTTACGACGTCTACTCGACCCTTGTTTATGCGGCCAGCGCTCATGACGTCCGTACCACCATCGTCCAAGGCCGCGTGATCATGGAGGATCGTAAAATCGAAAGCGTTGACGTAGCCGAAGTGCGGGAGCATATCCGCAGTCTCAGCCGCAAAATCGCCGCCGCCGTGGCGCAGGGAATCCAGTAGCCGCCCGACGCTGAACTGTGAAAGTCGCGACCTTCAACATCAACAACGTCAATAAGCGGCTGGAGAACCTGCTGACTTGGCTCACCAAAGCTGAGCCGGACGTCGTTTGCCTTCAGGAACTCAAGGCGGAGCAGGAAGCATTTCCCGCGCAGACCCTTCGAGACCTTGGCTATAAAGCGGTCTGGCGGGGCGAGCGTTCCTGGAACGGAGTGGCGATCCTAGCACGAGACCGCGACCCTGTGCTGACCCGTGCAAGCCTACCGGGCAATCCTGAGGATTGCCAAGCGCGGTATATCGAGGCGGCGGTAAACGGAGTCTTGATCGCTTCCATATACCTCCCAAATGGCAATCCCCAGCCCGGTCCGAAGTTCAATCACAAGTTGGCTTGGTTTGAACGTCTAATCATGCACGCTGCCGAACTCAGGACAGCCGGTGTGCCCGTCGTGTTGGCCGGTGATTACAACGTCGTGCCGACGGTACAGGACATCTACCAAACGCGATCCTTAGATGACAACGCGCTGATCCAACCTCAAAGCCGCCAGGCCTTTGCGCGAATGTTAGCTATGGGCTGGACCGATGCTCTGCGGAGACTGCACCCAGACGGGCCTCTCTGGACGTTCTGGGATTACAAGCGCGAGCGGTGGCCCGCCGACAAGGGCATGCGGCTCGATCACTTCTTGCTCTCGCCGGATATCGCGGAACGACTGGTAGACGGCGGTGTGGACCGATGGGTGCGTGGCGAGGAAAACGCCAGTGACCACGCTCCGGCGTGGATAGTGCTGGATCGCTGACTTTGTACTTACACCCTTTAGCCGGGAGCACCTTCGAATTCACTTGAAACTCGCGCCACCATGGACCACCATGTCACTGATGAAAACAGTCGGCTACATTCGCGTATCTACGGACAAACAGGCGGATCGAGGCGTTTCCCTCGACGCACAGGCAGAGAAGATCCGTGCCATGGCGGTTGTCCATGGCGGCGAGTCAGCCAAAACCCTGAACCGGCCCGGCATGTCGCGGCTACTGGCACTCGTTGACTCGGGCGACGTCAAGGCCGTCATCGTGGCAAAGCTGGATCGGCTTACCCGGAGCGTCAAAGACCTCTGCACGCTGCTGGAGCGTTTCGAGCGCCGCGGCGTGGCTCTGGTATCGGTCGCGGAGTCGCTCGACACCGGCTCTGCCGCCGGGCGGCTAGTACTGAATATTATGACCGCCGTCTCCCAATGGGAGCGTGAAGCCATTGGCGAACGGACGCGGGACGCTCTTAGCCACAAGCGCGGCAAGGGCGAGCGGGTTGGCAATTTGGCGTTCGGTTACCGGCTCGCGGATGACGGGCAGCACTTGGAACCGGATCCCGCCGAGCAGCACGCATTGACGGAGATTCGCCGGCTGCGCAGCGACGGCATGGCCCTGCGCGGGATCGCCGCCGCTCTGAACCATCGAGCCTACCGAACGCGGCGGGGCACGGCGTGGCGACTGGAGTCCGTGGCGCGAGTCCTGAAGCAGTGCCATCAGGAGCAGGCAGCGCGCTAGCGCCAAACGGACCTCAGCAGCGAGGATGCGACCTAGGCCAGAATGAAGTAGACTTGTTCGGTGTCTCGTATCAGTGACGGAGGATAGTCCATGGCCGCGCCCCCGACCAAGATCATGATCATTCGCCACGCCGAGAAGCCCCCGAATAAGCCGAACACCACGGGGCCCTGGGACGTGCTCGCGGACGGACAGAGCGGATCAGGAAAGTCGCTCATCGTGCAAGGATGGCAGAGAGCAGGAGCGCTGAATGCTTTCTTTGCACCGTACCAGGCGAGCCCGGCCAATTCCGCAATTGCAACCCCGAACTACATTTACGCCGCTAGCTCAGATGGGGAGAGCCAGCGTCCTTGTGAGACGGTTACGCCTCTCGCGGCGTGGCTCGGGTACGCGCAGAACACGCCCCAATTCAATACCGACTTCGCGATCGGCGGGGGCGAAGCGCAGATGGTGCAAAGTGTGCTGGGTCTCAGCGGGTCGGTACTCATCTCGTATGGTCAAATTATCTGAACGCATTGAAAAATACGATTTTCCTCGGTCCATGAGATGCCTGCCTTCACCGCTGTTCTGCCCTGAAGTAACAATGTGACTTAACGGAGTGACGTACCTCGCTTTCATTCATTGCAGCTGTCAAGAAAGCTTGCGGTCTCAATGCGTTCGAATAATTTGACCATACGGGTTTTTCGCAATCCTCAGGCTCTATGGCCCAACCCAAGCTGCCATCGACAAGAGCTGGAAACCCAGCGACATCGAAAAGGTGAAGTGAAGTCGAAGGCCCACCTATCTGACGGCACCCAACCGGGATAAGCTAGCAGGAATCTGGACACTTTCGGAGAGGGTTGCGAATCCGGGCCAACTTATGGACTTAACCCCAGCCAGCGCAACGTTTTGCCAGGATCACGCCTGTTATGTCCCGTTATCGTCTCTAATCCGCTTCGCTTGGCCACCCAAAGGATGCGGCCCAGTTGGCTGGGGGCGCTCGGAGTACTTCACGTAGCGGGAAAACAGATCAAAGACCGGGCGGCTCCTCTCCTTCGAAGAACGGATCGTAGCCGAGAAACAATAAGGTTTCCAGACGTTCTGCCTCTACCAGAACTCCACCGGGTACCTTCTTACGTTCCACACGCGGGTAGTCGACGAGATCGTGGACCGCCTCGACGACGCCTCGGTGAATGAGTCCATCGCCCCGAATGGCCCGAACGTATCGCTGAGCAGCGTGAGCGAACGCGCGGAACTCTCGGGTTGGATAGCTCCGTCGGTCCCCTGCGAGCGCCAGCGGGAAGTCTCGGTGCCGCTCGACAACTGCGTGTGCTAGCCGGTCCTTTTCCGAGTCAGCCATTCCCCTCCGCCTTCTCGCGCTGGCTCCAACGCGCGTTCGCACTTTTCTGGGCTCGAGCGCGTTTTTGTTCGGGCGTGAGAGTTGCCCAGTATTTGCGGGAGACCTCGCCCATGGTCTTGCGGAAAGATTCTCTCTGTCCTTCATTCCTGATTTTCTTGGTGAGGGGCGACTGTTGTTTGCTTGTCTCACGCAAGAGGGCATCCAGACCTCGCGTGAGCGTGTCGTAACGCGAAAGGCCACATTCCGCCGCTATTCGATTCAGCTTCAGGTAGAACGACCTCGTCGCTTGTAGCCAGACCGGCATCGACAGGTCGTCTTTCACGATAGCGGCCACCTTCTTCTTTGTTGGCTTCTTCACAGAACTTGGCTCCTTTTTGATGAACTGCTCGCCAACGAAGAAACTGTTGAAAAATTTTTTGACAAGCTGCATTGCTTTCTTCCCAAACAGTTATCGGCTAAAATGTTGCAAAACATGCATAGCTGCTGCATGAAACTATTGTAGGACGCTGGGTGTATGGTCTACATTCAGTATGTCCAGTTTCGCCGGAGGGGGACTGACTTTCTAGAGATGAATCAAGACTCGACGTCAGCCGTCAAACAAGGGAGCCGTACTGCCGCAGGCACTCGGAAGGATTCGCCAGAG
This sequence comes from uncultured Acidobacteriaceae bacterium, assembly GCA_963771305.1. Taxonomy (GTDB): domain Bacteria; phylum Acidobacteriota; class Terriglobia; order Bryobacterales; family Bryobacteraceae; genus CAJCIT01. Next base: position 31,360 of record CAVYTS010000026.1, read on the forward strand.
TGGGGAGATTCGTCGTCGCAACATATTTCCAATGTTGCTCCGGGGAGACCCGAGGTCGTGCTCGCACCGACTTATGCTAGGAATTCTGTTTCACATAGCCGCCCGGTCGCCGTGGCTGCGGAGAACGCAGCCTTCGAGAAGCACTATCGCATCAGCGAGCTAGCCAAAACTTGGGGTCTCGGCCGAGAAACCGTCCGAAGGCTCGTCAAGGATGATCCCGGCGTGGTGAAAATCCGCTTGGGCCGAAAGAAGGCCCACACGGTCTACGCCGTGCCAGAATCAGCAGTACGCAGAATTCATACGCGGCTCCTGAATTCCACTTAGGATCGTCCGCCTGGCAGGGCGACCAGTTTCGGCTTCGGCTTATCGTCAAACGCCTCTCGGAGAATGCGCGTAAGGCGCTCCTGACGCTCCGGAACCCATCGCGAATAGTGCTCGCGAACAGTCTTTTCTTCGTCCCCCAAAAGGTCAGCCACGTCGACAACTGGCACGCCGCGTTGAAGCAGCACACGTGCGAAGGTATGGCGGAATCGGTGCGGGGTCGGTGTTTCCTCAAACCGTCCAGCAAGCTCAAAGACCTTATTGAGCTTCCGGCGCCACGTATCGGTGACGGTTTCAAGCCGGCTTGAACGACCGACGACGAACGGACGAATGCCGCAACGGTTAGCGCGTCTCATGAGACGGTCGCGGAGCCAATCAGGTATATAGGCGAATACGTCACCCCCGTTTTTTTTCGCTCGAAGGAACACCTCATTGCCCTTTAGGCGGTTCATGTTGAACAGGCCTGCGTCTGAAATGCGCAACCCGGTGTAGACCATAAGCCAGATGAAGTCTTTCACGTCTTCGCCTGTCCATATGCCGCTGTCTTGTCCGTTGGTCCATGCAACATCGCCCAACCTATCGCAAGCGTCGATAATTCGCTCTAATTCGTCGTCGGTGTATGGAGCTTTGTTGGCGTTGCGATTGGCTCCCAACGGGGGTTTTATATCGGAGCTGACGGGATTTTCCTGAAGCCATTTCCGATGCATGCAAAAGCGGAAAAACGCTCGCAGTGTGCCGAGCCTCTTGCCTTTGGTGCGGGCTCCGAGCTTCCAGCCACCGTAGAAAATGTCGATGTCGTCGAAGTTGAACTGGTCCAGCATTACATAGCCACGCGAATCCGCAAAAGCTATAAGTTGCTTGCCGAAGGTCCGGTACTTACACAGCGTCGACGGCGCAATCTTTGCCGATGCCCTATTAAAGAGGAAAACGTTGACTGCTTCGGCAATTGTGGTGCGTTTCGGTTGCTCGACCCCAGGCGGCTCAGAGGGGAGTTGAACAGACAGTTTGCTGTCCCATTCGCCAGCCTTTTCCCATGCGCCGACTAGGGTCTTCGCTTCATCCCAACTGGATTTACCGGTCTGCTTACGGTTGAACTTTCCGCCGAGTGTTCCTGAAACGTGAATGAGGCAGGCGCACTTTTTCCAGCCCCTGCGTCCCTCTTCAAACTCACCGGATCGGGTGTCCTCGGGATGGCCGCCTTCGCATTCCCGGCGGTGCCGACGATATAGCTTCAGAGCCATACAGCTTCCACTCACTGTACAACATCATTGCACGCTATTGCACGCTGAAAAGGCGACTTTGAGGTAAAGTATTGATTCTATTCTGGCGGTGAGGGTGGGATTCGAACCCACGGAACCCGCGAAGGTTCAACGGTTTTCGAGACCGCCCGATTCAACCGCTCTCGCACCTCACCGCATCAGGACTCCCTGATTTTCCCACAACTTGCATCCACTGTCACTACGCCGACTTCTTCCCAGGGCCGGGTAATGTCACTACTTTGTCACTACTATTGCTCCCGAGACGGCGCACCGCGCTCCGCTTCGCCTCGCCGTTCGTGTGTGCATAACGCATCGTGGTTTTGATGTCGGCATGCCCAAGCAGCTCTTTCACCGTTACTAGATCCGTGCCGTTGCCGTTGAGCCTCGACGCGAAGGTGTGACGGAAGGTGTGCCATGTCACGTCGTTCAGGTCGGCCTGGCGGCAGGCCTTTTTCAAGCCAAGCCACAGGTCCTTCCACGGGCCGCCGGTTTCGGGATTGTAAAAAACAACGTCGGATTTCCTGATCCCGTGCCAGCCGTTGACGACGGACAGCGCTGTATCGTTGAGCGGCACCTCCAGCATGCGCCGGTTCTTGCGAACCAGCAGCTTGAGGACGCCATTCTCGAGGTCCAACTCCTTCCAAGTCAGATTGAGAATCTCGCCGAGCCGAAGCCCAGTGTTGATCGCGAACACCACCAGGTCCTGAAGGTAAGGCGAGCAGCGAGACAGAAGCGCTCCGTCAGCGTTCGGAGTTTCAGGTTGTTCTCATCCGGGAACCGAATGCCCTTGACGGGATTTCTGCCCCTGAATAGTCCCCATTGTTCCGCCACATTGAATAGACGCTTCAGGCCCGCCAGCTCGCGGTTGACCGTGGCCGGACAACAGCCGCACGAGCTTGAAGCGCTCGATCGGCAGCGCCGTAATGTCAGGAAGCAGCATCGCTCCGAACGTACGGTTGAGGTGCGTCAGGATCTGCTGATCCCGCAACTACGATCGCTTGTTGGCCTTGGCGTAATCCATGTAGTGAGCCCCCAGTTCGGCACGCGTGATCCGGGCGGGCCTGACGAATTCCCCGCGCTCGACTTCGGATACTCGCAAGGCCAGGAATTTCTCAGCCTCGCGCCGGTTTGCAGTGCCAGTGCTTACCTGCACTCTCGACTTGCCGTTGTAAAAATCCGCATACCAGATACGGCCTCTTCGGTAGATTGCCATCTTAATGACCTTTCCACCTCTGGCCAGCCTGATCCATTGTAGGCGAATGCGGTAGCGATTGGAGAACCTCCTGTGGGTCGAAGCGCAGAGAGCGCCCCGCTTTGATGAAGGGAATGCGGCGGAGATAGACCCACTGGTACAGCGTTCCCTTGGGCACGCTCAGAAGCCGGGAAAGCTCGTTGATGTCGATGAGATGGATGGTTTCAGGCATGAATGCTCCTGACGCTGCCGCGATGAACTTCTAGTTAGTCGTCTTCAAAACCAGGTGGCTGATGCATCTCAGGTCCGAGGCTGGCACGGCCCACCGGGTTCACAACGCCACTCACGACACCGGCCGGCCTAGGGACCGCAACATCGGCGTCAATGAAGGAGCCTTCGACAAAAGAAGGAGCTGCTATCGGAGACGCGGAAGCAGAGTGTCGTGCGAGGGTCCGCGTAACTCTGTAGAAACCGGGCCTGAAGCCGACGAGTAGCCGGGGCATGGTGAGCCTCTGGACCGAAAACCTTCTTTGGGGATCGGCGGGCCGGGCACTGAGGGTCTTTGATGGGACTATTGCGATGTGATTCATCTCTAGAGTCAGTTCCCTCCTTACGAAACTGAACAACCTGAATGTAGACCAATCTGCTTGGGCATTACAATAGTTCTATGCAGCAGCTACGCATGTTTTGCAACATTTTAGCCCATAACTGTTTGGGAAGAAAGCAAGGAGCTTTGCTAAGAAATTTTTCAAAAAATGCTTGCTCTGCTGATCGATCATCGAAAAGGAGCCAAGTTCTGTGAGGAAGCCCACTAAGCAAAAGGTGCAAGCGACCGTGACGGAGGACAGGACAATTCCGGTTTGGCTCCAGGCGACGGACTCTTTCTACAGGAAACTCAATCAAGTGGCGACTGAGTGTGGACTACGCGTTATGACACGCTCAATCGAGGTCTGGACGCCCTCTTGCGCGAGACCCGGAAACGACGGATCGCCGTCAACAAGAAAATCAAGAGCCAGAGCCAGAGGGAGTCGTTCCGAAAGACAATGGAGCAGGTATCGCGCAAATACTGGGCGACTCTGACACCCGAACAAAAACGCGCCCGGGCGCAGATAAGTGCACACGCGCGGTGGAGTAAACGCGAAGAAGCCGACGGAGTTGGGTAGGAAGAACGAGGCACGACCGGCGGCCGCAAAGTTGTCGAGCGGCCCGAGATTACTCGCTGGAACTCGGCGGAGTTAGCTAAACTCTTGGGCCGATATTCCACAACCGTTCAACTATCACGAACGGTATGTATGCGAATCGAAGCACCTTCACGCGGCCTTTTTCCCATAGGCGATACGCAACGAGGCTTGGAAGTCAGCGCAAGAGTAGGCGCAATGCTTGGTGATCCGCAGGTTGGACGAGGTTTGCTGTTCGGGCGGCGGTAGAGCGATCACTTTTGATGACCACCAAGAATTATGTGGATCTCCAGTCCAGCACCCTCAGCCCTGGAACACGAGAGAATTCTGCAGCGTTGTTCGTCACGAGAACCGCTCCGCCGCTGACGGCTGTACCGGCGATCAGTATATCGAGGGGCCCGATGGAGGAACCTTGCTTCTCGAGTTCGAGGCGTATCCGAGCGGCGGCTATCGCTGCGGCGGAATCGAAAGGGACTCGCTGGATGTGTGCCATGCCCTCCTCCAACTCGCGACGCCGCCGGGCTGGGAATCGCGATCGGAGCGTTCCGTACTCCAACTCGTACACAACAATCGCGGGGATCGCCAGCTCGCCACGCGAGGCGTTGTGAATGCGATCCACGATCGCGGGATCGCCCTTAAGGTAGTGAACGATGACGTTTGTATCGAGGAGCGTCAATCCAGGCTCTCTCGCGGGACATCATCACCGTAGCCCTTGCGCAGCTCAACGGCCTCGGGGAAGTCCGGAAACGCCCCGGCAAGGGCAAGGAACTCCGGGGGCCAAGATGTTTCCACTGACTTGGTAACTCGATCCGCTACCCACCTGCTAATACTGACGTTAGCTGCCTTGGCTGCTTTTCGGACCCGTAGCTCCACGTCGTCGTTAAGGTAGATTGTCAAGTGTGCCATGCGTGTAGTATATCATATACTACACTAAGGCAGGTCCAAACTGGATTCGTCCGGGGCAATGATCGTACACCGCCGGCTCCAAGCGGAAAAGGGAGCTGCCCGAGTTTTCATCTTATGAGCAAGTGCATCCAATATCCGCAAAGAGCGCTACCTTGTATCCGATGATTGGATCAAGCTGTTCGACGAATTGGGGTTCGAGTTTCAATTGGAACCGCAGTTCAAGCACGGCTTCGTTTTGTGGAACTCATTCTGCTCGGAGCCGCAGAACCCATCAAGGCTCAACCCTGCGGGCGGGGTTCCCGGCCTTGATCGAACCTCCGGCTCCGCATTCTGATCCACTTAGGCAAAACAAAGCCAGACCAAAGAACGGACATTTTATTAGCTTCTTGACACGGTATTCCGACCGCCACACGTTGATTCAGTTCGACTCCGACCATGCTTCTGCTCTTTAGCACGTGGTGGGTCCGTAGCCATTTGGGACAACACGCTTCTCGAACGTCGTTCATCACCTCCTGTATGTCGCCCGCGAACCGGCAAGTTTCACCGCCGGCTCTATTCCGTGAATCGTTGTGGTGTGTCAGGCGCTTCCGTCATGGACGACATTCATTGTGATGTAGATTCAGGGTGTGCGGGCCACAGCGACCACCGGATGTGATTGGATTCCTTGCGTCGACCGCCACCGTGTCGCCGACACAACTTGCTATCTGGCGTCGCAGAGTCTTGACAAAGCCACCGTCGGGTAACGGATTCCGCGTGGTCCGAATTGTTGAACAGTCGGCGATTTTGATGATTACTAGCGGCCAGCAGACGCCCGGGCTGAAGTGTTTCCTCGCCACCTGGTCCGCCAATGCTGAGCGCTGAATGCCGATCAAGTTCCGCAGAAGGACATTTTCGCAGAGAAGGAGTATGGTCAGCCGACTCATGAACGATGACCAAATAGACAGCGGTGCTGGGCTTCGTCCGAACGCCCGACCCGTGGCGACGAACCGTCCGTCAGGCGGTGCCAGCATACTCGCAAAGTCGCACTCATTTGGGTGGATGAGAAACGGTCAATCACGCAGGATTTGACTCCGGCTTCTCTCAATCCAGCCCGGCCCTAGGGCAAACGCGTTTACGGCCTTCACTGAGAACCAGACTTCGCGCTAAGCCTCTTTTGGCACATCGAAGGAGCCAACGACGCCAAGTTCAGAGCCGAAGACAACACCGGGTGGGAGACGCCGGAGCATTGATATGTGTGAACACGGATTTTCGCAAAAATGCATTCTTGGCCGCCGAATAGTGCGTCTATTGCCACTGAACTGGTCCGCTAAAGGCTTGCAGGTCGACGAGAATTCGCGGCCGGGCGGGGGCAAAACAAGCTCCGTTTTGGGTCGGTGATGAGATGCATGTTCAGCCAAATGCCACCAGGCTGATCCGTCCGGGCAGGTGTCGCGAATCGAAATTCGCGGCCCAAAGGAGTTAACAAATGGACCGCCCGAGCAAAATCGAGGTCATAATTCTCGCCTTTCGAAGTGAGCTCGGAGTGAACAAAACTGGCCGACTCCCGGTCAGATAAATCATGCCAACCCGGCACTCGCTGCAGAGATCAATGCCAATGACCTCGCGCTCAGAATCCCCAAGCAGCCTGAGAGTCGCGCCAGAAAGCATGAACAATTTAGCGGTTTGGCTGCTAAGGTGGCACCGCCGGTATGCGAGATTGGGAGAGCCGAGGCTCTGCGTCGTCGCAGTCTTCGGCGCATCCGCAGAGCAATAATGGTGTCTCTTGCGCCATTTCGAGCTGTCAGATGGTGCGTCCAGAGCAGGAACAGTGCGCTGTTTTCCCGGCATTCCTCGGTCGGGGTGGGTTCGCTCCGCTTCGCTACGCGGTTCATCACGGCAAAAGAACTTCACTTTTGATAGGTCACCCCTTACAGGATGTTTTATAAAAACCTTCGAAAGCGGGGCAAATTTGCATTCCGGCTTTTATTAAACATTCGTCGGTTTGCACTGTTTCGCGCCTGCGTCGATGAAAGGAGTTCTCACACGTGCGCGCTAGACAATCCCGACCGAGACGCACGAGGGGCGTCACCATGACGCTCGAAGACAGGGAGTTCCAGCTGGTTGAGCAAGCGGCCGGAAGCCATGACCTGGGCCCCTTCTGCCGCCGTATCGTGATGGCTCGTTGCACCCAGCTCGACCGATCCGAGCGTTTGATCCTGGCCGAAGTCTGCGCGACCCGGAAGGAAGTGAGGCACTCGATAAAGGCGAAGGACCGTTCTGCTTTATGAGCCAGGTTATACGGGAGCACGTGCCCTGGCTTCAGATCAAGAAAAGTTCTCGAATCAACTGGGATCTGAACTCCTGGTTTGATCCTCCATTGATAGATCGTTCGACTTCCTGAAGGATAGGAGGGATTGCTGTAGGCCAGTTGTATGCCAGACCGTCCGGAAACTCTGCAGTGAGTTCATACTCATATTCGGACGCTTGGGGTAGACGAGTGAAGTGGTAGATTCTCGCTCCCCTGGCTAGACTAGCGGGCGGCAGGCCAAGAGAAGTTTCGATTTGCTTCGGCGTCTTACTGAGCAGAAACCTGCCAAGTTAATGTATCCGCCGAGCGTCTGACCTGCCCCCCGCAAACTGGTCCGGAATCGGTTAGGATTTCGAGACAAGGAGGCAGAGATGAAAGGCAAGCGATTCGGCGAGCAGCAGATCATAGCGATCCTGAAAGATACGAAGCGGGGCAGAAAGTGACCGGTCTGGCGCGCGAGCACGGCGTTAGTGAAGCCACGATTTACGCCTGGATGGCGAAGTACGGCCGCCTGGAAGTGAGCGAGGCGCAACGTTTGCGTCAGCTGGAAGAGGAGAATCGGCGGCTGAAGAGCCTAGTGGCGGACTTGAGCCTGGCAAAGAGGTTCACAAGGCGGTGATCTCAAAAAACGGCTGGAGCTCGCAGCTCAACGGCAAGATGTGAGGTTCGCCGGGACCACGTTCCGCATCAGCGAACGAAGAGCCTGCGGGCTGCTGGGAGTGTGTCGGTCGAGTTGTCGCTATCAGTGCCGGGCCCGACCGCAACGCGGCGCTGCGCGAAGAATTGACCGAACTGGCCCATCAGCGGCCGCGGTTTGGATACCGGCGTCTCGGCGTGCTGCTGGATCGAAGCGGCCGGCATGTGAACCATAAGCGGCTATTTCGGATCTATCGACAAGCAGGACTGAGCGTGAAGCGCACGCGGCGCAAGAAGGTGATGCGCACAGGCATTCGCCAGCCAGAACTGACGGCGCCAAACCAGGAGTGGCCGCTGGACTTCGTGCATGATGCCCTCGCTACGGGCCGAGCCGTGCGCGTGTTGAGCATCCGTGCGTGTGTTGAGCATCGTGGATAACTTCACGCGCGAATGTCTAGCGCTGGAAACGGACACCTCCTTCGCCAGTCAACGTGTCACGCGCATCCTCGATGGCCTGATCGACCGGCGCGGTTGCCCGACGGCGTTACGCATGGACAACGGCCCGGAGCTCACCTCGCGGCACTTTCTGGCTTGGTGCTTGGAACGGAAAATCACGATGAATCACATTCAACCCGGTAAGCCGATGCAAAACGGACATGTCGAAAGCTTTAATGGCCGGCTTCGGGACGAGTGCCTGAACACACACTGGTTCCGCAACCTATACGATGCACGCCGGAAAATCACCTTGTGGCGCTACGACTATAACGCCGCCCGGCCACACAGCAGTTTTGACTACCGAACGCCGGACGAATTCGCGCAACAGTGGCAGCGCCCTTCGTCCTCCTTCGGAGAGGTGCAGCAGCCGGAACCGTCCGTCAAGGCTGCCCTTGCGGCGCGCTCACGCGCGGCCTTGACAGACGAACCCGGCTGCAGAAGGAACCAATGATGAGGACGAAGGGCTATCCGCACAAACGGATTTTCGTGGTAATTTCAGATTTCTAAGTGGACCGGTCTACGGGGGCAGGTCACGTCGAAGCCGCACTCCCGCCCGCTCGCAAAACCTTCGCGATTTGGTTCGGTCCTGCTAAGGACCACATTTCCCTCCTCACGGCTTCGTGAGCTTCCCGCTGCCAATCGTTCATTCGAGCCATAACAATGCGAGCCCCTTCTTGCTTCGGAAATCAGCGCGTAGTGTACCAACCAGAAACTATGCTAAGCCGGCGGCGGTCGCCTCCGTGACAATGTGCGAGCGGCTATGCGTTCCCCTTCACTCGATTCTTACGCATCGAATCGCCACGCATCTCGATTCGGCGGGCACCAGTCGGTTGAGGACGCCACTGTCGGATCCACTTTCGAGGCCGAGACTGTGCAGATTGTTTGCCAGACCTTTTCAGTGGGTGTATAGGAAGGTCCCAGAGCTGGCCCTGATTAAGTTGCTGCAGTTTGTGAATCTTTGCTGATATCTTTATCTCCTGAGCATTCTTGGCGTAATCTCTGGAGGGGCTCATGAATGTTGATCTGAAGGCGCTAGTCGCTAAGTTGAACTCCGTGACTCGCGAAGGATTGGAAGAGGCCGCAAGACTCTGCGCGTCAAACACCCACTACGATATCGAGGTAGAACACTTTCTTCTCAAGCTTCTAGACCAGACGGACAATGACGTGGTGCGCATTCTAGCGCACTTTCAGATCAATCGCGACCAGATTGGTAGAGATTTAGCCCGCACGATTGAGAGGTTTAAGCGAGGTAACGCTCGCACCCCGGTCCTAGGAGTGCGGGTGTACAACTTGCTGCGCGAAGCATGGTCGGTTGGGTCGGTAGACTACTCAGCTGCGAAGATCCGATCTGGATTTCTAATCATTGCGCTGTGCGGAGACAGCGATTTGTCGCGGGCGATTCGCGAAAGCGCCCCTCGGCTTTTCGATATTCCACTTGACGCCCTACGCAAAGAGTTTCGACTCATTTTGGCCGGATCGCCCGAAAGCCACGAATCCGGAGTTTCGGAGGCGTCAAGCCAGACGGGCGAGCAGCCCGTGCTTGCCGGGGGAAAGACGCCTAACCTTGACAAATACACCGTTGACCTCACGCAGCGAGCAAAACAGGGAAAGATCGACCCAGTGCTGGGACGAGACGCTGAAGTCCGTCAAATAGTTGACATTCTCATGCGGCGCCGGCAGAACAATCCAATCCTGACCGGCGAAGCCGGGGTCGGCAAAACTGCAGTTGTCGAGGGTTTTGCGACCAGAGTGGCACAAGGCGATGTTCCAAAACCGCTGAGAAATGTATCAGTCCGGGCGCTAGACCTGGCCCTTTTGCAGGCTGGCGCTGGTATCAAAGGAGAATTCGAGAACCGGTTGAAGGGTCTGATCGATGAAGTGAAGTCCTCTTCTTCGCCGATTATTCTTTTCATCGATGAAGCACACACTATGATCGGCGCCGGCGGTCAGGCTGGGCAGAACGATGCGGCAAATCTCCTCAAGCCCGCTCTGGCACGCGGCGAGTTGCGGACGATTGCCGCTACCACGTGGTCCGAGTACAAGAAGTATTTCGAAAAAGACGCCGCGTTGGCACGTCGATTTCAGGTAGTAAAAGTTGAGGAACCCGACGAAACCCTGTGCGCGGTGATGCTGCGTGGGGTGGTTACACATCTGGAAAAGCATCATGAGGTCCGAATCCTGGATGAAGCCGTGACTGCCGCCGTCCGGTTGTCGAGCCGCTATCTGTCCGGAAGACAACTTCCGGACAAGGCGGTGAGCGTATTGGACACGGCCTGCGCCCGCGTGGCACTGGGACAGAACACCACTCCTCCCGCCATCGAGGATCTGACGAGGCAGCTGGAAGACCTGGAAGTTCAGCAAAAAGTACTGGCGCGAGAGAAGGCAACTGGCACCGATCATCTTGAACGGATTCAAGAGCTTAGCTTGAAGGAGAGCGTTGTAAAACGCGATCTCGAGGAGTTAAAAGAAAGATGGGAGAAAACCAAACTTCTGGTGAGTCAGATCCGTGAATCACGAGCGCGTCTGGAAGGCGATAACCTGGCGGCTGACGAACACCACAAGGTCAGCGACCAGCACGCAAAGTGCAAGGCTGAGCTCGCGGAACTCGATGGCGAACGGCCTCTCATACGTGTCTGCGTAGATGGCCAGGGCGTGAGCGAAGTCATATCAGCATGGACGGGCATCCCCGTTGGCAGAATGCTGCGAGACGATTTATCGATGGTATTGCGTCTTGAGGATCACCTTGCGGCCCGCGTGATCGGCCAGGCGCACGCGTTGAAAGCAATCGCGCAGCGAATCGCGACCTCTCGAGCGCGCCTCGACGATCCCGGTAAACCCATCGGAGTGTTCTTGTTGGTGGGACCCAGTGGTGTAGGCAAAACCGAAACGGCCCTCGCTTTGGCCGATGTTCTCTATGGGGGCGAGAGAAATCTCATCACGATCAACATGTCGGAGTTCCAGGAGGCACATACCGTCTCATTGCTCAAAGGTTCACCGCCGGGCTACGTTGGGTACGGAGAAGGGGGTGTGCTGACCGAAGCAGTGCGGCGTCGTCCCTACTCGGTTCTGTTGCTCGATGAAGTCGAGAAGGCGCACCCGGATGTTCTTGAACTTTTCTACCAGGTCTTCGACAAAGGCGTACTGGAGGATGGCGAGGGAAGGTTGATTGATTTCAAGAACACAGTGATCATCCTGACGACGAATGCTGCAACCGATACGCTGATGGCAATCTCAGCCGACGCCGGGACAATCGGCGATACGGCTAAGACGACGGCGCTCATTAAAGAGGAGCTAAACGAGCTTTTCAAGCCTGCGTTTCTGGGACGGGTTGTGACAGTGCCGTACTATCCGGTACGAGATCAAGTGCTAAAAGAAATCATCCGACTGAAATTGGGCCGGATTGTCCGGCGGCTCGATGAGACGCATCGGGCGAAACTGGAGTACGACGAATCTTTGGTCGAGGAAATTGCGAACCGCTGCACGGAGGTTGAAAGCGGTGCTCGAAACGTCGATAATATTTTGACGAACACTCTTTTGCCCGATCTTTCTCGTGAGTTGCTCGTCGGTATGGTGGAGGGCAAAAGGCTTTCCGGAATCCGCGTTGGAATAGGCAAAGGCAGCCAATTTACCTACGATTTGGCGCCCGGACCTGAACATGGCAAAGGTAAACGGACTAAGGCCCACAGATCGTCAGTTCGTTCTTCAGCGACACCGGCAGCGGACGCAATGGGTTCCGGATCATCAACATGAGCACTGACAAGGGGCGCCGGGAATATGAGATACATATTAGATGGAATGTTCTGGCCTTGCCCAAGAGTTAGGAAGGCTCGGAGCCGCTTTCTCGCGGCGAGGTAGTGGAAGGTAGCGTCGATGGCGACAAAACTCGGCTTCACGCAGACCGATCGAGCTCTGAAAATCGATACTCCGCTCGGGCCGGACAAGCTCCTTCTTCGTGCGCTATCTGGTCAAGAAACCATCTCGCAACTCTTTCGCTTTCAGCTGGATCTGCTTTCCGAAGACGACTCTATCCCTTTCGACCGCATCGTGGGGAAGAACGTGACGCTGCACCTGGAGATTGCCGACGGAGTGCGCCATTGGAATGGATTCATCAGCCACTTCTCGCAAGGAACTCGTGACGAGCGATTCGCCAGTTACCGCGCTGAGATGGTGCCGTGGACCTGGTTTCTGACCCGCACTGCCGATTGCAGAATATTCCAGAACAAAACCGCCCCCGATATCATCCAAAAAATCTTCACGGACCTGGGTTTTCAAGACTACCAACTGCAACTGCACAACAGCTACCGAATCCGGGACTACTGTGTGCAGTATCGCGAAACCGACTTCAACTTTGTCTCGCGGCTGATGGAAGAGGAGGGGATCTACTATTACTTTGAGCACGAGCCCGGAAAGCACACGATGGTTCTGGCCGACGATGCGACGTCGCATCAACCCTGCCCGGGACAGGCCAAGGCCCGATGCCGGTCGCCGAAGGGGGGCTGGAGTCCGGACGATGTGATCGAAGAGTTGCAGCTCGAGCAGGAATACCGGCCCCACGCCTGGGCGCACACCGATTACAACTTCGAAACCCCGAGAACGAATCTGATGGTGACGGTGCAGAAAGAACCGATCTATGAGATTTATGACTATCCGGGAATCTATCCGAAACGTGCCGATGGCGACAAGCTAGCAAAGATGCGGCTGGAGGAAACTACGGCCTTTGAGAAGCGGTCCTCCGGGAGGTCAAATTGCCGCTGCTTTTGTGCCGGCTACTCTGTGGAGGTAGCGGAACATTACCGGGACGACGCCAACAAGAAATGGCTTCTCACATCCGTCTATCATCAGGCCTCCATGGGAGGCTCTTACGCCACGGGCGGAGTCGAGGAAGGCATGCACTATAGCAACAGCTTCGAGTGTATTCCGGCGACCGTCCTTTTCTGTCCTACTAGATTGAGTCCCAAGCCTCATGTTCAGGGATGCCAGACGGCGGTGGTAGTGGGACCGGCGGGCGAGGAGATCTACACCGACAAATATGGCCGCGTAAAGGTCCAGTTTCACTGGGACCGCGAGGGGAAGAAGAACGAGAACTCGTCCTGCTGGATGCGGGTCTCGTATCCGTGGGCAGGCAAGAGTTGGGGCGGCATCCAAATTCCGAGGATAGATCAGGAAGTAATCGTTGACTTTCTGGAAGGCGACCCGGATCGGCCCATCATTACCGGCCGTGTTTATCACGCCGAGAACATGCCGCCGTGGGGGTTGCCGGATAAGAAAGTTGTCAGCGGCATCAAATCCAACAGCACTAAGGGCGGCGGCGGATACAACGAGATGTCCATGGACGACACGAAAGGGAATGAGCTGATCCGGGTTCATGCCCAATACGACCAGGACATCAAGGTGGAGCACGACGAGCGCACAAACGTGGGGCACAACCGCACCGAAACGGTAGGCAATGATGAGACGATCACCATCGGACACGATCGAACTGAAAAGGTAGGCAACAACGAAACCATAACCATCGGGGTGAACCGAACTGAGAAGGTGGGCAACAACGAAACCATAACCATCGGGGTGAACCGAACTGAAAACGTGGGTGCGAACGAGACCATTGGGATCGGCGCCAATCGCACCGAGACCGTAGGAGCAAATGAAGTAGTCTCCGTGGCGCTCACCAGAACCCACAACGTGGGAATTAATGATATGTTGAACGTCGGCGCCGCGAACGAGGTGACGGTAGGTGGACTTCAAGCGATCTCGGTCGGCTTGACGCGCAACGTTACGGTGGGTTCATCTCAAACAACCACGGTGGGCGCAAACAACACCGTTGCCGTGAGCGGCAACCAGTCGGAGAATGTGTCTGGAAACCAGTCGGTCGACATCGGCGGAGATCTCAAGACAAACGTGGGAGGGGCCGAGAAGCGGGCCGTCAGCGGCGACCGATCCTGTAACATCAGCGGGAAAGATACTTTGGATGTCGGGTCCACCCTCAAGGTAACCGCCGGAAGTGAGATCACGTTGGAGACAGGTGCGTCGAAGATTGTGATGAAGAGCGATGGCAGTATCGAGATCAGTGGCATGAGCATCAAGATCACTGGATCAACCTCAATTAAAGAGGAAGCGGTGCAGATCAATATCGAGGCTAGCGGTATCAATACGATCAAGGGAAGTTTGGTCAAAATCAATTGATGGGGCTAAATGGACTTATGGCTGCAGTGTCTCCTTTCAGCGTTGGCGATATGGCGCATTACTCACTTGATGTCGCGCGAGGAAGGTCCTTGGGCCATCTGTGCTCGCCTGAGGCGGGTGGCAGGTCATGGATTCTGGGGTCAGCTGCTGAACTGTTTCTACTGCCTCAGTATGTGGATTGCGCTCCCGTTCGGATTGACTCTTACTGCGACGTGGCCGCAAAGGGTATTGGCCTGGTGGGCCCTTTCTGGTGCGGCGATTCTGTTCGAGCGCCTCGCAAGCGATCCCTTGGAGATCAAAATCGAGGAATAAGGGTATGAGCTGTTGTGGTCAATCATCGGGACGACGGGTCATCCTAAGTCAAAGAGATATAGACGAGGGACTCAGGTTCGAGATTGAGTATTGGGGTGGCCTGCCAGTTGAGATTGAGGGCTCGGCGACGGGCCAGAGGTACACTTTTTCCGGATTATCCAGAGTGGGTCTCATAGACCCCAGAGACGCACCTGGTGTCTTGAGGAATCAACTGTTTCGACTAAAGGGAACGAAAAAGATCGGAGCGGAGATTTAGAATGGGTCGGCCAGCTGCGCGACTGGGAGATTCGACCATGCATGGGTCCCCACTGCTGGGGGCCGCCTGTATGACGGTGCTGATTGGCGGCAAGCCGGCGTGGCGGATCGGGGACCAGCACACTTGTCCAATTCCTAACGCACCGCCGCCCGCTTGCGACGGCGCTCCGCATGGTCCGGGGATCACGGTTCCTGGCGGCGCAGGCGGAGAGGGCGTGACTTGATTGGTGGTAAGCCTGCGGCGTGCCTAGGCGACATTGTTACTGAGCCACATGCACTGGTGCCGCTGCCTCCGCCGAATAATATCGTCCAAGGTGAACCTACGGTCCTGATTGGGCAAGGTGCCGCGGCTGGCTGCCCGGCTTGCATAGCTGCAATGGGAGGTTAATCCATGGAGCCGATCATAGGATACTGGCTCGACCCTGCGATCGGTGGGCTCCCGCGCACGCCCAAGTTAGGCGTTCGGCTCGAGGGACGCAGCGAACTCCGCCCAAATTCGAGCACCAAGCGCTGTCCCTACTGTGGCGGCCAACTCTCGTTATTTGCCACTTACGAGAACTCAGCTTTCATTCATCTTTCCAAGTTTGCCCTGATCAGCCTGGAGTTTTGTCCGGCTTGCTCGGCGGAGACGATGGTTCGTCGGGCGGGAACGGGTTCTTTCCCATATTGCGACGGGAGGGGGATTCAGTGGCAGAGCCCGCGCTTCCCGACCCAGTTTTCTTTCACGCTACTCCAACGGGCGAACCGTTTTCCGAAGCCGAGTTTCGCGAGTGGAGTCCTGTCGTCGTAAGGGGTAAGCTCGGCGGCCGGCAGCTTTCCATCCAGCCTCCTCTGGAGGCGACCTGCGACAATTGCTCCGATCTCCTGATTTTTGTTTCTTCCGTCGACGAGGGTTGGGCGCCAACCATTCTCAACTTCGCTCAGGGGTTTGGGTATCTTTTCGTCTGCCGCTCGGAGTGTTCCCCTAAGTCCGCTCGTTTCTACTGGGACTGCGACTGAATGCTTACCATCGAAGCCGATCTCAACCTAGCGACCGGCGAGGTCACCGATAGCGTGGTGGATGCCTATCTGCCTGGCCGTCCAACGGTAGCCTTCGTCCGGAGCTATTCCTCTCGAGATCTCGTCGCCGGTTCGCTCGGCCACGGTTGGCGGCATAACCTTCAACTCACTCTTCGACGCGACGGCAAGTACTACCTGCTCGGGGGAGGTGGGGCAGGGGACGATCGATTTGTGCTTAATCCTGAGACCGGGATCTTCGCCACAAATTCCGGCGGGTACTTCCTTCAGTTTGAGGAGCCCTTTACACTTGTGAAAAGCACGAACGGGTCTTTCTGGAAGTTCGAGTCCCGTTTTCCCTCAACCGCTCTTCGGCTGCACTCGCGCGAGGATATCGATGGCAACCAGAGCGAATACTTTTATAACGGTGACACGCTGATCGGTGTTCTGGGCAGCTCGAATCGGATGCTCAAACTCTCATATGATTCAAGCGGCCGTATCGTAAGGCTCCTGTTTACTCATCCTTCCCTTTCGGCCGACAGCACACTGGCGATTTATCGTTACGATTTGAGCGGCGATTTAGTGGAGGCGACAGACCAGTCGGGCATCCCGCTCCATTACGAGTATGATCGCCACCTCTTGGTCGCCATAACCAACCGGAAGGGCGGCCGCACGTTCTTCAACTACGATAGCCAGAGGGCCGGCATCGCACGATGGCGCAGCGACGGAGGCCGCTACCGGTTTTTTCGCCGCGATGCGGCCAGAATGCGCGTGGAGATGACAAACTCCCACGGAGACCGTTGGGTGTCGACGCTCGACGAGGGCGGCAACGTCACGCGCCGCGTAGATCCGCTTCGCCGGATCCAAGAAAACGTCTATGACCCGAGCGGTGGCCTCATGATGTCCGACATGGAACCCGGTTCGGTGCCGTGCATCTCCGTCGCCGACGAAGGGGCGCGCACAGAAACGGTCGTCTGTGGAGGTAAGCAAACCAAGATCACATATAACGCTTTTGATAAACCCGTGCTAATCGAAGCTCCCGAGGGTAGCACCCAATCACTTCAGTACGACGAGAAAGGCCACCTGATCGAAACCACCGGCCCGAACGGCAGCCCAGTGCGGTTCGTCTACTCGGCGGCTGGCGATGTAATCGCCTTGACCGATCCGGGTGGCAACGAAACCCATTGGGACATCGATGGACTCGCTATCAATTGTTGGGACCAGATCGGCTCACTTGGGTCGGCTTTGAGCGATGCGTTCGGGAATTTGGAGCGGGTCAGCGACCCCTATGGCAACGAAACCCGGCTCATCTACGATCCCGCCGGACGACTTCGCGAGGCGATTTTTCCTGACGGCGGGCACAAAGGCTTTGGATATGACCAAGCCGGATTACCGCTCGATTCTCGGTACGAGAACGGCTCCGAACTGCGATTTGAAAGTGATCTCTTCGGTCGACCAACCGGCTACGTCGATCCGACCGGTGCCCGATACACTCTAGCGTGGGATGCCGAAGACAACCACATCCGGGTCACCAACCCCGCTGGAGAGTCCCTTCACTTTTCCTATGACTCGTGCGACCGGATCGACCAGGTCACTCACTACGACGGCCGAGTGACGCTCGTCGAACACGACGGCCGCGACCGTCCGATCCGCTATCTAAACACGAGCTCCAACGTTGAAACCGCCGCGTCATTCAACGATGTAGGGCTTATACGCTTACGCACCGCCACGAATGCGCCTTCCTGGGAATTCAGCTATGGCGAAAACGGCCAACTGATCGGGGCCGCTTCCGAACTGGGTCAGTGGAAAGAAAAATGGTCGAAACAGGGCCGCTGGATCGGCGAAGACTCTCCCAACCGCAAGATCGACGTCGACCGCGATGCCCTCGCGCGCCGCGTGCGCCTTCGCGATAACCTTGGCCTCGAAATCGAGTACGTCTGGGACCTGCGCTCACGCCTGACACAAATGACAGTCAACGGCGTCTGGACCTGGAAGTTCGAATATGATCTCCGCGACTTGATCGTTCGCGCCAGCACTCCGGGCAACTTGGCCCTATCTCTCTCCTATGATGTGTTGCAGCGTATGACGGAGCGCACGCTTCGGTCGGCCGAGGGCGCTGTCCTGGCCTCGCGAAAATTCCAATGGACTTCGAATGACGATCTCGTGCGGATCGAAGATCTTCGCTTGGGGGTCCGAACCATCACGGTCGACCCGGGTGGCCGTCTTCTAGCCATTCGAGGGGCCTTCAATGAAGCATACACCCATGATGCATTAGGAAATGTTCTAACTTCGGCCACTGGAGAACCGATCGGGATCGGACCGGGGAATCGCCTGCTGTCAGCGGGTGCAACCCGCTTCTTTTACAACGAAGACGGGCACATCGTTCGCCAGGCAGGCCCAGATGGTGAAATCGAATATGAATACGAAGGGAATGGCCTCCTAGAATCCGTGAGGGTGCCCTCCGGCGCGACGGTTCAAAACGAATACGACTTCGCGGCTCGCCGGACACGAAAATCCTTCTCTGGTTACGAAACGCGATTCTACTGGGACGGCCAGTTCCTCCAAGGCGAACGAAGCGGTACCGGGGCGCCAATCTACTACATCACGCTGCCCGAGTCTCCCATTCCCCTTGGCTTGCTCCGTGACGGCAAAATGCACGTCCTGTTATTCGACCAGATCGGCACGGTAACAGAAGCCTTCGACGAGGCCGGCACTCTAACGTGGGCCGCCGACTCCACCGCGTTCGGCCAGCTTCGCGCGGAAACTGGCGCTCTCACGCAACCCATTCGGGCCCTTGGCCAGTATCACGACCGCGAGACGGGGCTGTACTACAACTGGTTCCGCCACTACTCGCCCGCGCTCGCCCGTTACATTTCCGCTGACCCTGTCGGTTATCGCTACTCGCAGAACCCCTATTGGTACAGTTCCAATCCGCATTCATGGGTCGATTACGACGGGCTTGGGTCGCTGAGCGGCGGCGTGCTGACGCTCGATTGGCGTTGCGACTGGACGACAGAGCAAAAGAAGGATTTCGTCAGCAAGATTGAAGCGCAGAACGCGCACATCGCCAACCCCCAAAATGGCCCTGTCGACGTCGACGCCGCCAAGTCCAGAAAGCGGCCCTGCGGCACTGCCGCAGACAAATGGCGAGATGAGTGCCTTAAGAATGCCTCCGACGAGGAGAAGAAACGTCCCGTCAAGAACACTGGCGATCCCTGCAAAGACAATGATGCCGACCATCGGATGGAACTCAAACTCGGCGGCAAAAACGAATGCCACAATATGACGCCCTGCAATGCGTCCGTTAACCGCTCGTGTGGAAGCCAGATCGGGCATGTAGTGCGCGACCCGGTCAACGCTGGCGGGGTCATCAACGAAGTTGAGGCCGCAGAGAAGTGTACTCCGCCAAGCGGTGACACCAAGCCCTGTACGCAGAATTGGAAGGCGAATGCCACCCTGGATTGAGGAAGGGCGTTAAATATTGAGGCGTAGCGTTAAATAACGTCCAAACAAAGGTTATGATAAGCATCCGCACCTCGCTAGAAGAAATCAAGAAGCTCGACGACGTTCGGCGCGAAGCCGAAGGTGACCCGTCCGAAGACGCAATGACACTTTATCCGCCGGCAGCTCCGGCCGCCGCCAAGAAACTCCTTAGCGGGGGTTGGACTCATCCCCTCCCCCCTTCGTTTGGCGACTTCCTGGCCGCCAGCGATGGCGTCACCAAGTTTCGCGGAAAGCTCGACTTCTTGAGTACCGACAGCAGCCGTCAAGAGCCGATCCGGTCGGTCATCGAGGAGAAAATCGAGCAAGGCAAGATCAATCTTCGCGCTATGTTTAAGAGCGTCGACAACGCGGTGATCGAGGAATGGGAATCCGACCCGAAAAGGTTCTACGTCGCCAACCACCCCATTATTGCCGTAACAGAAATGGGGGGACTGCTGTTTTATGACTTTCGCACTTGTGACGCTAAGGGCGAAATGGAGCTTTGCTGGAAGCCCGCAACGAAGGCAACGATCCAGAAGCGGTATGCCAACATCGAGAAGTACCTGGAGGCCGCGTTGCGGGAAGCACGAGAAGCAGCTGGAGTTTAGCGAGTAAAGGAGACTCGCGGGAAGAGATGCCGCCGCCTTCGGGTTCCGCAGCCACGGGCTACTCGCTACAAGACTTGAGCGGTTCCGACTTTTCAGGCGCGGCACTTGCCGCTGCGGACTTCCGGCTTTCGAAGCTTCGTGAAGCCCTGTTGGAAACCTGCGATTTGTCTTCTGCCCGCCTGCAGGGCGCCGATCTGAGCCACGTCAAAGCCGCTGGCGCGAACCTCGCCAACGCCGTCATGATCAGGTGCGTCGTACGCAATGCCGCCTTTACGGGGGCCAATCTGCTGTCCGTGCTGGCACTCGAATCGAATTGGAGTGGCTCCGACTTGGAGGCTGCTAACTTCGGCGGCGCTGAGCTGGCCTGGGCCATCCTTGTCGACGCCAAGCTAGCGGGAGCGTCTTGTTTTTACGCGGATCTGTCGCATGCGGACCTGTCTTCCACCATCGCGCCAATAGCAAACTTCGAACGCGCGTCCTTCTTCGAGACCCGCTTCGATAGAACTAGCGCTGCTGACTCCTCCTTCGAATTCGCCGACCTCCGCAACGCCGTGTTTGTCAATTGCAACTTCGAGCGCGCTTCCTTCGCCGGAGCATGCTTCGCCGGCGCCCAGGCCATCGACTGCAACTTCAAGGATGCCGACTTCTACTGGGCCGACATGGACTACTTTGAACGCCGCAACTGCAATTTCTCAGGTGCGCGTTTTTCCGAACCGACCAAGGTCGCCTATGGACCACGTGGCGTCGAACCACCTCCTGTCAAGCCCCTGCCACTCTACCGCATGGCCATAACCGAGGAGGGACGCAGGAAGTCTATTGAGGAAGCTTTCGTTGGGCTTCCACCCGAATAGGGCAGCCGCTGGCAGACGCACTGCTCCGTTATTTGCCCGTCAAATCGATGTCATCGCGGTCCCGAGCCAATGCAATCCACTGGTACTCATTCTCATGGAACGAGCTACCTGGAGGACTTTCAGACTCATATTCTGAGGGTCGTGGGCATATGGACGTAGCGGGTTTATTGGGCAGAGATCGAAGGATTCGACCATCGGAACGGTAAGTTTGAATCCGTACACTTTCCTCAAAGTGGTTAGGACCGGTCCCCGATTGAGTCAAACACGGTCGTTGCCGGCCTTACCCAGAGAGCAGCCATGATTTCGCGCGAACCCACACATTCTGTTATATTTGTCGGTACTGATGGCCCCCGCTGACCTTGATGCACCTAAACTACTTAGCCTCCATAAGCTGACGAGAGACGTTGGGCAATTCTGTTTGCCTCGACTCCGCGCACATCTTGAGGCCCTCTCCCCTCTCTTCCGCCCTCGCCGGTTTCTAGGCGATCACATGGAAGGCGCTGGCAGAGAAGGCGCTCTCGAGGCCGATAAGAACGCAGCTGAACTCGCGGAACTGTATCGCCGCGTTGCGGTGAAGCCGTTCGATCTGCGACCGGAGTTGTCATCGCCGATTGAATCTGTTTCGACGCAGTTTCACCTTCACGAATGGGAGTACCTGCATCCGACTCAGACAGACCGTGGTTGGCATTCCATTCGCGTAACAACGCCGTTGACATGGGTGCTCACCTACGCGTCGCCTTACTCGCTGTCGACGCTGCGTGAAGTAACCGACGGCAAGGCGCAGCGCGACACCGAAGCTGTGCGTGCGTTTGTACTGCGGGCTTGCGTGATGCATGAGCTTTTTCGCAAGACTCCATCGCTGAACGAACTCCTGACCGGTTTGCGGTATCGCGTGGATATACGCAAATCACCCTCTTTCGGCGATTTGCCGCTGGTTACTGTTTCGGCTCCGTTTCAGACCTTTCGTCCGGCGGACGATCTGGTCGCGCTCGCCAGTGGCCTGGCCGGCGGCCAGACATTCGCCGAGGTTCTGGATGTCGACAGCGTTCGGAACCTGCCAGATCCGATTCGCGACGAGACACTTCGCATGTTGCAGCAGCATAAGCTAGAGCTTTAGGGCTTATGAAACGCCAACCTCGCGTCGTCTGGACAAAGGGGATGTTCCTTTCCCCACAGCATTTCCAGGCTCAGGATCAATTCTTTCAAGATCTAATACACTTCCGTTTTGGCGCGTCTAATTTCGCCAACTACGGCGTTACCGAATTGAGAATTGATGCTGAGGCGCTGACGAATGGACTATTCAAAGTTGTATCGGCCCGGGGATTTCTTCCAGACGGCGAACCCTTTGACATGCCGGAGTCGGACGAACTCCCGCCCAGCCGCGAGATTTCAAAGTTCTTCGCACCCGACCAGGAATTTCTCGATGTGTTTCTATCACTGCCCGAACGAAAGACCAACGCGCGGAACGTGACGCTGCCGGCGCAGCGCGAGGCAAGTGGTCTGGCTGAGACTCGTTACACATCGGAAACACGTATGGTTCCCGACGACAACCAGGGCTCCGACGAAAAAGCAGTGATTGTGGCGAGAAAATCGTTCCGCCTGGTATTTGGCGGCGAGTTCCGCGACGGGTACAGCTCGCTGCGAGTGGCACAGGTAGACCGGGATGCGGCCGGGGCGCCGAGGCTGGAACCGACTTTCGCTGCGCCTTGTTTCGACCTTGCCGCCAGCGCGTACCTGATGTCGCTCTTGCGGCGTCAAGTGGAGATTCTGGTGACTAAGAGCGGAACACTGTCGGGCCCACGCCGCGAACGCGGCAAAGGGACGGCCGATTTCTCGGCATCGGAGACCGCGAATTTCTGGCTGTTGCACACGGTAAATAGCTACCTCCCGGAACTGCGGCACATCTTTAAAGTCCGGCATGGTCACCCGGAGGTGGCGTATCGTGCCATGCTGCGGCTGGCCGGCGCGCTCTCTACATTTGCGATTGAGGGCCATCCCGGTGATTTGCCCGATTATGATCACGACAACCTCGGGCTTTGTTTCACGCGCCTGGACGCGCGAATACGGGATCTGATGGAGACCGTGATCCCTTCGAAGTATCGTTCCATCCCGTTAGTGCTCACCGATCGGTTCACTTGGTCGGGGAAAGTTCCCGACGACAATCTGTTCAAGAACTCGCAGTTTTACTTGGCTGTCAGCGCCAAGATGGGTGTGGACGAAATCATCCGGAAGGTGCCTCAATATCTGAAAATGTCAGCGCCCGATGATATCGAGCGGCTCATCCGGAATGCCCTGCCTGGGGTAACGTCTGCGGCACGTCCAAGTGCCGCCGCCGCAAATACCGATGAAGCTCGACAACCAGTATTTCTTGCTAAACCAGAGCGGCTCGTACTGGGATCGGATCGTGATGTCGAGGGCTCTGGCGGTATCCGCGCCGGCCGAGATCAACGAGCCGAAGATGGAAGTACTGGTTGTGGTGGAGTGAGGCAAACGCGACGGTTGGGAAAGCCCTATGGGGGCGAACTGTGACGACGAGCCGAGTTGATCAGGTCATATCGTAGTGACCACAGGTCCTGACTGCCATATTCGGCTCACGACTATGATTCACTGCGTAGACTTCGGCAATTTAATAGCCGGGACGTATGCACGGTTCGGCAGATTGGGTTTCCCCACGCCATCTTCAAGAAAAGCAATATGCGAGGAGACCCATATGTCCATCGGATTACCGCCTACAAAGGGGGCTCCCGGAGGCTTTTTCGAAACGGCAGCTTCCCAAGTCGTGAGCGTCTTGCTCTGGTAGGCATTGGTAAGTATTTCAGGTCTGTTCCGCAGGTCTTCAGACGTATATCTCTCGGCTATCTCAGCGAAAGCGGCCATGGAGGCGGCAATATACTTTATCGCTCCACTCGTTGACTGGAGGGCACTGAAGCGAGCTCCATAGGAGAGTTTGGGAACGTAGCCGCGCTGTTCCACCTCCTCGGCAAGGGTTCCCTTGCCGAGATCGCCTAACACCCAGAAGTTATACATGATCTGAACCGACGATGCCAGCAGATGGTGTTTATCATAGTCGACAAGGTGGAGTTTTCCCGGACCCGCCCAGATGCGTTGTTGTTTGGCAACGTTCTCCAGCATCTCCCAAGCGATCGCGCCGGCTATCGCCCGGCGGTCGACACGAAATGTCTGTTCGGCGTCTATTATTTCTGCTCGATTCGCTCGTAGCCAAGCCAGGACCTGTCCTTCGGCCGGATTCAACCCGCGGATTCCCGTAGAGACAGGAACGAAACACGCTCCGATTTCGATAGAAACGTCGTCCGGCCCCACTGTCGGGCCAGGCGTGCGTGACATAGTAAGAGCACTTGTCCCATCTTCCACACTTATCGGAGTCGCGCCGTGGCCTAATGGGGCAGGCGGTATTTTGTGTCCCATATCTAATTCCCTACATCGTTAACCAGGTTGGGCCGATACGGTGCTGAAGCGTAAGTACCGCCCGGTGAAGACTGAAACGCGGAATCGAGGTTCAGTGCCCATCGACTCCGAAATCATATCCTTTCCCCAGTACTCCCTTTCTCTCGTCTCCGGTACCCAGCACCAGGAAGATGTACTCGCCGGGCGCTTCGGGCGGCGTCGCAATTCGGTATACCCCTTCTGAGACGTCCGTGACTTCGAACTGCCGAATGGCATCCGGCGAGAATACGGGCTTATCGTGTTTCGGCCCAAAGGCCAGCAGGCGCCGACCGCCTTCCTTATCCAGTTTCAATAGAACAATGTCCTCAATGGACGCCTTGCTTCCAAGTCGTGCGTAAAACAAACTCGGCTTACGTTGGACGCGCACACTGGAAGCAGGCCCAATGAGAAATCCGATCTGGGATCCTTTCTTGAGACCTCCCGTCAACGCTGAAGCAAACTTCGAGCCCCGGTCGAGAGGCACAAGAGACTTGAAATCGAGCTTGGCAAACGCCTCTTTTTCGGCTGCAGCGTTAGCAAGCCAATAAATGGCTGGCTCTGGTGGGAGTTTGAGAACGAGGGGATCTTTGGGAGGCTCGCTTGGAGCCTGTGGTTGGGGAGCCGCTGGTGGAGGGGGCGGGGGCACGTAAGGCAGCGTAGGATCCAGTAGATAGCGAATGATCGTCTCGCTAACACCCGACTCCTTGAGTTCCAGGATTTCGTCAGAATTCAAATCGAAGGGCTTGTTGTAACGTTTGAGGCGAGTAATCACCAGTTCTTCGGTCACACCAGCCTTGACGAGCTTGACCACATCCTCCACAGTGATCGCGTCGGGGGGGCGGGCTGGCTCCTGCGAGAGAGCAGCACTGCAAGCAATTCCAAGGAGTAAGATCACGAGGGATCGCATGATTGCCTATTATCCGCTGAATTCGAGTGTCGGATGGCGGATTTCTGTTGAACCAAAGTCTGAGGACTGGCGTTCAGGCCGCATGGCGCTGTTGCGTTAACGAACAAGGAGGGATAGTCTAGGAAATCGCCCTAAAGGGAGCGGAGACTGCAATGCCAACAGCGTATCCTCAGTCGCCGGAGCGTCGAGAGGTCAGGAGCCGTTCCGACGCTCTACCCCTGCTCTACCAAGGTGTGTTCACCGGCATAGTTCGCCTCCAAGCGGGACGGCAGCAACTCTCTGATCCGGTAGCCTTCCGCCGTCGAATCAAAGAAGCTTTGCAGGACGTTCAAAAGGAAGCAGGAGTAGCAGGGTACAGTGCCAGGGAGATTCGCGATGCGGAGTCCGCCGTCGTGGCCCTCCTGGACGAGACAGTCCTTTCGCTGCACGATCCGGCAAGGGATCGTTGGGCCAGCCAACCGTTGAGTGTAGAGCTCTACGGTGACGCAAACGCAGGTGAAGTGTTCTTCGACAGGCTGGATGAACTTCGCGGCGAAACGGATTCCCCCGGTCTGGCGGATTTGCTCGAGGTGTATCTGCTTTGCCTGCTCCTGGGTTTTGAAGGAAGGTACTCTGGCCCGGCCCGGGCAGAGGCTCAGCTCATCGCGGACCGGCTTCGCTCGCGGATCGAGGGCATTCGAAAGGAGAACTATCGCCTCTCACCCCCGCTCCGCTTCATTGAGGGCGGTCCGGTACCGGCACCGTCCAGATCAGAAAACGGATGGCTATGGTGGCTGCTGGGAGCCGTGATCGTGCCTTCGTTCCTGTTCTTGATCTACAAGATTTCTTTAGGGTGGCGCCTAGACGAGTTTATGTCCACTTTACCCGTCGGGAAATGATGGAAAGGGAGCGGCACAGGCAATGACGATCCGGCGCATGCTTTTTCTTTTGTTTCTCTACACCCTGCTGGTCTGGCTGGTGGTAATTTACCTTTTTCGAGACGCAGGATGGGAAACCATCTTGCAAAAGGGTCTTCTTTGGACGGCTTTCGGTGTTGGCGCCCTCATGGCCTGGTTGTTTCTTGAACGCCTGGTGAACTGGTGGCAGCTTCGGCGTGCTCGTCGAAAGCTTCAACCGGCGCCGGAAGCTCGAAGTGAGAGGCCGGTGCATGAAGACGACACCGCCCTTTCCTCGCTAATTGCCGAGGCCGACGATCGCCTAGCGCGAGCGGCGGGCGCACCACGGCGCCGTGTTCGAGACTTGCCGATCTACCTCCTGATTGGGCAAGAAGGAGCCGGCAAGACATCTGTGCTCCACAATGCGGGTATCGACGCCCAATTGCTGGCTGGGCAAGTGCAGGGAGGACGCTCTCCAGTCGCCGGATCGCGAGTCGGTAACATTTGGCTGGCCAACGATTGCATCTTCCTGGAGATCAGCGGTCGAATCTTCGGGAATGATACCGCTCGTTTTGAGTCGTTTCTAAAAGTGATTAAGCCACAGACCGAAGCGAAGGGTTGGCGGATCTGGAAGCCAGCGGCACAACGCCTGCAACTGCGAGGGGTGATTTTGTGTTGTGATCTTCGGGGCTTTATCGGCACCCCAGACGACGCACGGCTGGATCAAGCCGCTCAGACCACCCGTGAACGCCTGCTAGCTGTAACGAACACCTTCGGCGTCGCTTGTCCCGTGTACGCTCTGTTCACAAAGACCGATGCTGTCCCCTATTTCACCGAGTTCTTTGACAAGCTTCCGGAGGCAGAGGTTAATCAGCCATTCGGGGTCCTGGCCTCACTGGAGGGCGCTGAGGGGAAGATTGAAGACCGGGTTTGGGCCGATGCAGAGACAAAACGACTCAACCGCGATTTCAACAAACTTTTCTTGTGCTTGAACGCACGCCGCTTGCTTACATTGAGTCACGAACACAGAAGCAAGCGTAAGCCGGCCATTTATGAGTTTCCTCGAGAGTTTAAGCGAGTCCGGGCCAGGCTAGTCCAGTTTCTGGTTGATTCGTTCCGGCCTGATCCCCTGCGGCTGAGCCCTGCCCTGCGTGGATTCTTCTTTGTCGCAACACGTCTAGCAGAGCGTCAGGCTGAGGGTGCCCTGGAAAAGACTCAGGCTGGAACTAGGGGAGACCGCAGCCCTTTGGAGGCCACTCGGATATTTAAGCCAGACGCCACCATCCTTGGTCAGGCGTCCCTAGTAATTGGTTCACAACCTCAAGGCCTTCTTGTCGAGAAATGGATCTTCGTTAAAGACCTCTTTCAAGAGGTACTTCAGCGAGACCGACCGCCAGTCTCGACAGTGTCGCTGACCGATCCGAAGATCGAACAATACCGGATGGTTGCGGTTGGCGTCGCCACCGGCATAGCCGTCCTGCTGAGTCTGCTGTGGACCATTTCTTGGCTGGGCAATCGATCCTTAGTCAGCGATATCCAACAAAACATCGCATTGAGTGGTCGCAGACCGCTGGATTTGAGCTTCGAGAGTCTGCAGGCGCTCGAAAGCTTGAGGACGTTGCTGGTTGAGCGCCTCGATAAACCGCGCGAATTGCACCTGAACTGGGGGTTGTACACCGGAAATACACTGCGCGAGGGAGTTCGAGCAGCCTACTTCGACCGTCTGAGGCTTCTGGTCCTGGACGAGGCGAACAAGCATCTGGCCGACAAATTGAGAACCGTCGGGGCTGCCGGAAGCCAGGAGCCATACAAAGCCGTTTATGGGCAATTGCAAACGCATCTCACGATTACCGCTTCCGCGTGTCCAGTAGATGCCGTTTTGGTTGGGACCACAATCAAGAACGCCACTGTAAGAGGTTCACCCGGATCTTGATGAAAGCCGTAAGGACTTAATCACCAAACAGATTGACTACTATGTCAAGGCTTTGCAGGTGTCCAACCCAATAAAGCTTAGCTACGACTCAGATGCGGTCGCCAAATCACGTGCTTACCTGGAGGGGTCCCGAGGGCCGGAGCAGATCTATTCCGCCTTGATTTCGGAAGTTCGCAAGGGTTTCGCGGTCCATAGTGGTTCGCGACAGAATAGGAGATTATAGAAAGGTTCTGGTGGCGCCAGACGAAGTCCAGTTCGAGTTCACTGCAGACGGAAAGAAGCGATTTGAAGAGCTTGCCGACAGCGGAAAGTACTCGCTCGCCGACGAAGCTTGCGTGATCGGGACCGAAGAACGCTTAAAGTCGCCAATCAACTCGATCCAGGTTCGAAAGGCGAAATCACTTTACTATCAAAGGTATAAGGAGTCATGGAAGAACTTCCTGAAGCAGTGCATGTGAGGAAATACCGGAATACTGCCGATGCCGCGGAAAACCTCGACATCATTTCTGGTTCGAGTTCGCCGTTGTTAGGCTTGATCAAGTTTGTGGGCGAGAATACCTTCATGCCCCCGACGAAGAGTTCCGGCCCGTGGCTCATAGAAAACGCTATCAACAAGGCTGGTCTCGGCCGCGCCAAACAGAAGGCGGCGAATGCTGAAAAGACGGCGGAGAAACTGGAGGGTTATCGACCTGAATTCACCTGGGCCGACGTCAGCCGAGTCTTTCAGCCAGCTCACCAAACGGTTTCGCCGGAATCGGGTAACTTGGTTACGGATAAGAACAAGCCCTACGTGGACAATCTGCGGCTTCTTCAGCAGAATCTCGCGAAATACGCCAACTCATCAGACTCAGAGAGGCCCTCGCTCATTCTGCCGGCGCAGGATGCCTTCTCTCAAGCAAACAATGCAGAAAAGAGTCTGGCTGACGGATTCCATAAGGATACGGAGGGCATTGACGATCGTGTTTCAGAGCTTTTGCTACAACCGATTAGAAACGCGAAATCCTTGATTCCAGCCAATCCCGACATAGAGATAGCCAAGAAGAAGGTGGGCGAGTTGGTTGCCCTTTGCAGGGGAATCCAGCCAACATTGTCGAAATACCCATTCAACCCAAGAGGTGTTGCTGACGCCAGTCTGCCCGAGATTTCAAGCGTGTTTGCTCCCAACTCGGGGCTGATCTGGAAGTACGAACAAGAATCTCTTGGTGAACTGATGATAAAAAACGGCCCCCGTTGGGAACAGCGGCCGGAAGCTCCGAAACCTCGTGTCAGCCCGGAGATGCTGGAGTTTCTGAATCGAGCCCAGCAACTGACGGATGTTTTCTTTCCGGCGGGAGCCCAGCAACCAAGGTTACAGTACGTCTTGAGGCCAACCAAGCAAGATATTGGAGTGAAGCTGGTAATTGACGGAGCGACCATGAACTCAAAAGAATCCAGTATTCAGAAGACCTTCGATTGGCCAGCTCAGCCGGGCGTTGACCCAGGTGCCAGCGGTGTTGTTATAGGGACTTTCGAATCGGGATTTGGAAAGCACAGCGGCCTTTGGGGAGTCTTCAAACTATTCCAAAAGGCGGATGACCGGCCGCTCGGCGCTCGTGAAGTCACCTGGAGTAAGGTTCAGGGAGTGGGGGGGGAGGTTCAGCCTTTATCTCCTCCCGTCAAGGTAGAGTTCGTTCAGTTTCCCGGCGGTGTGGATCTATTCAATCCGAGATTCTTCGAGCCTTTGAAATGCCCCTCCCAGGCAACCGGGCAGTAGGGGGACCGCTAGCATGATGTATATGGCAGAAAATGCAGAAAATGCGTCGTGGACTTAAACGCAGGTGTGTGTTAAAGTTGTGCCAATCATTTCGCGTAGTGGCGCCAGGGACGGCGGTGTTTAATTCCGCTTTTTAGGCCGACGCCGAACAGTTTAGGAGGTTGGGACAGGCTATGCCGAAGGAGAGTTTACAGAAAAAGGTGGGCCGGGTACGCCCGCCGCGCGTCCACATCACCTACGATGTCGAGATCGGTGATGCGATCGAAAAACGGGAGATACCCTTTGTGGTCGGCGTTCTGGCTGACTTGTCCGGTCAGCCTGAGAAGCCTCTGCCTCCCATGAAGGAGCGGAAGTTTGTCGAGATCGACAGAGACAACTTCAACCAAGTTTTGGCGAAGACTGCCCCCAGATTGGCGTTCAAAGTTGACAATCGGCTCAGCAACGATGATACCCGGCTGGGCATGGAACTGCGATTCCGAAGCCTGGACGATTTCGAGCCCGCTGCGGTTGCGAACCAAGTCCCTCCCCTCCGCAAGTTGCTCGAGTTGCGAAGCTCTCTTCATAATCTGCGCAGCAGCTTAGTCGGGAATGACAGGTTAGAGTCCATCCTGCAGGAAGTCCTGAGTAATACAGAGGCCTTAAAGCGGATTGGGGCGGAAGGCGGAGTGAGCCAGTCCAGTCCCGTTGCGCCCCCGGCTCCTGAGACGAAAGGATAATATGCCGATGCCGGAAGCCAAATCGAGCAGTCAACAGACATCTATCCTTGAGAACGTGGAACCGGGCGGCAGCCTCTTGGAGACTATCGTCGCAAACGGGCGTCTAGGCCAAACGGATGACGAACGGATAAAGGGCAAAACCTGGGTCAAGGAGCTAGCGGACCAAGTACTACAAGGCGAAATTCAAGTCAAGAAGGACACCGATGTAATGCTTGCCGAGCGCATTAAGCAGCTCGACGAGTTGATCTCCAGCCAATTGAATGAGGTAATGCACGCGCCAGAATTCCAGAAGCTGGAGTCTTCCTGGCGGGGTCTGCACTATTTGGTGCAGAACAGTGAAACCTCGACGATGCTGAAGATCAAGGTGATGAATGTCAGCAAGAAGGATTTGCTGAAAGACCTTCAGAAGGCCGTTGAATTCGATCAGAGCACAGTATTCAAGAAGATTTACGAAGAGGAATTTGGAACATTGGGCGGCCAGCCATACGGGGCGCTAGTCGGCGATTATGAAATCACCAGACACCCCGAAGACATCGAGCTGCTTGAGAAAATGTCGAACGTCGCGGCAGCCTCACATGCGCCCTTCCTCACGGCTGCTAATCCGGCCCTGTTTAATTTCGAGCGATTCACAGAGCTTGCCGGACCGAGGGACTTGGCGAAGATTTTTGACAACGACGCATACATCCAGTGGAAGATGTTTCGTAAAAGCGAAGACTCGAAATATGTAGGCTTATGTCTGCCGCACGTTCTCCTTCGGCTACCATACGGCAAGGACACAGCTCCGGTTGAAAGCTTTGATTACGAGGAAAAAGTGGATGGCCGGGACCATTCGAAGTATCTTTGGGGCAATGCGGCATACGCGATGGCGGCACGTCTCACGGACGCCTTTGCCCGGCACGAGTGGTGCGCGGCAATACGTGGCGTCGAAGGCGGCGGCTTGGTAGAAGGTCTGCCTACGCACACGTTCCAGACCGACGACGGCGAATGGGCTGCGAAGTGCCCCACTGAGATTGCCATTACCGACCGGCGCGAAAACGAACTCTCGAAGCTCGGGTTCATTCCGCTTTGCTTTTACAAAGGCACGAATAACGCCGTCTTCATGGCGACGCAATCGGCAAACGAACCAACCAAGTACCTGACTCCCGACGCCAATGCCAACGCCCGCCTATCCTCACAATTGCAGTATATGCTGGCCATTTCGCGTTTTGCGCATTTCTTAAAAGCAATGATGCGCGACAAAATCGGCAGCTTCATGTCTCGTGAGCAGTGCGAAAAATTTCTCAACACGTGGATTTCGAATTACATCTTGTTGGATGATTTTGCCAGCCAGGATGCGAAGGCCAAATTCCCTTTGCGAGAGGCTCGAATCGAAGTCTCAGAAGATCCGGCGAAGCCGGGCGTTTACAAGGCGGTTGCCTTCTTGCGTCCGCATTTCCAACTGGATGAACTCACCATTTCCTTGCGGCTAGTAGCACGGCTGCCCCAACCCAAAGGATAAGTTAGGGAGGTGAGCTGACTGGCAGTAAGAAGTTTGGGACGGGCTGCGTTACTTTTGGTGGCGCGGATCGTTCTCGGCCTTATTATTCTCAACCTCAGGAGGAAACCATGTCGTTCGATGCCTATCTAAATATAGACGGAATTAAAGGCGAAAGCACAGAAGACAAGCACAAGGACTGGATCGAAGTACTGTCTTATAACCACGGCGTGACCCAACCCACGTCTGCTACCCGAAGTTCTTCGGGTGGAGGCTCTACCGGCGCCTCGGAACATGGCGATATAGTTGTCACGAAATTCGTAGATATGTCGTCACCAAAACTTCTAGAGGCGGTTTCTACTGGTAAGCATTTTAAGAAGGCCTCGATCGAATTCATGCGCCAAGGAGGAGGAGAGAAAGTGAAGTATTTGACCGTAAACCTCGAAGAACTCATCATTTCCTCTGTGCAAACCGACGGCGACGCGAAGGGAAGTCAAGAACTTCCCGTTGAGAGCGTCAGCATGAATTACGGCAAAATTGAGTGGGTGTATACGCAACAAAAACGGCCCGACGGATCGGGCGGTGGAAACACTACCGCCAAATACGATTTGACGAAGGCAAAGGCAGGCTAGTTGCTAGCCCGAGACTGAACGGGTGTCTCTATGTCAGTCTTTGTGTATTCTAGCGACGAACTGCTGAAGCCTATTTCAGAAGACCGACCCTGCGGGATGGATCTGCGCCACGACGCTGTGTTCCGCGACATCGCGGAAGCCCGTCGCTCCGAAGACAACCTTAACGTAGGCGCTTGGGAGCCTGAGGGAGGCAGGAAAACTGCGCAGTGGGATCGTGTCGCCGAACTCTGCCTACAGGCTCTGCGCGAGCGAACCAAAGACCTTCGCATCGCTTGTTATCTCACGGAAGCCGCGCTTTGGCTGGACGGCTTTCCGGGCCTTACCGATTGTCTCCGTCTGACTACTGAACTAATACGACGTTTTTGGGACTCCGGCCTGCACCCCGATATCGACGATGGCGATTTGGACTACCGCGCCAGCGCCCTAGTCTGGCTCGATGAGCGCATGCCCGAGGTTTTGGCTCAGGTAAACCTCACCGCCCGAACAGGAGCCGAGAATTACACCTTCGCTCGTTATCAGCAGGCAAAGCGTGTAGGTACCGAATCTGCCATCGCATCTGTGAGCGCCGAAAAGCGAGAGACAATTCAAGGGCTGATCCGTCAAGGGTGGATCACGATGGATGCCTTTGATTCCGCCATGAGAGCCACCAAGAGGGCCGCGTTTGAAGAGATCTGTCTACCTTTCGAGGAAGCACATCGGCGGTTACTCGAACTCGAGCGTCTAACTGACGAGCGCTTTGGGGCTGCCGCCCCGACGTTTTCAAACGCGAAAGAAACGTTCGACGAGATGCGGAAGCTGCTTCTTCCGATCCTCAAGAGCAAGCAAGAAGATAGTCCGAATCAGACTTCACAGACCGGAGCATCATCAGAGGTTCAATCGGTTCCCTTAGCAGTGCCTCGGCGAGGTTCAAGCTTCGTGGACCGCAGGTCCGGCTATGGATGGATCCAGCGGTTGGGAAGAAGCTGAAGCTCAGATCCGGAGCGGAGAGATTGATCAGGGACTGGCACAGATGGCCGCCCTGGCTGCGCAGGAGACTTCGGGACGAGGCCGTTTCATGCGAAAGCTCGTTCTTTCCGACGTTTGTGTTACGACCGGGCGTAATCGCATGGCACGCACCCTCCTCGAGGAACTGAACGAACAGATCCAGGAATACAAGTTGGAACGTTGGGAAAGCTCGGGATTGGTGGGCGCGGTGTGGTCGCGACTCTATAAGTTGTATCGCAAGAGCGAGAAGAGTTCGGATCAAGACACCGCATCTGCTCTTTACGGGCAGCTCTGCCGGCTGGATCCTTGGCAAGCGTATATCAGTTGTCAGGATTAGGAGGCAATGCTGAATCTTCCAAAGAATGGGGTCGTGCTGTCTCTGTTCGATCGGCTGACGGACCGGGAGCCGAGATCCAAATACGACATCGCATCCAGTTCCTGGGAACAGATTCAGGAAGCAAAGCATGCCATTGGCAGGGATCTTGCCAGTCTGCTCAACACACGCCACAGTGAATGGGACATTCCGGACGAGTTTGAGGCGACGAATCGATCGATTGCGGCATACGGCATTCAGGACTTCGCCTCAAGACCCACGGACCGCGAGTACATCCGCAGGGCAATCGAGAAGTGCATTCGCACATTCGAGCCGCGCCTGAGCCACGTGAATGTCATGGTTGAAGAAACGCAGGACCTTCGACTTGACTTTCGAATCAGCGGATTTCTTACTATTGATATTCCCGGTCAGGCGGTAGTCTTCGACGCGTTCCTGCAGAAGCATTCTAGTCGCTTTCATGTAAGCGAAGGCCGATGAGCAAAGATCTACTCCGTTATTACGAAAGCGAGCTGACGTTCATTCAGCAGTTGGCACACGAGTTCGCAGAAAAATATCCTAAGATTGCCGGTCGACTTGACCTTGACAACAACGAGTCCTCAGATCCTCACGTGGAGCGGCTGATCCAGGCATTCGCCATGCTGACGGGCCGGATCCGTCATAAGATCGACGACGAATTCCCAGAGGTCGTCGAGTCTCTTCTGAACATTCTTTATCCGCACTATCTGCGCCCCATTCCACCGTTGGCAATCGGGCAATTTCAGGTCGATCCCCAGCAGGGCCGCCCAACCGAGCCGGCACAGATACCAGCCGGATCGGTCCTCCACTCGCGCCCTGGGGCAGGAGCAGTTTGCACTTTCAAGACCTGCTATCCCGTAACCGTCTGGCCGCTACAAGTAACGAGTGCTGTACTAGGGTCAGTCAGCTCTACCGGTGTCGGTAAAGCCCCATCTGAGGCAACCGCCGCGCTTCGAATTCAGCTTGAAACCTTGGGAGGTCTACCGGCCTCGGCTCTGAATCTCCAGTTTCTGCGTTTTTACCTAAACGGCGAAGGATCTTCTTTTTACGAGCTTTACGAACTTCTTCTCGTCCATGCAGCCAAGGTGCAGATTCGGCCTCGGAAGCCAGAACGTGAGTTGCCTTCGCGCTACTTGCCGGACGGCTGCATCCAACCCGTGGGTTTCGATCCGAGTGAAGGCGTCCTCCCATACACGGACAGGACTTTCCTGGGGTATCGTTTGCTACAGGAGTATTTCGAGTTTCCGCAGAAGTTTCTTTTTTTTGATATTCAATGCCTTAGTCTCGAGACTCTGGCCGAACTGGGAACCTCCTTTGAAATCGTGATTTTCTTTCGCGATTCCGAATTGCAGCAGTTCATTCCTTCAATCAGCCAGACGGTTGGCCCGGAAACGTTTCAGCTAGGCTGCACGCCTGATTGTGAACCTGTTTGAAAGGCTGGCTGAGCCCATACGGGTATCGCATGCTGTCACCGAATATCGGGTGGTTCCGGACCTTCATCGGCAGGCAACTACGGAGGTGTATTCCGTTGATCGGGTGACCTCAACGGCTTCGTATTCTGAGGAGCCCCATGTGTATGAACCGTTTTATTCGTTTCGCCACACTTATCACGGGACTAAATCCCAATGCTATTGGTACGCGCAGCGTCGTCCTTCGCTTCGCAAGGGCGATGAAGGATCGGAAGTGTATCTCTCGCTGGTTGATCTTAAATTCAGCCCTGCTCTGCCGCCCTCGGAACTGATCTCTGCTACGGTCACGTGTACGAACCGCGATTTCGTTTCGCGCCTGATCTGGCAGAAGGAGTGGGGGGAGCTTGAGGGCGAGGGGCTCCCAACGGTGCAAGCTCGCTGCCTGACGAAGCCCACACCCACCGTTCGCCCTCCCATCCGCGGCAGCTTGCAATGGAGGCTGATTTCCCATCTTGCATTGAATCGACTTTCGATCATCCAGAGCGGCGGACTGGAGGCGCTACAAGAGATTCTGCGTTTGTACTGCTTCACGGAGGACGAAGATGCTCGCAAACGAATCGGAGGTCTGACTAGTATTCGCAGTGAGCCGTCGGTTCATCGGGTGCTGTTCGAGTCAGGCATTACCTTTTGCCGCGGCCTTGATGTGGAAGTCTGTCTTGATGAAGCGCAGTTCGCCGGATCAGGAGCTTATCTGCTGGCAGCCGTCTTAGAGAGGTTCTTCGGCCTATACAGTGCCGTCAATTCGTACAGCCGCTTGACCGCCCGAAGCTTGCAAAGGACCGCAGTGATCCGGCGCTGGCCGCCACGCGTCGGAGAGCAGCGAATCCTGTGAAACCGCCCGTCCTGCCGCTTGACCAACAACTGCTGGAACGTCCTTACGATTTCAACTTCTTTCAGGCAGTGCGTCTGTTGTCGATGGTCTTGCCAGACCGTCCGGGAGTCGGCGACGTCGCTAAACCTGCCGAGGAAATTGTGCGTTTTAAAGCGCGTCAAAGCCTCGAGTTCCCGGCCAGTTCAATTCATACACTAGATATTGAGATCGACCCTGCGCGAATGGTCGTCTCATTCTTCGGGCTAACGGGCGTTCAAGGGGTTCTCCCACACCACTATACGGAACACATAATCGCGCGGGCCGCCTCAAAAGACTTCGCGATGGCGGAATTCCTCGACCTGTTCAACCACAGGTTAATTTCGCTCTTCTACCGAGCCTGGGAGAAGCACCAATTTCCGATTCTCTACCAACTCGCCGCCGCAAGATCCGCAGCAACCGATCGCTTCACTCAATACTTGTTTGACCTGATTGGGATGGGTACCGAAGGTTTGCGGGACCGGCTTCCCGTTCGAGACGAAGGGTTATTGCGGTATGCTGGACTTTTTGTCCAAGCGCCTAGATCTGCGAGTGCGCTTCGCGGGATGCTGCGCGACTACTTTGATATACCTGTGGAGATTCAGCAGTTTCATGGCGCTTGGCACAAGCTCGATAAGGACGATCAGTGTAACTTGCTTGATCGGGACATTCGCAACCAGCTCGGAGTCGGAGCTGTCGCGGGCGACGAGGTGTGGGATCAACAGTCGTTTTTCCGAGTTCGGTTGGGGCCTCTCAAGCTTGTTCGGTTTCTTTCGTTTCTGCCGGACGGCGAGGCGGTTCGCGAGCTAGTGGAATTGACGTCGCTTTTCGTGGGGGCCGTGTTGCAGCTCGAATTGCAATTGGTGCTACGGGCGGAGGAAGTTCCCGGGTGCCGCTTGGGCGACGAGGGCCTTGCTGGCCCTCGGTTGGGCTGGTGCGCTTGGCTGAAGACAGATGACTTTTTATTGAACGCGGAAGACGCGGTGTTCCAAGCAATATAGACGCGTTACTCATGGCGCAATGTGTCCTTTTGCCAACGAAAGTGCACCACCCGAACCCTCGGCGCTTCAGTCAACGCGCCACCTATTCTGCACCGCCGACAGGCTTCCACCGCTTCGTGAGTCGGGATTCACGACCCAAAGGGCAGGATCTTCGGGTTATGCTGGTTCATATTCGCACGGATTATACTCAAGCCTTGACCGAGCGCGAAGACAGGCTGTTCCAGGGGGCGCTGGATCACCATCGTGCCGGACGTCTGGCGGAGGCGGCCGGGATCTACCAGGAGATCCTTCAAGCCAAGCCCGACAACACCGATCTCCTGTATTTGCTTGGGTTAGTCGCGCATCAGACCGGACAGCCCACTCGAGCGGTCGAACTGATTAGCCGAGCTTTGGTCATCGCGCCAGATCAGGCAAGGTGCTACAACCTCTTGGGGCTGAATCTGATGGCACTGGGCGTTGCAGACGAAGCAGAGGCCAGCTTCAGGCGGGCGATCGATATTGCGAATTCCCCAGATTCTTATAACAATCTGGGTGTTCTTTGCGAGGAGCAGGGGCGTGTTGACGACGCGATATCAGCGTACCAGCAAGCGGCGGCGCGAGCTCCCGGCTGCGCAGCGCACTGCAACCTCGGCAACGCTTATCAAGCAAAGGGTGACTTGGAAGCAGCCGCTACGTGCTTTCGCTGGGTCATAGACCGCGACCCGAAGCAGGCGCAGGCGTTGGCCTCCCTCGGCCAAGTCCTGCTGAAATTGGGCTGGGTCGAAGATTCGGTGCCCTTTTTGCAAACGGCGGTTGTCCTGATGCCTGACGACGCAGGTTTAGAATGCGACTTGGGCGACGCCCTGCAGACACTCGGACAGCTTTCAGGTGCTAGCGCCGCGTATCAACGGTCTGTGCAACTCAACCCTAACCTGTCTCGTGCGTGGTACTCGGCCGGCTGCGCGGAGAGTTCCCGGAAGGAATATGCGGCCTCTGTGGCCTGTTTCCGAAAAGCGTTGGCGGTTAATCCGGGTTGGGCGGAGGCGCAACACAATCTCGGGCAGGTCCTTTTCAAGTTGGGGCAAGTAGAAGAGGCCCTGGCTCTATTTCGCCAGGCTGCCGAAGTAGGCGATCCGGCGTTGCCAAGCGCTGCAATTGCCGTGGTCATCCCCGGAAACACAGCAAGCAACAACCAAGCGATACTCGATGCGCGGCGCGCTTGGGCGGAATGCCATCTTCCCCCTCCGCGAACCACCGAGCCCTCGCCACGCCGCCTGAAAACGGTCGCTGTGCCGTGCCGTATCGGCTATGTCTCTTCCTTCTTTCAGGATCACAACTGGATGAAGCCCGTCTGGGGCCTGATAAATCACCATGATCGGCGGCACTTCGAGGTTCACCTCTTCTCGGATGCAGCCGCCTCTCAGATCCAGCATGGGTATCGCCGTCAACCGCAAGACCGATTCCATGACACCACCGGACTCTCCAATGAGGCGCTTTCCCAATGGGTCGAGTCTCAGGAGATCGACCTGCTAATTGACTTGAATGGATACAGCACAATTCGGCGGCTGCCACTGTTTAGATTGCGGCCGGTCGAGGTCGTCGTAGGGTGGTTCAACATGTTTGCCACAACCGGAATCCCAAGCTACGACTACCTGATCGGCGACGATCTCGTCATTCCGCCGGAAGAAGAGAAGTTTTATTGTGAAAAGATTGTGCGCGTACCGGGTAGCTACCTGACTTTCGAAGTCACCTATCCAGTGCCGCCTATCGTAAGACCGCCGTCCCTGACCACAGGAGCGATTACCTTCGGTTGTCTTGCGCCCCAATACAAAATCACTAACCAGGTGATCCAGGCATGGAGCAGGATTCTGCAACAGGTTCCCACCAGTTCTCTGATCTTAAGGAACGGAGCGCTAGCCTCGTCGGGCACCCGGCAGTTCGTCCATGGGCTTTTTGAGCGGCACGATGTCTCTCCTCGTCGGGTTCGCTTACACGGCCCCGCTGACCACTACCAGTTCCTCGAAACCTATGGCGAGATCGATATAGCACTGGACACTTTCCCCTACAATGGCGGCACGACCACAATTGAGGCGATTTGGCAGGGCGTCCCGGTCGTCACGTTCTCGGGAGATCGTTGGGTTTCGCGAACCAGCGCCTCCATTCTCCACGCCGCTGGCCTTGGTGAGCTGGTCGGCCAAGGACTCGAAGACTACATATCGCTAGTGATCAAGTTGGCGAACTCCCAAGCCCGTCTCTTGGACCTTCGATTAAACATGCGATCGCGGCTTCTTGATTCTCCGGTCTGCGACACACAGAACTTCGCTCGGAATATAGAACGGCTTTACACCGAGATGTTAACGACTCCGATTTGTAGGTAGGTCCTTACGCGGTCCTTGCAGCGGTTTGCGAATAGAAACCGGCCTCCCGCCTTCTGTTGACGCTAGCAAGCTTCGATGCCTTCAGTCACGCACGTTTGCCGGAAACTCACCTTGCCGCGGTTTGCGAATAGAAACAGATGCCCGGCAGATGCATCCAGTTGTAAGCGCCAGTGACCAGCGCATCCCAGCCAATGCACCATCTGTGCCATCTGTTCGGGTGAGGCATAACGCGTGGTGCCGACCATAACAGGCCCAAGGGTTCGGAAGCGAGGCGAATCCTCAACCTAGCGACGTCTGGCTCGCGAGCAGAGCGCCCCAATGGAACCCGGCGCCAAACGCTGCGAAGCAGATCAAGTCTCCACTCTCCGGCGCATGGTGTTCATGCCACTCGGACGCCGCGATCAGCATGGACGCTGACGAGGTGTTTCCATAGCGGTGAATGTTGGTGAAGAACCGATTTGGTGACACGCCAATAGCACCAGCCACCCGGTCAATCAGATTCTGATTCGCCTGATGCATCAGAAACGTCGAAACCGCGGATGGCTCGGTCGTACCCGCGTCCAATACCTCCGCAATGGCCGAAGGGAGCTTGCGGGAAGCCTGCATGATCACGGTGAGTCCGTTCATTTTCACCGTTCCCACCAGATCCAGCATGAGATCCTCAGCGAAGTTCCCGTCTGAGTGAAGCGTGTGGTTCCGGATTTCCAAGCCTGTGCCGGCTGGGTCTACTAGGCAGGCGCCGGCGCCATCACCGAAAAGGATCGCGACGTTTTTATTGAGGGGTTCGTGCTGCGCTGGTTCGTACATCTTCTCTGCAGCGATCACGAGGACTGTTCCATAGGCCGTTGCCAGCTGGCTCGCCATGACCAGTGCAAAAAGGGATCCGGCGCTCGCCACTGGCACGTCCAGGGCGGGAATCCCTGCTAGTCCGAGCTCCTTCGCGACCACGGCGGCAGGCCCGGGGAATCTTTGCTCGGCGGACGCGGACGATACGATGACCAGCTTCACATCCGGCGTTGACACCCCGCCTCGGTCGAGGCAGTCTTGAGCTGCCAGCACGGCGAGCGATGCCACGCTCTGCTCACTGGCAACCCGGCGCTCTTCAATGCCGCTTACTTCGTAAATCCATTTCGCCTCGCAGCCCAGCTTACCCGCCAATTCATTGTTGGTCACTACTCGTTCAGGTAGATAGCGTCCGAAAGCTCGAATGCAGGGCATGGCGGTCTTGGAGGCTAGCGCGGCTAGACGCCGCGGCTCGCCAGGTAGCTCTCAATACGTTCAACCGATTCGAACTTTCGCGGATTCAAATCAGCGTCGGGAATCTTTAAGCCAAACTGCTGCTCTAATTCGCCCACCAGATCCGGCAGCGCGAAAGAATCGAGGTACCCGGAATTAAAAAGTTCCTCGTCAACTGACGGTGCTGCCTTTCCGGAAAGCTTCTTGATGATGCTAATGATGATCTCGTGGTTTTCCATTCTCGTAAGTGTCAGGTGCCCTCGCCTAAACGGGGTGTCTGGACGTTAGCCGCCTGCTCGGCCGATCGATAATGGGAGCTCTCGATCTCAAGTTCTTCAAACAGCGCTTGTCCCAAGAGTCTGTATCCATCACTTGTCAGGTGGATGTGGTCGGCTTGCCCAAGCCCTGCTCTCACCCAGAGTTCGGTCGCTCCCGCGCCGCCCATATTTTGCCGCCAGTCCCAGAAGGATGCGCCCATTCCCTGGGCTACCTCACGTTGAACGCGGACCACCTCGTCAAGATGGGGCAGTGTGTACCAGCGGCCGCAATCCGGCGGCCCGATCACCAGGATTGAAGCGACCGGCGCGGCTTTCCGGACACGCGCCAGAACCGCGCGGAGGCTGGCCCTGTATTCTTCCAGTTCAAACTTCGGTTTTTTGGCCTCATTGGTTCCATACGCCAATATGATCAACGCCGGGTCCCGCTCAGCCACTTGGGCTGACC
This sequence comes from uncultured Acidobacteriaceae bacterium, assembly GCA_963771305.1. GTDB lineage: Bacteria > Acidobacteriota > Terriglobia > Bryobacterales > Bryobacteraceae > CAJCIT01. The sequence goes on from CAVYTS010000026.1 coordinate 73,019, forward strand.
AGATGGCCTCATCCCAACTCAACATCACGGTAGCTTGCGCCCCGTTGATGCCCAGCGTCTCGAGCGTCACTCCTTGGTTCGCATCTGAGGTCCAGCCGAAAAGCCGCACGGGCTCAGGCGAAGTCGTGCGCAACAGGTACTCGTGCGTTCCAGGCTCCGGATTGTATTCGAATGCGCCGGAGGCAAGTTCACCCCTCGTTTCTATCAGACCCACTTCCCTTCCGTCCTCCGTAAACTCCAGGGACCCCCCATCGGGCTGTTGCAGGTAGAACAACTGCAATCGGTCGCAGGACGTCGTCAGCGATACGGTCTCGCCAGGCAGGCGGGCGGTAATGCTAATTCCGCTGAGCCCATCCCGGCCGTCGCCGACCTGCGCTACCGTCCCTTCCGTGACCCAACCGGTTGAATTGCTTCCCGAAACATCGAACCGGCGGTATCCGCGAAAGGGATGCCCGGCATGGGTAAAGCCTGGGCCGCCGGATCCATACTTGGTCTGAAACGCAATCCGCATCGCATTTACCCAATCGTCCGACGCGGTGTGCGAATCGCCGAATTGAAGAATGTGGACCGCTTGTCCCGATCGCTGGGCACTGGCCATCATTTCGAAAAACGGAATTAGCGCGGCTTCATTTTCGAAGTGTGTGCGCCGGAACACCATACGGTCCGTCACTTCCGTCAGCGCAGCCTGACGCAAAGCCGGCGATACCTGCTGCACAGCGACTCGGGATCTCGACCGCGTCATGTGTTTCTGGCTGCTCTGTGGCGCCGCGTTGTGGATTGGAGTCGCAGTCGCGACGGATGTCGGAACCGAGGCGTCTCCCGTGCTCACGTGCGCCTTCGAGTGTCTCGCCGCGTGGTTTGATGGAGTATGTCCCGTTGAATGTGATGTGGCGTACCCAGTCTTGTGGATCGCCGAAACCGCTCCACCGGTGCTCGTCGGGTCAGGCTTCACACCCCCGAAAGCCCATGCGGCGAGGCAAAACTCGACGGCGGTGAAATAAATACTCCGGCTCCTCATCGGGAAGGCGTTGCCTCCAGATAAGCGGCCGGCGTAGAGACCGGCTGCCCCGCTGCCGGCTTGCCCGGGTGCACTGGCCGATTCGCCTCTCCGAGCTGGCCCGACCGGGCCTCGAAAGCGCCGATGAGTGCCTGCTCAAAAAGCGCTCCCACTCTAGTGGCCCCCGCCGGCATCGGATGCATGTAATCGGCGCTCACCAATCTTGGTGTAGACGAATACCACCGGGCCATCGTGCCCTCGCCGCCCATCGCCTCGAACGTATTGAAAAATGCGCACCCTGTCTCTGCGGCAACTTGCCGCTGCACTCCAATCAACCGGGGTAGAACCTCAGGAGTGCTGATTTCTCCATCGGAACCTTTAACGCCTCGGTCCATCGGGCTCATTATCAATAGTGACGCATTTGGCAGCGCTGCGCGGAGCCGGGAGATCACCTTACGCAATTCTCCAGCGTATTCTCGGTCAATATAATCGGGGAAAATACTCTCGTTGGTCCCGTAGTTCAATACGACCAGGTCAGGATTTTCATGGCGCAATGCGTCCGTCCACTGGCTTACCTCAAAGAATGCCACAACCATTTGAACGCGTGCACCGGTGATGCCTAGGCTGCTGTACTGGACGCCTGGACCCTCCTTGTCGAACCGGTAGCCGAAGAGGCGCACCGTCCCGGACGCTACCGTCAGCTCTACCTCATTCGTGCCGGGAGGCAACGCGACTAGGGCAAATCCGGGGCGCTTTTCGTCTCCGGCCGTATCGATCTCCGCCGGCATTTGCTCCGCCGCGCGAACACGAAAGACCCCGCCATTCGGCTGGGCGAGATAATAGATGGTCGCAACCGTGTGTTTGTCATCCGGTAATCGCACTCGCGAGTACGCCCCTGGCCCTCCGCGAAAGCTCACACCACCAAGCCCATGCATACCATCCTTAGCCCGGCCTAGATTAGAACTGGCGGCCTCAATCTGCCAGCCGTCCGCATCCAGCTCAATGCCGCGGTGGGAGTACCACGCCCAGGGCTTGGCGATCAGCACAAAACCGTGGCCGCCGTCACCGAAACGCTTCTGCAAGAGGTTCCGTACATCCGCGGTGATGTAGTCGTGGGACGTCGGCGAGTCGCCGTAGTGCAGCACGCGGACGATGGCGCCCGGCTGCCCTTGTTCCACCCGTCGCAGCGCCCCAATGAATGTCGTGAGGCTGCCTGGAGGAGCGTTCAGATACGACAGCGGTCTTAGAGCCGTTGTCGGACGGGATGGCGGTTTCGCCTGAGCGCCTGCTGGCGTTTGCAAGGCAGCGCCTTTCGCAACCTCTGTTTCCACCGATGATGCGCCCAGAAAATCAAGTCTCAAACTCAGCATTGAGATGAACTTGCGCGGCTGCAGCCCCTCAAGCTTCTTGCCTGGCAAGTAGGGCAGGGCAGCCATCAGCGCAACCACAACAACGATAGTGAGTGCCGTCCTTTTGGGAAAGATCCCGCTGTGTGTTTCTGCCATTCGCATATGCCCCGTCAGAACCTCTGATAAATAAATGGCGCCGCTCCGGCCGTCGCCACGTATTGAATCGCCACAATCAACAACGCGATTGCCCCTGCCTGCAGCGCAGCCGGCGACTTCGCGAACCATCCCTGGCCCGCTTCGAACCAAGCCTTTGGAATGAAGTGCGCCACCGCACCAATAGCAAGCACGAGCAGGAATGGCGCCGTCGTGTTCTCAAAGGAGTATTTGAACGACCCGATTTGAGCCAGAATCTGTAGTGCCGTCCTCATGTTGTCGGCCCGGAAGAAAATCCACGTGAGCAGCACAAAGTGGAATGTCAGCACTGCCCCGGCCACCCGCAGCCAGGCCGCCCGCCCCGTTTTCTTGCCGCCGGTGATCGCCTGCCAAGCTCGAAATCCCGCTAGCCCCACCCCGTGTAGCAATCCCCACGTTAAGAACGTCCAACTGGCGCCGTGCCAGAGCCCGCCAATCAGCATCGTAATGACGAGGTTCGAATACGCGAAAATCTTCCATCGGGAGCGCAACCCGGGCAGCGAAAAGTAGAGGTAGTCGCGCAGCCAATTGGAGAAGGAGATATGCCACCGGCGCCAGAAGTCGGCAATGTTTTCGGCTCGGTACGGGGTATTGAAGTTAATCGGAAGCCGTATGCCCAGGAGCAGCCCCGAACCGATGGCGATGTCGGTATACCCCGAGAAATCGTAATAGAGCTGAAACGCGTACGCGTAAACTGCCACCAACACGTCTCCGCCGGAATATAAGGTCGGCAAGTCGAACACCCGGTTGATCAGGTTTGTTGCCAGGTAGTCGGCAATCATGAACTTCTTCGTCAGACCGAGCCCGATCAGAAACAGCGCTCGCCCGCCCTCTTCGCTTGTCACGACGCCGGTCTTGCCCCACTGGGGCAGCAGAGTCGCGACTCGCGTAATGGGCCCGGCAAGTGTTGTCGGAAAGAAACTCACCGACGCCAGGTAGTCGAGATAGTTATCGGCGGGCTTCGCGTCCCGGCGATAAACATCTAGCGTATAAGTCAGCGCCTGTAAGGCATAAAAGGAGAGCCCCAGCGGCAGCACCCATCCCGCGCAGTCAGTGGCTTGGCCGGTCCAGTGCGCCCACGTTCCCGCCAGAAAAGGAACGTATTTGCAGGTGACTATCAATCCGATGTTGATCGCCAAGCTGCCGCCTATCAGCAAGCGACGCAAGCGAGGACGCTCCGTTCGCCGCAGCCCGCGACCAATCAGGAAGTCGCATGTGGATGCCAGCGGGACGAGCGCCAGGTAGATCACCCCCCATTTCGCGTAGAAGAAGTAGTTCGCAAGGCAGATGAGCGCAACACCGGCCGTCCGGACGCGCCGGACCAGCCAGTAGGAAAAAAAGACCAGGACAAGAAAGTAGAAGTACTCCGGAGTGGACAGTAACATAGGAGCGGAGTCGATTCGAGTATAGCCGGTTGTTGTTTGTGCTCAACGGCTATACAATTATTTTTCGTTCATCGGAGAGGAGCCGGCCCCGCTATTCGCTGGAAGAGCCTCTACGGGAGTGACAACGTGGCGGCGCCTGGAGCGAGCCGCTGCTCCTCAGTTTCTTTCGCGATTTTGCACGCCAGTCAGCTAATCGTAGGCAAATTCACCCCTTTGCGACGACAAGAACCATCGGTCACTGGTCCTTATGATAAGGGTCCGAAAAACCTGTGCTTCGGGTCGTCTGTACAAATCGGAATTCCGACGAGAGGGTCGCAATCTCACTGATTGCTGGTTTGTAGATCTACAGCCGAAGTCGATATCTGAAGACGGATCTCGGTGAACTGTTGGTAGAGCCGCATGATCTCTGTGAACAAGGCCGTTGCAACGCGTTGATAGCCCGTTCTCGTCAAATGTACGTAATCGTCCTCTGCCAGGCCAGCACGCACCCAATCGCGCATCGAGCCAGGTCCCCCCATATATTGGCGCAAATCCCAAAAAGCACTGCCGTTCTCGCGGCAAGCGTTTTGCTGTGCTTTGATTATCCCATCTAGACCAGCGACCGGGCGCAAAATACCATGTGACCTGGAACAGCTGTCAGGCGGTCCGACCACCAAAATAGAAGCTGTGGGAATTGCACGCCTAATCATCTGAAGCAAGCGAGAGAACATCATCTCGTATCGCTCGCGACTCCAACTCCCGTCGGCCGCTTCGTTAGTCCCGTAAGCTAACACGACAAGGCCGGGATCGCGACTCTTAAGGTAGGTTGCAAACATCTTCTCGTCCCAACGCAGAATAATGGACGCCTCGACGCCGTTTATGCCGAGCGCCTCGTACGTTATGCCTGATTCCTTGTCTGCTACCCACCCAAATAGACTCACAGGAGATGAAGTCAGCGTCTTGAGCAGGAAACGATGAGTACCCGGCGTAGTTTGATACCGGATAACGCCCGGCGCAAAGTCACCAGCCGTAGAGAACTTTTCTAGGAGCTTATCGCTATCAAAAAGAGCTACATCCCCTCCGCCGGGCTGCTGTAGATAGTGAACCTCCAAGCGATCGCAGTCGGTCGTGATAAATATCGATTGGCCTGGAGAACGAGTCGAGATACTCACCCCGCCCAAACCGTAATACCCATCCCGACCTGGCGAGCGAAGACCGGCGGGGGACCAGCCCCCTGTAGCTCCGCCACGCACGTCAAAACGCCGGTATTCACGGAACGGATGACCTGCAAAGGAAAAACCCGAACCACCATCGCCAAACTGTTCTTTCAATAGCTCCCGAATTCTGGCAGTCAAATCATCAGAGGCAGTATGGGAATCGCCAAAATGAACAATGTGGACAGGCGAGCGACCGTGCTCGCTATTCATCTGAGTAAGTTGTTCAAAGACTGGTACCAGCGCCTCAGGCTGCGACACGGCGCTGTAACGGGGCAGCCGCATGATCTCGGTGGCTCTTTGCGGATTAACCGTTGCCCTCGACGAACTGAACCGTGGATCCTTAGAGTCGACCATTTGCTGAGCAGGCAACGACGACACAACCGAAGGTAATAGACCGCAGCCAAGGAGCGCTTTTAAGAAAATGCCGGTCGAAAGCCGCGTCACTTCCACCTCGCCATTCCGATCACTTGGATAGTAGCCTCAAATTCGTGTCCTCAGAAGGATTGACCTGGACTTTGTCAAAGCGTAGTTCTACTCCGCCCGAGCGATCGGGAAGAATGACCTGAGTTTCTCGCGGATAGATTAGGCTGTTTTCTTCTTTATAGTCCGAGTATCGTATTCGAAGGCCTGAGCTCAGCCCCGATGACTCCATCTCGATTTCGCTCGGATGGTGGGCAGCGTCCAAGGTGATGACACAAGTCCCCCAGCTAGCCTCAGCCCGAAAAACCGGCACCATCGGATCGCCAATCGTAAGATCCGGGGCTATCATCAGGACGTCCGGACCCTTCAGGCGCTGCAGGAGAAAGGGCAGCTGCTCATCCATCGCAATTCTGATGGCACCCTCGAGATCTTGTGCTTCTTTGGTTTTCGGTGTTTTCTTCCAGACGAAACCAACCAACGTCCGCGTGATTTGGTACTTCTGCTTGCCTCGAGTGGCCTCAAACGAAGCGGTATGGTCGTTGGTGATCGTCGCGACAAGCGACCAAGCGGTTCGGGGTTTGCCAGCTGAGTCAACAAACAACGTTCCAGACGCACGAAGCGCATTGAACGAGAGGCCTGGAGCTGCGCCGAGGGAGCCTAGCATCCTCTTAAAGAGACTTGTACCGGCCGCAATCAAAGCCTCTCGCGACGGCCTTAGCTTGAATTCGAGTCGAGTTGTTTCTTCGGGATGAATCAAGACTTCTATCGTTTCCCTGTCCGCCTCATAATCCCTTCGCGTTGCTGCAACTCGAACTACTCCCTCTCGAACGGTCGTCAGCGGAAGCACGCCTGCACTAGTGTCGCCAATCGCGGTTCCGTTCAGCCACACGGTGCAGTCTACCGGCTCGCACAACACAGCAAGGCTTCCGTTCTTTTTTTCCGGTATCGGTGGCATTTTTGCTCCGGCGATGGCCCTCAGCAATTCCGTTGAAGCATTTGCCTGCTTCAGAGCAACCAAATCATCGGCGGTCGGCCTGAAACTAACTCCGTGGATTTCGATCAGTTTAATTACCATTGACTCCGCAGCATTATCGGCTGGATGGTTCTCCAAGAATTTCAAGAGTCCGCTTAGAGTTATGTGCAGCCGTGGCGGTGGCTGCGAATCGACCCGTTGATTCAGATCCTCCTGCTGAATTGCGGCAAAGAACAAGGCAGGATGGGCGACAAGAATTCCGAGGGCTATACAATAAAGGGCTCGCCGGCGAAAGCTTGAGATGCGCTGCATCTCCGAGATCACCACCGCACCATGTCTCATTCCGCTTTAGGTGCTTTGGGTTTGGAAGGAGTCCCTTTATCCTTCTTGTTTGGTCCTGGTGGACTCGAATCTACTTCAGTGAACTGCACTTCGACACCCTGTCTCGGCGCAACAATCACCTGCATGCTCTTAGGGTAAGCCGTACCCTGCAGCGAGGTACCCTGCAGCGAAGTGTAATCTGAGTACATAATTCGGAGTCCGTTGTCTAGCCCCGGAGACTCAAGAACGATCTCTCTCGGTCGGGAGTCTGGGTCTAGAGTGATCTTGTATGTTTCATTTTCCCCAACCGCCCGGAAAATGGCCGGAGTCCCAGCGCCGGGCGAGAGCTGCTCTGCAATCATTTTGAAGGCCGCGGGTCGAGCAGGCTCACTCGAGGCACTTCCACCAAATTGCTGCTGAAGGCGGCCGACCGTCGCAGCAATCTGATAATCCTCCAACCAGCGAAGGCAAGGCTCCAGTTCTCCTACAACGCCGGATTGGGGTTTTTTTCTCCATTCAAAGCCATCACCCGTTCGGGTGACTTCCAACTTCTGACCGCGGCCAGAGAGATTGAACTTGCCTTTGTTCGGAAGCTCAATTAACGCACCCAAGTCCCATTCTGTGATCTTTCCTTCCGAATACGACTTTAGAGTTCCCCGTCCATACACGATCTCCGCTGTCTTCAAGCCCGACGCCCATCCAAGTGCATTCATCATCTTCTCGAACAGCTTCTGACCCTCTCGCTGTAATGCTTTCGGCGAAGGGATGAACTTGAAATCGACACTGGCCGGCTTGTTTTCAATTATGTTGACGACCTGTTGTTTTTTGTCAGGCTCGTAGTCATCCTTTGTTGCGGAAACCGTGGCTGAGCCTTCCTCGAGCTTTTGCGAATACGCACCATTCACGGTTTTTCCTGCTGGCTTGTCGTTTATCGAGACAAGGCATTCAGCGGGTTGGCAGGTTAGCATTAGCAATCCCTCTCTACGGGGAGCGGCTTTGGGAGCCGTAACCGGGGCAGCCTCCGGCGTCTTTGGTCGATAGCGGGCTGCTTCAATCGCGGCTATGAGCTCTTCGGAGCCCCCTTTCTTGCGGATGGCAGCCTTGTCATCTTCCCCTAGATCAAACGAAACACCCGCCTTCGATATCCTGCTGATGAGCTTCAGTTCGTTATATAGATTTTTGTCAACCTTTTTCAAATCAAGCCAATGGAGAACGGCCTCTTTCGACAGAGGTTCGTAAGAAGCCGGTGCTTTCTGGCTAAAGCCGATCTGAGCAGTTGTTACCCAGATCGAAATTGGCGTTCCGGATAGGAACAAGAGTGCAGCGGTTTGAAGCCATCGCAAAACGCGCCCAAGAGACACGGGTTCTGATCCTCCTTACTTGGCTGGCTGAAGCCCTTCGTTACCCTTACGAACCATCTCTCTTACCGCATCCGCTTTTCGTTTTTCTCCGATCCTCTCAAGCTCGTCAGCCACGCGGAGAGCGCCTTCTTGGTCATCATGGTCGTACAGAACGATAGCTTTGCTGACTAGCTTGGCTGCAGGAGATGGAGCCTCAATCTCAGGCGGCGGTAGTAACTCTTTAGTTTCAAGTTCAGCCAAGCGTTGCTGAAGGCGCGCAGCGTCATCAGAGAGCGGCTGGCGTAGGCCTGAGAAGGCCTCCTTGGCTTTATTTAGATCATCGATCCATACTTCCTTTGGCTTACCAGCTTCCTTGCTTGCTTCGGCAAGCGAAGTGTATATACCTGCCAGCTCTAGGCGAGCCTTGTCCCCTTGATCGCTACCACCATATCGAATAATGAACTCATGTAGCTGCTGCGCGAATCGGCGCCGTTGCGATTCACCCGCTCCCGCTGCAGGCCGCAGTGGTTCGAGAAGCTCCCAAGCAATCTGAGGATCGGACCATTCCCCGAGATCGTCTCTCCTAACATACCCGGGCGGAGAGTTTTTCGCTGGCGAAACGAATTGCACCCGAGTAAAGGGTTGATCGAGTGCAACCGGGCGCAACACATTGAGCCGCGTGCCCCGCGAAAGTGGCATTATATGCTTGCCGTTACCGCCAGGCTTTTCCAGCAGGTCTGTTTGGGTGGCCTGAACAACGGCCACGCTGGCAGGTGGTTCAATGGGAAAATTCTTCGGACGGAACAAGTAAAATACAACTGCGCCAAGTAGAAGTGGGCAGAAAAATATGACCATCGCCCAGCGGCTGTGGAAAACTCCCCTTCGCTGATTCCACGATCGACGTAATGCATCGGCTGTACCGGCGAGGGCCGCGGAGGCACCCGAAGACCACTTGGTCTGATTCCGCTCTGTCTTCCCGTTGACTGGCCGGGGTAGTGCAGTCGTCGCCCTGCCTGGATGCAGATTCCCTCCTTGTTTCTCCACCTCTTCCTGAATACTCGCCAAGGGCTGGCTGAATTCATTATCCTCTAAATATTCTGCCGAATAAACCCGAGTCTGCGCCAGGATTGAATCCAGCTGCTTGGGATCTTCTACCTTCTGTGAAAGCTCGGCCAAGGATTTGAGCGCGTCCAAGTCTTTTGAACGTATATGCTGGCGCTCGCTTTCGGGAAGACTGCGGATGAGCACCGAACGGAGTTGTAGCAGGCGGTCTCTGCCCGGATATTGTACAAGGGCTGCATCGACAGCATCGATGGCTTCGTGAATATCGCCATTAGACTGCAAATCCCGAGCTTTGGATAGCGCGAGTGTCGTATCTTCGGACTCACGGTTGTCTCTTATTAGCGTTCGCAGGCTCTTACCGAGGGCATTGCCCGGGTCAAGCTGCAGTGCTTCATCCACAAGCGGCTCGGCGCCCTGCCAGTCAGTGTCGAGAAGACCCCGCGCCCGTACCAGAAGCGCTTCTACAAGGGCACTGCGCGCTGGCTGACTACTTGTGTCCAACCTTAGGGTGTCACGCAGCGCTGCGAAACCCTTTTCAGTCTCGCCACGCGCAAGAAGGTCCCGTCCTGCGGCGAGTGTCCGTTGGGCTTCTTCACCCCGCTCCACGCCCAGCCGAGCACTTTTCTCCAATGCTAAGAGTTCAGGATCGTTCTCGAACTCTGCCAACGCGTCTCTCGCTAACGTGCCGGCGCGCTCAAAATCGTTGACGCCAAGGGTTTGGTCAATTTGCTGAACCCATTGCGCCTTGGATTCAGCCCGGCGCTGTTGTTCCCTCCTTCGTTTCAAACGTTCGATTTCGATATCCAAACCTGGATACTGTGGATTCGTACTGCGCATGATCTCCCATTGACCAAGCGCTTCGGCGAATTGACCGAGATCTTCGAAGGCTGCCGCTTTCGCAACAATCGACTGCACAAGGTCACGTCGAGCTCTGAAACGATCTAGCGATTGACGAAATCGATCCTCGGATGGATATCGCTGTGTCGCTTCTTCTAGCACCGAGACCTTTCGACCAAAGTCGGGCTCCGCCGCCACCTGCTTCTCCACTTTTGCGATGTAAGCCGAGATCTGCTCGCGGCGGGCTTCCTCAATATCGAACATCAGCGCCTGAAAGACGACATTCTTGGGGTATTCCTTCAGCACCTCCTCGCAAATTGCCATCGCGCTGGTCAGATCACCTTCCGCTACATGGCGTTTTGATTCGTCGTACTTTTTGTCGAGCAGCTCACGCTTCGCTCGGACTTCCTCATAAAGTGCCTGATACGAGGCACTCTGTTCGGGCTTGGTACTTTCGGGCGAACGTCTATCAAGATCAAGCAGCCGCTCCAGCTTGGAAAGCGCAGCCGAAACATCACCTTGCGTGAACGACTGTATCGCGGCTTGGTAGACCCGATCTTTCTCCTGACGTATCCGACCATCCTCCGACTCTCTGCGATTGATTTCGGCTAACAGATTCTGAGCGCGCGCGTCTTGTGGCCGCAACTTGATGGCCTTCTCCGCAGCCTGGCGCGCCAGGTCGTAAGAACGATTCTCAAGGTGTTGTTGAGCCAGGCGCAACGCGCCCTCGCCATGAACCGCGCTTTTCTTCGTCTCGATGGCAGCCTTAAGAGTAAAGGCCTGGGTATTAGTAGGATCGATCTCGAGAACTTCCTGAACCTTCTGGAGCGCAGGGAGGTACTCCTGCTCTTCCATCCTCTTATTAGCGGTGATCAGGAGTTGCTCGATCGTCTTGTCAAGACGTATCTGTTCGATCTGCCTTCGAAGCTGATCAATTTCCGAATTCAGATAGCTCTCGGACTGAAGTTCGCGAATAACCTCATCAGCGAAGTCGAAGTCGCCATCGGCCATCGCTTTGCGAACGCGCTCGAGACGCGGCTCGATCTTTGCAGGATCGAAGATCGGTATGAATTGGTTGAGCTGGGCCTTCTGCAAGCACTCGCTGAACTCGCGTACGTCGGAAAATCTGTGGAAGGATTGTTTTGCCAGAGACTTATGTACGACTTGGCTGATGGCCGAGCTGACCGCAGGATTCAGCTCGCTTATAGGGGCGGGAGAATGTCTGCAGATCGCATCGGGCACATCTTTATAACCTGGTACCTTGAATGGATGCTGCCGTGCCAGCATCTCGAAACATACGACGCCAACTGAAAATTGATCTGAAAGTGGCGTCGGTTGCTTCATCGCTATTTGTTCAGGGGCCATGTAGAGTACCGATCCCTTAAACCCCGTGGCCGTGTTTTGATCAATTAAGTGAGCTAATCCAAAGTCGATGATTTTTACAGAATCATCTTCGAGTAAGAAGATGTTGCTCGGCTTCAAATCGCGATGCACGAGTTTCTGATCGTGAGCAGCCTGTAGTCCGCGGCAGACCTGGCACACAATCTGAATACACCGTTCAGTGGTTAACCGCACACTGGAGGACTTAATCAGAGATTCGAGAGTTTCTCCGCGAAGCAGCGGCATAACTAAGAACGGACGGCTCACGCCATCCTCCTCGGTTTCACCGACGTCGTAGATTTCCACGATATTGGGATGGGCCAACCGGGCGAGCGCATCGCATTCTCGCTTGAATAGGTCGAGGTGGTACCTATCCTGAGGATTTAGAATGTATTTCAGAGTGACTTCACGGCCCACTGAATTGTCGAATGCTCTGTAGACGACGCCCATGCCGCCTTCGCCGAGCTTATCGCGCTTCTCGTATCTTTCCGTCCTCTTCATGGCCTTCTCGATTGCGTCGGTTGCTAATTATTACACGAATTGCACGCGGGGTGCCAGGATGACCTGACCCCTGCCGCTCGTCCAAAACGACCCACATCCTGGTGGAGTTGACCCGCTACCGTTTTTCCGTACCAACCGAAACTGGGATTTTCGGCGGTCGAAAACAAGGAAACATGTTGAACTTGTGCGGCACGTTTTGAAGCGTGTTGGCGGGGACGGCGGAGTGGTATGCGAGAAACGAAACAGCAAGAAGAGACTGACCGTCGGCCCCCAATGTGGGGAAGACCGGGTTGTCGGTAGCGGTGCTGGGACCGAACCGCGGCTAACGCCAGCTTGTCGTGACTTTTCACTCCATCCGGGCCGCCGTCACCTAGATTCCCGAATGCAGTGTGCTGGTCAATGATCCTCTATCTGCTGTTTCTCTGGGCCACACTTTATCTGCCCTCGTCGAGCTCCCCGGAATAAATGGAGGCGTAACGGGTCTGTGCGGCTTACCGCATGGGGGTGGAATGGGGCCGGCTCCCGAAAAGAAGTCTGACGACGTCCAGCGCCGCGTTCGGACCCTTCGGTATGGCTCGCTTGTTTGAGCTCCCCTAATTGTCAGCGTGTTGGCATCAACTATTTCGACGATCATAGTTTCCCAATAGGGAGTCGAGTATCCCCGGACGCCCGTTGATAGCTTCCCGACAGCGTCTTACCGGAGGTGAAGTCTCCTTTCCCAGTCAACGACGCCAGGCGGCAGGAATAGCCTCTGCCGTTTCATTCGGTCCGAATCTGGCGTGGAGTGCTCAAACCCGGCCGTTCTTGAATTCCCCCGAGTGTCGAGGTTAGGTTCTGCGCAAAGGCAAAGGATCACTAACAGCAATGCGACCGCCGCGTGGCTTTTCAGGAACTTCTGGCCGTTAGCTTGCTGCCGGCAAGATCCCTAGTTGCTACGATGACCGCCCCCTGGTCTACATCACCAGAGAACAGCCGTTCTTTTCGATTGCCAAGTAAGACCTCAATTTGGACGAAAATTTGGACGAAGAAAAGGGGAACTTGATACCGCCGAGGGGCCGAGCCTGAACCGAACACCTTGCAAGAAACGGTCGGAGCTTTGCGGCTAGTCTAGCAGCGCCGCTGGCCGCTCGTTTCCCGCGCTCTGCGTGGGCAATAGTCTCCAGCGAGAGCGCCTGGCAGCCGTGCTGGATTCACCTATCGGTGGCGGGCGCATGACCTTGTGGGCGCGTACGTTTAGGTATAAGGAGAGAATCAAGCGGATAATAGACCTTTCATCATGACCCCTTTCGCGGCCACTATCATCACCGCAATCGCCCGCGTGGGTTCAAGAACGTGTACGGTCATCCGGAGAGGCTTCCTACTGAAAGGGAACAGCCGGAATTCTCCAAGGCCCGACGGCATACCGAGGCTAAGGGTGGGGGTAGGCGCTAGTACCGGTGACGCGCGAACCTACAATTTCGCTCGAGCGTTTCAAATTGGCAGGGATGACACGTGCGAAGTCAGCCTAAAACACGATTACGTGAGTCGGCAACACGCTGAGGTGGGATTCGAGGACGGGCACTGGTGGGTGCGAGATCTCAACAGCGCGAACGGCCTCTTTCTTAACGGCAAACGCGTTCAATTGGTGCGCGTGGACCGTAAACTCCAGGTGCGACTTGGCCTTCGCGGTCCAGCGATCTGGCTTGAAGTAGAGGCGGTTGGACCATCCGACGAAGTAGGGCTCGATGCCAAAGTCGGCTCCGAACTGGATGGCACTGCCGCTAGAAGATACTTCTCGGACTCGGTTGATGAAACATCCATGAGCGAGCGCACAATCATTGTTAGGCGCGCATTCAAGCAGATCCAGCGGAAGCAAAAATCGCGTTATCTCTGGACGGTCACGATCCTGGTAGCGGCGGCTATCGCCATCGGGTCTTACGCAGCCTACCATCGGCGGCAGTGGAACCAGCGCCAAGAGCTCGCCGAAAATCTGTTTTACTCGATGAAGTCTCTTGAACTTGAGGTGGCTGAAGTTGAGCGGGCGGAACTCGGATCAGAGAACAGAACACGCGTGCACAACTACCGGGAGCGACAACAGCGAATGGCGGAGGAGTACGATCGCTTTGTCAAGACCATGGATGTCTACCGCAAGGACTTGAGCGAGCAAGACAAAGTCATTCTCCGTGTGACCCGGGTTTTTGGCGAGTGCGATCTGAATATGCCAGTGGAATACGTGTCCGACGTAAAAGACTACATTCAACGCTGGAAGGCCTCGGAACGCCTGAGGCGAGACGTTGCGATCGCCCAATCAAACGGCTATTCAGCGCGGATTACGAAGGAGTTCCTCGCCCAAGGCTTGCCGGCGCAGTTTTTCTACCTCGCCCTTCAGGAGAGCAACTTTGATCCATACGCTTCCGGTCGGCCGACATACAAGGGGATTGCAAAGGGAATGTGGCAATTCATTCCTGAAACCGCGGTGCGTTATGGCCTTCGAATCGGTCCACTAGCCGATCAGCGACGGCCCGATCCAGGTGATGATCGCGATAAATGGGAAAAGGCTACGATCGCCGCCGCCAGCTATGTCAAGGACCTCTACACGACCGACGCCCAGGCTTCTGGGCTCCTCGTAATGGCCTGTTACAACTGGGGAGAAGGCAAAGTGCTTCCGCTAGTTCGAAGTCTGCCAGCCAACCCCAGGGAGCGGAACTTCTGGCGGCTGCTGCGGGATCATCGTTCGCAGATTCCCATCGAAACCTACGACTATGTCTTTTACATCGTCTCGGCCGCAGTCATTGGAGAGGAGCCCGCGCTGTTCGGGTTCGACTTCGACAATCCGCTGTCCCAACTTGACGAAAAATCGACCCAATAAAACTACTCGGAAGAAACAATACTCCTCGACGGCGGACCGCGCTGGAGCGACAACGATCACCTCCCGGCCACCTTCCGCCAGACCACGCTGGATCTCCTGCAGCGTGGCGGTCTTTCCGGTTCCGGCCGCACCTCGCAGGTTGACCGCCAAGTAGCGGGAATCGCGTACTATCCGAAAATTCGATCTGCTTGAGAGTTAAGTTCGTCGTTCTGGTCCATGCGTGACTGTCCCTTTCTAATTTACTTTCGCCTCACACGGGAGGTTATGTTGCCAGCTTCTCCATAAAATACACGATCGCTCGGCCTGGGCGATCTGATGCCCGACGGCGTCGGCCGCCAAGGCGACGATCGCTTGCGCCAACTGGTCGTCTTCGTTGCGTTGGGTCGGCGGACAGCGTTGGCTTCTACTCGGCTGACCACGGTCCAATGTGAGAATAAGCCAAGGCTGGAGGTTGAGCATCGGATCACCGCGTTCTATTTCGGATGACTGGCGCGTGCTCTCAGTCGATGTTGTCTTGGTTCCATGAGACCTGAGGAAAGCGGCATTCAGTCGTCTCGTCGAACGTTGTAGAGATATCCGCGGAAGTGTACAGCGAGTCAATAAGTGGGGCTTTATCAACGTGATGGCGCTCTTCTAAGTGACAGTGGTTCCCGGAGGACGGTTCCTAGGGCAACTGTCACTACTTTGTCACCACAGACCGGTCAAACTGGATGAAATTGCGGGAAATCAGGTGAAAGCCCAATTCGGCCCAAGTTGTTGGCTGGCAAGAGGATTTTCTTGATTCTGATTGACTTGGGAAAAGGCCGAGAATCGGTTTTCGAGACCGCCCGATTCAACCGCTCTCGCACCTCACCGCATCGGGACCCCCTGATTTTCCCACAACTTGCATCCACTGTCACTACGCCGACTTCTTCCCAGGGCCGGGTAATGTCACTACTTTGTCACTACTATTGCTCCCGAGACGGCGCACCGCGCTCCGCTTCGCCTCGCCGTTCGTGTGTGCATAACGCATCGTGGTTTTGATGTCGGCATGCCCAAGCAGCTCTTTCACCGTTACTAGATCCGTGCCGTTGCCGTTGAGCCTCGACGCGAAGGTGTGACGGAAGGTGTGCCATGTCACGTCGTTCAGGTCGGCCTGGCGGCAGGCCTTTTTCAAGCCAAGCCACAGGTCCTTCCACGGGCCGCCGGTTTCGGGATTGTAAAAAACAACGTCGGATTTCCTGATCCCGTGCCAGCCGTTGACGACGGACAGCGCTGTATCGTTGAGCGGCACCTCCAGCATGCGCCGGTTCTTGCGAACCAGCAGCTTGAGGACGCCATTCTCGAGGTCCAACTCCTTCCAAGTCAGATTGAGAATCTCGCCGAGCCGAAGCCCAGTGTTGATCGCGAACACCACCAGGTCCTGAAGGTAAGGCGAGCAGCGAGACAGAAGCGCTCCGTCAGCGTTCGGAGTTTCAGGTTGTTCTCATCCGGGAACCGAATGCCCTTGACGGGATTTCTGCCCCTGAATAGTCCCCATTGTTCCGCCACATTGAATAGACGCTTCAGGCCCGCCAGCTCGCGGTTGACCGTGGCCGGACAACAGCCGCACGAGCTTGAAGCGCTCGATCGGGAGCGCCGTAATGTCAGGAAGCAGCATCGCTCCGAACGTACGGTTGAGGTGCGTCAGGATCTGCTGATCCCGCAACTACGATCGCTTGTTGGCCTTGGCGCAATCCATGTAGTGAGCCCCCAGTTCGGCACGCGTGATCCGGGCGGGCCTGACGAATTCCCCGCGCTCGACTTCGGATACTCGCAAGGCCAGGAATTTCTCAGCCTCGCGTCGGTTTGGCAGTGCCAGTGCTTACCTGCACTCTCGACTTGCCGTTGCAAAAATCCGCATACCAAATTCGGCCTCTTCGGTAGATTGACACGTTAATGCCCTTTCCACCTCTGGCCAGCCTGATCCATTGTAGGCGAATGCCGTAGCGACTGGAGAACCTCCTGTGGGTCGAAGCGCAGGGAGCGCCCCGCTTTTATGAAGGGATGCGGCGGAGATAGACCCACTGGTACAGCGCTCCCTTGGGTACGCTCGGGAGCCGGGAAAGCTCGTTGATGTCGATGAGGTGGGTGGTTTCAAGCATGAATGCTCCTGACGCTGCCGCGATGAACTTCTCGCTCATCGTAGTCTTCAAAACCAGGCGGCTCATCCATCTCAGGTCTAAGATCGGCACGGCCCACCCGCCCCGCAACGCCACTCACGACCCCGGCTAGCCTTCGGCTAGCCTAGGGAAAGCAACATCGTGATCAATGGAGGAGCCATCGACAAAAGAAGGAGCAGCAGTCGGAGATGCGGGAGCAAACTGTTGTGCGAAGCACCTCGTACTTCTGAAGAAACCCGGCCTGAAGCCGAGGACTAGCCAAGGCATGTTGAGCCCCTGAACTGAAAACCTTTTTTGGGATCGGCGGGTCTGGCACTGAGGGTCTTTGACGTGACGTTTGCGTTGTGATTCATCTCTAGAGTCAGTTCCCCCTTACGAAACTGAACAATCTGAATGTAGACCAATCTACTTGGGCATTACAATAGTTCGATGCAGCAGCTATGCATGTTTTGCAACATTTTCGCCCATAACTGTTTGGGAAGAAAGCAATGCGGCCTGCCAAGAAATTTTTCAAAAAATGCCTCCTTGGCTGGCGGATCATCAAAAAGGGGCCAAGTTCTGTGAAGAAGCCAACAAAGAGGAAAGCGCCCGCGACCGTGAAAGACGACCTGTCGATGCCGGTCTGGCTACAGGCGACTAGATCCTTCTACTTGAAGCTGAATCGAGTGGCTGCGGAATGTGGCCTTTCGCGTTACGACACGCTCACGCGAGGTCTGGATGCTCTCTTGCGCGAGACGAGTAAACAACGGTCGCCCCTCAACAAGAAAATCAAGAGCGAAAGCCAAAGAGACTCGTTTCGCAAGACCATGGGCCAAGTGTCGCGCAAATACTGGGCAACCCTCACGCCCGAGGAAAAACGCGCTCGGGCACAGAAAAGTGCGAATGCGCGTTGGAGGCGGCGGGAAACAAGTGGCGAATAAGCGTTCAGCAAAAGCCCCTTCGCATATCCCGGCGAAGCCGATCACGATCAGAGGATGTTAACGGAGAAATCGGCCAGATTTCCCGATCTTTCCTGACATTTACCGCGGCTCGAGAAAACGAGAGCAGTTTCGAGGATGCCTCCCTAGCCGGAGAACCGACATTTCATTTCGCTATTTGAAACGGAATTCCGACCAACACACATTGAATAGGTTCGACTCCGGTCAGGCTTGCGCTCTTTCGCAACGCGGTGTGGTCTGTAGCGATTTGGTACAACACACTTCTCGAAGCGTCGTTCACTACCCCCAGCATATCGCCAGCGAACCGGCAAGTTTCACCGTCGGCTCTACTCCGCGAATCGTTGCCTAGTAGCCGGTAGTCGCAGCGGCCAAAAGCTAACTCGTCTGGTTGACTGATTGGTGTTAAGGACCGATCCTTGTGGAAATGCTCAGTGGCCCACCTCTTTAACTTTCGATGACGGGACCTCCGCCTGCTTCCGGAATCCGCGATAGGTGTCTCCCTTGACATTCCGAACTGCGACCACGTCCCAATCGCGAGTCGACCGGTTGCGTTCATCCTCGAGACGGTTACGCCCGCATTGATTCGCCTTCTTCAGTCTCTCGATACCGCTTCCTCGCAATCGCGCCACTCTTTCGCCGCTAGAAGCCCAAGCATGGGTATATCTTGGGGCAACCTCCGCAACCAGGCGTTGAATGAGGTCCCAGCTTTCGCCCTATCGGGGGATCTTGATCCGAGCCCGGATACAGAACTCTACTGAATGATCGTGGTCGTCGGTGTCGCGTTCGACGAGCTGGTAAAGGGACCTCGGTCGATGGGCAAGGGGATCCAGGACCACGCTGCGAAGCCAGACGCTGGACGTTCGCGGAGACAGACTGATCGGGCGGCCCAGCAAGAGATGCCGGTCTGCTTCGCGGCGTTCGGCGCCGGATTCCATTGGGGCGCTTTGTTGGCAAGGCAGACGTAGCTGTGGTCGGTGAGTCAGTTCGAATCTTTCACACTGGTTGAGTGGTCATTGGGACCGCGAATCACGGCGCTCGACTTCAATAGCTCGCGCGCCATTGCTTCGCCCGCGACTTCGTGGCCGAGCTCGTTCCAATGACCGTCGTTGAACTTCGTGTTGTAAAAGCCGTGCAGTGCAACGCGGTGGGTGGAGGCGTAGTCAGCGAGTATCGGAGCAAGCATTAGCGAGCGAATGGACTTGGCGGTAGCCATTGCCGCCAAACGCTCATCCGATTCATAAAGGCTTGCGACACCGAGACTCTTCCTAAATGTCTCCCTTATGGCCAAATCGGGATGCACTTGCATCAACATGTCTAGCGTGATGAGCCAAAACTCCGCGCTGTGCTCATCGCAATCCTGCTTCATGAGACTTAGAAAACCATCGGCAATCTGCCAGGACTCCTGCATGGCGGGGAGGTTCGGGAGATACGGCCAAGTGCTTTGGTAACCAGGCGGGGGAGATCCGGCTTCGGCTGATCGCTTCGGGCGAAGGCTCCAGCGTTCCCTGATTTGGCGGAGTACATCGGGAGTATTGGCCCGCGCCTCATTGAGCATCAAAAGAAGATAACTCCGGTTCATCAAGTCAGAGAGCCGGTTCTTTCGGCGGAGTCGCTCTTGATTCAAGGGCGGGGCAGAGCGAGTTTGGGCGTCGGGCACCAGGGCACCGTCCTCAAGATCAAAGAAGGGAGCGCTCTGCCCTGGAAAGGGATACAACTCTCGCGCATTCGTTAAGACTACAAAGGCTGTCGTCGCCAACACGACAATCTGGGGATGATACTTCCACACGTGATTGTGGAGGGTCAGATACTCCTGTGCCATGCCATAACCGGGCACGCCGAAATTCATGACTTCGACGTTCCGCCACCGTCCGGGAGCGGCCTTCTGGAGTTCGCGTTCTATCACCTCCTCGAACGTCTTTTCGAGGGGGACCTGTTGCGCTTCGGCTTCGGAAGAACCAACGATTGCGATCCGGAGCGTTCCGGGAGGGATCTCGAGAGCGCGCTCGCGATCGTAGTTTCCGTCGCTGTTTAGGCGAACGTAGTTCTCGTTTTCGCGGGCTTCCCAGCCCTCCGCGTTGGGCCGCATCGCATATCCCCGCTCCCATTCCGCAGTGAAGAAGGACGCTGTATATTTCAGGCCAGCGATGCGCAGTCCGGACTCAAGGAGCAGGACCGCGGCGGCAAGACACACCAGCGTAATCGCAGCGTCTCTAAAAAATCGCATAGAGAAAAGGGCTCTTGGCGCCACCGCCGCTTGCTACCAAAAGCAGCAGCCCAAAGCTGAGGACCACCACGGCGGTCGCATAAAATGACCAGCGAATTGCGCGGGGCGCGGCCGGGATCAGTGCGCGCCATTTCTGGTCGGGCCGGAAACGCTCGCCCAACTCCAGTACCAGATAACCTGCCACTCCAATCGCAAGAGCTTGGAGGGTCGGCGCAAGCTTATTCCAATCGGATGTGAAAACGGCCGGATGGGTCCAGAGTCGCAGAAGCAGCAGGACCGCATCCGAAGCGGAACGCGCACGAAAGAAGACCAGGGCGATTGCAACCTGATTGAAGGTCAAAAACCAGCCGAACCAATCTCCTGCCTTATCGAAGTCCGCGTGACGTTTGAACCAGGACTTGCGGGCGCGCATTGAGAGCGTATCGACAATCAGAAAAACGGAGTGGAGCAATCCAAAAACAAAGTAGCCCCATGTAAGGCCGTGCCACAGGCCGATGGCAATCATGTTGATGGCGATGCTGAATGAAAGACCCCACTTGCCGGCGTTCCGCGTCGCCATTCGCAACGGAGTGAAGAGGTAGTCTCCAAGCCAGGTGGTCAGTGACATATGCCAGCGACGCCAATAGTCGCTGATGCTCGACGCAGTAAACGGCCGATTGAAGTTTTCAGGCCCGACTATGCCAAACAGTTTTCCGGCCCCAATCGCAATGTCCGTCAGGCCCGAGAAATCGGCATAGAGCTGTAGAGGCCATAGGTAAAACGCCAGCCATACCGGTGCGCCGTGAAAGCCTGCAACGTCTCCAAAAACGGCGTTGATCGCGGGAGCCAGATGATCGGCTATAACCAGCTTCTTGACCAAGCCCCAGGCTAGACGCGGCAAGGCCTCGGAGAGCGCCGCTGGATGCGATCCAACCTGCGAGAGAAATTTGTCGGCTCGTTCGATAGGGCCGGCTACAATCTGCGGGAAGAAAGCAACAAAAGCGGCGAACGTGACAAGGTCTCGTGTGGGCCGGAGTTTGCCCCAATACACATCCAATACGTAGCTAATCAATTTAAAGCTGTAATAGGACAGACCCAGCGGCATGATAATGCCCGCTAGACTCTTTTGCGGAAGAAGCGGAAGCGCCTTGAAGAAAATCAGATACCCAGTCAGCAGGAACGTGGAGCCCAAGGCGATCCCGCGTGCCACCAGCCTCTCGCTAAATCGCTCGATGAGAAGGGCGGCTCCGTACGCAACAAGTGTGGATCCTGCCAAGGCCACAGCGGCCAGCCAACTGGTCGTGCCATAGAAAAGATATGAGGCAACCAGCAGACACGAAGGCTGAAAGCGCCGAGGACACGCCCTATACACGAGCGCGAAGAGAAAAAGGAAGATGAGGAACTCGACCGACGTGAAGCTCAAGGGCGTGAAGATGTTTTCTTTTCGATGAGCGCCATCAGATCACCGACGTTCTTCATTGAGGAGACGTCTCCAGTAGTGAATCTGATCTTGAATTCGTGCTCGACCGCAGTGATCATATCGATGTGAGCTAGTGAGTCCCAATTCTCCACCTCGCTAGCGGTCAGATCAGGACGGAGGATCAGCGTGTCATCGTTAAACACGTCTCGGAAAACGCTGGTCAGTCGCTGCTGAATATCCATTTGAGTATCGCCCTGTGGCAACACTATGAGGTTAACCGACGGCTGGTATCTCAACCACCCGTTCGATAAAAATCGTAGCGGGTTGATAGGCGACGGCACTGGCCTGCCAGAAGCTGTGGCCCTCTTGTTCGGTCACCTTCAAAGCCAAACTGCGCCCCTATGCCGACGAACTACAGGGCCACACCTCGCCAATCTACCAGTAAGTTTACCTACTCTTGTGGAATGGTATGCCAACCCGGGGGAGGAGCCGGCCTCCTCCACGGCTCTGGGAAATGGATTAATCATTCACGGGAGGTGGCGGTGATCGGGTACCCCCTCAAAAGAAGTGGAATGGGGCGACCAGAGCTGGGACGAGATGATGATTGGCTTCTTTGACGTGGCATTTCCGAAGGACATGGATGTCAGCAAGCTATTCGTGGAGAAGAAGAACGAGCCGGCGACCGCCGCGGCCATGCCTGCGCCGAAGGCGTCACGCTAGATCTCACTGCGCTTTCAGCTCAGTGCGCGGGAGGCTTTGCACACTGCCCTGAACTTACTAGCCCGCGCTAGCGAAGCGTGACATGGGATATCCGTGTGTCCGGGATGTTCAACGCACGTATGTCAGCTCCATCCGCTCGAAGTTTCTCGCTGATCCAGTTGAGCGGATTCGTGGAATCAATAAGCCAGAAGCTTCGATAAGTAGATTGTAGTTCTTTATAAGAAACGATCCGTCCACGAAGGCTCAGGTACTCACGCCCCAGCGTAAAGGTCGAGTCCAGGCCATCCGTTCCGATTATCCGCTTGGCCAATTCCCTGTCGGCCACGAACACCAATCGGGTCGCCATTTCGGGCGTTGCATAGTAGTCCTCCTGGAGGAAGCTAACTCCGGAGCCATAAACTACTGGTTCATTGCTGCCTGCAACTTGTGAGATCAATGAAAGTTCCGGCCCGAGAGGGTGCTGAACATGCCAGTCTCTGGTGATCGATCCAATACTGTAGGCCGACACCCCGAGACCTATAACGAAGAGCAACGCATAACAGGTATTTCGGGCCTTTCGGGCGAAGAACGAGAACGTCTGCGCCACCAGCACAGTCAATCCGAGAACCGCCACTAGCACATACCTTTCCATGAACGCACTATGCATGAGCCTTGTGATTGCGCAAATAAGCACAGGTGAGAGGACCAGACTGAGCGCCAAGACGATATCTTCGACAGAGAGCCCATTTTGGGTTGAACTCCCGCTGACTGGGGTTGTTGGAAAGAACGACATCCTGACAACGAAAACCACCGCACACGCTAGTAGGATATAGGGCATATTATTCATAGTCGTTTTGTAGGCGACGCCCAAGTACGCGGTGTAGAGAAGTCCGCCGAATTGGATCCGGCGAGCGACCGCCACGAGCGGCAGGTAAGAAAGGGCCACTAGGCTTGGCGCAATCATCGCCGCCAGTGCGGCAACGTCGAGAACCTTAATGCTCAACCGGCGAGCAATGGCCGAAGCCACGAAGCAAGCGGGGACGACGACCGCCCACATATGCGAGGCTAAGGCGATTGCAAGACCCAGGAAAATGCCGAGAAGTTGAAGTGACCGAGGGCTCGCATTAGCGACTCGACGCTGCCAGGATACCCAGGCAACCATCACCCCCGCCATCATTAGCGCGTAAGCTCGAGCCTCGGTGAAATACCAGAACTCTTCGCTCGCCGATAGGAGAAACAAGGCCGCAAACCCGGCGGCGGCACCTCCCATGCGGGAAGAAACGTGAAAGACGCAAAAAAGTACTACAAGGCCGCTGAGGATCGATGGGAGGCGGGACGGAATCGGTCCCCGGCCGAACGCCATTTCACTCAGTCTGGTGGCAACGAAGATCGCAGGAGGTGTCAGGTCGAAACCGACGGTGTTTGCGTGCCACATCTCCGGCCCCAAGTGGCACTGAGCGATTCTCAGGGTTACGATCTCATCGAACCAGAAAGGCTTCCGGGCCGCGTTGTTGAACAAAGTAATGCTTAAACACAAAAGAAGGAGCCATAAACACAACGTTTTGAGATGTCGTCGCATTTTGCAGAGATTAGGGGCCCGGTCCAAAACGGACCTGAGAACGAGCAGAGGACGCCCATAACCGCGCCGCAAATTGCCCGACATCGTCGCCTAGCATGCCCAAGCCTTCAGGCGCATCTAGCAACGTGAGGCTAGTGTAACAGAGGGCGCCAAACGGAAAGTTCGCACCCGCTTCACGACGCTGTCGTGCGCCTTCGACAGGGTGAAGCATCTTTTGCTATGCGCGATCGAGCGGCGGCCCCCGAAGCTGGATCTGGAAAACTATCCGCACCTGCCGATGGCGGAAGTGGCGCTGACGCGGGCCGCGGATTACCAGGTATTGCTGGAGGCTCGGTAATGGACACGCCTCGAGTTCTGTTGGAGCACTATCTGAAGCGGCTCCGGTTGCCCACTGTGCTTGCGTGAGTTTCCGAAGCTGGCCGATCAGTGCGCCAAAGAAAGCGCCACCTTCGAACAGTTTCTATTGCGCTTAGTCGAGCAGGAGATGCTGGACCGAGAACGGCTCGCCACCGAGCGACGGATCAAAGCGGCGAAGTTTCCGGGGAGCAAGAGCCTGGAGGCATATGATTTTCTGGCGATTCCCGCCCGGAACAAGAAGCTGGTGGTGGAGTTGGCACGGTGTGAGTGGATCGGTCGGCGGGAGAGCCTGCTGGCTCTGGGCAACAGCGGAACAGGCAAGACCCATATCGGCCTGGCGTTGCGACTGGCGGCTTGTCAGCAAGGAATTCGTGTACGCTTCACCACCGCGGCGGCGTTGGTGCACGAACTGATCGAAGCGCGGGAGGAGAAGCGTCTACTGCGTTATAAAAAAACCTGGCACGTCAGGAATTACTGATCGTGGACTAATGTGAAGTTGTCAGTAATGTGGAGTTGACGCGTGAAGGGCCCGGAAAACTGGGCTCGGTGATTTTCCAACTCAACATTTAAGCGGTAGCATCGGAACGGCCGTCGCCCGGCGGCTAATCCCGTTTTTATTGAGGTACCGATGCTACGTTCCCTTTTTCCGAGAGCTCATCAGAAGTATTTCTCACTGCCGCTATTGGGGCCGATCACCGATGGTTTTGACGACTGGCTCATCGCCAGTGGCTTCACCCAGGGCTCACGCACGCTGGCGATCCATCTAATGCCGATCGCGGATAAGCAGCTACGCCGCCGCGGCGTAGACGAGGTCGCGAAGCTCAACCACGCGGTTCTCGACCACTGCTGTAAGGCCCTGAAGAAAAGGTATCCCTTCCGTGCAGGAACCATTCACACGCTGGAGCGATATCTGGTCGCCAATGGCCTGATCTTGGATGGCCGCCAAGCAGCAGCAACTCAGCCGCCGAGTTTGAGCGGCGAGTATGCGGGTCACCTCCGCGAAGTTCGCGGATTCGCGACCTCCACCGTTTCCAGCCACCGGCGCACCGCGCAGTGTTTCCTACAGCACCTGGCAGCAACGGGCGCTGCGTTAAGGCGCATCCGGCCCTGCCATGTCGAATCGTACGTCGCCCAGGCCGGCAAGCGGCTGAGCCGGGCCAGTCTACAACACGACATCGCCGCCCTGCGTGGCTTTCTGCGCTTTCTCGCGACAGATGGTAGGGCTCCCACCGGGCTGGATCGGCAGATCGACACGCCGCGACTCTACCGCCTGGAGCAACTCCACTCCCTTGCGCCCTACCGTGGGAAACAGTTCGCACACTCCTGCAATCCGTGGACAAGGCATCGCCCATGGGCCTGCGCGACTACGCGATGTTTCTGTTGATTGCTACCTATGGATTGCGCGCCAGCGAGGTGGTTGCGATCGGCCTCGACGACATCCATTGGAGACAAGGCATCCTGCGAATCCACCAGCGCAAGACCTCCTCGCCTTTGGATCTGCCGCTCACCAATGAGGTCCTGTCCGCGCTGGTGAAGCATCTGAAACGAACGCCGCCACCGGCACCATATCGGAGAGTCTTCCTGCGAATGCGCGCTCCCATGGGCGTACTGAAACCGACTGCTGTCACGGAGGCCTTTCAGGCGCTGGTTCGCAAAAGCGGGCTCAGCATTTCCTACCAAGGCCCACATTGCATGCGCCACGCGTACGCCCTGCGTCTCCTCAAAAATGGAACTCCTCTTAAGACCATCGGTGACATCCTCGGGCATCGTACCGCAGAGGCCACGTCCATGTACCTGCGATTGGCCACTGGGGATCTGCGTGAGGTGGCACTCGCAGTTCCGGGCGGGCGCACCGGAAAGGAGGGGCATTGATGAAAGGAACCTCGGCATTTACCCCGGTGTTTTCGTCTCGCTTGGCGCCCACCTTCGCTCGGTATGTGGGTCTGAAGCGCGCTTTGGGGCGGCGTTTTGATCTTCCAGCCCGCACGCTGCAATCCCTGGATCGGTTCCTCTGCGACCAAAGCGCAAAGTACTCGGACCTGAATGCTGCGTCGTTTCAGGCGTGGTGTCACACCCACGAACACGTGACTTCTGGGGTTCGGCGGGTTCGCATGCTGGAGGTTCGGAGCTTCTGCATGTATCGCCTCCGGACCGAACCGCAGTGCTTCGTTCCGGACCCCAGTTTCTTTCCGCCATATCATCAACGGCTAAAGCCGTACATCTTCTCCGCAACCGAAGTCGGGAAACTGCTGAGTGCGGCTGCGCACTTGAAACGGAATCCGGCATCGCCGCTTCGCCCGGAACTGACTCGGCTTGCGATAGTCCTCCTGTTCACCACGGGAATGCGGCGTGGGGAACTGCTGAAACTGACGCTCGGTGACTACGACCGCCAGGATGCGACTCTGCACATTCGAGAGACGAAGTTTTATAAGTCCCGCTTGCTTCCGATCAACGGCGATATCGCGGATGAGATCGAGCGTTATCTGCGGGTCCGAGCCCGGCGGCGGCTCCCAGTGTCCGCGGACACTCCACTCATGTGGAATGCGACCAGGGGAGGCCGGGCCTACACCGGTACTGGACTGCGATACTGCGTGCAGCCCCTCCTCGAGCATTGCGGCATCACCACAACCACAGGGGCGTTGCCGAGAATCCAGGACCTACGGCACAGCTTCGCTGTCAATGCCCTGCTGCGCTGGTACCGAGCCGGCGCCGATGTTGAGGCTAAGCTGCCCTTGCTGGCGACCTACTTGGGTCACGGTTCTGTCGTGTCGACACATCATTACCTGCACTTCATCGAACCACTCCGGACTGCGGCCAGCGAGCGGTTCGCGAAGCATTACGGCGAACTGGTCGCTCCACTGCCACGCCCGGCAAGGAGGCGCGGATGAACACCGGGCTTCCAAATCTACTCGGCGCCGTAATCCGCGACTACTTCACCGACCACCTTCCGCGCCTTCGGGGGACCAGTCCGCACACCATCCACAGTTACCGCGACAGCATGGTTCTGCTGCTGCGGTTTCTTTCCCGACAACGGAACAAGCCGATTACGGGGCTCGACCTGACAGATCTCGATCCTCCCGGAATCCTCGCGTTCCTGTCCCATCTTGAACAGGAGCGTAAGAATGCCGTCTCCACGCGAAATGTCCGCCTCTCCGCGATCCACGCGTTTTTTCATTTTGTGGCGTCGCGTAATCCGGAGCATCTGGAGTTGGCCCAACGTGTCCTAGGCATTCCCTTTAAGCGCGCGCGACAACGGGCCATCGATTACCTGGAATACGAAGAGATTGACGCGATTCTCAAAACGATCAACCGGACCACCCTGCAAGGCAGCCGTGACTATGCTCTGCTGGCGACCATGTTCAACACCGGCGGCCGCGTCCAGGAGATCGCCGACCTGCGCGCCTGTGATCTCCAGCTGACCAAGCCCTTTCAAGTGAGACTATTTGGCAAAGGGAGAAAAGAGCGCTTCTGTCCGCTGTGGCCGCAGACAGCCGCGGTGTTGAGAGCGTTCAGCGATCAACACACCCTGGACCTGCGGTCTGAATCTCGGGTGTTTCTGAACCACTGCGGCCGACCGCTCACCCGTTTCGGAATCCGCCACATCCTCTCCAGGTGTCTCGGATTGGCTTGCGCGAATGCTCCGAATCTCCGCAAGAAACGACTACACCCCCATAGCGTTCGTCACAGTACGGCCGTCGCCCTCCTGAAATCGGGCGTCGACCTATCGACCATCAGCCATCTCCTGGGGCATGCCAGTCCGACCACAACGAACCGCTATGCGAAAGTCGACCTCGAAATGAAGCGCCAGGCCATCGCCAAGGTCAAGCCGGTTCCACGCCGCTCCCGCACGCCCTGGGGCAAGGACCGCACGATCCTTGACTGGCTGGAGTCCCTGTAAGCCCGATGAAATGTGGAGTTGGAAACCGGGGAACCCGTGATTCGACGCGGTTGCCACGCGTCAACTCCACATTTTTGACAACTTCACATTAGTCGATAAATGTGCAGCTGAACATTTATCGACGAACTCGGGTTCGTGCCGCTGTCCAAGACTGGCGCCGACATGTTGTTCTGAGTCTTCAGTCAACGTTACGAACGGACTTCCACGTTGGTAACCAGCAACCTGCCCTTTGCCGAGGGGACCGAAGTGCTGGGGTCGGAACGGCTGACCGGCTGCTGTGGATCGACTCACCCATCACGTTCATATCCTGGAAATGAACGGGGACAGCTTCCGACTCAAGAGCAGCAGGAAGAAAATAGACCCCGGCAGGCAATAGCCCCGCCCCGGCCTTTAAGACGGCCGCCTGGATTCCGGCGCGACGGGCGACTCCTCTTGATCTAATGGTGGCGCTGCGAGACCTGTGACAGACACTCGGTTACTTGTACGCCGTAATCCCCGTTGCGCGATGGCCGATGATCAGCGCGTGGATGTGATCCGTGCCCTCGTATGTCTTCACCGTCTCGAGATTGCATAAGTGCCGCATCACCGGGTAATCGTCCGTAATCCCGTTCGCTCCCAGCAGGTCCCGCGCCATCCGTGCGCACTCCAGCGCCATCGCCGCATTGTTGCGTTTGAGCATCGAAACATGCCCGAGCTCCAGTTTGCCCGCATCTTTCAACTTCGCGCAGTGCAACGCCAGCAGTTGCGCCTTGGTGATCTCGGTGATCATCCACGCCACCTTCTCCTGCACCAGCTGATGGCTCGCGATCGGCCGCCCTTCGAATTGCTTACGCGCCACCGTGTAGGCCCGTGCCGTCTCATAGCAATCCAGCGCCGCGCCGATCACGCCCCAGCCGATTGCGAATCGGGCCTCGGAAAGGCAGGCCAATGTCCGGTTTAACCCACGCGCCGCTGGCAGTAACGCATCAGCCGGAACATGGCAGTTGTGAAACACAAGGCTTGACGTCACGGACGCCCGCATTGAGGCCTTACCGTGGATATCGTTTGAAGTGAAGCCCGGTGTGCCGCGCTCGACGAGAAAGCCCTGAATAATCCCCGCGTCCGTGCGCGCCCAGACAATGGCGACATCGGCCAGCGTGCCGTTCGTAATCCACGTCTTCTCGCCCGTAATCGTCCAGCCGGTCGAAGTCTTGTCCGCGCGCGTTCTCATCGCCGACGGGTTCGAGCCAAAGTCCGGCTCCGTCAAACCGAAGCAGCCGACGGCCTCGCCCGCCCTCAGCCGCGGTATCCACCGTGCCTTCTGCTCTTCCGACCCATACTGCATGATCGGATGCATGACCAGCGCATTCTGTGCCACTGCGAAATCGCACACGCCCGTATCCCCGCGC
This sequence comes from uncultured Acidobacteriaceae bacterium, assembly GCA_963771305.1. Lineage (GTDB taxonomy): Bacteria > Acidobacteriota > Terriglobia > Bryobacterales > Bryobacteraceae > CAJCIT01. Next base: position 102,443 of record CAVYTS010000026.1, read on the forward strand.
TCCAACTCCTGCATGATCAGGCCGTATTCCACCGCACTCACACCGGCGCAGCCGTAGCCCTCGAATGGCGCGCCTAGAAATCCGAGCGCCGCAAATTCAGGTATCAGCTCTGAGGGGAAACGCCCTGCGCGCCACCAGTCGCGGATAAACGGTTTCACCCGCTCTTCCGTGAAGCGCCGCGCCGTTGCGCGCACCATCAACTCAGATTCCGTCAGCATGGAATCAATCTGCAGATAATCGACATGAGGAAGCGCCATGAGTAGTTCTCCAGCGGGATCGTAGCACGAACAGCACGGTTGGCTTTAGCCAGCACGAACGCAGTCTCACTGTGGTGTCAAAGCGGCGCAGCCAGTTTCTTGTGACCCGCCAGGGACTGCAAATAACCGACTATCGCCTGGATGCCTTTGCCCTTTAGAGTTTGGAAACTGGGCATCTTCGATTCGGCTCTGGTGTCCGGGAGTTGGCGATAAAACGGCTCAGAAGACGAGAATCCCAATGCTCACTCACACTGCAGTGATAATTCAATTCAGGCCCCATCTTTCCGCCCAATCCTAACGGGCGATAGCACACTGCAGTTCAGACGGCCTTCGCGGCTTTCGTGCTCGCCTAAGCGGCCGGTCGCCTTGTGATGGCTTATCCCGTAATATCCGGAAACTGGACCGTTGTGAAAGCAGTGAAAAAATGGCCTAGGCGAACGCAAGAATGCTAGTCTGCAAGCGATGCCGAGGCAGTTAGACCCTTTTCGATTCTTCTTATGGCTGTCGCCGGATGGATGAATCAGCAGCAAGAAAACGCAATCGAGTACTTGCGCGAGGAGAACCGAGTGCTTCGCTCTCAACTCGGCAACCGGCGAGTTCGCTTCACCGACGACCAGCATCGCAGCCTGGCGGCGAAGGCCAGCCTGCTCGGACGAAAGCGGTTGGCGGAAGTGGCGACGGCTGTCACACCTGAGACTTTGCTGAAGTGGCATCGGAAGCTCATTGCTCGCAAATACGACGGTAGTGCCCGTCGGCGTCCCAGTCGACCGACGACAAAGAAGGAAATCGAAGCCTTAGTCGTCCGTATGGCGAAGGAAAGCCGAGATTGGGGTTACCTCCGAATCAGCGGTGCCTTGTCGAATCTCGGACATGACCTCGGCCGCACCACGATTGCCGACATTCTGAAACGAAATGGCATTGAGCCGGCACCGGAACGAGTTCGAAGAACAATCTGGAAAGAGTTCCTTAGTCAACGCTCGGACCTTCTGGTTGCAGCCGACTTCTTTACAGTGGAGGTTTGGACCTGCCAAGGGCTCCGGAGCTTTTTCGTGCTGTTTTTTATGGAGCTATCCACTCGCCGCGTCCAACTTGCCGGCATCTCTACAAATGAAAATGGGCTGTGGATGAATCAGATCGCTCGCAATCTGACAGACTCCGAAGACGGGCTGCTCAAAGGCGAGCGTATCTGATTCATGACCGGGATCCGCTACTCACCTCGGAGTTCCTGACTGCGCTGGCCGAGGTCGGCGTGCATTCCGTGAGACTCCCGCCCCAGTCAGTTTCCGGATAGTACGGGACACATCACATACTAACGACATAGGAATTCAACCGGAATTCAAGCGGCGGAATTCAAGCGGCCTCGAAACGGTCAATCGGTTGCGTGTATGCTTTCGGCCGGCTCGCCGCGCTACTGCTGCCTGGCACTACCGTTGTGGTGCTGAATTCCGAATACGCTTCGAATAGGCGGGCGGCGAAATCGGGAGCCAGACGCCGGCCCCTGCTGCCGGTCGATAGCGTAATACAAGACCCGGCCGGGAAGAGCAGGAACTTGGATCGTGCAACCAGCCGAACAACTGTGCCAAACAGGCCCTTCGCTCTCATAGGCGAAGGGCATCGACGAATCCGCGGTTGTCGAACAGCTCTCTTGCCGCGTGGTGCAGTAAAAAAGTGAGGGGTGACCATTTTCGGCATACCCAAATCGGACTCTCGCCGAGTCCAGCTCGGGATCAGCCCCGAGATTTACAGTGACAAGCTGGAAGTCATTCCCGGGTTGCGCTGCGTTTGCATCACTTGGCAGCGGTGGTAGTTTCGCCATAAACAGTTCGTTCCGCACGCCATCGCACCAGTTGCAGGCAAACACCGCCCAACTCCCGGAGGGATCCGGGACGGCCGTCGAGAACTCATATTGCCTGCCCGGTCCCATGAGGCCGAAGCCAAGCCGCCTCCAGTTCAACGCATGGGGATCGGGGATGTCGTCCCGGGACTGGATGATCTGAGCCGCGTTGGCCGCCAGCGTATTGGCGCACGGCATCACCCATTGCACGGTGTTCGAATTGCAATAACCGATGTTATCCGCGTAGGCTCCGCCCACTAGCGGAACTGACATATAAACCTCGCCCACAGCCGATCCCGTGTGACATTCATCGGCGAAGTAAACCACGCAATACTGCCATGGTGTTGAATCCGTGATAATGTTGCCGGTCGTTGGCGAAGAAACGTCCTGGAGGAGATAGCCGCCTGCATAGCCGACGACAGGCTGCGTTTTGAAGTCCACTGGAACTGTCGGTGCGCCGAACTTCCAGACATTGCTAGTTCCTGAGACCAAGGTGGCCGGCGTCTGAAAGACGGTCGTATTTCCGGCCGGGAATTCCCATCCTCCGCCTGTCGAGGGATCTAGGTGGTGAAAGTCTAAGAACCAGTCCTTGTCGATGGAGTTCGTGACAGACAGTTGATAGTTGGACGGATAGGACTGAAATTGAGAGGGCGCCTCCAGTCCGTGGAAGAACACATCCGCCGAAACCAGATAACTGCTGGTCTGCGCGAAGAACGGCTGCTGGAATGCAACGAAGTGTGGGTTCCCCTGCCCCCCGGCGGTGACCGTGGTGGGATCTTCGCCGCTCGACCCGACTCCCGAAGTGTAATGGCTGCCGGTCACAACCGGGTTATAGCGGCCCGCCAGATTGGTGGTATCGGTGAAGAAGTCTGAGTCACACTGGCTCACGGTCACAGCCGTCCACCCGTTCAGCCACGCCTCGGGATTGGGGTAATTTGGGTCGCACGGTCGCCCGCTGGTCGTTACTCTCGATGCCACAAACATCCAATTGTTTGAACCGAGCGATGTGGCTTGGACAATCTGAAGGTATTCGTAAGGCACAGTTCCGCCTGATTGTAGTGCCGTTAGATTCCGGATGAAATCGCCCGGTCCCAATGGTGACAGCATCGAATAGGACGAGTTGTACGGACACGGGAAGGCCAGCGCTTCTGTCTGCCCGCTGCTTCCTTCGGTATAAGGGTTGGTGTTGCAGGCCATCTGAGCCTGAAACTCGATGCAGTTGTTTCCGGTTGCCCCCTGTGCCACCAGCGCTACAGGTAGTCCAGTAGGACAGGCGACATTAATCGAAGTGTCAGCCGGAATACTAGTGTTCGGAGACCAAACTCCCGACTTGTAGACCATCGTCGGAGTCGTTGTGTATGGCCCGCGGAAGTGAGTTGGGTCTGGTACATAGTTCGAGTAATAGCCAAGCCCGTTCGACGAAGCAATCCCCATGAACCGGTCCGATGCCTGTTGCGCCGCTGCGTGGACTCCAGTCCAACGCAACGGATAGATTGAGAATGTGTCCGAAGCCGAGACAAGGTTGCCGGTGGAAAGGTCGAAGACATAGAGTAGAGCCGGCCCTTCGCTCGATGCGCCTAGAGCGACTAGGCCCTTGCCACCAATGACGTTACTGAGGCCACTCGCCGTACCGAATATGGGCTTGTAGTTGGACTGCGCTGCAATCTGAGATTGAAGATCGCGGCCGGCACTCGCAAGCGTAACATTTGTCCACGCCATACACGCAGACAGTCCATCCACCGAGTCGTTGTATTGCCCAGATCCAGTTCCGCCAGGATAGGCTCCGGCAGGAGCGTAGAGCGGTGGATGAGCCGCACCAACTCCATAGGACTGAAAGACACACTCTGGACCCTGCTGATACTGTGCTTTGAAAATGATCGTATCGCCAGCGTATAGCCCGATTGCGTAGTGGTGAGAGAAGTAAAATGAGGTCGGGCTCACTGGATCAACAACACCCCAAATCCCTCCGATCCCAGAATCCAGGAAGTTGTCGTCTGCTGTCCCGTTTGTTAGCTGCGCAAACAGCGGGCTGATGAACCGGACCTCTCCCGTGGAAGGGATGAGTAGGTACAGGTTTGAGACTTCCGAAGCTCCAGGCCCGACCGCGTTGACCAGACAGAGTTCACCAGGAACCGCGGTGATCGGCGTCACCCCGTCAGCCGCATAGGAGACTGTCACGGTATTCGGTTCACACACCGGCAAGCCACCAGCACCCGGCAGAAGGTTCTGGTAGGAAATGGCATACTGCGAGGCCACTGAGATCGAGACAGTTCCAGTCGAGTTGGATTTGCGAACCAGGAAGCCGGCCGCTGCGCTGTAGCCGGTCACGTTGGTTAGCGACCCGGGAGACTCAACGACGGTCATGGACTGGTTGGTAGCGACACTGGAGATCGTACACAGGTTGTGTGTGCAGGAAGATCCAGCAATGTAGTACTTGGCTCCAGACTGCCATGCCGTGTTGAACAAGCCTGCGTTGTTGGTGACAGTGTGGCCGCTTACGCTCACTGAAGCCACCCAGACCCCGAAGGCGTTTCTCGGGGGAGTCACACCCCATCCCGCCCATGCGCCAGTGTTGGGGAAGACTGTTGAAGCAGGATAGGAAACCGCCGTCGAAACAAGAGTCTGTGGTACGACTATATTCTGCCAGCCGGAATTGCACGTCGTGGAATCATAGAAGACCAAGCAGACCTGGACCGTGCGGTTGGTGGAACTCCCGTCTGAGCCATTCCCGAAGACGTTCAGTTGCAAACTGTCGATCGAGAACGAGAACGGATAGTATCCGTTGATTTGATACCCATTCGGATTGAGGTTACTGCCATCCCAGGCAACAAAGATCGGATTCGTTGTGGCGCTCGTCGCCAGTGTTGAGGAATTCCCGCTCGTGATGTTGGCCGGGCTTGTCCATGTGGCGCTCGAATCGTATTGCACGTTCAGCGCACCACCCCCCTGAGAACCCGAGGAGCCCCCGTGATAGCCGAACGCTCCAGGGGTCGTGAACCGCTTGATGGCGATGCCCGTCAGGGGGTCAATGTACACCGTGCTCTGGTCGGTCCAGTCGATGGTAGGCCAACCGTAGTTTCCAAACCCTGCAGCGTTGAACGGTGGATTGTCGGAATAACTGTTCCCGAACGGAGGGTTATCCGTCATAAACTGACCGGTAACCGCGGCGGAGTCACAGTTGATTTGATAATAATGCTGGGTATTTGCCTGCAGCGCCCGGGAATACAGCTTGTTGTCTGTCGCAACGTCGCTGCGGCGGGCGCCGACAACAAAGGTCCTCTCAAGACCGTTGGTTAAATTGCCGGCCCGGCTGTCTAAATTGGCGCCGGGGAACAGGCTTGGATCGACATCGTGGACGAGTGGGCTCAGGGTAGGCGACTCGCTCACTTGAATCGAACAAGGCGAATCTGATGACGCAGTGTACGCAAGAATGGACTGAGTAGGGGTCGTGTGTCCGCCGTTAGCGGCGACAATTGCGTACACGGTCACTGGCTGCGCGCTGAGGGATAGCGCGCCAAGTGAACCAAAAATGAAGACTAGTGGTCTTAATGTGTGGGACTTGGTGTTGGATGAAGAAGTGCCTACCGCATTCATTTCACGGCCTTCTCATTTCGGAGTGATGTTGACGCTCGGGTCGCAAGTGCGTGCCCGACCTCATTGGAACGAATGTAGCTGAATCGCAATAATCGCGGGAATTGTACTGAAGCTCATCGGGCGTTTTCAAGACGGCAGCCGGCACGGCGAATCAAAACGGCGAAATACATAGTAGAGTTTAAGCGCGATCAGCCTTGATTGCCAGATAAATCACCAAGCTGCTTGCAAGCCGATGCAAGCTGCCCAAAGTTGCGAACCGCGCTAAAGGCGAATTGGTGACCTTGGCCGTTAGTCTGCTTTTGACCGTCCCGGAAAACCCAGTCACATGCCAATGGGCCATTGTTTAAGATATTTGCTGACTGTTCGCGGTGAGACCCGAATCCCGAGTTTCAATTGGAGTTCGTCTGCGATGCGCTCTTCACCCCAGGTCCGATTCTCTGCAGCCATTCGACGAATCAGGCACCAGAGCTTCACGGCCACCGGTGGCCTTTCAACGGGTCTAGATTTCCAACGCCAAAAGTGGCGAAAGGCGGATCGATGCCAACCAATCAGAGTTCCAGGTTTTACGATCACCAAAGCGTCCCGCCAGTCAAAGAAGCAAGCGAGCCGGCAAAGTACAAAACGGTCGGCAGCTGTCGTTGGTGTTGCCTTCTTCTCGCGTTCTTGAAATAAGGCCAGCTGTTTTCGCAGCAACAGGTTTTCGGCGGCCAACCTGGCGCGACTGCGAAAAAGAGCGGCACACGGGTTGACGCTGTCAAAACCAAGACTCTTCACCACACAGACAAGCTTTGAGAACTGCCGAAACAGACGTTGCACGTCGAGATCGTCTCACAGCTATCACACTGATTTCGTGGCTTGATTGAATTCTTGCGGACAACTTGGATTCCACAGAAGCTATTCTAGGCTGGCTAGGCAGGCTAGGCCAACGATGGAATTCGTGTCCGCAGCTTCGGCATCGGTGCGGCCTCAGTCCAATGAGGTAAAACACGAGGATTGAGCTGCACCATGTTCCATACCCTTCCACCGAACTCGAAGCTCCGGGAATCTGTTCCGGGCTGTGAGAAGACGATCCCCTACGCATCTCGCCGCGCCGCTAGCCTCTCGCTCTATCGCCCGCTGACGTACCAGCCGCATGATCTCGCTTCGGGAGCGACCGTGCGAAGAACTCCCATGGCGGCTCCTCGTACGGCAGCCTGGCTTCGTCCAAACGGTGACGCCGGCACTCCCGGATAACCTCACCCGGTCGCCCTGGATGGTTAGCCTGTCCTCGGTGTAGCCCTCGTAGTCCACGTTGTAGGGAGGATCTGTGAAAACGAGGTCAGCGGCCTCGCCGTCCATGAGGCGCTTAGCATCAGCCGCGCTGGTGGCGTCGCCGCATAGAACAAGGTGGCCGCCCAAAATCCACAAGTCGCCGGGCGCCGAGACGGGAATCTCGATAACTCGGGGACATCGTCCTCATCGGTGAGGCCGGCCTGTGCCTCTTGCTTTTCGAGTAAGCGCGCAAGTTCCAGGTCGTCGAAGCCGACCAACCGCAGATCGTAGTCGGCATCCTGAAGAAGCGTCAGTTCCAAACGCAAGGTCTCTTCATCCTAGCCGGCATTCAGGGCGAGTTGATTGTCGGCAATGACAAGGGCTCGAGGCTGCGCTTCAGATAGATGCCGCAGCACGATAACTGGCGCCTCTTCCATCCCGAGCTTGCGCGCCGCCATCGGTCGAGCGTGCCCGGCGATTACGTCGTCATCAGCGCCAACGAGAATGGGATTGGTCTAGCCGAACTCCCGGATCGACGCAGCGAATTGCGCGACCTACTGATCGCTGTGAGTCCGTGGGTTTAGAGCGCGTGGGACCAGGCGCCCGATCGGCCAGCGCTCAACCTGAATGTCGCTTTCGATCGGAGGGCTGGCACGAGCGGCCTTTGGCATATACCCTCGATAGCAATCGCTGAAGTCAGTCGTCAACAGTGGGGCAAGGTTTTATGATAGCCAGGGAGCGATGGCCGTCAACTCAGGGTTTTTTTTATGGATTGCGAGAATTTTGATAAGCCCGGCCGAAGGGGAATTTGAATTCGTTTAAAATCAGTTCTTCATGCAATGCCCGCACTGCCGTTCCCCGGAAGTGCATCCGTCCAGGCCTCGCTGGATAGACGTCATCTTTCGCCTCGTTGCGCTCAAGCCCTATCGATGCCTACTCTGCGGACGTCGATTCTTCCGTTGGCGTCGAAGCCAGGGATAGCCCGACCACCGCTCCGACTCACCGAAACGCGCGTGACTCGGAATTCTCCTGCCATTGCACGATCAAGGTAATCGGCGCCGGCCCGCCTCCGCCGAATCCTGTTCACGCGCCCGCTCTGACACTTCCTTTGTCAAACGGTCCTCCCTCGCCATCAGTAGACCGCGCAACGAATCGAGTTGTTGGCCATTCAATATTGGGAATACATCCGCGAAAGCGGCGTTGAGAGGAGACTTACACTCAGAAAAGGTGATCCTGCGTTCGAGGAAACGCTTTACGATCTGTTCGGTCTCGTGCTCATAGACTTCCATCGGGTAGCCTCTACTCCGCTGGAGGGCGAAGGAGCCATACTGAAAGACCACTACTCTTGCGATTCCTTCAGGCCCTCCAGAACGCCCCAAATGTCGGGTTTCTAGCCGGAAGATGTCGGGTCGCTTGTCGGGTTTCTGAGCCTACCCGACATACGATTAATTTTTATAATCAATAGCTTAGATGCCAAATGTCGGAAATGTCGGGTTTTTATAGGAGTAGAGAGCCCCGGAGGATTTGGACCTGTTTTGCGTATTTGCGAAACGGCCGCCTGGGTTTGGGTCCAAACGGCGACGGGAGTCCGACCTAATAATGATGATCAAACCGGCCAAAGCAGCGCGGCTGGAGTCCGTTTTGGACTCCAAATGGACTCCAGAAGGCAGGATCACTGGGATGTTCTGACTGTAAGTGTTTGAGGAATTTGGTCGGGCTGCCGGGATTTGAACCCGGGATCTCTTGCACCCAAGCGAGAGGTGAGCGCGAACCAACTTCGGCAGTCCCCCTTCGTGTTCGAGCCACGTTTGCCACGTGCACGGAGGCGTTCAATGGGGCTATTAACCGCATCGAGGGGTTCCGATAGGTCGCTAGTACACCGGAAAGGCCTCAAAGCAGCGGTAGCAGGCGCGGTGAAGCGGCGACTAGCTGCTCTGCAGCCTGCTTCGGAATACCTCAGTGGCTGATGGCCTCGTCCGTGCGGTTCTGGCGCTCGGGGTCACCGTCGACGAACACCTTGTTTCGCTGGGAGCCCACCGAGATCCACGGATTTCGGGCTTGGAAGAAGGGAAAGAGATCCTCTCCCTGTCGGGTGATGACTTGGAGCGTCACCCATCGGCTACTCGATGGTTCTCGACGTCAGTAATCCCAACACGCCGGTTCTCTACGGGAGCAGCGCGATCGACATAACCCAGGACGTGATTTCGCTGTACGATAAGACCTCTTCAGCAGGTGGGCCGGCCACCGGTGCGACCATCCCACCTACAGGAACGACTGCCATCCCAGCTGCACCAAAACCAGCCGCCGCCCGGGGCGCTGAGGTAATCACTGCCCGGCTTGATGGGCTGGAGCAGGTCTCGACGGCTTCCTCCTCCCTGGAGTTGCGCTTACGGGTTCGCTTTGACCAACGGATTTCCTAACTGGTTTCTTCCGTCCGTACTGCTCTTCCGGTCGACCGCGTAATATAAGACCCGGCCGGGAAGAGCAGGGACTTGGATTGTACAGCCTGCCGAACAACTCTGCCAAACCGGCCCCTCGCTTTCGTAGGCGAATGACATTGACGAGTTCGTGGTTGTCGAACAATTCTCCTGCCGCGTTGTGCAGAAAAGACTGGCTGGATCGCCGTTCTCGGCGTATCCAAATCGCACCCGCGCCTGGTCCAGTTCCACACTAGGCCCAAGGGTGACCGTCAAGATCTGGAAGTCATTTCCAATTTGGGTCTGGTTCGTGCTGCCGGGCAACTTGGGTAGCTTCGCCATAAACAGTTCGTTCCGGACGCCATCGCACCAGTTACAGGCAAACACCGCCCAACTCCCGGTGGGATCCGGGACAGCCGTCGAGAACTCATACTGCCGGCCCGGTCCCATGAGGCCGAAACCAAGCCGCCTCCAGTTCAACGCATGTGGATCCGGGACGTCGTCCCGGGACTGGATGATCTGAGCCGCGTTGGCCGCTAGTGTAGTCGCGCACGGCATCACCCATTGCACAGTGTTCGAATTGCAGTAACCGATGTTACCCGCGTAGCCTCCGCCCACTAGTGGCACCGACAGATAAGCCTCGCCCACTTTCGATCCGGACCTGCATTCTCCCGCCGCATAGGCCACGCAGTACTTCCAAGTCGTGGAGTCTGTGATGACGTTGCCGGTCGCGGGCGAAGACACGTCCTTCAGGAGGTAGCCCCCCGCATAGGCGATCACCGGCTGCGTTTTGAAATTCACCTTCCCTGTTGGTGCGCCGAACTTCCAGACATTGCTCGTTCCTGGGACCAATGTGGCCGGCGTCTGGAAGACCGTCGTGTTGCCGGTCGGGAATTCCCAGCCGCCGCCATACGATGGATTCAGCGTATGAAAATCCAGAAACCAACTCTTGTCATTCGGGTCTGTAACCGACATTTGCATATTCGACGGATAGGATTGGAACTGCGACGGCGCTTCCATCCCGTGAAAGAATACATCCGAGGAGATGGGCGACGGCGGCGACGTTGGGGCCGCGAATGGCTGCTGGTAGTAGATGTAGTGACTGATTCCTTGCCCGGCCGCTGTCACCGTGGTTGGATTCTCGCCGCTCGATCCCACCCCGGATGAGTAGTGACTGCCGGTGGGTACGGGGAAATAACCGCCCGCCAAGTTCGTTGTGTCCGTGAAAAAGTCAGAATTGCATTGGCTGACCGGTATACCAGCCCAACGATTCGGCCACGCCTCCAGATTGGGATAGTTGGGATCACAGCTTCTGCCGCTGTTCGCGACACGAGATGCCGTGAACTGCCAAAGGTTCGATCCGAGCGAGGTCACTTGAACAATTTGCAGGAACTCGTAGGGAACCGTCCCTCCGGCTTGCAGCGCCGCCACGTTTCGAATATTGTCGCCCGGCGCGAGCTGCGCCAACATCGAGTAGGCCGGGTTATAGGGACATGGGAACGCCTGTGCTTCCGTCTGCCCGCTGCTGGGTTTGTATGGGTTTGTATTACAGGCCATCTTGCTCTGGAACTGAATGCAGTTCGTTCCCGTCGCACCATTGGCAACCAGTGCCGCAGACAAGCCTGCCGGGCAAGCAACATTAATGGAACTGTCCGCGGGCAAGCTCGTATCCGACGACCAGGCCCCCAATTTCCAGACCGCAGTCGGAACGAAGGTATATGGTCCTCGAAAATAACCCGGATCGGGAACAAAGTTTGAATAATAGCCAAGACCGTTGGACGTCGCAAACCCGATAAACCGATCCGATCCCTGCTGCGACGCCGAGTGAATAGCGGCCCATCGCAACGGATAGGTGGAAAACGTGTCGGAAGCTGACTGCAGATTGCCCGTCGCCAGATCGAAAACATAAAGCAGGCCCGGTTCCTCCCTGGCGCCCGGGGTCAAAATAGCTAGAGCTTTGCCGCCAAGAACATTACTAATACCCCCCGCCGTGCCAAAGATCGGCTTATAATTCGATTGCGTCTGTATCTGCGAATCTATATCGCGGCCCTGCGAAGGGAGCGTAACATTGGTGTAAGCCAGACAGGACGATTGGCCGTCCATCGAATCATGCGCTTGGACGCCAGGATAAGAATGAGGCAGCATTCCCGGTTGGGCACCCGAGGAAGCGTACAAAGCTGGGTGATTCGCTCCTGCCGGATAGGCTTGGAAAACGCATTGCGGCCCTGTTTGGTACTGGGCTTTGATGAGTGCCGTCTTTCCGGCGTTAACGCCGGGACCATAGGTGTAGGAGAAGTAAAAGGTCGTCGGGCTAACAGGATCGACTACCCCCCAAATTCCACCGATACCCGCCCTTTGCGCGTAGTCGCTTGGAACTCCCTGCTTCGCATCCATAAACATCGGGTTGAGAAACCGGGTGCTGCCGGTCGATGGGATAAGCAGATAAAGGCCCGCGGCCGAGCTTGCTCCTGTTCCCATACTATTGATCAAGCACAGTTCGCCCGAAACCGGAGTAATCGGCGTCACTCCGTCCGCATCATACGAAACAGTAACTGGGTTAGGCTCACATAACTGGAAACTGCCGGTCCCAGGAAGCAAGTTCTGATAGGAAGCGGCGTACTGGGAAGACGCACTGATCGACACGGACCCGGTACCGGTTTTCTTGCGGATCAAAAACCCGGCAGTCGCGCTGTAGCCTTGCACGTTCGTCAGAGTGCCCGGTGTTTCAACGATAGTCATGAGCTGATTGTTGGTGATTGACGCAATCGTGCAAAGGTTGTTCGTGCAAGCCGGCGACGACCCGGCTAAGTAGTACTTGCCACCCGCTTTCCAAGCTGTGTTGAAGGAACCGCTAGCGTTACTAACCGTGTTGCCATTTACGCTCACGGCGGCCGCCCAGACACCGAATGCCGAGCGCGGCGGAACAGTTCCCCAGCCTGCCCAGAACCCACCGTTCGGGAAGGTGGTCGAGCCGGGATAGTTCACCGGCGTTGAACCCAGGCTCTGCGGCAACACGATGTCATACCAACTCGTCTCGCATGTCTGCGAGTCATAATAAGCCAGGCAAACCGATACCGTCCTATTGGCGGCGGTGGCATCGGTTCCGTTGCCGAACAGATTCAGTTGTAGGCTGTCCAGCGAGAACCCGATCGGGCTATAACCGCTCAATGGAGCGCCACTTGGGTTCAGATTATTGTTATCCCAGGCGACGAAAATCGGATCGCTTGATGCTCCGGAATACGTCGCCAGGGCCGTCGACGCGCCTGACGTGATGTACGCAGCATTCGTCCATGTTCCATGCAGGTCCCAGTACACCGGCAATGCAGCGCTGCCCGCCGAGCCCGCTGATCCACCTTGGAAGCCGAACGCTCCCGGTTGCGTAAAGCGCTTGAGCGCGATGCCAGTCAAGGGGTCAATGTACACCTTGGTCTGGTCAATCCAGTCGATGGTAGGCCAACCATAGTTTCCAAACCCGACAGCGTTGAACGGCGGATTGTCGGAATAACTGTTCCCTAATGGAGGATTAGCAGTCATAAACTGACCAGTAACCGAAGTGGAGCCGCAAGTGACTTGATAATAATGCTGGGTATTTGCCTGCAGCGCTCGGGAGTACAGCTTGTTGTCGGTCGCAAGGTCGCTGCGCCGGGTGCCGGCGACAAAGGTCCTAGCTGCGCCGTTGACTACAGTGCCAGCCCGGCTGTCCAAATTCGCGCCCGGGAATAAGCTCGAATCGACGTCGTGGTCAAGCGGACTCAAGGACGGCGATTCGCTCACCTGAAACATACAGGCTGAGTTAGACAGGGGCGTATACGTCAGAAGAGCTTGCGTCGCCGTCGTCTGGCTGGCATCGACTGTGAATTGCTGCGCGGCGAGTGAAGATGCCGTTAGCGAAAGCATCAAGAGTAATGTTCTTGGCATGGCAGTATATTCCCCGTCGCGAGTCCGTGGACGGAGGATTAGTGGAAGCAGGCTGCAGGCTCTCGGGGCTGGGTGTTAACCCTCGAGTCGGCCTCATTCCTCGTCCGCAGGCGCCTGCTCCAAGACCCGATCCATATCCGTATACAAACTTGTCGATCAAGTCGCGACTAGTCCTCTTCTTCCACCAGTTGACCTTCGCTCATTTCGTAGTGGCGCTTCGGAAGCAAGCCGGCGGTACCCATAAGCCAGCTCCGAAACTCCAGATCCGAGAGTCCCGGCGTGTCTACGAGCCTAGGCAGTATTAGGGGGTTGGTTTTGGCCACGCAGAAACCCGCTTCGCAGGTGGTGGCCGACACGATGCCGTAATCCTTCAGGTACCCAACGTGCTCAGGCAAATAGAAACCACCCGTGTAGCAGAAGTGGCGCGGCTCATTTGGCGTGTAAGCGGAAATCCGGCGGCGGTTATCCTCAAGTTCAGTAAACATGCGTTCGCGACTCCGGTAAACGCGATGACGATGGGTGTGATACTGCAAGTCTACCCCTCGCGCCGCCAGTTCCTTCGCTTCATCCGCACTGATCAGGTGGAGTAAACGCTTGCGGCACAGGTCCTGGTAATCAATGTCTAGGCGCCCCGCGAGTCGGCTTAAGAGATCGTCTTTCTCCCGGCCGGTGAGCTTACGCGCGAGTGCAAACTGCCTAATCGATGCACATGCTCGCTGGCGACCGACAACGTCCAGCGCAACGGAACCCGGGAAGACCTCCGGCCAATCCAACTGCTGCTTATCTCGCCCCTTCCAAAGCAGATAGGAGCACATAACGTCAAACACTGGTCGATTGAACTCCACGTAGTAGGTGGTCAAGTACAACGTGACGGGATAGCCGAATGATTCGATGATGGGGAAGGCGACACTAAAAAAATCATGGAGGCCATCATCGAAGGTGATGACCACTGCGCGATCCGGCAGCGTCCCGTCCCGAAGCCGGCTGACGGCCTCTGACAACGGGAGGACATTGCAGCGTGCCCGGGCCAGGAGTTCCATGCGTCGGCTAAGCGTCCGGGGTGGTATGTACAGCCCCCCCCACTCGTGCTCATCGAGCATCGAGACGCCGTGGTAGCACAAGATCAGCAAGCGATGCCGCCGCCAGGCACTGCCGGACAGCAGGTGCGATATGCCTGTCCCTTCCGCCAAACGCAAAACGGCCAGTTTGGCTTGCCTCAGCATCGTGGTCACGGAAAGCACCACGGCTCTACAGCTTCCGGATCAGTCTCCCACCATTTCAGCTTCGATAAGATCGATTCCGAACTCGCTCCGCGATCAGCGAGAAGATCTGGACGTCGGCCAGCTGCGTTCATCGCTACGGTTTCACGGCTGTCCTCTTCCTTCAGCAACCGCGTTCCAACCCCCAGGATCTCTTCCATGGCACGCAAAAGCCAAATCGTGTCATCACACGTCTCGCCAGATGGGACACCCTCGAAATCCCCACGAACTGCTATGCGACGAAAGCAATTCTTGTCGAAGCAGTTTGGGCGAATTGGCGTCCTAAAACCGGACTATATTTGGTATCAGGCATGCTATCACGTCACGGAACTTTTCGCTTCACTTTTTGCGCGTAGGTGTTCCTGATACCGGCGGTCGTAATGTGCGAATTTGCCCTGTGGAGGCCAGTCGAAGAAACTTTTGTCCACGGAAACGTAACCGGCTTTGATCGAGTCATAATGGGTGCCCAAGGGCCGGCGGCGAACGCCGTCAGGATCAACGAAGTGGCCGCTGCGCTAATTCGGGTCGGCGACCTTGCAGAGTATGCACGCGTCGGCGACCACCTCTCCGTCTACCGTGGCCGTTCCGTATAACTTGGCGATGGTGGCCTTGCGCTTAGAGACCCTCATCTCGATGCGGAGCTGGTCGCCGGGGCGGACCGGCTTGCGGAACTTGGCTCCCTCGACGGAGGCGAGCAAGACGAGCTTGTTGTGGTGGTCGGGAATAGAGGTCAGGACCAGCACTCCACCCACTTGCCCCATCGCTTCGAGAATCAAGACACCGGGCATGATTGGGGAATGCGGGAAATGGCCCAGAAAGAACGGCTCATTCACGGTGACGTTCTTAATGCCGACAATGCGATCGGGCTCCAACTCCTCGATGCGATCCACCAACAGCATGGGGTAGCGGTGAGCGAGGATCTTGCAGATCGCTTGAGTATCCATAAGAGACATGCGCAGGGGTTACTATAGCAGGCGCGAAAAGCGCAACACTGCGGTCTGCCCGCCTGCTGGCAAGGCAGGAATGCATCGAGTGGCCCGTTCCGGTGGATAATTCTTCCGGTTGAAGATGCGAGGGGTGTGCGGTACCCTTGGAGAAACGGAGGACCAGATGCAGACTAAGGCGGAACCGGCAGCGACAGGGCGCGCTACTTTGCTAATTCTGAAAGAGTTAGCCATTAAGGTTGGGCACCTGAAGATCGCGCCTTCTGAGATTCGGGACAATGCAAATCTCTTCGATGACTGCGGCCTGGATTCTGCGAGCGTCGTGGATATGGTCTTTGCGGTCGAGGATGCTTTCGGAATCACGATCCCCGAAGAGGAGATCGACGCGGAACTCTTTCAGAATGTCGGCAAGCTCGCGGAGTTTGTTGACGCAAAGCGAGCGGGGGCCCGTGGCGAGTAGGGCCTTGCAAGGAACGCATCTGACGGCGTGATCGAAGTTCATCCATGGACTTCAGTTTCTCCGAGATTCCTTCTCCGCAGCACTCTGCGATATGCCGGCTCCTGTATGGATGTGCCTGGCACCGTTTGAGGGTCACCCGCAGCATGCTTCGCAACTCACCGCTGAATCGTGAAGGAGACTTCATCAGATGACGTTCCGGCAGATCGGGTCTGACCAAGAAATGCGATTGGCACATGAATGGCTGACCGACCCGGATACTACTCATTTTTTCGAGTGGGGTCGTGAAACGCTGCCACTGATCACCTTTCGAATCATGGCCGACAAAGCCGGTGACGTCTACCGGCTGTTTACGGCGGACGATTCGGGCGCTCCGATCGGACTCGCGGTCCTAAGCAACGTAAACCGGATCCGCAAAACAGCTGACTTCTGGATTGTCGTCGGCAGCAAGACGCATAGAAGCCAAGGTTATGGCGTACGGGCTCTTAATGCCATGATGGAACATGCTTTCGTCGATCTGGAACTCGACGTTTTACACGCTTTTGTTGCCGAACCCAACGGTCCCAGCCGGCGGATGTTCGAAAAAGCTGGATGGCAATTCACGGGCCGGCAGCGCCGCGGCCACTGGATGAAGGGACAATTGGTGGACCGGCTGTTTTTCGACATGCTCCGTGAGGAATTCCAGGCCTCGGGCTTTGGCACCGGACAGGGCCAGATCTGATTCTTATGAACGGTCGGCCTTCTAGCGATGTCGGATGGGGAAGTATGAATGCAGAGGGTACGAGCCGCGCGTCCAATACGCCGACGAGATCAACCGTGGCCGGATATGAGGCAACCGGTGAAGTCCGTCGCCTGCTTAAGTCCGCGTTTCGCGCTACGGGTTCGATCGGGGATGGCCCCTTTTTGTGGCTCGGGAATTTTGAAGCGGAACGTCATTGGGACGATCCGGAAGCGATCCATCTGCCTAGCGTTTCGATGGCGGCTGACTTAGCCATTGTGAACAGGATGGAGGAGATGGTTCTCCTGCTCGCAGGAAAGCCAGACCACGTGATCCTCCGTGAGCAGCCCGATCCGGGCTTCATGGCCTACCTTTCCGAACTGGGGTTCGTTCTTCCTTCCGTGGTCAGCATTGATGCCGAGGATCGCACCCTACCGGTGTCGGAACTGATTCTAGAAACCAATTCCGTCGTGACGCGCCTGCAGGAACTGGCGCAACGGCATCCGGACTTGTGTCTGTTGCCGTTTGGGAAGACGAGGCTGGAGGAGTCAATTGGAGAGCAGACCGGAATTCCGGTTGCCGGCGTCACTGCCCGACTTCTCGAAACCGTGAACTCGAAACTGTACAGCCGGCAAATCAGTGCGGAGCTTGGGCTCCTCACAATCCCCGGAGTTTCCTGCGCAACCTTCGAAGATTTGGAGCGTGCCTCTGTCGAGATGTGCAGTTACTTCCCGAACCGGCTCGTCCTGAAGGAGGCGATGGGCGTATCGGGCAAAGGCCTCGTTGTGCTTGACAGCCGGGAGCGGCTGGAAAGGGCGCTCGCGATGCTTCGCCGTAAGGCGAAACCGGGGATCTCGTGCCGTTTTGTGCTGGAGAAGTGGATCGATAAGCTCACGGATATCAATTACCAAATTCTGGTCACACCGGACGGTGGCGTCCGCCTGCTTTGCATAAAGGAAGCGGTAACCCGCAATGGCGTCCATATGGGGCACTATTCTCCGCCACTGCTGGCGCCGCGTCAGCGCGAGAGCTACGAGACCGCCGCTGCCGCCCTGGGCAAGCGCTTGTTCCAAAGCGGGTTCGTAGGGATTGCGGGTATTGACTCGATCATTGATCGACAGGGTGATGTATACCCAGCTTTGGAGATCAACGCGCGCTTCAATATGTCGACCTATCAGCTGGCCCTCGATCAGATGGTGCCGCCGCAATCGACCACCGTCGTTAAGCATTATCCGTTGGCGATCGGCGGGCATGTCCCGTTCTCTCGACTACGCGCCGTTCTGGAATCTTTACTTTTTGGTCTCGGCGGCCGAACGGAAGGCGTGGGAATCATGTGCTTCGGGACTGTAAACTGCAACTCCCCGGGTGCGAATTCGTCCGCCAAAGGTCGCCTGTATGTTTTCCTGACGGCCCACGGGCGAGATGCCATAAAGGAACTGGACGGCGAGGTTCACGCCCGATTGTCGTCGTGCGCGGGCGTCATCGATGTCAAATAGGGGGAGATTCTAATGATCTATGCCGAGGGTCACGATCTGGTGATCGGAGGAGTGACCGCCGCGGATCTGGTCAATTCTTATTCGGAGCCCCTGTATGTATACGATGCCGAAGTTATGGAAGACCGTTGCCGGCGTTTGCGCGCGCTGCTGCCGAACCACGTCCGGCTCCTCTACTCCCTGAAGGCGAATCCCAACCTGTCGATCGTCGGCTTCCTGCGGAATCTGGTCGATGGCGCTGATGTGTCCTCACTGCGTGAGATGTACATCGCGGCGCAGGCCGGATTCAAGCCGGAGTCAATGTACTTCGTTGGCCCGTCCAAGTCGCAAGAGGAAGTGTCCGAAGCGGTCCGGGGCCGTATCGGGTGCCTGGTCGTCGAATCCGAAGGGGAACTGCTGCTTGCCGAATCAGTGGCACGAAGCGAGCAAGTCCCGGTGCGCGTGGCGCTTCGAATCAACCCGGCATTTGAGACCGCGGGTTCGCGCCTGAAAATGGGTGGCGCCCCCCGGCAGTTCGGTATCGACGAAGAGGAGATCGAAGGGATCATCGAGCGGGCGCGCTCACTCAAGTGGACTTCCATTGTCGGCCTGCATTGTTATGTTGGAACTCGCATCCTCGACTGGCAGGTCGCCGTCTATAACACGCGCGAGATTCTCGCCATGGCTCGCCGGCTACAGGAGAGCACCCGCCTCGGGTTCGAATTTGTAGATGTGGGTGGCGGGTTTGGAGTCCCCTACTATCCAAACGAAACCGAGTTCGATTTGGAGGCTTACGCGGCGGAAGCCTCCCAGGTGTTTCAGAAGTATCGTGCGGAAATGCCGAATACCACTTTCGTGATCGAACTTGGCCGCTTTCTCACCGCCGATTCGGGAGTCTATATTACTCGTGTTCGCTATGTAAAGCAGTCACGCGGACAAAGGTATGTTCTCGTCAGCGGCGGAATGAATCATCATCTGGCGGCCAGCGGTGCGGGCGCTCTAGTCAAGCACAGCTTCCCCGTCGAGGTGCTGAACAAGATGGGTTCGCCAAAGGACCAGGCTGCGTTCGTGTGCGGCCCGCTGTGCACCCCGACCGATACGCTGGCTCGCGGGTCCGGAGTTATGCTTCCGGCCGTCGTTCCCGGCGACCTGATCGGCATCCTGAAATCAGGCGCCTATGGTCTCACTGCGAGCCCTTTGACCTTCATTAGTCACGGATGGCCGAGAGAGGTGATGGTTTACAAAGGAAAGCACTACCTCATCCGTGAAAGCGGCGCCGTCAATGACATTGTTCGTGACCAGACGTTAGTCAAAATCGAGTGTGGGCCCGCGGGAAGGCAGGATACTACTGCGGAAGTAGTTGAAGGAGTTCCATAGACGAAGGGTTAGCTACGAAGGGTTAGCTTAGGATGCCGCCAGAATCAGCAGACAGAGAAGATCGACAGGGTCCAGCACTTGGCTTCGCCGTAGCCCAGCCTACTGCTCGCATCGTCGAGGAGACGCGGGCACGGTGTAGTGCCGCGGTCGATTCCACTCTGCTGCGCGCGGTCGCTCGTGCGGCGGGTGACGTAACGGGCATTGTCGAGCAAGTCCTGCACAGCGGGCCGATGCCCCAAGCGTGGCAGGCGATCACGCAGCGGGTGGAAACAGAGCAAATCCCGGATGCACCCTTGCACGTGGCACGTTACCTGTTACTGACGAAGATCCTCTCCGCTTCACTGGATCGTGTCACTGCGTTGCCGGTTCCGCCGGATGTGCAGCATTACCTTTACGACGAGTTTTGCTTCATTGCCGAGCCATCGTCGAACTCGCTGGACTGCTTTGAGACCGGCAGCTACGCGCTGGTATGCCTCTGCCGCGAGGCCTGCCTGGAGCGCTTTCCCGTCGGCCAAGTCCAAGTGGAAGAAGGCGGATTCCCGAGGAGCTATCTCCTCAGGGTGCCGCGCTGGGAGATTCTCTCCGTGGCTTGGCACGTCTTCGTCCGAACGGGCGGACGCCGGCCGTACTATCTTTCGCATAACTCCCAACGCAAGAAGTTCTCGCTGCTATTCCGGGAGAAGGAACAACGCCGCTCCATGGTCCGTATTGCGGCCATGCTGCAATTGAATCCCCACGTGCGCGGGTTCATGGGCCAGGGATGGCTGCACTCGCCCAATCTCGGCGATGCCAGCCCACATCTCAAGTGGATGAGGGAAATCAACCGTGAATTGATGGCGCTCGGCGCGGCTTTCACGACCCTCGGCGCTCCTCCCGAGGACGGCGGTTTCTTGCTTGGCGATAAACGCCGGATTTCGCTCTACGAGTCCGGTCAGTGGAAGCCATTGGACGGTCTGCTGCTTGCGCCGCGCAAAACGATGATCGAGTGGGCGCGGCAACAAACCCGAGGCAGTTGCCTTTGAACACTGACATAGCTCCCGAAGTCCAAGGCGGGCGACGGTACGTTTCGAATGTCTTGTGGACATGGGGTGGAACGGCAACGGGAATCATTGTTTCTTTTCTCGTCACTCCGTACACCATAAGAAAGATTGGGTACGCGCATTTTGGCGTCTGGGGCGTGACGCTTTCGCTGGTCGAATACTACTGGCTCATTGATATCGGCCTTCGCTCCGCCACACTGAAGTTTTCCGCTGAGTACCGCGCCCTGGGCAACAAAGCCGAGTTGGACCGGCTCGTCAACACCGGTCTCGCATACTCGCTCGTCGCAGGACTTTTTGTCGCTTTGGTGTCGCTCTTCGGTGCGCCTTTCTTGGGCAGATTGGTCAACATTTCCGATCCCGTCTTCCCTCAATTGGCCCGCATCGTCGGAATCAGCTGGGCTGTCGGTTTGGTCTTTAACATCTTCGGCGCCTGCATTGAGGGCTTTCAACGCTTCGACATTTTCAGCCGGATTTGGATCTCGACGACGGCCTTGCGGTCGATCATCGTTGTGATTGTTCTGGCGATGGGGTACGGCGTCGTACAGATGGGGTTTGTCCTGTTGGGAACCCAGTTTCTTGTTTACGCTCTGAACTTCGTCTTCTTTCGCCGTCTGGCTCCGGACGCGAAGATCGACTTGTCGCTGGCTTCCTGGACAAAGTTCAAAGAGATGGCCGTTTTCGGGGTGCATACGCTGCGAGTACTTATCTCCGACCGATTGCTGAGGCAAACAACGCCTATTCTGATCGCCCGATTCCTCCCGGTGGAAGCCGTTACATACTACGTCATGCCACTGCGGATTCTCGATTACGCCATGGATGGTGTAGCGCGCGTTGGAAATGTGACGACGCCAAACGCAACGGAGCTCATGGCGACCGGAAAGAAGAATCGCCTGGAGAACCTGGGCGTGTATGCGAATCGGTATTCTCTCGCGTTTTTCCTCCCAGTCGTTTTGATGCTATTGGTCTATGGGGCCGAATTTTATCGCCTTTGGATCAAACCCGATTTCGCCAATAAGAGTGCCTACCTGCTTCCGGCATTTCTTTTCGGACACGTGATCGTTTCGTCCCAGCTCAACTCAGTATCGATCCTATTTGGAATTGGGCGGCATCAGGCTTACTCGCGCTTCCTGTTCGCCGAAGCCATCTTAAGTTTCTTTGGACTGATTATTGTGTTGCCGCGACTGGGTCTACTGGGCGCGGCGTGGCTAACCAATCTGCTCATGGCGCTGAATCGCGGTCTCATCACGTGTATCCTCTTGTGCAGAGAACTAGATGTGAGCATCTGGCGTTATGTTGCCCGGATCTACATTCGACCTTGTCTATTGGGAGCCGCCGGCTTCGCCTATCTTCTGTTTTTGAAACGAACCGTACTGCCCGGTAATTCCTGGCGTGAACTCATCCTGGCGGGGCTGGCCCTGATGGTCCCGTATGCAGCGGCGACTTTTGCGGTGTGTGTCTCCCCTGGGCACCAGCAAGTAGCAGTTAGAAGAGCGAGACTGATTCTGGCGCGCTTCGGTTCGTGACCAAGTGGATCTAGCGCTGTCCGAGGGCGGGCCCTACGAAAGCTGATTGTTGAAGTTGAGGTGAGCGGGTCTCTATTCTGGGAGGATCGTTGCAGGTTAGAGTCAAGGCGGCTAGCGGGAGTTTACTCGTAAGCCGCAGCGGCGGCGAGTCCTGTAATCGTAAGTCATTCTGAACGCGGGCCTTGGAGCGCCGCGCGCCATTCGTTGGTGTATTACCCCATATAAATAATTTCTATCGACGATTGCGCCCTTCTCTATTGACGGCGGAGGCTGGACGCCGTAGACTGGTATTACCCTATATGGCGTCCCTCATCGCCAAGAAGAAGGCCAACAAACTTTACTACTATGTCGTCGAGAGCGCGCGCCTGGACGGTAAGCCCCGCATCGTCCACCAGACGTATCTCGGCACGGCCGAGAAAGTCGCGGCGCTGGTCAGGGATCGCACCGCTCCGGTGCCATTGGAAGCCACGGCTGCCGATGTGGGCCTGCCGGGAGCGCTCTGGCTCGCCGCTCAGCAGAGCGGTGTTTTTGCCTTGCTCCAGTCTCTCTGGCCCGAACCTCGCTCGGGCCCGTCGCCGGCGCATTATCTGCTCCTGGCGGCGATCCATCGGATCTGTCAGCCGGGTCCCAAGACGGAGGTGGCTGGCTGGTATGACCGCACCATCCTGCGTTCGCTTTGGGACTTGCCTTCGGAGCGATTCAGCTCGCAGGAATTCTGGGACTGCTTCGACCGCATCCGGGAGGAAGATCTGGAACAAGCCCAGATTCGTCTACGGGGCGTGTGGAAGCAAAAGCAGTTGGTCGGCCGCCGCCTGTTGGCTTACGATACGACCAACTTCTATACCTATGTGGCCAGCACCAATACGCGCAACCAACTGGCGCAGCGTGGACACAACAAGCAGGGCCGCCACAACCTGCGGCAGGTCGGGTTGAGCTATGTCATGGACGGCGACAACGGCCTCAGCCTGTGCCATCATGTCTATCCCGGCAACCGGGCTGATGCCGAGGAACTGCCCGAGGCGCGGTCGCGTATAGGGGCTTTGCTGGACCAAAATCAGATGGCCCGCGACTCGGTCACGCTGGTGCTCGACAAAGGTTCGGCGGCACTGGCCAACACGCTGGAATTAGAGCAGGCGGGCCTAGGCTGGATTTCGGCTCTGCCCTGGAACCAGGCACCGGCGGAACTGCGGAACCGGAGCGTGGAACAGTTACCGGCCTGCGGCAGCTCCCAACCCGGCGTCAGGGCGGCAGCGGAGAAGCTGGTCGTACATGGCAAAGAGTATCTTTGCGTGCTCAAATATTCGGCTTGTTTCGCCAGCGAACAACTCAACAGCACTACCGCTGCACTCGCCCGTGTGACTCAGAAACTACGGCGGCTGGCAACCGAACTGTCCAGGCCACAGGCTCGCTTTACCGAACCAGGCATTCGCAACAAGATCCATCGCTGGCTGTTGGACCCGTTCGTCCGCGAAGTGCTCCACTACGGACTGGAACAGCGCGACAACCGCTGGCATCTGACATTCGAGGTGGACAACCAGGCGCTCCAGCAACTGTGGACACAACGTCTCGGCCGCACCGTGCTGCTCACCAACCGCATGGATTGGACCGCCGAACAGGTCGTGTCCGGTTACTCCGGCCAGCAACAAATCGAACGTGTATTTCGCGGATTAAAGGACGGCGACTGGCTCGGCTGGGGACCGATGTACCACTGGACCGACAGCAAAATCCGCGGGCATGCTTTCTACTGCATGCTGGGAATCTCGCTGCTCCAGTATGTTCACCGCCAGGCCCAGTGCGCCTGGCCTGATCTCACCGTGGAACAACTACTGGAACAACTCATTCCCATGCAGCAGTTCACTTTGCTGTATCCTCCGCTAGGCGACAAAGGTCCCAATCGCATTGCTACCGTTCTATCCAAACAGACTCTCGTTCAGCAAGCCCTCGCTCATTCCCTCGGTCTGGATGAACTCTGTAGTACCCAACGTGGGTAATACAGCGACGCCGCGCTAACCCTCCCTAAAACAACTATTTACAGTCTTCCCTTCCGGCTTACGAGTAAACTCCCGCTAGGCATCAAGATGAAACTGAACGCATTCGTTCTGAGCTTGTTAGCGGCATCAATTGGTGCAGCCGCTGAGGCGCCGGCTGCAGGCTAGCGACGGGCCTGCTGAATTCTCTTGCCCTGATCGTCATCAGCCCCAGCATTATGGGCGTCGACTCACCAACGGTGGCTGCTTCCGCGCGGCATCTGATACAAGCCAAGCCCCTATTCCTGTTGGATAACCCGGGCATCGTGAGTATTCCGCTTGGCATGCGGGGCGCATGGTTGGGTACTCTGCTCGGCGGCCCTGCTTCTTCGGAAGACAAATGGCTTGAACAGGAGGTGCGAGCCAACACGGGATTGGGCTCTGAGAAAGCCACTGCCCACTGACAGTTCGTGCCCGGCGTTGTGCTTCAATATTCTGCATGCATCTCCGACATCTTACGGCCGTCCTGCCAGTACGCGCGTTGCTACCGGCCGCCTGGTTGCACGCCAAAGACCAATTGTCGCCACAGATCTGCTCCGCATTCAGCGCATCACGGAAGTGGAAGCAGCTCCCAATGGATCGTTCGCAGTCTGCGGCGTTCAGTCGATCCATACCGAACCGCCCAAGGGCGAGGCGGGCGGCGACCCAACATACAGCAATCAAGTACATCTTTGGATGGTGGACTTGAAGAGCCCGTCCGCCCAGCCGGCGCAGCTGACGTTTGGCGAGAGAAACGTTAGTGACTTCGAAATCAGCCCGGATGGAAGCCAGCTCGCCTTCGGGCGCGTCGATCGTTCGCAGAGCAAGCCCAACCGCAGGTTTGGATTCTGCCGCTCGGCTCTCCCGGCGAAGCGACGCAAGTTACCCACCTGGAGTTGGGCGCCAAGTCTCCCCGCAGGCGGCCGGGTGGCAAGGCGCTGCTTGCCGGGCAAGCCGCCGTTTTCCCTGGAACGCCCGGAGCGCGATTGGCCCGAACACACTAAAAGGACGCGGGCAGCAGAAAACTGACAGCGCCGCCGCGAAGACGCCACCCCTCAGTCCCGATGCCGATCTGATGGGAATTCGCCGCTGGCTCGATCACAATGCCGAGAAGCAAAATCCGGCCGACATCACGAGGCTCGCATTCCTGGACGAGCCTTCGCTCTCCGAAGAAATGGAAGTGTCTGGGCTCTTTCGAATCGACCTCCCCGACGGCGGCGAGGCCGTGGCCAAGTCAACGCAGCTGACGAAGACCCTCTACCTGCATTCTGAGGCGCGTTACTCGCCCGATGCCTCACAAATTCTGTTCTCCTCACGGCCTCCTTCCTCAGTGCATCCGGATCGTGCGCGGCGCACCTCGACGATATGGACCGTCGCTGCCGATGGCAACCATGAGCACCCGCTAATGACTGACGCGGCCTACAACCTCATGACGCCTCAATTCTCGCCCGACGGCAAGCACCTCGTTCTCCTCGGTGCGCAGAGTGACCAACCCACCTATCGCCAGACCATGCTCGCCCTGTGCGATGCAGATGGAACTCACCTGACCTGGTTAACCAATGATGGTGATCCCTCCGTGGAGCAGCCGCGCATTTCCAAGACCGGAGATGTCTACTTTGGCCGCCCATTCCGGGGAGGACTCCGGCTCGAGCAATTGAACCTGGCTTCGCACGAGAATCGGGTGCTGGTCGATGGCCCGGCGGGCGTATCCGCCTAGCCGTTGCCGGCAAGCAACTCGTGTACGGATTGATCAGCGTTCCAGATCCCAACGAACTATACATGCGTGAGGATGGTGCTTCCCGGCAGTTGACACACCTGAATACCGCATGGATTGCGAACAAAGATCTCTCGCTTCCCGAAGAGCATTGGACTACGCGGCCTGACGGAACTCGCGTGGAGTATTGGGTGATCAAGCCGGCTAGTGCGGAGCCGGGCAAGAAATACCCTTTTGTACTCGACATGCACGGCGGACCGTCCGCGACGTGGGCCAAGGTGAGTTCACCACTGGCACGAGTTCCAGATCCTCTGTTCGTTCGGCTAGGTGTGGTCTACGCGAACCCTCGCGGATCTTCCGGCCACGGCTACGCGTTCCAACGTGCCAATTACAAGGACTGGGGCGAAGGCCCAATGGGCGATGTCCTCGGGGCGCTCGCCGATTTAGCAGCGAATCAGCCACTCATCGATCACGAACGGCTCTTTCTGACCGGCGGATCTTACGCCGGCTATCTTACAGCGTGGATCATCGGCTCCGATAACCGCTTTCGGGCCGCGGCCGCACAGCGTCGCGTGTATGATCTATCCACATTCTCCACATTCTTCGGCGAGGCCAACGCCTTCATCCTGGTTCCGGAAGAATTCGGGGGCTACCCCTGGCAACCGGAGACGCGCCGGTTACTCGATCAGCAATCACCGATAACTTACCTCGCCAATATCCGGGCGCCCTTCTTTATCATTCACGGCAGCCAGGATAACCGGGCCGGCGTCGCGCAGAGCGAGATGATGTTCCGCGCGTTGAAGCAGTTGAACCGGCCGGTGGAGTACATCCGTTATCCCGGCGCCGGCCATGAGCTGACACGCTCCGGTGAGCCGCGCCAGCGTATGGATCATATGCTTCGGATCATCGAGTTCTTTGAACGCTATTCGCGGAACAATCGGCCGGCTCCGCAGGCTTCTTATACGCAATAGCGCGGCGTCACTCTTGCTTAGGCCTCGAGAAGGCGCCGACAGTCGCCTTCGTCGCCTTAATGTAGTCGTCAGGGCTAAGTAAAGATCTGTGTACCGCGGATACCGGCGGAAATGGAAATTACGTCAAACAAGTGGGCCGTTTCGTCGAGATACACGTCGTAATCTTTTCTTGCTCCCAACGCGGTGACTCCGCCGCGAATGTAGCCGGTTAGAAGCTGCACTTCGCCCAACGGCGCCATTTCCATTTTGCAGTTGCCGCTTAGCTTCGCGAGGGCCTTAGAATCCAGTTCCTGGTTGCCCGGGATCACGGCCAGGCACACCGCCGATCGGTCTCCCTTCACGACCAGCGTCTTGAAGACCTGCTCCGCCGGCAGATCCAGCTTGGCGGCGACGGTTTCACCCGAAAGATCCTCCGGGTCCACGATGTAGTCGCGGGTCGAATAAGAATAGCGAGTGCCTCCAGCCGCCGCATGGCATTGGTCTTCATGAGCCGGCGGGGTCTCCTGGCAGAAGCCGCTTAGGCTTCTTGCGCTGTGAGCAAGTCGGGGGATCCCACTTTAGCGGCTTCTTTCTGGCAGGCCTGCCAAAGACCAGCCGTTGCTCCGGTCAAGGTAGGCAAGATGCCCGACCATGCCACGTGGTGGAATGTCGAGCCCACGGCAAAACCCAGGCTGGAGGTCAGCAGGCAGAGCGCAGCCAGGGGAAAGAACGCCAGTCGCTCGTCCGCCAGAGTTCGCCGGAAGATCCGGTAATTCATCCGAATGCCGGTGAAGACGATTAGTAAATAGACGATCAAACTGGGGATTCCACATTCGGCGCCAACCTGGGTGTACGAGTTGTGGGTACCTAGCGCGGGGCTCCGTGTGCGGTTAACCAAGTCATCCGCGTAGACCGCATCGGGAAATTCGCCCACTCCGACTCCCAGCAACGGGTGCGACATCATCAGGTGCACGCTCTTCCAGAATAATGCAGTGCGCTCGATCTGCGACTGGACGGCGGCTTCGTCCGACTCTGTTCTCACCCCCGCGGATATCGGATCGGCAAAAATATAAGTCAATCGATGAAGGGTATCTTGCGGAACCGCGACAACAAGAACGGGGAGAAAAATCAACATGACAAGGAGGCGGGAGCGATAGCGTGCGGAAAAAAACACACTAAAGACGAGCACGGCTCCCATCGCAACAAAGCCGCCCCGAGAACCCGTCTTGAGTAGAAAGTAAACATCACCGAGAAATGCGATGGTACCGAGCAACCACTTGCCCACATTCTTTTGAGCCAGAAGATACAGGAAAAAGCCTACTGTCGTGGTTAGTCCCAGTGCGAGGTCGTTCGAATTGGAGTAGAAGTTACTCTCGACAATACTGAAACGGTCACCCTCGGCACCCACGCCCCCCCAAAGTGCGCAATTTAACACCAACAGAAGTCCCGCAACGGTCTGCATTAAGAAAAAGAACTTGACCGAAGACACGTCGACCACGAAGGCGGTGATCGCAAAAAACAGAAGGATGCCGCGCGGTATATACGACTCTAGTTGATCAAGGCTCGCCGAAGGCCAAGTGCTGAAAGGAACAGTGCATGCCAGCAGGATAGAAAACAGAACCCAGTATCTGCCAATCGGCAATTTCAATCCTCGGCCGGCTGAACCGCTCACCAGGAAGGCAACCGCCAGCAGAATCGACGAAATCGCGGAAATGTAGATTTTCGCGCCAATGTGGGCGAGTATGTCGTTAATCACCGGCGCGACAACGAAGAAGCCCAGGCTGATGAGGCCCACGCTATCGAGCATTGATCTGGGCTGCTCAGGAAGAGTCGCCGCAGTCGCCGGACGTTCTTCCGCCACCGCTGCCTTACTTATAGGTACGTCAGCGGCAGCAACCGCCTCCGGGGGCGGCCGATACGCAGGGGCCACGGGCTCCGACCGAACTGTTTTCAACGCTTTGGGATTAAGGAAACGGCCCATGTCGGATTCCTTTTCAGGCTACACTATATTGCTTTTGGTTCAGCTTACTAAGCCCCCATCTTGCCCGGCGTAAACGCCGTCTGGCGACGCCGCGCCAGCGGCGAAGAACTTCCTCCCCGGCCCGGCATCGAAGGGCGGCGACCTCTGCGGTGTGTGCCTGCCCTGGGCACCAGCAAGTAGCAGTCAGAAGAGCGAGACTGATTCTGGCGCGCTTCGGTTCGCGACCGCGTGGATCTAGCGCTGACCAAGGGCGCGCCCTACGAAGGCTGATTGTTGAACGTTGAGGTGAGCGGGTCTCTATTCTGGGAGGATCGTTGCAGGTTAGAGTCAAGGCTAGGCATCAAGATGAAACTGAACGCATTCGTTCTGAGCTTGCTAGCGGCATCAATTGGTGCAGCCGCTGAGGCGCCGACTCCGGGGCCGAGGACTTGCCGAAGAAGCCTGAGTCGAGGAACTCGCTTTCTCGGCCCGAAGACTTCCAAATGACCTTCCACCGGTCGCAAAATGCAGCACTCGGTCAATCCAGCGCTCGACTCACATCAACCATGTTCTGACTGGTCATGTAGCGGCGAGCAGACTGGCATTGATGGCAGCGCCCTATTTCCCATGTGAACAGCAAGTAATTTTCGTGCGTCGCCACCCATGGCCATCAAAGCGACTGCTTACAAAGGGTCTGGGCTGAGCCTTCATTCCCAATGGTGCAGTCAGCTAGTGGGGTCCGTTATCATCTATCATCGCGCCAAATCCTGATATTATTTTCCTAATCCTTTAGAGGTCGGCCCTTGCATCGACCGTTTCCTGAAACGCCCCTGAAATCCTCAAGCCCCTAGGACGTCTTCTCGTTTTCAACGCTACGGTTAGCCCTGTTCTACAATCACCCCATGGAAGTCTACAGGCACGAGGCGAAGAGATATTGCGGCGGTTCCTTGACGACCAGCTAAGCTTCGCGCAGTGTGTTGCCGCCCTTGAAGACGCTCTTGATGGGCTCGACCCGAAGCCAACGGGCCAGCAACTTGTATCTCTTCAGATTCTCATCGCTGCGAACAACGAGATCATAGCTAAGGAAATGAAACGGCGCCGGTCGCCGGAAGGAGATTCCGTGACGGGCCGGTGAGGCGGCGTCCGCAGCTAGCTTGGGCCGGAATGGGATCGATGCACTGCTCGCTTGGGGGACAATCAGACGAAAATCATTCAAATCTCTCGGCTCACACTGATACGATTCTGTGTCAGCCTGACCACAGAACCGCTCCTGAGTCTTCTCTCACCGGGGTTTCCTCCAATCACGATGGGGACTCAGGAGCGGCTCTAAGTCTTTTCAGTATGCCATCGGCTTGTTTGTTGCCACAAGCACCAAAAAACACAGTGACCTGACTGCGGCGGGGAAGTTCATTGGAGTTCGACGGCGAGTGGTGATTCACAAGAGCACTCCTGAGACTTCTCGCTCATGCAGCTTCGTTCATTGCCCATTAAAAGAACCGAAAATGAATGATTAGTCGTAGCGGACAGGACCGCAAATTGGCGCAGACTGAAGGCGTTGGTCCTGGCCAGCGTTTCTTCCCCGATTACGAAGCGCGTCTATAATCTCGCTTTCGCCGCTGCGCCCGGGTGAAGCTAACTAACGTCGATCACCGGATTAACAGTCACCGTAAGAATGTCGTTCATCAGGCACCTCCACCGACCTCATAGTTTCGTAACGGGGCTGGAGAAACCAATCCGGATGGCACGGGGTAGAAAGCCTCCGGCTAGGACACCCGCTTCGGTTCAAGTGAACGTAGCCAGGTGAACAGCGCATAACTGGCCAGGAAGAGGAATGCCCAGTCGATTGGATAGCGATATCGGGTATCCGCTTGGATCGGATAATACACGGTTGGAAATACTAAGAGGAGCATACCCAAGAGGACACCGAGAGGCAGACGGTGTTGAAGCATCCGGTACAACCCGACCAGGCCGAGGATGGTGATGGGATAGTCAAGCAGCCGCTTGTAGAACTGGTGAGGAGGATAGGGCGGGAACCAGAAGTAGACGAAACGGAGAGCGGTTAGCGTAATGAATTCTTGCGGGTGGTTGAGAATCCAGGTACGGGCTTCGCGGGCACGCTCGCGGTTGTACTGGCATTCGCCAAGTTGCTGGACCCGCAGGGCCTCGGCCTGATCAGTTGAAGGATGCCGCGAGACAGGGTTGTGGAAGTTGTCATTCGACTGAGCATGGGCGCCATCTTCATTTGAGACCGACAGCTCGAGAGAATAGTTACTGCGCACGGGCACAAATCCACCCAGTTCCACAAGGTTTCGGATGGTCCAGGGAAGCATGGCAACGCCGAACGCCGTTGCCATGATCACGACCTGCTTGCGCGACCGAAGGAAGAACCAGACCGCTATGAGCGCTAGCGTGACCAACAACAGCGGCGGCGTGGCAATGACGCAAATACCCGACAGGAGGCCGGTCGTGATGGAATCTCTGGCGGATGGGTGCTCCTTTTGAAGCCAATGCAAAAGCACAATGACGAACAGCACCGCGGCGAGGCCGGAGAGGCAGGATTCAAAACGCGTCTCCTTGAGCACTCGCGAAGGAACCAGAGCGGCCACGAGGCCGGCCGCTACGCCGATCCGCAGCGGCAGATGCCCGAGGCGGGACAGATAGGGAAGAAGCGCCATTTGCGTGGCGACAAAAGTGATGTTGATAAAGACCTGAATGACCTTCGCGTCCGGCCCGTAACCGAATACCCGGAAGATGAGGCTCAGAAGGAATGGATAAATAGGAGCGTGATGGGCAGTCGGGCCGGTCGGGAGGGCGTACGGATTGCCGAAGACACTGTCCTGTGCCAGGCTGTGCGCGATTTTCTCCATTTCATTAAACTCAAATGCACGGTCCAGTCCCGTGAGCCGGTAGAAAGAGAAGTGAACGGTGAGCGTCAGCGCAAATATCAGCATGCTCCACTGCCACAGCGGTATGCGTGAAATGAAGTCTCCAAGACGGCTGCCTTGTGAGAAAGGGATCATGTGGCGGCTAGATGACATCAGTTTCTAAGTGGGCTACCCAGGCGCGAAACGGCCTGGATGTCGCGAAATGGTGCGGTCAGGTGCGGACCGAACTTTCTTTGCCGCAAAACTCATGGTACTGTGACGGATCGAGCATCATCCTCTATTCGCCCGGGCGTGCCACATCGGAGTCGAACTCTCGGAAGATACCGGCTCGACGTCTGAACAAGGCAGAAATCCGGGGGAAAGAACATAGGAAGACCCGAAGAATAGCAGAGGCTCGTCGCCGTTCTGTCACCTTTGTGTCACGCCATCACAAGCGCCTAATAACAGGCAACAACCGCAATTGCAGCCGCGAATAGAATCGATCAGTTAGCATTTGCTAACACAGGTAGAACTGAACCGAAAGCCATTCGATTCCCCTAGCGTCCCTGCTTCGATCACACATCCGCCCTCAGTGGCGTCATAGCCCTCAGCACTGGCCTGCCCGATATTTCGCAATAAGGTGTTGCTAATCGCCCTAATGGAGCTATGCCTACAAACGATTGGGAAAGCCTTCGGTTAGGGTTCTTGCAGCTTCGGGAAGAATGCCCAATTGACCTCCAATGAATCCGGCTGGGCCCCTGACTGCGATCTGGACGGCGCTGCCGACACCGGGGAACCGGCGATCGAACTACTGGAATGGGAAAGACGGCTGCGGCATCGC
This sequence comes from uncultured Acidobacteriaceae bacterium, assembly GCA_963771305.1. Lineage (GTDB taxonomy): Bacteria > Acidobacteriota > Terriglobia > Bryobacterales > Bryobacteraceae > CAJCIT01. The sequence continues at coordinate 134,839 of CAVYTS010000026.1, forward strand.
GGAAGGATTCATTTGGCATGCCCTTGAAGCTTCTGCACTCCTAGGCTTTCCTGGGGGCAGAGACCACCAAACCCTCGTTTTGGCTGGACCGGGTTGGCTACCGATAACACTTTATACCGCACCGACAAGGTCCAGTCCAAGGCACGGACGCCGCCGCGACCGCTAGGAGCAGAGCGTCCTTCGCCTCCGGAGAGACGATAACCGGTCTTAAACCGGTTATCGTACTGATCTTGAGGGCTGTTCATTCGTAACGTTCCCGAACGGGGTATCCCAATGTTTTGGAATGCCTTCCACTCAGGAGTCCGTCAAGGCTCCTTTGCTTCGGCTCCGGCCCGCTGCGCGGCGGCTTCACGCCGGCCTTGACAGACTCTCCGTTGCAGGCCGCCTCTGGCTGTGCCAGAAAGGTAGACACGCCCTTTCTGGCGCTTCCTCACTTGTTCTCACTCACGGATATTTCCAATCGAAGGACCGGCACTTGCAGTGAATTTTGCAGTGCGGCCCGGGTCGATCAGCGCCGAGACCACCTGCGCTCCGAGATCGGAGAGCAGGAAAGTCAGACCGGCACCTTGAACGGAAATGACGTGTGTATGAAACACGACGCGCACGGAGGAATCGTTTCCCTCCGCAAACAAGAACAAACTCCAGGGGAACACAAACTGTTGATGGCGCAACCGGACCATCAGCGAGGTTGCCCGACCATCGTCGGACACCTCCCAAGGAAAATCAGAAGCCCTGGCCGAAACCATGGTCTATTTCCTTTCCTGGCGTTGGTTCTTTCGATCGCTGTGAATCCGTCGCGCGTCCTCGTTCGACACCGTGCTGCTCATTCCGCTGCTGGTCCGCCGCACGGGATGCGGACTGCCGGAGTGCCCAGTTCCCCGCCGCTTCCAGATTGCGCTCTTGTGTGCGCTCCGGCAACTGATGCAGAGAAACGTCCCCGTCGGTCTTGCGTGCCAGTTCGGTAGCGGAGAGCCGTTCTCCGGAAAGCGCAATAGACTCTTGCAACTGCTCTTTGTCACTGGTGATGATGGTCAGGCTTTCCCGGCCGCGGCTGACCGCCATATAAAACTGCTCTTTCGACATCCGATCCCCGGAGACAATGACTGCGTCGACGGTTTTACCCTGGCTGCGATGTGCGGTGATGACGTAGCCATGATCGAAGGAACGGTAGTTCGCAGGCAAACGGCGGCCGTCTTCGAGCTGAATCCGGCCGTCCTCCAGGCGTGCGACGGTGACAATCTCGCCGTTGGTGGCCCGGAATCCGGTTTCGCGCCGGTTGGCCTGCAGCATGAGTTTGTCGCCGCCGGCCACATCAATGTCCTGTCGCTCGTGCGCGGAGAAGGCTTGCGCTTGCCGGCGAGTGAGGGTGTTGTGTCAAGAAGACGCGAAAGCGTCATGCTGTACGAAGAGATGAGGGTGGGCCCCTCGGAGCCGCTCTGTAGGGGGAGGCTTCAAACTGCCATAAGCTGCTACGGTCTAAGGGCTGCGGTGGTGAACGTTATGGTTAAAAGGCGTGGCATTTGATCACGTCATGTATGGGTTAGAGAGACGAGTGTAAACGAACCTTCGATGACGCATCGAAAACTCCTTACAAGGCATCGAAACCGGAGTCGCACCCTTACTCCGGGAGCAGCCTGGCGGTTACCTGCTTACTGGCCGGGTGATGTCCGGTGTATAGAAGGCGTGACTCTAGCTCGGGCTTTTCGTACGGAACTTGAGAACCTGGTTGACGATGGTAAGGGAAAAGGCCCAAGGGGACGAACTCCGAGGCTGAAAGTACCGAAGCGTTAATCAGGGGCGGACTGCTTCGTAGTAGCGGTGATCCGGGGTAATGCCCGAGGAGCGAAGGGAGCAGGTCACTCGTGTCGAGACCGTCAGGGTCAACGGGCAACCGGAGGAACTCGCTGGTTTCGGCAGAAGGCGGCAGCTTTCACTGGGTGGCACGAGCCGGATGAATCGAGAGGTTCACGTCCGGAATCTGTGAGCGCCTCGGGGTGAAATTCCCCGGGGCGACTCGGCATCTCTTGTCCAGTTTCTTTGCGGGCAATCAGCTTGTCTTTCTCGCTTCGTGTTTGGCCACATCCTTGGTCGCCTTGTGGAAGGCGAGCACCATGCCCGGCTGGTAGTGCTTGGTGTGTTGCTTCTGCGCCTCGGTCCAGTTCAAAGGCACGTAACGTGTTAGCGGCGCGCCTGCGCCGATATCTCCGGCCCGCTGGCGATCCGCGCGGATTGCCTCGGTGAGCCGACGAATTTCCTCATGCGTCGGCGCCACAACCAGGACTTCGCGAGTCTGTCCCTTGGCGTTCGGTTGGGCGATCGCATCCTGATAGGCCTGACTGACTTCCTGCGGGCGAAGCTGCCAGTCGATCTCGCGAACGGCACCCATCTACTCTAACTGGCGGAAGCCCCGAGCGGGATTTTGTCGGAGCTCTTCAACGGCGCTGCGGTACTCGGCCAGCGTCTGCCGCTGCACCTGGCTGAGCGAGACGCTCTTCAAGCGAGATTCCTGTTCGAGCACGCGTAAGGCGTCTCCGGCTTCAACGCTCTGAAGTTGACGGGTGTCGCCACTAAAGAGGATCTGGATTCGGCTTCGCTCGGCCAGTGCGAGGAGTTCGGACATCTGGCGGCTGGAGACCATGCCCGCTTCATCGACAATCAGTACGTTACCAGCGAGCTGCTTTTGTTTGCTGGAATCCTGGAGCAAGCCCTCAACCGTCAGGGCACGAGCGAAGCCGATCTTTTCCAGTTCCTCGACGGCGGAGCGGGTGGGAGCAACCGCGATCAACGGCGGCCCTCGGCTAAACCACGCTGGATCTCCTGGAGCGTGGCGGTCTTTCCGGTGCCGGCCGCTCCTCGAAGGTTGACCGCCAAGTCGCGGGAATCGAGTACGACCTCGACGGCATGTTTCTGTTCGGGCCGCCAGCGGTCCGAGACCACAAACTCCTGGCCGCCCCCTAATCGCGAAAACTGTCCCAGTCCGCGGTGGATCGTTTCGATCATCGCGCGCTCGCGGGCCACACTCTCGTGGGTGGCGACCTCGTTGCCGGCCTTCAAAAGGACGCCTCGCTGTTCTCCACCGAGGACGACCGCCTTCAGTTCGTCGAGACCGATGCGGCCCCGGCCGTGTCGCAGTGCTTCCAGTTTGAGTTCATGATCCTTGGCCACCGACACGCGGCTACCCTCCTCACCACAGGGAAAGCAACGAAAATATCGGCTACAGAGGGCGCGTCCAGGCGCGTCCCCAATTGAATTGAACAGGCACGGTTCAGCCGGATTGGTAGAGCACCAAGATTCTGCTTCAAATCAGGAATGAAATGTCCGGTTTTGGTTGGCTTCGTGTTGTATGGTGGAACAGGCTGCGGACCCGCGAGGTTCGATCAAGGCCGGGCGGAGCCCGCCCGCAGGGTTGAGCCTTGACCGGTTCTCCGGATCCGTGTAGCATCAGTTCGACAAATCGAAGCCGCCCTTCTGCGCCTGTCGTCTGATTGGAAGTCCGCGTTTGTTGTTCTATTTTGCAGCCAGGTCGACAATTCGAAGTTTCAGCCGTCGGGCGTTTCTTCGCGCTTGAGGGCTACATCCAGAAACTGCGCGACTGTCACGATCGGGATGTTCTCGAACGTCCCGAGCTTCAACAGATGCCTGTCACCGCTGACGATGTATTCCGACTTCGCTGCGACTGCACACTCCACAAGGATAACGCCTCTTCGGACAGCCGCTCGGAGACCGGGAAGTCACCCTTCGCGTAACCCAGGTGGTTGTAGACCTTTTGCAAATGCAATGGAATGGGGTAGTGGATTCCGGTGCCGATGCAAGCGGCTGTTAGATCCTTGATAATTTCCTCGCGGTTGCGGACACAGACCACGTACAGATGATAGACAGCCTGGGCCCACGCAGGCTGGTACGGTGGCGTGATTTCAGGGCGCAGGCATTCCAGCAGCAGTTCATAGCGGAACGCAGCTTGCTGCCTTCGCGCCGTCCAGTCGTCGAGGTACTTGAGTTTGACCAGGAGGACGCGGGCTTGAATGGCATCCAGGCGTCCGTTGTAGCCTTCCATATCGTGGTACCACTTGCGGGACTGGCCGTGATCGCGGAGCATCCGGATTTTTAGGGCCAGTTCTGCATCGTCGGTCGTGACCGCGCCGGCTTCGCCGCAAGCTCCCAGGTTTTTCGCAGGATGGAAACTGAAGGCGGCGGCCTTGCCGATGGAGCCGGCACGCATCCAGCCGGCACTCCGCGAGAAGTAGCCAGCGCCGTGCGCCTGGCAGGCGTCCTCCACCAGAATCAGGTGGTACTGCTCGGCCATAGCGACGATCGGGTCCATATCTGCGGGCTGCCCGTATAGATGCACTGGAACGATGGCTGTTGAAGGGCTGCCAGTCCTGCGATCGACGAGCTTGCCGAGAGAGGAATCCCACTGGTAGCCGGTTTCGAGATAGTTCTTCAGTTTGGCGGGTCCATGTTGTAAGTCCGCTCATCCACGTCGACGAAGTCCGGGTTGGCTCCGGCCTGTGAGATCGCTTCTACCGTTGCAATGAAGCTGTTGGGAACTGTGAGGACGGTGTCGCCAGGGCGGACTCCCGCCGCTATCAGAGCGAACCGGAGGGCATCGGTGCCGCTACCTACGCCCACGCAGTACTGCGTTTTGCAATAGGCCGCGAACTTATCCTCGAACTCCTCGACCTTGGGCCCTCCGATAAATGACGCTGTCTCCAGCGTCGAGCGGAACGCGGCGCACAATTCGTCCTTCAATTCCTGGTGCGTCGTGACCAAGTCCAGGAAGGGAACGCTTGGGGAGGGAACATTATTGATGGCACTCACTTTTTTTGGTCAACGATTGATTCTTTGTTCGCGCACAACGGACGAAGGAACCGATTCTGTGGTGTCGCCAACCCTGCAACCATACAGACTGATGAACCTTGGATAGCGTTATCTTCGGGCAGCGCCTAGCATCCGGCGCGACCCACACATAGCTGCTCATAAGTTGACCGGGTGACCGCCGCCTCCAGAATCCTCACCACTCTCAGGCCAGCGTGTCCGTCATTAAATGGCGTGACGTTGTTGGACACGCAATCGATGAAATACTTGCACTCCACCGCGAGCGCCTCCGCCGGGTCCAACTTGGGCGCCCACATGTCACCAGAGCGATAACTCATCATCAACTGCTCGACGCTTTGGCCGTTGCCGAACTGCACGCCCTTGTCGTAAATCTTCAGCTTTTCGTCAGCTTCCAGGTCGTTCCACACCAGCACGCGCTTTTCACCTCCGATCAATGTCGTTCGTACTTTCACGGGGGACAACCAATTGACGTTGATATTGGCGATGACGCGGTTACTGAAGTACATGGTGATATGTGCGAGGTCCTCAAGGCCGTTCAAATGAGCCTGAGCCGTGGTCACCACACATTCCGGCCGCTCGTTAACGAGATGATCCACGATGGAAAGATCATGAGGTGCGAGGTCCCAAATGACATTCACGTCGTGCTGAAAGAGGCCGAGATTGACCCGCGTCGAGTCGTAGTAGTAGAGCTTGCCGAGCTCTTCGTTTTCGATCAGCTGCTTCATTTTGCGAACGGCGCCCGTAAACAGAAAGGTGTGGTCAACCATGATCTGGAGTTTTTTTCTGTCCGCCAACTCGATCAGTTGCTCGGCTTGCGATGCTTCTGCGGTGAATGGCTTTTCGACGAATACGTGTTTTCCATTTTCGAGCGCGGCTTTGGCCAATTCAAAATGCGTGCCGACCGGAGTGATGACGGCTACCGCGTCGATGCGGGCGCTTGACAAGACCTCGGACCGGGTTCGACGTTAAGCCTACGCCGCGGACATCGCGCGCCGCGCGGGAGAGCGCCTCGAGGTTCTTGTCACACACGATCGCGACTTCACAGCCTACGATCTTATGGAAGTTCCTCACGATGCGGGGGCCCCAGTAGCCGTAACCCAGGATGCCGATTCTAATCATGTGTCGAAAATCAGAAAACCCACGCTGGGCGCAACGAAGCAAGCACCAAACGAGGGCCACGGTGATTTGAAACGACTTGAGAGCGAGGGTTCCAGATCCTCGCCGGTGAGCGCCAAAACCCCTTAAGCTTAACAAACAGCGCGAGTCTCCTTCGCCGGCGTAGCAGAATAGAGTGATACGCCTCATGTTCTCGCTATTTCACCGATGGGCTGGCGCCTTGGTGCTCCTGCTGTGGGCCTCGAGCGCTGCACTGGCACACGATATCATCACGACCAAGCTCACCTACACGCGCGACATTTCCCGGATCTTCAACCAGCGCTGTCTGGAATGCCATCACAGCGGGACTTCGATTCCTCTCACGACCTATGAAGAAGTGCGTCCATGGGCGGTCTCCATAAAAGAGCAAGTGCTATCTCGGGCTATGCCGCCATGGGGAGCCGTGAAAGGCTTCGGCGCTTTGGCACCGGATCACGCGCTTTCGCAGGAGGAGATGTTGATTATCGCCGCCTGGGTGATTGGCGGTGCACCACAGGGAGACCCCGCGCTGGCCGCGCTGAGTAATGCTGCTGCGCCATCAACCGCGACGTTGCCCAACCTTGCGGATGTGCTCTCCGTATCGACCCGGGCGACGTTGGCCAGACCGCTTGAAGTGAGCGCAATCAAGCCGATGCCAACGGAGAAAGTGATCTCGACGCGCATCATCGCGCGGCTGCCCGATGGCGGCGCACAACCACTGCTGTGGCTTTACCACTACGATCCGGCCTGGAAGACCGCCTTCCGCTTCAGGACCCCGATACGGTTGCCGGCGGGTACGGAAATCGAATCCAGCGTTCCGTTGCAATTCACGCTGGAAGCCAATCGGGCCGACGCACCGGCTAAATAACAGGCCTTGCTGGCCGGTGACCCACTGTGGTTGGACGATCAGGTTGTAGCTGGAGTGAGTGCAAAGCCTAACTCTCTGGCCCTGGATGCAAGGCCGAGGATACGGCGATCCTGGTAGCGGCGTTCAAAAGCTTCGGCGCCTTCATCGACGTATGGCTGGCCCCACCGCAGGAGCCGGTAGATGAAGCTGGCCAGTTTCCTGGCCGTGGCGAATACAGCTACATCCGCTCCGATCCGGCGCGAGATGCTCCGGTAATAGGCGCCGAGGGCGGTTTGACTGTGGCGCACCGACAAGGCCGCCATGCGCAACGCCGCCGCGACTCGCGTGCTGGCGCTGGTGCGCTTTTTTTTGCGAATCGGCTTATTACCGCTTTTCGGTACCCGGGGAGCCAGCGTAGTGTGTGAGATGAAGTGCTTCTCGTTGGGAAACCGGCTCAGATCGGGTCCATACTCGCTCAGCACTATCTGCACGGTTTCGACGCCAACCGCATCGATTTGCGTTATATCCACCCCGCTCATTCTGTACAGCGCCTGGCGCGCCGGCTCCTGGCCCCGCTTCCGCAAGCTTCTCATCTTGGGCTGATTCTTCAGCGCGGGAGCCGATTGCTGGCGCCGTTGTTCCGGTGTCATGCGGTTCAGCAGACGCAGAATCTCGCCATCATAATCGGCGATGCGCTGCTCGATGGCATCCTACATCTGCAGACTCTGGCGCAGACTGAACAAATGGTCTTCCCGCCAGTGACCAGTCAGTTGTTCGGCAATCTCCTCCTCGCTCTTCCGGCATCCGCGGTCGCGCAACCGGGCCAGTTGCCGCGGATCCCGCTCGCCGGCGGCGATGGCGCGCAGAATCGCCATCCCCGTGGCTCCGTCCACATCGGAAACCGCCCGGTGCAGCCGCACATTCATCTGATCGAGGCCTTTTTGCAGTCGCCGAATCCAATCGGACCGCTCTGCCACCAGATTGCCTTTATCCCGTATCAGTGTGCGCAGCATGCACACCTGCTCAGGAGGGCGGAACGAGCCTTTCACCAGACCGCAGCTATGCAGCCTTTGCAGCCACTCGCAGTCGCTGGGATCGCTCTTCCGGTTGCGCCCCGGCACGCGCGCTAACTGCCGCGTATCGGCCAGCAGCACCTCCAAGCCCTGGGCCTCCAGAATTTCATGCGGAGCGATCCAGTACACGCCGGTGCTCTCCATCGCCACCGACTGAACGCCTCGCTCTTTCAGCCACTGCGCCATGCGGATCAGTTCTGCCGTGATAGCACCGAAATCATTCACCTCGCGCCCTTCTCCGTTGAGAGCGGGCGCACATACCCAATGCCGTTCGCTGCCCAGATCAATGCCGGCAACATCCGGCCGGACAACCGGCAATCCACTCAATTGTTTCTGCATCTCCTCTTGCCTTTCCGAACCGATCGCCCGGGTTGGCTCGTTCGCGGATTCTGGCCTGGGGGAGCGCCATGACGGCCTCGCCAATGTTCAACTGCCCACCCGGAACCATGCTGAGATAGGGCATCGGCTCCAATGCAGATAGGGTCCTGACTGCGACCAGCTCTTCTGCAGAGTAACTCCTCTCGGCGTGTCCCGGTCACAGATTGTTTCAACTCGGCTTCAGCCGGTGGCTTGGCTGAGATGGGACTAATGCCGCTACTTTCTGCACAGGCGATGCAAAAAGATCGAGGTCCGCTTGATGACCGGAGCAGCCGGAATCAAACGGGCCTGGAATTCGGGGCGAACGCCCAAGCAAGGGACTCCGTAACTCATTCCGACCGAAAGCCGAGATGACTCTCGGCTCAGCTGGCTAACAGCGGCGCCACGTGGTAGTCGGCTAAAGCGACATCACAGGTACATTGAAGACGGAGGTGTTGACGACGCCTTGGCGCTGGAATTGCGTCCAGATTTTGTACATGCCTGGGCGGGGAAACACGACGTTGAACTGTTCGGTGGGTCCACCATCGGCCAGAAACGGATGAACGTGCAGCATGTCGATGAGGTCTTCGCTGACGGCCAGCATGTGGCCCCATGCCCCGAGATAGGGCTCCAGCCCAGCCGACGGGTTCAGCGTGTAGATGAGCCTGGTTTCCAGCCCGGTGAGTGGCTGTTCCGGTTCCAGGCGCAAAGTCGCGATGAGATTCTCGGCCCGCGATGGCTCACGCGATGGGTGAAGCTTGCCTGCCGAGGAAACACCAGCCACGTACAACGTCTCCTGCGTCAGCTGCGGAACGGATCCCTTGGGATAGAAGTCGGCGAGCAGTCGATACATTCCACCGTAGGGTAGGCGTACTTGGAGTTGGAATGACCCGTCTGCTTGCAGAACGGGATGGTCGTGCAAGAAGAACTGCAGGTTCTCGCTCACGAGAAAGAGGTGCATCAGACGCTCGTGCACCAGTTCGAACTGGGTAACCGGTTCTCCCGACTTTGGATCTAGGATCCGGAAGGTCAGCGTTGCTTTTTGGTTAGGCTGCACGACCACCGGGGCGGTTGACATCTCCAGGTGATATTCCACTCGTTCCGGAACGTGGAGCGCCAGTTTCATGCCGCAGCGCGGGCAGGTGCCCGGTTTGTCGGACCGCACGTCCGGGTCCATCGGACATACCCAATCCTGAGGGCCCTCCGTGTCCTTGCGAGGTGGCCTGGAATCCGGCGTCTGTGATATTGGCCCGGCTGACACAATCGGCGGCAGCAGAGGTGCAGCCATCAGGAACAAACAGGCGCGACGATTCATCGCGGACGCATTCAAAATAGTTGGACTCCTGTTCCTATCATCGCCAACTCACGGCGTCGTTCCTTGGTGCCTCGATGACGGGAGGAACCGAAATGGAGTCTAATAGATTTAACCGATGCCGCGAGCTCCCCAAAGCTGGATCGTTCCCGCCGTCTTCAGTGCCGCGTTCGCGCTCACGTCCTTCGCTGCGCCGTTGCCGGCAAGTGACGTGACGTTTTCCCGGGACATTGCACCGATTCTCTATAAGAACTGCGCCGGCTGCCACCATCCCAACGACATAGCGCCGATGTCGTTGCTCACCTACCAGGAGGTGAAGCCCTGGGCTTCTGCCATCAAAGAATCGGTGTTGACCAAGAAGATGCCGCCCTGGAAGGCGGATGCTCACTACGGCAAATGGTCGAACGACGCCAGCCTGACCGACGCGGAGATCGCCACGATAAAAACATGGGCTGAGACCAGCAAGGCTGAAGGTGATCCCAAAGCCATGCCGAAGCCTCCGGTGTTTGCCGATGGCTGGAAGATCGGCAAGCCGGATGTCGTGGTTAGCATTCCGCGGCAGACCATCGAAGGCTCAGGTCCGGATCAATACGTCTATTTGAAGGTGCCCACGAACTTCACTGAGGACCGTTGGGTGGTCGCTGCCGAACTGAAGCCTGGCAACCGCAAGATTGTCCACCACGCGCACGTTTTTGTGGTTGAGCAGGAGAAGCAAGCGGCGGTGGCCAAGAGCGAAAGCAATCCTCCCACCGAGTATGCGAAGTGGTTGATGGTTCACGAGGGCAGCTTGGATTGGATCCGTCCGGACGCGCCGGTCATTGATAACGGCTGCTCCGTAGACGACAACGGTTTACTGCCCGGCCGCAAATCGAATGATCTGGGCAACCTGATCAGTTCATACCTTCCAGGACGGGAGCCGGATGTCTATCCCGAGGGCACCGCACGCCTCGTCCCCGCCGGTGCACAGCTCAATTTTCAGATCCACTATTCGCGGACCACAGGCAAGACGGAATTCGACGAAAGCAGCGTGGGCCTGATCTTCGCCAAAGAGCCACCCCGGCAGATCGCGCGGCGGATCGATCTCTCCAATCAGATGTTTCGGATCCCCGCCGGCGACCCTAACCACGAAGTGAGTGAGTGCCACACCTTCAGCAAGGACATCTACATCACCAGCCTTACCCCGCACATGCACCTCCGGGGCAAGGCCATGCAAATGGTGGTGACTTATCCGGACGGACGCCAGGAAACGCTATTATCCGTTCCTCATTACGACTTCAACTGGCAGATCACGTATCGAGCCGAGAAACCGCTCTTTATGCCTAAGGGCACGCGCATCGCCATCATCGCCCATTTTGACAACTCGCCGAATAACCCGGTGAACCCGGATCCGTCGAAGCCGGTCCGCTGGGGTGCGGCGAGCGAAACCGAGATGATGGATGGCTGGATCGAATACGTCGACGCGGTGCCTACGAAGGGGACTCAAATCAGCGCGGTAAAGTAGCCTGGATTGGCTGTGTTCATCCGCGGCCATTTGTTTTGCAGTTTTTTCAACCTTCGATTGGGTACAGCTTCTTTCTTCGCTCTCGCATGGTGGCAAAGTCGAACCTCGACTCCTGAATCGACGTTCCCCCGACCTCGATCTGACGCAAGTCTCTCGGCCCGAGCCCCGCATCCTCTGCCAGTCGCAGCGTGCTGTCGCACTTCTCGAAGGGCGGCGTTCCGCGGTCGACCATCGGGTCAAATCCCATCACCGCCATGCACACCGCATCGGTCGCCACAGGGTTTGTCCCGGCCACAATCACTCCCGGCGCCACTGCGGAAACTCCCATGATCCAGGGCCCTTCGCCTCCCGCCATCGTCTTGACCCCATCCACGATGGCCAGGTCAATCGGCCGTGCCGCCACCAAATCCACCACCGTTCGCGGCACCCGATATCCACCCACGCGTGGCGACGACGGATCCAACTCGCCCGGCGCGCTCTTCGATGGTTGCCTTTGGCCCGAGTGGATCATCTCTCGCCCGCCAGTCGGTAGAATCGATGGCTCATCAACCCCAGCGCCCCCGCCATAAATCGTTGCGGGCGTGATTCCAAACAGGTTCTTCATCGATAGCGTGATCCCGGCGGTCGCGTGCTCTTTCAACTTGGCAAGGCTCACGAACGTGTCGCAGTCTTGATAAGAATGGTTTAGGTCAAAGGCGGGAAACATCCGTCCGCCGTCCGGTACTCCCATTCGCGAGTACTCCCGGGCGTTTCCAAGATAGTTCGTGTTTTCAAACTCCACTATCGGCGCGGCGCCTAGAATGTCCAAGGGGTTCCAGTTGGCCCGGTAGAGGTACTCTTCAATCGGGTCAGCCGTCGCCCAAACCGATTCCAGCAGTCGGATTCGCTTCGCTCCCGCACGGCCCATCAGGTAAACCGTGGCGCCAATTACTTGGGGGTGCGTGTAGTGTGTGTCTCCCAACGGCAGGTAGCCCAATCGGTACGTTGGCGAGCCCGTGAGATTGATCTTGATCGCGACCGTCCTGCCTTTGACGAATCGTTCCAACCCGCCAAGCTGATCGAACAGGGTCTGTAACGCCGGCAGCAGCTCGGAGCCATAACTTGGGCACCTCGCAATTGCAACCCTTGCGGTCCTGACTGTATCGGCAGCCCTCGCACGGCCGCCCAGAAGAATGCCTCCGGAAACAGCAGACGCCGCTCCGATTAGCCAGTCTCTTCGTGTATGGTTTCGCATCGTCGATTCTTGGCGAACTGTTTCGCCGACCCAACCACCGTAAACTATTCTCTCTCTAAAGACTATGTTTCGACCTCAATGGCAGCATAAATCGAAACCGGCGGCAACTGAACCTCCACGCCGTCGTCACGAATCACCGTTTTGAGGTCGCTTGCACCGGTCTTGCCCAACGTCCATAACTTCGCCTTCCGGTACGCTCCAGCGACCCAAACCGTAGGCCCGTAGACCCCCGGCTCCGCGAAAGAAACAATCTGCGCACTCGCCTTCTGCTGGTCCTCAGCGCTGCTGAGCACTGAGCCCACCGGCCCAAAATTCCAGAATCGCAGAAGATCGTACCGGCGGCTCACCAGCGTCACAGAGTCGTTGGCCAACAGGTAAGGATCGTCAGGCTCCTGCTTGGCCAATGCGACTTTCCCTTTCCCTGATCCCCCAATGGAGAATCGTGGGTGTTCATCAGTTTTCCATGCTGCGTTTTCGGCAAGCGGATGCCAGTCGGGTTTGGTCACCAGCAACCCTCCCGCTTCAACGAAGCTCAGCATCTCTGCCCGCAATTCCGGGGTGGGTGCGCCGGCATCTACGTACACAATGGCTCTCAACCCGCTCAGCGAAGAGGCCGAAAGGTCCTGCTTCAAGATGACCCTGTACTGTTGATTAGCCCGTGCCAGCATGTTCAACAGCTCCTGGCTCGAGGACTCGTTCTCTCCGGAAAAATCGGAAACCACCCCGACCACGGCCCGCGGTACGTAGTCGGCCCAGGGTTTCCGCTCGGCAAAGAAAGCAGACGCACTCGCGATTTGTTTCCAGGCTTTCATCGCGTCGTGTTTCCGCTTCGCGATATCCGCGGCGAAGCCTGCGGCCATCGTCAGAATCCATCGTCCTTGATAGGTTTCAGCGTCCGCCATCGCTATGAGATACGCACTCGCCGGAACCCCCTCTTTCGGTGGCGCAACGTCAACCCACACTCGCGTTCCCGGACGCTTCGCCGACTCCAGCGCAATGCGCCACCCGTTCGAGTCAACCCAAGGCTCCCCGGTCGGGCCGGCGTCCGCTGCTCCCTCTTTGCCCAAACGAGTCAGTGCGATTCCAGGCCATTCGCCTTTCACAACTGAGACACCGGCGGGCGGACTGGTCGCCACTTGAATCCCTCTTTGCTGAGCCGGTCGGGTCACGTTCTTCAACTGACCCGGATCGTCAATGAGCAGAAAGTTGATGCCGGTGTTTTGAATGAAGGCTAAAGCTGAAGGGTGCCGCCACGCCGCCGGCCACCTCATCGGAATAACTTCCGTGTTCATCCCGCACTCATGCTAACAGACACTTAGAGCCTTGGCCGTGGCCGCAGCCGCTGCTCCGCTAACCTGGCGCTATGTTTCGGCGCCCCCTTTGGCCCACTGTGCTTGCTGTCTCCCCGTCAACCTCTCAGGTTGCCGCTTCTAAGCCACTCTGCAACACGTGGATACGGCCGAAAATCGGAGCGCCGCATTTGGTTGTTTGGGTGCAAAATAAAAGTAGGAGGTCTCATATGAAGGTCGTGGACTATGTACATCGTCATCACGATCAACTCATCGTGACCTGGCTCACATTCATCATGTTCTTGGTCGGTCTCGGGACCCTTGCTCTGTTCTGGGCTAAGGTGAACTTCTTCTAAACCACTTGGACAGTCTTAGGTTTTGCGACGCTCGGCTTGTCGAATTGCATCTGATCCTACCCTCACTGTCTCTGTGCCTCGACCGGTTGACAGCTTAGAAAACCTACCGATCAGTTGGAAGCAAGTCGATAAAGGCAAGAGAGGGATCATATCGCGTATCCCGTCTTGTCCATGCGTCGGCATACGGCTGGCAGACTCGGAACCGACTTAGTCCGTTACTGGGCTGAGGTCATGGCTCTTCCAGCCAAATGGCTGCCTCGGACCTGTCGCCTGCTCGGCGTCTTGCCACTCTTGCTTCTCCTCTCTCCCGTTTTTGGACTGTCTGTGGCATCGGGACAAGGCTACAGCTTTCATCACGACGGCGCCGAGACTGGCTTGGGCAATAGCACCATCTTGTCTCTACTACAAGACCACACGGGCTTCATCTGGGTAGGCACTGAAGCGGGTCTGGCTTAACTTGTGGCGCCGAAGTGACGGGCCTCTACGAAGCTCCGGAAGGCGCTCTCTGGGTCGCCGCCTGCAATGGCCTGTTTCGGGCGGAAAATGGCCGCTTCGAGGTCGTCATCCCGGCCTCGAGACTGCTTTTCTCGTTCCAAGGGATCGTCCTCGACGGTCGAAGCCATCTCCTTGTTGCGACTGCACGTGGCTTGGAGCAGGTTTCGCTCACGCGCGATGCGGCCGGCCGTTTCTCAGTCCAGCCCTACCCGCTGCCCAAGCAACTCCGGAGCCGTCCTGTCCGGGGGCTGTCTCGCCAAGGTTCGACACTGTGGTTCGGCTGCGATCAGCGCCTCTGCTCAGTCGACGCCGGGCGTCTCACCACTTATGGCATCGCCGATGGTCTTCCCGAGGCGCCATAGAGCAGCATTCTCGCGCTCGACAATGGCGAGATTTGGGTGCGCAGTACCGAACTGACTTATCGCCGGATGCCGGGACAGAAGCGCTTCACCTCCACATCACCGATGTTGCCTCCGAGTTATTATTCCGGCTTTATCGCGATCATTATGGAAAGATCTTGATCCCCACGGATGGTGGACTTGCGGTTGGCTCGGTGGCCGGCTTTCGCATCATTGGCGACTCCGACGGACTTCGCACCATGACCAGCGTTGTGATGGAGGACCGTGAAGGCTCTTTGTTGGTCGGACTGGTCGGGGAAAGCTTAGCCCGCTGGGTGGGCCCCGGCGAATTCGAATCCTGGACGAAGTCCAACGGGCTTCCGTCGAAACTGGTGTGGAGCGTCCTGCGCTCCACTCCGACGGCTCCATGTGGGTCGGCACGTCCCGAGGCCTTGTACGCATGGCGCCCGGCGGGAAGCAGACCGTGTGGGATCAACGGGTAGGTCTCGGCTCCAATATCCGTTGGCATGGCGAAGCACCCGATGGCGCCTGGGTCGCCATGCGTCCTTCTACCTTGGCTCGTATCGATCCGCGCACTGACGCGGTGACGATTCTCAGTGAATCATCCGGCCTCCGCGCCGAGCGCATCTTCCGCGGCACATTCGATCACATGCCCTCGGCCGTACTCTTCACCGCCTAAGCGGCAGCCAAGTCAGCACAGAACCGCGTGCGTGAGCAAGCAGACCCCCGGGCGTTCAGCAAAACGGAGATGAACCATAAAGGGATGGCACACGAAACGTGGAGAGCCGCGACCTTCAAATCAATCCGCGTTCATCAACCCCGAGCCCTACTTCCCCATTCGATGCAGATACAAATCGTGCAGCCGAAGTAGCCCCACGCAGCGTCCGTCTTCGTCTAACACCGGCAGCACCGAAATCTGCGATGGTCGGTTCTCCATCAGTAGCGCAGCCTCTTGCAGCAACGCCCCCGGTCCGATCGTGGTCGGATTCGCCGTCATCACATCGCGAGCCCGTAGGCCGCGGATGTCTTCAAAGCGCTGAAGTGCCCGGCGCAGGTCCCCATCAGTAATGATTCCGGCCAATCGATCGCCGCTTTCCAGCACGCAGGCTGCCCCCAGCGGAAACTGCGTCATCGCAATCACCACCGCGTGGATCGATTCGTCCGGTGCCACGGCCGCGATCGTCCGCCTGCGGATGCATCACGTCGGCCACGCGTTCCGTCAGGTTGCGCCCCAATTGGCCCGAAGGATGAAAACGCGCGAAATCCTGTTCGTTGAATCCCCGCCGCTCCATCAGCGTCACCGCCAGAGCATCGCCCAATCCCAGTGCCACCGTCGTGCTGCAGGTCGGAGCCAGGTTCAGCGCATCGGCTTCCCGCGATACCCGGGCGTCCAGCAGGCAATCCACCATGCCGGCAAGCGGCGAATTCAGGTTTCCAAGAATGCCGATCAGCGGAGACTTCAGCTCCCGCAGCATCGGCGCCAGCTGCAGCAACTCCGGCGTCGCGCCGCTTTTTGAAATGAGAATCGCTCGGGTCGCCCTCCGCACAGATTCCCAGGTCGCCATGTGTCGCTTCGCCTGCATGCACAAACACCGCCGGCGTCCCGGTGCTGCAGAAAGTCGAAGTCATCTTCCGCCCGATGTCCGCGGACTTCCCCACTCCAGTCACGATCACTTTCCCGTGGTGCGCATAGATCAGTTCCACCGCTCGCACGAACGGATCGCCGAGCCGTTCAGCCGCCAGCCGCAGACTGTCCGATTCAGCCAACAGTGCAGCCTTCGCCGTTTTCAGAAACTCGTTCTCCGTGCTGGTAGTGGCGTTGGATTCAGCCGCGGGATGAATGGCCTTGGGGCCTAAATGGGTACGCATTCTTTGGTTGGGGACGGAGTGAACGGCAGCCGCTTTCAGTGCCCGTCACTCCCATCCTACTCTGCGGTTAGTTGTTTCAACTCCCAGATGTCGCGGTGACTGGTTCCCAGCAGTGGCGACAGTGCCAGCATCCCGGCCCTCCCCATGTTGCCTTCCAGATACGCAAGTTCTTTCAACTGGCCGGGCAGTTCCGGATCCGGACTCAACGGGAATCCCATCTCCCGCCGCAGCATATCTCCCTTCGCCCGGGCGCTCAATTCCAGCGACATCTGCAGGTAGCAAAGCATGTCGCCCAGAATCACCGGCGCAAACGTGTTCTCGAGCGATTTCAGATACGAGCCGGCATGCGACTCACTGAACGTGCCCGTCGCGATCATGCTCAGCAGGTCAATGTCTTTGTCCAGCTTCGTTCCCAGCCATTCCTTCAACGCCTTCTCGCTTTGCCAGATGATGAGCGAAAGCACCGCGGGCAACGCCACCAGCACCAGACCGGCCGAGACCTCGCGCGGCAGCAGCGGCTGGTTGTACAGCGTGTGAATCACGATCGCGATCAGCAGTCCGGGCAGGAATATCGACACGCGATCCGTCCCGCGGATCTCCGCCCGGTTGGTTGAAACAATGCCGAATACCGCCGTTGTTCCACCGTGCATCATCGCCGTTCCCAGTCCCCTGACAGCGGCTGCCGCCAAGCCGGCCGTGGTCAGTTCAGGCAGATAAGTCAGGTTCTCGAGAATCGCGAAGCCCGCGCCGACCGCAAAGCCCGACACAGCCGAGTCCACCAGGAACGCCACCCGGTTCGTGCGGATCAGCCAAACCAGATACAGGGCTTTGGCGATCTCTTCCAACGCGGGCGCTCCGAACCGTGCCCACTGGTCCGCTAGGATTGGGGTCCACATGAACACGGCCGTGTTCAGCGCGTAACACACCGCCGCCGCCGCCAGCCCCACCCCTAGCGTTCGCAAGATGCCTGCGCAGCGACATCAGCTTGTAGGTGTCGACCAGGTTGAGGCCGAACAAAAACAGGATCACCGGCAGTAGGCTAAGACCGGCATGAGCTAACTGAGTTCCAGCGGAGAAACCCACCACCACACTCTACACTGCCATCACATGATCTTGAACGAAACCATGTACTCCGTTGAGATATGGCCGTTGTCATTTGCGGCAGCCGCGTAGCCACCGGAGAGAGTTGTGTTCATGTAGCCACCCAGGACAATGCGTATATCCAGCTGCGTTCCCACATTCGCGTATTGCTGCCTCAGCGCTGCGTTGCCGAAATCCGTGAACAGTCCCGACGAGAACAGCGTAAGTCGCGCCCAGTTGGCATACATCCAGGGCGTCCCCACGTGGCGGAATTTCATGGCCGGCAGGTTCCATTCCGCCAGCACCTTCGCGAAGGCATTGCCCGAGATCGCGTCGATACCCACACCCGGAAAGCTGTAATAGTTCCGGTAACGATCAATCGACAAGTGGTCAATGTAGTTATTGCCGAAGGCGCCGAAGTAGAAGTTCGAGAACGGATCGGTCTGGGCGCCCCACGACTTCCCCGCCGCGAAGCGCAGCCATACCGGCGAGTGGTCAATCGGCGTCTGAAACCCGTGATCGTAGTTCCCCCAGATTCGGGGGAATGCTCCGCTCGGCGCATAGTTGAGCCGCGCATAGACGCCGGATTGGGTCCCCACTTCTTCTTCCACTCCGCCTTGCGTCTTACGGATGAACGAGTACTTCAGCCCGGCGTTCGCTTCCATGAAGCTGTGGTACGGGACGGTGACATTCTGGTAATCCGGCAGCGTGTCGATGCCCCAATATCCAGCGATATTCCAATTGAATACCAACGTGCGCGGTGAGTCATCGATCAAGGTCTGCGCATGCGCGATCTTGACGGATTCACCCTTGCGGCTGACCTTGGTCGGCCCGAACAGATCGTAGAAATCGGAGTTGTTGTAATAGGCGGTCAGCCTCCAATTCCAATAGTGTGCGTCCACCATGGCGTGATACTGCTCGTTGGTCGGCAAGCCTTGCCCCGGTGAACCGCCCACCGTCACGTTCACGCCGGCCAGCCTCAGCCGGTCCGCGAACTCGAACCGCGCGCCTCCCACCACCGCGTCCTTATAGCCCTCAATCACAGGATACCCCGAGAGCAGCTTTAGGTTCTTGAGAGGGTCGTACAGGCCGGATTTGACGACTAGCTTGTCCGAATTGATCGACTCCGGCGGCGGCAGCTTCCAGGTCTTCAGCACGGGATACTTATCCAGGAGCGACATGCCCAGATACTTGATCGCCGCCACGTCCTCCAGTGTTTTCGTCGGCACCCAACCCGGCACAAAACCTTTGCTCGTGTATTCCAGCGCGATCAATTGCCCATCCGGCAGCGGCAATGGCCGGAACAGCCCCGTCTCCGCGTTGCTGATCACATCCATCTTCTTTGTCTCGAAGTCGTACCGGAATAGATTCGAAACGCCGGTGTAGTAGGACGATCCGTACATCGAACGCCCGTCCGGCGCATACACGAAATTCCCCGGCGTGTTGTACTCGAAGTCGTGCAGGACCTCTTTAGAGACCTCGCCGGCCCGGAGTTTCTCAATGTCAAAGCGCACCAGCTTCTGCTTCCCGCTCAAGTCCGACACGGCCGCGGTCAGATACTTTCCATCCGGCGAGATGTCCAGGTCAAACAGGTCGATCCCGTAATCGCATTCGATATGCGGCTTCACTTCCTTGTAGGGTGCGGCGATCTCGATCAGCGAGGAGATCCCGTTATTGTGTTTGACGCCCCACAACGAATCGTCCGCCTTGTTAAACGCTAGGTCGCCCACCCGAAAGTCCGTTAGCAGGCGCTTCACTCGATGCGTTTTCAGGTCGAACACGTTCAGGTCGCGCCAGCTCTCGTTGTTCGTCGTGTAGAACAGCTGGCGGTGGTTCAGGTCCATCGCCAGCGAGGCAACATAGTACAGGCCTGTCCCCTTGATGTCCCTCAGGTGCTCGATCTTTCCCGTGTCGGTGTGAATCTCCGCGATATGCGCCAGGTGCCCCGGGTACAACACCGCAGCGTAGATCGCTTTGTTAATCGGGTCGTAATAAGGACGGGAAACGGACCCTAGCGCACGCTCGGTGATCGGCTTCGGCGTGGTCACCGGATATTGCCGGATCTCCTTCAGGTTCTGTTCTTGCCACTGGCGTTCCGAGGCGATCCACATCTTCCAGGCTTCGGCCAGCGGCATTCCGTAAACCTGTTTGAACTGTGCCGCGAAGTAGCCCTTCGTGTTGTCGTTGCGGGTCACCCACGCCACCAGTTTGTCGGGTCCGTAGGCCTTCGCCAGCCAAGTCATGAACCGGGTGCCATAAAGGTAAGAGTTCACTCCTGTCTGGAAATCGATCGAGGTGCCTTCTGATTCCAGCCCCACCACGTCATAGATGTAGGCATCGTCCGCAACCATCGTTCGGAACACCATCTCGTCGTAGCCGCCCATCGCCCGTCCCAAGCCGCCCGACATCCACGTTTCCATAAACGCGGCAATTCCTTCGTGGTACCAGCGTGTTGCGTAAAAGCGCGGGCTTGAGAGCGTGCTGTAGAGCATCGAAAGGGGCTCATTTTCGTTCGGCGAGACCTTGCCGAAGAATACCCTCCTCCACCGCAGGTCCACACTGTTCGGGTTTTCCATCATCACAATGTGCGTTGACTCGTGGTTCATGATCCACGTCATGCGCTCGTTGGCGGGAAGCGTTTCGTAGGTGTAGCTCAACGGCTCTATACCGATGGTGATGAAATTCGCCGGCAGTGTTCCAGCGCCGCCATGCCCGTAGTCGCCGAAATCCTCAATCAGCACCGACAGCTTTTCCTTCGGTGTGTAGTGGAAGAGGCGGTTCTGAAACTGGAGAGCGTTCTCGTACGACCGGATCAGGTGGGTAACCAGGTATTCGTGGGCCGGACTGTAATACAGAACTTCAATATGCTCGGAGGCCTGATAGAAGAGCTTGGGCGTAGCTGATAAGCCTACTGCAAAAAGAAGAAGTCCCGCGAGGAATCGCGGGACTTGTCTCCAAAGGTTCAGGCTGACTTTCGACAAATTTCAGCTACTCTACCGCCGCTAGCTACTGCTGCGCGCTCTTCAGGTCATTCACGCTCTTCAGCGAGTTGGCGCCCTTCAGATCATTGACGCTCTTCAGGTCATTCACGCTCTTCAGCGAGTTAGCGCCCTTCAGATCGTTGACGCTCTTCAGGCCATTCGCGCTCTTCAGCGAGTTGGCGCCCTTCAGATCATTGACGCTCTTCAGGTCATTCACACTCTTCAGCGAGTTGGCGCCCTTCAGATCGTTGACACTCTTCAGGTCATTCACGCTCTTCAGCGAGTTAGCGCCCTTCAGATCGTTGACGCTCTTCAGGTCATTCGCGTTCTGCAGCCCCGCCGCCGTTGTCGCAGCGTCGGATTTCGACATGGCCTGCGTAGCCACCGGTGCCGTTCCGTTCGTGTCCACATCGGACGACTTTACTTCGCTATCGCGATAAACGTCTCGATGGCCAATCGCCCCCTGGGTCTGGTTCAGCCCACTTGAGTGCGAGAAGTACACCAGGAGACCAGCGGCAACGACCCCTCCGCCGATGAGAAACGGGAACCGGTACTTGCGTAGAAAACTCATTTTTCCTTACCCTCTGCCTTTCCAAGTTGCAACCTGTGGGCCAACATGTTTTGGCTCAGGTGTCCAATTATGCTCCAAAACTGTAAGAAAGACAACAGAACCACATTTTCAGCAACTTAGGAACCATTTGACTCGGGCTTGGGGTAGTTGAACGAAATCGTATTCCGATTATCCAACCAGCGGTAGGTTAACCCGCCGGCCATTTCGTTAACTAAAAAGATACCCATACCCCCCAACGGGCGCTCCACCAAGCCCCGGCTGAAATCCGGCGGACTGCTCGCCAGTGGGTTGAACATCTTCCCCGAATCTGAGATCTCAACCTGCAACGTCCCAGTTGCCGGCACCGCGTAACCCAGCTCAATATCGCCGGATTGGCCGGCCGGATAGGCATGCCGGGCAACATTCATGAAGAACTCCTCCATAATGAGGTCCAGCCGATCCATGTCTTCTTCCGATAGACCACTTCGCCGCGCCCCTTCGCGCACAAAGGCAAAGCACTCCTGGAGCGCGTTCACATTTGCCGGTAGCGTTCGCCGTACGAACTCGGTCCCCATCAGAGACTAGCCAGCGCCGCCTCCGTCGTGTCAAACACCGGAAACAGCCCAATCAGCCGGGTCATCTCGAAGACCTGTCTCGGTAACCCCTGCAGCCCGCAGAGGATAAGCGTTCCCGACTTGGGTTGCAAAGCTTTGGCAACCGCCAGGAAAGAGCTCAGCCCCATGCTGCTGACATATTGAAGGTTGGAAAGCTCAACCACGATGCGCGTGGCGCCCTTGGCGATCCAGGCGTCGCATTCACTCTGGAACTGGGATGTATTTCCTGCGTCCAGGCGTCCGGCAACTTTCACCAGGACGGCCTTCTCCAACTGGGTTGATTCGATGTCCAGCATAGCTATGATTCCAAAACCTTTGTTTAGACTACCATCCACTCAAATTCACCGGTCCTCATTGCTCTGATATGCTCGTCAGCCATGGCAAGCATCTTTCGTGACCGCCTGCTCGATGGCAAGGTCGCCTTCCTCACCGGCGGTGGCAGCGGAATAGGACTGCGCATCGCAGAACGCTTCTCCGAGCACGGCGCCCAAGTCATGCTGGCCGGACGCCGGGCCGAAAATCTCGAGCTGGCAAAGGCCGCCATCGCCCAACGCGGTGGCTTAGCAGCCGTCTCCCCGCTGGACGTTCGCGACTATTCCGCCCTCGAAGCCGCCCTCGACCGCACCCATCAGGAACTCGGTCCCATCGACATCGTGGTCGCAGCGGCGGCAGGCAACTTCCCCGCGCCCGCTCTCGGCATGTCGCCCAACGGCTTTAAGGCGGTCATCGATATTGACCTCCTAGGAACCTTTAATACTCTCCGCGCCGCCTATGGCCATCTTCGCCGGCCCGGTGCCTCCATCCTGGCCATCTCGGCCGCTCACGCCACCATCCCCTTTCCTTTCCAGGCGCATGTCTGTGCCGCCAAAGCGGGCATAGAGCTTCTGCTGAAGACGCTCGCCATCGAGTGGGGGCCTGCCGGCGTCCGCTGCAACTCGATCATTCCCGGGCCTACCGCCGGCACGGAAGGCATGCGTCGCCTCGCCCCAACCCCCGAAAGCGAGGACAGTATAAAGGCGACCGTGCCTCTGCGCCGTTTCGGCACCAAGGACGAACTCGCCGACCTGGCCCTGTTTCTTTGCTCCGATGCCGCATCTTACATAACCGGCGGCAGTTTCCCCTGCGACGGAGGCTCGTCGCTCACCCGCTTCGGCGCGTCCATGCAACAAGCCTGGGACACTGGCAAGGCCTGACTGCACCGATCCGTAGTGGGGCGGACGCCCCGTCCGCGCCGGTCGCCTACGACCGGCTCTACCATGACCGGAAACAGATGCTGGTACCGACCAATCTCCAGCGCTGAACCGCGCACGTGAGCAGGCCCTGATGGGCGTAGCCCATCGGAGGTAATGAAAATGATCGCAGCCACCCTTTACAGCACAGAACCCCGACCGTGGGGGGGGATACTGGCCCGCACAACACTACGATTCTGGATCATTTTCGACGGAGCGGATGCCAACACGCATCCGGCTCAAATAGTCCATATATGGAACTCATCGGCGTTCATCCGCGGCCCTAACTCCGGCCCCGTCCCGCATCCGCTCGCGGCTCTTCTCCAACAACCGTTCCACATCCCTATCAGTCGTCTGCCGAAAATCCACGTACCAGACGCCCACCCCATGGAACGGCTCCGGCATGGCGAGGCATAGGCAATCATCTGCTTCCTTCATCAACAGTTGGCACGCCTGCCTGGATCCCACCGGCACAGCAACCACTACTCTGGCGGGCTGGAGGCTCTTGACCCAACGAACGGCCGCCAGCATGGAGGACCCCGTCGCCAGACCGTCATCCACCAGGATCACCGCCCGCCCCTTCAGCTCCGGCGCCGGCTGGCCCTGCCGGTACAGGCGCTCACGCCTCGCCGCTTCTATTTTTTCGCTCGCCACCACCTCCGCGACTTCAACCTTAGATATCCCCAGGTACCCAATCAGCTGTTCATCCAGCGTTTGCACCTCGCCACCCGCGATGGCGCCCATCGCCAGCTCCGGCTGCTCCGGAACACCCACCTTGCGGACCACCACGATGTCCAGCGGCACGCGCAACTGAGCCGCCACGGGAAATCCAACTGCAACACCACCGCGCGCCAGCCCGAGAACAATCGTGTTTTCAGGGAATTGGCGACCGGCCAGCTTCGCCCCCAGCAACCGCCCCGCCTCATCACGATCCTTAAATGGCAGTTGAACCATGGTTCCCCTCCCTTCAACCAGCCATGCCCCTCCAGTTGTTCGAGCATTTTCGCCGCCACACTGTCGGCCTGCCTCTCCCCGATCGTACCTTGCTCTTCCAAACGCGAAAAACCCTAAGATTCTTCCGTCGGATGTCCTCTTTCCGCCGGTTTCTCCGCTACATTAGTTGGACCACTGGGATCCGTGGACCCGGTGCCATCGAGCTGAACCGCGTCCCCGACGCGAAGCCCGAGGGAACCAGCGTTACGGTTGCCATTCCGGAAGAGAATCCGGGCGCCGAGGCCGTCAACTGTGAGGAACCCGTGCCCGCCAGCGCCTTGGCATAGAGGGTGCCGAGGTAGCTGGTCCCTTCGGGCACTATGACCGAGATGCTGGACGCCCCGGGGTCCGTTGGGTCGCAGCTAGCAGCAGGGCTGGGTTGGTACTGCTGATCGTCACAGTAACACCGCCAGTGGGAGCGGGTTGAGCCAGCGATCCCGTGAAAGTGGTCTGCAGATTGTTGCCTGCATTGAAATTGGCGATTGAGATGCCGGCTTCCGTCACCGTCGTTGGAATGGTTTGGTAGTTGCTCGGCGTCGTGAACCCGGGGGCCGAGATGGAAACCACAGCAACGCCTACGGCGAGTGGATGAAACGCGGTAGTCAGTGAGCTGGTGTTACCGGTGAATGCTAACGGCTTCATGCCCCCCGCTCTTGCGCGCTAACCGTGAATCGCTGTCGGTGGTCGATTCGTGCGTGTCATTACTGCGCTTCTCGCCGTGAAAGTTCACGGTCGGATTACCGGGATCGTCCGTCGGCCCCTGCTCGCCGCCACCGAGAAGTTCTTCGCCCAAGTGCTGAGCCAGGCCCGCGCCGCCGACCTGCTCTCTGATGAGCGCTTCAGTGTCGATGGGACGTTGATCGAGGCTTGGGCCGGTCAGAAGAGTTGTTTCTGGAGGCCGGAATGGTGGCGTTCGATACGGCGATGAGGGTGGGATCGACGCTGGTGAGGGTGATGGGCAGAGGACTGGCGGTGGTTGCGGAGATCATGACCGGAAACGACGCCGTGGCACCCGGCCCAACGGTGAGACCAGGGGTGAGAGAGATGACGCTGTTCGTGACCGTAACGGTGGCGGTGGCCGAGTTATAGCCTGGGGCTGAGGCGGTAATCTGCGCGGCACCGGCAGCGACCCCGGTGACGGAGAAGCTGCCGCCCGTGCCGCTGGCGCCCGCCACAATGTACGCCTGGTCGCTGCTTAGCACCCCTCCGGGCAGCGCCGCGCTAGGTCCCTCGTGCCTCACTGGCGCCCTGATAAGCTATGTCAATGCGGTTACTCCGCGGCTCTCGCGGACTATTGGTTTCGTTAGCCGCCCTTGCATTCCCCGTCCTCGCTGCAACCTCTTCTTCTCCTCCTGATTTTCAGCGCCAAGTCCGTCCCATCCTTTCCGACAACTGCTTTCGCTGTCACGGCCCCGATAAGGGAAACCGTTTTGCCGATCTCCGGCTCGACATTCGCGAAGGAGCTTTCGCCGAGCGCAAGAACGGCTTCGTCATCGTGCCCGGCAAGCCGGCCGACAGCCTGATCATCAAGCGCATCACGTCAGATGACCCGGCGTTTCGCATGCCGCCGCTGATGTCGCACAAGACGCTGACAGCCGAACAGAAGGAGATTCTGCGCCGCTGGATCGAAGCCGGGGCGCCTTGGAAGGAGCACTGGGCTTTCATCGCGCCGGTAGCGCCGCCGCTTCCGCCGGTGGATGTGAAAGGTTGGGAGAAGAACCCCATCGATCACTTCATCCTGGCCCGGCTAGAAGCGGCAGGCCTGAAGCCCAATCCCGAAGCCGACCGCCGCACGCTCATACGCCGCGTGACGCTGGACCTGACCGGGCTGCCGCCAACGCCTACCGAGGTGGAAGCGTTCGTGAAGGACAAATCGCCACACGCTTACGAGAAGGTTGTGGATCGGCTGCTGGCGTCGCCGCGTTACGGTGAGCACCGCGGCCGCTACTGGTTAGATGCGGCCCGATACGCCGATACGCAAGGCCTGCATATCGACAACTATCGCGAGATGTGGCCCTACCGCGATTGGGTGATCAACGCCTTCAATCGCAACATGCCATTTGACCAGTTCACGATTGAGCAACTGGGCGGCGACCTGTTGCCCAACGCCACGCTTGATCAGAAGATCGGGTCCGGCTTCCATCGTTGTAATGTCTCGACGAATGAGGGCGGCACCATTCCCGCCGAAGTTGAAGCCATCTATGCGAAGGATCGGGCGGATACCACTGGTACAGTCTGGCTGGGGCTGACGGTCGGCTGCGCCACTTGCCACGATCACAAGTTCGATCCCATCTCGACAGAAGGATTACTACTCGCTCACGGCCTTCTTCCGGAACACGACACAGAATGCGATGGACGACAATGTGCCCGACACGCCTCCCACCGTGGTCGTGCCGCGCGACGAAGACCTGCAACGCTGGGAGCAGTTGAAGAGCCGCCGGGCGGCCCTGCTGGAAGCGATCTCGCGCGCCGAAGCCAACCCGAGTCCCTCGTTCGATGCATGGCTCGCGTCGCCCCAACGCCAGGCTGTCTCGCTTCCGTTCGATGCGTCGTCACGCGTGGTTGAAGTGGCCGGAGTTTCACAGGCTCCTGAGGGCTCCTTTCAGATTGTGCAAAAGGGCCAAGCCACCGCACTGGTTTTGCCAACTGGCATTGCCGCCGGAACCGGCCCCTCGTCGGCGGCTGCCTTGCATTTCGCCAAAGAGTCGGGATTGACGCTTCCGGATAGCGTCCAAATCGACAGCGATAAGGCATTCACGGTTGCGGCCTGGGTCTACTTGCCAAAGCTGAAAGAGACGTTCGCCGTGGCCAGCCAGTTCGAAAAGCTTCCGAAGAAGGAAGGCGCCAAGGCCGACGAGTCAGAGAAACGGCGTGGCTGGGCGCTCAACATACACGGCGAAGGTCCGATGTTCCGCTTGCAAGACGACAATGGCAAGTACCTCTATGCCGACCCTGGGCCGGGTTACGAATGGAAGGCGGAGACCTGGTATCACGTCGCCTTCACCTACGATGGCAGCCGCGACCGCAAGGGCATCAGCCTATATGTGAACGGCCGGTTCGTTCCAACTTTCGGCGACGGTTCGGACCTTAAGCCGCTGGCGGGGTCCACACACGCTTCCGCGCAAGTAAAGCTCGCGAACAACGACAAGACCTATTTTGAGAACGGCGCAGTCGCCGACTTCCGGATCCTCGACCGACATATTGACGCCGAGGACGCCGATGCGCTGTACAACTGGCTAGCGGTTTCGTCGGCGGCCTCGGCTGATGCCAAGGAGCTGACGGACGAACAGCGGCGGGCGCTGGCTGCTTACTACGCCATTAACGTGGATCCCTCCATGAATAAGCTGGTGGCTAAACTCCACGACATTGATGCGCAGCGCGAGGCGATTGCGCGCGCTGGTTCGGTTACGTTCGTGATGCAAGAGCGAACTGACCAGGAAGCGACCGCTCACGTCCTGTATCGCGGTCAATACGACCAGATGCGCGATGAGGTTCATCCCAAGACGCTGGGCGTCCTGCCGCCAATGCCCGAATCGGCGCCGCGAAACCGGCTGGGCCTCGCGGAATGGCTGGTGAGCCCAACGAACCCGCTTACCGCACGGGTGACCGTGAACCGCTTCTGGCAGGAACTTTTTGGCACCGGTCTGGTGAAGACAACGGAAGACTTCGGCTCCCAGGGCGAGCCACCGACGCACCCGGAGTTGCTGGACTGGCTCGCGATCGACTTCCGCGACTCCGGATGGGACGTGAAGAAGCTGTTCAAGCTGATAGTCACCTCCGAGACGTATCGACAGTCTGCAGCGACCAGCGAAGCAAAGCTGCAAAAGGACCCCGATGACCGGTTATTGTCGCGAGGCCCGCGCTATCGTATGGACGCGGAGATGGTTCGCGACTACGCGCTCGCCACCAGCGGGCTGCTGAATCCAACCATTGGCGGGCCGAGCGTGAAGCCGTATCAGCCGGACAGGATCTGGGAGACGGTCGCGATGGATGTGAGTAACACACGGGTCTACCAGCGCGATACCGGCGACAAGTTATACCGGCGAAGCGTCTATACGTTCTGGAAGCGCAGCGCGCCGCCGCCGTCGATGGACATCTTCAATGCGCCCACCCGCGAGGTCTGCACGGTACGGCGCGAACGGACGAATACGCCGCTGCAAGCGTTGGTGACGATGAATGACCCGCAATTCGTGGAAGCGGCCCGAGTGCTTGCGCAGAAGGCTTTGCTGGCTAGCGGCGGCGTTGACGCGGAAGTTGATTACATGGCCGTGCGACTGCTTGCGCGAAGCTTCGATCAAAAAGAGAAGGTGGTTGTCACTCGGTCCTACCAGGACTATCTCGCTTACTATCAGGCGCAGCCCGCGGATGCAGACAAGTTACTACATACCGGGGACGCGCCGGTGGATCCGCAACTACCGAAACCCAAGCTGGCCGCCATGACGATGGTGGCCAATGAACTGTTAAACCTTGACGAGGTGCTTGTCAAATGAGCCGAGATTTTCTTCATCCTACGCCGGAGGCCGTCCTGGCTGAAACCAGGCGCCAGTTCTTCGCGCGTGGCGCACGCGGCATCGGCTCGATCGCGCTGGCCTCGCTATTGAAGGCCGAACAGACTCGTCAAGCCAAGGCGGCGGTTGGGGGCTTGCCTGGTTTGCCGCACTTCGCGCCCAAAGCCAAACGCGCCATCTATCTGCATATGCTGGGTGCGCCACCGCAGTTGGAGACCTTCGATTACAAGCCGGGACTCTCGACGTGGTTCGACAAAGACCTGCCGGAATCCATCCGCAATGGCCAGCGACTGACGACAATGACCTCCGGCCAGACGCGCTTTCCGATTGCGCCCTCCATCTTCAAGTTCCAGCAATATGGCCAGAGCGGCGCATGGATCTCCGACCTGCTTCCCTATACCGCGAAGATGGCCGACGATATCGCCATCATCCGCTCGATGAACACCGAGGCCATCAATCACGAGCCTGCGATTACCTTTCTGCAAACCGGCTTCATGATTGCGGGCAAGCCGTGTATCGGGTCGTGGATCGCGTATGGCCTGGGCAGCATGAACCAGGACTTGCCGACGTTCGTGGTGATGAACGCAACCCATTCCAATCCGAAGGCCAACGTGCAAGCCATCTCGGCGCGACTGTGGAGTGCGGGCTTCTTGTCGGGCCAGTACTCCGGCGTTGCGCTGCGCTCGGGCGGCGACCCGGTGCTCTACATCAACAACCCCGATGGCGTGCCACCGCAAATGCGCCGGCGCATGCTGGATGCGCTGGGCCAACTGAACCAGCAGGAGAGCGAGAAGATCGGCGACCCGGAGACGCGAGTGCGCATCGCGCAGTACGAAATGGCGTTCCGGATGCAGACCTCGGTGCCGGACCTGACCGACCTCTCCAAGGAACCTGAAAGCACGTTCCAACTCTACGGTGAAGATGCGCGCAAAGGCGGAACATTCGCCAACTGCTGCCTGATGGCGCGCCGCATGATGGAACGCGACGTAAGATTCGTCCAGGTTTATCATCGAGGCTGGGACGTGCATGGTGACTTGCCGGAGGTGCTGCCGAGCCAGTGCAAGGATGTCGACCAGGCGTCCTGGGCGCTGGTGCAGGATCTGAAAGCGCGCGGGTTGCTTGATGAAACGCTAGTGCTGTGGGGTGGGGAATTCGGCCGTACCGTTTACTCACAAGGGAAACTGACGGCGACCGATTATGGCCGCGACCACCATCCGCGATGCTTCTCGCTCTGGATGGCGGGCGGCGGCATCAAAGGCGGCGTGGTCTACGGCGAGACCGATGAGTTCTCGTATAACATCACAAAGGATCCGGTCCACCTACGCGACTTGCAAGCCACATTACTGCATCAGTTCGGCATCGACGACCAGCGATTCACTTACAAGTACCAGGGACTGGACCAGAAGCTCACAGGGACGGAGAAGAAAGCGAACGTGATCAAGGCGATCCTGGCGTAGGGCAGGGAACCACCCGCGCCCCGCTCCACCATTTCAGGACCCGGAGCGCGCGCAGCGTATTCCAACGGCTCGGCTCTCCGAGGCGTTCCAACTCGAAATAGGTTTTCCCCTTGTAGCCATGTTGGAGCAGCCAGCGCCCGTCCTCGCACCGGCTGCGGCGAACAATGTCGATCGCTTCCGCCAGTCGCGGGTCGCGAGGCGCGCCGACAGCCTGAAAGTAATCCAGTGCGCGGAGAATGTCGTAGTGCCATCGCGGGGGAAACGCGAGACGGATGAAATCGGGCTTGATGATTTCGCCCGTCCGGTGCGAGCGAAAGAGCTTGTGAGCGAGCAGGAACTCGCGGCCGCGGCGCTGGGCGGACTGGACGGTGCGGATTTTCCGCCGGCCGAATAGTTCGTAGCTCCGCAGACCCTCGAGGACGTTGATGGTGGTATGGACGGAAGAGTGGGTTGCACCTAAATCCTGTCGGCAGTTCCATCCGCCATCCGGCATCTGCTGAGCCAACAGGTAAGCGGCGAGAGTGTCGAGCCGGTCGTCGTCATGCTCGAAGTAGGAGAGAAGGGAAGTCACCATTCCGGTAATGCAGGTCTCACTGCGGCCGCGCCACCCGTAGTTGATGCCACCGTCGCGTTGAAGCCCCTCATTGAGGAGGTGTGCGCAAGCCTTGCGGGCATGCCGGTTGGTGGGCGGCAGACCGAAGTCACGAAGCAGCAGCATGGTGTAGGTGGTCGAGATCCACTTGGGCGAATACAGGCCACCGTCTGACGAAAGCCCTTCGGCCCAAATGCCGTTTGGGCTTTGCTCTTCGAGCAGACGCGCTCCCCAGCCATCGCGGGCGATCTTACGCCGTTCCTGCTCGACGGTGCGCAGCGAGGACGGGGTCAGATCGCGCAAGACCTGCCAGCGGATGGACGGGTCGCCATCGAGGAGCCACTGGACGACCGAGTCGGAATTGGCAGCGGGCGTCGGTTTTGAGGCGCGCATAGCGTAGTTGTATCGCAGCTGCAGCGAGGGGTTCAAGCCTGGGAAACGGAGTTTGGCGACTTAAGCGCGGCGTATGAAGCGGTCGTGCGGTAGCCCGATAGAGGGCTGCGCCAATCGGCAACAGCGGCGACAGTCCGCGACTCGCCAACTACCTAGGGCGCATCCCAGTCGAGCGCGTAGATGTCGCTGCCACCCCTGTCGCGGATCGAGAGCAGCGAGTCGTCCGGCGCGAGGCCAAACCATTCGCCGGTTGCCTGCGGAAACCTCACACCTTGCAAATTGGCGAGCCGCTCCAGTTTCCTGTCACGAACGCGCACGCGGTAGATCTCGGTGCTCCCGTTCCCGCCCTGGTAATTATATTCGAAGTAGACAAATTGGCCGTCTCGCGACCAACACGGTGAATCTCCCGTCAGGCGCGGCGTTAGATCCGTTCGCTCGTTTGTCTCGACGTCGTAGAGGACAAGGTGGTGTGAGGGAAGCTCGAGCGCGGCAATGTAGTGGCCCATGGGCGAATACCGCGGAGACCAGAGTCCCTGCGACCCGGCCAAGATCGAGATGCGGCCGGTCCTTACGTCGACAATCCTCAGCAGAATTTTGTCGGGCATGTCCACGGCAATAAGTGGACTGCTGGAAAAAACGAGCGAGGCTCCATCGGGAGACCAGGACGGATCTATGTCTCCTATTTCCCCACTTTCGCCACTCGTCAACTGCCTTGCTGCGCCACCCGTCACGGGCAATACGAATACTCTCTGTGCCTCCCCTGGAGGTGCGCCATCAAAGGCGATCTGCTTGCCGTCCGGTGACCATCGTGCGCTCCCGACCTGGAGCGGCGGGGAAGTGAGTTGCAGCCGATTGCCGCCCTGCGCGTCGCTACGCCAGAGCGCTCCACCGGGGAAGCTGACGTAACTCAGCCACTTCCCATCGTCGGAGAAGT
The DNA here is from genome assembly GCA_963771305.1 of uncultured Acidobacteriaceae bacterium. Taxonomy (GTDB): domain Bacteria; phylum Acidobacteriota; class Terriglobia; order Bryobacterales; family Bryobacteraceae; genus CAJCIT01. Next base: position 166,832 of record CAVYTS010000026.1, read on the forward strand.
TGAGCTGAGTGGCCGAAATACCCGGCAGGTAGGAAAGCCAGTTGGCGGACTTCGGATCGTAACGGACGAACTCGCCGCTGTTCATCCTGCCGATAAAGAATATCCTTCGGCCGTCCGGGCTAGGGATCGGAGAAGACACACGGAATGGGCCGGTTGTCAACCGTACCGGTCGATGGGCGGCGCCGGGTAGTCCGCTTTTCTGGCGAAGCGCCCAAAGGTCGGCGACTCCGGCGGTTCCGCCCTGAAAGAGGAAGTACCTTCCGTCCGAGGTCCACCTGCCGTAGGCCTCCCAATGATCCGCCCATTCAGGAAACACGGCGTGCAGATGACTTCCGTCGGCTGAGATATCCCACAAAGACGCTCTGTTGTTTGCGATCAGTGTGAAACGGATCGCACGGCCATCGGGGTACCAGCGCGGCTTCAGCGTGAGGCCTTGGACGGTGGCTAGTTTTCTCGATTCGGAGCCGTCGCTGCGTGCGGTCCAGATTTCCTTGCCAATCGCGCAGACAATCCGATCTCCTTGCGGGGACCACGCCGCGCCCCCGGTGTTTGTCAGGTCGCCGAGGCGCCGGGGCGCGCCTCCCAAGACCGGCGCAGCCCATAGCGGATTGGCGCCGGGGCTTAGAGAACTTTGCGTAAGCAGAAACTCCGAGCGGTCGAGCGAAATGTCCTCGATAAACATCCCGGCCAGAGGCGGAATTTTTACGGGTTCCCCACCCGAGGCGGACACCTGGAACACCTCAACTCCAAAGGAGTCGTCGGTGTAGTACAACCGCGTGCCGTCGGTCGTTAATTAAGTTCTGTTTCGATTCGCCGTCGTGGGTGATCTGTACGATCTGTCCCACTCGCGGGGTGATCGGCCGAGTGATCCAGAAGTAGGCTGCGGCCGCGAAGGCCACCACCGTCGCCACTCCGGCCGCGACAACGCGCTTCTAACGCACTTCCCCTCTGCGCTTCATTGCACTAAGGGGAGACGCGGACAAAGAGTTAAGCGCAAAACCCAGATCTGCAGCGGAGTGGAACCTGCGCTCTGGCTGCTTCTCTATAGACCGGCGTACGACCCGATCCAAAGCTGGCGGGGAGGCTGGCGGCAACTCCGGAGGCTCGTCCTTTAGGACCGAATTCATCACCTCAACGGACGACGTGCCGCGAAATGCAGGCTTCCCCGAGGCCATCTCGTAAAGAATCACCCCCAGGCTGAAGATGTCCGAGCGAGCATCGGTCGATTCGCTCCGCACTTGCTCCGGCGACATGTAGCCGGGAGTGCCCATAATCATGCCCGGGTGGCTGGCCTCCATCGTTGTGCTGTCGACTCCGTGAGCGCGTTCCTGGCGCGCCAGTCCGAAGTCAAGGATCTTCGCGCGCCCGTCGCGAGTCAGCATGATGTTGCCGGGCTTCAGGTCGCGATGGATGACTCCGGCCGGATGAGCTGCCGCCAGTCCATCGCAGATCTGCGTACCTACCTCGATCACCTTCCGTAGCGGGAGCGGCCCACGCTGGATGACTCGTGCCAGGGTCTCGCCGTCGACCAATTCGGAGACGATGAACGATACGCCGTCCTCTTGGCCGATGTCGTAGACGCTGACGATGTTGGGGTGGTTCAGCGCGCTGGCGGCTCGCGCTTCGCGTTCGAAGCGGGCGATGCGGTCGCGGTCAGCGGCAAAACCGGAGGGCAATGTCTTGATGGCGACCTCGCGTTTCAGGCGCATATCGCGGGCGCAGTAGACCTCGCCCATGCCGCCACGGCCGATGATCGCCACGATCTCGAAATTGCCGAGCTTGTCGCCGGGCTTCAGCGCGGGCGGGCGTTCGGCGATGGAAGACAGCGGCGAACCATCGAGCAGCGGGTCGCGCGATTCGGCGGCCTTCAGGAGCGACGCGACCTCAGCGCAGAGGTCGGGATCGTCGGGGCAGGCTTGGCGCAGAAACTCGGCGCGCTGATCTGCGGGCCGCTGCTGCGCAGCCTCGAACAAGGCTTCGACTTGTTTCCAACGCTCAGATGGCACGTTCCGACCACCAGAGAAGGCACGCTCACTCCGCGTTTGTAACCCTCGGGATGGCGCCGTTAGGCAAGTCTAACGCAAATTACGTCGCGGTCGGTGGGAGCGGCAAAAAGGCCGAGATGACTCTGGGCCATCACAGGCTGGCCTGTATTACCAAATCTTTGTTTCTTTGCGCGGAGCAACGATTATTGCGAGGCGGAGTGGAGCCGGTCGTGGGCGACCGGCGCGGACGTGGGCGTCCAGCCCCACTTCTGCATTCGAGCCCGTTTGCGGCAAAGCCGCGCTGTGCCACGGCGCTTCCCCATTAAGCGCGATGCCGTGGATTCGTCGAATGTCCCGTCAGAAAGGGCCGAAGCCATCGTAGAATGAGAGAAATGGAGAAGGTCGTTAGAATCTTCCGCAGTCACGAGGAAGCCGACGCCGCCGACGTCGAAGAAGATCTGCGCTCGACTCCCGAACAGCGCATCGATACCGTTCTCGAACTCCAAACCTGGGTGTATCCCGATGCGGCTGAACAGAGGTTTGAGAGGGTTTATCGAATTACTCAACTCGAACAAAGTTGAGTACTCGATTGTCGGGGCTTTCGCCGTCGCTTGGCACGGACGCCGTCGTTTCGCGGCCGACATCGATTTCTTGCTTAGACCGGCACGAGAAAACGCTATCGCCGTTCTCGCCGCCATTAAGGCCTTTGGCTTTGGAGGTCTCGACATCAGGATCGAGGATCTGAGCAAACCCCACCAGGGTGCAGCTCGGAGTCAAGCCGAACCGCATCGACCTGATATCGTCGATTTCCGGTGTCGAGTTTGAGCCAGCATAGGCAAATCGCGCAACGGGTCAAATTGATGGGATTCCAGTCCAATTCATTGGCCGCAATGATCTGATTCGCAACAAGGAATCCAGCGGCCGGCCCAAGGATCTCGGCGAGGCCTACGAGTTGCGCATACGCGATCCAGGCCAGTAGCCAAGAGCGTCATCGACTCGCACAGCTTGGGGGCGTCACCGCAAGATCCTTGCCGGCAGAAACTCAGTGCGCTGATCCGCCGGCAGCAGCTGCTCGGCCTCTAATAGCTTGCTTCCAACGCTCACCGGGCATTGGCGGCTTCGTGGGCCAGTTCGCGTTTGAGCCACGCTCTCGCCAAACTCCAATCGCGGATGATCGTGTTGGGATGCACGCCGAGCGCTTCTGAGGCTTCCTCCACGCTCAGTCCACCGAAGTAGCGCAGCTCCACGACCTTGGCCTTGCGCGGGTCCAGCCGGGCGAGTTCCTCGAGCGCATCGTCAAGCGCGACCAGAGCGGCCGATTTCGCCGGAGAGAACACCAAGTCTTCATCCAAGGGCAGATGGCCGGCGACCCCACCGCGCTTGGCACGGCAGAGACCACGAGCATGATCCACCAGGATACGGCGCATGAGTCCCGAGGCGACTCCCAGGAATTGCGCCCGGTTTTGCCAGTTGGCGCGGGATTGATCCACCAGCTTGAGGTAAGCCTCATTGACCAGCGCGGTGGTTTGCAGTGTGTGGCCTTCCCGCTCCTTCCGCATCTGGCGATGGGCGATCAGCCGCAGTTCGTGCTCCAGCAGTGGGATCAGTTCGTCAAGACAGGACTCTTCTCCGGAATTCCAGCGAAGTAACAGCTGGGTGATCGGTCCGGCCGTGTCCGAGCCCATCTTTTTTCTCCGGTGTTGTGTCTGTTCAAGAAGTTTAGCGCGATTCAGGGCAAGAACGGATAGCCCAGAAGAGACCGGCTTCCGTTGGAGGCCCTATGCGAGCGACTTTACTGTTGGCGGTTTTCTCGGCAGGAACCTTGTTTGGCGCTGAGAGCATGAACGTTTCGGTGTGCAATCTCGGCGGGCTAGCTGAATCCGACGTGGCGCGCGCCAAGGCGGAGGTGGAAGCCGTGTTTCGCCCCGTGGACGTTCAGATCGAATGGAAGAGCTGCGACGAATATCGAGCAAGTGGAGTGGGCCGGACGTGGTTCCTCATCCGGCTGCGGAATGACAAGCCTCCCGTAACAAGAAGCGCCTCGTCACTGGATGCCATGGGCCGGGCCTACATCGGAGACAGCGGGGACTGCTACCTGGCTGATGCTTATTTCAAGGCCATCCAAAAGCTGGCGGGCGCACACGACGCCGATGCGGATGCCCTGCTGGGATTTGTGATTGCACACGAGTTGGGCCACCTTCTGCTGGGTGAGGGCCACGTGCCGGACGGCGTCATGCAAGCCCAGTGGGGCGGAGTTGCCGTTGAGGCGCTCGAGCGGCGGTGGCTGCAATTCAACCCAGCGCAGCGAGAGCGGATTCAGAGTAAGCTGCGCGAGAGAGGCGAGGTGCAGGCGACGGCCTTGGGTGAGGTGAAGTGAGAGCAAAAGCCGCTTGCTGGCTCCGGGCGGAGGGCACGCGCGCGGTTCTGTGCGCGGACGTGGGCGTCCAGCCCCACGTCTGCATTCGAACCCGTTTGCGCAAAGCCGCGCTGTGCCACGGTTACTTCAACTGAAATCGCAAGACCGCGTTACCCATGTGGATCTCGTCGCGCGATTCGAGAACCGTTCCGCGGTCGCTGCGGTGAACGGGAAGACTCAAGCCGTCACGGACAATCCAGAGGCCGCAGTTGGCCTCGCCCTTGTATAAGCGATCGTTGAAGAGACGATACCTGCCATCTTTGCGGGAGTACAGGATGTGTGCGTGTTCCCTTGAAACGGTTTTGTTCGTTTCGTTGTCTTCAGTGAAGGCCAGGTCGTTGCGACGGGAAGGACCGGCGCCGCGATACACTTCGACGGTTCGTCCGATGTTGGTCCGAGCCTTTCTCAGCAGAATCTCGGGACGGTTCGCCAGACCGTGAATGACGGTGAGTTTGGCAAGTTTTACTTCCTGGGCGACGATCGGATCCTCGGTTGAAGGAATCAGTTGGGTTTCGACCGTGAGCCACTCCGCACCTGGCATCGGGAGGTCGGGCGTGGTGTGAATCTCGGCTTCCAGGTCTTCCGGGAAACGATAGTTGGAACGAAGCAAACCGTCTTTCAATTCGCGAGTGAAGTAGCTGGTCAGGAAGTGACTCGTAAAGACGGCTTGCTGCTCTCGCGGAACTCCGAGAAGTTGAATGCGGATCAGATTGTACGGAAAGACATGCTTGCCGTTGGCGCGGTGGCTCTTGGCTTTGACCGCGTCCAGAACGGCGAGACGGATCTCGGCCAACTCCGGTGCATCTTTGGCAACCCGATTTGTCCCGAAGGGAGCTTCGAACAGCGCCCGCCCTAACTTCTCGATTACGTCAGAAATGGCCATAGAGTCACCTCTTCTCCGAAGCCGGCTGCAACACGATGCCCAGTTGCGTTGCCGCCTCCACGATCTCGCGCCCGATCGGCGCCGCGAATTTAGCGCCGTAGCCGCCATGCTCGACCACTATTGCGAAGGCGATGCGATGTGCGGCGTCGCCGTCGTAGGGCGCAAATCCCGCGAACCAGGAATGTGGCTCTCCGTCATCCACCTGCGCGGTTCCCGTCTTGCCGGCGACGCTCACGTTTAGGCCGGCCATAGCGCTTCTGGCTGTGCCGCTGGTAACCACCGAGCGCATCGACTTAGCCATGAACAGGGAGGAATCCGCGTCGAGTACAGGAACCGAAGCAGAAGTCCGGTTGTTACTGTCGTCGGAAACCCATCGTCCTTCGGGCATGGATCCGCCCGCGGCAATCGTGGCGGATACCCGGGCCATCTTGAAGGGGCTCGCGAGGACGGTTCCTTGCCCATAGGCGGCGAAGGGCATCATCTTCTTGATGTCGGCGAGGTCTCCAGCTGATATGCCAAGTAGCTGAGCCGTGTCATAGAGCGCCTGGGGGCCAACCGTGTATACGCCGAGCTGCGCGAAATAGGCATTGCACGACACGGTAATGGCCTGTCCGAGATTCAGCGTTCCATGCGCGTGGTCGCCCACATCGTCGCGGATGGGGCGGCGCCAACCGGGAATCACGGTTCCCACCCGGCCGCCTCCGAGGCTACGACAGGAGTAAGTCTTTTGTGTTGCTTTGGGGTCCAGTCGAAGCGCTGCCATGGCAGTGACCAGCTTGAAGGTTGATCCCGGCGGATATTGACCGTAGCGTGCGCGATCGAGCAGCTCATCGGGAGTCGGTGCGCCGCCCTGTGGAATACTGGGCCAACTAACGAGTGCCAAGACGTCGCCCGTGCTTGCGTCCAGAACGACTAGCGCACCTTTCTTGCCAGATGGCGCAAGCCGCTTCTTCAGGATTTCCGCCGCTTTCAATTGCAAGCGCACATCAATAGTTGCATGGACATCACGGTCGTGGCTCAAAAAGGCCTGCAAGGCAGGATTGCCTTTTTGATGCCGGTAGCGGACCAGCGGCGCCAACTCACTGTAGTCCTTGTAGCCTTGCAAGCGCGACCTGGAATCGTGCTCGATCAAACTGCTGTTGGTGGCCAGGAAGTTCTCACCGGTTCGAAGATCTCCCAAAAGGTGTGCGGTCACCGGGTCAAACGGATAGTGCCTGCTTTCGAGCCGCGAACAGCTTTGGTCGATGGAAATACCGAGTTGTTCGTACTCGGCGCGGTGCTTCTCTAACTGGTCCCAACTGCTGGTGGCAAGCAGAACACCGTTGCGGTCCAAGATGTCACCGCGAGGTATAGAGGATGCGAAGAGATTGAGGCGAGGATTGTATTGCTCACGCTTCATGCCGTCTTGGGTGATGACACGAGCGTCCTGGATCATGACTGCCCGATCATGAAGTATCTGGATATAGGCCGCCTTGGCCACGAGCGCGACTGCGCAAGCGCCCAGTGCGAAGCCGACGACTCGAACCGGAATGGTAAAGGGAGAGCGTGTGGTGGCTGAACCGTCGCCCGAAGGCGTCGCGATGCCGCTACGCGCGGCCTGGTTCGATATACCGAGCAGAATAGCGCAGATCAGAAAGTTCGCGAGCATGGCCGTGTTTCCAGAACTCAAGAACGGCGACACGACTCCGGAAAGTGGAATCGCTCCCAAGGCGCCGCCTGAGATCAAGAGCATCTCGAGTGCGAGAAGCGAGCCCAAACCAACTGCCAGGAACGTCGCGTAATCGTCGCGCGAATCGAGCGCAATGCGAAACGCGCGGTAGACAAGGAAGCCGATCAGCAGACAGACGGTGAGAACGCCGATGAAACCCCACTCTTCGCCGATGGCTGGCAGCACGAGGTCGGTATGACCAGCTGGAATGACGCTGGGGTCGCCCCAGCCAGGACCGGAGCCCCATAGACCGCCCGTTGCGAAGGCCCACAGCGAGTGCGCGAGTTGATCGCCGCCGCGGACGTCGTTATCCCAGGGCGAAAGCCACATGGAGACGCGTTCGACAACGGTATGCGGCGAGCCGAGCCGATAGCCGACGATGACGCCGACAACTAACAGAACAATACCCAAGAGAGCCAGCCCGCTCTTGCCGCGGGCCACGGCGAACATGATCAGGAAGACGAAGCCCATCACCAGCGCCGGACCCATGTCTTTCAACAGAAAGAAAAAGGCCAGGGCGATGGCTACCGCTGACATGACCGATAAGGCGTGACTGAAGCGGGGGATCTCCAACCAGCGCAGCCAGGAAGGGACAAATTGTTTTTGGTGAACCTCGCGCAGCCATTCCCAACGCTTGGCGAAGTAACCGGCCAGGAACATGACGACTAGAAGCTTAATGACCTCGACAGGCTGGAAGGGCCCTAGATTCACTTTGGCGTCGCTCCCGGTGGGTCCCGATCCGAGCGCGATCAGAGCAATGAATAGGGCGAACGCCAGGAGCACGGGGGCATAAACCCAGCGTGAAAAGTTGCGAACCTGAAAGGCGCGCAAGAGCGGCAAGATGAGGACCAGGCAACCGATGGCCGATCCCCACGCAAACTTCTTGAATTCGAGAGTATCCCGCAGCGGATCCCGCAAGCTAACCATCAGTATCAAGCCGATGCCGGTGAGCAAGTGAAGTGCCGGGAGGATGGCGGGGTCGCCCTGGAACTGACGCCACCGCCAGGCAAAGTGGACAACCCAAAACGCGCCTACATAAATGAAGCACCAAGTCAGATAGATGCCGATGAATTCCCGTGGTGTTCGGACGATTAATAGCGACTTCAATTTGGACAGCGGGAGCAGGGCGACGGTCGGTGAGGCGGAACTCGAGGTCGCGGGCTTCCGGCGCTGAAGATCAGGGAAGTCCGCCAGATCATCTTTTGAAACGCGGAGCCGGGCGAGCGAACCGACATTGGCGGCGGGCCGATGGCGTTCCAGATAGTTCCATGTGCGCTCAGCGGCCAGCTGGCGTTCGTGGGTTTCTGTGAATACCTGTAAGGCCGGCGCGAGTTGTTCCGGCCCGGTTACCTGGTTCAGATTCACCAACTCGCCATGACCAAGGCGGGTCCGGAGATCCGGAAAGTCCTGCGTCTTGGCCATGAAAACCAACACAAGACCCGCAGCAACCAGCAGGGAAGAACCAAGGAGCCAGAAGAACTCACGGCGGCGCTCGACGGTTCTGGATCTATCAGACAGATCCAGTTGTGCGGCGACATTTGTTTCCCAGGTTTTGGTGGTTGCCATTACCGTGAACTCAGATAGCGCGAGGCGAACAGGCGACGATGCAGCGATGCCCGCACCTTCTTGGGCGGCGGCTGCGCGGGTTCGGTCTGAAAGGCGTACAGACGGTCCAGGCTGAGATTTACGTTCGAGAACCCAGCCAGCGGTTCGTATAACTGACGAGCGCGGTCACTATCGGCCTTGGCTAGCAACACCCATTTCGTTTTGGCCGACTCGGGAACGGCATATCGGGCTCGAAGCAGATCCCACACGGTGCGATACAGATAGCCGTCGGCTTCTTGCTCCGTCTCTCTTGGTCCGAGATGATAACCAAGCCGCTCCGCCTGCTGGAATTCGGCAAGGGCTGGGCCAACGTTCCGATAGCTGTAGATGTAAAGGCGCGCTAGGGCAAGATGGGGATCGGGAGAGCTGGGCAGGAACGATTCGGCCTGCTTGAAGCTGATAGCACTTAGCATGGCCTCCGGCAGGTTCGGATTCTTTCTCAGGTTCAAGTACCCCGTGCAGAGGGCCAGCTCACCTTTGGTTTTGGCATTGGACGGGTCTAACTCGAGCGCATGCCGCAAACACAACTGCGCTTTGGCCCAATCGAAATCTGCCAAAGTCCCGTCGGAGTTATTGCGGTAGCCCTCGATAATATTGTCAGCGGCCGACATGAAGTTAGACTGAAGCTGCTTCTCGACTGAGCGAATCGGCGAAAATGATTTTAGCGGCTGATTCTCTTTCTTGAGCTGTTGATACAAGCGCCAGTCCGAAGCGATCTCGGCGCCGTCCGCGTGCGTATAGTCCTTGGCGACACGCAAGGGCCGGGCTACTTGGGCGAAGTGATCGAGGTAGCCGAGCGGCACAAACACGAGCAGCCCGATGATCACGCCGCCTAGCAAAGCCAAGGCTGTCAGGAGTTGAGTGCGACGAAACGTGGGCTTAGGGAGTGAAGGGAACTTCAGCAGGGTAGCTTTTACGGGCTCCCGTCGAACGGTGGCGGCACTACCTACTTCCCTGCGTACGGTGACGTTAGCGCTTGCGAAGCTGTGGCGATCAAACTCCGCTACCGTCGAGCGATCTTCGAGGAAGGCGATCAGGTCTCTTTCGAACCACTCGGCCGTCTGATAGCGCCGATCAATCTGTGGCGCGAGCGCTTTGTTGATGATGGCCCGCAGGGGAACGGGACAATCGACCGGTAGTGCGGGCAGAGGTCTGCGCGCCAAGATGAGGCTTTCCAGCTTGCGGGTGTTCTCGGCCTGGAAAGGCGGCGCTCCCGAGACCATTTCGTATAGCGTTACGCCGAGCGCCCAGAGATCCGCATGGGCGTCCACACGAGCCCAGCTTAAGCGCTCCGGCGAGCAGTAGCTGGGGCTTCCCAGATTGTGATGGGTCAGGTTATGAGTGAGTGTGATGACCTTCGCAATTCCAAAGTCAATCAGCCGCAACTCGTCGTTGGCGCTGATCTGAACGTTCGACGGCTTAATGTCGCCATGCACTACTGCGCGTTTGCGTCCATCGACATGGGACAAAAAGGCATGAAGTGTTTTGAGCTGATTGGATATCTCGGCTGCATAGCGCACCGCGCGCTTGGCATCCAGCTTGCCATCCTCGCGCAGGACGTCAGCGAGGGTTCGTCCCGGGAAATATTCCATGGCGACGAAGAAGCAGTTGAGCTCTTCGCCGAGATCGTACACTTCCAGGATGCGCGGGTCCTTGTAATGCAACTCCCGCTGAATTAAAGCGCCCCGCCGCTCGGCTTCGATGACGATTTGCGTAAAGTCGTCTCGAGAGTGTTCGATGAGCTTTAGCACCACCTGCCGGTCTGCTTCGGCATCGCGCGCCAAGTAGACATCGGTAAGGCTGCGGCTCAGCTTTCGGATGATCTCGTATTTGCCAAACGTCTGGAAATGCATTGTTGAAGGCGGACCCTACGGCTTCACTTCATCCCGGGCACAGCTCCTTTCCCCAATTTCTGAAAACCAGGCGGCTTAGGGTCTAGGATGTTCCTGCTGCGAATCTCGAGGTCAGTTTCGGGCGAAATGCCGGCGATACCGGCTACGCCGTTGCCGAGGATTATGTTGTTCTCAAGCACAGGCTTTGCGCCCGGCGAGATTTCGATTCCTGTGCGCAGTGAGCCGAGGAGTTTACCGTTGTCGGTAATGCGGTTGCCAGCCAGACGCGGCGCACTGTCGTCGGCGATGATGACGCCCGGGCCAACGTTCGCGTGGATGAAATCAGCGAGCAGGGTGCTACGGGACGCGCCGTCAATCCGAACGCCGCTTTCAATGGCTCCCGAGACTTCGATGTCGTCCATTTCCACGGAAGCATTTGAAAGGAGCGCACCGACTCGCAAGGGATGAGCTTCATCGCCCACAATCCGCAATCCGGTGACGCGAGCGTCGGCAACGCCTCGCGCTGCCAGCGCCAGACCTGGATCAGACGGGGAAGCAGGATTGCTCACAAGGACCGCCTGTCCTGGAGCTGTTGCGAGAATCGCAACATGATCCTTCAAATGGAGCGGGCCGATGTACAGGCCGGGCGGGACATCGAGAGTGTCTCCAGGTCGTGCTAGCGCGAGAGCCTTGGTTAGGCCCAAAGGGTCCGCGGGATCCACCGCAATATGGCTAGAAATCCGCTGAGAGATAAGGTCCTTGGGGATTGATGGTGGCGGGAGAAGGCGTTCGCCGGCGATCCAGAGGAAAGCGCCTAAGATCATGCCTGTCACGAGCCAGAGGAACCGACTGAGGGCGGACTTACGTGAGGCCTCGCGATTGTCCCGGACTCGTGTTGCCGCATGCCTCGCACGAGCCTCAATGAGCGTGTTTGACTGATTGCCTACAAATTCGGAACCGGCGATAAATACGACGCTGATGTTGTCCGGACCGCCCGAATCGCTCGCAGTTCTGGTCAACAACCGAGCTGTGTGGCCAGCATCTCCGTCATACTGCTCGACGATGGCTTTTATTTGAGCGGAGCTGAGGACGTCGGTCAAGCCATCGGAACAGAGAAGCAGGGCAGCATCGGGCCGAAAAACGAATTCCTTGATCTCGATGAACTGCGAGTCATCCGGTCCGCGAGGGCGCGATCCAACATCACGCAAGACTTCGTGGCGGCGAGGATGGGCCATGGCCTCCGCTTCTGTCAATTCGCCGCGGTCTTCTTTTTCCCCGACCAGTGAATGGTCCGAAGTGATCTTCCGCAGGTTGCCGTTCCAAATCAGGTAGAGCCGGGAATCGCCAACGTGCCCGACCGTGAAATGGTCATCGTGCGCGACTGCCAGGGTGAGTACGCAGGCCATGCCGTGACACTCCTCCTGTGACTCGGCTAATTCGTAAATGCGGTTATTGGCGGCGGTGATCGCGGTGCGGATGGTCCTTTCAACGTCGCCTGCGGGATGTTTCATCTGCCCGGCTATGACTTGCGCCGCCGTATCGGCAGCCAGTTCGCCGGCGGCGTGGCCGCCCATGCCATCGACTATCAGGAACACGCCATTGGCGTCATCCGCCAGAAGGCGGTCTTCGTTGCTCGTCCGCTGGTGACCAGGATCGCTGGCTGCGCCGGATCTGTACGTGATAGTGGCGTTCATAGCCGCCTCCGGCGCCATTGGCTGGCGATAAGGGCGATTACAAAACAGAGAAACACCAGGACGTACGGGATGTGGGCGGCGTAGAGGAAGATCATGATCGCGCCTCAAAGCTGAGCGTAAGCACTTCCCCCACTCCGATGGTTGAACGGTTGATCAACACTTCCTCGACACCGCGAGTCAGGCGCTTCCCATCGACCCAGGTTCCATTCGTGCTGAGGTCAACGACCGAAAATACACCGGTACCCGGCTCGCGCCGGATTATCAGATGCTCTCTGGAAACTTCGTCAGTCGTATAGAGCGCAAGGTCCATTGGCTGGCCACTTCCGCCCCGGCCGATTCGCAACTCATTCTGCGTCATGAAGTAGACCTGCGAGCCCGAGTCGTCCTGATATCGGATCTCGGCGAAAGCCTGGTCACGGAGCGGTTTGGAGGCTGTGCGCGGGCTGGTGGTTCGGCCTCCGGCGGTTGGCTCGCGCCCTAGGAGTGTTGTCTTGGTACCGCGGTATCCCGGCTGAACGACCTCGCTCAGTTCGGAATGGATTTCAATATCGCCGCGGGGGACTTCCGCGTCCGGAAGAAACTCGATGCTCCAGTCGCGGCCAACGATTTTATACTCCTTTATTGGCTTGGCATTCCGTCGCAGGCCCAGCATCTTGGGAGGCGAATTCAGCGCCGCAACACGGGCCCTAAGCGCACGTTTGGCATCCTCGGCGATCAGGCCATACACCCCGACGAGTGCGGCACTGTCTTCGGGATTTAGGTAAATTGTGAAAACGCAAGGCACGAGGATGGTGTAGGCCATCTCGAACCGGCCTAGTTCCATGTTGCGCATCATCTCGCTGGCGATGAGCTTGCCATTGAGCTTGGGCTCAATCAACTTTGGGCTCGCGTCCCCCACGTTCGGTCCCCCTCTCGCTTCTTGGAACAGACGTTCTTCCGTGTTAATCGTTTCGTGTTGGAAGGCTCGTACTTGCCATAAAGCACTAAGAGTATAGTAATTTGGCAAGAAACGGATCATTAATTCTGCTCCATTTGTTGTATGTGGCAACACGCGGTTGTCCCGCTGGCGCGTGTTACAACAATCGTGCGCGGACGGTGTCCTACCTGGCTGCTGAAAAAGGCCAAGAACCGCTCCGCTGAGGCCGCGGATGAACGCCGATTTGAATTTGAGTTAGTCGAGGTACCGAAGCTCTTGGGTCCGAATGCTGACCTGTCTGCGTGAAAAGTTCAGCACAGAACTCATCATGAGCTTTCGCATACCCGCAATGATGAAAACGCAAGCAATCGAAGTGGGGCGGGTCCCCAGGCCCGCGCCGGGCGCCCACGCCCGGCTCTCCGAACGATACGTAAGCCATCTTATTCGCAACCTGTATTTTCAGAGCAACCGCGAGCGTCAGCGAGCGGACCCACGACAAGGCCGACCGGGACAGGCGCCCTCTGTCCCAAGGCGATCACGAAGTCCACTCTGGTCAACCGAAGCTCAATCGCCGCGTGGACAGAGCGAGCCTGTCCCAAGATGGAGTACAGTCGATTCGTTACTCTGTCCCGAGTTTTCACACAGACTCTGACGGTCACGGGCTCCGTTTCAGCGAATGGTCACTTTTCGGCGGCGGAGGTGGCTGGGACCAGTTGTCCGCCGCGAATGCTGTAGTCTGTGTTGCGCCAGCGGATGGTGTGGCGCGTGAAGCTCACCAGCCACAGAACAAACGCAACCGCATCCCAGGCGAAGATGAGCGGCATCTTTTTCCAGAGACCCGATTGCTTAAGACCCCAGGATCCGATGAGCCAGGTCATGGCGCAACGCAGCGCAACGTAGGTACCGAGGTACGCTGCGGCGACGACCGCAGTGGGATGAACGGCAATGGCAGCGAGAGACCAAGGCAAGCCGTGCGTAAAGAGCAGACCAAAGTGCCCGCTCGGACGCATGTGCCTCATGACGACGATCCAGCGTAACCGCCTGTGGAGCATGTCGCGCATGGATGAATAATCGGAGACCGTCGAAACGCTGTACGGAAGCAGTTCGACCTGGTGCCCTTGTTCGGCGATCAGACGGCCGACGAGGAGATCGTCACCGGGACGGTCCACGATGTGATCGTATCCACCAAACTCAGCCAGTTTCGATCGGGTGGTTGCGATGGTTTTGCCGAGGGCAAACTTCACGCCGTCGAGTTGGCGGGCGGTCAGAATACCAGCGAAGAAGTCCGAAATCATGCCGATCGAGTGCAGGTTTTCAGCAAACGACTTAGTCTCCGCCGAAACATACAAGCAAGTGACCGCGCCGACGCGAGGATTCCGCAGTGGCGCAACAATGCTTCGAAAGTAATTGGGTTCGACGCGAACATCACTGTCGTTGATCACCAACACCTCGTGCCGCGCTTCGGCGGTCAGGCGGGCCAACTTGGCCACCTTGTCGTTGGGTCCGGTGCGTCCCGAGCCGACGATGATGCGAATGTCACGTTCGGGAAAATCGCGGGCTAGTTTTTCAATGATCGGAACGGCCGGGTCATCGTAGCTGCTGACACAAAACAGAAGTTCATAGTCAGGGTAATCTTGCCGACAGAGGCTGGCAAAGTTTTTGTAAGTGTCCGGATCAAACCCGCGAATTGGCTTCAAGTTGCTGACCGGAGGTGTGAACTCGGGCTGCGGAGGAGCATTCTTTTCAGCGCGGAAGAAGCGCCAGGAACTATACAGAGTTATCAAATAATAGATGAAGGGGAAGGTCGCGACCAACAGCACCAGATACCCGGTTATCCTAAGAAACATTCTTTCTCTCGCAGATCAGTTGTTTGCACTGCGCCTTTACCCTCGCTTGAACAATCGCGCAGCCGGCCGTGAGGTAACAGGAACGAGGTATCTACTGTATTCCCTTACAATTCCACGGTTTTCGGGAAGGTGCAACTTCAGCAGAGACGAACTCCCATACGGGTTCACCGCTGCTGAATCTACTTTATCAGGTGCGGACGGCCTGGAAACTCATGCTGATGCGGCTACGTCCCATGGATACGATGGCGGTTTGCGGTCTTATGCTAAATTTGGGCTTAAATGGTGGGATGGAGTCGGTGTGCCCGACGCACCCGTGATGGCTCTCGCCGGCGCCCGATCACTTACAGAGAAAAGGAAAGAAAAACAGCTTGTGTGGCATTGTGGGTTTTACCCATCGCCAGCGGGTACCGCACCCCGACCGCATTCAAAACGCGCTTGATTGTCTAGTCCATCGAGGACCTGACCGGCAGGCAGCGTTCCGATCCGACTTCGTTTCCCTGGGCGCGACCCGACTCAAGATTATCGATCTCGAAAGCGGCGATCAGCCCATGTTGGCCAGGGACAGCGACACGGTCATCGCGTTCAATGGCGAGATCTACAACCACGAAGAGATAAGGCACGAGCTAGAGCAGAAGGGTCATCACTTTCGTTCGCGCACCGATACAGAGACCGTGCTGGCCGCATTTCTCGAGTGGGATACCAGCTGCTTTGCACGCCTGCGAGGCATGTTTGCCATTGCATTGTGGACCGAATCGGCCAAGCGGCTGGTGTTGGCGCGCGACCGCGTGGGCATCAAGCCACTCTACATCACAAAGAAAGCCGGAGATCTCTATTTTGCTTCAGAGTTGAAAGCCATCCTGGTCCACCCGGAAATCGACCGTCGACTCAGTCTCGATGGTCTCGATTGCTACCTGACAGTGAACTATGTGCCGGGCACTCGAACCTTGATTGAGGGAATCGAGAAACTCGAGCCTGGGCGATGGCTGGAATGGCGGGACGGCACAACACGGTCGGAGACCTACTGGGAATTGCCTCGAAGCACACCGGGTACTTGGAACCTGGATTCGGCGAAGCAGCAGTTGGACGACTTGTTGCAGAAGTCGGCGAAAGAGCATTTGCTTTCGGACGTGCCGCTTGGCATCTGGCTGAGCGGGGGCATCGATTCAACGACGATTCTGCATTATGCGGCGACGGCTTCGCCCGCGCAGTTGAAGACGTTTTCGATCTCGTTCCGTGGCCGGAGTTTTGATGAGAGCAGCTACATCCGCCAAGCCGTATCCGCCTACGGCACGGATCACCACGAGTTGGATTTGAATCCGGACCAGGACCTGGAAGGAGCGATCGAAGAGTTTGCGTATTACGCCGACGAGCCGAACGCTGATGCGGGCGCATTGCCCGTGTGGTTCCTCTCTAAGCTGACCCGACAACACGCCACGGTAGCGCTGAGCGGCGAAGGCGCGGATGAGTTGTTTGGCGGGTATCTGACTTACCGGGCGGACCGTTTGGCGCAGATTACGCGGCGGGCTCCGGCAATGGCGCTAAGGCTGGCGCTGCGAGTGGTTGAGCGATTGCCGGTGTCCGATGAGAAGATCAGCTTTGAATACAAACTGAAGCGCTTTCTGGAAGGCTGCCAGATGTCTCCGGCCCGCGCGCATGTTTATTGGAACGGGACGTTTTCGGACGTCGAGAAACAAGCCCTGCTTCGAGTCCCCGTATCGGGCTGGTTCGACGGTCTGCTAAACATGCCAAACGCCTCCGGCGATAACCTGGCGGCCCATTTGTGGTTCGATCAGAAATACTTTCTGCCGGAGGATATTCTGGCGAAGGTAGATCGCATCAGCATGGCACATTCGATTGAAGTGCGGCCGCCGTTTCTGGATCACCGCATCGTTGAGTTCGCTGCCACGCTACCGGATCATCTCAAGATTGCGGGATCGCGGCAGAAGCTGGTGTTGAAGGAACTCATGATGGGCAAGCTTCCGCCGCAGATTTTGCGGCGCAAGAAGATTGGGTTTGATATCCCAGCTCACGAATGGCTTCGGGGACCGCTGCGGGGGCTGATGACCAATACGCTCGCCGGTGTGGGAGCCGAATATGGAGATTTGTTCAGGCAGGACGAGATCGACCGCCGTGTGGAGCAACACCTCGCGCGACGCGCGAATGTTGGTTATCACCTTTGGGGTTTGATGATCCTGTTCCTGTGGATGAGGAAATGGCGAATACAGACAGCAGCGGCGCATCCGATGGATCGACAGCTCGCGAAAAGCGTCTCTACTATCTAGTACTCATCCTCATCGCGGTCGCTATCCACGTAGCCTGCATTGTTTCGCCCCCTTCGTTTACCGACGATGTGGATGCGGTGCAAGCCCAGATTGCACGCAATATGCTGAGTTCCGGCGACTTTGTGACGGCGCGGCTGGATGGCGTGAAGTATCTGGAGAAGGCGCCGCTGATCTACTGGCTTATTGCAGCCAGCTACAAGGTTTTTGGCGTTTACGACTGGGCCGCGCGTATTCCGGTCGCCTTAGCGTGCGTGGGCCTCTGCTGGCTGACGATGGCTTTCGGTAAGTGGGCTTTCGGGCTGAGGGCCGGATTCTACGCCGGAATTGTGATGGCCACCTGTCTCGGCCTGTTTCTGTTTACCCGAATCCTGATTCCTGATGTGATGCTGACCCTGGCCATCTCTTTGGCACTGTGGTCGCTTCTACGCGCGCTAGACGAAGAAGAGACTCATCCGAAGTGGTGGTCGGTTGTGCTGGCCGCAAGCCTGGGAACCGGGCTGCTGCTGAAAAGCCTGATTGCCATCGTCTTCCCCGTGGCTGCCGGGCTGATATATCTTTTTCTCACCAAGCAACTGTTCGCGAAACGGACCTGGGCGCGTTTGCACCCGTTCACTGGTTTGTTGATCGTCGTTGCGATCGCAGCGCCGTGGCACATCCTGGCTACGCTTCGGAATCCTCCCTACTTTGACTTCACGATGCGAAGTGTGCCGGGGGAATATCACGGCTTCTTTTGGTTCTACTTCATCAACGAACAGTTACTGCGGTTCCTGAATCTGCGCTATCCGCGAGATTACGATACGGTGCCAAGGCTCCTTTTCTGGCTCTTCCACTTGGTATGGCTGTTTCCCTGGAGTGTTTATTTCCCAGCCGTTGCCAAGCTGTCTTTTAAACCGGTTGACCGTGCGGGGCGAACTCGACTGATGGCGTTGTGCTGGATCGGGTTCGTCATGGTCTTCTTTACGTTCTCAACCACGCAGGAATACTACTCGATGCCCTGCTACACGGCCGTGGCGCTCCTGCTGGGATCGGCCATGGCGATGGACAACGTTTGGGTGCATCGAGGAACGCGGGCCCTCACGATCATCTGCGGTCTGGCGGCCGTGATTTCATTTGTTCTTGTTTTTCTGGTTTGGAATCTTCCCACACCCGGCGACATCTCCGCGTCGCTGACCAAACACCCGGAGGCTTACAAGCTTTCTCTCGGACATATCGAGGATCTAACGCTCCATTCGCTCGCCTATCTCCGTGTGCCACTGCTGGTGGCTGCGATCGCCTTCCTGGGCGGGACTATCGGAACCATCAAGGTAACCGGGCAACGCGCCTTCCTGGCCACTGCCGTGATGATGGTGCTGTTCTATCACGCGGCGCTGTTGGCGCTGATTGGGCTTGACCCGTTTCTTTCGTCGCGCGCGTTGGCGAACGAATTGATGAAGTCTCCCGAAGGTGATCTGGTGATCGATCACCATTACTACACGTTCTCCACGGTGTTCTTTTACACCAACCGGACAGCCTACCTGTTAAACGGCCGCTTCAACAACCTGGTGTATGGCTCCTACGCGCCGGGCGCCCCAGACGTGTTCTTGGACAATGCGCAATTCAGGGAACGCTGGGTGCAAGCGCGGCGTTGCTACATCGTCGCGAAACAGGATCAGTATGATCGTCTCGAGAAAACTGTGGCGCCGGCCGCACTCACGGTCGTGGCCAGAAGCGGCGGCAAGCTGCTGCTGACCAACCAGCCGCTGTGAGTGTCGGATGAGCCTGCTTACGGCGCCTGGGATTTGGTTGTGGAGTGGCTGGCTTGTTTTCGCTTGTAGAAGCCGACCACGCTTGGGTAGAATTCCCGCACGAAGTTAAGCCCAGCAGTTTCGCCGTACCAGACCAGGTAGTTCACACCCACGTTGTTCCAGCCTTGCCAGCTGGGAGGCGACCAGAGCAGCTGAATGCTGGCCTGGCCCGCACCCCCCAGGAACGAGGAGCTGGAGAACCGGGTTCCACCGCTGTCGTTATGGGCCAGGTAGGGCGAAATCAGCACGGATCCGAGCCTGCCTCCAAAGCCGTCTTTGTGCGACCGGACGTAGCGATTATCGTCCCGGAATGCAGCGGACAGGCCATAGGTTATCGTGTTGCCGACAAAGGCGCTGCCCCAGCTACTGGCGGTCCTTTTACCGAAAGCATCCCAGCCTTGGCCCCACTCTTTGGGGCTATCGATTCCTTGGTCGATGGCCCCGCCCGCGAGTGCGTACAGGGCGGCATACGGCGAGAACGTGTACGAGGCGTATAAGTCAAAACGCTCTTTGGGAGTGATCTTTTTCCAAGGCTCCGCGACAGGCTCCGGCAGCATCTTGACAAAAAAAGGAAGGCCGGCCGGGTCGAGGGTGGGATCGACGACCGGAGTCGCCTGCGTGGCCGTCGTCGTCTGTGCAGAACAGGTCAAGGCGCCCAGCACGAGCACGGCGGGCAGGTTTAAGTATTTCATTGGCATGAACGGGAGCCTTCAGGATATCATCCTGTAACTCGTAAGAACCCCAGCACCAAGCCGCAGTTTCGCGTGTTGGCTCTATCGAAAGAGATTCGTTTTAGCTAGATCAATCACTTCATTGCCTTTGCCGCTGAGAACGGCCCTTATCATGTAAAGACTGAAACCCAGCGCCTGTTCCGCACTGATGCTTGGCGGCAGGGCTAGTTCCTGGCGGTTCACGATGACGTCCACCAATGCGGGCCCGTCGTGCTGGAGGGCTGCGGCCAGCGCGGGCCGTAACTCTTCCGGTTTCTCCGCGCGGACGCCGAGTAGATTGGCCGACTGCGCTATGCCTGCGAAATCGGGGTTTACAAGGTTTGTGCCGAACACTGGGAGACCAGCCGCCTTCATTTCCAGTTCCACAAACCCCAGTGCGCTGTTGTTGAATACGACGATTTTCACCGGCAACTTCAATTGGGGCAGGCTCAGCATATCGCCCAAAAGCATGGCGAGGCCGCCGTCGCCTGAAAGGGTAATTACCTGCCGGCCGGGGTAAGCTTTCTGCGCTCCGATGGCTTGCGGCAGCGCGTTGGCCATGGATCCGTGCGTGAAGGATCCCAACAGCCGGCGCTTGCCGTTCATGCGGAGATAGCGGGCCGCCCACACCACCGGCGTGCCCACATCGCAAGTGAAAATGGCATCCTCCGAGGCAAGCTCGTTCAGTGTCTTCGCGACGAACTGCGGATGTATGGGAGTGCGTCCCGGCTCACCAACTGCCAGATCATCGAATTCCTTCCTCGCTTTCTGATAGTGCGTGACCGACGAATCCAAATGCTCGTGATCTGCTTTGTCGCTAAGAAGCGGAGTCAACAGGTTGAGCGTATCTTTCACGTTCCCGATCAAACCCAGGTCGACGCGCGTACGACGCCCAATCTGTTCGCCCCGGTTATCAATCTGAATGACCCTGGCGGATTCGGGGTAGAACTGCTGATACGGAAAATCAGTGCCCAGCATCAGCAGGGCCTCGCAGTTCAGCATTGCGTGGTAGCCGGAGGAAAAGCCGAGCAAGCCCGTCATGCCGACATCGTAGGGATTGTTATACTCGATGAACTCCTTGCCGCGCAGGGCATGCACGATGGGCGCTTTCAACCGTTCAGCGACCGCCATCAATTCCGCATGCGCGCCTTGGCATCCGGCACCGCCCAGAATGGTGATCTTTTGGGCGCTATTCAAGAGGTCCGCAGCTTTCTGTAACTCCTGTTCATTCGGGTGCACGCAGGGATATACGACTCAAGTCCTAGATGAAGTGGATCGGCTGAACTTTCGCGCTGCGCAATGTCTCCCGGCAGGACGATCACCGCCACTCCCCGCTTCGCCAGTGCCGTGCGCATGGCGATTCCTAGAACACGCGGCATTTGCTCCGGCTGCGAAACTAGTTCGCAGTAATGGCTGCACTCCTTAAACAGCGACTGGGGATGAGTCTCCTGGAAATAGCCGCTACCGATCTCTCCGCTTGGGATCTGAGCGGCAACAGCCAGCACCGGAACACGGCTGCGATGACAGTCGAACAACCCGTTGATCAGGTGCAGATTCCCAGGCCCACAACTCCCGGCGCAGACCGCAAGTTGGCCCGTCAGGTGGGCCTCGGCGCCCGCCGCAAACGCAGCGGTCTCCTCATGCCGGACGTGTACCCACTCCAACTGACCGCCCTTGCGAATAGTGTCCGTCAGTCCGTTGAGCGAATCGCCCACGACACCGTAAATGCGCTTCACGCCGGCAGCCGCAAGTGTTCCGATGAAAGCTTCTGCCAGGGTCTTTGCCACGAAATGTCCCCTACTCCTCAGCGAGGATTGCCCAAAGCGCTTGGCCAGATTGCGGCAAGCTGAACCAGGATAGCCAAGCCGCCTGGCCACCGTTTATCCGAAAAAGTACGCAAAAAGGGGTGGTGAGGCGCGATCTACCTCTTCCCAATTGGGAATAGGAGATGTTACTCTAGTAAACAGATGGGAATTACCCCCTCACCTGCCGAAACAATGAAGGCGTCCAGCCAGTTCTTGCGCGGGCCCCTGCGAGAGGAACTGGGAAACTCGAGTACCGTGTTCTCCAAACCGGCCACGGCGGTCCTGAAGTTCCACGGCATCTACCAGCAGGACGACCGGGATTTGCGCAAGACCGGCCTGAAGCAGCACACGGCCATGGTGCGGGTCGGCGTTCCTGGCGGTGTATTGACGCCGGATCAATACCTGGCGATGGACCGACTCGCTAACGAGATGGCCGACGGATCGCTGCGCATTACCACCCGGCAGGACATTCAGTTCCATTACGTGCCGAAGCAGGACTTGCGGACGCTCATTCAGACGCTGAACGGCCAATTGCTGAGTACTCTGGCGGCGTGCGGTGATGTGGTTCGCAATGTGGTCTGCTGTCCGGCTCCGTTTACATCCAGTGAGCGGACCGAATTGGAGAGCTATGTCCGGCTGCTCTCGCGGAGCCTCAAGCCGCGCAGCCAAGCGTACTACGAGGTATGGATCGACGGCGAGCGCGCCGTCTCCGCCGAGGAAGCGGACGAGACTGCTCCCGACGCAGATCCCTGGAAGGTGGAACCGCTCTATGGTGCGGTGTATCTACCCAGGAAGTTCAAGGTTGGATTCGCGTACCCAGGCGATAACACAACCGATATTTACTCAAACGATGTCGGTATCGTGCCCCACTACGAAGACGGCGAGCTGCGCGGATTCACAATATTAGCCGGCGGCGGGATGGGACAAAGCGCTGGTGTGAAAGCATCGCATCCGAGATTAGCCGACCCGGTGTGCTCGGTGGGCACTGATCCGCAGGAGCTATTGGAGGTGGTGACCGCCATCGTCACGATCCATCGCGATTTTGGTAACCGTTCGAATCGCAAACTGGCGCGCCTGAAGTACGTCCTCGACGAGTGGGGTGTGGCAAAGTTCCAGGCCGAATTGAACACCCGGGTTGGCCGAGTTTTGGCTCCGCCGAGGCCGCTTAACTGGAAACGAGCAGACGACTACCTCGGCTGGCACAAGCACGCAACTGACGCCGATGGCCGTCCGGTGTGGTTCGTGGGCGTGAGGGTGATCAGCGGCCGAGTCAAGGACTTCACCGGTAGTCATCGAATCAAGACAGGCCTACGGACGATTGTCGAACGCTTCCGCCCCGGCGTGCGTTTGACCTCGCAGCAGAACCTATATCTGAGTGGAATCGCGGACGGCGACAAGGGCACCATTGCTGCGCTGCTGCGGGAGTACGGAATCGCCCAGCCCGAGAGCTTGCCCCCTATCCTGCGCCATGCGATGGCGTGCCCTGCGCTGCCAACCTGCGGGCAAGCGATCACCGAATCCGAGCGCATCATGCCGGATGTGGTTCAAGATATACAAGCGGAGTTCGATGCGGTGGGCCTCGGTGAGCAGGAAGTTCATCTGAGGACCACCGGCTGCCCAAACGGCTGCGCTCGCCCTTATACCGCCGAGATTGGCATCGTCGGTGCCAGTGTGGACATGTACACGATTTATCTTGGAGCCTCGCCGCTGGGAACGCGGCTGGGGACTGCCTTTGCCACGAACGTGAAGCGGCGTCAGGTGCCGGTACGATTGCGGCCGGTTATCGAGCTCTACGCGGAGTCACGCGAAAGCGGTGAGGCTTTCGGGGACTTCTGCCACCGCTTGGGTATTGCGGCCCTTCAGAATCTGGTAACTACCCACGATCTGATCGAAGCGACCGCGTAGAGCTGCATCTACGCCGATTGCCTAGCCGGTGATGCCCCGATTGACCAGGACGCGCACTTCAACGCGGCGGTTCTGCTTGCGACCTTGCGGGGTGGTATTGTCGGCGACGTTGTGCGTCGTTCCCAGGCCCGCTGGAGCGAGAATACGGCGCAACGGGACGTCTTTCATCTGGAGATACTGGACCACCGCGGCTGCGCGCCGCTCACTAAGTTCTACATTCTTTTCAGGATTGCCCGTGGTGTCTGCGAAGCCGGCTACTTCGATCATGTAGCCCTTTTCGCTCTTCATCTGATCAATCAGAGAGTCCAGTTCCTTGCAAGCTTCGGGTGTAAGCTTCGTGCTCTTCACAGCAAAGTAGACCGTGGTGCTGCCTTTGGTTTCGTAATCGTCCAGGTCGGAGACGCGATGCCCAAGGTTGTCTACGCCCGCATTTGCCTTGGTGGCGGAATCATTGACCTTGGCGACGTTCGCATCGGTCGTCTTCTGTTGCTGGTCAAGTTGGGTGGTGCGTCCTTCGAGTTCGGTCGACTTGGTTTCCAGTTCACCAGCGCGGCCTTCCAGTTGACCGGCCCGACCTTCCAGTTGGCCAGTGCGCGACTCGAGCGGCGAGACGCGAGTATCGACGGAACGCGCGGCACGGAGATCGTTCGGGTCAAAGGTGATCTTCGCCGCTACCAGCTCGCCCTTGTCATTGCCCTTGCCTTCGGCGTCAAGACGCAAGCCCGGCACTAGCGAGGTGGCTTCCATGCCGGTCTTCGACATGCCGAACATTCCATGCTTCAACGCAATTTTCGTCGCGTCGGTCAGTTGAATCGTAACAAGGGCGTTATCGGGTTCTCGCAGCCGGATCTTGTCGCCGTCGCGCGCCTGAATCACGCCTTTCACCTTCGTTTCAAGGCCGTCTCCTATCGTGCGGACCTGCGTATCCGCGGCAACTGCCGTCGAAGCCATGAACATAAATTGAGCCAACACACAGGCGGGTACGCACCATTGTTTAGACGCTTTGGTCATGATAAAGAATCTCCTTCTTCACCAGGGTTTACTGCTGCATCGAACGCGGAGGTCAATCCATCCGTATGCGATCAAGACCCGGTCTGCTCTCCTAGACCACAACCGCGCTGTTTCTGTGACAAAAGATTTGACGGGACGGAAACATGTTGTAACGTAAGTCCATGTTGCCTGCCGCGAGCCGCCAGACCGCACTAGCGAAGCGAGGGTTTTATGGTTGGTGGATCGTTGCGGCCAGTTTTCTGACTTTCGGCATTGCGGTAGGGCTGCCCTACTACAACATTCCGTTCTTCTACGACTATTTCCAAAACGAGTTTCACTGGGAGCGGCCCGACATCACGTTGGGCTTTCCTTTGGCCGCCATCCTGACGTTGTGGGTTGGTCCGCTGGTGATTCCACACTTCAGCCCGCGGAAACTGATTGCGGTGGGCACAGGGCTCACTGCCGTCGCGTTTATCGGCTTCAGCCGCATGCAGGGCAACCTCTGGTTCTACTACTTCTGTTGGGTCCTCTATACATGCGGCTACTTCTTGT
This sequence comes from uncultured Acidobacteriaceae bacterium, assembly GCA_963771305.1. GTDB lineage: Bacteria > Acidobacteriota > Terriglobia > Bryobacterales > Bryobacteraceae > CAJCIT01. The sequence goes on from CAVYTS010000026.1 coordinate 191,746, forward strand.
CAGGCCCCATCCCTCACCAGATCCTGGTGTCGCAGTGGTTCCGCAAGAAGCGCGGCCTTGCCATGGGGATTGTCTATGTGGGTGTTGGCTTGGTGGCGGCTCTGGGTTCGCGTCTGGTGAAGCCGTTGACAGAGGGCAATGGTTTTCGATTCACGCTGCTGATGATGGGCCTGATGATGGTGCTTGCCTGGCCCTTGGCTTTGCTGGTGATGAGTGACAAGCCTTCCGACATGGGCCAATTTGCCGATGGCGACCTCGAAGCCGGAGACGATGCGAAGCGCGAGCCGCAGTCCTTCGCAACGCTGTTACGAAGTGGCCCGTTTTGGCTGCTGCTGATTGGTAGCGTGTGCTCCATTGGGTCGATTGGCGCCATCAATCAGCACATGAAGTTTGTCTTTCACGACGCCGGGTTCACCGACCAAAAGGTATTGAACGCTACGTGGTCATCGGCCTCCATCATCATCTCGATCGTGAGCATCGCCGGGAGGCTCAGCATCGGTCATCTCTCGGATGTGTTCTCGAAAAAGCGGGTCATGACGGTGACCTATTTCGTGGTCGCTGCATCGATTCCTCTCTTGCTCACGGTCAAACCGCCGACGCAGCCTTATCTCTTTGCGATTGTCTTCGGGTTTGCAATGGGAGCGGACTACATGCTGATTCCGCTGATGGCGGCCGAGCAGTTCGGCGTCAATACGCTGTCGCGCGCGATGGCGATTCTGCTGCCGCTAAACACGATCGGGCAGACATGGTGCCCACAATTGGTTTCTGTGCTTCGCCAGCACTATGGCAGCTACACGGGCCCCATGGCCTTCGTGTTCGGTATCGCGATGATCGGGGCCGTTGCTATCGCGGCCTTACCTCGCCACTCAAGGCCGTCTCCGAACAAAGCGTGAGCCGCCCAGTACACTGATGGAGCGTCCATGCGGCATTTTCACTACAAGAGCCTGAGCGAGATTGAACGGCACTGCGCCGAATTACAGATTGAACACGTGCGGTTTGAGCCCGATCCGGAGCGCGTGAAGGCGGCGCTCTTTGCGCCAAGCGAGGTCGGCGAAATCAAGGTTGGGAACGCGATCGCGATTCATCCTATGGAAGGCTGCGACGGAACGCTGGACGGCTCGCCCGATGAGCTAACTTGGCGACGCTACCAGCGTTTTGCGACAGGCGGCGCGAAGCTGATCTGGTTTGAAGCGACGGCGGTCTGCAACGAGGGACGCGCCAACACGCGCCAACTGTGGATCAAGCGCGATAACGTCGGCGACTTTGCGCGGCTTCTGGCACGAATTCGTGAGCTGCACGCCGCCGAATTCGGGACCTCCGACGACCTGCTGATTCCGATTCAGCTGACACATTCAGGCCGCTACAGCGTACCGGAGCGGCTGCTGGCGTACCATCATCCTTCAATCGACGCCAAAAGCGGGGCGGCATCCGCCGCTGTCGTCAGCGACGACGAACTCGAGCGCCTGGAAGATCAGTATGTGGAAGCGGCGGGGCTGGCACTGGAAGCCGGGTTCCGGGCAGTCGATCTCAAGGTGACGCACGGCTATCTCCTCAGCGAATTGATGGGCGCGAAGCTGCGAGAAGGCCGGTATGGGGGATCGGTTGAGAATAGAACGCGTTTTGCAAGGAATGTCTTCGGAAAGATCCGGGCGAAGTTTGGCCGCCAGATCCTGCTCGGCATGAGGTTGGGGTGCTATGACGGCGTGCCCTATCGCAAGCGCGAGGATGGTGTGGGCGAGCCATACCCGTTCACCACTCCTTACCCTTACGGCTTCGGCGTCTCAGCCGAGAATCCACTGCAAGAAGACCTGGCGGATGTGAAGCAAGCGATCCGGCTTTACCGCGACGCCGGCTTGGAGCTGCTGAATGTTTCGATCGGGTGCCCCTACTACAATCCGCATGTGACGCGGCCCTTCGAGAGTCCCGACGACGGCAACTACCTGCAGCCCGAGCATCCTTTGTGGGGCGTCGACCGGCACTTCCGAATCGCGGGCGAACTGCAGCGTGCTTTCCCGGACCTTCCGATGGTAGGGACGGGATACAGCTGGCTCCAAATCTATGCGCCGAACGCCGGAGCCTGGAATGTCGCGCAGGGCAACGTCCGCTTCTTCGGCGTCGGCCGCGGCGCGTTGGCATACCCGGACTTCCCCAAAGCCTTGGCAAAGGCGGGGCAATTGGATGAACGACGCGTTTGCAAAACGCTGACCTATTGCACGTTCTTAATGCGGCAAAAAACGCATCCGCTCGGGCAGTTTCCAACCGGTTGCCCACCGTTTGACAAGGAAGTCTACGGCCCGATCATGAAACAGGCCAGAGCCCTTCAGCGGACAGCGAAATAACGAAACCCGCACTGCTCTGGACGAGGGCGTAGCCGCGTTTTGATGCCTCTATGATGGGACGACAAAACGGGACGGCGCAAGCCGTAATTTTATTGGGTCGGATCTACGTCCCGAAACCTACCTTTTGTGAAACAAGCGAATCCGAACCGCCGCATCGCCACGATTGCAGACGATATCGCCGTGTATCAGGGTGCGCCGGGATAAACCGGCATGTTGGTGTGTCCAGCGAAGGCTGGCGTATTCAGTGGGTGCAAGTCCCGCGAGGGTAGAAGTCAGAAGCCCTCTAGCTTGGATAGTCGGGAGGAAGGAAACTGAATCCCGAGAGCCTATCGACAAAGCCATCAAGAATGGTGAGCGAGTCATCGGGCCGTAACGAAAGTGAAGGCAGAAGTAGCCTCGAAACGGTAAGCACCAGGAGCCGAGCCTTTCTTCATGGGGTGAAGGCAGCATGGATCGTCGCACGCTGACTGACGCGGCGAGACAGACTGGCGGGGTGATAGCAACAGCACGATGATGAGGATACGCCGAGCAACTGGAGAAGCCCTCCTCGCCTTGTCGAGAAATCGGCAAAGAAGAGGAAACCGTATAACCGGTGACGCCGGGAAGTCGGTGGAACGGCGAGAGGGTGGCGGAGGGGCCAGCAGTAGCGATGAAGCGGAGCAACGTCCGTGGAGCGAAGGGGCCCTATTGTCTGCAATGGTCCTAACAACATGGGAAGCAGGGGTGAGATGACAAAGGCACCCGGTAGTCTGCGTGACCTGAGAAGGGGCATATACGTCAAGGCGAAGGCTGAACCAACTTGGCGTTTCTGGGGCTTGTACGTCCATGTTTGCAAGATGGAGACGCTGCATGAAGCCTATGAGATAGCAAGAAGTAACGATGGAGTCCCGGGTATCGATGGGATGACATTTGAAGCTATTGAAGAAAGCGGAGTGGAGAATTTTCTGAAGCAGATACGGGATGAGCTAGTCGCCAACACATATTGGCCCATGCGAGCACGGAAGAAGGCAATCCCAAAGGATGGGGGCACAAAAGTCCGCGTCCTCTCGATTCCGACGGTGGTTTCATAATGCACCTCCGCCAGGCGCGTCTAAGGATACGGTGCCATTCTGGATTCTGCTTGAGTTGCGCACCCAATCGCGAAGGCGTTGTTCGTCTGTCGGGCTGAGTGTAATCCAATAAGGACTTCCTGAGCTCGTTCGGCGCGCCTGGATCAAGCCATGCGCGATCCAGTAGTAGACGACGTGATCACTAACGGCGAAGTCGGTGGCCACTTGTTGAACGGTTAACTCCTCGGGCTTGCGAAGCACGGCCGGCGCTATCTTATGACACCGCCGAATCCACTGGATCATTTTCACCGTATATGGCTTACCCGTGGCACTCACAAATTTGTTTCGATTGAAGTGTTCCGCGATCTGCGCATCGGGCAATGTGCGAGCCAGATCGCGGATCCGATCGACAACCGCAGTTGGATATCTGACTTGGTCGGCAACGCTGGGCGGCAGCGGGACCGAGAGATCGCTGCAGGCGCCGCCCTGCCAACGGATGTGAACCGAAAGCCTCTTTTCATTGGGTGGTCTGGCAACCGTAACATCCTTGATGAGCAGCCGCAGCATGCGCTTGCGATCCTTAGCCTGGGTGGAGGGGGCATGCCACAAACGCGGTAAGTCGCGGGCTAGCGCCAGAACTTTCGCTTGTTGCTCGGGGGTAGCGACACGGGCGTCTTGCCGCTGCACCTCGGCGGCTTGCTTTTTAACATCTTCCCAGTGAAGCAACGCCTCATTCCAGTGACGTTCTAGTGTGCCTGCTACCAGACGATTGGCGGGATCGACTTCCTTGTAGCGCCGCTCGGCCAGGGCGGCTTCATACTGGGCGCTCTCTAGGCGCATCTGCCATTGGCGTAAGATCGTCTGATCACGTGATTCCAGCTCGCGCAAGGCCGCCAGGGCGAGTTGTAACTCGGCGGGTTGGAGTGCCTGCAACACTTGTTCGGCGATCGCGGCGTCCAGCAGGTCACAGCGAAAGCTCACGCAATCTTTGGTCGCCAGGCCTTCACGGCGTAACCAGTTGCATAGATAAGTTGGATAAATGCCACCGTTGCCGGTATAGCGAACCGTCAGGGCACGCCCGCAGTGGCCGCACAACAGCAGCCCTTGTAGTAAAGCCAAGCCTTCGCGCGCCGCGCCGCTCAGCAGCATCTCCTCTCCATTGGTGCGGTTCTTCTCTAAGCGCTGTTGATTTTCAAGAAACTCTTCCAAACTGATATATCCCTGGTGATGCTGTTGCAAGCTAACGCGCCACTCCGGCATCGCGACCGCGTGCATCCGATTCCGGACGTCGCCCTGCGGGCTGATCTCGCGGCCATATCGATAACGGCCAAAAACGTACATCCCAGCATAGGACGGCCAAGCCCTGGCTCCTTGACAACTGAATAATAGACGCCCGGTCGTCGGCGATCCTCCGCCGCGGCGGCGGGAGTCGTCCGCCTCCAGCATGTCCCGCTCCCGCCGCTCGCCGTCCAGGAAGGTCCTCAAATAGCGTGGCGAACGCCAGTTGCGAATACTGTGGTGGTATTTAGCAGCGATCGCCGAGTATTACCCTGCCGACCTGAATGCCCTTCATCCCTCTCGTAAAGGCAACGGGCGTGCCGGATTCCCCGCGAGCGCTTCGTGGAGCAGCATTTTGATGTATGTCTGATACCGGAGTCCTGTAGCTTCCGCCTGCTGCTTTGCCCGCGCAATTTCGCTGTTACTCAGGCGGATGGTAACCTGGCGCGATCCGGTCGCCAGAAGTTCCTGGGCTTTGGTGTTAAGCGCGGCCCGGTCTCGATAGAGATCCGCGGCGAAAGCCGCTTCTGCCTCAATTGCCTTGCTGCTGTTTTTCTTCATAGCGTCTCCTCTCATACGCAGTGCGAGTTTTGCGGTTTGCCTCGAACGCAGTCACCGGGCATGTACGATCGCCACGCGGCGTCCACGCCACGAAAAGCACACGGCCACGGTTGGTGTGACCCAGTTCGAGAATTCTTTCTTCTCCGCTCTAGGTATCGATGCGGGTTTCAATATAGATAGGCTCATTCGTGAGGACTTCCTCAAATTCGTGCGGCTCGACGTGATGTGCCGCTATGTGTCCCTTATTGTGCCGATCCCAGTCATATATTGGGAGCCGCGGTTCATTGTAACTACATTATACCGACATTGTATATTTTACTCCGGCATTTCAAAGCAAATTATGGTTCGCTCGGTTTCATCGAACGATATCTCCTCGTTGATGCGGCCACAAAAGCTTGGCGCGCGACGTTTCGGGATTGGCAATCTGCTGCCTTACTTCCCAGCCGTTCGCCATTCTTCACGTGGGCCGTGATGCCGGTCGCGCGTAGCATGTGGCAACGATCTTGGCCGTTCGGATGCCGAGTGCCGCAGCGCGTTTGCGGATCCTACGGCACCTCGTGGTGAACTCGGGCCTCACGCGCAGCGGAAATTTGAAGTATTGTAAAACAAGATTTCGAACGGCCTTCCGTGCCTTGGAAACGATCGGCGGTTTAGGCTTGGGACTGACATCTGAGGCCGAACGAAACCTTCGCCGCTGGTAACATTTCCCCGTGACAACAACGTCTTTACATTCAAGGAGAACGGCAGTTTCCAGGGGGTCGATGCCTGCCCCAAGTCGGAGCGGCGTTTTCTTGGAGTCGGATGAATGAACACACCCAGTACACTTGAGCCCAGTCCGGTGCGAGCGCCGGCCAACCCTCAGACCACGCCAGCGTTGGAGCCCGAGGAAAAGCACCGCAGTCTGTGGTGGCTTTGGCTGCTGCTTCTGGGTGTTATCGGGTACGGTGGTTATCGAGGCTGGCAGTTTGTGCAAGCTTCCAAGCCCACGGCAAAGGCAGGCCCGGGCGCTCGGATGGGACCGCGCAGCACGCCGGTAGTCGCGGTCGTTGCACGGGTAGGCGATTTGCCCATTTATCTGCGCGGACTGGGTTCCGTATCGCCCTTCAATACAGTGACGGTCCGAAGCCGCGTGGACGGCCAGATTATGAAAGTTGGCTTCGAAGAAGGACAGTTGGTTCACGAAGGCGATGTCCTCCTCGAAATCGATCCGCGGCCTTTCCAGGTTCAGTTGGAGCAGGCGCAGGGACAGCAGGCACGCGACCGTGCCCAGCTCGCCGATGCTAAGGTCAATCTTGAACGTTACAAGGCGCTATACGAAGCGAAGGTGATTCCTAAGCAACAGCTGGATACGCAAGACGCCAGCGTGAGGCAGTTCGAAGGCGCCATCGAAGCGGATCAGGCCGGAATTGACAGTGCGAAGCTGCAACTCACCTATTGCCGGATTACAGCACCACTGACGGGCCGCGTCGGCTTCCGTCTGGCGGACCAGGGCAACATCATCCACGCCAGCGACCCGAACGGCTTGTTGGTAATTACCCAGCTACAACCGATCGCCGTGCTGTTCACTATTCCCCAGGACGATTTGCAACCCGTTTTGAAGAAGCTGCGAGCCGGCGCCAAGTTGCCCGTGGTTGCCTTTGACCGCGACAATGTCACAAAGCTCGCAACCGGCACGCTCGTGACCGTCGACAACCAGATCGACGCGACCACCGGGACGTCCAAGCTGAAGGCGGTTTTCGACAACTCCGACTTCGCGCTGTTCCCCAATCAGTTCGTCAATGTGCAGCTGTTGTTGGACACCGACCACAGCGTCGTGATCGTGCCGGCCGCCGCCATCCAGCGAGGGCCCCAGGGGACATTCGTTTACCTGGTGAACGACGTCAACGGTCAGAAGAAAGTGTCAGTCCATCCAGTGACAACCGGCAATTCGGAAGGCAATCTGGTTGTGGTGAAGGAAGGTCTCGCGGCCGGAGACGTGGTTGTGGTGGATGGTGGAGACAAGCTGGTGGATGGTTCGGTGGTAGATACGCGCGAACCGAAGATGCGAGGAACAGGCGCCGCAGACAATGGCGCCCCGGTCGTCACGCCGGGTTCCCCGGAAGGCGCGCCCAAAACTTCCGATGTGTTGCGGCCACCCGCAGGCACGAAGCCTGGGGCTGGGCCCGGGCAGCGGCGTGGCGCTCGGAGACCAGGCCCATGAGTCCGTCGCGACCGTTCATCCTGAGACCGGTCGCGACGTCGTTGCTCATGGCCGCGATCTTACTCGCGGGCGCCGTCGCGTATAAACAGCTCCCGGTTTCTGCCCTGCCGCAGGTTGACTATCCCACTATTCAGGTAGCGACCTTCTATCCGGGTGCGAGTCCCGACGTAATGGCGTCGTCGGTGACCGCACCGCTTGAGCGCCAGTTTGGGCAGGTTCCCGGGCTCAAGCAAATGACTTCCACGAGTTCCTTCGGGAGCTCTGTGATTACCCTGCAGTTTGATCTCGAGTTGAATATCGATATCGCCGAACAGCAGGTCCAGGCATCCATCAACGCGGCCGGCACGTTCCTTCCTCCTGATCTGCCGAACCCACCGATTTACAGCAAGGTCAACCCCGCCGATGCCCCCATCCTTACGCTCGCGCTGTCCTCGAAGACCCTGCCGCTTTCGAAGGTACAGGATCTGGCCGATACGACGCTGGCTCAGAAGATTTCCCAATTGCCCGGCGTCGGCCTGGTGTCGATTAGCGGCGGCCAGAAACCTGCGATTCGAATCCAGGCAAACCCCACAACGCTGGCGTCGTACAACCTGAGCTTGGAGGACCTGCGCAGCGCGCTGGCAGCTGCGAATGTGAATCAGGCCAAAGGCAATTTCGACGGGATCCGTCAGGGCTTCACGATTGACGCCAACGACCAGGTTCTGACCAGTGCCGGCTACAGGCCGCTCATCGTCGCGTACCGCAATGGCGCGCCGGTCCGCATCAGCGACGTGGCCACGGTGCTTGACGATGTCGAGAATGCGAAGCAAGCCGCCTGGATGAACACCACGCCCGCGGTGATCATGAATATTCAGCGGCAGCCGGGCGCCAACATCATCAGCGTGGTCGATCGCATCCGGCAGCTTCTGCCGCAACTTCGCGCCGGGTTGCCCTCGTCCATCGAGATCACCACTCTCACCGACCGGACCACCACGATTCGCGCATCGGTCGAAGACGTGCAGTTCTCGTTGATGCTGACCGTCGCACTGGTGGTCATGGTCATCTTCCTCTTTCTTCGCAATTTTGCCGCGACGATTATTCCTAGTTTTGCGGTACCTCTTTCAATAGTCGGCACGTTCGGCGTGATGTACCTGATCGGTTACAGCCTCAATAACCTCACGTTGATGGCCCTCACCATCTCGACCGGCTTTGTGGTCGATGACGCCATCGTGATGATTGAAAACATTTCACGTTATATCGAAGAGGGCGAGTCTCCACTGCAGGCCGCGCTCAAGGGCGCCGAACAGATCGGCTTCACGATTGTTTCGCTGACGGTCTCATTGATCGCCGTGCTCATTCCGCTGTTGTTCATGGGCGACATCGTCGGCAGGCTGTTCCGCGAATTTGCCATTACCCTGGCTGTGACGATTCTGGTTTCGGCGTTCGTCTCGCTCACGTTGACGCCGATGATGTGCGCGAAGCTACTGAAGCACAAGCCGCTGTCGCAGCAAGGCTGGTTCTATCGAGTTTCGGAGCACTTCTTTGAAAGTGTTATTCGGTTTTATGGCGCTACTTTGCGTGTGGTGTTGCGATTCCGCGGCATCACGCTCGCAGTTACTATTGGCACCCTGGTGGCGACCCTGGTTCTCTACTACTACGTGCCGAAGGGTTTCTTCCCGGTTCAGGATACCGGCGTCATCCTAGGGGTGTCTGAAGGGCCGCAGACGATTTCGTTCCAAGGCATGGCGCAACGGCAGCAGGCCTTGGCGAAGGTCATTCTGGAAGACCCGAACGTGGCAAGCCTGTCCTCATTTATTGGTGTCGACGGGACGAATACGACCATCAACAGTGGGCGCATTCAAGTCAACCTGAAGCCGCTCGCCGAGCGCACCAGGAGCGCCAGCGACATCATCCGCGATCTTCAGCCCAAGCTGGCCAAGGTGGAAGGCATCACGCTCTTCATGCAGCCGGTCCAGGACCTGACCGTGGAAGATCGCGTCAGCCGAACCCAGTTTCAATACAGTCTGGAGGATGCCAACCCGGAAGAACTAGACACCTGGGTGCCACAACTGGTAGCCAAGCTGCAGACTCTTCCTCAGTTGAGAGACGTGGCTAGCGATCAGCAGAGCGGAGGGCTGCAGGCGCAATTAGTCATCGACCGGGACACCGCATCGCGCCTGGGGATCACGCCGCAGGCTATTGACGACACGCTGTACGACGCCTTCGGCCAGCGCCAGGTCTCAACCATGTTCACGCAGCTGAACCAGTATCACGTGATCTTGGAAGTTGAGCCCAAATACCAGCGTTCGCCGGATGCGCTGAACGAGGTTTACGTCAAATCGACGAACGGAACACAGGTTCCTTTGAGTACCTTCACCCACTTTGAGCAACAAACCGTTGACCTGGCGATCAACCACCAGGGTCAGTTCCCGGCCACGACCCTATCGTTCAACCTCGCACCGGGCGTCGCGCTTGGCGATGCTGTAGCAGCCATCGAGCAGGCAGAGCAGGAGATCGGTTTGCCGGGCAGCATACATGCTAGCTTTCAAGGCACGGCTCAGGCATTCCGGACTTCGTTATCGAACGAGCCACTGTTAATTCTGGCGGCGCTGGTCACGGTCTACATCGTTTTGGGCGTCCTCTATGAAAGCTACATTCATCCCATCACCATTTTGTCGACGTTGCCGTCGGCCGGTGTCGGCGCAATTCTCGCGCTGATGATTTGCCACATGGACTTGAACGTGGTCGCGCTGATCGGCATTATCCTCCTGATCGGCATCGTCAAAAAGAACGCCATCATGATGATCGACTTCGCATTAGACGCCGAGCGCAAAGAAGGGAAGACGCCGCTTGAGGCGATCTATCAGGCCTGCCTGCTCCGCTTCCGCCCCATCATGATGACCACCATGGCCGCGCTCTTGGGCGGCCTGCCGCTGGCGCTTGGAACAGGCACCGGGTCCGAGTTACGGCGTCCGCTCGGCATCACCATTGTCGGCGGATTAATCCTCAGCCAGCTCCTTACGCTTTATACGACCCCAGTCGTTTACCTCGCCTTTGACAGGTTGTCGAAACGCTTGGAAGGTTCGACGACGCACGAGTATATCGAAGAACCAGTAGCAGCAGAGTAGCCGCATGAATATTTCCGAACCATTCATCAAACGTCCGGTCGCAACCACGCTGTTGATGGCAGCGATTACGCTGGCGGGAGGAATTGCGTTCAACTTTCTGCCGGTGGCCCCCTTGCCGCAGGTCGAGTTCCCTACCATCTCGGTTAATGCGGGGCTACCGGGCGCCAGCCCGGAAACAATGGCTTCGTCCGTGGCCACGCCGCTGGAACGTCAGTTCGGACGCATCGCGGGCGTCACCGAGATGACCTCGACCAGCCGCATGGGCTCCGCCAGCGTTACCATTGCAGTTCGACCTGAGCCGCAACATCGATGCGGCGGGGCGCGATGTCCAGGCCGCCATCAACGCGGCCCGCAGCCAGCTCCCGGCAGCGCTGCCCAACAACCCCACCTACCGGAAAATGAATCCGGCGAACGCGCCGATCATGATTCTCGCCTTGACCTCCGACACCTACGACGTCACGCGGGAATACGATGCCGCCGACTCGATCCTGGCGCAAAAGATCGCGCAAGTGGATGGCGTTGGGCAGGTTTTCACGGGTGGCGGCGCCCGGCCCGCCGTGCGCGTGGAACTGAACCCTATGGCGTTGAACAAGTACGGCATCGGCATGGCTGATGTGCGGATGGCGCTGGAGGCCGCCAATGCAAACCGCCCCGTGGGTCAACTCGCCAATTCGCAAACCACCTGGCGGCTCGATACAACCGACCAGCTTTTTCTCGCAGACCAGTACAAACGGCTGATTGTAGCCTATCGCAATGGCGCCCCGGTCCGGCTCGAAGACATCGCGTTGGTAGTTGATTCCGTTGAGGACCGACGAACGGCCGGTTTGGCGAACGGCAAGCCTGCGGTTTCCATGATGGTGTTCCGGCAGCCCGGCGCAAACATCATCCAAACGGTCGACAACGTGAAAGCTTTGCTGCCCTTCCTGCAGGCCTCCATCCCGCCGGGTATGAGTCTCAGGATAATGAACGACCGCACCACCACCATACGTGCTTCCATCGCTGACGTGGAGTTTTCACTTTTGATTTCCATCGTGCTGGTAATACTTGTCGTTTTCGCCTTCCTGCGCAAAGTGAGCAGCACGTTAATCCCCAGCGTGGTCGTGCCTGTATCGCTGATAACCACCTTCGGAGTGATGTATCTGCTTGGCTACAGCATCGACAATCTATCCCTGATGGCGTTGACCATTTCGACTGGATTCGTGGTGGATGACGCGATTGTCGTGATTGAGAACATCACCCGTTACATTGAGAACTACATGCACCCCATGCAGGCTGCTCTGAAAGGGGCGCGCGAAATCGGCTTCACCGTTCTATCCATGAGCACGTCTTTGGTTGCCGTTTTTATCCCCATCCTGCTGATGGGAGGCATCATCGGCCGTTTGTTCCGGGAATTCGCGGTGACGCTGACCGTAGCTATTCTGGTTTCCCTGGTTGTGTCGCTGACGCTAACGCCGATGATGTGCGCGCGCCTCTTAAAGCCCGACGACGTGATGAAGAAGCACAATTGGCTCTACCGGTTCAGCGAGAGCGCTTTCCAGTGGAACCTGAAGGGCTATGCGAAGACCTTAAGAGTCGTGTTACGGCATCCGCAGGTTACGATGGTGGCCCTGTTTCTAACCATTGGGTTGAATTTCTTCTTGATCTACATTGTGCCCAAAGGGATTCTTTCCCCAACAGGACGTTGGACAAGTCATGGGCTCCATTCTGGCCTCGCAGGATATCAGCTTCACGGCCATGCGGGAGAAGCTGAAACAGTTCGTCACGATCGTACTCCAGGATCCGGCGGTGGACTCGGTGAATGCCTCGACCGGCGGTGGAGGCTGGGGCGGCTCGGTCAACACGGCCAATATGTACATGCAGCTGAAACCCCTGAAAGAACGCAAGGTCAGCGCCGACCAGGTCATCAATCGTCTGCGGAGCAAACTGGCGGTTGTCCCTGGCGCGACGCTGTTTTTGCAGGCCGCGCAAGACATCCGGGTGGGCGGCAGAGGGTCGAATGCTCAGTATCAATACACTCTGCAATCGGATAGCCTCAGCGACCTGAACGAGTGGGCGCCCAAGCTTGGTGCAAAAATGCAAACCTTGCCGGAAGTCCGAGATGCCAACTCCGATCAGCAAATCCGTGGGCTATCAGCCAGGCTTGTGGTTGATCGGGACACGGCATCACGGCTGGGCGTCTCTTCGCAGATGATCGACGACGCGCTGTACGACGCTTTCGGGCAGCGGCAAGTCTCGACAATGTACAAGCCTTTGAATCAGTACCACGTCGTGATGGAAGTAGCGCCGGAGTTCCAGCAGACGCCCCAGGCACTCGCGGACATTTACTTGAAAGCCGCGAACGGCTCCATGATTCCCTTAAGTGCGTTCGCGCATTACGAGTATGGAAACACCGCGCTTGCAGTGAACCATCAAGGTGTGTTTCCCTCCATCACGCTGTCGTTCAACCTGGCGCCCGGCATTGCTCTCGGCACGGCGGAGGATGCGATTGTGCAGGGCCAGCGCGACATTGGGTTGCCCTCGAGCGTACATGGCAGCTTCGCCGGCACGGCGCAGGCTTACCAATCGTCGCTGAAGAGCGAGCCATGGCTGATTCTGGCTGCGATCGTCTCGGTGTATATCGTGTTGGGCATTTTGTACGAGAGCTACATCCATCCCATCACCATTCTTTCCACGCTGCCTTCAGCGGGCGTGGGTGCGTTTCTGGCGTTGATCCTTTTTAAGACGGAGCTGACCGTCATCGCCCTGATCGGCGTCATTCTCCTGATCGGCATCGTAAAGAAGAACGCGATCCTTATGATCGACTTTGCGTTGCAAGCGGAGCGTGAGAGTGGCCTCTCGAGCCGCGATGCGATCTATCAGGCCTGCCTCATGCGGTTCCGCCCGATTCTCATGACCACCATGGCCGCGATGCTTGGAGGGCTGCCGCTGGCACTTGGGACCGGTACGGGCGCGGAACTTCGGAGGCCTTTGGGAATCACGATCGTGGGCGGGCTCATCGTCAGTCAGATCCTCACCCTATACACCACGCCCGTGGTCTATCTATATATGGACCGATTCAGCTTGTGGGTGGCGCGCGTAAGGGGCCGCAGCAAGCCGTTGCTGTCACAAGAACCCGTCGGGTCCCGCGCGTAATTAGCAGAACTACTGCTGTGCTGCTTCGATGGATGCTGTCAGGATTGGCGCTCCGGTGGGAGTCGGACTTCCCCCCTGCGGCTCTTCGGTGACGGCGAGTCCTGTCATCCCGGCTGTGAGTGCGGGGTTGTTGACCTCCAAAACCGCTCTTCCGTCCGCTTCCACGCTGAACAGGCCACCGTCCGTCGCCTTCGGCTCCTCTTTCCGCAAGAACCAGAGTTGATACTGGCGATTGCCGGAAGGCACAGGTAGGCCGGACGCCACCAACAGCACTCCGCCTTTGTCGGTAATGAGCGAGTAAACAGTGCTATGCGCCGCGGATTCCACTCCCTTCAAAGGCACCAGGCGTACGCCGGGGGTGGCCAGAACCGCTGCGATTCGCCCGTTCGCTTCTTTCGCGCGTTCTTCCCGAGCGAGCGCAGCCTTATATTGACTGAGCTCGGCTTCCAGGCCCGTTGCCCTTGCCTGAAGCTTCGCCTCATCGTTAGCAATCGTCCCGCCCTTCAGGGAGTCTAGTGATTTCTGGAGAGCCGAGTTTTCAGTTTTTGTTTTCTCCAGTTCCAGGCGCACGGCGGCCGTATCTTTCTGCGTCTGCTGCAGGTCGGCAATCACGTGTGACGTGCCGAAGGCCGCGGATTGCCGCCCCGCGTACCAGGCTGCTGAGCCGACGATGACGGTAATCAAGGCTGCCATCGCTCGGATGAACCACGAGTTTGTGATTCGTGGCTGAGCCGGCGATGGCCTCGACGGTTCGCTCAGCGCGGGCATGCTTTTGGATAATTCAGCCATTCGAACAATTCGCGAGCGTAAGACCGGAGATTCCGCGTCGTTGGTAATGGCCGCGCCAAGGCCTGGCCAAATCGACAAACTACGCTTCACGGACCGCAGACACGTTTCGCATGCTTCAGCCAGGTGGCGCTCCAGTTCCACGCGCTCCTCACCCTCAAGTGCTCCTAAAGCGAACAAGTCGTAGACTTCGGCCGCAAAACCATCACAAGACATTTTGGCTCCGCAAAAGCAGAGCTGGCGTTAAAACCGAGTGGAACTGCGGTTAGGCTCCAGTATACGAAATAGCTGGCTCCTCCGATTGCTCTAGCGCAATGAGTGTCGGGCCGAACCACCTTCCGCCGCCTCTTGCGGTAGCATTGGCTGCATGGCGGCCCGAATTGCAGCTTCCATCGTGCGCTCAGCGTCTGTATTGGGGCTCGCTGTCTCGGCGCCCTCTATCTTTACGGCGGCTCTTGGCGCTGCGGGCGCGCCGCCTTCGTTTTCGCAGGACATCTGGCCCATTCTCGAAGCGCGCTGCGTTTCCTGCCACCAAGCCGGCGAGATTGCCCCGATGCCGCTCACAAGTTACAGCCAAGTGCGGCCGTGGGCTCGTGCTATTCGCCAGGCGGTGATGACCCACTCAATGCCGCCCTGGCACGCCGCGCCGGAAGCCAATCACTCATTCCGTAATGACCGGTCCTTGCCGAAAGCCGAGATTGACTTGATCGGCGCGTGGGTCGACGCGGGTTGTCCGGAAGGGAGCCCCTCGCCGGTGTTTCGGCCCGTTGCGCATGACGGCGGTTGGAAACTGGGCCATCCGGATATCATCATCAAGGTGCCGGACTTCCCTGTGCCGGCCAGCGGGCAACTGCAGTACTCATTTCTGATTACGCCTCTGCACCTCGACCACGACACATGGATTCGTGCCGCCGAATTCCGCATCGATCAGCGGTCGGTCATCCATCACATGAATGCCTTTGTCCGCCCGCCCGGCTCCAGCTTCCTGGCCGGCTTCCCTGTTCAGGAAATCTTCACCCCTACCGTGCGTGACCGGGGCAAGCGGCGTGAAGGAGAAGCGTTCTTCGATCGGCGCCAACTGCTGCTGGGCTACGAGCCGGGCTATGAACCAATGCCTTGGCTCGGCAGCGGCGCCAAGTTGATCAAGGCGGGGTCCGACGTCGTGTTCGAGTTGCACTACAATCCCAATGGCAAGGAAGTGGTGGATCACTCCGAGTTTGGACTTTACTTCTCGTCCTCACCGCCTAAGGATCGAGTGCTTGCGATCGACACGCTTCGTGATCTCGATCTCGCCATCCCGCCAGGAGACGGCGACTATGTGTCCAACGCAGCCATGACGCTCGCCACGTCGGCGCGCTTGCTCTCCATTCAGCCACATATGCATGTCCGCGGAAGACGAATGGAGGTTCGCGCGATCTATCCGGATGGGCGCAGCGAAACACTGATCAACGTGCCCAAGTACGATTTCAACTGGCAGACCACTTACGTCTTTAACCAGCCCATCGAATTGCCGGCGGGTACTCGCCTTGAATCCGTTGCCGCGTACGATAACTCCGCGGCGAATGCCTTCAATCCGAATCCCGGCGCCACTGTCCATTGGGGCGATCAGACCACGGACGAAATGCACATCGCCTTTCTTGAACTAGTGATTGATGCCAAGGCCGATCCCGGCAGCCTGCTGAAGACCGTTCCGAAGATGATAGGCCAGCCAGCTCCCACCGGCGCGCGTTAGTCCCCGCGTGGGGGGCCCGGCTTTGCTGTGGCGGGCAGGTATCGCAAGCCGGGATCGCGTGTCAGCCCATAGACGACTGCGTCCATCAGCACGCCTTCCTTACCACAGCGCGCCGCAGCACGCCTTCCCGCTGGAAGCCCGCTTTTTCAAGCACCCGCATCGACGCCAGATTGGAGGCGAAAACGTTGGCAAACAGACGGTACAGGTCCATTTCGCGGAGCGCTCGCTGCGAGAGGCAGTGCACCGCCGCCGTGGCGATGCCTCTTCCCCAGAACGCTTCGCCCAGCCAGTAGCCAATCTCTGCAGTGTGTCGTTCTTCATTAACGCGCGGATGAATACCGATGCCACCCACCGCTTCGCCCCCTACCTCGATTGCGTAAATGGACTCGGGTCCGCTCTGCTCCGTAACCGTCGTGAGAAACGAGTCGGCGGCGGTGGGGGTGTAGGGGTGCGGAAATATATCCCGCACGTTCCGCCAGATTTTAATGTTGTTGGCGTGCCTGATTAGCGCGCTTTGGTCGGCCCGTCTCCACCGCCGTAGCCGGCAAAGGCCGCAGTCCAAATCCTCGACCATCCGTTAAGGATACTTCGGCGGGATCAGCTTTTGTCGGTCGTCGGCGGGGTTTTGGGTTCCGATCGTTCCACCACTACGGTGCATTTCGAGACGGCTGCCGCGATAGCGCTCACGGCGGCCAGCACTGGAGCAGCAATGACGCCGATGGCCGCTAGCGTGACTGGAATTTCGACGAAAGTATGTCCGTGCTCGTCTTTGATGATGACGCGCTGGACGTTCCCTTCATGGATCAGCGCTTTTACCTTCTCCACCAAGTCGCGTCCGAGTACCTGAACTTCTTCGACAAAATCTTGTAGTGCCATATGGCGTGCTCCTCTTCCAATACGAGAGTACGAGATTCGCAGCCGGGAAGTTCAACTTCCGGGCTTAGATGGTTTCGGGCACCATCTGGATGGCCCCGCACGGACACTCCGCTACGCAGAGGCCGCAGCCTTTGCAATAGTCGTACTTGAACTCGAAGCGATTTCCGGGCCCCAGTTTCTTCACCGCGTTGTCCGGACAGACTCCGTAGCAGTTGTCGCATTCAAAGCAGTTGCCGCAGGACAGGCAGCGGCGCGCTTCAAACAACGCCGTGTCCTGGTCCAGCCCGCCTTGCACTTCGTCAAAGGAAGTCTGCCGCCGGATGGCATCCAGCATCGGCTGCACTGTTTTGGGCGCATCGCTGTAGTACCAGGGGTTCAGCCGGTCGAACGCCGCCAGCTCGTGTTTTGCCGGGGGCATGAACGTCTCGCCGTTCAGGTACGCGTCGATGTAACGCGCAGCCTTCTTCCCATGTCCCGCCGCCACCGTCACCGTTCGTTCCGAAGGCACCATGTCGCCGCCGGCAAAGATGCCTTTGTGGCCGGTCATCATCTGCCCGTCCACCTTCAGCACGCCGTTATCAAACACCAGTCCTTCCACGTGTTCGAGGAAACTCAGATCGACGTCCTGGCCCAGCGCCAGCACCAGTGAATCGGCCTCCATCGTCTCGAATTCGCCGGTGGGTTGCGGGAAACCGGTGCTGTCCAGCGCCATTTTCTCCACCACGAAGGTCTGGTTATCGGCCTGCTTGATGGTGGAGAGCCATTTGATCTGGATGCCTTCTTCGAGCGCCTCGCGAACTTCAAAGTCATGCGCCGGCATCTTCTCCCGCGTGCGCCGGTAAACGATGATCGCTTCCTGCGCTCCCAGCCGCTTCGCTGTGCGCGCCGCGTCGAGCGCCGTGTTTCCACCGCCATACACAATCACGCGCCTGCCCAGTTGCGGCGCATCGCCGGTTTCCACGTCACGCAGCAGGCCAACCGCATCCAGGATCCGGCTGGCATCGCCCGCGGGAATATACGCACGTTTCGCGATATGCGCTCCCGTTGCGAGAAACACCGCGTCAAAGTGGCCGTCGTGCATCGTCGCCGCGAGATTGTCAATGCGCGTGTTGAGCTTGATCTCCACACTCTTGCCGTTGCCCATGGCAGTGATGCGCGCCACCTCTGCATCCAGAATGTTGCGCGGCAACCGGTACTTCGGAATGCCGAATCGCATCATCCCGCCCGGCATAGGACCCGCTTCATGAATCACAACCGTGTGCCCGCGCCGTGCCAGGTGATACGCGGCGGCCAGCCCGGAAGGTCCTGCCCCGACGATCAGCACCCGCTTACCGGTTGGCTCCGTGACTGCGTTAAACTGCCAGCCTTGTTTAATCGCTTCGTCGCCCAGAAACCGTTCTACCGCGTGGATGTTCACCGCCGAATCCAACTGGCCCCGGTTACAGGCCGTTTCGCAGTTGTGATAACAAACCCGCCCCATGACGGCCGGGAACGGATTGTTCACCACTAGCGACTCCCAGGCCGCCTTGTAGTTCCCGGACTCGGCTTGGTACAGCCAGCCTTGAATATCCTCGCCTGCCGGGCATGCATGGTTGCACGGGGGCAGCCGGTCCACATATACCGGCCGCTCTGTGCGCCAGGTTCCCGTCTTGTTCGCCAGACTCGATCCTGGGTCGAGCGTGATGGCAAATGGTTTCGACATGTATTTATGCTTCCAATCCAAACTTGCGAATGTTGCGGTCGGCCATGGCCTGAATGGTCGCGATACGCGCTTCGTCCCGAACCGGCGAGAACAGGTGTGCAAAGCGCTTTTGCATCTTCAGATATTCCTCAACGGGTTGGCGGCGTCGGATCGGCGTGCGATCCGTGATGTCCCCGAACTCCGCCTCAAACAGCGGGAACAGGCCGGTCTCAACCGCCAGCCGCGCTACCTTAATCGTGTCCTCCGGCGCTGAACCCCAACCCAGAGGGCAGGGAACATGGATGTGGATGTAGCGCGCCCCTTCGATGACGGTCGCCTTCTCCACCTTCTGTTCCAGATCTCGCAGGTTGGCAACCGACGCCGTTGCCACGTAGGGGATTTGGTGTGCCATCGCAATCAACGGCACACTCTTGCCCTGTCCAAAACTGCTGCCCGGATTCTTGCCCATTACGGGAGTGGTCGCAGTGCGGGCTGCTGGTGGCGTCGCGCTTGATCGCTGTACGCCGGTGTTCATGTACGCTTCGTTGTCGTAGCAGATGTAGAGCACATCGTCGTTGCGTTCAAACATCCCGGACAGGCAGCCCATGCCGATATCCGTCGTTCCGCCATCACCGCCTTGCGCAATCACCCGCACTTCGGGCCGGTTCTTCACCTTCATCGCCGCGGCAATGCCCGTCGCGACGGCAGCCGCGTTCCCGAACAACGAATGCAGCCACGCTATCTGCCACGAAGTCTCCGGATAGGGAGTGGAAAACACCTCGAGGCAGCCTGTCGCATTCGCAGCAATCAGATTCCGCTTCGACGCGCGCATGGCCGAATCGATCGCGTAGCGGGCGCCCAGGGCTTCACCGCATCCGCGGCAGGCGCGATGCCCGCAATTGAGCGCATTGGCGCGTTCGGGTTCCGACTGTCCGGATTGTTTCTCCTTATCCAATAAGCGATTGCCTACCGTGAAGGTGCCGGTTTGATAAAACTTGACGAGGGTATCGGGCATGGTTCCTGGTCTCCTTACCCGATCCGTCCAGCAATCGAGTTGATGTCTCGCAAAATATTTTCCGCTGCTGGCCCTGACAGCCGTTGCTTGCTTTCCCGGGCCAGGTGGCGCTCAATGATGTCCTCGTTCAGATCGAGGAACGTCACTGGCTCGAGATCGTCCGCTTCCGCTTTCAGGAAAACATCGCGCAACGACTGCTGCGTGATCACCCGGCCGCCCAAGCCCGCAATCACGGTGTAGAGTTCGTTGACGCTGCCCGCTGTCGCCACCTGAATGTCGCCAGTCAGAATGCCGCCCAGCCCAACAGCCAGCGATTTCTCGACCACCACCACCCGCTCCGCTGACTCCAGCGCTTCCTGTATCGCCGCCTGCGGAAAGGGCCGGTACGAACAGATGCTGATCGAGCCGATGGAATGTCCCTCCATCCGCATCTGGTCGATGACCTCTTGGATGGTTCCATTCACCGAGCCCAGCGCCACGACCACCGTCTTGGCGTTTTCGCTGAAGTAGGTCCGGAGCAAGCCGCCCGAGTTCCGTCCGAACTGCGCGCAGAATTCGCGATTCAGTTCCGGGATCCGGTCGAGCGCCCGTAGCTGCTTGTGATGCGACAGGTAGCGGACTTCCGTAAATGCTTCCGGCCCCACCATGGCCCCGATCGACATCGGATGTTTCGGGTCGAGCAACTGGCGCGGTTCGAACGGCGGCAGATACGCGTCTACCTGCTCCTGCGTTGGAATGTCCACGGACTCATAGGCGTGGGTCAGAATAAAGCCGTCCATGCACACCATCACCGGGCACGACAGCTCTTCCGCCAGCCGGAATGCCTGGATGTGTAAATCGGCCGCTTCCTGGTTGGTCTCCGCATGCAGTCTGGATCCAGCCCGCGTCGCGCATCGACATCGAATCCGAATGATCGTTCCAGATGTTGATGGGTGCGCCAATCGCGCGGTTGCCAATCGTCATCACAATGGGCAGGCCGAGGCCCGAAGCGTTATACACCGCCTCCGCCATGAACAGCAGGCCTTGGCTGGCCGTTGCCGTGTAGGTCCGTGCACCAGCTGCTGAGGAGCCGATCGCCACCGATAGCGCGCCGAACTCCGATTCCACGTTGATGAACTCGCAAGGCGACAATTCGGCGCTCTTGACCAGCTCTCCCAGGCCCTCCACGATGTGTGTTTGCGGCGTAATAGGATACGCGCAAATCACCTCCGGCCGGCATAGCGCCACGGTTTGCGCTACCGCGCGGGATCCTTCAATTTGTTGGCGCACAGGTAGCCTCCGCAGCTTTCATGACAAATTCATAAGCGTGTGTCGCGGCCGTGGCATTCTTTTCGCCCATCTTGCCTGGGAACTTCTCGCGAATCGCTTTCAATACCGACTCCAGCTTGACTTCACCCGTTAGGGCCGCGAAGGCCCCCAGCAGCGCCGCATTCGGCAACGGCCGGCCCACGTGCTCCAGTGCCAGCTCCGTCGCGGGCACCGTGATTTGCCGCTCTCGCGGATGCTTCGCGAGCACTTCCCCCATCCCCAGCTCTGCGAAGCTCCGCGTTGAGTTGACCAGAATGTAGCCGTCCTCGGCGAGACCGTCGAACAGGCCTCTTTGAGGTAGCAACGTCGGGTCTTGAATGATGAGCGCGTTCGGCGTCATGATCGGCTCGCGCAACCGGATGGTCCGCGTGTCAATCCGGCAGAACGCCGTTACCGGCGCCCCCATTCGTTCTGATCCGAAACTTGGAAACGCCTGGGCGTCTTTGCCTTCGCCGAAAGCGGCGATCGACAGAATCTCTGCGGCCGAAACCACACCCTGGCCACCCCGTCCGTGAATTCGAACTTGAAACATGTTTTACCTGATGTGCAACTAGCACTCCAGTCTCCAAGTGCTTGCGACTGAAGAATAAGAGGGGTTTCCGAAGTCCTCATAATCGGTTTGAGGTATATCGCGCAAGCGCTGGGTGAGATGGCCTTGCATGGGTCGGCTTTGCGTCACGCTGCCCTCGACCCGTCCCGTGGCCCTTACGATTTCGCGAGGTCCTTGGGGCCGATCCGATTCTGCGAAACGAACTCACCCCCGCCAGAGGAACGAACGACCAGAGACTTACCGACAGCCGAGCGCCCCGAAAAAACGAAGCCACATGAGCGGCCTTCGTTCACCCTCGCCGATGAAAATGTACGAAGGCGACCCGCCCTTTGGCAGCACACGGGCAGCCAGATGTGGGCGTCCTGCTCCGAAGCGGAGAGCGGCGCGGGTCTGGGG
This sequence comes from uncultured Acidobacteriaceae bacterium, assembly GCA_963771305.1. Classification (GTDB taxonomy): domain Bacteria; phylum Acidobacteriota; class Terriglobia; order Bryobacterales; family Bryobacteraceae; genus CAJCIT01. The sequence goes on from CAVYTS010000026.1 coordinate 213,756, forward strand.
ACCCAGCCCCACCACACGAGTCGAGTTTTCGGGAAGAAGCCACCCTGCCAAAGAAACTGACGACCGGCGACTTGACCGGCAGCCGAGAGCCCAAAAAAACGAAGCTACCCTCCGATAGACCCCAGCCTGCGGCTTTACGAAACGAACTCAGATACCCACCTCCTGATCTGTGCGGACGAACTCAAACTTATGAATACGGACGAGTTAACTGCAAATCGCCGTGTCTCAAACCGCCAGCGCCAGCGAGGTTCGTTTTGATAAATCGAAGTCGATTGTTCCCCGGGGATGCCGGCCCCCTGCTCCCGCTCTCAGGATGGAGGACGGTCAACGGGCCTCCTGGTAAGATGGGCTCCAAACGATTGATTCTGTTGGGCAAATAATGGCATGGGTTGGGTGACTGAAAAAGGTCGCTGCAGCTTTGCGGCGGAGAACGTGGGGGCGCGGAGGAAGGGGCGGGCCGCACGCTGATCGTCGCCGAAACCACGATGAACCGGCTCAGCGCCTTCGAGGTTAACGGTGGTTCGCTCGGCAAACGCCGGATATGTGCTACGTTCGGCGAACCGCCGACATCGACCGATCTCAGTGAAATACAGAAGCAATGGGCGGTGGCGCCAGGATGGGGACAACCGCCGTGACTCTCGATCTCCCACAACACCGTATCTTGGAAGTTTCTGCAATACGCACTCGATCCTGCATGCCCTGCGAACGCCGCGTTTCGAGCCTCGTGTATCTTCCTAAGCTGCTATCCTGAAAACTGACAACGTTCCGGTTCGTGGCAGGAAGAACCGAACACAATTGATACAGCATTTTTCCGAGCTCAATCTTTGCTCCGCGTTGCGGAACAACCTCGACAAGAACGAATTCGTCACTCCGACGCCCGTCCAGGCGCAGGCCATTCCGCCGCTCATGGAAGGCCGCGACGTTGTGGCGACCGCGCAGACTGGCACAGGCAAGACTCTGGCGTTCTCGATTCCGGTCATTGAAGCTCTCGCCGCCGTTCCTCGCACCAAAACAATAAAAGTCCTGATCCTCAGTCCGACACGCGAACTTGCCATTCAGATCGATGCGGCATTCCGGCAACTCGCCCACGGCACGCGAATCCGCACCGCCGTGGTTGTGGGCGGCATGAGCGAGACCAAACAGTTGCGCGATATCCAAGCCGGGGCCGAAGTGGTGATCGCGACGCCGGGCCGACTCTGTGACTATCTGGAACGGCAGCTGATCGATCTTTCCGGTGCCGCCACTGTGGTTCTCGACGAGGCCGATCGGATGCTCGATATGGGCTTCCTGCCCGCTCTGCGCATCATCCTGGATAAGCTTCCGGCGAAACGCCACTCAATGCTTTTTTCAGCGACGATGGAGCAATCGGTGGCGGGCCTGGCCGCAAGTTACGTGCACAATCCGGTGCGGATCGCGGTCGAGGTGTGCGCACAAACGGCCGGCCGGATCGATCTCTTCTGCTACGAAGTTCCTCAGGGCTCCAAGTTTGATCTCCTCGAGCATCTGCTGAAGAACGAGAAGGGTTCTTTCCTCATCTTCGTGGCCACCAAGGAGGGCGCCGGCAGGCTTGCGAAATTCCTGGAGCGCGGGGAACACAGGGTGGCCTCGATCCACGGTGACCGCTCGCAGAGCCAGCGGAACGAAGCACTGCAGGGCTTCAAAGACGGTGTTTACCGTGTGCTGGTCGCCACCGACGTGGCGTCGCGCGGGATTCATGTGGATGACATCGCGCATGTCGTGAACTACGATTTGCCGCAAGAGGCGGGAAACTTCATTCATCGCGTCGGACGCACAGGCCGCGCCGGAGCACGTGGCGCCTCCTGGACCTTTGTAACTCCGCTCGAACGCTCCAATGTGCGCAACTATGAGCGCACACTGGGGATTCAGGTGCAATATCGCGAACTGCCGTCGCTGCCGCGGCCCATCGGGCTCGTGACGGATGTGGAGGCGTATTTGGCTTCGATGAGTACCAGCCAGCCGTCGGGCAGCGGGCCGAAGCCGACAACGACAAGGAGCTTCTCAGGGAGCCGGCGTCGTCGCTGAATTTGTTGTCTAGAAGTCAGCGTGGGGGAAAACCTGGCCATGATCTCCGCGAACGCCGTTTGGGGCCAGCACTGCTGGACAGTCCAGTTGAGCGAACCGTTCGGAGTGGGCCATTAGCGCAGCGCCGCTCAGTGCAAACGACGGGCCTTTTCTCAAGAGATCTGGTATGACACTTGAAGCTCCGCAGCCAGCGTAGAGAAACGTGGGTCCGCTGTCCACAACATCAACCGCCCGGCCACTGCCGACGCCAACAGGTGAATATCGATCCAGCCTGCGCCCCGACCGTGCAGTCGCCTGCTGCGAACGAACTCGACCACGTCATTGTGCGGAACAGAGCTCGCTTGATGTATCTGTTCGTAGGCAGTTAACAGCTCCACACGGCCCCCACGATCTCCGATGAGAAGTTCTCCGTAGACCAGTTCATGTCCGGCGACCTCGTCCACAGCCAACAGTCTTTCCAACTCGGACGCGTATGGGGCTTGATTGGCAAGGAAATGAATCCAAACTGAGGTGTCGACTAAGACCATTAGGCGACTCTACCCTTGGTAGCGGTCTTTTCACGCCGTCTAGGTACACCGGCGGCCAGAGGCTCGCTTCCGCGAAGAGTCCGAAGGCGCTCGTATGCAGCGCGGCGAACCAGCGCCTCCAGACCCAAACGGACCGCCTCAGTATCCGTGGCCGCACCGCTCGCCAACTTTGCCTCTTTCAGAAGTTTGTCCTCAATATTCAGGGTTTTCTTCATACAGATCATAATGCCATACATGTATGGCTCTTCGGGCCACCCGACGCCGGTAAGACCACGTGCATCGGTGAACACGACTAACTGGTTGCCCTCCAGACGTTGGGACATAAATACATCCATCTGCACATAAGGGAAGCGGCGAGGAGCAGCATCCGGCGTTCCAGAGGCTGCGGCATACTTGATCAGCCCTCCGCTTGCCGTGCAAGCGGCGATACCACAGATAAGGGTGCGTCGTGAAGATTTCATCGGTGGCCAGATTCTATCAGCCGATAGCCAAAAGGCGGTGGCGAAAATTCATCCGGTAAGGGAGTCCTTAAGTTGAAATGGTCGGCCGGAGCTCCTCACTGATTGCTTTGGGGATTTCAGGAGTCCGCCTTACGAGGTGGTCGATATGTGGGAAAGCCGTTTGGAATTGCTCGTGGGTAGTCGCCAAGGGTTTACCTACTATTCTTGGTAAGGTTCGGGAGGGCTGGCGAGAACTCCACCATTTGGGATTCACCGTCTCCAAAGTTCATTATGGGAGGTTCCGACGAAGAGCAACGGCTAAACCGAACTTCTTTTGTGGAGTTTGCGGTAATCAACAGCAATGATTGAAGTTACGCAATCTTGCGGTGTCGCCTACTGGGTACAGCTACAAAGACGCGGAGACCTGGAGTAATTGGAAAGCGCGCAGTTGGACGGGTGTTGTATTGGCTAACAGGCGGAGGTTTTGAGCGCCGACGCGAACCTCGTTGAGCGTCAGGGTGGCAAGATCTTTCAACAGAGTTTGAAAGCTGTGCACGGGTAAGTGATCAGCGGTGATCTTGGTGGCATCCTTGCGCTTGGCTTTGTCCGATCGCTGGGCAGGACTGACGATGCTGCTGCGCGCGGCGTCTGCCGCCTGCGCCTCGTCGTCGTCGAAGAGCAAAGGAGACAACTCTCGTCGCATGTGCCACTCAACGTAGTAGGCCAGCATGCACAAAAAAACATGCGCCCGCACTCGATCGGCCAGGTAATGATAAATGGGGCGGACCTTCAAATCCACGCTCTTCAGACTGCGGAAAGCGCGCTCGACGTCGGAAAGCCCCTTATAGTGACCGACGACCTTCTGGCTGCTGAGTGCCTCGGCCGGAACGTTGGTGCGGATGACGTAAATGCCATCCAGGGCCGCTTCCCGTTCAATGTTGTCCGGCTTGCGCTCGAAACGAAAACCGTCATCCTCAATGAACAGCTTGAAGTGTTTGCCCATCTTGTAGCGGCCTAGAATGCGGCCCACGGCCAGGCCGATCTCTCTGCGGCCGCGCAATGGTTTTTTCTTTCGCTGAGTAGATTTCACAATTTTGTTGAGCTGCTTTTCAGTGGCCTCCAGTAGTTCATTACGCTTACGAGTTCGCTCTTCAGCGAGCAGCGGGTTGAGGCAGGCAATTAAGCGTTCACCTGGGAAGGATGGATGCTGGATTTCCGCCATGTCCTGTTGATCGAAGAACGACAACTGCAGTGCGCCTCCCGTTATCAGTTTCTGAATCTGGACCGACTTGAGGGCCGAGATCCATTGCAGACCTGCATGCGGGTTAAGGTCTTCGCGGATGCGTGCCGAAGTCAGCATCCCGCGGTCGCCGACCAGGATCACTTTCTTCAGGCCAAAACGGAGCCGCAGTTTGTCGACTTGCGAGGCGACGGTCTTGGGATCGCCTGTATTGCCCTCGAAGACTTCCACTGCGATGGGGCGACCTTCCGAGGCAGTCAGCAGTCCGAAGGTGATCTGCAGATTACCACGGCGCTCATCGCGCGAATGGCCAAAGCGGGCCAGCGGGCAGTGACGGCCTTCGAAATAGGTGGAACTGAGGTCATAGAGGACCAGAGAACCGTCTGACAAGTGGCGCTTGGCGAGAGCATTTTCGATGCTGGATTGGCGGGTAAGCAGCCAATCCAGGGCATTGTAGAGTTGGGCCTCCTGAATGTCGTGACCCAGTCCGAGGAGGGAGCCAAGCGAAGAGGTGGCCGTTTCTTGTCGGAGACCGCGACAGGTGGCGAGTTTGGAGGATGGGGCAAGGATCCGAGCCACGATCAAGGCCACCACCAAATCACGTTCGGGGCAACGGGAGCGAGACAAGATGGGCTCAAGACCGAGCCGGCGAAGGGAGCCGAGGACAGCGGCAACATGACCATGAGGCAAGGAGCGCTGAATCTGGAATGCTTCCGACAAAGGAACCAGAGATTCGCCTTTCAGGACACGTCGAAGAGAATCGAGCTGGGATGCAGGCCAGTGGGAGAGATTGGCGAGAGTGGTTTTGACAACCTTGCCGTCCAGCCGCTGGGCTTGACGGAGGAGAATAGCGGGAGGAGAGTTGCGGTTGGGGACAGTCTCCACGTACATGGGAACATACTATCACAAATAACCTGACAATACAAATTAAATATAGTAATATACATGGGTACAAAACTAGAGTTGTAACGATGCTCTACTTTGGCGAAACTGCTGATGGTTCAAAGACTTAAACGCATAGGGAGCCCAAACCGGCGCAAGAAGTTCGGGCTAAAGATTCCGGAGCAGCACGTCCAGGATGGTTTGAACGAACGGGTACGGCTGGGGGGTAAGGGGTTCGGCTTCGATCGAGTAGAGCCCTTTGTATCCAACCTCGTTCGAAATCTGAATCGCCCTGGCCGAGTCGAACAGATTCGGCATGTACTTAAAATGGCTGCTTGTGGCCATCGCATACATGACGCGCAAACCTGCCTCCCGCGCCGCGTTGTCCGGGAATGAGGCGACGTCGGGATTGGCCCAAACCCCGGCGGCCCTGATCAAATTGACCTCGTCCTCCCAGGTATGCTCAGGCGGACGCGCAGGTGGCGCGGCTGCGGCGCTGCTTGGAGCTCCGCCTGCTGCACTATTCGGAGCGCTAGCCGCTCCGCCCGCGCCGTCGCGGCCGCTCCCGTCGCGCACCGTCGATGACACGTATCCTGGCGGGTCGTCGCGATTCTCCACGGTCACCATGACCTTCTTCGTATCGGCGTACGCCTTAATCGTCTTCAAGGTCTCGGCCGCAGTGGTACGCACATCCGGTGCGAGCGTGCCCTGGTTGATCATCACACGCGCAGCGGAGAGGAACACCGCACGGTCGATCCATTGGTTCGTCAGCTTGATCGTTTCCGACCGAACCGCCGGATCCGTGGTCGAAATGTTGTGCGCTCCGAGCTCCAGGACCAGTTGAGTCACCCGCGATTGGGCTTTCGTCAGACGTTTTTTAAACTCTCCCAGGTAGTCGGGCTCGGTCGAGCGGAAGTGCTCTTGCTGGATCTCCAGATTATGGATTCCATAGCGCTGCGCCATCTCGTAGGGAAAATCGAGGATATCGAGGGTTCTCTGCGGATCGTCCGGCCCCGGAGCGCTCTTCATAATCAGATCGAAACTATAACTCATGACCGCGACGCGATCCATTTTGGCTCGGCCCGCGGTCTGCCCCCACGATCTGGCCGCTCCGGCGGCGACGGCCGAACCGATAAGAAACTCTCGACGTTTGATCATTTGCGCCTCTCACAACGAGATTGGCGATTGGATAGTGGAATCGATCCGGTAGTTCCTGGATACGAATACTTCCAGAAAACCAGCCTTCAGACCGCACGGCACCGACAGCCGTTACCCGGAAGGCCTTGCCTATTCTACCGTCAGCGCCGCATCATACACATTCGTCACGCCCCGAGCGGCAACCATCACAAGTGCTAAACCCAGATAAGCCGGATAGCGGCGGTCGTCGATACGCGCGAAGACCCGCCCCACCTCGCCTGGCTGAACAAGCCGGCGCTGGTGTATGCTCTCGGTGCTGCCGGTCCCGTGGCTGGTGGACCTGCCCTCTCCGTAAGAGTTTGGCTGGTGCCGTCAGCGCTTGAGGGCCTCTCCGTCTCCGAAAAGGGCTCGCCGCGCGCTTCACTCGCGCTACGATAGCTAGCGAAATCAGCCCAGGTATCAAGCAAACGCGGTCTGACTCCCAAAACGGATGGAAATCACTCCCCTTAAGTCGGCTTGCGGACCCTGGATCCGCTGCTTTGGCCGTATCACCACGCGGAGACAATGTTTATGATTCATCTGCAGCGCCAGCACTGTTGGGCAGAGGTTCCGTGAGCGTTATTGTTGCTTCGTTTTCTTGAACTCTAACGAGCAGGGTCGGCCCTCGACGCGCTTGCCGATTCCCGAGTCGCCGGAGAAAGTCGCCTCGACGTGATAGTTGTAGCGCGTACCGGCCCGGCGATGTCCCACGGCCGTCTCGGACGCTCCCACTAGGCCATCCGCGTAAAGACGCGCCGAGCCCCCGGGCGAAATCATCCCGTCGAGCTGGAACCAGCCAGGCCTTCCTTTGTCCCCCTTTTCGCCGTGCAGCACAGCATCTTTTACGATGGAATCGAACCGATAGGAATAGCCGAGCGCGCCCGCGGCGTTCTCACAGGACACGGTGGTGTCCCAGGTGCCTTCGAAAGGATGGTCGCCGGCGGCACAAAGGGAGGTCAGCGAGAGGGTGGTTAGAACCAGAATCACGGAACAGCGCACGACCGAGTGTTATAGCACTTCCCGCGCGTTAATCGGCGCGCGCTGTTTCCGGATCTCTGACCATACGGGAGCTATCGATAGGCGGGACTTCGAGAGTAGTAGCGGCAAAGTAAGGCAATCAGATGGCGCCCGCCGCTACAAGCTCGTTATACCTTACGGAAGTAGGAGGGTGAGTACTATGACCGTGATACGTGAGGTCGGTGGGAAGTGGTGTTTGAAGGCGAACACATTCGATCTGCCGCTTCGAAAGGGATCGCGACTAGTTCTGGACCCGAATGCCCTAAAACGGGATGCCGAGACGTCGTGTCGGCTGCTTGAATGGCAGTATCGGATAGCGAGTGGGCAGACAGGGGATCTTGAGCTCACTGCAGATCTGGAGTTGATTGTAGAGGAGATGCAACCAGGTCCTTGGGAATCATGGTTCGCGCGCTGGTCTCCTGACACACAGTTTTTTGCCCCGGTAGTCGCGGCGATCGTCAGCCTGATTTTGATCGGCCTAGTGTTGATTACGTTCCGTTCTCAGCCGGAGCCAGGGTGGACGCTTGCCGGAAGGTACATCCGGACAACAGGGGGGCTGGGCAATTTTCTTGGTTTTCGCGCTCCTGCTTCCCTGGAAATTGGGCCTTTACAGAGGACGGCCCAATTTCCGAAAGCCTTTCTTTAGTGTCCCCATCGGGGATGGTGGAAACCCCTCGCCTTCAGGCGAAGCAAGATTGGTGTAACGTGGTCGCGTAGGAATGGGCCGCGTAACACAGTCAAGAATGCTGGGAGCGATCACGTTCACCGGGTTTTGTTCCTGCTTAGAGATGAGGCTTGGACTCACCGGTGGCGGGGTCCTGACCTCCGAAAGTCGACTTCGAGTCGACGACCATCGAACCCCTCGGCCTACGGCCGAAGGCTGGAGTTTCTACATAATTTCAAGCGGCGGCAGCCCGAACGAAGTCAGCATCGGCGATTTGGAGGTCGAACGGGTCGAGGTATGTAGGTTGTTGTGCGATCTCCTTGCGGAGTAGCGTGATCAGATCCAAACAGGATGGCCGTCGAGCGCTTCGGCGCCATTTGGGGAGCTGGGCATAAGCGGCACCGCGCTCCGCCCCAAAGGCCTTGAGCGAAGCGAGCAACAAAGCGCTGTAAGCCGCCACCGCCAGCACCGGCTGCTTGGGCACCGAAGTCACATTCCATAACTGCGCTTGCCCAACGCCCAAGGTATCCTTCTCTTCCCGGTGGTTGACCTCTATCTGCCACCGGTCGAAGTAGATTTGTAGTAACTGCTTGCTCGAACTGCGCAGATCCGTAGTCAACAAGTACGCCGGATCGCGGTAGTACAGCTTCTTGCTTTGGCTCTTGCGATATGGAGTCGGCGCGATGACGATGAGACGAAGGGGACGCCGTTTGGCGCCGCGCTGCCAGTACACCTCTGCCACTTCTTTATAGCGGATCTTGCGGCGCTTGCCTCCATAAAAGATCTGGGTGGTTTTCCATTCGCGACTCTGGTCCTGGCGAACCTGTTCCGGTGTAAACTTCTCGGTTCCGTAAAAGCGGCGCGGAGCGCCATGCTCGGAAGCAAGCGCGCGATAACACAGCTTGGCGTCTTTGCGGGCGCGCACCAGCAAGACCGAGCGTTCCGGAATCTGGCCAAAGCAAGTGCGATTGCAGAAGCTGCCATCACCGGCCAGCACCAGCACTTTGCTCCGGCCTCCGGCATTGTCCAGTTCCTGACGCAGCTGCTGGCCCATCTCCACAAAGCTGCGCGACAGATTCTTCTGTTTGGCCGCTTCCCGATACCGTTGGTGCATCTCTTGGGTGGCACTCTTGCCTGGCCGTTTGACGCGAGAGACTTCCTGAAAGCGAATCGGTAAGGCGCGCGTGCTGACCGGAGCGTTGCGATGGAGTGGCACCAACAGCGAAGCCTGCAGGAAGCGCAGACCCAACACCAGATTGACGTGAAACGGGGGCGACAAAGGATCGCGTTGATAGAACGCCTGAGGAATGGAGCGGCCCGTTTTGCGCAGTCGCGTATCGTCGATGGCGACACCGACCAGCCGTTGCGGGCAAAAATCCAAGGCTTGTTTCAGGATCGGCCGGAACAGCTCTTGCGGCTCCCACTGGCAGCGGGAGTGGAGAAAGTACTCCGCGCTCCAACTGCGATCCTGGCCGCCGTTGGTCCAGATGATGCGAGTCAAACAGCGACGGCCCAGACAGATGAGAGAGCCGAGCGCTTGCCGCACTCCTCGCTGAAAGGTGCGCTGTTGAGGAAAGACGTTACGCCAGTCTTCAACAATGCTCAGGAAGGCGGCGAGCAAGCTCATTTAGCCTCCGGCCTGACAGAGAACGTGTTTTTCTCAGCGCGGAGGAAGCGGTCATTGCGGGCAACTTTCTTGGTGAGGGAGGAAACGAGGCTTTCGCGATCGACGGTAACGCCGAATTGGGTGTGGATGCGATCCAGGATGTCGGAGACATGGAGGGGGATGCGGGCTTTCTTGAGTATGTCGAATGCCATGTCAACCTGAGACAGACCTTTGTTAGGGCGTGGTTCGGCCGGGGCGGTCTCGCCATGGCGGAGACGGCGGACAGCGCGCAGTTGTGCATCCAAAGAGGCTTCAAAGACACTCAGAATGAGGTCTCTGGTTTCATTGTTCATGGTGTCTCCTGAGCATGGGGCTCAGGAGGAAGTATGGCATACTTACGTCGGTCTGTCTACGTAATATTGATAGACAGACTCATTTAGGTGCAGGTTGAGCCCCCCAAGAGGCTACGGAAGACCAAAACATTCTCGCTCGAAAATGTAGAAACTCCAGCCCTCGGCCTACGGCCGAGGGTCGTTCAGTGCTTTTCTCACCGATACCGGTTTGATCCTGGTGGGCGTTTGGCCGATGTTCTCGGCCCCGCCCGCACATTTCGGCGGTTCGGACGCGGACTATGCCGCATACGCGATGGCGCTGGCGGAAAAATTGAGCACGAGCTATTGGCCGCTCCTGGTCGCCGCGCTTCCTTGGTTATCTATTGGCTTCAAGGTGTTTGGTCTGGATGTTGCGGAGAAGACCGCTGAAGGACTGGAGAAGGCAGCTAAAAAGGACTAAATGAGCGCGTTGGCGAAGCCCCCATGAAGAAATGGGGTCAGCGGCACATTTCCCCTGACGGTCCTCAGTGGAATCCGGTATTAACTCCATGTGACGTGCCTCCCGGCACGCGCTCGGTCAGAGCGCCAATTGATCCGCGTTCAGTCGCGTTCCTTGCCGGCCAGCACTTTGGTGTGCCGGACCCCTTCGCGTCTACCATGGAGTTTTGTGCCCGCCTTCATGCCCCATCGCGGCCATCCAGATGATTTGCCTCGCCACTCTCTTGTCGGTTGGCTCCTTTCGCACCCCGGCTTATGCTTCGCCGTACTCAGCCTGGGCTGGGTTTTGTCGCTCTACCGGAACGTCCTTGCCGCGCCGTTTGTCTACGACGACATCAGCCAGATCCGAGACAATTCGGCTCTCGCCTCCTGGTCATCCGCCCTCGTTTATTTCCACTCCTCCATTCCCTTCTCCAATGAGTACCGGGGCGCAGGGGGAACCTTCTATCGCCCGCTCTTCTGGCTCAGTCTTTCGCTCGACCGTCATCTCTGGGGCCTCAATCCAGCCGGCTTTCACGTCACCAATCTCCTGCTGCATTGGTTGAACGGCCTGCTCGGATTCTTTCTTCTGCGACGGCTTAGCGTCTCGCTTTACGTCGCAGCCGCGGCGTCGTTCGTGTGGCTGGCGCTGCCTATCAACGCCGAGGCGGTTGCCTGGATCTCCGGCCGCTCACTACCGCTCGCCTGCTTTTTTCTTCTGCTGAGTCTTTTGGCCGGCCTTGTTTATCTGCAATCGCCGAGTCTGTTGCTTCTGCTCGCGTATGCAACGGCTTGCCTGGCTGCACTCCTCTCGCACGAAGCCGGTGTGCTGGCGCTGCCGCTCATGCTTCTGATCGCCTACTGTCACGATCGCGAGTTCCAGCCCATTTGGACGCCCCTCTGCTGTGCCGGTCTCGTTGCCGGCGTTCTCTATGGCGTACTGCGGCAGATCGCGGGCGCCCCTCTCTCGTCCGGCAGACCGCTGCTTCCCTCAATTGGCGCGATCTCGGCGAAGTATCTCTACTGGATGCTTCTGCCTCTTCACATGAGCGTTGAGCGCTCCACCAGTCTTCCCCCAGCCGAGCCCCTGGTCCTTTTTGCCGCCTCCGGCCTGCTGCTTGTCTTCCTCGTGTCTCTCATTGCCCTTCGGCGCAAACTGCCTGCTGCAGCCGCTGGTCTCGTTTGGCTGGTCATTGCGTTGTTACCGTTTTGCGGCTTGATCCACCTCTACCAGGGAATGGCCGAGCGCTACACCTATCTCGCCTCCATGGGTCTGGCTTTCGTTGTGGTGACGTTGGCGTGGCAACTGCGCCCGCGGACCACGCTCTTCGGCCTCGTCGCCGGGATCGTTTGCTTGTGGGTGATATGGGGTGCGTCGCGTCTCAACGCCCGCGTTCTCGATTGGCGTGATGAAGAGACTCTGTACCGGACTTCGCTCGAAGCCACGCCCGCCAGCTCAATCCTCCTCTACAACCTGGGTGTTATTGCCGCCGAAGCAGGCCGCTCAGACCAGGCTGCCGCCTATTATCGCCGTGCCCTCGCGCTCAACCCTCGCTATGCGTCCGCTGCCTTGAACCTCGGTAATCTCCTTCGCAGTCAGGGGCATCTTCCGGAAGCCATCGCGCAGTACCAGGTCGCCATCACGTTCGATCCAAGAAGTCCCGATGCATGGATGAATCTCGGCAACGTGTATCTCGAGGTAGGTTCAACCAACAATGCCCGCACCGCCTATCAGCAGGCCATTTCGCTGAAACCGAATAATGTCGAGGCATTCATCAATCTGGGTGTGCTCTTCCAGCAAGCTGGCGATTTTGCCGCTGCGAAACAGAACTACGAGCGCGCCATCGCGATCGATCCATCCCACCCTGCCAGCTACTGTGACCTGGGTGCGCTGCTGCTCCGGCAGGGTGATCGCGAAGCGGCCACTCGCCAGTTTCTGCACGCCATCGAAGTCGATCCTATTTATGCGCCGGCCTACTTCGATCTCGGCGTCCTATACGAGCAAACGGGCCACCCTGAACTGGCCGCGCCCATGTACCAGCGTGCGCTTCAACTGAAGCCCGGTTACGAACACGCCCGCACGAACCTCGAAAAATTACGCAACTCCGGGCTCCCCGCAAAGTAGGAGAATCATGCCATGACCGTCGATGATTTCCGCGGGCTTGCGCTTTCGCTGCCCGACTCCTCTGAGAGCGCCCACATGGGCCATCCCGACTTCCGCATCCATGGAAAGATCTTCTGCACGCTCGGCTATCCCGACCAGCGCTTTGGGGTGGTCTTGCTGACGCCGGAGAAGCAGCGCGAGTTCATCCTGCTCGCGCCGGAGACGTTCGAGCCGGTGCCGGGAGGTTGGGGACTGAAGGGGAGTACAAGGGTGGTGCTGGAGAAAGCCGATGAGTCGCTAGTGCTCGACGCTCTGCTAACCGCTTATCGCAAAGTCCCGGCCAAGAGAGCGCCCAGAAAGTCCGCGCGAGCAAACAAAGTTAACAGCCGGGAAAAGCCGAGATGACTCTCGGCTCGGCAGGCCTGGCGGCCCGCGCCACGTTATAAGTCGTTGACTCGCAACACCACGTCTGCTTTCGCCCACGCTGCATCGTATTCGCGCTTAACCCACGCAGCTTCTTCTGTCTTACCTTGGGCCTTGAGGCTCTCCATCAAACCGAAGAGCATTCGTCCATTTCTTGGCGACCGCTTTACTCCCTCGCGAAAGACCACCTCTGCCTCGGCTGGTTTTCCGGCCCCCAAGAGCGCGGCGCCCAGCGACTCTCGCACCGGGTAATACCAATCCGGCGGCTCGTCATAGGTAAGCTTGTCCTGTAATTCGACCGCCAGCTGCCAGTGCTCGCGTGCTTCCTGCGGCGTGGGCGCCAATCGCGCCGCGACGATCTCCTCCGGAATCCGTATGACGTCTGATGCTTTCGTCTGGCCCCATTGTGCATCCGCCGGCAGAGCCACCGCGACTTTCTGAAGAGCGTCGCGTTCTTGCTGAGCCGCCTGGATGGTGCCCTTGCTGGCAAACGCAAGTGTCCTGGCATAGTGCCAGCTCGCCAGGCTGATCTTCATTGCGTCAGCGGGCCTTGGTGTCGCCAGGACACGGTCCCAGTCTCCGAATCGCACAGACGCCAGGATCGGTGCGGCCACAAAGGCATCTGTCATGTCGGGCATGGCTTTCGCCATGGGCGCCGCTGCGGCCGTCAGCTCGTCCGCCGCACGCAGCGAATCTGCCTTGCGCCCTTGCATTGAGCGCGCATACAGGATGAAGTGCAGATTGTGAAAGTAATACGGCGAATAGCTATTTCCGTCGATGTTCGCCGCGGCGAAATACTCGCGGTCGACGGCCGCGGCTCGATCATTGACGCTCGCCGCCAATTCCCAGTCGCCCAATACCAGCCAGATGTGGCCCGGCATGTGCACCATGTGGCCCGCAGCGGGCGTGATGCCCATCAGCCGCTGGGCGCTGGCAATGGCGCGTTCCGGCGATCGCGAAGACTCCACGGCGTGTATGTACAAATGATTTGCGCCGGGGTGTTGTGGCCATCGCCGCAGAACTTCTTCCAGCGAGTGTTCGGCTTCCGGGACCCCCTCGGCCGCCACACCATCGTTTGTGTACCAACGCCACCGGACCGGAATCAGCAGGCTGTCGGCATAAAGCGTCAGTGCATCTAGATCGTCCGGATATTGCTTGACCAGTTCGTGCATGGCATCCGAATACGCCTTGGGACGGTACTCCGGACACCAAGTGGCGGCGGCTTGCAAGTAGGCCTTTTCCCGAGGCGGTGCTGTCGTGACCTTCATGCCGGCGTCAACCGCCCCGCAGGCGCCTTTCAGATCGTAGGTCGGGTCGCCATCCATGTTGACGTACGGCCCTTGTGCCAAAGCCATGCCCCAATAAGTCATCGCCGCGGTGGGGTCGAGTTCCGCCGCCTTACGGAATGAGCGCAGCGCCTCATATCGATTGAAACCGTAGGCCAGCGTCAAGCCTTGGTCGAAATACTTTTGTGCTTCCGGGTTCGTGGTTGTAATGGGGTGAGTCCATGGGCCCAGTCCTTTATAGAGCCGGACCGGATTCTCCGCGCCGAATGCCAGTGCCGGCAACGCCGCCACGAGAACCAATATTCCTCGAACAAACCTCATCGACCCACCTTCTAACCGCTGATTGAAGATGATACTTGGTGAATCGGGCCGGCGCAAGCGCGAGGCTGAAGTTTCCGGGCAAGCGCTCCGTGACCCTCGCGCCTCGGAAGGTTTTACGAAGGTTGGGACTGTTTGGAATTCCGACCTGAGGCCTGAAAACATTGGCTAACGCGCATTCTCAAAAAAACCGTCTGCCAAAAAACAGCAAGAATCCAACTACGGAGGCACCCACGCTTGGATTGTGAAGTTTCGTGGCGGACACTGGATTCATGAGGTACCCTCGGCTTTTCAGCGTTAGCTTGTGTGTCGTCATCTCGGCCGGAGTATGTTGGGCTCAACAGCAGATCGCCGTCGACGCACAAGCTTCAGCGTCGCCCTTCCCTCACGTCTGGGAAACCGCCTTCGGATCCGGCCGCGCCATCCTGGCGTTGCGCGAGAGCTACCTCAACGACTTGGTCGCGGTGCAGAAGGTGACTGGTTTCCAATACGTCCGCTTTCACGCTATTCTTCACGATGAAGTCGGCGTCTACAGCGAGGATGAGCATGGAAATCCGGTCTACAACTTCTCGTATGTCGATGAAATCTACGACGGCCTTCTCGCACGCCACGTGCGGCCGCTCGTCGAAATCAGCTTCATGCCGCGCAAGCTCGCCTTCAACCCCGACGCGCTCCACCCCTTCTGGTACAAGCAGAATGTTTCGCCGCCGAAGAGTATGGAGCGATGGGACGATTTGATCACCCATTTCGCCCGCCACTTGGTCGAACGCTATGGTGTCGAGGAGGTATCGCAATGGTACTTCGAGGTCTGGAACGAACCAAATATCGATTTCTGGGGCGGCATTCCGCGCGATAAGAGCTACTTCGAACTCTATGCGCACACCGCCCGCGCACTCAAGGCAGTTAGCCCGCGGCTTCGCGTCGGAGGGCCCGCTACGGCTGCCGCAGCCTGGGTCACCCCGTTCCTCCAATACGTCGGCGAACACCACGTGCCAGTCGATTTCGTTTCAACTCATGGCTACGCCGATGACACCGTGGAAGACTTGTTCGGCACGAACGAAGACATTCCCATGGACGACCGGGTGTGCCGCGCCGCCGCCAAAGTGCGCAGAGAAATTCAAAGCTCCGCTATGCCGACGTTGCCGTTGTTCTGGACGGAGTGGAACGTGCCAGGCATGAATGAGGCCCGCGACACCTCGTACGTTGGGCCCGCACTCGCCAATACCGTCCGCGAATGCGACGGTCTGGTCGACATTCTCTCGTTCTGGACGTTCTCGGATGTGTTTGAGGAAGGCGGTCCCATTCCGCGCCCCTTTGAAGGGCACTTCGGTCTGCGCGCCAAAGGTGGAATCAACAAACCCAGCTTCTACGCCTTCGCTTTACTCCACAAGCTAGGAGATCGCCGCCTTGCGAACGTTGCGCCGAATATCCTCGTTACCCGACGCGCCGATGGATCTCTTGTGCTTGCCGCCTGGAATATGGTGGACCCTGACAAATCGGGCTCGGTTGTAAGCCTGCGCCTGACGTTTGTTCACGTTCCGGCCAATGCCCCCGCTACGATAAGCACGGTTGATGACGATCATGGAAACGCCCTCGCCGCCTACAAGGCGCTCGGCAGCCCGCCCTACCCAACCCCGGGGCAGGTACGCAAAATGAATGCCGCCACCGCATTGCCGGCGCCGGTCCAGCTGCACCTCGATGGCAACCACCTCGACGTCAAGTTACAGGTGAACGCGCTCGCGTTGATCGAAGTCCCGGCCAGGCCGTAATCAGGTGGTGTCACCCATGCTTGAATGCTCAGTGGCTCTTCGGCATTTCCAACACGATGCCGAGACTATCAAATAGCGTCCACGTTGCCCGTTGATAGCTGACATACGCTTGTTGATAGCCAACATAGGCAGTCAGCAGGAAGCTCTCTGCGTTGGCCAGCCTGTTTTGCGAATCGAGCACTTCAAACGCCGTGTTCGATCCCAGTTCATACTTCTTCTGTTCGGCATCCACGTTAAGCTTCGCGATGTCACGGGCGTGTATCGATACTTCGATAGTCGTTTTGGTGAGTTCGATGTTGCGGATCGCTTGCCGCACGTCCAGAATGACTTGCTGCTGTGTGCGTCGCTCCTGATACTGGTCTCGCATCCTGTTAAGTTAACCAGCGCATCGCTGAGGGCCGCCTGGCCCAGGCTATTGCGAAGGGGAAGCGTAAACTGGAGGCCAAATCCATAGCTCGGGTAGGTGTAGGCGAAAGTCTGCTACAGCGCGTCGCCCAAGCCCGTGTTGGCTGTGGTGCTCGGAACGCCCGGTACCGGGACTGAGTTTCCGCCCAATCCGGTTGAGCCGCCTCCGACAGAAAGATCGAGTCTCGGCAGTAATAGGTTGGGGGCGATACGCGCATTCAGGTCGTCGACGTTGATTCGTAGCTGGGCCGCATGCATCTCGGGCCGACTTGCCGTGGCCTTACGTATCGCCTCCTCAAACGGCAGGATGGTCTCCGGCGGCAGCGCGGCCGGGTCGTCTTCCAGCACAATGTCGGTATCGCGCATCTGTGGCGTTAGGTCAGCGCCAATCAGCCGCCGCAGTCCATCGAGCGCGCCCTGATAGTTGTACCGCGCCGCAACGAGGTCGCGGCTGCGTTCAGCCATCTGGGTCTGCGATTGGTAGATGTCCAGTCTCCCCAGTGCTCCCAGGTCGAGCGCCTTCTTGTCACGGTCAAACGATTTCTGGGCGAGGTTTACGCTTTGCTGTTGTACGCCGATGAAGTCGCGGGCGCGGATGGCGTCCCAATACTGGCCGGCTGCATTCGCCAGGACGTCGGCAATCTGCGCCGCGCTGGTGTCGGAGGAGATCAGCAGATCCGTACGCGCGATCTCAGGCGGACATGTCCGGCCGCAGACTGGGGGCGGGATTCTCAAGGGCCGCGTAGGCTCGGAAGCTTCGCGTGGGCGGCCACTCCATAATGCTTTGCTCCGTCAGCGGTGAAATGTAAACCAACTTCGCGTTGAAGACGTTTTCCGGCAATGCATCCACGTGCACCAACACTATGTTGCCCGGCGCGATGCAGCCCCGGTCTGTCTCCTCCACCTTTCTCTCCATTTGGAGGGTCGCCAGATCCGCGATTTCCGCGATGGCGGCACCTGGGTAAACGTGGTCGCCCACCTTATACGGCTGGGCGTTCATCCAGCCCTGGGTTTGGTTGCTCATGTATGCCACCCGTTGTGGGACTCTTCGCCTGAAGTAAAGAGAGGCGATGCCTGGTGAGATCGACTTCAGCCTGGGCCTGTTCCCGCAGTCTTTCGAGTGAGGCGATCTTCGCCTCGTCGGACTTCTTGTGCAGCTCGGTTGCCGATACGCTGATGGCGCTCCTGGGCTGGCCGATCAAGCGCTGCGAGAGCAGAGAGATGGAGCCGGTCGAGTACATCCCGGCCGCAACCGGACATCTGCTGCCGGATCTGTCAGCGGCAGTCAGCAGAACGCGGGCACGTGTGCCCTTTGAGTGAGGGTGAACGATCGTCGACCGGGAGATGGATACTCGAGTGCGGAACCGCGCGCGTATTCCTTCCGCGGCTTGCTATTCTTAAGCCAAGTCCAAGGCGGGATAACCCACCTTTGAGCATCCAGGATGCGTTCGACGGCCCTTTTTTGAGACAGACATTGCATGCCAATTCAAACCCTATTCGGCACGGCGCCGCCGGAACCAAATCTACTCGATAAGTTGAAGGCGGGCATCCAGAAGACGCGCTCCGGTCTAGTGGATCGCCTCGAGGATGTGCTGGCCGGCAAGAAGGAGATCGACGCCGATCTTCTCGATGAGTTGGAATACACGCTGATTACGGCCGACCTGGGCGTCAAGACTGTGAACGACATTCTGGAACGCATCCGGCAACGGGTAGACCGTAAGCTGACTGGCGACGCCGACGAGATTCGCAACCTGATCCGCGAACAGCTCTTGGAGATTCTGCGAGCCTCCGACACACCGGTGCATATCGTCGCGCAACCGCCGGCGGTGGTGATGGTGGTCGGAGTCAATGGAGCAGGGAAGACTACCACCATCGGCAAGCTGGCGCACCGCTTTTTGGGCGAAGGCCGCAAAGTGCTTTTGTGTGCGGCTGATACGTTTCGCGCCGCAGCCATTGAGCAACTGGAAGTGTGGGCGAAGCGCGCGGGCGTGGATATGATCCGCCAGAAGACCGGATCCGATCCAAGCGCGGTGGTGTTTGACGCGCTCAACGCCGCGAAAGCGCGCCAGGTGGACTACGTCATCGTGGATACCGCCGGCCGGCTGCACACGAAAGACAATCTCATGGCGGAGCTCGAGAAGATGCGCCGCACGTCGCAGAGGGTCATTCCGGGCTCGCCGCACGAAGTCTGGTTGGTTCTGGATGCGACCACCGGGCAGAACGGCCTGGAGCAGGCCCGAAGATTTACGGAGTCGTCCGGCGTGACGGGCATCGTCTTGACGAAGCTGGATGGGACGGCAAAGGGCGGAGTGGTGGTGGCGATAGCCCGCGAGTTGAATCTTCCGATTCGCTACGTCGGGGTGGGCGAGAAGATTGATGATCTGTTGCCGTTTGAAGCCGACAAGTTCATCGAATCACTCTTCGACAAATAGACACGCCCGTTGTAGCAAAGTGCAAAACGGACAAACCTGATGAACGAACACATGCAGGAGGCGTTGCGGCTGGCCCGCGAGGGCCGCGGCAGAACGAGCCCGAACCCCGCCGTGGGCGCCGTGGTGGTGAATGAGCAACGCGTAGTGGGCGGTGGGTTTCACACCTGGGCCGGCGTGAAGCATGCCGAGGTGATAGCGCTGGAGGAGGCTGGGGCCAAGGCCAAAGGCTCTACGCTGTACGTCACGCTGGAGCCGTGTTCCCATCAAGGTCGCACCGGACCTTGCGTCGAGGGCGTGATCGCAGCAGGCGTGCGGCGAGTCGTCGTCGCCATGGAAGATCCTAATCCGCAGGTGGCCGGGCGAGGCCTCGAAAGGCTGCGGGCTGCTGGGATCGAAGTCGAATTAGACCATGAGGCCGCACGGGAAGTCGAGCGACTGAATGAACCGTTTATCCATTTCATGCGCACTGGCCAGCCGCTGGTCACCATCAAGGCGGCGTTGACCTTGGACGGAAAGATTGCCGCGCCGCAAGACAATGACGGCTGGATCACCAGCGAAGTAGCGCGCGCCAACGTCCAATTGGTGCGGCACGAGTCGGATGCGATTCTGACCGGCATCGGCACGGTCCTCGAAGACGACTGCCTGCTGACCGACCGTTCTGGTTTAGAGCGTAGCCGGCCTCTTCTTCGAATTGTGCTGGATTCCCTTCTGCGCTTGCCGCTTGGTTCGAAGATGGTGGAAAGCGCCCGCAACGACGTGTTGGTGGTGGGAACCTCCGCAGCGCCGGCCGAGCGCCGAAGGATGCTGGGTGATCGCGGCGTCTCGGTGCTGATCGCGGATGGGGCGAACGGTCGCACCGATCTGAAGGCTGTGCTCGACTACCTCGCGGGACGGCGTTATCTTTCGCTGATGGTGGAAGCCGGTGCGATGGTGAACTGGGCCATGCTCGATTCGGGAATTGCCGACAAGGTGTTTTTCTATTACGCTCCGAAGATTCTGGGAGGGTTGAAGAGTTTGCCAGTGGCCGGCGGCGCCGGACGCCAGCGGCGTATTGATGCGATTCTGCTGGACCGGCTGACCCTTCACAAAGTCTCCACCAATGAATTCGCCGTAGAAGCGTATGTCGTGAAGGTATAGCAGCTCATGTTCACAGGCATCATTGAAGAGCTGGGGCGCGTCCTGGCGATGGATCATCACCAGACCGGTGCGCGGCTGACCGTCTCCTGCCAGTCGATTCTGATGGACGCCGAGGCCGGATCGAGCATCGCGGTCAACGGCACGTGCCTGACCGCGGTGGAACTGTCGAGCAACCACTTTGCGGCCGACTTGGCACCGGAAACCCTGAAGCGAACTAACCTTGGCATACTGCAGCCCGATTCCGTCGTCAACCTTGAGCGACCGCTGAAAGCGAACGCCCGTCTGGATGGCCACTTCGTGCTGGGGCACGTGGACGGCAAGGCCGAGCTGTTGGCGATGGAAGCGCTCGGCTGCGGCCATTGGTGGATGCGGCTGCGCCTTCCCGACGAGCTGGTTCGGTATGTGGTGGAAAAAGGCTCGCTTGCGGTGGACGGTATCAGCCTGACGGTCGCCGAGATCGATGGCGACCGCGCTGGGTTCACCATCATCCCGCACACCTACCAGAACACGACGCTGCACGCCTACGAGCCGGGAGCGGAGCTGAATCTCGAGGTAGATATTCTGGCCAAACACCTGGAAAAGCTCGCAATTCTGCGGATGCCTTCGAGCATTGACTCTATGCTTGGCTGAAGCTATTCTCAGCGCAGTGATCGTGCGGAAGGTTGCAGGGCCGCAAATACCCTTCGCCCGGACTCTGTTAGAGACATGTATCGGAATTATTTTTTTAAGATATAGAACCGATCGCGTGACTTCTTACGTCTTTACAAGCGAAGTGGTATTGCGAAGGGAGAATGAACATGGCAAACGTACACGCTCCGGTAAACAACGCACAGCCCGAGATGGCTGCCCGCGTCGAGCAGGTTTATTGTCCGCTCTGCACGCACACTGTGCCGGCGGAAGTGATTCTAAAAGGTAAGCGAATGATTGTGAGACCGGGTCAGAAGTGTGCGCGCTGCCATTCCCCAATTGATGCCGGGTACGTTTTTCGCCGCGACCGGGCAGCCTAGAATCCAACATAGCTCCCCGCCCCTTTTTTGGTTTTCCTGCGCGACTCCAGGTGATGGGTCGATATGTTCTATAGTGGGATTACCCGAATGAAGAAGAAAACTACGCCGATTGTTCAACCCATTGTTGCCCAGGAAATCCGGGAACTGGCGAAGCAATCTGTGGAGTCGGACAAACTGCGCCGCGCGAAGAATTGCGCGGTGTGCGGTTCTCCGTACGTGCCAAACAGCGGCCCGCAACCCAACGAAGATCTGTGCTGGGTATGCAAGCGCCTGAAGATCAGCGCCTGGCGCGACAGCGACCAGCAAATTCCAGCGCAAGAATAAACGCATCTAGAGGCACTACTCAGGATAAGAGGAAACTCTCGCCGCTCCTTTTATCCCACACGTGCGCATCGGCAATCGGTTGCATGGTGAATCTCGAGACACCGAGCGGGTGTAAGAGCGGAGGCAGAAGCGGGCGTTCCGCGCCGATATAGGCGCGCAGTTAAGGCCCGTCTGCAAATAACCCTTGATACACTGAGGCGCATGACAACAACAATTGAGAGAGCTGGCGCAACGACCCTGAGGGGGAACCCCATGACCCTGGTAGGGCCTGAATTGAAGGTCGGTGATGCTGCGCCGGACTTCGAAGCCGTCGACTCGAGTCTACAGGCAGTTACTTTGGAAAAAACCGGGAACAAGGTTCGCATCTTCAGTGTGGTCCCTTCCCTGGACACGCCTGTCTGCGATGCACAAACCAAGCGCTTCGAAGACACGGCCGCCAAGCTTCCGGACCTTTCCATCATGAGTGTCAGCATGGATCTGCCCTTCGCTCAGAAGCGTTGGTGCGGCACGTTTGGCATTGATCACGTGAAGATGTTATCGGACCACAGGACCGGTTCGTTCGGCGAGCACTACGGCACACTCATCAAGGAACTTCGGATTGAGAGCCGCGCCATTTTCGTGGTCGACAAGAACAACAAACTCCGATACGTGGAATACGTTAAGGAAGTGGGAGACCACCCCAACTACGAGGCAGCCCTGGCTGCCGCGCAGCAAGCCTTGGCGGAGGGGTAGGGCCACCGGCGGAGTCCTCTTCCTAACTACTGCAGGATCACACTACTGCAGGATCACAGTTCCTATGCCCTGTTCAAGAATGGGTAAGGCGGGAAGATCGTCTGGCGGCAGCTTCACGGCATGGAACCAGAAAACCTGAAGCGCTCGAACAACTGTCAGATACTCAGCAAGATCCGCCGGTTTTGTGATGTAGCTATTTGCGTTCAGGTTGTAAGCGTATGTCACATCTTCGCCCGCGTTCGAACTGGTCATTACGATGACCGGAATCTGCTTCAACCGGAGGTGTGTCTTTACTTCAGCAAGAACTTCGCGGCCGCTTTTTCGTGGCAGATTCAGATCGAGAATGATGAGATCGGGGCGGGGAACCTCGCCTACTAAGGTCTTTTCGAGGTAATCCGTGGCTTCGACGCCGTCGTGAGCGGTGATGAGCGTTACGCTGACCGACGTCTCCTTCAGTGCTTCCCGGATGAGACGCACGTCGCTAGGGCTATCGTCCACCACCAGGATCCGAAATGACCGAGCAAGTTCTGATGCTGGCATTGACCCCACCTCTTGCTTAAAGACTTGGAGCAAACAGGAGGCCAGTTCTGTAAGGCTCTGATTCTTAAGCCTCTTCGGGGAGTCTCCGGGGTATCCCCGTGGTACTTTCTCCAGGCCCAAGAGCTAAACTTTACCGGAGTATGTATTTTGCGAGAATGTGACAGTGACTCATGGGCCGACAAGTGAGCCTGGGAATGTGGGGGCAGTACCTGTTGGCTCTATCATCTGCCACCTTTCTCGAAAGCACGGTTGACAAGCGGCTAACTTGCTTCTTATCATTGAGATTGCTCTCGACGGCGCGGGTGGCGCCGTAAGCTGATACCGTATTGCCTGGAGGCTGCGTGATTAAACTCGACATCATCAACGAGGTGGTCAATCGCACTGGCATCACCAAGACGAAAGCGGAGATGGCTGTCGAAACTGTCTTCGAAACGATGAAGCGGGCGCTGTCTGAGGGAGATCGGATTGAATTGCGTGGTTTCGGCATTTTCAACGTCCGGCCCCGAAAGACCGGAATTGGGCGAAACCCACGCACGGGCGCCGAGGTGGCGATCCCGCCAGGGAAGGCGGTTCGGTTCAAACCCGGCAAGGAGCTGCAGACACTGCAGTAAGCCAGTTGTCTGAGCAAAGTAATTGGGTTCGGCCTTTCGCGTTTCAGCCATACGAAGAGGCTTCCGCCTCGCGGTGGCCTAGCCGCTGGTGGTTGCATCTTTTTCTTCTTGTCATCACGCTTGCGACAACCACGGTCTTCGGGTCAGCGATTACCGAAGGGTTTACTCATAACCAGCCGTTCAACGTCGACCTCATGTGGGATGGATATGTGCGGCTGGTGCACGGCGACCCGAGTTTGCTGGTCGGCCTATCGTTTTCCGTTCCGCTGATCCTGATTTTGCTTACGCACGAATTCGGTCACTACGTGGCCTGCATGAAATGGGGCGTCAAGGCGAGCCTGCCCTATTTCATGCCTTCGCCAACACTGCTTGGGACCCTGGGCGCCTTCATTCGAATTCGTTCGCCGATCTACACGCGCAAGAGCCTTTTCGATATCGGCGTCTCCGGGCCGATTGCAGGCTTCGCCGCGCTGCTTCCATTTCTCATCGTCGGTGTAGCTCTTTCGCGCGTGGTTCCTGGAGTTGCCGTAAAGGGGGATTTCAGCTTCGGCACTCCGCTGATACTCCGGTTAGCTGAGATGGCTCGTTTTCCTGGGGTCAATGCCGATGATATTTCGTTGCACCCCATGGCACGGGCTGCTTGGGCGGGGCTGCTCGCAACAGCTATCAATCTTTTGCCAATTGGGCAGTTGGATGGCGGCCACATTCTCTACGCCTTCTTCAGCAAAGTTCACCGCACGCTGTCCAGGGTTTTTGCGGCTCTATTGCTTCCACTCGGTTTGCTGTTCTACAAGCCATGGATCTTATGGGCAGTGGTCCTGTTCTTCCTCGGCACCCGTCATCCACTGATCTATGACCAGACTCCCCTCGACCCACGGCGGGTGAAGCTGGGAATTACGGCGCTGGTAATCTTCTTTCTCTCGTTCTCGCTGGTGCCTGTGCGCTGGTAGCTGGAACCTGACGCATGGGCATTCGCATCTCCGCCGCGATTATCACCTACAACGAAGAACGCAATATAGCCCGTGTGATTGAGAGCCTGCGCTGTGCGGATGAGATTCTGGTGCTGGACAGCGGTTCGAATGACCGAACCGTCGAGGTGGCACGCAAGCACGGAGCGCGCGTGGTGGAATCGTCGTGGCACGGATATGCGGCCCAGAAGAACATCGCCGTTGATCTTGCCAGCAACGATTGGATTCTGTCGCTTGATGCCGACGAGAGCCTCAGCGAAGCGCTGGAAGCAGAGATTTGGCAAATCAAGAAAGCGGGTCCGCAATTCGACGGCTACACGATGCCGCGTTTGGCGCAATACCTCGGCAAGTGGATTCTGCACAGCGGCTGGCATCCGGATCGGAAGATTCGTCTTTTCAACCGGAAACGTGCACGCTGGGTGGGCGAGTTCGTTCATGAATCGGTGGTGGTCGACGGAAAAGTCGGGCATCTCGAGTCGAACATTCTGCACTTCACGTGCAGTTCGCTCTCCGAGCATCTGAGGACCATGGACCGCTACACTACGCTGGCGGCGGAAGAAATTGTTGCGCGAGGAAAGCCGGTCTTGCTGCGTCATATCCTAGCCGACCCGATCTGGACCTTTTTTCAGACCTATTTCTTGAAGCGCGGGTTTCTGGATGGAATGGAAGGGTTAGCCATCGCGTACATGGCGGCCTTCTACAATTTCCTGAAATACGCCAAGGCCCGCTATATGAGTCCGGGACGTGAGCTTTGAGCAAGCGCTGGTCGAGCCAGAATTACTGAGCATTTCTCTTGCGGATCCTACACATTGATACCGGCTCTGAAATGCGCGGCGGTCAGCATCAGGTCCTGCTGCTGTTGAAGACGCTTAAAACGATGGGGTGCGAGCAGCAGTTGTTAGTCCGGCACGCAGGGCCCCTGGCTGAAATCGCCCGGTCCGAAGGGTTTCCGGTTCACATCGGCGGTCTTACTACGGGGTGGCGATTGTCCCGTTCCGTCGATATCGTCCATGCGCACGATGCCCGCGCGCACTTGTTGGCGGCGCTATCGGCAGCCCGGTTTGTCGTATCCCGCCGCGTGGCATTCTCGGTAAAACGCACGCCGGCATCGCGCTGGAAGTATGCGAGGGCTGCGCGTTATCTTGCGGTTTCACAGTATGTCGCTCGCGAGTTGGCGTCAGCCGGGATTCCCCAGGTGAAAATCGACGTCGTTTATGACGCGGTCGAAACCCAGGCGAGTATGCCGGCATGGGATCCGGCCGCGCCCGCCATTGCGCTCGCTTCAACTGATCCGATGAAAGGGCGCAATCTTGTCGAACGCGCCGCTCACGTAGCTGGTGTTCCCGTGGTGTTTTCGAATAACTTGGCACTCGATCTGCGGCACGCTTCCATGTTCGTTTACATCAGCCAGTCGGAAGGGCTGGGTTCAGCCGCGCTACTCGCCATGTCGCTTGGCATTCCGGTTGTAGCCAGCGCAGTAGGCGGGTTGAGGGAGATTGTTGAACATCAGCAGACCGGCTTACTAACGGGCAACGAGGTACGCACGATTGCACAGGGCATGCAACGCATCCTGGAGGAACCAGATCTAGCTCTCAATCTGCGGTCGGCTGCTTTCGCCGCGGTGAATGAACGATTTTCCGCTGAACGTATGGCACGAGACACGCTGGTTTCGTATGGGAGGGCGATTGGATCCTAACTTCCTTTTGCCTCCCTGGCTGATTGCGAGTCTGTTTGGACTGCTCTTCGGCAGCTTTTTGAACGTTTGTATTTACCGAGTTCCGCGCGATCTGTCCATCGTCTGGCCCGGTTCGTCTTGTCCCTCCTGCGGCAGCCCAATCGCCTGGTATGACAACCTGCCGATCCTCAGTTTTCTGATTCTTCGCGGCCGTTGCCGGCACTGTGCCCAGGCGATTGGCTATCGATATCTCGCGGTTGAAGCGGCTACGGCATTGCTATTTGGTTACATCGCCGCTTCGTTGGGCTTCACGCTGGAGTCATTGAAAGAGTGCCTGTTGGTATCGATCCTGATGGTTCTCTTTTGGACCGACACCGAGGAACGCTTGCTACCGGATGAATTCACGTTGGGTGGGACGCTGGTAGGGCTGATCCTGGCCGCCTTTGTGCCGATGCACAGTGCCTTGGCCGCCAGTCTGATACCTAGCGCCGGCTCGCGGGTTCAATCACTGTTCAATTCCGCCGCCGGGGCGATCGTTCTTGCCGTGCCGCTTGCCGGACTCGGCTGGTTATACCAGCGTGTCCGTCGAAGGGTCGGCCTCGGAATGGGTGATGTGAAACTACTTGCTACTCATCGGCGCCTTCCTGGGGGTCGAACGGGGTTTGGTCGCCCTTTTGATCGGCTCTCTGTCCGGTTCTGTCGTCGGAGTTACTTACATTTTAGTTAGACGAGAAGACCCGCGAACTTACCAACTGCCTTTCGGCAGTTTTTTGTGTGCGGGCGCCGCGATTTCTGCCCTTTGGAATGCTGAAATCAACGGGCTCCTTGGTGTACGATAGAGCTTTATCCCATGAAGGAACTCCTGAACGAGCTAGCTCCCGGCGAGCGGGATTGGCTTCTTGCGCGGGAACTCGATCCGAAGCGGCTGCCTGCCCACATCGCCATCATTATGGACGGCAATGGCCGCTGGGCGCGCCAGCGAAACTTCCCCCGCATTATGGGGCATCGCGCGGGCGTTACGTCCGTGCGCACCGTCACCGAAACCTGTGCCAGGCTTGGAATCGAGGCGCTGACTCTTTATGCGTTCTCTGTTGAGAACTGGAAGCGGCCGCGCCACGAGGTGGAAGCCCTGTGGCGGCTGCTTCGACATTATCTGCGCCGCGAGCTTCCCACGCTCATGCGGAACGACATTCAACTGGTTGCCATCGGCCGCCTTGAATCGCTCCCGGCGGCTGTTCAGGATGAGTTGTCGAGCGTGATGGAAAAAACTGCTTCTAATCGCGGCATGCGTTTGAACCTCGCGATTAACTACGGTGGCCGCACCGAATTGGTGGACGCAGTCAATGCGATGATCGATGGCGCTCGCCTGGAAGGCACGCTCGATTCGCTCGAAGTGAATGAAGAAACCATCTCTGCCTATCTCTACACGGCCGGCGTGCGTGATCCCGACCTCCTGATTCGAACCTCGGGCGAGATGCGCGTCAGCAACTTCCTTCTCTGGCAGATCGCGTATGCAGAGATCTTCGTGACCAACACGCTCTGGCCCGACTTTGGACGGACGGAGTTGCTCGAAGCGGTCCTCGATTACCAACAACGCGACCGGCGTTTTGGCGGCGTTACCCGCACTACGGCCTCGCCTGTCGAGGAAGAAGATCCGCTCCTGCTCGAAGAACTCGAACTGCCTCTGCGCTAATGTCAGAGCGTAGCGCTGCCTGCGCTCGGAGCCGATACAGACCATCATGAAGCGGGTCATCACCGCCATTCTCCTGGCCATTGCTGCCACGTATCTGATTTTTTGGGCGCAAGGCTGGGTGTTTCTGGCCGCCGCAACTGCCATCGGTGTCATCGGTTACCGGGAGTATTCTGGCCTGGTCGAAGGCCACGGAATTCCACGCCCGGGCATCTTTGGTCTGCTGGCCGGCCTCGTGGTCCTGCTGGCTCCTCCGCAACATAACCTGCCCTTGCTAGGACTCAGCCTGCTCACTGTGCTGGCCTTGGCGACGGCCCTCCGCTACGACAACTTGCGAGATGTTCTGCCGCAAGTAGCCGCGGCCTTTCTCGGCGGACTTTATACATTTGCCCCTTGGCGCTTCGCAGATCTATTGCGGAGTGAGAGCCCTTACTGGCTGTTCTTTGCCCTTTCGATTTGCTGGGTCGGTGACACGGCCGCTTTCTATGTAGGGCGTCGTTTTGGAAAACATCGCATGGCGCCGGTGGTGAGCCCGAAGAAGAGCTGGGAGGGCGCCATCGGCTCCGTGGTCGGCTCGGTGATCTATGGCGTAGCCTTCATGCATTACTTCGTACCCGATGCGCCTTCCTGGCAGATTGCACTGATGGCGGTTGCCGGGAACATTGCGGGCCAGTTCGGCGATCTAGCCGAATCGGCCATGAAACGCGGCGCCGGCGTCAAAGACAGTGGAACGATTCTGCCCGGCCATGGAGGACTGCTCGACCGCATCGACGCGGGATTGTTCTCGCTGCCGGTAGTTTACCTGTGCGTCGCGGCGCAGAAGGATCTGCTGTTTTAGTGAATCGTTCTGGTCTTGCGGTTCATGTAGTCCAGCAGTAGATACTGCCCCAGCGTGTAGGGAGTGGTGAAATAGGCCTTGCCCTGGCACATTTCGGTTACCTTCTGAACGAACTGCACCAAGCCGTAGTCGCTTGCCAGCATGAAGGTGTTGATCAGGACGCCTTGTCTCTTGCAGCGGGCGACTTCTTCAAATGTCCGGCTCAACACCAGCGGGTCCAAGCCGAAGGCGTTTTTGTAAATCCGGCCGTCTTCGAGGGTCAGGGCAGAAGGCTTGCCGTCCGTGATCATGATGATCTGCTTCATGTCCTTCCTCTCCGCCGCCAATATCCGCTGCGCCAGAATGAGGCCGTCGCGGGTGTTGGTGTAATACGGCCCAACTTGCACGCGGGCCAATTCCGAGACGCGAACTTCCTCGGCGGAGTCGTGGAACAGAACGCAGCGCAATGAATCACCTGGGTATTGGGTTCGGATCAAATGCGAAAGCGCCATCGCCACTTTCTTGGCGGGCGTGAAACGATCTTCGCCATACAGGATCATGCTGTGGCTGCAATCAAGCATCAGCACCGTCGCGCAGGAACTCTGATACTCGGCTTGATGCACGTGCAAATCGGAATACTCCAGTTCCAGCGGGAGCTTCAATCCCTCGCGCTGCATGGCGGAAAACAGCGTCGCGCTGATGTCCAGGTTCATCGTGTCCCCAAAGCTGTACAGCTTGGAGCCTCCGCTGGAGTCGATGCCGGTTGCCAACTCGCGCGTATCGTGTGCCCCAAAACTCGACTTACCAAGCGAGCCGAGGAGATCCTTCAGGGTCTTGAAGCCAAGAAAGTCGATCGCCTTATCGGTGACTTCGAAGTGCATCTCCGTTTGCGGTCCGCCCTCTTTGCCAGGCGCGGTGGGATCGTCGGGGGGCTGGCCTTCGGTGTTGATATAGCCGGACTCTTCGAGTTTTTCCATCAGGCGCTGAATCAGCTTTTCGCGCTGCTGGGCCGACATCTGTTGCAGTCGCTGGCGAATCTCTTCAGCCCGCTCCTGGTCGAACATCTCACCTGATTCGAGCGCCCGTTCGATGGCTTGCTTCAGATTCTCCAGCGTGTGCTGGTTCATCTCTGAAAACTGCATATACGGATCCTGAAATCCGCTCTCCAGCAGGAAGTCGGAAAGAGCCTTAAGCAGATCTTCGACATCGACTCCGAGGTCTTCTTCCGAAAAGCGCGAGTATGAGATCCACTTCATGATCGGTAATCCAGCGGGTCCGCGAGTCTGAAATTCGCGCTTGCCCTAATTGAGGTTGCGCCGGCCTCCGCCGCCACCGCGGCGCGGATCGTTTCCACCCCGGCGGAAATCTTCGTTGCGCTCTTCGCGAGGCGCTCGCTCTCCGGCTACGAACTCATGTTCCTCATTGCGGCTGATGCGTTTCTGTGCATAGAGACCTTCCAGGATGAATTCCGCGGCCGAAGCACGAAGCGCGTCGCTGCCGCCTTCTCCCACTCCCAACTTGCCGATGAATTCGAACAGGTCCTGAATCTTCGATAATTGCTTTACCAGATCGTGCGACGAAATGGTTTCGCCCAGCCGCAGTGAACCGCCCATCTCAAACCACTGCACGACTTGCCGGAGATTCACGCCGTCGAAATAGCCGTTGAAAACTTTTCCCACGGCAGTGCGAATCAGTTCACGTGCGATGACGTCTCCACCTTTCAGCTCACCCTCATATTCCAGTTCGAGTTTTCCGGTGATGGAGGGAAGAGCCGCATACAGGTCGAGCACTCGGGGAACCGCCTCCGCGTCCTTGGCTCGGAGCGCTCGCCGTTCCGCATTGGAAATGGCGTTCTCCAGCACCGTGATTGGTAGTCTCTGTGATACGCCCGATCGCTTATCGACGCGTTTGTCCTCGCGCGCCAGGAATGCAACCTGCTCCACGACTTCGCGAATGTACTGGGGCACCTCGACGGGAACCGGCGATTTGCGCTTCAACCAGGCTTCCTGCTCCGTAATGGCGATGCCTTGCTCTAACGCCTGCGGATAGTGAGTCCGGATCTCGCTGCCGATCCGATCTTTCAGAGGAGTGATAATCTTTCCGCGCGCAGTATAGTCTTCCGGGTTCGCGGTGAACACCAGCATCAGGTCGAGGGGCAGACGGATGGGGTAACCCTTAATCTGGACGTCGCCCTCCTGCATGATGTTGAACAAGCCCACTTGCACTTTGCCCGCCAGGTCAGGCAGTTCGTTGATCACGAAGAGGCCCCGGTTGGCTCGCGGCAACAGTCCGTAATGAATAGTCAGCTCGTCGGAGATGGTCTGGCCGGTGCGCGCAGCTTTGATCGGATCGATGTCTCCAATCATGTCGGCGATGGTCACGTCCGGCGTGGCCAGCTTTTCAACGTAGCGTTCCTCCGCTTTCACCCAGGCAATCGGCGTCTCGTCACCTTGGACGGCCACTAGTTCCTTGCAGCGCTTGCAAATCGGCCGCAGGGGATGATCCTTGATCTCACAGCCGGCGATGTAGGGCGTCAGCGGATCCAGCAGCCGGGTCAGCAGCCGCGCAATTCGCGTCTTGGCCTGCCCGCGCAGTCCCAGCAAGATGAAATTGTGCCGCGAAAGAATCGCGTTGGTGATTTGCGGCACGACGGTGTCTTCATAACCCATCACGCCGGGGAACAGGTTTTCACCGCGCTCCAGTTTGCAAATCAGGTTGATGCGCAATTCATCCTTGACGCTTCTCGTCTCATGTAAGTGCTCCGCAAAACGGCTGTGGCGGAGGGCGCCGAGGGTGTGGGGCAGGTCGGAAAGATTCATGAGCAAACCAGCGCGGGGCAACTCAACTCGACGCGGGATCCGCATCCGCGACATCGATGGCATCCCGATAAAACCGATTCTAGCAGCGTGTTTTCGAGCAGGCGTTTGAAGCGCTTCCAAAAGATCGGGCCGCGCTGCCGTTCAGTTGTGATATGTTCTCGAAGTCAAACGCGCAATGTGATTTGGGTTTTGGGGACGTGCGGGTCTTAATCCGTGAAACGACAGGATTCAACCTCGATGGACTTCCAACTGAATTGGCGGAAGCTCCAGCAGATGGGACTTAACGCGTACGAGGCGCGCTCATACCTGGTGCTGGTGGGGCATCCGCGCTTTAAGGCGCTGGAACTTGCTGCCCGATCGCATGTTCCCCGACAGAAGATCTACGAGGTGCTCGACAGCCTGGTAGAAAAAGGCTTCGCTCAGGTGATTCAAGAGAAGACCAAGCTGTTCTCCGCGGTTGACCCCAGTCTGGCGATCCCGGGGTACTTGGCTCGCCGCAACAAGGCGTTGCAAAACGAGGTTACGGAGCAAGCGCGTCTGGCGACCGGCCTCATACAGGATCTTCGTGAGGCCTTTGAAGAAGGGCAGGGCGGTCGCGGCACACTGGACTTCTTGAATCTGGTGAACGATCCCACCCAGACGGCACTTCACTATCGCCGCATGCTGGCCAATGCCCGGCATTCCTACGCAGAGTTCTCCAGGCCTCCCTTCGCCGTTGATCCGCTGGATGAGCAATTGGTTCGCGAAGCCAATGCGCGCGGTGTGGCCTGCCGCCTTCTGATTGAGGCCGGACCGATCGACCTGGAACATCGCGAGCGGCTCAACGATTACAAGAACGCCGGCATCGAGATTCGGTTTTCTGAGAAGCTTCCTTTGAAACTGGCGCTATTCGACCAGAAATGCGGCTTGGTGGCTTTGCTAGATCCCGTCCTGACGCGCCCGGCGTGGACTGCAGTCGTGTTTGAGCACGAAGGCTTCGCCGAGGGCATGAGCGGATTGTTCGAGAATTATTGGTGTCGCGGGCGAAAGGCCTGAGGGGCGTGGCGGGGTACTGAATCAGTAGTGAACCGGGCTCTGTGGTATGGTGTTCGGTATGGCGACCACCAAAATCACCGTCACGCTGAACGAGGATCAGGTCAGCGAAATCCGCGCCCTCGTAGCGGCAGGGCAGGCAGCGAACGTTTCGGCCTTCGTACAGCACGCCGTTGGTGTTGCTCTTCACGATGCGGCAGGATGGAAGGAGATGCTGGAGGACGCATTGCAGCAAACGGGTGGACCGTTAACCAAGAAAGAACGCGCTTGGGCTGATGGGCTTCTCTCTCCTCCGGAGCGAAGGAGGGGTGCAAAGAAAGGAAAGGCTGCGTGACCGGCGTCACCTTCGACGCTGGCGGTCTGATTGCATTGGACCGGAATAATCGGCGGGTGCTCGCATTGATCGCACGCGCCACAGAGCTCGGGGTGCGGATCACGGTCCCAGCAACGGCGCTGGCGCAGGCGATTCGCAATCCTGCCCGGCAGGCGAGGCTCTCGCGGCTCATTCGACAAGCCGGTACAGACCTCGTTGCGCTCAATGGGCCGGACGCGACGGCTGTGGGCCTGCTATTGGCGCGAGCCGGGACGTCCGACATCGTCGATGCCCATGTCGTCGTTTGTGCACAGAGAGCTGGCCAGTTTGTCGTCACCAGCGACGCAGCCAACCTCAGGCGAATCGCTCCCGAGATGCAACTGCTCGTCGTATGACAAGGTATTTCGAGGACACGCTCGCCCATTCACTGCGGACCGCTGCGTTGCGTTTCGGGTTTCTTCAACCACACCCGATAGTTCTTCGCGTCGGCAAATGGAATCAGCACCAGCGGTTTCGGCTGGCCGTTGCTTTCCCCTCGCAACACGTACGCCTGTGATCCCAGCCATGTTCTGGGCAGAGTGGTCTTCGTATCCGCCAAGGTGAGCGCCTCCGCGGCAATCGAGGCGGGCCCGGCGTTGTCAAACTCCTTGAAGTCGGGATTCAAGGACCGCTCAAGTGCGAGCACCTGTGGCCCTCGCTGAATGGCTACAGAATCCGGATAGCTCACGCCTCCATTGAGGGCGCGGACAGTTAGATCCATGTTGATCTTCACCGTGTCGCCCTTGTGCCATTTGCGATTGAGAACCAGAAACTCTCCCGGCTTCCCTTCCACCGTCGTGCCTCCGACGGCAGCCACGTAGCTGTTGGTCCAGGAGGGTACGCGCAGTCGAAGTGGGAAGTGAATATCCCGCTCCGGCTCGACGTGGACCAAGACTTCGCCACTCTCGGGATAGTTGGTCTCGACCAGTAATCGCACCGTTCCATGCGCTCTGGTCGTGAAACTTGCCATGCCTTGCGTGTAGAGCAATATGGCATACCCGGGCCCTAACCGCCCCCAGGTCGCCGCCGGAATCAGGGAGATGCCTCGCGGCTCGCTTGAGACGCAACAGTTGATTCCCGGCGTTGGCTTCTTTTGTCCATTGAGCGGCGTGAAGTAGCAGATGTCCCCGGTTCTGACGTCCTGCGCGCCCAGCAACTGGTTGTAGACGGTGCGTTCGAGTTGTTCCGAATACTGCGCTTCGCCGGTGAGCCGGAAGAGTTCCAGCGTCAGCTGCATCCAAGTTACGGTGACACAACCTTCGCCTACATCAGCTTTTTCGTCTCCGGGTAGGACGAAGTCGCCTTGGAAATGTTCGCCGGAACTGCTGGTTCCTGTGATGTACAGCCGTTTGTCCCGTATGTCAGTCCACGCGGTTAGCACGGGCTTCAAATAGTCCTCGTCGCCGGTAATACGATAGAGTTCGGTGAGGCCCACCAGATTCGACAGCATCTCGTACGCTTTGGCGTTGGCCGTCTTGAACACGCTCCCGGTTTCGTTTAGCGACTGGATAATCTTGGGGCCATTGGTCTCATCCCAAGCGGATACCAGGTAGCGGCAGAACTTGAGATATCGCTCCTCGCCGGTCCAGTGATAGAGGTACACCATCGGCTCCAGCACACTGGTGGCGGCCATTCCGACGTGCTCACCGCTCTGGATGATGTCCCGTTTTCCTGGGCCGAAGGTATTGACGAGCAGGTCGCCCACCTTTTCCGCGACATTCAGCGCGCTCTTGTCGCCGGTGACCCGGTAATACGCTAGCAAGCCGAGCATGTCGTATTTGTGGACCCACACGTCCCAACTAGTCCATCGTTTGTCATCCGTATAAGTGCCGAGGTAGCCGTCGTCTTTTTGGGTTGCAATCAGCTCATGCGCTACGCGGTCCATCAGCACCTTGATGCCGTGGATCGTGCGTGTACTCCCAGGTGTTCGCCGCCGCATCCAGAAACTTTCCGGCGTGTTCGCCGATCCAGTCCTGCTTGCCGGGGCGGTTCTGGAATCCCTCGATCAGCCCTTTTTCGTCGACGCGGAGTAGCCGGCCCTCCAGGTTGATTCGCATGCGGTCTCCGAGCAGGCCGCCGATCTTCTCCTGGTCGAATTGCGCGGGATGATAAACATCAGCTACCGCGTAACCAGCTACGGGCTTCGGAAGAATAGCGGAATGGAGCGCCATCGGGGCGAGGAGGCACGTCGCTGGGAGTGCTTTGAGATGGTGAAAAGATCGCATCGCTGGAACGTCTCCTATCTCATCTTCTCCCAGCCCTGGATGGTTTGCAGGCCACCGAGCGTACTCGGCTTAGCCTCGCAGTTGCGGCAACATCTCATCGGGGGTCGTGAACTGGATGGCTTGAATGCCAAGGGCGTGGGCCGCTCGGATGTTCTCCACGCGGTCGTCCAGGAACAGCGTGTTTTCGGGCGCCGTCCCGATGCCCTCCAGGCAGTGCTGGTAGATCGCCGCGTCGGGCTTCGCCGAACGCACTTCGTACGA
Source organism: uncultured Acidobacteriaceae bacterium (assembly GCA_963771305.1). Taxonomy (GTDB): domain Bacteria; phylum Acidobacteriota; class Terriglobia; order Bryobacterales; family Bryobacteraceae; genus CAJCIT01. The sequence continues at coordinate 249,087 of CAVYTS010000026.1, forward strand.
GAGCGTTACGTGATCAAAATTGCGGAACCCGAAGCCTTCCAGCTTGATCGCCAGGCCCAGATCCTTGGGCATATTGGAAAGCACCGCAACGCGCTTTCCATCCGTCCGCAATTCGTCGACGAAATCGTACATCGCCCCATAGAACTTCATCCATGCTGCGCTGTCGTGGCCGATCAGTGAGTGAATGGTCGCGTCGTTGAGGGTCTTTCCGGCCTCTTTGCCGACGCCACGCCAGTACTCCACTCCCTCGATGTCGCCCCGGTCGTATGCTGCCCGGTCAGCCCAATAGAGCCGGTTGAATAGATCTACTGGAATGCCGGCAATGCCAGCTAGCTGGTTCACGTCTTCCTTGGATTGATGCGCCACCAACACCCCGCCGTAATCAAAGATGACGCCGGCAAAGCCGTTAACGAGGCCCATCAGTCACCTGTGGCTCCCGGCGGCAGCGGACTTCCCGCACGGCATAGATTCTCCGGCCCTGGCTCTCAAAGTACGTACGCATCAGCACCTCGCCCATCAGACCGGTGTTGAAGCACATTAGCCCAGCGAACAGAAGGAATGCGCCGGCCACAAGCAGCGGGCCATGCTCTATGATGATGTCCTTGCCCAGGATCTTCTCGATGATCATGTAGACCATCACCAGCGAGCCCATCCCGAAACCGGCGATGCCCCATTTGCCGAAAAAGTGCATCGGCCTGCTCAGATAGCTCAGCAGGAACTTAACGGTCAGTATGTCGAAGAACACACGCACCGTACGTCCCAGACCATAATGCGAGGCCCCGTTGGGCCGCTCGATGTTTTTGATGGGAACTTCCGCAATCCGAGCGCCGTAGAGACTAGCCAGTGCCGGAATGAAGCGGTGCAGCTCGCCGTACAGATTGACGTCCTTCAATACTTCAGCCCGGTATGCCTTGAAGGTCGTGCCGAAATCGTGCAGATCCACGCCGGAAATCTTCTTGATCAGCCAGTTGGCGATCCGCGAGGGAATCTTCCTCGTCATGGCATTGTCGACCCGGTTTTTGCGCCAGCCGCTGGCGATGTCGTAGCCTTGGTCGATCTTCTCCAGCAACAGTGGGATGTCATCCGGATCGTGCTGCAGGTCGCCGTCCAGGGAGATGATGACCTCGCCCTGTGCTTCGTCAAAGCCGGCCGAAAGCGCCGCCGTTTGCCCGAAGTTGCGCCGCAGGCGGATTACCTTCAGGTGGTGATCAGTTTCTACCAGGTTGGCCAGCAGATCAAAGCTGCGGTCGGTGGAGGCGTCGTCGATGAAGATGATCTCGTAGGGCTTCTTAAGCCGTTCTAGCACGGTGGTCAGCCGGTCATACAATGGGAGGATCGCCGGCTCCTCATTGTGAATGGGGATTACGATGGATAGCATTTCGGGTCTTGTTCTTAGTGTATCGAAATTGCTGATTTTATGAAGGTTATGAGCTGTCTCAGAATCGCTCCTCCCGCCCGACTGCAAAAGGGCTTGTAACGGCCTTGAAAAGTCCGTAATCACGTTCCGAGCCCGCACGCTTCTTGGTACAATGAAAACTGCAATAGATTTCAAATAAGTTCCCGCATTTACAATAACTTGCGCGAATAGATTGAACCCTGGCTAGGAGTTCCGTTTGGCAGATCAAGAAGGACCGATCGTTCCCTCCCAACCACCCGCCGTTCCCCCCAGTAATGGCGGCGCCGGAGGCGGTGGACCGCTGTTCCCGTCCGATAACAAGAACATCATTCCCATCAACATCGAAGACGAGATGAAGACCTCGTACCTCGATTACGCCATGAGCGTGATTATCGGGCGAGCGCTTCCCGACGTGCGGGACGGTCTAAAGCCGGTTCACCGGCGCATCCTTTACGGCTTACACGAGATGGGGCTGCATTTTAACCGTCCGCCTCGTAAATGCGCCAAGATCGTGGGCGAAGTGCTGGGCAAGTTTCACCCGCACGGCGACGCCCCCGTCTATGACGCGTTGGTCCGCATGGCGCAGGACTTCTCCTTGCGCTACCCGCTCATCGATGGCCAGGGCAACTTCGGTTCCGTGGATGGCGACCCCCCAGCGGCCATGCGGTACACCGAAGCGCGGCTCTCGAAAATCGCAGCCACCCTGCTGGAAGACATCGACAAGGAAACGGTCGATTTCCGGGCCAACTATGACGACAGCGAAGTGGAACCCGAGGTTCTGCCGACACGCGCGCCGAATCTACTGATCAACGGCTCATCGGGTATCGCCGTCGGGATGGCGACCAACATCCCGCCGCATAATCTGGACGAAATCATAAATGCCACCATCGCCCTGATTGAGAATCCACACACACCGCTGGCGAAGATCATCGAAATGGTTCCGGGCCCGGATTTCCCCACAGGCGGATTCCTCCTCGGGCGTCAGGGCATCATCGATTACTTCACGCGCGGCCGCGGCAGCCTCAAGCTGCGCGCCAAGGCCGCTACGGAGAAACTCGGCAAGGATCGCGAGTCGATCGTGGTCACTGAAATTCCATTCCAGGTGAACAAGGCCCGGCTCATCGAGCACGCTGCCTCGCTGATCCAGGACAAGAAGATTGAAGGCATCTCCGACGTTCGCGACGAAAGCGACCGCGACGGTATGCGCATCGTCTTCGACCTGAAGCGCGGCGAGCAGGCCGACGTCATCCTGAACAATCTCTATAAGCAGACGCAGATGCAGATCAACTTCGGCGTCATCATGCTGTCCATCGTCAATGGCCAGCCGCGCGAACTTGGTCTGATCGACACCATCAAGCGGTTCATCGATCATCGCCAGGATGTCGTGCGCCGCCGCACCGATTTCCTGCTGCGGAAAGCGCGCGATCGCGAACATCTGTTGCTCGGTTTCCAGAAAGCGCTCGACAACCTGGACGCCATCATTACGCTGATTCGCGCTGCCGGTTCGCCCAAGGAAGCGCGCGAAGGCTTGATCGCCCGATTCGAGTTCAGTGAGAAGCAGGCGCAGGCCATCATCGAACTACAATTGCAGCGTCTCACCGGCATGGAGCGCCAGAAGATCCTCGACGAACTGGCCGAAATACAGCGCTTGATCGGCGGATACCTGGAAATTCTCGGTTCAGAGAAGGTTTTGAAGGCAGTCGTCGTCAAGGAACTCAAGGAAGTTCAGAAGGACTTCGGCGACGAGCGCCGCACGCAGATTATCGAGGACACCGGCGAAATTCGCCTCGAAGATCTGGTTCAAGTCGAAGACATGGCGGTTACCGTGTCGCGGGGCGGCTATTTGAAGCGCACCGCGGTCGATACCTACCGGCGACAGACCCGTGGCGGCAAGGGGCGCATCGGAATGGGTACGCGGTCGGAGGATGTGGTCGAGCACCTGGTGGTTGCATCCACGCACGACTCACTGTTGCTCTTCACCAGTAAAGGCAGGGTCTACTGGATCAAAATCTACGAGCTTCCCGACGCAGGAACTACCGGCAAGGGCAAGCATGTCTCCGGCCTGATTGCTCTTCAACCGGACGAGGATGTGAAAGCTTTCCTGGCCGTGAAGGAGTTCATCCCTGACAAGTTCATCGTCATGGTGACCAAGAAGGGCGTCATTAAGAAGTGCGAACTCACAGAGTTCGACAATCCGCTATCGCGCGGCATCATCGCCATCGGACTCGATGAGGGCGATGAGCTGTTGGGCGCGAAAATCACCAATGGCGACAACTTCATCTTCCTTGGCTCTTATGAGGGCATGGCCATCCGCTTCAATGAGCAGGAGGTTCGCGCGATGGGTCGCCAGGCCCGAGGTGTCCGCGCCATGGACCTGGAAGAGGGCGATTACCTGGTTGGCCTGGAAGTGGTCGAGAAGGACGGTCTCATTTTGTCCATCTCTCAGAACGGCTTCGGCAAACGCACGCTGCTGTCCGACTACCGGCTCACGGCTCGTGGCCGTAAGGGCGTTATCAACATGAAGACCACCGCGAAGGTCGGTAAGGTGGTGGGCGTTTTGTCGGTCAAGGAGAGCACCGATCTCATGATCATCACCAAGGACGGCAAAATCATACGTCTTGAATCCAGCGAGATTCGTCAGGCGGGCCGTTCCACGCAAGGTGTCCGGTTGGTTCGCATGGAAGAGGGCGATCAAGTTGCCGCCGCCTCGGTAATTCCAGATTCGGAAGAGGTCATTCCGCAAGAGGGCGAACTGCCGCTCCAATAAAAACCACGCACGTTCACGAAGAAAGGGGCGGCACAGTCACTGCTCCGGCCCTTCTTCATTTTGAGAGGGTCGATTGAGCGGATTACCTTCCTTACTTGCGCGGTCTTCCTCCCTTCGTTTGCCGCCGCGTCACGCGACTTACGCGGCGCTTCGATGAGCCTTTTGCGACGCGGTGGTTTGCGGGTGCCGGCTTGAGGGCATTGAGAATCGACAAGCCGTTGGGCGTTCCCAAACCTGTACAGGCATCCCAGCCCGGCCCGGCGTTGTATGCGCCGTTCGTGCCGGAGGTGATGTCGTTCAATGCTTTGTGTTGAGCCACCGTACCGTACAGCAACGGATGAAGGAAGCCAAGCAGCTTGCCGAGGTTCTGATTCAGCAACGCAATAAGGCCGGCCCACAACGGGGCCACCGCACTGGTGCCGCCGATAACGCCCCAGGTTCCGTCCACCAGCGTCAGATAGCCGGTCTCCGGATCAGCAACGCCAGCAATGTCCGGCACGCCCCGGCCGCGAAATGACGAACCAATGCCGAGTGGCACATTCGCCTGTGCCTGATAAGACGGCAATGCGAAATAGCTGCTGACACCGCCGCTAGTCGCTCCGCCATCGCCGCCGTCGTTCCAGACCGTCTCAGATTCGATGGTTCGTTTCGGCGCGATCAGGCTGGTGCCGCCACAGGCCAGAACCCAAGGGCTCGAGGCAGGGAAATCCACATTGGCGGAGCCGTCCATAGCTGCATCCGAAGATCCATCATCGCCAGCCGCGGCGCAAACCGTGATGCCGAGTAACGCAGCGTTGTGGAAAGCCCGATTGAAGGCATCCAGGGACTGTTGAGTCCAGCTTGGCTCCTCCGAGCCCCAGCTGATCGAGATCACAGAGAGGCTTCAGCACCTTGTCGTGAATCGCGGTGTTGATGGCGTTCAAGAAACCTTGATCCGTGTTGGGTGCGAAATACACCGCCAGTTTCGCGCCGGGCGCAATGCCGCCGGCTACCTCGATATCGAGTACCACTTCGCCGTCCGCCCCATCCGGCGTTCCCTCTGGTTGGTTGGCTGCGCCATTCACTGACAGAGGCGTGGTCCGGACGTCGCCCGGAAAGCCCAGACTCTTCCAATAATTGTGCAGATCGGAGTACCGGAACCCACCCCCGAGTTCAATGATCCCGATGGTCTGGCCGGCGCCCGTTGTTGCCGGGAAATGATAGACACCCGCCAACTGCCGTGGTGAGAATGCGGCTGGTTGTCCGGTATGCGGAACGAATTTACGTTTGGCACGCGCGACCGACCTCGTGTCGAAACCAAACACACCGGTGACGATTCCCGCCAACGCGGCCGGAACCATTAGCCCGCCGTGCCGGCTGCGGTACACCTTATTGTTGTGGCCGCGGCGCATCTCAACCGAGGCGCCAAACAAATCAGCCAGAACCGAGAGCTGCCCGGTGATCGTGACAGTGCGCGCTGCCGCGTTGAGGTTGGTCACCGCAAAGTGGTGTCGTGTCGCGAAGTCTTCCACCACGGCGATGTCGCCTGGATCCGTGCCGAACTCCTGTTCCAACTCCTCGTGCGTCAAGCAACGGTCCAATGTAGCTGGATCCGGCGCGGCTTTACGCCGACGGAGACCCAAGGTGATTTCAATCTGTTCGTCAGCGGGGGGTACCCCGGCCGAAACAGTCATTCCCATGTGCCGGCGGCAGCTGCCCGAAGGCCCACCGCCGGAAGATTTGAAGAAGATGAAGACATATCCCTGCTCCCGCACACAGGGACGAAGCGTTCAGGACTAGTTAAGGTGATTGTTGATGGGTACTCGCTAACATAAAGAACATATGGATCTTATTGGTCGTCGCTAAATATCTCCCAGCTTTGTGACTGCCAAGATGAGTGCCGCAGCACTCACGGAGCGCCCTTTCGCCACAGGCTATACTGCGACTTCCGAACGAGGAAGGGATTTATGCGACTATCATTCCGAATTCTGTTCGCGTCGCTGGCCTTGCTGCCTCTCTTGGTCCAGGCCGACGCCACTGCGGATCTCGAGAGCCGGATCTCTGCCAGGGTCGAGGCTGCGCTCAAGCAGAGCGGTGCGCCCAGCGTCTCGGTGGCCGTGGTTCTGGATGGGAAGCTCATGTTTGCGAAAGCCTTCGGTAGTGCTAACATTGATCCCCATCGCGCTGCCGACGCGCAGACCCGTTATGCCATCGGTTCAGTCAGTAAAGAATTCACTGCGGCCGCGCTGTTGATGCTGCAGCAACAAAGTAAGCTGTCGCTCGACGACAAAGTCTCGAAGTACTTCCCCGACTTGACCCGAGCCAGCGAAGTCTCCATTCGCCAGTTGCTGACGCACACTGCCGGGTATGAAGACTACGCACCGCAGGATTACATCATTCCCGCTTGGACGAAGCCAACTACCGCACAGGCGATCTTGGAAACCTGGGCCAGGAAGCCGCTGAACTTCGATCCCGGTACGCGCTGGCAATACAGCAATACGAACTACGTCCTGGCGGGCGAGATCTTTGAGAAAGTCTCAGGCATAGCACTGGTGACGTATCTGAAGCAAACCTTCTTCGATCCGCTCGGCATGGCGTCGGCCGGCGACTGTTCGGCAGCCAGCCCGAACGATGCGCAAGCCTACACGCGCTATGGATTGGGACCGGCGCGTGTCGTCGCGCGGGAAGCCAACGGCTGGTACTTCGCTGCCGGCGAGCTCTGTATGACGCCGTCCGACCTAGCCAAGTGGGACATCGCACTCCTCGAAAAGCGGTTTCTGTCGCCAGAGTCCTACGCTCAGTTCACGCATGAGATGCGCCTCGCCAACGGAGATCTGACTCACTATGCCCTCGGCCTGCAGCTGGGAGAGGTGAACGACATTCCCACGGTCTCGCACGGTGGCGAGGTTTCCGGTTTTCTGGCATCGAATACCTTGTTTCCCACGCGCGACGCTGCGATCGTTTTGCTGTCCAATCAGGACGGCATCAGTTTGATCGGGCCGCTCTCGCGTCAAATAGGAGCCCTCTTGTTCGTTGCCGAAAGCGCGGTGCCTTCAGAAAAGAACGCGCAGCAGGCGAAGGCCATCTTGGCCGCTTTACAGAAAGGCAAGATCGATCGCAGTCTCTTCACGGATAACGCCAATTCGTACTTCACCGCGACGGCGCTGGCCGACTTGAAGTCGTCGTTAGGAAAACTGGGCTCGCTGAAGTCGGTCAGACCAGGCAGGGCAGGCCTTCGTGGTGGCATGATCTACCGCAGCTATCGCGCGGAGTTTGCCAAGAAGACGGTCCTCCTCAGCACCTACGTCATGCCCGACGGCAAGATTGAGCAGTATCTAGTGGAAGAACAGTTGTAGGCCCGCGCCGTCGAGGGTCCGGGCGACGTGCAGGTAGTGCTGGAGTTTTGAAACAGACTCTGACGCGCGCAGCCGGTGGGCTATGGATCGGCAAATCGCCTGAATATGCCAGCGGCGCGGGGACCTCTTGAGGCCAGCACGCGCCGCATAGGATTTACAGAGCAGAAGAAGCTTGCCAGTGTTGTGGCTAGGCGGCGTTGGAGAGCAACTCTTCGAAGATCTCCTCGTTGCCGTCTTCCTTGTTGCGATCGGCCTGCTCCTGGCAGGCGATACAGAAGGCGGCCCATGGTACAGCGGCGATGCGCTTGGGGCTGATGTCTTCTTCGCAATGCAGGCAAGTTCCGAATGTACCTTCTTTAACCCGACGAAGAGCCAGCCGGACACTCCGAAGCAGGTGCGATTCGCGGTCGAGATTACGGATAGCAAGTTCGCGCTCAGAAGCATGTTGCACTTCATCCAGAGCGTCAGCGCTCTTCTCGATGGTGATCGCGTCGCGGTTGCTAACAATCTGTTCCAGTTCGCCCCGCTTGGTTTCCAGGATCTTTCTGAATTTTTCGGTTTCTGACTTCGTCATTGTTTTTTCTCCTCAATCATCGACAACAATTTGAACTTCTTTAATCTGGCATCCTGCGCAAAAAATGCAGGTAGCACAGTCTTGCGTCTGGCGATTTAGACGCAACTCGCACGGAAAAGGTTCACTGCCCGCCACGAGACTTCGCACGCCATAACACGGAAGCGCTCAGGCACACTTATCGCCGCACGCGTCTGAAGCTGCACTATAACCAGCTGCTCGAACAACGAGGGTTGCCTTGCGAAAGAGATGCTACCGTCGGTGCCTTCGCGGGCTTCACCGGCCGGGCGGCCAACGGGGAACCCGTTCGGAACATCCGTTGCTTCCAACGAGCCCGAGGATGACTGACGTTTCTGCGCCAGATAGCTTCGCAATCTGGACCTCAAGATCATAACACACTCCGCCAGCATTTCAAGCGCCACTCCTGGAAAATCGCGGCCGACCCTCGGCCTTCCCCGAGTGTTGACAGGCCTACAGACGCCTGAATGCCCGTAAAACTATCGGCTGCGCAGCTCCTAAACAGGGTGTTTTCCGCCAGCGCCCCGGCAGATGACGGGATGTGGTCAATCTGAGCCTGAGATGCGTCGAAATCTTTTCTGCGTCATTTGACCCTATTGATAAGAAAAGTCATGAGGGGCTGCAAGTTTTGCAGTTGAGAAGCGCCCGCACGGCCCAACAAATCCGCTGAACTTACGTACCAGGCCGCGTCATTTTCTCTCAGGGGAATTACGAATAGAATCGCAATAGGAGGCGCGGCGTGCGGGTCTCACGTTCCGTCGAAGGGTGTTGGTCAGTCCGCGCGGACGGCATCCACGAGGCAACTAAAGAAGATTGGGCCGCCGCCGATATCAGTAAGACGGTCTGAGATCAACACGTTGATGCCTGACCCGCCCGATGAAGTCTTGTTCCAGCGCCCGCTGGGTACCCGGACGACGCCCGGCTTTACCGAGTCGGAGACACGAGCCACCACGAGGAATGCGCCGCGGTCGTTAAACAGGCGCACCTGGTCTCCGTCCTGAATTCCGCGCGCCAGGGCATCCGTCGCGTTAATTTCGACAAACCCTGTCTGGTGGACAACGCTCTCGCGATGCCCGAAGGTCGAGTTCATGCTGTCATCGTTCTTGGCGGGAACCAGTTCGAGCGGGAAACGCCACCGCAATCCAGCATCCCCGAAGCGCGACTCGAGCGGCGGGGTGTATTCGAGACTCTCCGCTCCGAATTCGAACTTTCCTGAAGGAGTTTTGAAGCCACCCGCAGCGAACGGCTGGAACGGACTGTTCCCTTCCGATACACTCAGACGGACCGAGCGTTCCATTTTCAGACGTTCCAGCGTGATGCCGCACAGATAAGGAGAGCGCGAATCGAGTAACTGGCCGATCATGTCGTCCTCTGTGTCGTCGAAGCAAGTGTCGTCGAAACCAAGCCGTTTGGCTAGGAGCCGAAAGATTTCCACGTTCGGCTTGGTCTCGCCCGGTGGAGGCATAGCCGGCCGCGCCAGTTGCAGGTAGTAGTGACCATAGGCCAGGTACAAATCGGTGTGTTCCAGGAAGGTGGTCACGGGCAAGACGATGTCGGCGTAATCGACGGTGTCGGTAGCGAATTGCTCCAGCACAACCGTAAAGAGGTCGCTGCGCTTCAAGCCCTTCACGACCAAGCTCTGATTGGGAGCGATTGCGGCTGGATTCGAGTTATATACCACGAGAGCCTGCACGGCGGGATCCCGACGCTCCATCAGCTCACGCCCCAGTTCCGACATATTAATAAGCCGAGCGGTGCGCCCAAGCGGTGACTTCATTTCGAGATCGTGCCGCTCCAGCGAATCGCGATTGAACTGGAATGCGCCGGACGTTGTCAACTGCAGTCCACCACCGATTTCCCGCCAGGACCCGGACAGGACCGGCAGAGCCGAAATCGCGCGTACTGCGCTGCCGCCGCGATCGGTTCTTTGCACGCCGTAGTTCAACCGGATCGCAGCCGGTCGGATGGTCGCATAGTCGTGGGCCAGATCCTTGATCTCGGCGATCGTCAAGCCGGTTAGAGCTGACACACGATCGGGCGGATAGCCGGCGGCCAGAGTTGCAAAATCGTCGAAGCCGTGGGTGTGCGCCTGCACATACGCGGAATCCTGCCATCCTTCACGGAGGATGATATGGGCCAGCCCCAAGGCGAGCGCCAGATCAGATCCGGGATTGATGGCGAGGTGGCAATCGGCCGCACGCCCGGTTCGATTCTTGACCGGATCGATCACCACCAACCGTGCTCCACGCCGGCGCGCTTCCACGATGAAAGGCCAGAGATGAACGTTGGTGCCGAGGATGTTTGCGCCCCAGGCAATGATGAGTTTCGACTGGGCGAACTGCTCAGGTTCAGTGCCGAGCTTGGCGCCCTGACTCAGCATGAGCGCCGCGCCGCCGGCCGAAGAACAGATGGTGCGGTCGAGCCTCGATGCGCCCAGCCGGTGAAAAAACCGCCGGTCCATACCGGAGCCATTCAGCAACCCCATGGTGCCCGCGTAGCTGTAGGGCAGAACCGATTCCGGACCAAACTCCAAGGCGATGGCCGTAAGCCGGCTGGCGATTTCGTCCAGTGCCTCGTCCCAGGAGATTCGTTCGAAGCGCCCTTCTCCCTTGGCGCCGATTCGCCGCATTGGATACAGAAGACGGTCGGGATGATAGACGCGCTCCAAGTACTGCGCGACCTTGCCGCACAGAAAGCCGCGCGTGACGGGATGGACGGGGTCACCCCGCAGCTTCGAGCCTTTTCCGTGTTCGTCGACGTTGACCAGCAGAGCGCACGCGTCCGGACAATCGAGGGCGCAGACGGAGTGCCGAACGGAGGGCATGCTCTATTCTAAGGAACTCGCTCCGAGCGAAATGCCAGGCATCCGAAGCGGCCTTCCGCTGCCTAGGCCGGCATACCCGGAACCGAACAGTCTCTGGGATTCCGGACAACCGCTAAGTGACCGTCGCGGCTCGGTAAGCGCGCTTCGGCCAGTCCCCTGACAGTCCGAAGAATGTTTCTGCACTATGTGAGGGAATTCTCCGGGCGACGTCGCTTTACTCAGTGACGAAGGAATTTACCCATGATCGCTAGCAATACGTTACGCTTGTTTCTGGCCGCGGTAGCGCTTTCCGCCGCGGCGAATGCCTCCACCATTTTCAACTTCGACGGCGATGCCCTCGGTGCGTCCACCACTTTCACCGATACGGTCAATGGCCTTTCTGCAACCTTCTCCAGTTCGGCAGATCCTGGCGGGTTTGTTGTCTACCAGAGCTTTTTTGAGACGCTCACGGGCAACGTGCTGGGCGATCCAGGTCCAGCCGGACAGGACAACCTGGCTCTCACCATAAGCTTCAGCCAGAATCTTTCGGCCGTGGTCCTGGACTTCGCCACCTCCGATTTCATAACGCCATCCCCACTCACGCTGACCGCTGATGAGAACTCGACATCGGTCGGTTCGAATACTCAGCCAGGGCAGTTTCTACCTGGATTCACCTTCCCCGAAGGCGAAATTGCCTTCGATGGGGCCATCTTCAACCAGATCGTGATCTCATCGACCGCTACGGATTTCGCGGTCGACAACATCAACGTTATTCCGGCGAATGCCCCGGAGCCTACCAGCTGTGCATTGTTGGGGGCCGGGCTCCTGGCGATTGGTATTCCCGCCGTGCGACGTAGGTCTGCGCTCAGGGCCGCCATCAAGTAGCTTCAGTCGAATTACAAGTTTCCCAAGAAAAGGACAAAGGAAAAGAACATGAAAATCTCAAAGCTATCCGTGCATCCGGCCGTCATCAGAACCGCGGCTGTCGCACTCGTTTCACTCGTTGCCACGCTGGCTTCTGCTCAGAACGTGCACAGCATCTTTCCGCTCCTGCCGCCATCGGTATCCACCATTCCGTCAAACGGCGATGTGAATCCGTATGGCGTCGCGTTCGTTCCGAAGAACGTGCCCGCCGCCGGCGGTCTACAGCCGGGCGACATCCTAGTATCGAACTTTAATAATTCCCAGAATCTCCAAGGAACGGGCACGACCATTGTGCGAGTCGATAAGGCTGGGAATGTCTCCGCGTTCTTCACCAGCTCGGTTGGCGGTCTGAGCGCTGCCATCGGGGTGCTGTCGGATGGCATCGTCCTGATCGGAAACGTCCCCACCGCGGACGGCACGGCGGCAACGGTCCAACCGGGCAGACTGGCGGTAGTGGACAGGAACGGCAACTTTCTCGGTACGTTCGGCTCGCTGGCGTCTGTCGACGGCCCCTGGGGCATGGCGATCCATGACACGGGGAATGGCGTCTCCGGGACTGCCAACGTTTTCATATCGAACGTCTTGAGCGGCGTTGTATCGCGGATTGACATCTCATATACCGCGACGGCACTCTCCGCCACGGCGACGATCGTCGCCACCGGCTTCAGCCATCGGACCGACCCGGCTGCTTTGGTACTCGGACCTTCCGGCATGGCTTACGACCCAAGCCACGACATCCTTTACGTCGCCTCATCCACGGACAACGCCATTTACGAAATCCCGACTGCGGTTGCCACCCACTCCCCGGTCAGCGCCGCGCTTTTGGTTCAGGACTTCACCCACTTGCATGGCCCGCTGGACCTGGCCATCCTACCAAACGGCTATCTGGTGGTTGCCGACAGCGACGGCTCAAACGCTGATCCGAATCAGCCCAGCGAACTGGTTGAATACTCCTCGACCGGCCAGTTTGTTTCCCAGATGTCGATCGATCCCAACAATGGAGGCGCCTTTGGCCTGGGTACTTACAACATGGGATGGGGAACATTCCGCTTCGCGGCCGTCGATGACAACGCGAACACGTTGAAGATCTGGACCACGGTCGCTCAGTAAGAACTTTCACCGACTGAAAACCAAACGCTCCGGGGGTCATGACGGGAGCGTTTGTGTCGTGTTCGAGCATCGGTCATGCGGCACGTCGGAAGGACGTGTGATGATTGCGGGCTTGCGGATTAGCTCGTCGGCGGTCATACTCCGACCATGACCCTCAAGAACGCAGCGCTGCTGGCGCTGATCGGCACCTTGATCATTGCGGCCCTCAGGGTGTGGGATTTCATTTTCACCACCCTGGCTTTCGTGCGAGGCGCGGTTTCAGCGGCCGAGTTTCTCTCGGCGTTGATCTATGCGTTTGGCGCCTGTAGCTTGGCGATATTCTTTTTAGTGTTTCAGAAGAGGCAGAGTTAGCGCAGGATTTCCACCGGCAGTACTTAGGCAGGCTAGAGGCTGCGTTTACGGTTCTCGGGATGCCGTGTAGGCGGCGATGTTGAGCATGTCCTCTTGGGTCAGCTTGCTCACGACAGGCTTCATCAAGTCGCTCCATAAGCCTTTCCGCGTGCCCTGTTGCATGTCGTATAACTGCCGCACGAGGTAGCTGGGTGAGCGTCCCGCAATTCCGGGCACCGGTCCGAGACCTTTCAAATCGGCGCCGTGGCACATGCCGCATGGAATGGTCTTGCCGGATTCCCTCGTCACCAACGTCTCGCCTTTCTTGATGCTGCCCATCGGCGCGTATGCAATGAAACCCGATCGAGGATCACGCAGTACTTCGCTGGCCTCCGCGTTCACCGGTGTCTCGATGATCCGGTTTCCGATCGGTTCCTTTTCATCACCTGGCAGCGGGAGAAACATACCGATGGAGGTGTACATCTTAGGCACCGTTTTGGTTTCCACCACTTTGATCCACGTAGTCCAACCCATGGAGGAGAAGTAGTTGGCTGACGCCTCGACTTCGGCATCCGTCATCGCTTTGGCGTAGGCAATCATTAACTTCGTGTTGCCTTTGCGAGGGTCGGCGCTGCTGCGATTGCCGTTCTTGAAATCGCGCATCTGCTGAATGAAGTACTCGCGGTTATACCCCACCGCGCTCGCGTTCTCCGGCCGCCCTTTGCCGTTCGGATAATGGCAAAGCGAGCAGGCCCAGATATCCGGCTTGCGGCCGTTAGCCACAATTTCCGGCATTTGTGGATGATCGCCAGGAAACCAATCCGCCGGGCCGAAGCGCGCGCTGATCTGCGCCAACGTGAAGCTCAGCGAACTGCCCGGCACATGCAGTGCAGCGTCTGGGTTCGACTTCGGTTCGCCGGGCGGCTTGACAGCAGGCGCCTGAACGCCATAGGCCCAGTCTGGCGGTCCCTCGGCCGAGATGCCGTAACTTGCTGTCAGGGCCAGCGCGAAGACGCAGAAGAAAGCTCTCATGGTTTGTTCAATGAAGTGTACCAACGATGCGGTCCATCAAATTCGCGCGATTATTCAAACCGCAAGGCGATCATCGGATCGACGCGCAGCGCTCGAAGGGCGGGGGCCAAGGTTGCCAGCAACGCGACTGCGGCAAGCACACCGATCACTGCCAGAAACGCGATCGAATCGAATGTGCTGAGGCCCGGCACGAGGAATAGCGCCAGTGGCTGCATCGCCAAGAAGGAAAGCGCCAGACCGGCCACCACTCCGCTCGCCACCAGTGCCAGGCTGTGCCGAAAGATGATTCGCAGGATGTCAGCGGGAGTCGCTCCCAGTGCCACGCGCAGACCGATCTCTCGGGTGCGCGATGAAACGGAATACAGAAGCACACCATACAGCCCGATTGCTGCCAGTAGCAGTCCGAGTATCCCCATTGTTCCGAGCATCGCCGCTCCCGCCTGGCTTGGTAATAGAGCCAGGCCAAGCGCTTGGCTCATAGGCTTTGTCTCAACCACGGCGGCGGGATCAAGCCGACCCAACAGATCTGTAATGGGCTTCACGTATCCCGAGGGTACCCCGCTCGGGCGGATTAGGAAATGCAGGTTGATCGGCTCATCGTGAGCAAAGTACGGCTCATACACGGCGAGGCGTTGTTTCTCGCTCAGCGTGAAATATTTGCTGTCCTTCGCGACCCCGACAATCAGCTTTGGTTTGTCGTTGGTGAAATCAGTCGCAATGGTGTGGCCCACGGGATTCGTCTCGCCGAACACCGTGTGGGCGAACGATTCGTTCACGATGGCGACCGGCTGAGAGCCCTTCTGATCGGCGGCGGAGAACTCTCGTCCGCGCAGGACTGGAATGCCGATCGTGCGAAAGTAATCGGGGCCGACGTTGTTGCATTCGTATTCCACATGAACCGGATTGGCGGAACGGTCCGTTCGCAGAGAAGTTCCGGTCACGCAGTTGTCGTTCAGAGGGACGCGCTGGGTGATCGCGGCCGATTCCACGCCGGGAAGCGCTCGCAGTTTCTCTAGCGCCGAGTTCGCAAGTGCAGTCTGCTTGCTTTGATCGGCATCGTTGTATTGGTCTGGCACCAGCCGCATATAGGCCCAGATGGTGTGCCGGGCATCGAAGCCCGGGTTCATGGAAGTGGCTCGAAGCAGGTTGTGAACGAACAGGAAGCCAGTTGCCAGCAGTACAATCGAGACCGCCAGCTGCCCGGCCACCAACACGCTGCGGAGATTCCAGGTGCGGCCGATCTGATGCTCGTCCTGTTTCAATGTGTGGTTCACGTCCCGTTTCACGGCTTTGAGGGCAGGCAGCAAGCCGCAGAGCAGCGCGCTCACCAGCACCGCGCCGAGCGAGTACCACAGCAAACGCCAGTCGGGCAGAACAACAATCTGCATCGGGACCGGCACCGGCAGCGTGAGACTCTGGATCACCCTG
The DNA here is from genome assembly GCA_963771305.1 of uncultured Acidobacteriaceae bacterium. GTDB lineage: Bacteria > Acidobacteriota > Terriglobia > Bryobacterales > Bryobacteraceae > CAJCIT01. The sequence continues at coordinate 264,801 of CAVYTS010000026.1, forward strand.
GCGCAGGCAAGGTTGATCGCCAGTCCAACCAGTGCTCCCAGCCCAGACAGCAGCAGGCTTTCGGCCAACAGGTGGCGGACCACCCGCCGGCGGCTGGCGCCGAGCGCTAAGCGAATAGCCAACTCGTGAGAACGGCTGGAGGCGCGTGCCAGCAACAAGCTGGCTACGTTCGTGCAAGCAATCAGCAGGACCATGCCAACGACAATCAGCAGCATCGCAAAGAAGGCTGAAACGGCGCCCGGTATCTCCTGGTTCAGGACGTCGAATCCGGTCACGCCCGTGACGCGTACCTGCTTGGATCGCGCCCAGCCGTCCTTCGGACGAATGCGGTCGAGTTGTTCGGCCACGCCTCGCACTCGTTCGCGGGCAATGGCGATGTTCATGCCTTTCCTCATGCGGCCGTAGAACTGCACGTACTCGTCGTCATGCAGAACAGGAATGTAGATTTCGGGCGAAAGGCCAAACCCAGCAACCGACCGGTGGTCCGCCGGAAGTACGCCGACAACGGTATAAACTCGCCCCTCCAGGATCAGTTTCCGGCCGAGAATAGCCGGGTCAGCTGCGAACACGCGCCGCCATATCCGATACGAGAGCACGGCGGTATCCGTCTCGCGGTGTGCGATTCCGCGGCCGAGAAGAAGTGGAATGCCCAACGTGCTGAAGAAGTCGTTCGTCACCACGCCCGCGTAGAAGCGGCGAGTTTGGTCGCCTTCCCGAAAGTTCACTTCGCGCTCGATGTTAATTCCCGCCATGCCATCGAAGACAGCGGCGCCTCGCAAGAACTTGTAGTCGGCATACGAGGCCGCGCTGTTGCCGCCCTCCCAGATCGCCACCAGCGACTTGCTATCGCGGCACGAAGGTTCGCTAAAAAGAAAGCTGGTTGTGATGTTGAAAACCGTGGTGTTCGCGCCGATGCCGAGCGCGAGGCAAAAGATCGCGGTCAGGGCGAAGCCGGGATTGCGAAACAGGGCCCGCGCTGCGTAACGCAGATCGGACAACAGGTCCTCGAACCACTGCATCTGCCATGCGCCTGACGTGTCCTCGGACACTTTCAATCGCGAGCCGAACTCGCGGCGTGCGATGGCGAGCGCCTCGCGGCGAGGGAGGCCACTGTGTTCCAGCTCATCGGCTCGGCTCTCTATGTGGAACTGCATCTCGTCGGCGAGCTCCGCATGAAACTGGGATCGGCCGACCAGCCAGCAGAACTTCCGCCATACTTCTTTCAGAAACTGCATGGCAGGCCCTCCTAGGCAGTCTTCATCACCAGCTGAATTGCCGTAATGAGCTTGTTGAATTCGGTCGCTTCCGCCGCGAGCCGTTTCTGGCCCTCTTTGGTGAGCCGGTAGAAACGCGCCTTCCGGTTCGTTTCGGAGGTTCCCCATTCGGCCCGCAGCCAACCCTTGAGAAGCATCCGGTTTAGCGCTGGATACAACGAGCCCTCCTCGACATCCAGCACCTCAGCGGAGCATTGCTTAATGCGGCGGGCGATGCCGTATCCGTGCAACGGCCCGCCCGCGAGTGTGCGCAGCACGAGCATGTAAAGCGTCCCGGGCAGAAGTTGCGGTGACTCTTCGGACATAAATTACCCCTGTCGAGACTATGTATAGCCTGGACCAGGGGATAAGTCAAGAGGTGTCTTCGAGCTTGCGCCTGCAGCGAGTCACGTCGGCCACGTGGGCTTGTTATGCTGATGGCCTCGTAAGCAAAGACAAAGCTGAGCGAGAAAGCGACAGCTGCCGAACCCAAATCGCGCTATTTCTCATACCACGCAACCGCCTAGCCAGCGAGTCCGTCCGAGTATTTCGGGGCCGATCCGCTAGAATTGTCCCGTCTGGAGTGTTGATGCGAAATTCCCATAAGATTGGCCCGGCAATTCTGGCGAGTGCGTTGTTTGCCGGTCTCTACGCCCTCAGGGGTGCGACGCCGCTCAGCTGGATCGGTTCGGTCGCCGGCGTTACTTTGCTGCTGATTCTTTTCTCTTTCGACGAGGAAGGGAAGAGGTCCGTCTTGCAGAGCGCGGCGTTCAGCCTGTTGTGCGGTCTCGGTTTAATGTTGACCGCTGTTGGCGTGGTGAATATCGTGCGCGGAAATGGGGATGCCAAATTCGACCCTCTTTCCGAAGGCGTGATGAGCCTGATTTGGGCAGGCGCAACTGCACTCTTCTTGATGCTCGATCGAATCCGCATGTCGAACCGCGTGGAAGAGTCCGAATCGGAAACGCCGAGGATGGCCGTGAAAGCGCAGAGCACTATGTCGGGATATACCTCGCTGGGCTCCGTCTCGCCTGCCAGCGCACCAGCGCCTGCCTACTATCCGCAGCAGCCGGTCGCTCAGCAACCAGCCCCGCAGCCGCAGTATCAGCCTCAACCTGTGCCGCAAGCCCAACCGGCTCCACAGCCGCCGGCGCCGCCCCCGCCGCCTCCGCCGCAAGCCGCACCGGAGCCGCAGTACGCGCCACCACCACCTCCTCGGCCCCCTCAGTATGCTCCGGCTCCGCCTCCTCCCGTCGCCATGCCGCAGTATGCACCGCCGCAGCAGTATGCGCCTCCGCCACCAGCTCCGTCCTGGGCCGCTGCTCCGCCGCCTCAGCCAAGAGGCAAAGAAGCCATGATCTACGTCGGTATGGTGGACCAAGGTCTCAACGTGCTCCGCTCCGTCCGGGCGGTCGAGGTGGGAAAGAACTACTTCCAGATAGTGGAAGAGCGCCCCCCGAATGAGGCTTGGCAATTCACCACCGGGCAGGTTGTGAAGTGCGAGAAGAAGAATCTGTCTACCGGCAAGGGCTGGGTGGCCGTCGAAGAAGCGCCTCGGAAGTAACGCCTACGGTGCTGGCTCGACCTTCAGCACATCCTTCTTGGCGTCGACTTTTTCAAACTGCATCGGGAAGCTGGTGCCCACATAATAAGCGTCCCACTGATCTTTGTAATGAGAAGACGTGACGAATCCGGACTCGCCTGAAGTCAGATTCTGAACCGAATGGTCGATGTTCCCCCAATCGACCACCATCCGCATGGAGGGGCCGAAGTTTAGGCCGGTCTGCTTCACCGTTGTCGCCGCTCCGCTCATTGCAATCGGGCCGATGTTGAAGAACCGGTCGACCAGCGGGAATTGACTCCCTACCGGGTTCACAATCTTCCATGTCTGGGCCTTGCCCCACTGCCAGGATGCGATGGGGCTTCCCTGGCGCTTCCGGCCCTCTTCGATCGCCGCCTTCAGGCGATCCAGCAGCCAGGCGTCCCAATCATCCTTCGGTACCCAGCCCGCGGGGCGGGTGCGAAGCAATGTCTCCAAAACCTGCGGACGCGGATTGCGCGTCACCTTCACCTTCGGCGCCAAGGCTGTCAGCAACGAGTGGCCCATTTCGTAGTTCAGCAGCTCCGTAATGAAGGGGGACGCCTGGTCCTTGTCCATCTGGCCGTTCCATCCCTGCAAGGCGGCAGCGGCTTCCTTCACGGCGGCGTCTGAATCCCCCTTGCGCTGGAGGGAGCCCACCACTTGGCCGGCGAGGAAGTGATGGTAGGCCGAATAGACATCCTTCTGAATCGACAACATGTCGTCGACTGAGAGTTTCGGCTTCGCCCGCAGGCGATCCAGGATTTGATTGATCCGGTACCGGTCCGCAAACGAGCCGCTGAGTCCGAAACTGGCGTCGGCGGGAAAAGGGTTCTGGTTCGCTGTCGCGATGATGCCGGGTGCCGGATTGGCGAAAGAAGGCAACTGGCCGAAGCCCACGTAGCCGTTCCATTCTTGCGTGCCTGATGCTCCATCCAACGGAACATCACCCGTAAAACCGTTTCGGATCGGTATGCCGCCGCTGGCTTGGTAACCAATATTCCCTAGCCGGTCGGCGTAAACGAAGTTCTGCGCCGGTCCCCAGAACTTGGCAACCGCCGTGCGGAACTGATCCCAGTTATGGGCGCCGTCGATGTCGAGGAAGGGGAAACCGAATCCCTCAGCCGCTGTCCACTTCACCGAGTAACCGCTGCCGCCCTCGTCGAAAACCACCGGTCCGTGCTTCGTGACCCATACATCCAAGGTGACGGGTGCGAAGCCGTACACGCCGATCACGTGGTGGTCGAGCCGCGCCTGCTGCTGTTCACCGGCAAACATGTACCGGCCGGTTCGCAGGTCGATCTGCTCGGCATACACGTCCATGAAGTCGCCTTCCAGGTTGGTAACACCCCAGGCGATGTCCTGGTTGTGTCCGATAATCACGCCTGGAATGCCCGGGATGGACACACCGGAGACGTCGAGGCCTCCACCCTTCAGCTGAATCATGTACCAAATGGAGGGTATGCGGATGGCTAGATGGGGATCGTTCGCCAGGATAGGCTTGCCGCTGGTGGTATGTGCGCCGGAGACCGCCCAGGCGTTCGAACCGGGGCTAATTGACTCGCCCGCCACATGCGGAAATAAGGTCTCGACCCGGTCTCGCGGCGCCGCTTTGAGCAGTCGTCCCTTTTCCAAATCGGCCTCTGCCGTGTTGGTGAGGTCCCGGTACATCATCAGCCCCACCAATAGCGAATCGACGGGCGTCCAGAGCCGCGGTGAATAGGAATGACCGGGAATGGAGTATTCAAAGGCATAGTCTCCCCTCTGGCTTTCGATGAAGAAATTCACTCCCCGCGCAAACTGGATAAATGCCTCCCGCTCCGTCGCGGTCAAGCGAGTAAATTGGGCCTCCGCGATAGGCCGCATGCGGAGGCGCCGTGACTGCTTGTCACTTTCCACGGCGGCAGGTCCTGCGATCTCCGCCAGTTCGCCGGCCGCGAATCGCCGCAGGATGTCCATCTGCCACAGCCGGTCCTGCGCCGTAACGTACCCCTGTAGGAACATCAGGTCATCTTTTTCGCGTGTTTCGATATGGGGCACACCCAGCCGATCGCGGGTTACGGTGCCGTTCCACTTCACCGGCGCGGTCAGGGTCCCAGAGACCTCGGGCAACGGCCGGTAGGCAAACCAGTAAATCAAAACCAGAACGAGCACTGCGAGAACCGCTATGCTCACATTGATGAGGCGCAACAGGCGCGTAGACACCACCCGATTGTACTCCGGGCTCCCGAACACTCCCGGTGAAGCACGGGAACCGCGGCGCGTTCCGTGGCCTTCCGAATAGCCATGGGCTTTCGATTCGTTGTTTTGCTCCTAATTTTGGCCATGAACGGCTTCTTTGCGGCCGCCGAAGTGTCGCTGGTCTCCGTGCGCCAGTCTCGCTTGAGAGAACTGGCCGAGCAAGGTCAGGCGGGCGCCCAGATTGCATTGAATCTACTGGCAAATCCTGGCCGCTTGTTGTCGGTGACACAGGTGGGTGTCACCCTCGCGAGCTTAGGGTTGGGCTGGGCAGGAGAAGACACTGTTTATCAGCTGCTCGACCAATTCTTCGGCCCGCTGGCGGCCTACGTTTCGCCCCTGCTGCGGCACGGGATCGCCTTTGCCCTGGCCTTCCTGACTATCAGCTACTGCCACGTCATCATCGGCGAGGTGGTCCCAAAGAATCTGGCCATCGATAAAGCAGATCGCGTCGCCCTGCTAGCCGCCCCTGCGCTAGCCGTCTTCTATCGAATCTCAGCTCCCTTTGTGGTGGTCGTCGAGCGTTCCTCGGCGCTGATCCTCAAGGTTCTCGGGCTTCGGGCCGGCCATGCCCGCGGCGGCCATTCGCCCGAAGAGCTGAAATACATCATCGAATCCAGCCGCAGCGAGGGACATCTGGACAAGTTCGCACAGGATGCCATTGAGCACCTCATCGAACTCGCCGACCACTCCGCGCGTGAGATCATGACGCCCCGCCACAACATTGTGTCCATCGCCGTCGATTCGGATTTAGATCACATCCTGAGCGTCATGGCCGAGAACAAATACACCCGTGTGCCGGTCTATGAAGAGCGTCCCGAACAGATCATCGGCATTGTGCATTACAAGGACCTGATGAAGGTTTGGGAGGAACGACGCTACGCCCATGAAGCACGCGGGCCGCGGCCTTTCCGGCTCCGCAGGTTCCTACGTAAACCGCTGGTTCTCCCGGAGACCAAACCCCTCAACCAGCTGATTGACGAGTTCCGGAACAGCCACACGCATATGGCCTTAGTAGTGGATGAATTCGGCACCATCGTTGGCTTGGTGACACTTGAAGACGTGCTGGAGCAGGTGTTTGGCGACATCGGCGATGAGCACGACGTGCAGCGGCCGGTCGTGTCGGGCGAAGACAAGCTCCTGCAGCTGGATGGGACGACCACCATCCGCGACCTGGAAACCCGTTACGGCATATCATTGCCGGCAGAGGCCGGATTTGAAACGCTAGCTGGGTTTCTTTTGTTTCAGTTCGGCTACATACCGAAAGTAAAAGATTCAGTCGAATTTGGCGGCCGCCGCTTCACCGTCACTGGCATGGATAAGAACCGTATCGCCACCGTCTTAATCGAGAAGCTGGACCCGAAAGCTGTGCCGGATCCCGTGAATGAGGGATAACCGGTCGCCAACCTATCGCCATCACTGCAAGAGCATGCGGACCGCCAGCACCAGCAGGAAAACGGCATACACCTTCTTGGCCGGCCCAGAGGGTATCGACAGCATGATGCGCGAGCCAAAATACGCGCCAATGAAGAGGCCGGCCGCGATGATGGCTGCGGCTTTCACATTGATGTGACCCGCCCGGTAGTATTCCGCCGCACCCAGCAAACCGACGGGAGGAATGAGCGCAGCTAGGCTGGTACCCGTGGCATCCCGTACGTCCATCGTAGTCGCCAGCAGCAGCGCCGGCACAATCACCACGCCGCCGCCGATACCGAACATTCCGGAGCACACCCCCGCCGCCAGCCCAATCAAGATGAAAGTCAAATAGTTAGGCATACACGGCCAAGTTTAGAAGATTCCGTGTTGGAATCTGTAAACCTTTCACTGCCTACGCCGTTCAAACAGATGTGGGCGCGTCGCGAGTGTCCGGCCTTTAGCAGTATGGACTCCCAGGCGGTAGGTTCGACGTTTTGAAGCAATTATGATGAGCGTGATGGCTGATCGCCTGGAGGCCGGCATTCAAGCCGACATTGAAGTGCGGGACTTCGGGGCCTGGATGGCGTCTGAGCAGAGGCGGATCTTCCTACTCTGCCGCCGCATGCTGCAGGATCCCGATGAGGCGGACTCCGCCACGCAAGACGTTTTTCTGAAAGCCTTCAGAGCCTTGAATAAGGCCGAGCCCACCGCACTGGAAAACCCGGGCAAATGGGTCGCCAAAATTGCCGTGAATACCTGCCTGGATCGTCTTCGTTCGCGCGCCTGGAAAATCTGGCGGCGCCGGCCGGCGCCCGACGACGAGATGCTGATTCTCGAGATGACGGCAGAACAGTCACCGGACGCCGAAGCGCAGTTATTCGCCAAGCAGATTCAACGTCGCCTGGAGGCCGCGCTTGGACGCTTGTCAGCGCGCCAGCGCGCTGTGTTCACCCTGCGGCACTACGAGGATTTGAGCCTGGAGGAGATTGCCGGCGTTTTGGATTTGGACCTCGGCACGGTGAAGGTGCACCTCTTCCGCGCCATCGGTAAGTTGCGTGAGGAGTTGAAAGATATTTACACCGCACGAAGTGGCGGGACATTAGCAAGGCAAACCTAAATGAGGGGAGTGTATGAAGACGGAACATTGGACAGATGAACAATTGCTTGCTCATCTGTATGGCGTCGGACCAGAAGACGGGCACCCGAATGATTGTTCCGCCTGCGGTCAGCGCATTACCGAAATGCTGGCCAACCGGCAGTCGATCGAGGCGCTCCGCGGGACACATGAGGACGTGACTTTTGAGCTCCTAGCCCGACAGCGGCGCGCCATTTATGCCGGCCTGGGCAGGAAGCGAAGCGTTTTTGCGATGGGGCGCTGGGCTTCGGCGCTGGCCATGGTGGCCTTTGTCGCGGGCGCTATCATCGTGATCGAAGAGCGGCAACAGGCAGATAACCGCCAGATTTCCGACGCCCAGTTGGTGGAGGAAGTCAGCCAGATGGCGCAGGATCCGACACCAACGGCCGTCGCTCCTATCGAGGGCCTTTTCCAGGAATGAAACGCACTTTAGCCGTTCTTGTGCTCGCTCTCTTGATTGGTGCGTCGCGTTCAGCTGCGGCGCCGCCCACGAACTTCACTTGGTGGAATAACCCTGTCCTGGTCAAGGAACTCAACCTCACGCCGGAACAGACCGAGAAAATCCGCGCGATTGTCCGCTCCTACCGGGATCGCTTGTTCGATGCTCGCAACAGCGTCCAGAAGGCAGAGGCCCAGCTGGAAGACATGATGAACGACGAGACGGTGGACCCCGCCGCCGCCAAGCCAGTCATCGACCGCATTGTCAACGGGCGGGCGAATGCCCTGCGCTTGGTTACGGAGATGAGCGTCCAGCTTCGGACCGTGATTACCGCTGATCAATGGCGGCAGTTGGTGCGCCGCTGGCACGAATTTGAAAAGGACAAGAAGCTCGCAGACACTCAGGTGGCGCAGTAGCAACCCGCCGAATCGGTCGGCAACTCTTGCGCACTCCGCCGCCGGTTCGCTACCTTGGTGACTGGAGGAATGGCCGAGTGGTTTAAGGCGGCGGTCTTGAAAACCGTTGAACCTTTACGGGTTCCGGGGGTTCGAATCCCTCTTCCTCCGCCAGTTTATCTTATTGAAGACAAAGCGGCAAACTTGACGGACTGGTAGGGATTCAAGCCCTCCAGGCGGTGGAAACGGTAGGTACGGATCGACGGGAGTGGCGCCCGTTTGAGGTCTTATTGCGGTACTCTTTTGGCATATTTAATAGCGCTCTGCGTCCAGTTTTCGAGCCAACTTTGCAGGTTCGAACAGGCCGCCTTTTCATGGGCATTTGCTTCGATGCGTTTGAGCATGATCCTCAATGCCAGCAGCACTGATCCGCCATTGTGTTCGTCCATTTGATAGACGGTTTCAGAGGGCGTCTCATCACCCCCTGTGACTTCCCTGAGTGCTGCCGCAAACGCCTGCAGTCGCGTGTGTGCGGATCGACGGGCAAAGAAGCAAGTAGGTTGTTCCAATGAGACCTTTCGACGGCCGCTGCCTCCCTTCCGTCGAAAATCTCCTGGACCACATCTTTACCGGTAAGAGGGTTTCGATGGCTGCCAAGCGATGTGCCATCAGAAAAAATGACAGCGGCTGTACGGGTGTTTCCCAACGTTGAACTCGGCCATGCAGAGATCCGTCTCAATTTGCCATGTGCTGTCTCGTCATAGGAAAAGGGGGCAGTACTTCGCCGGAAGTTCGCAAACCCAGGCGGTGGGTCTTCGTCAACCAGCACGAGAACTGCCCCATTGATGGCCGTGGCCCCGGTGACCTCTATTACGGCCCACGGAACTTGACCGGCAGGGTGGTCTATCTGGATCATCCGAGCGATCTCTTCAGGAATATATGGAGTTGCTTCCGGCGTTTGGGCAGAGGTCAAGGGAGCGAACGCGGAGAGCATAAGCGAGAGGAGGAGCTTCATACCTTCTTCCCTCCTTCACCGTTCAACATGCAGCCCGAAGGTGATTTCTCAGTTCTTGTCGTTATGCGCCCTGCCAGACCACGCAAATCTTATGGCTTTGACCACGATGGACACCGCACCCAAAAAGATACAGAACACTGCGACCAGAAGCAAAAGATTGTTGGAGTCGGAAGAGTCCCTCAGACACGGCCACCCCTAATCAAGCCAGCCGTCAAGGCGCACAATAGCACATTCAGAGCGCCGGCGAGCGTGATCCCTCCCGGCTTTCACCGAGCTGTCCTCCGCCTGCACCGTACGGGCAATGCCATGTTCGGCTCGCCACGTTTTTGTAAGCGGGCAGGAACTCGCCCAACCCAGTGCGTTTCGTTTGCTGGGTCTCATTCACTATCGAGTGTGCTTTACTGAATTTGTTGTGAACAGGAAGTTTCTCAAGGACGCCATCGCGACTCGCGTCGCGACAAATAAAGGCCGCGTTCCGATCAGTGCCGGCTGTATCGTGGCGCTTGTCGAAGGCTTGAAGCCAACCGGTCAAGACACCATCCGATTCACCGTGCCCGGCGAGGCGGCCGTCTTGGAAATGCCCAGCGACGACTTCCGCGATGTCACGGAGCGAATCGACTAGCGCTCTTAATCAGCGGGAAACAGTTCTCGTCAAACCGGTGTCTAGTGGCATATGCCCTTTTCGGTTCAGGCCCTCACGCCGATTTCCGGCGAGCGGATGCAGTGGCACCACCCCTACTCGAAGCTGCGGTTCCCTCCAGCGCTCTTTCAGCCACATCGTTACCCTGACACCCTCACTTGGGTGCAATGATGCCGACGAACCCTACTTCTACGCAGCAGGCTTCCAGCACCCGATTTAACGCAGCACCGGTTTCCGATTTTTGGAGTCAGTTCGAACAGCAATTGCTGGCGGGCCAGTTTCCCCTAAACAAGTACGCGGGCAGCTTTCATTCGGGCGCGATATTTCTGAGCGAGCTCGACAGCCGCGAAGGCCAACGCGTGGCTGTCAAGCTGGTTTCCGCCGCAGCCAGCGATGCCCAGGAGCTGGCTGCGAGTTGGACCATCGCCTACAGCCTTCAGCATCCCAACGTGGTTCGCGTCTACGCAACCGGGCAGGCCAGCCTGGGAGGCTTGCGCGTTCTGTATGCAGTTACCGATTACGCGGAGGAGAGTCTTGATTCTATTCTCGAAGAGCGCTGCTTGAGCGAAGGCGAAGCTCGTGAACTGTTGGATGCCTTCGCGCACGCCTTGGGCTTTCTACATAGCAAAGGTCTACTGCATGGCTCGCTCGAACCTTCGGCGATCGTTGCGGTCGGCAACGCAATCAAACTCGTAAGCGACCACGTGATCCCAGTTCCTGAGCGCCGAGCCCTGCGATGTGAGCTTGGGCCCTACGACGCTCCCGAAGTGGGGTCGGCCGGCCGCTCGCCGGCTAGCGATGTTTGGGCGCTGGGCGCGATTCTCTATCAGGCGCTGACTCGCCGGCTGCCTGCTGCTACGAACCATTCCGCCATGCTCGTTCTTCCGCAGCCTTTCGCCAGGATTCTGCCGAATTGCCTCGCGCCTGATCCTGGTCAAAGGTGGACCCCGCGTTCGATTTTGGGTGCCTTAGGAGGCGTGCGGCCCGAATTCACGCCGGTCGCACGCCAAGCACTGCCAGCGAACATAGCAACGCTCGTGCCGGCTATGAGCCGAGCCGCCTGGTGGAAGATTGCCATCGCAGCGCTTGCCGTGGTGCTTCTGTTTGGCGCATGGTTCGCCACGAGATCCCGCCCGTCGAAGCGGGCTGCCGCCGCCATCCCTCCTGCCGCCAGTCGAGTAAAGCCGGCCCAGCAAGCGCTCGTCGCATCCCAACCGGCTCCGATAACCGGAAAAGTAAGCCCCTTTACTCCACCTGCCGCGCAGCCAAGGCTCGCTGAGTCTCGGGCGGGGGAGCGGCAGCGAACGATTTGGCGAGTTGTGGTCTACACGTATTCAACCGCAGCTGAGGCGGAGAAAAAAGCAGCCGCCATCAACCGCCGCTGGCCGGACCTGCATGCTGCTGTCTTTTCTCCGGCCGATCATCCGCCTGTTCTGGTCGTCGTGGGTGGGACGATGGATCGGGATACCGCGAACCAGTTCCGGCGGCGCGTGTTGGCTTCCGGTTTTCCTTCTGACACGTACGTAAATAACTACTCGCGATAGAACCAGCGATTTTGTCCTTCGATGTGCGCATTCGTTCATAATGCTGGGATAGATCAAATCCCCGGCGACATTTTCTTAAGGGAGCATTTATACATGTTGAGTCAAAAAGAGAAAGACGACACAGCATTCAACACTGCCGTATCAAGGGATCGCAGCCCGGCTACTCCTAGGCCGCAGACCCGGGCTGAGCCGGCACAAAAGATCAGCGCAACCGTTTTGGGCAAGAGCGTAACCATCATCGGCGACATAGCCAGCGGTGAAGATTTCACTACGGATGGCAACATCCGGGGAATCGTGAACATGCCCGGTGCATGTTTGACCATCGGCCCTAACGGTACGCTCGATTCCCAGGGCATCACAGCGCGGGAAGTCGTGGTTTCGGGGATCGTTCACGGGGACATCGAAGCCGGTGAAAGGGTCCTGGTCCACAGCAATGCTGAACTGGTAGGGGACGTCCGGACTCCCGGCATCGTTATCGAAGATGGCGCTCGTTTCAAAGGCGTGATCGACATTCAAAGCAGGAAACCGTAAGAGACCGGACGGACTCATTCCGTCCTGATTCAAGCCGGTCTGCCTTCATACTCTGCGCCCTTCGTGGGTTACTTGCCCGGTTGGATGTGCCACCACACCGCATCCCACGCCATCTTGTTGCAGAATGTCTCGAAATCGATGTAATAACTGCCTCCGCAATTCTTTTGCGCGCCGGCTGTCAGGTACGGGTCATTGTTCGCCGGAAAGGATAAGGGTCGTTAATTCGCAACCGAAGCTTGCCGTCTACTTCTTCGTAACCGACAATCAGCGCGACATGTTCCGGCGGATACTTAAGCTGCCCGCTGGTGGAGATCCCAGCGATCACCGGCCTGTTTGCATCGATCTCGCCCTTGACCTGCTGTGCCGTCAACGGGCAGGGCTTCTTGATCACGAAGTCGGAGTTGATGGGCGGCGCCTTCGCGGCCGGCGGATATTTCTTCAACATGTCGGTAATGAATTGCCGCATGCCCATCCCGCCGCCGATCGCTCCACACTTGGCGCAATCCATACCGCACAGAGCTGGTAGCAGCGTTCCGATGATGCCGCACTGGTAGAAGCCGTTGGGGTTCAGGTTTGGGACTTTGTAGTAGGTGAAAACCATCTCTCCCACGGTGAGCCAGCACCACATGTCCTGTCTGTCTGTGTCGCGGGTTGGATGGGAAGCGTCTTCCCTTTGCCTGCACGAATTGTGACGCAGGCCCGGCAAGTTGATTTTGCTCCGCCCGGACCGGTCACGGTGATCACGTATTCGGTGCTGTCTTTGGGAGTCGGCTGATCGATCGTGGCCGACGTGTCGCCACCATCCACATCCAGCGGAACCGGATCGCCTGCCGGCTTCCCGTTCACGATCGTTTGCATGGTCGCCGTCTTGGCATTCTCGACGCTCCACTTGATCGGGAACGTCTTGGAGGTCTTGTCCACTTCCGGTGGCGCGTCCAGCATGCAGCGCGTCGGCTTCAGGTCCACCGTGCAGGTGCGCACCAGTTTTCCGCCCAATCCGCCTGTCACCGTCATCGTATAGGTTGTAGCGGTCTTGGGGTTGATGATCACCTTTCCGTTTCCGTTACCCGTGTTATAGACTTTCAGGTTCGGCTTCGGGTCGGGCTCGGGATCTATCTCGGCTTTGTTAGCGTCCGAGAAGCGCCATTGCAGTTCGTATTTGTCTTTATCTCGCCCGGCTGTGATGCGCTTCGCCCAGATATCACAGCTGGGCACCGTCACGCTCTGCGAGCACTTCTTTTCGGGTCGTGGTGGACCTTCCACGGTCAGCACATAGCGTACATTGCGCTCTGGCTCCTCGTCTTTGGATCCCTTCTTAAGATCGTCCGCCGGCACTTCATACGGGTCTCCCACAGGTGTGTCGCCGCGATACGTCTGCAGGGTAGCTTTGGTGGCGTTGACCGTGGTCCAACTTAGCCGCACCGTCTTGCCGTCCGGCAGCGCGGCCACTTTGAGGTCGCAGTCGACAATCGTAACGTCCGCGACCGCACTGCAGATAAAGTCTGCACCGCCACTCTTGCCAAGCACCAGAAACTGGGTGCGTTCTTTCAACTTCAGCGTCAGCGGTTGGGTTTCTTTGAGCAGGTCCCGCGTGGGTGGTGGCCGCGTCAATCGCGCTTCGGTTGTACCTGGTGGCAAAGTCCATGTCACTTTCACCTCGTCACCCGGCTTGTCCAGTAATTTCGGATCAACTGTAACGGTGCATTCCGGTTTGTTCCCGGCGGCTGGCTTCGGTGCGACCTTGACATCCGCCATGCAGACCAGCGTTCCGGCCGGCCCCGTCGCTTTCAGCTGATAGCTATGTGTCCCCGTGCCTTGCGGTGTAACCGTAGCTTTGCCCACGGGCGGTTCGTCCCCCACGTCTGTGAGGACCGCGTGGTATCCCGATGGCGCGCTCCACGTCAGCGTTACCGAATCTCCTTCGTTGACCTGCCGGCGATCTGCGACCAGCGTGCAACTGTCTCCAGGAGTTCCCCAGAATTCTTTGCAGATCAGCCCACCTCCCACCGCGCCAACCGGGATAAGTCCTATCCGCCAATCCGGATCCGGGCTGGTGCTTTGTTCATTTACGATAACGGGGATCGAGCCAATCGCCGCTCCGCCAACCGAGCAAATCGCGACATGTCCCCACACCGTGCCGCCCGCGCCCGAACGGCCTTGACCAGCTCCCGATTGCGAAGCCGTGGCACCCGACTGCATCGATCCAGCAGTTCTTCCCGTTGCTCCGGTGTCCGGCTCGAACCGCACGGCCTCGCCCGTCGGTACCTCAACCCGACGACCGTCTCGGTCGACGAGTAGCGACCCTTCCCGTGTCGCGATCATGAGCGACTTGCTTGTCACAGTCACGACGGCTCGCGCCTTCATGCTGGGCTGCGCAAAGATGGAGACGTTCCCCGCTCGTATCGAGAGGCCGTTGCCCGCGCTGGTCTGCGAAAAAGTCAGGTTGCCCTGGCTCAGCTGGACTGCTGTGCCGCGTCCATCGCGCGCCAACGAAAGCTGCGTATGAGGTCCAAGAATCAGCTGCGTGCCATCTGTCGCTGTCAATTCGGCCGCCCCATCTTTGACTTCGACATTGTTGTCGGCCGTGACGTTCTGGCCTGGTAGCAATGGCGCGCCGCTGATCGTCGCATCCTTGCTGAGTACTGCCACACCCACTACATTCGAGGCCGGAAACTCGGCGGCGGATCCAGCGGACGTATGGGCCAACAAGCAGGGCACAAGGGCAAACGCAGCCAAACTGAGGGCACGGACCAACGGTCCCGTGCGGGGTTGAGATTTGGCTATTGCCGGCTGGACCGGTAGCCTGGAGCCCAAACCCCGCATCGGGGACCTCCTCCGAGAATTGGTGTGATGACAGATTATTCCCGCAACGCGCGTGTGTCAACGCTTATCTTCCGCACTGTATGCTAACTCACGGAAGACCTACGCATTGGCTTCGCGATTCGTCGAAAGCCAGCGGTCCACTACTCGGAACAGCGCGAAGACGAGTAAGATTCCTAGCGCGTCGTCGCGCAAGTCCCACCACTCGAAGTAGCCGTCGGAGAGGCATTGCAGAGTTTCGAGAGTCAAGCCAAGTGCAAACGCCCCGCCGAGGGCAATCCATTCCCGACGGCGAGTGTTCGAAATCAGCAGGAAAAGTAGCGCTGTGGCGCCGAACGCAAGGAAATGGTACGGACGGTGATGGCTGTGTGTGCCGATGGCCTCTTTGACAGAATCGGGCGAAAGCGAGCCAATGATAAGGCACAGGGTCCAGGGAACCGCAATCACTCGGAGCAGTCGCTGCGGGATGTGTCGCCTCCAGTCCCCGTTCATATCTTTTTGATTGTCCCAAACGCACGTCAGCCATGCCGCAACGCGAGTGCCGGCGCTACGGAAGCGCCCGCTCCCGCCTTCAAGATCGACCAGGCCTTCTCGTTGAAGGTTTATGACCGTTAGAATGATCCCTGAGGTGAAGCATCACCCTGCGATCTGGCTCTCTTTGCGTTTCCGTCGTTCTCGGCGGGATCGTCCTACTCCTGGGCGCCCCAGGGCAATCGGGCGGCCCCGTCATTCAGTTCACTGATGCCACCGCGGCGGCGCGAATCCATTTTGTTCACGAAAAAGGCGCCAAGGGAACGCCCACCATTCTGGAAGAGGCTGGTCCCGGCGTCTGTGTGGCCGACTTCGATGGCGACGGCTGGACCGACATCTACTTCGTCAACGGCCGCGATCTCTATGGCCGCGGCATCGTCGCTCGCAACGCGCTCTATCACAACAACAGCGATGGCACATTTACCGACGTGACGGA
The DNA here is from genome assembly GCA_963771305.1 of uncultured Acidobacteriaceae bacterium. Classification (GTDB taxonomy): domain Bacteria; phylum Acidobacteriota; class Terriglobia; order Bryobacterales; family Bryobacteraceae; genus CAJCIT01. The sequence continues at coordinate 280,773 of CAVYTS010000026.1, forward strand.
AAAGGCCGGCGTGCCGGGAACCGGCTACGGGCTCGGCTGCGTGTGGGGCGACTACGATAACGATGGTTACCCCGACCTGTACGTCACGCAGTATGGAAAGAACGTGCTCTATCACAACAATCGTGATGGCACTTTCAGCGACGTCACCGCGAAAGCGCATGTCGACGGCACGGAGTTTGGAACGCAGTTTCACACCGGGGCAACTTTCTTTGATTACGACAAAGACGGTAAGCTCGATCTCTACGTCGGCGGTTACGTTACATTCGGACCGAATAGCCGTCGTTACTGCGGTCTCGGCACCCTCGAATCGAGTTGCCCGCCGTCCGCCTATGACGGGTCCGCCGATGTGCTGTATCACAACAATGGAGACGGCACATTCACCAACGTCACCAAGGCAGCCAATATCTATCAGCCTGCTGGCAAGAACCTCTCTGTGCTGGCGGCCGACTACGACGAGGATGGTTGGCCCGATCTCTTCGTAGCCAACGACGGCTTGGAGGCATATCTCTACCACAACAACGGCGACGGCACATTCACTGAGTCGGCGCTACCTGCTGGCGTTGCGCTAACAGAAGATGGCTTGAAGATGGCGGCCATGTGCCTATCGCTAGGCGACTACGATAACGATGGCCACCTCGACCTGTATATCTCCGACTTTCAACACATGCCCGACCATGTTTGGCACAGCGATGGCAAGGGCTCATTCGATGAAGTAAGCCGCCGCCTTGGCATCGCGGAGCCTACGAAAAAAGTCTTGAGCTTTGGCGGCGGATTCTTCGACTACGATAACGACGGTTGGCTCGATTTGTTCATCGCCAACGGACATGTGTACCAGGGTGTCGAAATCGCTGAACCCGGTGTCTCTTACAAGCAAATCAACTCACTGTTTCACAACGACGCGAACGGCCACTTTTCTGAGACCACCAAGCTGGCAGGCGACTCATTCTCGACACCGCATCTGGGTCGCGGCGCAGCATTCCTCGATTATGACAACGATGGCAACGTCGATGTGGTTGTCGGCAACAGCGGAGAAGCGCCGCTGCTGATGCACAACAGTGTAGGCAGCGGGAACAGCTTCGTGAACTTCCAACTCGCCGGAACGAAGAGCAACCGGGACGCTATGGGTGCCCGCATCCGGATCTCGGCCGGTGGCGTTTCGCAGATGCGTGAAGTCTATGGCGGTGGCAGCTACCTCTCACAAAGTGAGCTGCGCGCCAACTTCGGGCTGGGGAAGAATCAGCGCATCGACACGGTTGTAATCGAATGGCCAAGCGGATTTCGCCAGACCTTCAAGGATGTGGAGGCAAACAAGTTCTACCGGATTGAAGAAGGAATCGCCACCATGCGCATTCAGGCGCGAAAACGGCCTGGCGTTAGGCCTTAGCGTATACTTGCCGCAACATGTCCGTGACCTTCTGAGACAGCCGCATGAAATCGTGCAGATTAACCAGGCGAAGTCTGCTGGCCGCTGGACTGGCTGCCGGGGCCACGTCTCTCACCGCGCACTCAACCCCGAGCCAGAAGCCCCAGCCTCGCGGCGTGCGTTTTGGTGTCCGCACGCCCTTTCCCCACGACATGACGTTGCGTGAGCGAGCTATGCTCGCTACGCGATTAGGCTATGACGGCATCGAACTTGGCCCCGAGTGGCCGAACCAGCCGCTCGAAGCGATTCAGACTGAAGTCGACGGTACCGGTGCCGCTGTCAGCGCGATCGTCGGCTCCCTGCAGCTTCTGAATCCGGATTCCCAAAAGCGCGCCGAGGCCGTTGAACTTGATCGCCACCGCATCGAAATGGCCAAGACGCTGGGTGCCGATTGCGTCATCGAAGCGCCGGTCTCTGGACCCGATCGATTTACCGACATCACACCCGTGCTAACGCCGCGCGAGGTCGAAGACCGGCTCCTGGTCGTGGGCTTGAAGTAACTCGTGGACGATGTTGAACGCATCGGTGTCACGTTACTGGTTGAGCCGCTTACCCGCAAAGAGACCCACTACATGAACCTCCAGCGTCACGGTGCGGAAATCGTCCAAGCCGTTGCCTCGCCCGGCATCCGCCTGCTCAGCGACTTCTATCACATGCAGCTGGAAGAACAAGACATCGGCCAGACCCTGGCGCACACGGGCGAATTCACCGCCTACGTCCACCTCGCTGATGGGGAAAAGAGAACCGAGCCCGGCTCGCTTCCCTTCGACTATCGACCGGGTTTCCACGCCCTCGAGAAGTGGAACTATGCGGGATGGCTCACGGTCGAGTCCGGCGCGACGGACAACCCCGAAGCTGCCTTGGCCCGTGCCCTCCCATATCTAAAACGCCAGTGGTCCGAGGCCTGAACCGCGCAGGCACCTCTGCGCAACTCTACTTGTCGGTGCACTCTGGATGGCCGCAGCCGCAGGTTATGTCCGCGGTCTTCGCCTCGCCTTCACAATACGTGCTGCAATATTTGCTGCCTGCCTTTGCCCCGCAATGACAACTCGGATGGGCGCATTTCTCTGATTTTCCTGTGTGCTGTTGGGACTCAATAGCCATAAGTTACCTCCGTGGGTTGACTCGCTCGAATCCAATAGTGTTTCGACAATCTTGGCCTGCCTGCTTATGCAAAACTTCGTATTGCCTTCGGCTTCTATTGCAACCCGGCCCACCTTTACGAGCAGGTTATGAACCCTTTATTCGAAACTTATGGCTTTTCGCGTTAAATGCTCTTAGCCGGAGCATTTCGGTGCCGTCTTAAGGGACGGCCCTCTGGGTGGAGGCTTCATGTTAGGAGCAGTAGTAATGACGGGGCTGTGCTTGGCAGGCATCGCATTCAATGTGCAATTCATGGTGGCGCTTATGAGGGAACCCAGAACCCCCAGAGTTGTGTATCGAATGCGTATGAAACTTGACCCTCGTGATGTTGCAGTCCAGCCATCTGCGGAGACTCGGTATCAGGCCACGCCCGTTTCGAAACTGGCCTAAGGCCCTGAACGCCCCACTTCCGTCTCGCCTAACCCGCTTCGCAGTCCATTTCGTTAATGAGGTCAACGGCGGCGGCGTGACTCGGGTCAAGCCGTAGCACCTGGGCCAGCTCTTGGTACGCTTGCGTGGCCTGCCCAAGCCCCGCAAGCGCCTGTGCCTCCAGAAACAAAGCCTGAATGTGCTTCCACTGGCCTAAGTCTTCGTGGAATAAAAGCATGGCCGGCAGCGACGTGGCGAAGTAGTCAATTGTCGGCTGTTGCTCGGACAAGATGGCCGAATATTCCAGGATCTCCTTAAATTGATCGGCGGCTTCTTCGCCGCGCCCCAGTCTCCGCAGGGCCATCGCACCGTAGTATGTCATTTCTGAGACGGTCAGCGCGCTCCTCTGCTGGAAATCACCGCGCGCTTTGGCTGCAAGCGTCCACCATTCGTTGGCGCTCCTCGATTCGCCCTTCCTCATGGCGGCGACTCCACACCAATAGTGGATGTTGCTCTGGTTGACGAGCGGGTGTTTTGCCTCTCCCAGATTCTCTGGCGCACCGAGCGCCGCTTCGAAGTGTGACAGTGCTGTTGCCGCATCATCCGCTTTGAGCGCCTTCCGCCCAAGCCCAAGTTGCGTTCGTACGTGCTGTCCCAGGGCCAATCCCTCTCCCCCCTCCCAGGGTTGAAACTTTCTGGCTGTCAGGATAGCGGCGGCTTCTTTATGCCGGCCCGTCTGGTTGAGTAACGTTGCCAGTTCCACTGAGAGGTCGTCCCGCCAGTTGACCAACTGTGCATAGGACGTCAGTTCAGCCAGCCGCTTTTCTGGCGGCACGCCAGTCCGTTTCCAAAGCTGATCCCGTTCGTACAAAATTCGTGCATCGGTCGGATCGCACGCCCACGCCTTCTCAAACGCCTCTTGCGCAAGCGCGGTGTCTGCAGGCACATTGAAATACGCGATGCCGAGATTGCGCCAAACGGTCGCGAACGATGCGTCAAGCTCTGCCGAACGCTCCCAGTACTCCATCGCTTCGGCGTGCCGCCGCCGGTCATAAAGGAGATTCCCCAGATAGAACGGCGCCCGCGCATCATCTTCGCTCGCTTGCGTCGCGGTTTCTAACAGGACCAACTCTTCAAGGCGGCTCGGGAAGCAGTAATCGGGTGTAGCCCGTGCTGCTTGTTGCCGATAACTGCGCGCTTGGCCGCGATCGCCGGTCCGATCGCACAGATCAGCCAGGTCATACAGCACAATCGGGACGCTGCCATCCCCGGCGTTCAGATCAGCCGCCCTCAAAACCCGCAACGCGTCGGCGAATAATCCGCATCGCCCGTAATCGATCGCCACATCCAGCAGCAACTGGTTGCCGGCGGCAATGGTGCGGCCCGCCAGTGCCCGAGCCCAGGCGCTCAACGGGTCTAACGCCAGTGCATCAGCGAGCGCCTCCTCAGCCTCCTCTTCGTGCCCCAACCGGCGGAGGGCAATAACACGCAGACAGAGCGCGTTGCCCTGTTGGCTGTCATGGCGCAGCGACCTCTCGAGATGCTCCAGCGCCTTCTCCCACTCCTCGCGCCGCGCGTCGTCCTCGGCTAGAGCAAGATAGCCGGCCGCACGCCAAGCGAAATTCCAGGTCGATTTATAGAACGCCGCATAGGCTTCCTCGAAGCGCTCTTGATAGCGAAGCGCTAGCCCCAGGTTGTAATGTGGTTCGCCATCGTACGGATTCGCGTTGCGCCGCGTCAGCCGTGCGATTGCTCTGCGAAAGTGAGCTTCGCTCTGGGCAAACTCGCCCCGCCCCAAGTGCCACAATCCCAGCGCATTGTTTGAGCGCGCGTCACCCGGGTCTCGCCGCAGCGCCTCCTGCCAGTAAATCTCCGACTGACGCGTCGCATGCCGGTACTGATTCAGGTGCAGTCCGGTAACGAAGAGTTCGTCGGCGGAAAAAATCTCCTCCGGCAGCGGCGGCGCCGTGGCAGGCTCCGGCGCAACTGTCTCCGATGGCGGGGCAGGGCGGTACTTAATTAACTGCCTACCTTCTGCCTCCGCCTCCACCTCCAGCTCGGAGGGTCTGACGGAATCCGGGATGCTCCACTCCTGCGCGAGCGGGCGTCCCGGCGCGAGATCCACCGTTATCGTGCCGAGCGTCTCCTTGCTACGTTTCAAACAAACCGTCGCATTCGGAAAACGCCGCGTAACCGATACACCAGCGCGAGCCTTGCCCTCTCGAATCTGCAAACTGATCGCCGCATCCAGGTTCGCGGCGTGTGCCGGTCCGATCTGCTGGATCGGATACCAATACTGGCTGAAGGTCTTCGTCTCGCCAGGCGCGAGGAACGAGAAATCTGGCTGGTTGTCCGTGTAAGCGCCGGCCATCAATTCGATATAGGGTCCGTCCGAGTCGGTCAAATTACGATCCCAGGCGTAGCCGAACTCTTGGTTGCCCCATGTCCACTGCTTTTTCCCCGGTGCGATGTGATGATTGGCCACGTACACAACGCCTGCCTGCCGCTTGTGATCGTAGCCGCCGCTAAAGTCTTGCCGGCATCCCATCGCCATGTAGCTGGTCGGCACCGGAATATTCGCATACCAGCTCAGGTCGTTGGCCGGGTAGGTTCCATCTGGCACAAAACACGCTGGACGCTCGTCGGCACTCACTCCGCTCCGCGCGTGCTTGGCATAATCCACGCCATAGTATGAGCCCTCACACAACGGAAACGTGCTCGTCGCCCGTCTGGCGTGATCGGCGACATAGTTCACATCCGGCGGGAAGAACGATTGGTACAACTCGTGCACGTGCGTCGCCACGTTCGCCCACCATAGAAACGTCTGGACGAACGGCGTCCGGTTATAGAGCCGCACCTTCACTTCCACGTAGGCTCGGTCCGGATGCAGGCAGACGCCATGCATTCCCTTCATGCGGCTCATCGGCTCGTGATCGCTCGACCATATGGTCTGCGAGCCGTCGGCATGGCGCTCGATCACCGTCTCCACCGGCATGAACGTCGCGGGCCGGTGATGTTGCGGCCAGTTGAATTCCACTCCGCCCGAAGCCCACGGCCCGGCCAGCCCCACCAACGCCGGCTTAATCACGTTCTGCCGGTAAAAGAAGTTGTAATTATTCGTTTTGTCCAGACCGATGTGTATGCGCCCGCCGAGTTCGGGCAGAATCATCAGTCGGATATATTCGTTTTCAATGTGCAGCGCCTGCCAGGAGTGGTCGCGAGCCTCAGTCTCGATCCGGTCGATAAACGGAAGCGGGTAGACACGACCGCTGCTGCCCTGGTACACCCGCTTCTCCAGAAACATCGGGTTCCTGTCGGGCCGGTGCGGCAGATAAGTCGGAATCGTGACAGCCTGCTGCCAGGCTTTGACAACGCCGGTCTGTTCAGCCGGAGCCTCCGGCAGATCAAAGGGTTTTGCTTCTTTCACGCCTGCCACTCCAGCGTGTAGGCCGAGTCTCCTCCCGGCCGCAGCACGTCGAATTGTACGTGTAGCGGATCCGCCGCCGAGAAGCGCAGCTTGAGTGCCGCTGTCTGTCCCGGCTCCAATGCCGGAATAGCCACTTCCTTCCGCTCGATGGGTATCTCACCAGACCCGAAGTAGAGTCCCCGCAACGTATATCCGGCCAACCGGTACGCTGGGACTGTTTCGCGGGTGGTAATCGTCACGAAAAAGTCTTTCGGATGACCCTCCACTTTCAATGACTCAATCGGGCTCGACTCAACTCGCAGCATCTCGTAAGACGGTTTGCGGTTGCCATACACGTCCACCACGCCATGCACGCGTTGTTTCATTACGCCCAGGCCACGGTCGCCGATATGCGTCCGGTAGTCGTTGTAGCAGAAGAAAATCAAACCGCCGATATAGGGCTTTTCACGAAACACAGCATTGTGCGTGCGCAATATCTCGATGCGCCGCTGGTCGCCTTCGGGCCGCTCGGCCGTGCAGGCGCAATAACCATATTCAGAAATCACGATGGGCTTGTTCGGAATCTCTGATGCAATCTGGTCAAGGCTCTTTGAGAGAGTTTCCAGGTTGCCCTGATACCAGGTCTCGAAGTATTCATTGAACTCCACAAAGTCCATCAGCGCGGCGACATCCTTCGCCGGCGTTTTGAGCAGCGAGTTCGATGCATAGGAACACAACCGGTTCGGATCCAGTTTCTTCGCTTCGGCCAGCATATTCTTGGCGAAATCATAGGCCGGCGGATTCTGCCCACCAATCTCATTGCATAGCCCCCAGCAAACAACGGATGGGTGGTTCCTGTCGCGCGCAATCATCTCCCGCAACTGCTCGAGGCCGTTCTCCATCAGGTCGACATCACACGTAGCGCCCATGTTCTTGAAGGTGTCTCCGCCCCACGTCGGCACTTCGGTTTGGATTAGGACGCCGTGTCGATCGCAATAATCAAGCACGCGCCGGTCCTGCTGCCAGTGCACACGCGTAAAGATGCAGTTCAGATTCCGCAGGTCCGCATGGTCATGCTCAATCCACGCCGGCGGTTCCGCCATGCCGAACTCCGGATTGCTCCCCGCCATGCGCTCAACGCCCATAATCGTGACCCGCTCATTATTCAGGTAGAAATTCACGCCACGCGCTTCAAACTTGCGGATTCCGAATGTGGATTCCATCGTATGTTCACTGACACCCGTCACCCTCAACGTGACTTCCGCTCGGTATAGATGCGGATGGTCGAAGTGCCAAAGCCTCGGGCTGTCCAGCGACACCGAAACTCCCGACCTCTGCGAAGACCGGGCATAGAGCGGGATCGCGTCCTGGTTGAAAGTAGTCCGCGTTTGAACCACGCGCCCGGTCTCTTCTTCAAAAATGCGTAGCGACAAGGTGCCCCGCCGCTCCGCCAGGTCCGTGTTTTGCAAAGCCGCGGCAACGCGGATCGCAGCCTTGCCGGTCGAGTAATCCGGTACGGCATCGATCGCAAGGCGCTCAATGTAGATCTTCGGCGTGATGAGCAACTGCACCGGCCGATATATGCCTCCGTCATGCGCCCAATCGCTCGACCGGCCCCGCGGCAGCATATGCTCATCGAACCGGTTGTCAACCCGCACCACAACCGTGTTAGGCCGACCCGATGTGTAGGGCTGACCCGAACCCACCAACTGTGTGACGTCCACCGTGAAAGCCGTGTAGGGTTTTCGCAAATGCTCGCCAGCCAGTTCGCCATTCACCCAGACACGCGCCGAGTGGAACACCGCCTCGAATTCAATCCTGATGCAGCTTCCTTGCCAATCCGGCGTCAATGTGAACGTTCGCCAATACCACGCAACCCCGCGATAATCCGCCAGCTCTTCCTCAATCTGCCAGGTGTGCGGGACGGAAACCGTGCGCCACGTATCGCGTTTTTTCGCGATGTGAAACCAGAACTGCTGCTCGCCCTCATCGTTTGGGTCTGTGGCAAAGCTCCATTCGCCATTCAGGTTGAACGCGTCGGTCGTTGATTGACTGTCGTTTTGAGACGCTACGACGCTCTGCCGCGTCGGAAGTGCCCCGGCCGCAAGCGCCGGCGTGAGCCGCAAAAATCGGCGTCGGGAAGACATATGTTTGCCCAGATACAGTGTGTCAAACCACAGAGGTGTTAGATCAGCGTCGGCACAGCCACAGCCCGTGGCGCAGGGCAACAGTATGCCTAAGCTACGGCTCGCTCTTTGGCTTTACGAACCGCGGCTGTGCGCCAATTCAGGGCTGCGCGATCTTGGGCGGCGCCGAGATCCAAAACTGATTTGGAAAACCAAACCAGACCGTCTGAAGATTACGGTCAGGTTCTTGGCTGAGCACAAAATGGAAAACGAGCCTGACCGATTTACCTGCGCAGCCCCTTCGGAATGCCGAGCTCCGAAGCGCCTGCTCGACTGCTGGTTGTAGGAATTGTTTCGACCCTCCGGATCCGATGCCCGTTTCAAATGCAGTGTTCTGAATCGAACCATCGAAGCCGAGCGTTACGATCGCCGCAAGGCTTCCCGAGATGCGCCCAGTATCCGTCAGCTTCGGATAGGCTGGCATGCGTAACCGCTCGATGCAGTGGGCGTTGGATTCCCTATCAAGTTCCGATTGGGCTGAAGCCGCGCAGGCTCCTCAAGCGATCGAGAGAGCGAACACTGTTAACGCCCGCATGTTCGATGGGGAACACCTCACCGTTTTGCCGCCGGCCCCTGGCTTTCCATCGCCACCCGTAGAATGCGATTGATCCGAGTCTGGTAGCCTCTGCCGTGGCCTTTAAGCCACTCCAACACGTCGGCGTCGAGCCGGATGGTCAGCTGCTTCTTAACCGGCGGCCAAGCCAACGTCGCCTTCTTTAGAAACTCGTCCCCGAGGGGCGGAATGTCCGAATAGTCGATATCGGCATCCCGCATCCGATCAATCCGCGCTAAGTCGCTCCTGATAGACCTTTTGCTCACGTCGGTTTCCTTTTCTCATCGAGGTGATTCGCGTTCCTTCGTCACGCATCACGTGCGCAATTACCACGAGTCGCCCGGCCAGGAGGCTTAAAGTGATGAGCCGCTCCTCACCATAGTCGAAGCGGTCATCTAGGAAGGTCACGCACCGGCCCGAAAACACCTGCTCCGCGTCGTCAAAACTCAAACCATGCTTGGCGACGTTCTCGCGATTCTTCGCTTCATCCCATTCGTACCCAAATTCCACTGTAGCTCCAATTGTAGTTACGTTCAAGTGGCTTTCCGCCACAATCGTCACTTATATAAAGAGCAGACTCAGTGTCCTCTCCACGCGACAGCGCTGAATTTTTGGGTTGCGATAACGGGGCCGCGCAGCGATCCCCGAGTCGAGCTTTCTCATGGAAGCCCGTGATTGCTAAAGTTGTGGTTTCCGCACTCATACACCACACCGACCAGATTAATTTGTTAATATATGGCAGTGCAACATATGGAAGACCGATCTATTAATCGCGAGTGGAAGAAAGGCAGCGCCGAACTGCTGCTGCTTTCCCTCCTCGACGCCCTGCCCCGACATGGCTATGAGATTGGAAAGCTGATCGAACAGCGATCGCACGGCACATTAAGTTTTCACGCGGCCTCGCTCTACCCGCTGTTGTACCGGCTGGAAAAGCGTGGATGGATTCAAGGCCGATGGGTTGAAAAGAGTGGCCAACGCCGGCGGCGATATTACAAGCTCACAGCGCAGGGACGAAAGGTTCTGGCTACACAGCGGGAGGGCTGGCAGGCGTTCGTTGAGGCAATAGGCCGCGTGACAGGAGTCGAAAATGCCTGATTGGAATGAACTGATTCGCCGGCAACTGGCGGGCTTAAACCTGGCTCCCATCCGTGAATCGGAGATTGTGGAGGAACTGGCACAACACGCCGAGGATCGCTACCGCGAGCTGCAGAGCGCCGGTGAGACCGAGGCGGAAGCGCGCCGCATCACGGTGGATGAACTGACGGACCACGAACTGCTGAACAGCGAACTTCGGGCCATCGAGCGAACCGATGTGCCGGAGTCGGTGGTGCTGGGCGCAAAGCGCAAAGGGCATTTCTTCATGGGCCTCGGGCAGGATCTGCGCTACGCATTCCGAACGCTGCGCAAAAGTCTGGGATTCACCGCTGTCGCGGTACTGGCGCTGGCGCTAGGCATCGGGGCGAACACCGCTGTGTTCAGCGTCGTCAACGGAGTGCTTCTGCAGCCTCTGGCGTTTCCCGATCCCAGCCGGCTAATGCACGTATTCGAGACGTCAGCGGACTTCAGCGAAGCCTCGGTAGCCTACCCCAATTACCTCGACTGGCGGCGCGAAAGCCACTCGTTCACCGACATGGGCATTCACCGCAGCGCGGATTTCAACTTCACGGGTTCGGGCCAGCCCGAGCAGCTCTCGGGCAGGTATGTCTCAGCGAGTCTGTTTCCGGTGCTTGGCGTCAGGCCCCTATTGGGCCGCAGTTTTCTCCCGGACGAGGATCGCGCGGGCAGCGGTTGCTCGGTGATGCTCAGCTACGGCTTCTGGCAGCGGCGATTCGGCGGTGACCCAAACATCCTTGGCCGAGCCCTGACGCTGAACGCAATGAGTTGCGCCGTGGTCGGCGTCTTGCCCCGCGACTTTCGCTTCCACGATGACTCTGAGGTGTATGTCCCGATTGAGCAGTGGAACTCGGTTGAGCTGCGCACCCGCGAGAATCACCCCGGACTCCAAGTCGTAGGCCGGCTCAAGCCGGATGCCACCATCGGCGCGGCGCAGGCGGAAATCTCATCCATCTGCACCCGGCTGGCGCGTGAGTACCCAGCGACGAATGCCGGACATGGAGCGAAGGTCAGCCGGATGAAGGAGGATATGGTGCAGTCCATTCGTCCCACGCTGCTGCTGCTGGTGGGTGCGGTCGGTTTTGTGCTGATCATCGCTTGCGCAAACGTCGCCAACTTACTGTTGGCGCGCTCCACGGCCCGGCAACGCGAGTTCGCCATTCGAACTGCGCTGGGAGCCGAACGAGGACGAATTGTGCGGCAGCTTTTGACGGAAAGCATCCTGCTGTCGCTCGGCGGGGCTCTGGCCGGTTTGCTGCTGGCGCGTTGGGGGACGAGCGTTGTTCTGGCCGCCGCTCCGGGCAGCCTTCCGCGCGCGGAGGAGATCGGGATCGATCCCTACGTTCTGCTTTTCACTCTGGTGGTCTCCGTTGTCACCGGAATTTTGTTCGGCTTGGCGCCGGCCTTCCACAGCGCAACGGTGAACCCGCAGGAGTCTTTGAAAGACGGCACGCGCGGAGCGGGCGGCGGACGCCATCGGGCGGAGGGCATCTTCGTGGCCCTGGAAATGGCTCTGGCCGTTATCCTGCTTGCGGGCGCCGGGCTGATGATGCGAAGCGTATGGCAGCTGTTGCAGGTGGATCCAGGATTCAACACGCGCAACGTTCTGACCATGCAGGTGGCGCTATCGCCCAAAGTGATGACGAGCCCGCCCGACATCCGGCTTGCCTTTCAGCAAATGCTGAAGCGCGTGGCGACCGTTCCCTGGCGTTCAATCGGCTGCCATGACGGCATTGGTTCCGCTGGGTGACAACGACAGCGAGATTCCCTTCTGGCCGGGCACTGGGCCGCAACCGCCCCAAGACCAGTTGAAGTCGGCGGTGAACTATATCGTTACTCCCGATTATGCCAAGGTGATGCAGATCCCTCTGAAGCGCGGACGGTTCTTTACGGAACGGGATAACACATCGCTTCACCGACCGTCGCCGTGATCGACGACGTTCTGGCGGCGCACCTCTTTCCCGGCCAGGACCCGATCGGCCGACAATTCAGCATGGTGATTCTGGGCCCTGTCCAGATCGTCGGCGTGGTCGGGCACGTGAAACAGTGGGGCCTCGATTCGGACGACACCAACAAGATCCGGGACCAGATTTACTTTCCCGTTTGGCAAATACCCGACAAGTTCATGACGGAGGGTGTGGCGGGGCTCACGCTGGTATTGCGGAGTGGGCCGGAACCGCTGAGCCTGGTACCTGCAGTGCGAGCGCAGGTGGCCGGTCCCACGCAGGATCAGCCCAGCTACGCGGTTCGAACCATGGAGCAGACAATCTCCAACTCGCTGGCCGAGCGCCGTTTCACGATGCTGGTGCTCATCATCTTCGCGTCGGCCGCCCTGTTGCTGGCGGCGGTGGGAATCTACGGCGTGATGTCCTATGCGGTGACAAGGCGAATCCATGAGCTGGGAGTCCGCGCGGCCTTGGGCGCTTCGCGCCAAGAGATGGTCGGACTGGTGCTGCGGCAAGGGATGAAGCTGGCGGCGATCGGTATGGCGGCTGGTTTGGTGGCGGCTGTGGTGCTGACGCGGTTGATGGCCGGCCTGCTGTATGGCGTCAAGCCAGCCGACCCGGCGACGCTCGCGGCCGTGACGTTGCTGCTGGGTGGGATTGCGCTGCTGGCTTGTTACGTACCGGCGCGGCGAGCGACGGCGGTGGATCCTGTCGTCGCGCTGCGATGTGACTGAGGTTCCCGGTAGAATTGCCGGAGCATTCGAGTGTTCTGGTATCGCTGAACTCCGGCGTCTTACAGGCGTAGTCAGAACCAGGAGGTTCTAAGACCATGCTGTATTACGCCTTAGTGTTTCTGGTGATCGCCTTAATCGCTGGTTTTCTGGGTTTCTTCGGAGTCGCAGGAATCGCAGCAACGGTGGCCAAAGTCCTGTTTGTGATATTTCTTATTGGGTTTGTGATCAGCTTACTAACGCACACGCGACGGCAAGTTTAGCGGTCAGGCGACTTGCTCGAGGCGACGTAGAACGGGCAGTTTGCGAAGCTAGAGGAAGATGATTGACCGCTATACCCGCCCCGCGATGGGCGCAATCTGGAGTGAAAAGAATAAGTATCAATGCTGGTTGGAAGTTGAGCTGGCCGCATCGGATGCGCTGGCGGAGACTGGGAGAAGTTCCGCCCGCCGCCGCCGCGGATCTTCGATCGAGTGCCGGGTTTTCGTTAGCGCGGATTCACGAGATCGAGCGGGAAGTCCGGCATGACGTGATCGCCTTCACGACCGCCGTTGCCGAGCAGATGAAGGCCAAGGGCGTAGCGGAGTCGTCCCGCTGGCTGCATTACGGACTCACGTCGAATGACGTGGTCGATACGGCGCAGGCGCTCGCAGCTAAAGGGTAGTTCGAAGATCATCTCCGATGGATTAGCCAAGCTTTTGGCCGATCTTAAGGAATCGGCGTTCCGCTATAAGCACACGCTTCAGATTGGGCGCACGCATGGGATTCATGCAGAGCCTATTACGTTCGGTCTAAAGGTCGCGATCTGGTATGACGAATTCCGCCGCCATAAAGTCCGTTTTGCGGCAGCTGCTGAGGAAATGCGGGTGGGGAAGATCTCCGGCGCGGTGGGCACTTTCGCCCACATCGGGCCTGAGGCGGAAGCGAAGATCTGCGCGCGATTGGGCTTGAGGGCGGCGCCTGTTACATCACAAGTCCTGTCACGCGACCTGCATGCCAACTACGTGGCCGTGCTGGCAGGGATTGCGAGTAGTTTGGACAAGATTGCGCTTGAGATCCGGCACCTCCAGCGGACCGAAGTACGGGAGGCAGAAGAGCCTTTCTCGGCCGGTCAAAAAGGCAGCTCCGCGATGCCTCATAAGCGGAACCCGGTCACATGCGAGCAGATCAGCGGGCTGGCGCGGGTGGTGCGGGCGAATGCCCAGGCAGCCTTCGAAAATGTGCCTTTGTGGCACGAACGAGACATATCGCACTCCTCGGTGGAACGCATCATACTGCCTGATTCCACGATCCTGATTGATTACCTGTTGAATAAGACCAGCTGGCTGGTTTCGGGATTACAAGTGAACGAAGCGCGGATGAAGCGGAACTTCGACCTGACCCGCGGGCTGATCTTCTCCGGACAGCTCTTGCTGGATCTGGCGGCTGCTGGAATGCTGCGCGAGGATGCCTACCGCCTGGTGCAAAGCCACGCGATGAAAGCCTGGGAAGAGGAGGGTGATTTCCGGGCAGCTATTGCCAATGAGCCGCGCGTCACCGAGTACTTAGACTCCGAGCAACTCGATGCGAGCTTCTCCCTCACCCGTCAGTTGCGATACGTCGATAGCGTCTTCGACCGTGTCTTCAATCAGAGCTAAGTCGTCTTTTCTCAGTTAATTCCGATGATAGAGAAGGCTGGCAAGCCGCTGTTCCTTGGCGAATTGGAATGAAGATTGTGGTAGCAAAATGTGGCTTTTCGTTTACACTGTAAGCGGAAACACCGGATGCTCCTACAGTCCAAAAAGCCACCTGGCAGGGAACGTGAGCTGGCAAGGGTTTTGCTGGTGGATGGTGACCTTGCATCGCGCCTTACTCTCAAGACCGTATTAGAGGCGGGTGGCTACTTTGTCGACTCAGCCGCATCAGCCGCCGAGGCGGTTGGCAAGCTGGACGAGTCGCAATACGCATTAGTATTGAGCGACCTGCAAATGGAATCGCCTGATGCCGGTCTCAAGGTGCTGCGTCATGCCCGGTTGATGGATTATAAGCCTGCGACGGCGCTGGTTACGACTTATCAGAACGGCCCAACCAACCGTAAGCGGCCGGTGTTGATCAAGCCTGAGGATTTGCCGGGCTTGTTGAGTAAGGTAGCCGATCTAATCAGCCAACGCGCCGCACGAATTGTCGAACGGCAAATGAAACAAGCCTAGGCACTTTACACTTCTTTACTCACCGCTGGATTGGTTCAGATGCGGTGGAAGCTTCTTAATATGTCTAGGGTGCCGTAGCGCAAAGCGATTGGCCGTCCATGAGGGCAACTCATCGGGTATTCACAAGCGGCTAAAGAACGTAACAGCCACTCGATCTTACTTGACTCCAGACGGGTGTTGATCTTGATTGCGGCGCGGCAGGCGATGGTTGCCGACACACTACGCCGGATGTCATCGAGCGACGCACTGCGCAGTTCCGATTCCGCGATCTCCAGAATCTCAAATATCACTTTTTCAATGTCGGATGCCCCCACGCCTGCGGGCGCTGCCTTCACCGCGATGGTGCGCTGCCCGAACGGCTCGGTCTCAAAGCCGCAGGCATTCAATTCGTCGGCAATCCTGGCATACTCAAACTCCTGGCCAGGGGTCAGCTTCAGCACAAGGGGCATCAGAAGCTGTTGAATCTCCGGGCGACCGGCCGCGCGCTGGCGCAGTACTTGTTCAAACAAGATCCGTTCGTGCGCCACGTGCTGGTCGATAATCCACAAACCATCGCGGCCGGCGGCCACGATGAAACTCTCATGCAGCTGACCAAGCGGCCTCAACTCCGGCAGCTGGGTATAGCTATCGACATGGTCCCATTGGGCCGGAAGTTGGCTGAGTGCGCCATGCGTGTCGGGAACCCGGCCCGTTCGGCTCGGCTCGAAAGCAGCAGGAGGTTTGTCGCCGAAAGATTGAGGTGTCGAGCTCCAAGGGGTCGTCCGGAAAGCGCCGCTGGAAAGGCTCAATTCGGGTAATTCACCGACTGAGTCTACAACAGGACCGGTGGCGGCAAGCGACGGAAGGGGCTGAGCCTCTCCGTCCGTCGCGAGGAGGGCTCGGCTGAATTCAGAGAAGGGCAGGACGGCGCCTTGCTGGATAGGGCGGTCCGGAAACTCAAAGCGATGAGGGGCGCCCCAAGGAGCCGAGGATGGCTGAGGGGTCAACTCAGGTAGCGGAGACTTGGGCATAACCGGCACGCTCGAAACCGGGCGGCTCGCAATCAGAACCTCCCGGACGGTGTCACGCACAAAATCGTGGACCAGCGAACCGTGGCGGAAGCGCACTTCGGTCTTGGCCGGGTGAACATTAGCATCCACTTCGCCCGGATCGCATTCGAGGAAGATCAGGGCGAACGGGAAACAGCCGGGTGGCATGAGGTTGTGGTATGCGGCGGTCAGAGCGTGCAGGATGAGCTTGTCTCGGATCAAGCGGCCGTTGACGAATAAGAAAATGGAGTTGCGGTTCAACTTCTGCACTTGAGGGCCCGACACCAGGCCGCGCAAAGCGTAGTGGGCGGTGTCAGGCTCCGGTGGTGGTGCGTCCGCTGCCTGGACGTGAGTGGGCCGGGTGTGCGGAGGAACGTAGGGCGGTGGAAGGCGCAGATCTTTGGTGCGCAGACCGAGATCGATCAGGTCCTCCATAATCGCCGAGCCGAAGACCTGGTAGGCGCGGTCGCGGATCCCGGCCACCGGGGTGACGTTCAGGAGTTCCCGGCCTTCGTGATACAACTCTAAGCGCTTATCGAAGTGAGCCAGGCTATAGTGCGTGACGAGCGAACCGATGTGAGCAAGTTCGGTCTGATCGGAACGCAAAAACTTCTTGCGCGCGGGAACGTTGTAGAAGAGATCGCGAACGGCGATGGTCGTGCCAAGCGGGTGAGCAATTTCATCGCATCGGAGGAGCTTGCCGCCGGCAAGCTCGACCGCAGTCCCGGTTTGTTCGTCGGCGGAACGCGTTTCCAGGAGCAAGCGAGACACGGACGCGATGGATGGCAGGGCCTCACCGCGGAAACCGAGCGTGGCTATGGCAAGCAAATCCTTTACGTCGCTGAGCTTGCTGGTGGCATGCCGTTCGAACGCGAGCATGGCATCGTCGCGTAGCATGCCGTAACCGTTGTCCTGGATGCGGATGAGGCGGCGGCCGGCGTTTTCGGTATCGATGCGGAGTTCGGTCGCCCCGGCGTCAAGCGAGTTTTCAAGAAGCTCTTTGACGACGGAGGCCGGGCGCTCAACCACTTCTCCGGCGGCGATTTTGTTGGCGACACTGTCGGAGAGGATGCGGATGCGGCCCATGAAATCCAAGTGGCAGCGGTGATAACTGCCTACTCCACGATAGCGGACCGATCTGATTGTCCATTTGGATCTGCTATGAGAACCTAAGGATCGTGCATCCAAGAACAGCCTTTTGTGTACTACTTTTTGCCGTTGTGCTGGGGATTTGCCAAGCGCCAGCCGAAGCCGCCTCGTGCGAGAGTTTGAGCAGCGTGAAACTGCCGGGAATGACGATCACGAGCGCGAAAACGGTCCAAGCGGGAGCGTTCATCTCCCCCGACCCGAAGGTCAGCAAGGAGGCGGCCGAGCGCTACAGCAAATTGCCGGCGTTCTGCCGCGTCCTAGCGACGCTAACGCCGACAGCCGATTCCAATATCAAGGTTGAAGTGTGGATGCCACTTGCGGGTTGGAATCACAAGTTCCAAGGAGAAGGCAACGGCGGCTTCGCCGGTTCAATACCATACGGCGGGATGGCGGGCGCACTCTCGGCGGGTTATGCCACAGCGGGCACCGATACAGGTCATGAAGGCGATGCGACCGACGCCGCCTGGGCGCTCAAGCGTCCCGAGAAGATTGCCGATTTCGGATATCGTGGCATTCATGAGATGACTGAGAAAGGGAAGGAAATCGCTAAGGCCTATTACAGCCAGGCTCCGGGGCGATCGTATTTTGTCGGTTGCTCCGACGGAGGCCGTGAGGCGTTGATGGAAGCCCAGCGCTTTCCGAACGATTACGACGGCATTCTGGCCGGAGCGCCTGCCAACTACTGGACACATCTGCTGAGTTCCGGCGTCGATGTATCCAAGACATTATTAGGGACGCCCGGAGGCTACATTCCCGCCGCCAAGATTCCGGCGATCAGTGCGGCCGTGCTGGCTGCATGCGACGCGCAGGACGGTGTCAAAGATGGCATCGTCAGTCAACCCTCCTTGTGCCGATTTGATCCGGCCACGCTGGCGTGTAAGGGAGCCGAAACGGACCGATGTTTAACCGGGGCGCAAGTAGTTTCGCTGAGAAAATTGTATGAGGGCGGCCGAACTTCCACTGGCGCGCAGATTTTTCCCGGCTACGCGCCCGGCGGCGAGGAAGGCGACGGAGGATGGAAAGGGGTGGATTACCGGTAGCGAACCCGGCGATAGCGAAGGAAGCCATTACGTGAACGGCTTCTTCCGCTACATGGTTTTCAACGACCCGGCGTGGAGCTATAAAACAGCTAGCATTGACATGTCACTTCGCGCAGCGGACGAGAAGATGGCCAGCGCGCTCAATTCCAACGATCCGGATCTTACACCCTTCAAGAAGCGTGGCGGCAAACTGATCATTTATCACGGCTGGAGCGATGCGGCTATTGCGCCTGAAAACACGATCGACTATTTCCAAAGCGTCGGCAATAAAGTCGGGCCCGGCGATCGAAATCAGTTCGTTCGCCTGTACATGGTTCCCGGAATGCAGCACTGTATCGGTGGTCCCGGGCCGAGCCTCTTCGGCCAGTTCAGCGTCATCCCAGGCAAGGGTCCGAAAGACAGCGTCTACCTGTCATTAGAGAAGTGGGTAGAAACGGGAGTCGCTCCAAGCAAGATCATTGCGACGAAGCTGAAGGAAGGGGATCCATCGAACGCGGTTGAAATGACGCGGCCCTTGTGCCCCTACCCGGAGGTTGCCAAGTACAAGGGCGCAGGCAATACGAACGACGCGGCGAGTTTTGCGTGTGGGGCAGGGAAGTAGTGTTCCTGCGCTGAAGAATTTCAACGCGGATTTCTGGACACACGAACTTCTCTCAGAACTTAGAGCAAAGGGCGCCGCCATGACGACATCGCCCTTTGTCTTTTTGTACAGCTGTCGCGCGGGTTAGCCGCTCATCGCGGCCAGGAACTCAGCATTGCTGCGAGTCTTGCCGAGCTTGTCGAGCAGGAGTTCCATGGATTCCACGGGCGAAAGCGGATTGAGGACCTTGCGGAGAATCCAGACGCGGTTGAGTTCTTCGCGCGGCATGAGGAGCTCTTCCTTACGCGTGCCGCTCTTGTTGATGTCAATGGCCGGGAAAACGCGCTTGTCGACCAGTTTGCGATCGAGGTGGATTTCCATGTTGCCGGTACCCTTGAATTCTTCGAAGATCACGTCGTCCATGCGGCTGCCGGTATCGACCAGCGCGGTGGCGACGATGGTGAGCGAGCCGCCCTCTTCAATGTTGCGAGCGGCGCCGAAGAAGCGCTTCGGGCGCTGGAGGGCGTTGGAATCCACACCGCCGGAAAGAACCTTGCCGGAGGGCGGCACAACGGTGTTGTAGGCGCGAGCCAATCGGGTGATGGAATCAAGCAGGATGACGACGTCGCGCTTGTGCTCGACCAGCCGTTTCGCCTTTTCGATCACCATTTCGGCAACCTGGACGTGGCGCGAGGCTGGCTCATCGAAGGTGGAGCTGATGACTTCGCCGCGCACCGAGCGCTGCATGTCGGTGACTTCCTCAGGACGCTCGTCGATGAGCAGGACGATGAGGTTGGCTTCGGGATGATTGGTGGTGATGGAATTCGCGATGCTCTGCAACAACATCGTCTTACCGGTGCGAGGCGGAGCGACGATCAGGCCGCGCTGGCCCTTTCCAATGGGCGTGAGCAGATCCATGACCCGGCCCGAGAAATTGTCCTTGGCAGTCTCGAGCTTGAACCGTTCATCGGGATAGAGCGGAGTCAGGTTGTCGAAGAAGATCTTGTTTCGCGATTCCTCCGGTGGTTCGAAGTTGATCGCATCCACCTTGATGAGGGCGAAATAGCGCTCACCTTCCTTGGGCGGGCGGATCTGGCCGGAGACGGTGTCGCCCGTGCGGAGGTCGAAGCGGCGAATCTGCGAAGGCGAGACATAGACGTCGTCGGGGCCAGGCAGATAGTTATACTCCGGCGCGCGCAGAAAGCCAAAGCCGTCGGGGAGGCATTCGAGCACGCCCTCGGAGAAGATCAGACCGCTTTTCTCAGCCTGGGTCTGGAGAATCTTGAAGATGAGTTCCTGCTTGCGCAGTCCGGCTGCGCCGGCTACGCCCAGATCCTTGGCGGTCTGGTTCAGGTTCTGAATACTCATATCCTTGAGTTCAACCAGGTCGAGCGTGGCAGCGCCGTTCTTCTGATTCTGCTGGCCGGTGTTGCCGATCGAGTGGCGGCCGCGCCGCTCGCCCTGCGGCGGTTGAGCCGGCGGCCGCTCCTCGGCTTGAGGCGTAATAGCGGGCTTGCTTTCGACCGGGGCCTTGGAGGGCTGTTTTGCCGCCTCTCCGTTGCACTTTCGCTTCGGGAACCTTTATTTCAGGCGCCTTGGTCTCAGACTGCCGGGACTCGCTGGCTGCGGCCTTTAGCTTAGCGGCAGTGGGTTTTTCCGATTTCGGTTCGGCTCCGTCAGCGGATTTTCCCTCCGGCTTGGAAGACGGTTTTGCTTCGGCCGGCGGGGCTTCAGGGTTTTCCGCGTCTGGGGATTTTTCGTGGGGCTGGCCTTCGGTGGCCGCCGCGGGGTTTACTACTGGTTCTTGATCTTCGAGATGACTTGCCAAATTTCCCTCACTCCCCGGCCATCGAAGGCCGAGAACGGCAGCGGCTCATGATCCGGTAACTGCTTCCGGATCGCGGCCATGCCGGTATTTAGTTGGTTATTGCTTTTCAGCTTGTCGATTTTGGTAACAATTACCTGATATCGACGGTTATGGAACTCTAGCCAGGCTTTGAGTTCCAGGTCCTTTTCCATACACCCTCGGCGGGCGTCAATCAATATGAAAGAGAGAGCCAAGCTGTTTCGGTTCAGCAGATAGGCCTCAATTAACTTCTTCCACTCGTCTTTCTTGTCGAGCGGCACCTTCGCGTATCCATATCCCGGGAGGTCCACGAACCGCAAATCTTGTTCGATCTGGTAGAAGTTGATGAACTGCGTGCAGCCTGGCTTAGAGCTAGTAAACGCCAATCCAGGCTTGCGAACAAGCCGGTTCAAGAGACTCGACTTGCCGACATTACTTCTACCGAGAAACGCAATCTCACTAAAGCTCTGCTGCGGGGTCGACTCCGACGGGAACTGCTGGCGGATCGGCGGCGCTGATAATCAGGCTCGGCGCGAATACAGCGGTCTCCACCAAAAACTTTTTCCCGGCGATGACAAATTCCTAATAACCCTAATGGGTCACATTCTCTTCAGCTAACCGAGCTGTTAGCTCCGCGGCCGTAGGTGCAGGGCTCAACGGCAAGGCGACGATTTCGCGTTCGAGAGCCAATTTCAAAACCTCGTCCATCGATGAAACAGTAAGCAATTTCATGTCCTTTCGGATGTTTTCAGGGATGTCGGCGAGGTCCTTTTCGTTGTCCTTCGGAAGAAGAACTTCGAAGATATTGTGCCGGTGGGCGGCGAGGAGTTTCTCCTTCAGACCGCCGATAGGTAAGACTTTACCGCGAACGGTGATTTCGCCAGTCATGGCGATATCGCCCCGAACCGGGATGCCGGTCAACGCGCTGCAGATACTGGTCGCGATCGTGATGCCGGCGGACGGCCCATCCTTTGGTATCGCACCTTCCGGAACGTGAACGTGGATGTCCAGGTGGCGATAGAAGTCTCTCTGCAGACCCAGCGATTGGGCGCGTGAGCGGATATAGCTCATGGCCGCGTGGGCCGATTCCTGCATGACGTCCCCGAGCTTTCCGGTGGTGGTCATCTTGCCGCGGCCTTCCATGACAGCGACTTCGGTGGTCAGAATGGATCCACCCACCTCGGTCCACGCGAGGCCCGTGGTGGCGCCGACTTCGTTGTGCTTGTCGACATCCAGGTCGCGAAAACGTGCGGCGCCGAGCAGCTCTGTCACGACTTCCGGAGTGACCACGACCTTGTCGATCGCAACCAGGGCAGGCTCTTCTTTGATGGCCTTCTTACGGCTCTTCTTGGCTGGAGCGGCTTCAGCTTTGGCGGCCACTTCGGCCGGCGAATCCGGGTCATCGATCACTTCCGGTGCATCGAGTGCTACGTGCTCCTCGGTGGCGGGCTGCGCATCCACGACGCGGCGGGCGATCTTGCGACAAACATTACCGACCTCGCGTTCGAGATTCCGAACGCCCGCCTCGCGGGTGTAGGACTGGATCAGGGTTTGAAGACCAGCGTCCGTGAACGTAAGCTGCCCTTCGGGGATCCCCGTTTCCTTGAGCTGTTTTGCAACCAGGAAGCGCTTGGCGATTTCGAGTTTTTCTAGCTCGGTGTAGCCGGAGAGCCGGATTACTTCCATGCGATCCTGCAGTGCCGGCGGAATGGTGTGGAGCACGTTGGAGGTCGCGATGAAAAAGACCTGGCTCAGATCGTACTCAACGTCCAGGTAGTGGTCCTGGAACATAAAGTTCTGTTCCGGATCGAGAACTTCAAGCAGCGCAGCCGACGGGTCGCCCCGGAAATCCATCGACATTTTGTCGATTTCGTCGAGCATGAAGACCGGGTTGCGGGTGCCGGCCTTTTTCATCATCTGGATGATTTGGCCGGGTAGCGCCCCGATGTAGGTGCGGCGATGACCGCGAACTTCCGCCTCGTCACGAACGCCCCCCAGCGAGAGCCGGACGAACTTACGGCCGGTGGCCTTGGCGACGGACATTCCGAGCGAGGTCTTGCCGACGCCAGGAGGTCCCACGAAGCACAAGATGGAACCCTTGGGATTCTGGACCAGGCGGCGGACGGCCAGAAATTCGAGGATACGCTCCTTGATCTTCTCAAGACCGTAGTGATCGGACTCCAGGACCTGCCGGGCAAATTTGAGGTCGCGGATCTCCTTGGTCTTCTTCTTCCAAGGGACAGCTAGCAGCCACTCAAGGTAGTTGCGCGAGACGGTGGATTCGGCGGACATAGGCGGCATGCCTTCCAGCCGCTTCAGCTCGGAGATGGCCTTCTCATGCGCGTCCTTAGTCATGCCCGCGGCATCGATTTTCTTCTTCAGTTCATCGAATTCGCTTTTCTCACCGCGGCCCAATTCCTTCTGAATGGCCTTGATCTTTTCGTTGAGGTAATACTCTTTTTGCGCGCGCTCCATCTGGCGTTTCACGCGGCCCTGGATGGTGCGGTCGACGTTGAGCTTTTCGATCTCGATGTCCAGCATTTCCGCGACGCGGTTGAGGCGGTCGATGGGATCGAAAATTTCCAGCAGCTCCTGCTTTTCCTCAATCGTGAGCTGGAGGTTCGCGCCGACAGTATCCGCCAGCTTGCCCGGATCGTCCACACGGATGGCGGCGATCATGGTCTCATAGTTCAGATTCTGGCTGAGCTTGACGTATTGCTCAAAAAGATTCGTGACGCGGCTAATCAGTGCCTCGAGCTGGCCCCCCTGCTCCACCTTGAAGCTGGTGGTTTTGACGACTGCGCGGAAATAGCCCTCTTCCTCGCTCACGGAGATGATTTTTCCGCGCTCAACACCTTCGACCAGGACCTTGATGTTGCCATCCGGCAGCTTCAGGCTCTGGACAATGTTGGCCACCGTACCTACGGAGTAGATCTCATCAGGCCGGGGCTCGTCGATGGAAGCGTCGTGTTGGGTAGCAAGAAAGATCTTCTTTTCGCCAGCCAGCGCCTCTTCGAGTGCCCGCACGCTGGAATCGCGCCCGACCACAAACGGGGTCATCATGTAAGGGAATATGACGACGTCCCGAATGGGCATCATGGGCAAACGTTTTGTATCGGACTTGTCTTTACTTGTCACCATGGAATATCACCAGTTAAAGATACGGAGATTCTGTGAAGTCTTGCTGCGACGGTCCGCGGATTTGCCGCGGACCTCCAGTTCCAGGCTATGAGCCCGGCGCGGAGTGCCGAACGCTGCGATTTGTAGAAAAGGTCAGCTCCAAACATTAGAGGAGTCAGGGGAGCGTGAAGTCTTGGGAATTTGTAAGCGTCGAAAGCGCGTCAGTCAGAGGCACTCCGAGGACCTGATCGACAGAGCGGATCAGCCGGCTTTTTCAAGTACAGCCATGTTGATCTTCTGTGACATTACCATCTCCTTGGTTACGACGAATTCCTTTACCTTCTTGAAGGTGGGGAGATAGTACATGAGGTCGAGCATCAGATCTTCAAGGATCATCCGCAGGCCGCGCGCGCCGACTTTTCGCTCCATGGCCAGAAGGGCAACCGCCTCCAGAGCGTCTTCACTAAATTTCAGTCTAACATTCTCAAATTCGAACAACTTCTGATACTGCCGAATAATAGCGTTCTTAGGCTTGGTAAGAATCTGGACCAGTGCATCCTTGGAGAGGTCTTCCAGGACCGCCGTCACCGGCATGCGCCCGATGAACTCGGGGATAAAACCGTACTTGATCAGGTCGACGGGCTGGACTTGGGCCAACAGATCCACATCGCGGCGCACTGCGGTCGGCGAGCGGCGTGCTGCATCCGCCTTGGCGTCGTCCGGCGGGACAAACCCGATTGACTTCGTTCCTATTCGACGGGCAATCACTTTCTCGAGTCCGACGAAGGCGCCTCCGCAGATGAACAGAATGTTGGTCGTATCAACCGGCGTGAACTCCTGATGAGGGTGCTTGCGGCCGCCTTGCGGGGGGACGTTCGCGACCGTTCCTTCCAGGATCTTCAATAAAGCCTGCTGCACACCCTCGCCCGAAACGTCGCGAGTAATCGAGGGGTTTTCGTCTTTTCTGCCGATCTTATCGATTTCGTCGATGTAAATAATGCCGGTCTGGCAGCGCTGGACGTCCCAATCGGCATTCTGCAGCAGTCGCAAGATGATGTTCTCGACATCCTCGCCCACGTAGCCGGCTTCGGTGAGGGTCGTGGCATCCACAATCGCGAACGGAACATCCAGAATACGCGCTAAAGTCTGTGCCAGCAATGTTTTACCGGTGCCGGTAGGGCCGATCAGCAGGATATTGGATTTGGAGAGCTCCACCTCGCTGCCACGTTGCTTATTCATCTGAATGCGCTTGTAGTGGTTGTAGACGGCAACGGCGAGCTTCTTCTTGGTGCCTTCCTGACCAATTACGTATTGATCAAGGTATTCCTTAAGCTCGAGCGGGCGGGGAAGTTTCCCTGGCGTGCCGTAGCTCTGTTCATGCCGATCGTCCTCAATAATCGAATTGCAGACAGCGATGCACTCGTCGCAGATATACGCGCGGGGGTAATCACTGGGAGAGGATATTAGCTTGCCAACAACGTCTTGGCTTTTGTGACAGAAGGAACAGCGAAGGGAGTCGTCAGATCCGGCGCGCTTCAAGCAGGGTACTCCAGTGTAAGGAGGATCAAAGGTCCGTGCCCCGATCGGTAAAAGCTACGACCCCAGTATAACAGCTTTACAGTAATTACGAGCCTGCCCGGTAAATGGAATCCAGGGCGTCGCTTAACACCGCCGGTGCTTTGCGGCCCAGGAATTGACACAACCCGGTCAGGGGCTTCCCCTGGGGGCCCGGTCTGCTAGGGCACCACCTGAAAATCGGTCCAGCCGGTCGCTTTGAGCACGCGCTTTCCGGAGTGCTGCGTGACGCAAGCCACCAGGTAGTATTGCCCGGTCTTCAGCTCGCCGGCCAGGGTCAGCTCCGCACGCGCGAACAGAAGGCTCTGGTGGGGAACGGGAGTCACAGTCACGGGGCTTTTGAGAACAGACTGATCGCCGGAAAACAACTCAATCGATGCGTCGAAGTTCTCAGGAAGCTTGTCAGGCTGATCCGTTTCGATGAGGAATATGAGAGACAACTTTGTGCCGTGCCGGAACTGCCGCAGAACGCTAGCCGGATCGCGAAACTGCTCGTCCGCGCGTGCATCGCTTTCGTCAAGTCGCAGCGTGGTGAGGGCGAGATGCTGTTGTTTGAGGTTTGGAATGGGGACATACTCGCCGGCGCTGCCAATGGCGGTCGAATTGGCATCGCGCACCGAAGCCCTCACTTGATAGGATCCTGGGTCGAGCTTCTGAAGCTTGTCGGGAGCTGCATCCACCTCAATACGGCGGCTCAGTTCCATCGGTTCGTCGGTGGATGCACTCTCAGCGAGGATCATGATGTCCAAGAAAGCTCTGCTGTGACCATCCGCGCCGATAACGAACTTGACTTCGCGTGGGTCGATGTACAGCATGTTACGAACCAATGGCTCACCGTTTCGGTTGCGGGAATAAAAAGCCGACAGCCGAACGTGCAGGGCAGTTTGATTGAACAGCGAGAACAACGCCTGGCGCATCTGCCGTTGCGCCGAGGTGTATTGCGGTTTTGAGGCCTCGTCCGTCTCGCCCCAGAAGCCAGTGCGCGAGCGTACATGCAGCCCAGCCCGTTTCAAGCGAACCCGAATGGAATGGTAGTCCACCGTCGGCAGGCTTTGGGCGTTGATACCCGCTGGCGCCTTGAATCCGATCAAGTAGTACCCTTTCTGATCTTCCTCAATGTGCTCTAGCGCCGTGTCGAAGTCGTTGCCATTCACCATCGGAAGGCCGCCCGTACTCTCGGCGAGCTGAATCAGCCCGGCCTGTGAGAGCGCTAGGGCAGAGCCGAGGCGCTCATTCGCCCCGCCCCCGGCAGCCACCAGTCCTTGCGCGTCCACGGTATACATCACGGTTCCGGACCGGTTCGCTTTGTCGATCAGGTGGCGGAACGCGTTCTGCAAACCGCGGTAGTCGATGGAGATGAGCAGCCTATTCGGGTTGGGGAAGAGATCCAGGCCGTCGCTAAAGAGCACCAGTGCTTTGGGCCCCCGAACTGGCGCAGCTGATCCAGAAGCTCGTCGATTGTGGTGAGCGCGCCGGCCGTCAGATTCGAGCGGAGGAAGGCTCGCTCTTCGCTAGGGAGCCATCCTGCGTCTCCATTTCTACCGGAACCAAATGGGCCGCGCGCGCGATCCGGTCCTCCGCCTGCTGATTGCAGCCCGGGCGGCGACATGTCCAGAGCGCCGCGAGCGATGGAATTATATTGCAGGCTGTTGATGGCCGTTAGTAGCGCTCGCTTATCGGGGGTAAACTGCTGAAAGACTGTGTTCACGCGGCCGGTCTCCCAGACCGCGACTAGGTCGCCTGGCTGCATCTGGTTCTCAACGACGTTCTTGAGGGCTCGACGTACGGTAGCCATGCTCTCGAAAGATAGATTCAAGTCGTCCACTACCAGGACCACGCTGCGCCGAACGTCCTTTGGTCGAATAACCGAAACCGGCGCGCCTCCGGCACCCGTCAACCCCGAGGCGCTTAGGGAGAGAGCCGGCTCATTTACGAAGGGTGAATCCAACTGAATGTAGGAGAAGTTGGAAATCAGTTGCGGCTTGCCATCCAGGAGAACCTCGAAGTCTTCCGGTTACATGCCGGTCACCTGGCGGCCCTTGCCATCAGTAACCACGGCATCGGTCTGAACGAGAGTCGTACGGGCGCCTGCTCTGCCGCGGGCCATTCAGGCGCGTCGAATAGCCCCAGGCAGA
Source organism: uncultured Acidobacteriaceae bacterium (assembly GCA_963771305.1). Classification (GTDB taxonomy): domain Bacteria; phylum Acidobacteriota; class Terriglobia; order Bryobacterales; family Bryobacteraceae; genus CAJCIT01. The sequence goes on from CAVYTS010000026.1 coordinate 308,305, forward strand.
GGGCAAGAACAAGGCAGCGAATCGGCATCGACTTGGGACCCTGTTGGAGTCTAGCAGTGCCGCGAGCCTTGACGCTTATCGGATATCGAGCTTCCGCATCAGAGATTGAACGTCACTTGCCCCGCGCTTTCGGGCCGCGTTTGGGACTTTTCGGGGCTGGTGAAAGCAAGCCGTACACATCCACTTCGCCACTGGTCGCAACATAGACCCGTCCGTTGGCGACGACCGGAATAACGAAGCGGCGTGCAATTCCGGCGCGGTCCCGGGCTGCGTTCTGTTCGCTGTTGTAGAGTTCGTTGGCAACGTTCCGGGCTTCGTAGGCGGTCAACGTGGCCGGGCGGTCAGTATCGCGCCAGCCTTTCGTTTCGAGCACCCAGACGATTCCATTCTCCGCGCCATTCGCCGAGATGGAGGGCGTCGCTCCCGGGTCCACAATGGTGCTTTTTCCGCGGGCAACCGGCTCGTTTGATAAGCGCCCGTTCTGCAGCGCGAAGTCTTTCAGAACATCGTTGCTGGGGAAGTAGAAGAGATGGCCGTTCCAGTACGCTGGCGCTCCCTTAATGTCACCTCCGACCTTGATGGTTTGCACCGCGTGCGGGTTGGCGCCGGGCATAAACTTCCCCATGTGGTCGCCATTCACGACATAGATGACCGCTCCCTTTCCCCCTACGACTGCGAGATGAGCGCGTGAACCCGGCTGTTCCGGAATGAGCAGCGGTCCGCCTGAACCCAGATCGTCGTCGGCTGCACTCAACTGGCACTCAACTCAGCTTGCTCGGACGGTGTGAAATAATCTGCTACGCTCAGCCCATTAGCGCCGGTAGCGACCTTGAGAAGCGTGTCGCCATAGTCATGCCCTCCCGAGATTGCGTCGAATTTGCCGTTGCCAGTCGAGACAAACAGGTTTCCGGAATCATCAACCGCCGGGCCAGTGTCGCTCTGCCAAATGCCACTCTGCGACGCATCCGGTGAGGTGTTGAGGACGCCAACTTGCTTCAGCGAGCGCGCATCGTATGCCATGATCCAGCCGTGATAAGGGCCTACATCGCATGACGAGGCCCATGTCAAGTAGACCTTGCCGTTTGCCAGCGTCGACGAGGCCCGCGGGTTTTCACCCAGCGCACCAAACTCGACCGTTCCGGAAAGGAGACCAAAAAACGCTGGATTCTTCACGGCTGCACTAATGACGACCGGGGCGCCGAATTTCTCCTCACCGGTGACCACGTTCAGGGCGTGGAGCCGCTGCCAGAATCGGCGCGTGCCATTCCCGTCGATCTCCGCTGTGCGCACCAACACGTACACAGTGCCGCTCTGTGGGTCAATCACCGGAGTGCTAGTGATTCCAACCTCCGGGCTGATGAAAGGGCAGTCAACGCTTTCAGCGGGCACTGGCGATATTCGGCGGCCGCTGTCGGCGAAGCTCACTTTCCACAATGCAGTCGCAGGCTTTCCACCCGCGTCGAACGCGTAAACGCTGTCACGTTCTGTGGCCACGAAGATAACGTCGTGTTCGCTTGGCCGGGGATGGAGACGTGCGGCAGGAAGAGTGGTTGGGCATAGACGTCCCCATCCACGGAGAACGCGAAGAGCTTTCCAAACTCATTCGCGTTCACATTCTTGGGCGTCAGGACCTTCTCGTTGAGATTGGCGCCGGTGCGGGCGTTGTCGTACTGCGAGGTCGCAATCTGTGCGGAGAGCGAACCGGTGAAAGCCAGACAGACGAGCGCGAAACGCAGGACAAGCATGCTATGTAGTATACTGCTTTCCCAGGCCAAACCGACGCTGGTCATCCCCAGAGCTCTTTTGAAACAGGCATGCCTCGGCACCCGTCAAGAGTAGTAACGGAAGTTCCCGGCGACCGGACTCCAGCGGCGCATGGCGGGGAGCGATAAGCTATTAAACAATGGTAGGACGAGTGTTTCGGAATGTGACTCTGGCCGCCTTGGCCTGTTTCCCGGTTGGCGTTGGGATGTCGGCTTGGTTCGGGGCCGCCCGCGCTCAAACTTCTCAATCCCCCCAGCAGAATCCACCACCACCCGATGACCAGAGCGTGATCCGCGTGGATGTCGATCTGGTCAACATCCTGTTCTCCGTGCGCACGAAGAAAGGCCAGTTGATTCCCAACCTCGCCAAAGAGGACTTCGAGCTGTACGAAGACGGGAAGAAGCAGGAGATCCAGCGCTTCTCCCGCGAGACGGATATTCCGCTGACCCTCGGCTTGCTCATCGACATCAGCGCCAGCCAGGAGAACCTGATTGACATTGAGCGCAGTGCAGCATCCTCTTTTTTTGCGAGCGTCATCCGCCCGAAAGACGAAGCGTTTTTGATTTCCTTCGGCAAAAGCACTGATCTGTTGCAGGATTATACGAACTCGCCGAGGCTGTTAATGGCAGGTCTCAAAGACCTGCATGCGGATGGTGGAGGCCCGATCATGAACCCTGGCGCGGTGCCGGGCATTGGAAAGCCCAAGGGTACACTGCTGTTCGATGCGGTCTACCTGGCGGCAACCGAGAAACTGCGCGGCGAAGTGGGGCGCAAGGCACTGGTGCTCATCACCGACGGAGAAGATCAGGGCAGCTACTACACGGTGAAAAATGCAGTCGAGCAGGCGCAGAAGGCGGACACCATCATCTACAGCTTCTACTACGTGGATACGTACTTCTACAGCCGTGCTGGGATCGGATTTGGCGGCGGCGGCGAGGGCGATCTGAAGAAGATGTCAAGCGAAACCGGCGGGCACGTTTTCACAGTGGACCGCAAGCATACGCTCCAGGATGTCTTCAAGGAGCTGCAAGAAGAGTTGCGGAATCAGTACACGCTGGGCTACACGCCCTCCAACACGGCGCGCGACGGATCGTATCGAAAGATCGAAATCAAAGTGAAGCAACCGGATCTGGTGGTGCAGGCTCGCAAGGGTTACTACGCGACTAAGAACGGTGCGCAGTAGCTTTCTCACGTGCTTCGAGATAAGCCTTTACAGCTTCCCGAAAAGGCGGCATGGGCTTGACACCAGCGGCTTCCAGCTTCGAGTTCGAGAGCGCGGAGAATTTAGGACGCCGCGCGGCAGTGCGGTATTCACGTTCGTTGGTCGGCTTCAATTCGGGCTTCACGCCGGCCAGAGAAAAGATCAGGCGCGCGTACTCATACCAGGAAATGGCTTCACCTCCGCCCACGTGAAATACGCCGCCGAGCCCCTTCTCCACCAGGTCGGCAGTGCGCTCGGCGACTACCGGCGCATACGCGGGCGACGCGACGTGATCCTCCACCACCCGGATCGGACCGCCGTTTTTCGCAAGGCGAAGCATCAGCTCCACGAAATTGCCGCGCGGCGTAAACAGCCCACCGGGTCCAAATACACCAGAGGTTCGAACGACCAGCGGATTATCCAAATACGCCTGCGCGTACAACTCGCCCCCCAATTTCGAGACTGCATAGGCCCCCAGTGGGTGGGTAGGATCTGTCTCGATGTAAGAAGAACCTTTGGTGCCGTCAAAGACATAGTCAGTGGAGAAGTGCACCAACTGGGCATCCACCTGCCGGCAGGCCATGGCGATGTTCCGAACAGCCAACGCGTTGGCTTGAAAAGCAGCAAGGGGTTCACTTTCGGCGACGTCCACCTGATTGTAGGCGGCGGAGTTAATCACCAACTGCGGATCGGCTCGGGCCAGACCCGCTTCCACGGCTTGTGCGTTGGTGATATCCAACATCTGCCGGTCGAACCGCTTGACAGACCAGCCGCGTCCTTCAAAGACCCGGCACAGCTCGACGCCGAGCTGGCCACCACTTCCAAAGATCACGACACGGTTGCTCATAATGATTCGCGAGGCGGCCTCAGTTTCGAATGCGCGCCTATACTTTGCAGCATAATCGACAAGCGAAGTAAAAAGCTCGGCGAACCGCCGCAGCGCCGTCGAAAACGCCGCTGATGTCGTAGTCGCGAGATTCGAGTCTTAGGGCCGTGCCAGGGAGTTGCCCGCTTGATCCAGTTTGGCGAGTTGCTGGCGGACGGCGCCGGCATCTCTTGCGTTGGGCGCCAACTCCAGGTAGGCCCGGAAATACTTGGCCGACTCGTCGAGATCGGGCTTTTGCAATAGAATGAGGCCAAGCACGTAGCTGAGCCGCGGCACACGGTGCTCCTTGTCGATCGCCAGGCCGGCGCGCGCCGAGCGTTCCGCCTCCGCCATCCTGTTCAGCCTGGCGCACGCGATCGCGTTGAACAGGAATGCGCCTGGAAAATCGTCCGCATCGAGTTGGATCCAGGCGCGTGAATACTTTTCGGCCTCGGCCCAATTCTCCTGCCGGTCGGCCAGGACGGTGAGACCTTCTAACGGCTTCAGATACATCGGATCTTGGTCGAAGGCTGTCTTCCACGCATCGTGCGCCCCGGCGGGATCGTTCTCATTCTGCCTCACGACACCGATTTCATACCAAGCCACGGCGAAACGAGGGTAAATCTTCACAGCCGTTTCGAACTCGTGTAGTGCAGCATCCCATTTCTGCGCCTTGGCAGCAGTTAGTCCCTTTTCGAAGGCCTTCTTGGCGTTGGGCGGGGCCTGCAGGGTTGTCGTACTCACGGTCAGTGCACCGGCCCGGGATACCGGATGCAGAATGATCGTGCCGAGGCGCGTATCGTCCATGGTGCTCTTCAGAGCCAGATTGACTCGTTCCGATTGAAAACCGGGCAGGACTGCTTCCAGCATGCAATTTCTGAGCCCACTTGTGATCGGCATCGAATACTGGCTAGCGCTTCCCCAGGGCTTCATGAGGTCGGGCGCCTGACCGGAGCCTTCTCCTGCATCCGCAGTACCTGTTCCCAGCCCTCCGTTGCCAACCTTAAAGCTGAAGTGACCGGCGGCATCCGTCTGCGCCACGAAACTTGTCTGGCCACCGCAGACCTTCTGTATATTGACGGCGGATGCGGGAGCAGACCCGTCCTCGAGCGTCACTTTCCCAGTGAAGATTACCGGCCTCTCCGTGCTGCCAGTTGTCACTGGACCGGGGGGCACTACCTGCCCGAGGGCGCACAAGGGCGCAAGCAACGCAACACCGAAACTTAAAGCCCGGCAGTCCAAGGCGCCTCCCAGAAATGTCTATTCAATTATGGCCTGTTTTCGTGGTCTCAGGGGTTCGACTGCCGAGGCACATCCCAATCAGTTCACTGTCAAAACCAGCACGGTGGCATCATCGTGGAAATTGCCGGATGAGAATTCAGTCACGGCCGACATGATTCGTTCACGGTACTCGTCGGCACTGCCGGCTGTGTGACGGAGCAGTTCCATCAGGCGCTCCTCGCCGAACTCCTCGTCTTTGGCATTCATTGCTTCCGTGATTCCGTCCGTAAAGAGCACCAGGCAGTCGCCCGCCCGAAGCTCCGTTGTGCCGCCCACAAAGTGTGCAGCCGGAAATACTCCCAGCACCGGGCCCCCCTCGGCAAGCGTCTCCAGCGCGCCGCCGCGGCGTAACAGCATGGGAGGATTGTGGCCTGCACTGCAATAGTCGAGGCGCATGCGCGCGGTGTCCACCACCGCATAGAAGAACGTGATGTACTTCCCGGAAGCGACATTGCCGGCGATGAGGCTGTTGGCCTTGGTGCACAGCTCTTCGGGTGCGGTTCCCGTGGGAGCAAAAGCTCGCACGATCGCCTGTAAGTTCGACATGAGCAGCGCCGCGGCCATCCCTTTGCCAGAAACATCGCCAATCGCAATTGCGACGGAGGAATTCCCAACCGGGATGGCGTCATAGTAATCTCCGCCGACGCTACGGGCAGGTTGGCATACTGCCGAAAGCCGGCATCCGCGAATCTGCGGCAGCTGTTTCGGCATCAACGCTTCTTGAATTTCGCGAGCCCTCTCGAAGTCCTGCTCGTGCATTCGCAGCGTGCGGCCTTCGGCTTCCACTTTTGCTTCGAGCTGGCGATTGCGCTCCTCGAGGCGGCTGCGCGTGGTGCCATACAGCCGAACGAGGCACGCGGCGATCACCGACACCACAACCACCATGCGGTTCGGTAGGTATAGATCCTGCCATCTGCTCACAATCCCGAGCAATAATGCCAGGGCACTGCCGACCGCGGCGGAGGCCAGGCCTATCACAAGTTTCGCTCCGCCATAGACGATCCAATCGACGGGAAACTGGGAGGTATCCGCCCAACGCCGCAGCGTTTTCTCAGTGGCGGCCTGCAGCGCCAACAGCGGCACCATGTAGACGATGGCGGCGGCGATCGTTCTGCCTACATCGCCTCTAACGTTGCCCTGTACGACGAATAGCGCGAGGAAAGCGCAACTGATCGTCGAAACGAGTGCGATCGCGACCACCCAGACGCCGCGTCTCGCCGCAGTAATGTTCATTTACCCTTGCAGTCTACGACAACCTCGGATGCGATCCGCTCTTGACATAGGAAGTCGTTACTAGTAAGATCTTACTAGATGCCATCCGAACTGCCCAGACCGACCGACGCGGAACTCGAAATCCTGACTGTTCTTTGGACAACAGGACCCACCACCGTGCGCCAGGTCTATGAAGTGATCAGCCAGCGCCGGACAGCACAATACAGCACCATCTTGAAGTTCATGCAGATTATGGCGGATAAAGGACTGCTACTTCGCGACGAAGAACAACGCGCCCACGTCTACAAACCCGCCCAGCCGCGAGAATTTACCCAACAACAACTGGCCGGCCATCTGCTGGACCGGGCATTCAGCGGTTCCGCGAAGGCTCTGCTGATCGGTGCTCTCTCAGCCAAGAAGACCACCAAGGCAGAACTCGCCGAGCTGCGCAAATTGTTGGACGGCTATGCAAAGGGGGCGAAATGAGACTGCTCGATTTGTGGGTGAAGACACCGCTTGCCGAGGCGCTGGGGTGGACGCTGTTCCAGTCGCTATGGGAAGGCGTCCTCATCGCGGCGGCGCTCGGTGTGGTACTGGCCGCGGTACGGTCACCTCGTATCCGCTATGCCTCCGGCTGCGGCGCTTTACTGCTGATGCTGGCGGCATTTGCCGCGACGCTTATCCATCTGCTGCCCAGTGCTCACGGCGGGGCGGGAACTCGGGGCGCGTTGCCGCTCCCGGCCTGGAGATATCCAGGTCCCACTAACGCGGGCGATAGCAGGCCGGCCTGGGACGCTATCGTCTCCGTAGTCGTGCCATGGCTGGCGCCGTTGTGGATGGCTGGAGTCTGCTTCTTCTATCTGCGCTACTCGGCGGGTTGGTTCGCATCGAGCCGATTACAGCGTCGCGGCGTGTGTTCGACTCCCGCATCCTGGCAGGTCGTGACCGGCCGGCTCGCCGCGGAGATGAAGGTCTCGCGGCCGGTAGTTCTGCTGGAGTCGCTGCTGACCGATACACCAATGATTCTTGGGCATCTGCGCCCCGTGATCCTCGTGCCAGTCGGCTTTCTGGCGGGCCTGCCGCCCGAACAGGTGGAAGCCATCCTGTTGCATGAACTCGCGCATGTCCGCCGCGCTGACTATCTGCTGAACGTTTGCCAAAGGATCATAGAAGGTCTGCTGTTTTATCACCCCGCCGTGTGGTGGATCTCGCGAGTGATCCGCACCGAACGGGAGAATTGCTGCGATGACATCGTGGTGGCTTTGCGCAGCGATGCGCACAACTATGCTCTTGCACTCATTGCCCTCGAACAGAATCGGTTGGAACAACTCTGGCCGAACCGCGAGCCGGCACTGGCCGCCACAGGAGGAAGTCTTATGAAACGCGTCCGACGCCTGCTCTATCCCAAGGGCCCGAGCGGGATCTGGGCACCCGCGCTCGCCGCGCTTGTCCTGATCGCCAGCGCCTCGCTCACCCTGGCCGCCTGGCAAGCCAAACCGAACCCGGAAAACGAGGCCAGCCCCCAAGGGACGAAGGCCCCGGCAGAAACCGTCTGGCAAAAATGGCTCAACGAGGATGTGGTCTATATCATCACACCGGAAGAAAGAACTGCGTTCGAACGCCTGCAGACCGATGCAGAGCGTCGGCATTTCGTGGAGCAGTTTTGGGAGCGCCGCAATCCCACTCCGGGCTCAGCCAAGAACGCCTACAAAGAAGAACACTATCGGCGCATCGCCTACGTGAACGATCACTATGCCGGCAGCAAACCGGGGTGGGAAACCGATCGAGGCCGCATCTACATCAAGTACAGGCCGCCCGACGAAATCGAGTCACATCCGGTAGCCAACGGCAGAATCCACTCGCCGTACGAGGAGTGGCTCTATCACCACATCGATGGTGTGGGCGACATGGTCATTTTCACCTTCATCGATAAAGACAGCACCGGGGATTTTCCACTGGCGTCGAAGTGATAGTCACCAGCGTGCCATTCCGGTGATAACCTAGCGGGCGACATGCCCGACGGTCCCGACGAACTGCTGGCGCTGGCCCTTCTTGCGCGCCGAGAAAACCGGCTCGCCGACGCAAGACGATATCTGGTCGAAGCCGTGGATCGCCGTCGCGAAGCGGGCGCGACCTTTGATTTGACCAACGCGTTAACACGGCTTGGCCAGATTGAGCGGGATCTGGGTCATAACCAAGCTGCGCTGCGGAACTATGAGGAAGCGGCCGGCGTCTACCGCGCAGAAAGTGATGTACTGCGACTCGCGCACACAGTCCGCCATGTTGGCGACATCCACCGAAACGAAGGACGTCTCGATCTGGCCGAGCCCTGCTACCAAGAAGCTCTCTCCATCTATCGGAGCAATGAGAAGACGCCGCCGCTCGACCTGGCGAATGCGATTCGAGGCCTTGCGCTCCTCAAGGGCGACGCGGGCGATGCCGAAGAGGCGAGACGGCTTTGGGAGGAAGCGGAGAATCTCTATACGGCTGTCGACGTCAAGGCCGGCGTTGATGAAAGCGTTCACCGGCTCGCCCGGCTGGAGCGGCCGTAGCATGACTGCGCAACAAGAAGCGGGCCTGTCTTTAGAGGGCAGGCCCGCTTCTTGGTTACGCACTAACCGTCTTTCAGTGGTTACTGATTAGCGGGCTGCTCGGACGAGAGCAACGATACGAGTTGTCGACGCCTCTTCCTCAAGCACTACCGGATGAGAGATCGAGTAGCCTTTGGAGGCAGTCCAGACCTCACTCAAGAAGCAAGTGCCTTGGCCGCACTTGAAGATCATCACTGGCCCGCGCGCTTGGGTCTTGGCGGTGGACTCGAGTGAACTGACCACTGGAACAAAGCTCGCGTTTCGTGTGTCGTCGTTGACCAGAACCAGCGGCATGTTGTTACCATGTTGGGTTTCCACAGTATAGGCCCCGCTCTCATAACTGGCCAGCTTGCTATGGAACGAGAAGGGGATGTTGGCCTTGGCTGCTTCTTGGGCCTGCATCGATTGAGCTCCGAACAGGAACAAAGCCGCCGCAGACACCCCGATATAATTCAGTACGTTTTTCATTTTAGGTCTCCTTTTGACCGGCTTCCGGTTCGAATCTTACTTTGATTTCCGGTTGCTCTTGCCCTCTTACAATGCACTTCGGAAGCCTGTACAAACGGCCCTCGCATGTAAGCGTTGTCAACCGCCAAGTGCTTGAAACCCCGTCCGTCTTCTGGCGGTATATCAAGTAGAAAGCACGGCGCTGTAGTACATTGCGGATATTCTCGTAGCATGAGATGGTTAACCCAAGCCACTTACTGATATTGGTCCCCGATGTGCTGTCGCGAGTGGCCTAGCGCGGCGTCGTCGGTCTCGGCCAAGGCTCGTTTTTGATGATGCCTTTGCCTTCCTGGATAACGACCAACTGATTGGACTTCACGGCGGCGAGTTTCTCAATGGCGCCGTTTGTCCAATGCACTTCGAGGTCGGCTGTGCCGTCGGTCCCAAGGCCGAAGTGGAGCCGGCGGTCGTTGACTGAATAAAAGCTCGACTGCGCCATGACGGCTTGCGCCTGCAGCTTGTCGCCATAGTGTGCGATGACGCGCGAGCCGATGGCGCTGCGATTTGACTTGGTCCCTACCAGCAAGACTTTGAGCCAGTGCCGGTCGCCAGAGAGATCGTTGCGTAAGAGCGACGGCGGCTCGTTCAAGTTGATGATGACCATATCGATGTCGCCATCGTTATCGAAGTCGCCAAACGCGCAGCCCCGGCCACAGTGCGGAGCGGCGACGCCGGAGCCCGCCTCTTCAATCAACTCCTCAAATTTTCCGTTACCCAAATTGCGGAACACCAGCCGCGGCGTCTTGAGCGGATAGAGCGGCAGCAACTTTTCAACTTCCGGATACACCGAGCCGGTTACGACAAAGATGTCCGGCAGCCCGTCGTTATCGAGATCGGCGATACCGGTGCCCCAGCTTATGTAGCGAGTCTCGACGCCGATGCCGGCGCGCAGTGTGACGTCGGTGAAGACTCCCTTGCCATCGTTGCGGTAGAGAACGGCCGTGTCATCGGAGAAGTGCGTCTTGAAGACGTCGAGGTTGCCATCGAGGTCAACATCGCCGATGCCAAGGCCCATACCGGCCTGCTCCATACCGTCTTCGCTCAGCGCCATGCCGCGTTCCAGGCCCTCTTCCTTGAATGTGCCGTCGTGCTGATTGCGAAAGAAGAGGCTGGGCGTCGAATCGCATGCGACATAGAGGTCGGTCCAGCCGTCGTTATCGAAGTCGGCCGCGACCGAGGTCATGGAGTAGGTGCCGGTGGCTTTGGCAATGCCCGAGGACTCGCTGACATCCGTGAAGGTGCCGTCGCCGTTGTTGCGATAAAGACGATTGACCGGGGTCTTGAGGCCGCGGGGCCCGCAGTTTACCGGAATGCCCTTCCAGTTGCAGCTGGCGTTCTCGCCGGGCTTCGGCAATTCGCCGAGGACGATGTCCACGTAATTGGCGACAAACAGGTCGAGATAGCCGTCGCGATTGTAGTCGATGAAAGTGCAGCCCGATCCCCAGTCGGGGCGGCCAGTGCGGAGCAAACCTGCCTGCGCTGTCACGTCCGTGAACGTGCCATTCCCGTTGTTGCGGTACAGGACGTTCTGGCCGTAGTAGGTGATGAAGAGATCCTCCAAGCCGTCGTTGTTGTAATCGCCGACGGTAACGCTGGAAGCCCATCCCGTCTTCGTCAGGCCGGCGGCCTTGGTCACGTCGGTGAAAGTTCCGTTGCGGTTGTTCTTGTAGAGTCGATTGGTGGCGCCGGGCGGCGGATTATCGAGCCGGGTCCCACACAAGACGAAGATGTCGAGCCAGCCGTCGTTGTCGTAGTCAACGAAGGCGACGCCGCAGCCCACCGTCTCAATGATGTAATCCTTCTTGTCAGTTGCCCCGTAAATGGTCGGCTCCGTCAAGCCTGCCTGGGCCGCAACGTCGGTGAACTTCGCCAGGAACGGAATGCCGGATGGCTTCCCGCGCGGAACCGCCTGTACACCGCGAGATGCAACGCCCTGCGCTCCGCCGAGCGAAGGGAGAAATGGCACGGCGGTGAGTGCCAGCAGTTCACGGCGCGTCAGAACCCTCCGGTTGCGAGGCAGCGGACCCGGATCAAGCATGCTACTGATTGACTCTCCTGGGGCGGTTGGACGGCCAACGATACATGGCTAGCAATCCCCAGTATGGAACGGCCGCCGTTTAAAACTGCCCACGCAAGGCGCGCTGGCGCTGTTCTTCCGGCAGCCGCTCAATGGCGTAGCGTAGAACGGTTCGCGGAAGTGCTGCGTAGTGCTCGGCAAGAAAGGCCAGTAGATCGGGTAACGAGCGCTTGCCCGCTTCACGTAACATCCAGCCCGTGGCCTTGTGCATCAGATCGTGCTCGTCCTGAAGCAGCAGCTTGGCCACGGCGAACACATCGGCGATGTCGCCCCGACGGATGAAGGCCAGCGTCGAGACCATGGCGATCCGGCGTTCCCAAAGGTTGCGCGATTTGGCCAGTCGGTAAAGAACCTTGCGGGAGCGTTTCAGCAAGTGCTCGCCCACGATGTAAGGACCCGAGGTATCCACCAGATCCCAGTTGTTGACGAGTTTGGTGTTTGCCAAATAGAAGTCGAACACGGCGATGCGTGTCGGATCGTCGCCAGCCTCGTACTTGGCCACCAGGATGGTCAGGGCTGTGAAGCGGTGTTCGTGAATTGGGGAGGCGAGCAACTTGCTTACGTCGTCGAGCGGCAGGTGCCGGTAGCGGCGCGCAATCTTACGGTGTGCCGGCACTGTAATGCCGAGAAACCGATCACCCTCACCGTACTGGCCGGGGCCGGTCTTGAAGAACCAGGCGAGGTTGCGTGCTCGTTCCGGGTCGGCCGCCCGGTTCAGTTCAAGCTTCAGATCGCTGAGTCTAAGAGGCCTCGGAACCGCGCCGGGCTTTTGTTTCGTTTGCCGCACTGGTCTCACGCTTTCGACCCTCTGCCACCTCGCCTGCGCTGCGTCCACGAGTGTACCTGGCGAGGAGTGAGCTTGTATTCCTTGGCGCGTTCGAGGACTCGCACACCCAGAGGCGAGTGAGGATCGAACCACCAGAGCTTGCCGACTTGATCGAGCGCCTGCGAAGCGGCGTCATAGAGGCTGGTGGCTTCCACCAGTTGTTTGTGTTCTTGCCCGTCTGATCCGGAGAAGACGACTTCGCACCAGGTCACGGGAATAACGTATCATATTCGTCTTTTATTCGCCAAACCATCCCGCTTTTGACAGCCTCGTCTGCGAGAATCAATTTCTACATGTCTCGAACCACAGCAGTTTTGATTCTGTTCCTGGCCTCCCTGCTCGAAGCGGGGGGCGACGCTCTGGTTCGGTCGGCGCTGAAGGGCCAGTACCAGTTTGCCGATCGTATTGGGGTGTTTGCAGCAGGCGCCATTGTTCTATTTGGTTACGGACTGCTGGTGAACGCACCGCCATGGGATTTCGGCAAATTGTTGGGCCTGTATGTCGTCTTTTTCTTCGTTACAGCGCAACTTCTCTCGTGGCTCGTTTTTGGACAGGCGCCCACACGAGCCATCTGGATGGGCGGAGCGCTGATCGTCAGTGGTGGTCTGGTGATGACGTTCGTTGAAAAGTGAGTGCGGGCTAGGCGGCCACGCCGGAGTCCGGACCTGCCGGCGTCAGCAGCGGTTCCGCTGTTTTGCCCGGCTTAAAGGCGGAGGACTCCACGAATCCGGGCAACACGAGCGAAGGCAGGATGGTCGAAATGGCGGCGTAAACCAGCAATCCGCCATAGAGTGAGTCACTCAAGGCGAACTTCTCCCGCAGGATACCGGCGATTACCAGAGTGAAAATCAGGGTCGGGGTCAGGGCAACAGCTACCCGAAAACTGCCTTTGAATTCCCGGCCCACAAGAAAGCGCGCCTGCAGCCAGACACTGAGCATACGCAAAGGCAACGCAATAACCGCCATGGCAAATCCGTACAGAAGCGACTCGAGAACCAGCGCGCCCGCCGGAACGCCGAGTCCGCCGTGGAAGAAATAGAACGGGATGAAGAAGGATGCGAACAGGCGGATGGCGTGTAGATTTCCTTTTGACGCCAGCGAGGCCATACGCTCGCGGAGCGAGCCGGCCACCAAGCCCGCGACGAATGCGCCGACCAGGTAATAGACTCCCAACGCTTTGGTGATGACGGCGCAGATGAGCCCAACCATCAAGAGAAGCGAGAATTCCGACCCGGGCGCGTAGGGAACCACGAATCGGCCCAGCAGCAGAAAGACAAACGGCGTGAGGGCGATGAGAAGAATCAGCGCGCCGCCAGACACCAGTAGGGCTTGCGTCGATCCGGCTTGCGAGACGAAGAAGAGCAGGACGAGCGCAAGAATCTCTCCCGCGATGGCATTCAACGTCACTTCCGATTGTTCGCTTTCCGAGAGGCCGGAATGGGGTAGCGAATCCAGGATAAAGCCCGCGGAGGGTGTAAATAAGGCCAGCGAAACCAGAGCGGCCGATTGCCAGTCCAAATGAAAATAGCGCATGGCCAGCCAGGCAAAGCCGCCCAGAACCAGCGACCGAACCGCCAGGTGCCCGCTCAACCGCAGGGCATTCTTGCTGATATCGGAGAGATCCACCTCCAGGCCGGCAAACAGAAAGAGGGATGCGATACCAAGCGTCGCCATGGCTTCAACCACGCCATCGTGGACCAGGTCTTTCAGGAAAATGGCGACGACGATGCCAAAGGCAAAACAGGTTAATGGGGCCGGCAAGCGGAACCGCTGGAGCGCCCGCGGAATGACGAGCAGCACGAATACGATTGCCAGATAGAGGACTGCGGCCGGGGGCTTATCCATTGCCTTTCCCCTAACCTATTTCGTTTGGGAGAGCGCCCAACGGTCCTGGGCAGCCTTCACGGTTTCCACAAACCGCCGCGAACGCTCTGTGAAAAGTTTGTGCAGGCCTTTCTCAATCGACCGGGAGTCGGCAATCGCGGCGCCCACGCCGATAGCGGCCGCGCCGACATGGAAATACTCTGAACAGGTTTCGAAATGAATGCCGCCCGATGCTACGAACTCCACCTCCGGATACTCCATGCGCAACGCCTTTACGTGGTGCGGACCTCCCACAAAGTCGCACGGAAACACCTTCACAATGCGTGCACCGTGGGTGTAAGCCGTCTGCACCTCGGTGGGCGTTAAGCCGCCCGGCAAGATGAGCACGTCGAGCTTGCGGGCCAGTTCCAGCATCTCGAGGCCGAGCCCTGGCGTGACGATAAACTGCGCTCCCAGTTCTGCGGCTTGCCGCAACCTCTCCGGGACGAGGACGCTCCCGGCGCCGACGATCATATGACTGCTAACGCCTTTCAGTACTGCTTCGAGAGTGTGGATGGAACCGGGAGCACAGAGGGACACTTCGACGATGGGAATTCCGCCAGCCAGGATCGCCTGTGCCGCCAGTGCGCCCTTCTTCGGATCCAGGGTGCGGACTGTCGGGATAATGCCGATCTCTTTGATCTTCTGCCACACGGTTTCCTGGCTCATGATTCCCCTTGGTCTCCATATTCTAAACGAAGCTGCCCTCCCCTGACAGGTTTAGCGTTTATAGCCGAAGCGCTGAAGCAAGCCGATCCGCGCCGCGACGTGCGCTTCGGTCTCAACACCCTGCGGGCGGTTGCCATCGATCACGCCCAGAACGCCGCGCCCCTGCTCGGTCTCGGCAACGATGACTTCCACCGGATTGGCGGTGGCGCAGAAGATGTTGACGACTTCGGGAACCTGAAGAATCCGGGGCAGGACGTTAATCGGGAAGCCGTCGCGAAGCGCAACTACAAAGACGTGGCCGGCACCGATGGCGGTAGCGTTTGCCACGGCATTGTCTTTGAGCGACTCATCGTTGCCGTCGAACCGCGTGAGGCAGTCACCGGAGGCTTCATTGAAAGCGATGCCGAACTTGATGTGAGCGGACGTGTTCACGATGGCTTCGTAGATATCTTCCACCGTCTTGATGAAATGGCTCTGTCCCAGGATGATGTTGCCGTCCTCGGGGATGGCCAGCCGGATGGTCTTCAGTTCCATGCCACTCAGCATATCCGTCTCGGTTGCGGCGGCATGATGGAGCTCATGGATCAGCCGGGGTGTTACGTGGAGGTGAGAGAATCTGTTTGTGCCAAAGCATGTCACTGAGGCGACGGTCCTGGAACACATCCGCGCGCTGCCGCATGGGCGGGCCACTTACAAACAACTCGTCAAGGAGTTCCGCGCCCACGGCGAGGAACGCGGAGAACTCGAGACCGCATTGGAGCGGCTGTCGGACAAGGGTTATCTCATTGAGCTTCGATCCGGCCACTTCGTCGCGATCGGCAGCAGCCCCGAGTACATGACCGGGCGGCTGTCCCAACATCGCGACGGATACGGGTTCTTGATTCCCGATCAGCGAGTGGAAGGTGTTGAGGGCGATGTCTTTCTGCCTCCGAAGGAAGCGGAGAAGGCAATGCACGGCGACCGCATCCTGGTGCATGTCTCGCGTGTGGGCCGCGAGGGGCGGGCGGATGGGGAACTGGTGCGCATTCTGAAGCGCGCCCATACGACTGTGGTGGGCGAGTTTCGCATCAAGAAGCGTGGCAACTTCGTGATCCCTTCCGACGACCGGATCCAGCAGTGGTTGGTTATTCCGGAGGGCATGGAGATTCCTGCGCGGCAGCCCAATCGCGACCGGGTGGGCGTCGCAGTGGCCGAAGTAAAGAGCGTGGAAGATCTCGACGGCATGGTGGTGAACGTCGAAGTGCTGGAATTTCCCGGAGAAGGCGAGTACGGGGTGGGCCGCGTTATCGAAGTGCTCGGTTTCCCTGACGACTTCGGTGTGGATGTCGAGATCGTCATCCGCAAGCATCACTTGCCGCACGAATTTCCCGATGAGGTATTGCGGGAAGCCCGAGCGGTTGACGGAACCGTAAGCCCGGACGAACTGGCGCGGCGTCGCGACTTCCGGGACCTGGACATTGTGACGATTGATGGAGAAACAGCCCGGGACTTTGACGACGCCGTGTGGGTGGAGCGGCTGGGCAACGGCAACTTCGCTCTGCAAGTGCACATCGCCGACGTTAGCCATTACGTGCGCCCGGGGTCGGCGATCGATACCGAAGCCATTCTGCGAGGAACCAGCGTCTATTTTCCGGACCGCGCTGTTCCCATGCTGCCGGTTGAGCTATCCACGGACATCTGCTCGTTGCGGCCGGGCGTGGAGCGCTTGGTTCTCTCAGCGCTGCTCGAGATCGACCGCCAAGGCGATGTGGTCGCCCAGGAGTTAACTCGCGGCGTGATTCGAAGCGCCGAGCGGATGACCTACACTGATGTGTTCCGCCTGCTCGAAGGGGATCCCGGCGTGCGCGAGCGCCACCGGAAACTGGTTGATCGTTTCGAACTGATGCGAGAGCTGGCGCTGATCCTCAACCGCAAGAGGTCTAAGCGCGGTTCGATTGATTTTGACATGCCGGAAGCGAACATCGATCTGGATATTGCGGGACAGATGACGGGGGTGACGTGCGCGGAGCGGAACATAGCCCACCGGCTGATCGAAGAGTTCATGCTGGCGGCGAACGAGGCGGTGGCGTCGCATTTGGAGCAGGCCGCTGTTCCCAGCCTGTATCGAATTCACGAAATGCCGGATCCGAAACGGGTCAGCGAGTTTGAGGAACTCGCCTCGCATTTCGGATATTCATTGGGTGTTGGGGCGTTGCCGGTGAAGCGGTTTGCGGTGGTGAAGCGCCATCGGGATGGAAGCAAAACGCGGCGCGACGTCGTGCTGCCGAACGAAAACTTCACCATCTCCTCGCGAAACTATCAAAAGCTGATCGCCCGGATTGCCGGGAAACCGGAGGAACGCATTCTCAGCTACCTGATGCTCCGGTCTCTGAAGCAGGCGCGTTATAGCAACGTCAATACCGGACACTTCGCCTTGGCCGCGCCCAGCTACACGCACTTCACATCGCCGATTCGCCGCTACCCGGACTTGGTTGTCCATCGTATCCTGACGAACTACCTCGATCACCAACACGGCCTGCTGGAGGAGACGGCGCTACGCGAGATCGGCGAAGACTGCTCCTTCACCGAACGCCGGGCTGCCGACGCGGAACGAGAACTGGTCGAATGGAAGAAGGTCAAGTTCATGCAAGACCGCGTCGGCGAGGAGTTCAACGCGCTGATCATCAGCATCACCAAGTTCGGCTTCTTCGTGGAACTGGAGAACCTATTTGTAGAAGGGCTGGTTCCGCTGGATACGCTGCAGGGAGACCGGTTCCACTTTCAGGAAAACGTTCGTAAGATTGTGGGCGACCGCACACGCAAGACGTACTCGATCGGCGATGCGGTTCGGGTACTGCTCGATCGAGCCGATCCCGTGGAGCGCAAGCTCCAATTCGCAGTCGTTGAAGCGGAAACCAAGCGGGACCGCAAGAAAAAGAAGCACCATGCCGGTTAGGTCCGGGTCCCCTCTCCTGGCGAGTCACGGCTCCGAAAGCCTCTCGTGCGCGGCTCCAAACTGACTGCAACTCTACTCCTGTTATTCTGCAAAAGCGGCGCGCCCAACCGCCGGCTATGGACATCATCCTCAACTGGATTTCTCAATACGGCTACGGTGCCATTTTCTTGCTCCTGGCGTTGGGTATTGTGGGCTTGCCGGTGCCGGACGAGACCCTGCTGGTGTTCTGCGGCTACCTCATCTCGAAGGGAAAGCTGCATCCGCTGCTCGGCTGGCTGTCCGCGGCTGGGGGTAGCCTGTCCGGCATCTCGTTGAGCTATCTCATTGGCCGCACGGCGGGGCACGACTTCGTTCATCGCTACGGCCGCTACATACACTTCACAGAAGACCGGTTGGTGCAGGTGAAGCGCTGGTTCAATCACCTAGGCCACTGGTTGCTGACGTTCGGCTACTTCATCTTGGGCGTGCGGCATTTCACTGCACTAGTGGCCGGCATGTCCGAGCTGCGTTACCGTACATTTGCTGCCTATGCTTACCCGGGGGGGGTCCTGTGGGTGACAACATTCCTGGCGCTGGGATACTACCTGGGCGAGAATTGGAAGGTAGTCATTGAGCTGATCCACCGTTACCTGACTTTGATTACGGTGGTTGTGATCGCGGCCGCCGCCGTTTGGTGGTTTCGGCGCGGCCGCGCTAAGTGAATGAACATCGAGTAGTGAGGCCTATGTCAAAGAATCACGAGATTACGACGGAGACCGGTGAGGAAGCGCCGAGAAGTTTCTTCCAACGCCATTCACTGGCGTTTATGGCGGGGGTCGTCCTGTTGAGCTGGATCTTGTTCTATCTGCGGGCGGACCCGGACACGCATTGGGGCTCGTTCTTCGGCAACGCGATCGCCGATTGGAGCGGTGTGGTCGCCTCCATCATCTGCACGAGGATTCTTTATGAACGCGGCGCGCCGGGTTGCCGTCACCGAAAAGCGAAAGATGCAAATCCCGTCATCCGTTGGATCAAGAACCACACGCTGACCACATTCTTCGGCGTGACGCTGATCGGCTGGATCATTTTGTTCGCCAACATGTCGGCCACTTCGAAATGGGGCCAGGTGGTGGGTAACGTCGTCTCCGAGTGGACCCAGATTTTGGGCATGATCTGGCTCACGAAGATGTTCTATGAGGAGCAGGTGAAGAAACACAAGAAATCGTCGCCACCACTGCATACGCAGTCAGCGGGAGAAGCGCCACTCCCCCACACAGAAGTACATAACTTCCCAGGTGCTGGACCATCCACCCAAACAGCGGACTGAAGACGAATCCCGTGGCGCCGAAGGCGGCCACGAAGCCGGAAACGGCGAAAGCAGAACGTTCGGCGCCATACAGATCCACGGGAATCGTGTAGAGGTTGGTGCTCCCGGCCGCTACAAAGCAATAGCTAAGGGCGATACCCAGCGTGGCGAGTGCCGGGGTTGGTGCGAACGGCACGACGGCGGTGACGAGCGCCAGCACGGCGGCGATGAGGCACACCCGAAGCCGCGCGCGGACTTCACGCATGCCGCGCGCAACTAGCACCATAGAGGCCCATCCCCCGGCCAACGCGCCGGCCGTGGCGCCCAGCGGCGGAATCCACGCATAAAACCGGTTGGCCACTTCCGCCGTGAGGTGATAGCGGCTGGTGAGAAAGAGGGTGGTCCATGCCGGCCAGAGGAGATAAATGGACATCCAAAGAAAGTTCGCCAGCAGAAGGCGCCAGTAGCGCGGGTCGCGCAGCACGCTGGCTGGACCGCCGCCCGGCGCCTCCGCGAGAACGGCATGGCTTGGCTCATGCTTGGGAGGGAATACGCGGTGTGTCACCAACCAGCCAGCAATCCACAGAAAACCGAGGCACCCCGCTGCGACAAAGGCCCATTGCCAGTGGCCTCGATGGAGCGCCCAGGCAGCAAGCAGCGGCGCGGCGAGTGATCCGGCGCTGATGGCCAGTTGTCCGACGCCGGCACCGAGAGCCCGCTCCTTCGGAAGCAGATAGGTGCCGTACGCTTTTCCCGTGCCCGGGATTCCCCCGGCTTCTCCCATCCCAAGCGCGACTCGGCACCAGAGCAGTTCGCCAAAGGACCGCACAAAGCCGGTGGCCATTCCCGCCAGGGACCAAACGCCCACGGCCAGACTCACCACGGTCGTCAGTCCGATGCGGTCCATCAGAATGCCCAGAAGAGGCGAAGCCAAAGCGTAGGTCAGGGAAAAGAGCGCTACCAGGTAGCCGTAGTCCTGGTCCGAGAAATGATATTCGCTTTTCAGCACAGGCGCCAGCGCGCCGAGCAGCGAGCGATCGAGATAGTTGAGCGCGGAAGAAAGAACGAAAAAAGAAAGGACGAACCAGCGAACCACCGGTGGTTGAACGTCGGGTTGAGCGGGGCCCCCGTCCTCTGGCACACTCATTCGCTAACCGCTCTTTGCGCGTTCTGTGCGGCCGCGAGCATGGCGCGGAGGTCCTCCGGGATGTGGGCGGCCACCTGGGTCCGCTTGTCCATGCACACGATTGTGACCGAGCCAAATGCTACCATCGACCCTTCCTTATAGACGTGGTACTCCAACTTGATGGAGGCCCGGCCGATTTTGCCGACGGACAATTCAAATGTCAGCAAATCGTCGTGGACGACGGCGGCCATGTAGTTGCACTCGACATGTACGCGAGGGAACACGTAGGGCAGCCTGCTCTCGTAGGACAGGCCGAGGGTGCGCAGGAACTCGACCTCCGCTGACTCAAAGTAACGGAACATGCATGTATAGTGAATGCGGCCGGAGGCATCGGTGTCGATGAAGCGAATTCTCGTCTGCCAACGAAACGGGTTCGGCACGGGCGTCATCGAGGTGGTACCTGCAGGCCTGCGACGATGTCAACGGAAAAAGGAAAGTTTGTTTTCATTTGGTTGCCCTCAATCGAAACTGAGGCTGGCACTTCCGTCATTGTGCCATTTGGCGTTGGTTTGGGGGCACCTTCGCCGATCTTCCGCATTGCGGCCATGGGATACCGGGCCGCAGCTAGCCGGAGACGGAAAATTTTCTCACACCCTTGTAACCCTCCGAAGGCTGCTACGTCTTAGACTGTGGGGCGCTTCGGCAGTGACCTGGAAGTGGCCTCCAATCTTTAGTTTGGCGCGCTGCGTTTATTACACATAATGCTGCCGGTGCGCCAACCCGGTGGGTATCTTCCTCCGAGTACCCACCGGGAATTTCTAGATAGCTTGTGTTTCGGCTGTCGCCTGGAAACGCAATCTCGATCTTCAGTTTGGCGCACTGCTAAGCCTTCTAATGCTGCCAGTGTTCCAACCCGGTGGGCATCTTCCTCCGAGTACCCACCGGAGTTTTTTCGTGTGGAATGTTTCGGTCTGAAACGCATCCAACAATCACCTTGGCGCAATCCACTTAGCTGAATGTGCCGGCCCGGTGGGTTTGTTCCTCCGACCACCCACCGGGATTCCTACAGATTCCCCTTTTTGCTCAGAGTTCGCCCAGGTTTCCTAGTGGGTTTAAGCTATGGAGCACATCATAAAGGCGCGATTACACTCAGGGAACCTCTGAAGACCCCGAGTCCGGAGGAATTAGGAGCTTTATCGATGAAACGTACGCTTGTTAATGTCATTGTCGTGTGTTGCCTCGCAGTTGTTGCAAATGCCGCCGAGGGCAGCACGGCGACCGTCAAGGGCTGGGTGCTGGACTCCTCCTGCGCGCTGACCCACGACTTGAAGAAGCCGATCAGCAGCGAGTGCGCCATCGCCTGCGCCAAGGCCGGTTCGCCCTTGGCGATCCTGGATGATAAAGGACATCTCTACCTGCCGGTGTCGGGGACCATGCCGGCCGCCAGCCAGAACGACAAACTTCTGCCGTTTGCCGGACAGCGCGTGATCGTGACCGGGAAGCTGTTCGAAAAGTCGGGCAGCCACGGCATCGAAATTACCGACATCAAGGCCGAGGGAAAATAGCCAGCTGATAAAAAGAATTGTGTGGCCTGAACCAGCCGGTGGGCAGCCCGACACCGCTTTTACGAGAAGCAAACCCCTTAGCGCGGATTGTGCCGTCCGCGAACGGCTTTGTCCGAATACGGACAGACACGTGATGCAACCTGGCTAAAACAAAGGGAAAACGGACGGGCACTGGACTGCCTTAGCAAGAACAGGCTGAATTCCGAAGCCGAGTGCAAGGACTGTGGTTGCGTCTAAGCACCTTGCAAGTTGCCCGACTGATCGAGGATTAACGACCCCACCCTGTTCGCCGTGACGCCGACCAGGTGTTGATTCCGATTCTCCCGGCCTTGGCTTCGGAATTCGCACTGAGGAGACTGGATGCTGAAGGACCTTCGCTACGCGTTCCGTATGCTTCGGAAGAATCCGCTGTTTACGGCTATTGCTGTGTGTTCGTTGGCGATTGGGATCGGGGCCAACTCGGCCATTTTCAGCCTGGCGGATGCAATCCTGCTGCGCCCGCTGCCTGTCCTGCATCCCAGCCAGGTCGTAAACGTTCAGATGACCTCACCCAGCGACCCCAGGGAAGGCCTGTCGTTCCGGGATTACATCGATTTCCGCGATAAGAACCGCAGCTTCGACAGCTTGATTGCGCATATGAATGGCTCGTTCGGGTTCAGTGAGAAGCCGGATGCACTGCCACAAGTCAAGTTTGGGTTGTTCGTCTCCGGCAACTTCTTTCAAGCACTCGGCGTTCAGCCAGACCTGGGCCGCAGTTTCCGGCCGGATGAAGATCAGGCGCCGGGCCGCGATGCGGTGGTTGTCCTCAGCCACGACCTTTGGGTGAAGCAGTTCGAGTCAAATCCGGGCGCCATTGGCCAGAGAATACGCCTCAATGGAAAAGAGTTCACTATCGTGGGCGTGGCCCCCGAACGATTTACGGGCGTGGATGTTTACTGGAGGCCTGCGTTTTACATCCCATTGGCGATGGTCCCGGCGGTCGGTAAGGCCGATTTTCTGGAGAAGCGCGACGCTCGCGAACTGACAGTGCGAGGGCGATTGAAGCCCGGTCTCAACCTGGTGCAGGCGCAAAGCGATCTGGCCGCGATTGCCGCCGTCCTGAAGCAGACCTACCCCGCAACCAACCGCAATCAAGGAATATCGATTCAGACAGAATTGGAATCGCGCATTGAGCAGGACGCGCCGGACGCCTCCCTGATGGCCATGCTGCTGGCACTGTCGTTCTGTGTGCTCATGGTCGCTTGCGCAAACGTAGCTGGTCTGCTGTTGAGCCGTTCGCGTGCGCGGGCACGCGAGATCGCTGTCCGGCTCGCCATTGGTGCAGGGCGCGCTAACCTGATTCGGCAGTTGCTGACCGAAAGCCTGCTCATTGCGATCCTGGGTGGGGCGGTTGGTGTCGTTATAGCCTACGGTGGCGTTCAATTCTTCGGGAAGCTTCAGATCCCCACGGATTTGCCGATCGTCATTTCGCCGCAACTCGACACGAGGCTCCTGCTGTTCACCTTGATCGTGTCACTCAGCAGCACGATTCTATTCGGCTTGGCGCCGGCGCTGCGCAGTACGCGGCCCGATCTCGTCCCTTCTTTGAAATCGGCAGACTCCAATCAATCAGGCCGAAAGCGATTGTGGGGACGCAACTCGCTGGTGATCGGCCAGATTGCCGTCTCGCTGATTTTGATGATCGTGTCCGGGCTGCTCTTTAAGAACTTCCGAGAAACGCTGGGCGGCGGTCCTGGCTTTCGGACGGACCACCTCATCATGATGGGGTTCGACCCCAGCCTGGTGCGCTACACACCGGAACAATGCAAAGAATTCTACAAGCGTTTGATCGAGGACGTCCGCTCGGCGCCTGGCGTGACTTCAGCCACGCTGGCTAGCGCTACGCCTATGGCGCCCGACCAGAATGGCGAGACGGTGGTCCCGGAGGGCTTCCAGCTTCCGGCAGGGAAAGAGGCAGTCAGCGTCTGGTCCAGCACTGTTGATGAACATTACCTGGGAACGATGAATATTCCATTGATTCGAGGCCGCAACTTCCAAACATCGGATACGGCTGCTACACCCCATGTCGCGATCATCAATGATGCCTTTGCCCAGCGCTACTGGCCGAATCAGGACCCCGTCGGCAGGCGAATCCATCTCGGCAACGCAAACGGTCCTCTGCTGCAAATCGTCGGCGTCGCCCGCACCTCGAAGGTTCTCTGGATCGCCGAACCTCCCACGGAGTTCCTTTACTTACCCCTGGCGCAGAATCCGCGCGAGCGGTTGAGCCTCGTTGCGCACACAGGAGTTGACTCTGCCGGCCTCGCGCCGGTGTTGCGTGAAACGGTTCGTCATATTGATCCAAACCAGCCGATTTACAACGTCTGGACGATGGAAGATTTCTACAACAAGCGAGCCGTCCAAGTTCCCAATATGATCATTGAAACGGTCGCTGTTCTCGGTCTAACCGGTGTGATCCTGGCGATGGTCGGGCTGTACGGACTGGTGGCATTCTCGGTCGCGCGCCGCACGCGAGAGATCGGAATTCGCATGGCTGTCGGCGCCGAGAAAACTCAAGTGCTTGGGATGGTACTGCGGCAAGGTCTGGTGCTGGCGGCGATCGGCGTTGGCATAGGCCTGCTTGGCGGTATCGTGGCGAGCCGTTTGGTCGACTCGGTCTTTGCCGCGAGCAATCCCTTTGCCCCCGGCAATCACACGATCGACACCTCCGTATTTGTCGTGACTGCCGTGGCCATGCTGTGCATCACACTGCTGGCCACGTACGCACCGGCGCGTCGCGCCTCGATGGTGGACCCCATGCGCGCGCTGCGGGACGAGTGAGGATGCGTCTAGCGCCCGGCCGCTGGCAGCTTGGGACTGACCTCCGCCCAGATGCGCTGCGACACGGTAACGATATCGTCCCGGCCGTCGATCAGGCGAAAGCGCTGCGGTTCGTAGAGTGCGATGCGCTGGTAGGCATCCCTCACGCGCGAGTGAAACTCGAACGACTGCTCGTCGAGCCGCGCCTCACTGGCCTCTGACTGCGCACCGGCCTGCCGGTTCCGGCCATGCGCACGGGCCAGGCTTGTTTCCAGGTCAAGGTCAACGCAAATCGTCAGGTCGGGGTACAACTCACCCATCGCGAGGCGATGCACGGCCAGCACCAGATCGAAGCCAAGGCCACGACCTTCGCCCTGATACGCCAGCGAGGAATCCGTAAAACGATCGCTTACGACGATCTCACCACGAGCCAGCGCCGGGAGAATCCGCTCGGCGGCCGCCTGGGCGCGGGATGCAAACATCAGCAACAACTCGGTCATGGGGGCGATGTCGTGGTTGGCGGGGTCGAGCAGTATCCGCCGCACTTGCTGGCCGATAGACGTGCCGCCCGGTTCGCGGTTTTCCAGGACCGGGTAGCCTTCGGTGCGCAGTTTCTCAACCAGAATGGCGATCTGGGTGGATTTGCCGCTGCCGTCGGTGCCTTCGAATGTAATGAACAGGCCGCGATTAGCCATCGGGAAGCCTAGTCATAAACGAAGTGGAAGAGCGTCTTCAAGTCTTCCCATGCCTCGCGCTTGGCGGTCTGGTTGTATTGCCGCAACAAGTACGAAGGATGGTAGGTGATCATCAGAGGAATCCCGTTCCAGGCATGCCACTTGCCGCGCATTTTGGTGATGCCTTCCTTGGTGTTCAAGAGCGCCTTCATCGCGGTTCCGCCGAGCGCGCAGATGGCCTTGGGCTTGATCGCGTTGAGTTGTCGATAAAGGAACTGGCCGCAGGTTTCCATTTCGTCGGGCTGCGGCGCACGGTTCTCCGGCGGACGGCACTTCACCACATTGCAGATGTACACATCCTCTCGGCGGATGGGAATGCCTTCCTTGGCGGCCGTGTTATCGATCATGGTGGTGAGAAGCTGACCGGCGCGGCCCACGAAGGGCAAGCCCTGTTCATCCTCATCCGCGCCCGGTCCCTCGCCCACAA
This sequence comes from uncultured Acidobacteriaceae bacterium, assembly GCA_963771305.1. Classification (GTDB taxonomy): domain Bacteria; phylum Acidobacteriota; class Terriglobia; order Bryobacterales; family Bryobacteraceae; genus CAJCIT01. The sequence goes on from CAVYTS010000026.1 coordinate 334,032, forward strand.
GGACCAGCTTTGATGTTTCATTTCCGGAGCCGAAAACGATCTTATTGCGCCCTTTTGAAAGATGGCAGCGCTGGCAGTCGCCGATGTCGGCTCGAATTTGGGCGAGTGAATCGTTTTCCGGAGCGAGGCCGGGGATGATGATGCCGGGCAAGGGGCGCATAAGGGTAGGCGCTGGTGTGAGGGAAGAGATGAGCGAAGGGACGACCGAAGGCTGCGGTGCGGTAACCGCCTCAGGTGCTACGGCCGAGGCCCGCTCTTTGGGCGTCGCCCGGCGGTAAATTACCTCGAAGCCGAGGTCCTGATAGTACTCCAAATACTCGCGGATTTGATTCTTGTCCATGCTGGCGACAGTTGAACGAGCGAATCGCGGCGGCTAGGCCGGCTCCGCCACGGCGTGCAAGATGAGGCGCAGCTTCAGAACCTGGTCGAGGATCAGTTCGGCAATGTCGGACTTTTCGGCAGGGCCAGCATGGATCGTCTCGCCACCCCGGGTGACCATCGTGACTTCGTTGAGATCGGACTCGAAGCCCGTGCCTTCGTGGCCCACGAAATTGGCTACAACCATATCGCAGTTCTTGGTCTGCATTTTGCGGCGCGCCTCTTCAACCAGATGGTCCGTCTCCGCAGCAAACCCGATCAGGAGCCGGTCGCCCTTATTCTGTCCCACCTCGGCGAGGATATCCGGTGTTGGGTCGAGTTCCAACAAGAGCCGCGCCGCCGTCTTCTTCATCTTGTGCTGCGGTACCTTGGCCAGATGATAATCGGCGACCGCTGCCGCCTTGATGATGATCGTGGCGGGGCCGAGATGCTCCATGACCACGTTGCGCATTTCTTGGGCGGTGCGTACGCGAACCACTTCGATTCCCAACGGCGGCGGCACTGACACCGGCCCGGAAACCAGAACCACATGGGCTCCCCGGGCAGCGGCCGCATCCGCGATGGCGTACCCCATTTTCCCGCTGGAGCGATTGGAGACGAAGCGAACCGGGTCGAGAGGCTCCTGCGTAGGGCCGGCCGTGATCAGTACGCGTTCGCCTTCCAGATCGCGCTTGGTTCTGGACAGGCGATCCACGGTTTCGGCAATCCGGTGGGGTTCGGCTAGGCGTCCCGCGCCGATGGTGCCGCAAGCGAGCCAGCCTTCCTCGGGGTCGACGAAAACGTGCCCTCGTGAGCGCAAGGTGGCGACGTTTTCTTGCGTCGCTGGGTGGTCCCACATTTCCGCGTTCATGGCCGGCGCGAGCACAACCTGACCGGTGAACGCGAGATAGAGCGTGGAAAGGAAATCGTCGGCCAGACCGTGGGCAAACTTAGCCAGCAGGTCTGCCGTGGCGGGGGCGATCACCAGCAGATGGTTATCCCGCGCAACCGCTATATGTTCAACCGCGCTGGAAAGTGCGTCGCCTTCGCTAGCCTGGGAGAAGAGACCGGTAATCACCTTTTGGCCGCTGAGCGCGGCAAAGGTGAGCGGCTGGATAAACTCCTGTGCGCTGCGGGTCATCACCACCTGGACTGCATGGTTCTTGTTCTGCAGGGCGCGAACCAACTCCGCTGCCTTATAGGCGGCAATGCCGCCGCCCACTCCCAGCACAAGGCGCATAACTAAAGTCTATTCGATGGCTGCGAGTCTGGCGGCGATCTCTTCGTCGCGGGTGACGTCGGTATAGGCGATGAGGCCGCGGCGCACTTCTTCCATGCCAAGAACGGTCGGCTTCTTGTTCGTGGCCGGCAGCAGGCTGCGCTGGCCATTCTGCAGCTGGCGCGCGCGCTTTGCGGCAACAATGATAAAGCGGTAGGTGCTGCCTTCCGGATCGTCCGGCAGGGAGTGCATCGAATTAGGCCTGGGGCGTTCTGACATGTTCTTACCTTTTTCTAAACGAATGAACTACTTCTCAGCCGGCTAGCGGCTGTTCCAACTTGGAGCCACCCCGGCGGGCGGCCATTAAAACAACAAAGGCGGCTTCTGTTCGAAGCTCGCCAGAATCGGACGAATCAAATCTTCCATCCGAATACGCCGCACGCGTTCCGCCTTGATGATCGAGGCCAGCGAATCCACCGATTCGTCGACCTGATGATTCACCAGCACGTAATCGTACTCGTGATAATTCCGGATCTCCGCTTCGGCTTCGCGCAGCCGCCGGGCGATCACTTCCTCAGCATCCTCGGAACGGGCTCTTAACCGCTGTTCCAAAATGTCCCGGGACGGCGCCAGAATGAAGATCGAAACCGCTTCCGGAATCTTCTTCATTAATTGTCTCGCACCTTTAACATCAATGTCGAGTACCAGATCCTTGCCTTCGGCCTCGGCGCGCTCCAGCACTTTCCGGTGCGTACCGTAATAATTGCCGAAAACGTCGGCATATTCCAGGAATTCGCCGTGTTCGATACGCTCCTCAAACTCGGCCCGGCTGATATAGACGTAGCTTTCGCCCGGCTTCTCATTACCCCGCGGCTTGCGAGTTGTGTAGGAGACGGAGAAGCGCAGGCGCTGGTCAAGGTGCAGCAGCCGCGAAACAAGCGTCGACTTTCCTGAGCCGGACGGAGCGGAAACGATGAAGATAGTGGTCACTAATCAGATTATTCAGGGCGGGGCGAAAGAATCTCGCGCCTTCTCATTCCAAATTCAGAGCCTGCTCCCTTATCTTTTCGATATTAGCTTTAGTGGCAAGCGCGAGGTTGGTCAGCGTCAGGCCGGCGTCGCCCACACCGGAGGTTTTCGAAAGAATCGTGTTGGTTTCCCGATTCAGCTCTTGCAAGAGAAAGTCCAGCCGTTTACCCACTTCGCCGCCCTGCCCCAGAATCTGGCGTAGTTCGCGGGTATGGATGTCGAGGCGCGTGAGTTCCTCTTGAATGTCGGAGCGATCAGTAAGAAGGGCCGCTTCTTCAGCCAAGCGCCGCGGCTCGATGCCCGCGCCGGCGAGTAACTCGCGCAGCCGCTCTTCCAACCGTTGCTGAAACCAGGCCAAAGCTTTCACGCGGATTTCGCACATGCGACCTGCCTGGAAAAGAATCGCCTCCGCTTCGCTCATCATCTGCTCACGGAGAAGCTGGCCTTCCCGTTCGCGGGTCGCGTTGAAATGCACGAGACATGCGGTGAACGCGGCCGTAACTTCTGGTTCGAACGCGCCATCCAGCGATTCGGAGGCGCTCTCGCTATCGAACACGCCGGGCATCCGAAAAGCCACATTGAGGTCGGGCTCTGCGGAAAGGTCGAATTCGGAAGAGGCCTGGCGAAAAGCCGCCAGGTAGCGAACCAGTAGATCGCGGTTGTACGTGTTAGCTGCTTCATCCGTCGTCACCGCGCCGGACGAACGATTGAGCGAAGCGCGCACCTCGACGTGGCCCCGCCCGACGTGCTGCTTCAAAAGGGAGCGGATAGCGTTCTCGAACGGAGCGAACTCGGAGTGCGTATGGAAGTGCAGATCGAGGCCCCGATGGTTGACGCTGCGCAGGCTGACTGCAAGCTGGCCGAGCGGCGTGTCGCGTCGTACTCGAGCATATCCGGTCATGCTGCGGACGGGGCGAGCCGGGGAGGTCGATGAGGTTTCAGTCATTAGGTAGAACGCTTCTCACTCGGCAAGCACGTTATTGTCGGTGTGCTGAAGTTCGTGGAGGCGCTGGTACATGCCACCCGCTGCTACGAGAATCTCGTGGGTTCCCGTCTCAGTGATTTGGCCGCAATCCAGCACCGCGATCTTGGTCGCGCTACGAATGGTCGACAGTCGGTGCGCAATCACAATGACCGTGCGGCGTTCCATCAGCACACCGAGCGCTTGTTGAACCAGCACTTCCGATTCGGTGTCGAGGTGGGATGTCGCTTCATCGAGAATTAGGATCGGCGCATCCTTTAACAGGGCGCGTGCGATGGAGATGCGCTGGCGCTGTCCTCCGCTGAGCCGCTGGCCTCGTTCTCCGATGCGGGTGTTGTAGCCATCTGGAAGGGTGCGGATGAACTCATCGGCACGCGAAGCCTTCGCAGCCGCCAGGACTTCCTTCTGGTCTGCAAACGGCCTGCCATACGCGATATTGTTGAAAACCGTGTCGTCGAAGAGGAACGTGTCCTGCGCGACAATGCCGATCTTGTCGCGCAAGGCGGTCAGTTTCAGGTCACGAATATCTTTGCCGTCAATCCGTATGCTGCCGGACGTCACGTCGTACATCCGCTGCGCCAGGTTGGCGAGCGTTGATTTGCCTGAGCCGCTGGGGCCGACCAGCGCCACAATTTCCCCGGCTTTCACTTCCAGGTTGATGTTCTTGAGAACCACGCGGTCGGGGGCGGCCGGGTAGCTGAAAAACACTTTATCGAACTTGATGGATTTCTCGAACTTCGTAAAGCGCAGCGGATTCGGTCTCTCAGCGACGCTCTGTTTGCGGTCGAGGTAGCGGAATACTTCCTCGGCAGCGCCAAGTCCCTGCTGGAAGATATTGTGGATGCCGGTGAGGCGCTTTACTGGTTCATACAACATCAAGAGGGCAAAGACGAAGCCGGAAAACATTCCGGCGGTCATATCCGCGCTCTTGATCTGCAGACGGGCGTACCAGAGCAGGGCAACAATGGTGACCGCCCCGAAGAACTCAATGATCGGCGACGGAAGCGCTTGCTGCGCAACGTATTTCAAATTCCCGGCCTTGAGGTTCTTCGAGGCAACACGGAAGCGGTTCGATTCAAAGTCTTCCGCGCCGAAGCTCTTCACGACTTGGTGGCCCGTGATGGTTTCTTGCAGGATCTGATTCAGTTGCCCGGTCATATCCTGCGCTTTGCGCGTGGTGCGGCGAATACGGCGCCCCAGTTTCATAGTGGGAACCAACACGAACGGCAACAGCGTGACGCTGACCACGGAAAGCTTCCAATTGATGTTCACCATGACCAGGATCAGGAAGAATGCCGAGAACATCTGGCGCAGCCAGTCGGCCAGCATGCTTGAGACGGAAAGCTGGATCTTCTCGATGTCGTTCATGATGGACGACATGATCTGGCCGGTCGACTGGTCTTCGAAGAAGTGGGCATCCTGGCGCAGCACGTAATCGAAGACTTGTTGGCGAAGATCGACCACTGCGCTCAACCCCACCCAGTTCACCAGGTAGTTGCCGGCGTAATCGCACAAGCCTTTGGCAGCGAAGCAAAGCAGTATAGCGATGGCCGCCATCGTCCAGACGTTATGAACGGACGAAGGGACTAAGTCGCTGAGCAAAAGGCGCAGGCCTATTCCCTTCAGCTCGTAAAGAACCACCGGGTCGTTTGGCGCATCGGGTTGCAACACGCGATCAAAAACCACACGGATCAGCGTCGCGAGCAAGCCCTGCGATATGCCCACCACCGCCATGAGCAGAACGGAAACGACCAGGGCAGGGGAGTACGGCCGGGCATAACGCAGCAACCGGACCATATCACGGGAGGGCCGAAGCGGGCGTTTTCGAGGAATCTGGGGAGAGCTTGAATCTAAATTGTTTGGGCCAGCGCCGTTCTCGCTGTTCGTCGATGGCCTGCCGCCCTGCGCCGATGAACTCACGCGTGGGCCTCTTCGAGAACTCGCAAACGTTCGAGCGCCGCGACGACATGCGAGACCGACACGGATTGAAGGCCTTCCGGGGCAACGATTATTTCCGACTCCGTGCGCCACGGACCCCAGATAGCCGGTTTGGAGGGTCCAAACAAAACCACCGAGCGAACGCCAAAAGCGGCGGAGATATGAGCAGGACCGCTGTCGTTTCCGACAAACAAGGCAGCCCGCGAAAGCAGCGCCTTGGCGCCTTCCAACCGCTCACGGAAAACTCGGAACTGGGAAAACGGCGTCGTGTCGTCGGCCGGCCCCGCGAGGAACACCGGCGTAATGTTCCAGAGGCTGAGGTAACGCGCCAGTTCACAGAAGCGGTCTGCCGGCCAGCACTTATCCGGTGACGACGCAAAAGCGTGCAGCACCGCGTACTTGCCCTGCAAGGGGGAATCCGCGGCCGTCAAGCCCGCTCGTGGAATTGGCGTGATCTCGACGCCGAGTGCGAACGCGACGGAGGCGAGATGTTCCGCTGTGTGTACGGTTCGGTTCACGCCGAGAATCGCTTGTGCGCGGCCAATCCGCAGATTGTAGGGAAGAGTGATCGCATGATGCGAGAAGCCGGCACGCCAGCGGGCTCCGCAGAGCGCCGTCATCCACATGCTGCGCGATCCGCCATGCAGGTTGATGCACAGGACCGGCTTCCAGAGGCGAACCGCCCGCCAGGAAGGTTCGATAACGGCGGCAACATGGGGATGATTCTCAAACACGGCAGCGAATCGTGGTTCCACCACCACTCCGATTTCGAGATCGGGGCGCGCCTGTTTTAACAGCGCGATGCAGGGAGTGGTGAGGACACAGTCCCCCAGCGAGCGCAGACGAATGATGCAAATGCGTGCGCCCCGGGGAAGCTGCTCTAAAACGGTCATGAGGCGTTAGTCTTCGATACGGGCCTGATCGACCAGCATAACGGGTATTTCATCCCGGATGGGGTAGACGCGATGGCACTTAGTACACTTGAGGCCGCTGCCGTCCGGCTTAAGCTCCAGCGACTCCTTACAAACGGGGCAAACCAGGATCTCCAGCAGTTCGGGGCTCAGCGGCATGAACTCTCATTTTACCAGCCTTGCCGAGCCCAAATCGTAACAATTTATAAGGTTTTGGGTCCGGCCTGAGCGGCCCGAAGAGCCATGCCGATACGATAGGGTTTCGACGAAGTGGGGCGGGTGCCAACACCCGCGCCGGGCGCCCTCGCCCGGCTGCCGCAATAACTGCGGAAAGTGGCCACGGTCTCATCAGTTGAAATCGCGTCATGAGCGTTTCAAACCAATACTCGCGTTCCTTGTCGACAACTCCTTTGGTACCAGTGCAGCTTGAGGCGCAAGCCCCTGTCATTTGGTGCAAGCTGGAGTTCCTCAACCCGAGCGGGTCTACCAAGGACCGCATCGCCCGCTACATTCTCGAAAAAGCTCTGCGCGAAGGCCGCCTCAGGCGAGGCATGACGGTGATTGAAGCATCCAGCGGGTCCACCAGCATCGCGATGGCGCTGGCGTGCGCCCAGTTGGGACTGCGATTCACCGCTGTGATGCCAGAGGGCGTCAGCAGTGAGCGGGTGCTGACCATACGCGCTTATGGCGGTGAGATCCACCTCACACCGAAGGACGCGGGTGTCCACGGCGCCATTCTCGAGACCGAGCGGCTGGCCGAGAAGACGGGCGCGTTTCTTCCGCGCCAATTCACCAATCCGGAAAACGCAGAAGCCCATCGCCTCGGCACTGCGCGCGAGATCCTCGAACAGATTCCGGCTGGCACCGTGGACGCCGTCGTCAGTGGTGTTGGAACCGGCGGAACGCTAGTTGGCCTGTATCAGGGCCTGCGTCAATCCGGTTGCCAGGCGCGGCCTTTTCTGGCTCGTCCGGTGGATCAGGGCGGAGCGTTCGACGTGGAGTGCTGTAGTTTCAGCTGCCGTATTCCCGGTGTGGTCGAATGTATTTCAACCATCTTCTCGGCTCAGGCCGTGCCGGGCGTCACCACCATTGAAGTGCCGGACCTTGAAGCAATTGAAACCGCGCGGCGTCTGGTACGGATGGGCTTCCCTGTTGGACCCAGTTCGGGGCTCAACTATCGCGCGGCCGTGCTCGCCGCCAAAGAGTTGCCTGAAGGCTCAGCAATCGTGACCGTGTTTCCGGATCGTATGGAACGCTACTTCACCACGGACCTGTTCAAGCCTTACCTCGCGTGAACGATCGCTTCAAACAAACCACGCATCATACAAACACAGGCCACAGAACCGCGCGCGTGAGCAAGCGGATGCTTCGGAACCGCGCGCGTCGCTCTCCGCCCCTGAGCAAGCCAGCGGATACATGACAAAGCCGACCGGGACGAGCGCGCCTCTGTTCCCAAGGCGACCACTCATTTATTTTCGTCAACCGTAGCCCAATCGCAGCGTGGACAGAGCGAGCCTGTCCCAGGATGCCGTACAGTCGACTTGCCACTCATCACTCTGCCCACGTTTTTTACCAAAACCTTTGAAATCTCGTACAAGGCAGTCCTGCGCAAGCAGGTGAGCAACCACCGGCGCGGCTCGCGGTTTGCCCATTACAATGCACGTAGGAGCGGGGAAATGAGTACGCCTACTGTTTACCAATGTCACCATCATCTGTGACGTGCGAACCTCCGCGACCCAATACATTTGCGGCCGGAATGAGCGAGTCGAACACCGCAGTTGCAGTGGGCACCGCGACTCGCCCTTCGGAAAGCCTCGATACGAATACGGCCCGCTGCGAGTGGCCATCTTTAACCGCGACTTAGGCTACTCGTTCGAAGTCGAACCGGCATGTCGCGTCTATACCGCATGTCGAACCAATGAGCACGGCAATCCGATCTGGTCGAAGCCACATCGAATTGAGCAACCAAAGAAGTCAGGGAAAACACGCCACTACCATATCGAGACAGTCGATACCGGCGAGGCGTAGAGAAATGTTCGGCTACCTTGCGCGCCATCTCATCAGCACAACGCTCGAGACGCGCGATTCGGAATTGCTGAGCGAGTCCCAAATGGACGGCTGGTATATCGACCCGCCTGCGGCGTGGCTGAATCCGCATTCCCCCCTGCCGCCCGGAAAGTTCACGTACATATCTGTTTTCACAAGCGAGAAAGACGACTACAAGTTCACCGAAACCGGCAAACGCGAAACAGGCTTTGCCCTTCTGTATACGCGAACACAGACCCAGGTTTGTCGGGACGCGACAGGAAACTCAAGAGACTATCGAAGCGTTCTTCATCAAGAAGTCACTGAATTCTCAGAGACGCCTCTTGAGCCGGACCTCTTCGTTCCGCCGCTCGACTTCGACGCGTGCCGCAGCTTCCCGATTCGTTACACTACTCGTTCGCCTACCGTATTAGGCTTCAATGGGAGATGTTGAAAGATTCGATTAGTCTGCTGAAGAGAATAGCTAAGTACAACCACTGAATCGTCTCAGTGAGCTTAGCAGCAGTCGCTGTCCTGGACAGGTTTGCGAGGGGTTGCGAAACACACTTTTTACTTGGGCATTATTAGGGGCACGTCGGTCGGATTGTTCGTCCCCTCTTTCGCGCCATTTAAGGTCGACGCCTTAATCCTGACGTGACCTCGCGGCGTGAGGTCCATCGTCGAGCGGTTGAACTCGGCCGCATCGGCGTAGACGGCAACGCCGCCCATGAATACTTGAACGTTGCCCTTGAGAGTGATGATGTCGGCGTCCGTGCTCATCTGCTCAGCCAGAAGCTTCACATCGCCTACCTGCTCTACTTTGGAGGGCTTCTGTTGACTGACGAGACTAATCGAACACAAACAAAACAGCCCCAGCAAACTGATTAATCGCATCCTGGGCTCCTGACGTCTCAGTATGCGCCTAAAATGTTTTTAAAATTCGGCCTGTTCCGCAGCTGGTCTTTCGCCTTTGACCTATAATTCTTGAAACAGGAATCCGGCCAAACGAGGCCCAACTTGTTTCGACTGTCTGCGGACGCGATGGCGCTTGCGCTGCCGACGTTTATCTCAGCCAAAGTGTCAAGCCTTCGAATGCCGGGTGCCATGCCGTCGTTGGCCGTACGTGGCATCGGCGTGTCTTTGAGATGATCAATCAACTGAGGCTCCTCCGTGTTGAAGGAGTCGCGGGTGCACGGCTAGCGCTGACAGTAGCGAATGATGTCCATTTCCATCAGGTCTCTAACGCAGAGTCGAAAACTGTGCCTGCTGCTGATCGCCTTATGTTTCGTGATCTCCCGCTGTATTTACTATTGGATGGGCGTGCGTTTCGAGGTGGCCCCTCTAACCTTCTACTGGCAAATGATCGATCCCGTGCTGCTCCGTGACGAGCTGTGGCGCAGCCTGTTTTACTTGAGATCGCAGCTCCCGGGCTTCAATCTATACATTGGTTCGACCATGCACCTTGCCCCACGGCATTTCTTGACGGTCTTTCACGCGACTTATCTTTTGCTCGGGTTGACGCTGGGGATCTGCCTGTTCTTGTTACTCGATCGCTTGCGGCTCAGTCGTCCTGTCGCTTTCGTGATCGCGGTTGTCTGTATGATCAACCCGGTAACAGTGCTATACGAGAACCGGCTTTTCTACGAATACCCGATCGCCGTTCTATTCTGCATCTCTGCCTTGTTCCTCCATCGTTACGCCGCCCGAAAGAATTGTATTGACGGGGTAGCTCTTTTCACTGCCTTGGCATGTATTGCGCTGCTCCGAGTCATCTTTCACCTGTTGTGGTTTTGGATGATCGTGGCTTTATTGATCTATTTCCTGCCCAAGTGCCGGCGCAGAACGGCCCTATGTGCCGTCGCGCCGGGTGCTCTCATTGCTTTGGTTTACTTGAAGAGCATCGTCCTCTTCGGCCTATGGGCGCCGGGCAGCGACATTCACGGATCAATTAGCCTCGCCTACATGGCCGCGTACTCGATGACGCCGGATGACTTGCGGGGCCTTGCCGATCAGGGCGCAATTTCGCCGATCATGCTCTCTGTCCCGAAATTCGAAGACCCGAAGCTCCTTCAAGTCGTGCCCATTCCTCCTAGAACCGGCATCAGAATACTCGACGAGCGTCTCAAATCAACGGGGGCAATCAATATGGATAGTCTCTGGATGGCAGCCGTTGGTCAACAACTCCAGCGGGACGGCTTAGTTTTGGTGCGTTCCCACCCCAAGGCTGTCCTTACGACGCTACGAAGAAACGTCATCCGATCTTTTTTGCCCGCAGATCTCGGCTGGCCGTTTGATCAGACGCAGCCACCCAACCTCCAGGTGCTGGCCCCCTTGCTCACGGCTTATGATCTGGCCGTCTTCGGCAAACACCCTGCACGTAACTACGTGTTTGTATCTTGGTTCGCCATTCCGTGCCTGCTTTGGTTTGGGCTTCGACGCACCGTTCGTTTGCTGAAGCGCGCGAGTCGATACCCGTACGCCAGACCTCGAGACTTGACCATAGCCTTTTGCTTCGGCAATATTGCATACTTAGGCACAGTTGTTGTTCTGTCCGTATACGTGGATCAAAACCGCTACTTGTTTGAGGTGTTCCCACTCTTCGCGATTCTGTTGGGAGCCTTGCTTGTTTACGCAGCCGGGCGACTCCCTGTCTGGCAGGCGCGGATTCGCTTGTAGGGTGGGCGCCCTCGCCCGCAATCGACGCCTACGTCGATTCGGCTTCCCTGGAAGCGTTTGTCTGGATCGCTGGTAATCTCGAAACTCATGCGGCCCGCAGCCCCGTTTGGCAGTCGAAAACTGTGCCTGGTCCTGGTCCTCGCGACTTTCGCGATCTCCCGCTGCATTTATTACTGGATGGGTGTAAGGTTCGACCCGGAGAACCTGGACTTCTACTGGCAGATCATCGATCCAGCCTTACTTAGCGGCGATCTGTGGCGCAGCTTGTTCTACTTGCGAGCGCAACTCCCTGGCTTCAACTTCTACCTGGGTTCGATGATGCATCTCTTCCCCGGCCATTTGACGGCCGCTTTTCATGCGACCTATCTTCTGTTGGGATTAGTTCTGGGTATCTGCCTGTTCTTGTTACTGGACCGCTTGCGCCTAAGTCGTCCCGTTGCTCTTCTGATTACGGTCACCTGTATCGTCAGCCCGGTAACCGTCCTGTATGAGAACTGGCTCTTCTACGAATATCCGCTGGCGGTTTTGTTCTGCGTTTCTGCCCTGTTTCTTCACCGCTACGCCAGTAGCCACCATCGTCTTGATGGCATTGTGTTCTTCACCTCACTTCTACTCATCGCGCTTCTCCGCGTCATCTACCACCTCCTATGGTTTTGGATAATCGTGGCGGTGCTGGTTTACGTCCTGCCAAAGTGCCGCCGCCGGACACTCTTATGTGCCGCTGCGCCAGGCGCCGTCCTCTCTTTGGTCTATCTGAAGAGCCTTATTCTATTTGGGCTCTTTCTTCCGGGCAGCGACGTTTACGGGGCCATCAACCTCGCCTACATGACACGCTTCACACTTCCGCAGGAGGCCCTGGCCAGTATGGTGGCGAAAGGTGCAGTTTCGCCGATTCTTCTGCACGACTTCGAAGACGAAGAGCTGCTTCAGGCAGTGCCGCTTCCCCCCAAGACCGGGATACCGATTCTCGACCAGCGCCTCAAATCGAACGGCAACATCAATATGGATAGCCTTTGGATGGAGGCAGTTGGCCGCCAACTCCACAAGGATGGCTTAGCCCTTCTGCGCGCCCACCCGGAGGCTACCCTCGAAACGATTAGTGGAAGCGTCGGGCTGTATTTCCTCCCGGCCGATGCCGGCTTCCCTTTCGTGTCGGGTCCATCCGCGAATCGAGAGCTCCTGTCGCCTTTCCTCAAGGTATTCGATCTGGTCGTCAGCGGCAAAGATCCCTCCAACGACTACGCATTTTTCTCGTACCTGACGATTCCGATCCTGCTCTGCTTTGGCTTTTGGCGTTCGCGGCGCTGGCTGAAGACCGCGCCCCCGAACCATGCGCGTCAGAGCACCGCGGCACAGCCTTCAGGCTGTGATGTCCAGAACGAAAACTCCAGCACAGAACCGCGCGCGTCAGCAAGGGGACCCATCGGCGGCTACGGTCAGCAAACGGAACTCGGCTTTGTTCCGCGCTGGCTGAGGCGTGCGGTCCGCCGCCCTCGCGGTAATCCCCTCGACCTCACCATCGTTTTCGCCTTCGGCAATATTGCCTATTTGTCTGCGGTTGTTGTGTTCACCGTATATATGGACCAAAATCGCTATCGATTTGAGGTCTTCCCACTATTTGTGGTCCTATTGGGAGCACTGATTGGTTTCGCCACTTCGCGATGCCGCGCTTTGTGGTCAGCCCGGAAAAAGTCGGAGACTGACTGAAGCACGGGGCGGCCCCTGATCATTAGTAATGTGGGCCTCCCGACCCGCCAGCGGGTGTGCCCAGCATGGTCAGAATCTCGTTGGATGAAAGGCGCCAATCGGAAGCGATAACGGAAACCGTAGCGAAACCGCAATGCGTAGCCGTGAGGCGAAGCTGAAAGAAGGGGGATGGCAAACTCTTGTCCGTAGGAACACGAAAGCGGGCCCGGAAGTGACGGACTTGCGACACGATTTCCGCGAACCTGAAAGAGAGCGAGGTACGAGAGCCGGATGGAAGAAGTAGTTCAGGAAAAGAACCCGGCGGCCGTACTGGGAGCGGCGAAACGCAATCAGAGGCGCTCCGGGGATCGACCAGATGAAGACGAGTGAACTGGGGAGCCATCTTCAGAAGCACTGGCTCAAGATCCGGGCGAAATTAGAAGTCTACCTGCATTCCACGATTTCGCCTTGACGCAAGACTTCAGTGCTCAGCGACATTGGCAGCGTGTGCGACGCCACGCCGCTATGTCCCGGATGAGCTTTGATCGGGATCCCTAGAAGTGGAAACCGATAGTCGCTGTGATGGCGCGCGGTGTAACGTAGTGCGTCCCGCTGAAGGTGGAAAGGAAGTTGTAAAGCGCTTCTTGGTTCGTGAGATTCACAATCGTCAGGCGTGCGCTCAATTTGAATTTATCGCCGCGCAGCAGGTTGTCCTGCCCGATCGCGATATCGAAGAGATTGCGCGACGCGATGCGGGGCGGATTATGGTCGTTGTTTTCAGTCCCAGCCGCTGGGATTGTCAGGTATTTAGAGCCGTATTGTGAGGCCGGACAAATGCTATTCGGACTGATCGGCGTGGTCGGCGTGGCATATACGCCTGCGCAATAGAGGCCGGCCTGATACTGCTGGTCTGGAGTAAGGATGGAGGCGTCAACAATCGTGTTGGTTCCGTTCGGCCCGTTATTGCATTCGCCTCCCGCACAAGGAACCGGTCCGGCCACCTGGCCGCTGTCATAGCGCCAGTTCAGGCCGATCCAAGGCAGATTCTTCTTAGGTTGATATTGAGCGTGAGTGGTTTGATTGAAGTGCTCATCATGGTCGATGCGGAAGACTCCCGTGTTACCGGTCGTTGTGGGCGTGATACCAATTCCAGCGAGCTGCGGTCCGAAGAACCGCGCTGCAAGACTCGACATAACTACATATGCTGTAAAACCGTGGAACTCGGGGACGCTAGCGCGCATGGCGAATCCGGGGATTTTTGATTTCCGCCATTCGATGGGATAGGTGATGGGCGTGTTGCCGAGCACGCTGAAGTCATAGGCGAGGTTGGTGTATTTCCAGATGTACTCGGCATCGATGACCAGAAACTTCCCGAACGCCTGCTGCAGGCCAACGTGGTATTCGTTGCGCGTGCTCGGCTTGAGGGGCGATGTGAGGCAAGGATAGCCTTGTGTAATCGACGTGAGCGCGTTTATGACGGCATCGTTGCATCCCAGGCTAGCGAGCACCAGGTTCTCGTTGAACGGCGATTCCAGTGAGTAGGCGTAGGCGACTCGCAAGACTGTGTTGGTTCGCCTGATGTTGTAGGCGGCGCCGAGCCGGGGCTCCGCCGCGCTGGCACTGGTTATGCCGCGATAGATGTCGCCGCGAACGCCAAGATTAAGGGTCCAGTTCTTCAAGGTGATTGCGTCCTGAATATAGAGCGCGCCCTCATGGATGTCCGCGTGGCCCAGGTGGTTGTACAGGCCTGTCGTGGGCGTCGGCCTGGTCAAATCGAGGGGGCCAAGAATCGGCAAGTACCCCGGGTTCTGTTGCAGTCCCCCGGCGCATTGACTGGGCATCGTGATAGATGGGTTCGTATTGGGACTTCCATCCGAGTTTAAGCAAGGAGCGTTCTCCAGCGGATCGACAATTCCAAACCGGTCGCTCTCGTTCAGGATGGTGTCCTCAAAGGTGCCGCCGATCTTGATGTTGTGGATGCCTTTGACATACGAGAGACTAGCGCGCGCGCCGACGTTCGTCAGCATACGTTCCTGATCGACCGTATTGGTCTGCAGATTCGGTGTAAAGTCGGCGTACGGGTTATCGCTGCCGTAGTAGTTAAACTGATCGTGCCGCACGAAAGCGCCGAACGTGACTAGCGTGGTCGGACTGAGGAGATGCGTCCATGCCGGTGCGATGTTGTATGTGAGAATCTTCGCGCGCTGATCCTGCGAGCCGACCGGCAGACCGTTGGGGCCCAGACCGCCGTTGTCGACCTCGAGTCCCGACCAGGCTGTTGCGTTCTGAGAGTCCCATGAATTGGGCGTCTGGAACCAGGATCGTGAAAAGCCAAGATTCAGGTTGATTGAGTCCGAGTCGGTGGGCTTCAGATCGAAGCGGTCGAATACATTGGTCTCATTGCCTTGGTTGTGGAGCACGGTGAACTCGGGCGCGTCAAGAAATCGAGAGGTATCGAGACCGTTCATCGAGACAAAATTGCCCCAGGCTTGGCCGCCCCACGCAAGGTCGAATCCGCCGCCTGCGGTGCCAAAGTTGCCGAAGGTCGTGGTCACGTCGCCGTGGGGTTGAGTCACACCCAGACCGGAGCGCGTATTCACCACGATCACGACGCTGGTTTTGCCGCCATATTCGGCGGGAGGCGCGCCCGCAATGACCTCCATCGACTGCACGGAGTCGAGCGGAATCTGATTAGAGAAGACTTTGCTTTGCTGGTCGGTGATGGGCTGGCCGTCGACGGAGAATGAGTTCGAGGCATGGTCGCCGAATCCATGAAAGAGACCGTCCGAATCGGCCGAGATACCAGGTGTGGCCAGTGTCACCAACGAACTGAGTGATGAGGAACTGCTCTCCAGAGGAAGCTTGTCAAAGAGCGCCCGATCCACGTCGGTGTGCGAAGTCGAATCGGTCTCGATCAGGTCTCCGGCCTCCGACACTGTCACTTCGGTCTTCGTCTCGCCGATGGTCAGAGTGATCTTCAACTCGCTCGGCACCGATGAACGCACGTTCACGTCCTGCTCGCCCGGCTGAAACCCCGGCGCCGTAATAGCAACGTGATAGTTGTTGAAGGGCACGTTAGCGAAGGCGAAGTTGCCCTGAGCGTCCGTCTGGGCGGATAGGCTAAATTTCGAGACTGTATTCTGAATCGTTACCGTTGCGTTATTGATGGCCGCGCCGGAGGGGTCGAGGACCGAACCTTTCACAGCACCGCTATTGGACTGGGCAAAACCGGGAACACTCCAAGTGAGGAAAAAGATTAAGAACGCAAGGATGGACCTTGTCGATTTGGACACTACCCGATTGTCGAGTGAGCTCGCCATAACTCGGACCGATATCCGACCGCTGACCTATAGATGCCGGTGAGCGGGCTGTGATTTCCGGCGAGCGGACCGATGGAGCCTTGGCCAGATGAAGACTCGAAGACCTACCAGCTCAAAACGTCGCGCACGTTTTTCGCCTGGCGCTTGCTGACGATGAATTCGTCGCCGTTGTTCAGGGTGACGAGCCACCGCTGGCTCGTAATCATACTCATCTTGCGAATCTGATTGATGTTGATGAGCGTGTTCCGATGGATGCGGCGAAACGAACTATTGGGCAGGCGTTCTTCGAGGGCTCGCAGGCTGTGCGGGGCGTAGTAGCGCTGTTTGGCGGTGACGATCCAGGTAACATCGCCTTCGGCTTGAAACGCCAGCACCTCGTTCAGATTGATCAGGAAATACTCTTCGCCCAACTTGCCGACCACTTTGCGCGGCTGGGTCGATCCGGGAGAAGCGGCGGATCCAAGCTCCTGCAGCTTGACGACTGTTTCGGCGACTCGCAACGGGCTGCGATAGAGCCGGCTGGCGCGCTCCACTGCCTGCGCCAGTCGCTGGTGGCCGACGGGTTTGAGCAAGTAATCCACGGCGCCCGCTTCAAAGGCGCGGATCGCATGCTGGTCGTATGCCGTGACCATGACGAACGCCGGCATGTGGCCGCCTTGCAACTGGCCGAGCACCTCGAACCCGTTCATGACCGGCATCTGTACGTCGAGGAAGACCAGATCGGGCATCGCGGAAGACATCATCGACAATGCCGCTGCGCCGTTCTCGGCCTCCCCGATGACTTCAACCGTGTCCATCAAGTCGAGCTCTTCCCGGAGCACTTGGCGGGCAATCGGTTCGTCGTCGACGATCAGTACTCGAAGCGGAGACACTATAGCTGAGTTGACCGGCTCGGTCGAGGCGTGGGAAGCGTTCGTCGATGTTCGGCCTGGTTTCATTCCCCAATGGCCCGCTAACCGGCGTGAACGGACGCGGCGGGTGTCTCTGCGGCGAGGCTTGTCCCGGTAGCCGGCTGGCGGGTGGGCACTAGAAACCAGACCTTCGTTCCGGCGCTACTCGAGCCGATGTGCAGCTTCGCCGCAGGTCCATAACAGAGGCTCAACCGCCGCCGGACATTAGCGAGCCCCACTCCCAGGCCACCGTTCCCGGCCTGCTTCTGAGCGGGAAAACCACTTCCGGTATCCTGCACGGCGATGAGCAAACCGGATGGCGTCTCTTCGATCTTCAAGTGAACACGGCCGCCGCCCTGCTTGCTGGCGATCCCGTGCTTGACCGCGTTTTCCACCAATGGCTGGACGGAAAGGATAGGAATGAGAGTGGTCCGGGCCGATTCCGGAACAGTGATTTCTGTCTTCAGGCGATCACCTAGACGAAGCGCTTCGATTTCCAAGTAGGCCTCGATGATGCGTAACTCTTCCTCCAAGGGGATGAATCCTCGATCCCCCTGCAGGAAGTAGCGGAAGACATCCGCCAGATTCAAGACCATGCGGCGCGCGTCCAGTGAACGCCGGTCGATGATTCCGTAGAGAGTGTTGAAGGCGTTGAATAGGAAATGAGGGTTGATCTGGGCTTGCAGTGCACGGAGTTCGGCCTGGCTGACCAGGCGCTTGAGCTCGTCGGCTCGAAAACGCTCAATCTGCTCCGCGACCACGGCGCCCAGCCCGCGCATTTCATCAAGGTCTTCGCTGAGGTAGCGGCGGCCTCCTCGCCTCGTGCCGAACATCAGGAAACGGGCCTCCGTATTCGATAGTCGCAGCGGAATTTGCGCCTCGGCCCAGAATCGCTCGTCGCGAAATTCCTTCGCGTTGGTATCGGCTGCCAGGATCGACGGCTTATCATTGCGCGAACCCAAGGCATCACCGGGCAGGACAGCGAACAATTCGGTTCCCAGATGATGGGCGATCTCGCGCGTAGCCTGCGTCAGCAGTTCGTCCTCCGATTGGGCAAGCGAAGAAGCCGCCAGAATTCCGTTCACAGCCTTGTCGAGCGGTTCACGGCGAAAGATGACGCGGCTGAGCCAGGCTTGCATCAGGTTACGGAAGTGGGCGAACAGAACCAACGACAGACATAGCGAGACGAGCAGCAGGCCGGCTAGGAACATGTTCGATCCCACGGTCTCGGAAAGTCCGAAACGCCGGTTCAAAACCAGTAGCATCGTGAGGTAGGCAACCGCTAAGACAGCGTTCGAGACGAAGCGCACAAAGGTATCGAGCAACAGGAATCGATAATCCTGCAGCAAAACGATCAACGCGACTGGAATGCCGATATGGTGCCAGGCAATCTCGCCGGTCCAAGGCGACCCCACGTGCCCGTAACCAAAATGAAGAAAGGACGTGGTGAAGAGCAGCAGACAGGGAAAGGTAAGCCAGTCGGAGCTTTCCACTGGCCTATCGAAATGGAAACCATTCCGGAGAAAGAAGCTCAGCACCGTCAGCACGCCGAAGCCGCCCGCAATCGCGATTAGCGCGGCCTGGTGGAGAGCGAGGCTCGATGAGAAAAGTTCAATAGAGTGCAAGCCGATGGCGATCGCACTTACGGAATAGCCGGCCGCCACAATGGCTCGCTCACGTCCATGCAGCGCAACTAGCAGAAGAATAGCCGGCAAAACGCTCAGCACGGAGAAGCTGAGGGTCATGACGATCCGGATGAGGAGTTCGTTGCTTGAACCAAGTGCGATGAGGGATCCGGCGTTCCAGGCCAGCGCAAGCGCCGCGGCCAGAACCGAGAGCCGGGTCTGCCTCACGCCATTCGAGCGCCAATCGCGGATCAACAGCCCGATCGTCAGGCCAAAGAGAAGCAGGCCCGCTGTGTGCCCGATCGTATTGATCAGCACCGGGTCCGTCAAATTGGCGTTATTCCACATGCGTGGGGGCTTCTCTCCCCACGATACTTCAGATCGCAACAAGAAGCGGGCCTGCCTTTAGGGGGCGGGCCCGCTTCCTTAGGTCAGGCACGATCCGTCTTTCAGCGCTTACCGATTAACGGGCGGCTCGGGCAAGTGCCACGATGCGAGTCGTCGAAGCCTCTTCATCGAGTACTTGCGGATGAGAGATCGCGTAGCCCTTCGAGGCTGTCCAGACCTCAGACAGGAAGCAAGTGCCTTGCCCGCACTTGAAGATCATCACCGGCCCGCGCGCTTCGGTCTTGGCGGTGGGTTCGAGTGAACTAACCGCTGGCACAAACGATTTCTTCATGGTGTCGGCGTTAGTCAGAACCAGCGGCATGCTGTTGCCGTGCTGCGTCTCCAGAGTGTAGGTCCCGCTCTCATAACTGGCCAGCTTGCTCTGGAACGAGAAGGGGATATTGGCCTTAGCTGCTTCTTGGGCCTGGATCGACTGAGTTCCGAACAGCATCAAAGCCGCCGCAGACACCCCGATATAACTAAGTACGTTTTTCATTTTAGGTCTCCTTTTGACCGGCTTCCGGTTCGAATCTCACTTTGATTTCCGGTTGCTCTTGCCCTCTAACAATGCACTTCGGAAGCCTGCCTGAAAGGCCTTCGTATGTAAGCGGTGTCAGTCGCCAAGTGCTTGAAACCGCGTCCGCCTGCAAGACTTACTACTTAAGAACGACGCGCCGTGGTGGCACAGGAGGGATATTTCTGTAGCATGCAGCGGTTAATTCAGCGCCCTCAGTAACATTTGGCAATTGATGTGCTGCTCTCTCGTCATAGCGAGTATGGACCGAAGGGTCGTTGCCTCGACAACCCGCTCGCCTGACAAAGGCGGCAAGCCCTCCAGGTAGACTGGTCGGGCGTTCGATGCAAATTCATTTCATCTCCGGTCTTCCGCGGTCTGGGTCCACGCTGCTCGAAGGTATTCTTCGCCAGAATCCCCGCTTTCACGCTGCCATCTCCGGCCCCATGTCGGAGATGTTCACCGGCCTCGTGCGGAGCATGAGCGGCTTCAACGATGCCTCCATCTTCATCTCCGACGACCAACGCGAAAGGGTTCTCCGGTCGCTGTTCGAAGCCTACTATGCCGATCTTGCAGAGGGCGAAGTAATCTTCGATACCAGCCGCAACTGGTGCTCCCTTATCCCGGCGCTATGCGAACTATTCCCCACGGCGCGCGTCGTGTGCTGTGTTCGCAGCCCTGCTTGGATTCTCGACAGTATTGAACGGCATGTTCAGCAGAAGGCGCTCGGAACGCAACGCATGTTCAATCATGATCCCAAGGGAAACGAGTACACGCGGGTTGAGGCACTCACTGGCAAAGATGGCTTCGTGAAAAGGGCGCGGGGCAATTTACGCCAGGCATGGTTCGGCGAGTTTGCCGGCCGGCTGATCGCAGTTCGTTATGAATCTCTCGTGCAGCAACCGAAAGAGACGATCGGTTGTACGACTAAATCGCCGAGCCGCGATACGCTCACGATTTCGATAGAGTCGAGTACGACGAACCGCTGTTCGATGCCAATATGGGCCTCCCGGGCTTTCACCGCGTTTCAGGTCCAGTCAGAGCCGGCACGCGGGAAACAATCCTTCCACCGGAACTTTTTGCCCAGCGCGATCAATGTTTCTGGAGTGCCAAAGACCAGAATCCCCGCGGCGTGTTGATCTTGTAGGACCGGCAGAACTAGCGATGCTTACGGCAGATTCTCCGATTCGACTCACGTCACACGCCACAGCAACTGGGCTAGAGGCGGTTGCCGCCAGCACGAGCGGGCCAAGATAATCGATAGCACTTAGAGATAAGAAAACGAAGCTTGTAGGCGATGAAGAACCCAGGCCGCGGCAGTCAATGAGCGGCCAACTTGTGCCGGCTGCCGTCGTTTTGTGAGGTTTAATGGG
Source organism: uncultured Acidobacteriaceae bacterium (assembly GCA_963771305.1). Classification (GTDB taxonomy): domain Bacteria; phylum Acidobacteriota; class Terriglobia; order Bryobacterales; family Bryobacteraceae; genus CAJCIT01. Next base: position 354,964 of record CAVYTS010000026.1, read on the forward strand.
CCGATCGCGCTGCTACGTAGGCCATTAGCATCTCTCCCTGGACTGACTGGTGCGGCAAATGCTAGAGAAAAGCCAGCTATCGGCCAGCCCGCTGACTAAGATATCTTGCTACACTCATTTGAGCATGATCCCGGAGTTCCGGGATCGAAAGGACAGTTAAAAAATGCCAACCAACGAAGAACTCGAACAAGACCAGTTGGTCAAAGACCAGCCGGTGGCGGCAGACTTGGAAACGAAGACCGAAGAGATTCCCTCCGAAGACGCGGATACCATTTCCGGCGGCTGGGAAAAGCAAAACGGCGGCGAGTTCTGACTTCGGCTCCACAATTGTCTTTGACTTCCAGGCCGGATCCCTTTAGGGTCTATCCATCCGAACACCCCGAGGACCCGGAATTCGTCAGAAAGAGCATAATGTCAACCACCAGGGATTGCCCATCAATGATGAGTCAATGAAAGACGAACTTGCCGCCGCAGAATCGGAACACACAAACGAAGAACTGAAGCACGAAGATGCCGAGAAGATTGCCGGCGGCCACGGCGCCAAGATCGTGCAGCCTTGCTAGTCCTCGCTCAGCACAGGCGATGAGAGCAAACTTAGAGTAAATATCTCACCTCGTAGTTCATCCAACCCCAACCAACGCGCTGAAACTTCTGGCTTTCCTACGCGAAACGCCGTATCCTGATCACCAAAGCCATCCATCGCAAGCACCTGAGGCCGGCGTTTGGGTGCTCGAATCGATACAAGAAGGTAAACCGACTCAATGAGGAAAGCGCTTTATTTCCTGGGAATATTGAACGACGCCGACATCGACTGGCTGGTGGCCGCCGGGAGCCGCCGCGAAGTTGGCTCCGGCAGCAAGCTGATTGAGGAGGGCCGCCAGATCGATTCCGTTTATCTTGTTATCGATGGCGCGTTCTCCGTGCGCACCGCTGCCCTCGGTGGACGCGAAGTCGCGCGGCTGTTGTCGGGTGAGGTCATGGGCGAAATGTCGTTTGTCGATAATGCCCCTCCATCCGCCACGGTGGTGGCGCTGGAGCCTTCCCTGGTGTTGGATGTTCCGCGCCGTCGTCTCAATGCGAAACTGGCTGAGGACCCGGCGTTCGGCGCACGTTTTTACCGCGCGCTGGCGATGTCCCTGGCGGCTCGCCTGCGGCATTCGGTAGCCGCGCTGGCCGGTGGCTCGGCGATGGAGACCGAAGGGGAGATGGGCTTTGATGCGCTGGATAATGTTTCCATGGCCGGCGCGCGTTTCGACTGGATACAGCGCCGCCTGAGGTCGGAATAAGAATCGACGCGGAGATCGCACTGAATGGCTGAGCCGGATAAGAAACTATTCCGCAAGGAAGCGCTCGAGCGCTTTTCGTCGCCTGACAATCTGGAGCAGCTGATGCCGGTTGCCGGCGCCAAGGACTGGCTGTTGATCGTGGTCGCCGGCGCATTGCTCGTTCTCGTCGGTGTTTGGTGCGTTGTAGGGCGCGTCCCCACTCTCGCAACAGGACGCGGCGTAATTCTGCGGCCGCGCCAATTGACGCAGGCGCAAGCCAGCGCCGCCGGCCGTATTCTCTCGCTGCATGTGCGCACCGGCGATCATGTCAAGGAGGGCGACTTAATCGCCAATGTCGATCAGGCCGACATTGTGAAGCGCATCGAAGAAAACCGCCGGGGCGTAGAAATTCTGGAAGAACAGGACCGCCGCAAGAATGAGGCGGAAAGCAGTCAGCTTTCCCTGCAAGCCCAGCAGGACGCAATGGAGCGTACGGGCCTGGAGGCCCAACGAAACAATCTGAACAAGAGCCTGTCAGATGCCAACGGCCTGAAGCCCGTTCTCGAAGCTCGTGCCGAAGCCATCCGCAAACTGGTGAAAGAAGGCCTGCTGGGCTCAGCGGCTCAGGAGGTTTCTGACGTCCAATCGGCGGCGCGAGATAACGACGCGAAGATTTACGACTACACGGCGCGATTGTCCCAGATTGATGGCCAACTGGAGCAAATCGAAACCCGCCGGGCTGCGTTGGGTAAACAGATCCTGACGGATTCGACAGCGCGGCGAAATGAGATCGGCAACCTCCACAAGAGTATCGATCTCGACAGCTTCCAAATTGTGCGCGATGGCAACATTCGCAGCCAGTATTCCGGCCGCGTAGCGGAAGTGATGGCCGCCGTGGGCCAGGTGGTTCCGGCAGGCGGCAAGTTGCTCACTCTTGACGCTGACGATCCCGCTGATTCTCACCAAGGTGCGGGGCTCATCAGCATTTCGTATTATCCGGTGAAGGATGGTAAGCAAATCCAGCCTGGGATGCGGATTCAAGTTACTCCCGACACAGTGGAACGCGAGCGTTTCGGCGGCATCGACGGAACCGTGACAGCGGTCTCGCCCATTCCGGTCACCAAAGAAGGAGCAATCGGCACCATCGGCAACGCCGAGGTGGTGCAGAACTTGATGCCCGATGGCGTCTATATCGAAGTTCAGGCGCGGCTTGAACGCGATCCCGCAACAGCGAGCGGCTACAAGTGGTCATCATCCAAAGGACCGGATATCCGCATCACGTCGGGGCTCACCAATTCCGCTCGCGTTACCATTGAGGGCCGCGCGCCCGTGACGTATTTGCTGCCTATCCTGAGGGAAGCATCAGGAGTTTATTGAGGTGGGTCAGCAGCCCGAGTCACCGCTTCCCAGCTCCCGTGTACGAACGCCCATGATCCTCCAGATGGAGGCTGTCGAATGTGGGGCGGCCGCCCTGGCCATCATTCTGGCGTACTACGGCCGCATCGTGCCGTTGGCCACGCTGCGCCGCGATTGCGGTGTCTCGCGCGACGGCTCCAAGTGCTCCAACATCCTCAAGGCGGCGCAGACCTATGGAATGGCGGCCAAGGCCTACAAGCGCGACATGGACGCGTTGAAGAAGTCGGCCTACCCTTATATCGTCTTCTGGAACTTCAACCATTTTCTGGTGGTGGAGGGTTACCGCAAGGGGCGAGTGTATCTGAATGATCCGGGGGCCGGTCCGCGCTCTGTCCCGCTCGAAGAATTCGATCGTTCGTATACCGGTGTGATGATGGCGCTGACGCCGGGTCCGGATTTCAAACGCGGCGGCTCAAAACCGAGTTTGCTGAGAGGTCTGTGGAAGCGGCTGCGAGGCTCGCTGATTCCCGTCTTCGCCGCAGTCTGCGCGGCGCTCCTACTGGTGGCGCCCGGATTGGCTGTGCCGGCCATGATGGCGGCATTCGTCGACCGCGTGCTGGTGGACGGCCAAACTGACTGGGGCCGCCCGCTGGTGCTGGGGATGCTCATCGCGGCGCTGCTGCGGGGCCTACTGGGGGCCATTGAATTCCGTATCCTCCGCCGGCTCCAGATCCGGCTTGCGGTCGGCAATTCGGGTCGCTTCGTGAAGCACCTCCTGAAACTTCCCGCTTCGTATTACGCGCAGCGCTACGCGGGCGAAGTCAGCAGCCGCATTGCGCTCAACGACAACGTCGCATTAATCCTGTCGGGCCAGCTCGCCACCACTTCCATTGATGCCTTGATGATGGTTTTCTACATGGTCGTCATGTGGGAATTCAATCGCTCTCTCACGGTGGTTGCGGTGGCCTTTGCCGTCGCGAATTTCGGCATCATGCAGTGGGTGGCGCGCCGCCGCGTCGAGGGCAATGTCCGCTTGTCCATGTCGCAGGGCCGCGTCGGCGGCGTGGGCATCGCCGGCCTGCAGAGCATTCGCACCATCAAGGCCTCCGGGCTCGAATCCGACTTTTTCTCGCGCTGGGCGGGCTTCTTCGCCAACATGTATAACTCGATGCAGGACCTCAGCGTCGTGAATTATTACGTGGGGGTTGTGCCGCCGCTGCTCTTCGCGCTCATGACAGCTTCGGTGCTCCTGGTGGGTGGGCTCGAGGTAATGCACGGGCGGATGAGCATTGGCATGCTGGTGGCCTTCCAAAGCCTGGCCGCCAGCTTTCTGCATCCGGTCAACAGCCTGGTTGGGCTCGGCGCGAGCGTTCAGGCATTGGGAGGTGACCTCAGCCGCCTCGACGATGTGCTTAGCAGTCCCGCTCCCAACGAACCCTCGCTCGCTTCGGTTCCGGAGATGCCGGTGCGCCTGCGCGGCCACGTCGAGTTCCGCGACGTCACCTTCGGTTACAGCCCGGTGGCGCCACCCCTCATATCGAATCTCTCCTTCCACGTACACCCAGGCCAGCGCATTGCCTTTGTAGGTGGAAGCGGTTCCGGAAAGTCGACTGTCGTCCGCCTCCTCGCCGGCCTATATTCCCCGCTTTCCGGGGAGATCCTCTTCGACGGCATTCCGGCCAGTTCTATCCCTCGCGAGATTCTCGCCAATTCCATGGCGATGGTCGACCAGGACATACTGCTATTCAAAGGCAGCGTGCGGGACAACTTGACGCTGTGGGACGCCACCACGCCGAAGGCCAGTCTCTCGCGTGCCTGCCAGGATGCCCAGATCGAAAGCGTCATCGACGCTCTGCCCGAAGGTTATGCCAGCGAATTGCTCGAAGGCGCCGCCAATCTCAGTGGCGGCCAGCGGCAGCGTCTGGAAATCGCACGCGCCTTGTCGGCCGACCCCTCCATCCTCATCATGGACGAAGCCACCAGCGCGCTCGATTCGGAAACAGAACTGATGGTCGACCGCGGTATCCGTGCCCGTGGCTGTACCTGTTTCATCGTGGCGCATCGCTTGAGCACGGTACGCGACAGCGATGAGATTATCGTCCTCGACCAAGGCCGAGTCGCCGAGCGCGGAACTCACGATGACCTGATCCGCGGTAACGGGCACTACGCGCGGTTGCTGGCTGACGATGAGGAAGTCAACGAAGAGGGAGTGCCGGCCGCATGACGCAGCGCGTTGAATGGGTGCCCGGCAATCACCCCATCCCGGTCGACGCCAACACCCAGCCCACGATTCTTGTCTCGGGCTCGCTCGCCGTATTCGCAGTCGATCGCGAAACCGGTGAGCGGTTGCATCTGTTTTCCATCGAGGCCGGCGAACCCCTCCTGCCCCTGGCATGTCCGGTCGGCGCCGCTTGGGACATCACCGCCATTCCGCTCGAAACAAGTTGCTTGCAGTCCGCGGTTGATTTGCGGGAGTGGGAACAGATCTTCGCCCAGGAGAATTGGCTCGCGAAAATCGGGGAGGCTTTGGGTCGTTTCAGCGACCCAGGGGATGTGCTGTGGGTTCAAGCCGGTAAGACCCTTCATCTCAAGTCAGGCCAGCGGGTCGCGGTCGAGCAAGGCCTCAACTTCGTTCAACTGCAGGCAGGTGATGGTCTATTGCTGACCAAGCCGATCGCGGCTGGCGTCACGGTCGCCTTGACGCCTGGACTTTGGCTGGAAGCCGCTGTGGAATCGGATTGGAAGACGCTCGAGACCGGAGAGGCAGCCATGATCACCTCTAGCACCGACCTCGCCGTGTCTCTCTTCTTCGAAGTCCTCGATGAAGTAAATCGGCGCCGCCACACCGCGGAACGTGACCGTTTTACGGCACGCCAGGAACTAAACCGGCACGTCTCCGAGACCGCGCTGGGAACTCTCGCCGGCATCGCCGGCAAAAAGAAAAGCCGCGAACCGAGTCCTGCCAGCGGCGATCCGCTCCTTGACGCCTTCCGCGCCGCCGCAGCCGTCTTGGAGGTCTCAATCCACCCGGCGCGCGGTTCCGGCCGCCGTGTGGACGCCATCCGTGAAATCGCCCAAGCCTCCGGCCTGCGGACTAGAACCGTAGTGCTGTCAGGCGAGTGGTGGCGCAAGGAAAACGGCCCGCTCGTCTCGCATCGCAATGACAGCCCCGTCGCCCTGCTCCCCTGCCGCGGCGGCTATGAAATCTTCGATCCGGCCGCCGAGACCCGCGAGAAGGTCAACGAATCTAACGCCGCTGATCTGGATTCCTTCGCCCAGATGCCTTACCGGCCCTTGCCCGAAGATCTCTCGGTGCGTGGTCTCTTGCGCTACGTGCTTAGTTCGCGCCGTCGCGATTTGCGCACCATGGCGTTGGCGGGCGCCGGCGCCGCCCTCCTGGGAATGGCCGCGCCGCAAGGCTTCGCCATCCTCATCAATCAAGCCATTCCCGATGCCGACACCAATATGCTCTGGCAGGTCGTGGGTGGGGTCGTCGCGGCCGCTTTCGGCTCTGCCCTCTTTTCCCTCACACAGGCGATAGCCATTCTTCGCGTCCAGAGCGGCGCGTTCATGACCCTGCAGACCGGCGTTTGGGACTACCTCCTGAAACTCAGCCCCACCTTCTTCCGCAACTTCACCGCGGGCCAGCTCAGGTTGCGAGCCGATTCCGTTACACAAATTCACCAGCTCTTGACGGCGGATGCGCTCAGCGCTCTGTTCGCGGCGGCTGCCTCTTTTCTGAGTCTCACGCTGATGTTCTGGTACAGTCCGTCGCTCGCCCTGATCGCTCTCTTTTGCGGCCTTGCGATCGTCGCGCAGGCTTGGTTCGGTTCGCGCGCGCTCTTCCGGGTAGAGCAGCAATGGTGGGAGATGGAGCAATTGCTCTCCGGCCTGGTGCTCCAATCCATCAACGCCGTCTCAAAGCTGACCGTGGCCGGCGCCGGCAACCGCGCGTTCTCGCACTGGGCGCGCGAATACGCGAAGAAACAAAAGCTTAGCCTCGAGGTGCAGACGCTGAAAGACCGGATGCGTCTGTTCAACATGGTTGTCCCGACCGTGGGTTCAGCGCTGGCCTTTCTCTACCTGCTTAGCCACCCCATTGGGCTGGCCGCCTTCCTCGCTTGTAACGCGGTGATGACGGTTTTCCTGGCGTCGCTCGTTTCAGCCGGTGATAACTTCTCGGGCCTGGTGCTGATTGGCAATCTCTGGACCGGCCTGCGCTCAATTCTCACCGTTAAGCCGGAGGTGGATGAATCCAAGATCCATCCGGGCCGGCTGCGAGGCGCAGTGGTCGTCGACAACCTCACCTTCCGTTACCGCGCCGATGGGCCCATGATCCTCGACGGTGTCTCCATTCGAGCCGAACCCGGCGAATGCATTGCGCTCACCGGGCCTTCGGGCTCCGGCAAATCAACTCTTCTGAACCTGATGCTGCGTTTTGAAACGCCTCATTCCGGCGCCATCTATCTGGACGGCCGCGAACTCTCCAGCCTCGACATTACGGCCGTGCGCAGGCAGATTGGCGTTGTCACTCAGGAAGGGCGGATCATGGCCGGATCGTTGTTTGAGAGCATCTGCAGTGGCGGCTTGAACACCATGGACGAAGCCTGGGAGGCTGCACGTGCCGCTGGCCTGGCCGAAGACATCGAGGCCATGCCGATGGGCATGCACACCGTGGTGTCCGAAGGTGGCGGCAATCTTTCCGGGGGTCAGCGCCAGCGCCTGTTGATCGCCCGTGCCCTGGTACTGAAACCGTCGATCCTGATTTTCGACGAAGCGACCAGCGCCCTCGACAACCGTACGCAAGCCATCGTGACCGATAGTCTGAACCGCCTGAAAGCAACGCGAATCATCGTCGCGCACCGCCTGAGCACGATTCGCAGTGCCAATCGAATTTATGTCATCGAAAAAGGACGGGTCGTGCAACAAGGCCGCTTCGAGGAACTAGCCAACGAACCCGGTCTCTTCTCACGCCTGGTCAGCCGCCAAACGGCGTAGTGGTCGGAAACTGGTAGTGCACGCCTCGGGGCTGGTGCTTCTGTCTTTTTCCGCAGCCCATCGTCCTACGAAATAATGTCGTAAATTACGTTCCCGGCTAGGTCTGTCAAGCGGAAGTCCCGGCCGCTATACCGGTAAGTCAGCTTCAAATGATCGATTCCCAGCAGATAGAGGATCGTGGCATGGATGTCATGAACATGCACGGGTTTATCGACCGCTTTCCATCCGAAATCATCCGTCGCTCCATAAGTCATTCCGCCCTTAATGCCGCCACCGGCCAGCCACATCGTAAAACCGTGTGGATTGTGGTCCCGGCCATTATGCGTTTGGCCGCCCATGAAACCGCTGCCCATTTCCACCACCGGAGTGCGGCCGAATTCCGAGCCACACACGATCAGCGTTTCGTCCAGTAACCCCCGGCTCTTCAAATCCGTAATCAGCGCGGCAAAGGGTTGGTCGGAGTCCTTACCTGTCTTCCTGTGAAGTTCAATGTCGAAGTGGTGGTCCCACGGATCGGCCTTCGCGTAGTAGACCTGCACCATCCGCACCCCGCGCTCCACCAATCGTGCTGCCGTCAAACACCCTCGCGCCGTGCTCCCTTCCCCGTAGAGCTTCTGAACCGCCGCGCTCTCTTTCCGTACATCGAAGACGTCCGGCGCTTCCGTCTGCATACGATAGGCAGTCTCCATCGCATTGAGTGTGGCTTCCAGTTGCGGATCGCGCACCGTGAGGCTTCGCATGTTTAGCTGGTCAAGCTTTTCAACCAGGTCTAGCTCGCATTTCTGCTGTGCCAGATCGAACTGATCGTTGTGAATGTTCGGGATCAGCTTGAGCGGGTCAAACTCCTTTTCCCGCGTGTTGTCTGAGATGTAAGTGCCCTGATACATTGGCGGCAGGAAGGCAGAGTTCCATAACGGCGGTCCCACAGTCGTCGGAACATCGGGACACAGCACCACAAAGCCGGGGAGATTCTTGTTCTCCTGCCCTAGGCCATATGTAACCCACGACCCCATCGACGGCCGTCCCGGCTGGTTCGCGCCGGTATTCATCATGATCAGGGCAGGCTCGTGATTTGGGATTTCCGTGTGAACGGAGCGCACCACGCAGATATCGTCGATCACGCCGCCGATGTTTGGAAAAATCTCACTAACCTCAATCCCGCTCTTCCCGTATTTCTTGAACGCGAAAGGCGATTGCATCAGCCCGCCTGTCTTGCGTTCATGCTGCAGGTCGCCGCCAGGCATGGGTTGGCCATTGTACTTGGTCAGCGTCGGCTTCGGGTCAAACGTATCCACTTGCGACATGCCGCCATTCATAAACAGGAAGATGACATGCTTTGCCTTGGGCTTGAAATCCGGCTTCGTGATCATCCACGGATTGCTTGGCGAACTCACACCCGCATTTGCGATGGATTGGCCAATCATGCTGGCAAAACCCACCATTCCCATGCCGCCGCCCATCCGGCACAGCGCGTCTCGCCGGGTAATTGGCTGTCCTGATGGCTTATGTCGCATTCTTGTCTCTCACAAATACCAATCTTAATTCAAAAACTCAAACTCATTCGAACTTAGCAGCACGCGGGCATACTGCTTCAGCGCCGTCGTCGGCTCGCCGGCGATCTCATGACCTGGCTTCTCCGGATTTGTCTTCATGAAGTCCAGCCCCAGCTGCAATTCCTGGGCGCTCGGTTGCCGGCCAAAGAGCAACCGGTACAGCTCTTTAATACGTTCCTCATCCGTTCCTTTCGGATAGACTCTCTCGGCCAGCTTCGCGGACTGCGCATACACGAAGGCATTGTTCATGAAATACAGGCGCTGCAAAGGAACGTTGGTGGCAAACCGTTGCTCGGCGGTCACGCTCGGATTCGGAAAATCGAAAACCTGCAGGAAGTTGTCCAGCCTGAACCGGCTCACCTTACAAAACACCGTCCTGCTAGTGTTGTCTTCGCTGAATTCCACTGAAGGTCCACCGGTCTTTTTCAGGTCGAGATCGCCCGCTACAAACAAAACCGAATCCCGCAACGCTTCGGCATTCAATCGCAGCCGGTTGAACCGCCAGTAATAACGATTACTGGCGTCTTGCTCCATGTCCTCGGCATTTCCGTCAGTACTGAGTTGGTACACCGCCGACAGCATGACTTCCTTTTGCAGCTTCTTCAGGGTCATTCCTTCTTGGGCAAACTTAGCGGCCAAGTACTCCAGCAATTCTGGGTTCGAAGGCTTCTCGCCCATCTTGCCGAAGTTGTCCGGCGTATCGACGATGCCCGTGCCGAAGTGCCATTTCCAAACTCGGTTCACGAACACTCGCGCCGCCAGGGGGCTCTGTACAATCTTGTTGGCGAGTTCCAGGCGCCCGCTGCCTTCCATGAACCGGTCTCCCTCAGAGCTCTGCGACAGCACCTGAATGAATCGGCGCGGCACGGTGTCACCCAGGCTGAATGGGCTCCCGCGCAGGTTAACTTGCAAATCCACGACTTTCGTCCGGTCGCCCACGCCGTGCACGAAAGGAAATTCCTTTGGCAGGGCTTTCTTCAAAGCCTCTATTTGCGTATCGAGAGCCTCAACATGTTCCTTCCAGGTGGTGCCCAGTTGGCGCTCTAAGGAATAGCCGTAGAAGGTAAAGACCCCAGGCTCCGGTTTCAATTCGTCGCCTGAGTCAAGCGATCCTCTGAAGAGATCCAGATAGAGCTTGCCCTGATCGGTCGGGAGTGCCTTTAGTTCAAGATCGCAGCCCGGGCAAAACTGATCTTTCGTCTCGAACTCATTCGGCTTCGCGTCCCGCATCTTGAACTTAGGAACGTCGTTCTTAGCCTTGATAATGTCGTTCTCTTCTTTGATCTTCTTGTTTTCCGCAAGCGTGCGGAGCACCAACTTCTCAAAACTGTCGGCCAGGAATTTAGCTTGTGTTTCCGTGCCGCCGCCATTCGCGATCATGGCCTGGAAGTCGTTCAGATAAGGAAAGTGCGTTTGCGGCTTTGAGAGGTACTTGACCCACCGCCCCAGCATTTCAGGATCGACCTTGTCCTCGTCGACGACTTCCGCCGGCGTTTGCTTGGGTTTGCCAATGACGCGCCACGACGCCACCATGTACTTCGCCGTCTGGTGGGCGAGAATCTCTCCCAATTGCTCTCCCGCCGTTCTTTCAAACTCATACTTCTCTGTTTCGAGGTCTTCAATCTGCTTTTCTTTGTCTCGATACGCCTTTACCTGGGCCTCGGAGACGCGCGGGTATTCGGTGTAAGTTGTGCTGGCGAAAACGCCGCCAAGCGCATAGTAATCCTTCTGCGAAATCGGATCGTATTTGTGGTTGTGGCAGCGCGCGCACTGCACCGTCAGGCCCAGAAATCCACGCGTGACGGCATCGATTCGTTCGTTGCGTTCATCGGCCCGGCCTTGAACCGGCTCAGCCTGATCCCATAGCCAAGGCGCTTGTCCCAGGAATCCTGTCCCAGCAATCATCTTGTCGCGCGACTTCGGATCAAGCTGGTCCCCCGCGAGCTGCGCTTTCACGAACTGGCCATAGGGCATGTCGCTGTTGAAAGCGGCAATCACCCAGTCGCGATAAACGTAAGCACCTGTAAACGGCATATAGCCGCGGCCTTTGGGATCTAATCCCCGCACATCATCTTCGGCGTAGCGAGCCACGTCCAGCCAGTGCCTTCCCCACCGCTCGCCATAACGCGGCGACTCCAGCAGCCGGTCAATCACCTTCGCAAACGCCCCGGCGCTCTTGTCTTTCTCGAACGCTTCAATCTCCTCGGGCGTCGGCGGCAGGCCCGTTAGATCAATCGTCGCCCGGCGCAGCAGCGTACGCCGGTCGGCTGCCGGGACCGGCTTCAGATCTTTTTCTTCCAACTTCGCCAGCACGAAGCGATCGATGTCCGTATGCGCCCATTTGCTATCTTTCACAGCTGGGATCGCAGGCTTGGCCAGCGGACGGAATGACCAGAACTGCCGCTGTTCCGGCGTGATCACGAACGTTGGTCCGTTCTTCGCAGCCGGCAAAACTTCTTTCGCCGCGGGCCAAGGCGCGCCCATCTTCACCCACGCCACCAGGTCCTCAATCTCCTGTGGTTTCAGATGGCCGCCCTTTGGCATCTTCAGCACACCAACTTGCTTGACTGCTTGAATGAGCAGACTCTTGTCCGGATCGCCCACGACAATGGCCGCACCGGTCTCACCGCCCTTCAGAATGGCGTCACGCGAATCCACCCGCAGCCCGCCCGATTGCGCGTCGGTGTGACAGGCGTAGCACTTCTCCGCGAATATCGGTCGAATCTTGTTCTCAAAAAAATCGTTCGCAGCTGCTTCATTAGTTGCCGCCGGCACGGGCGCCGGGCTTCCGGTGGGCTTCGCAGCCATGTCAGCCGCGCTCGCTGGCTTCATATCGTCTGCCCAAGGCGCACCCATCTTCACCCACGCAATCAGATCGTCGATCTCCTCTGGCTTCAGATGGCCGCCTTTTGGCATCCGGACTTCGCCCGTCTGCTGCACGGCTTCAATCAATAGGCTCTTCTTCGGCTCGCCAGGAACGACGGCGGGCCCCGATTCGCCGCCTTTCAGCAGCGCCTCGCGTGAATCCACCCGTAAGCCTGCTGCCTGGCCAGTTGTGTGGCATGCATAGCAGTTCTTCTGGAAGATCGGCCGCACGCGCGTCGTATAGAAGGGGCTTCCTTGCAATTCCGGCTGAGCCGGTGCGGGTGATTGGCTCCAGGTCGCGGTTGTTAAGAGCGCGGCAATCCCGGCCGCGGGTACCACCCAAGTCAGTAGCTTCCGTAATGCCGTGTTTCCCAACTTTGAAGTCCGTTTCTTCAAGCCAATCCTTCGTCAACGCTAGGAGCATTAAACGCGCCATGTGAGTGGCGCTCAATGCGGTTCACCAATTCAGCCACCTCCGGCCGTCGGCGCCGCTGCGCCAGCGTGTCCTCGGCAAACGGCACTCTCTGGTCCAGCATTACGTCCGCTCCCACCGGCGCGCCCGCTTCATTCCTTTTCTGTGCCAGCACAATCAACCGGCTCGCCAGATACGCGGCCTCGTGCGTATTGTGCGTCACGAACACAATCGTCGTTTGTGTCTCCAACCAAAGCTCATGGATCAGCGACTGCATGCCCGCCCGCGTATTCGGGTCGAGCGCGCTGAACGCCTCGTCCATCAACAGAATCTCCGGCTTCATCATCAGCGCTTGAGCGATCGCCACCCGTTGCTGCATGCCGCCTGAGAGCTGATAAGGATATTTTGCCGCATCGGAAGCCTGCATGCCCATTTGCTTCAGCCGAGCCAAGGCTTCATCCCGCACATTCCGGCGGAACATCCTCGCCTTGGGCGACAAACGCTTCCATAAACTCAGTTCCGAGCATTCCGGCCCGAACACCAGGTTTCCCATCACCGTGCGATCTGGAAACAGAGCGTACTTCTGCGGCACATATCCGCACAGCCGGTTGATCCCGTTCACTTCGCGGCCACCTACCAACAGCCGTCCCTGGGTGGGCCGGTCCTCGCCTAGGATCATTCGCAGGAACGTACTCTTCCCGCATCCCGTTTCGCCCAGTATGCAAACGAACTCGCCGCGTTCCACTGTCAGGCTGAGGTTGCGGAAGATCGTCCGTGTTTGGCGCTGCGGCATCGGGAACGCGAGCGCCAGACCCTCTGCCTCAATGATTGGCTTCGTCAGAACCAGTCGCGGGCCCGCTACGTCGTGAGCGGTAAGTGGCTGGGCGCTCATCTTGTACCCACTAGTCTTCCTTGAACCAGGGATGCCACACGCGATTCAGTAACCGTAGACTCCCATCGATGAAGAACAGCAACAACGCGACCCACAGTACGTACGGAATGATGATGTCCATGCCCATGTGCCGCCGCATAATGGCGATCCGATAGGCCAAGCCGTCGGTGGAAGCAATCATCTCGCCGGCGAATAAGAACAGCATCAGCGGTTTGAGGTTGAGCCGGATGCTCGCAATAATACGAGGCAATATTTGCTTCAGTACGATCCGGTACGCCACATCGCCATTCCCCGCCCCTAGCGTGAAGCCTTTCACGATCTGCTCCCGCGGCACCGACTTCGCCAGATTGTAGGTGTCCAGAATGATTGTCGGCGCAACGCCAATCACCATCAGCATGATCTTCGACAGCTCATCAATGCCGAACGCTATAAAGAGGATAGGCAGCACCGATAGCGCAATGATCTTGTCGAAGAACACAATGAATCGCAGGAACACAGCCCCAATATAGGGAAACAATGCCACGTGCAATCCCAACAGCACTGCCGGAACCATCAACGCAAGGGCAATCAGGAAGCGCCTCGAACTGGCGGATGTGTCCTTCCAAATCATGCTGTGGCGCAGCCGTTGCCACGTGCTCATCTGCGCGGCCGACCCATCGTCGTCCTCTTCGGCCGGATTCAGTACCGCGTTCTTGATGCCAATCGCCAGTTGTCCGATGGTCGGCATCACCCGGTCCTCCGGGTTCTCACGATGCCGCTTCACCGACTCCTGCAGGTACAAGCCAATACCGATCGCAAACAGCGCCCAGGAGAGCGCCATCCAGGTGAACTTCCCCGGTTTAGCTTCAATCTGGAAAGGATGCCATGTCATAGCCGTTACAGTTTGCCCTGCGCCGCCATTTGCATGTAGCTCGCGTCAAAACGCAGCCGCACCCGATCTTTCTTTCCTTGAACCGTCTTGTCCGGATAGAGAACCCCAACTTCGTCCGCGGACGCCGTGTTCTCACCAAGCAATCCATGCCGGAAGCAGAACTGGCGAACCAAATCCATTTTCGTCTTCAGTTCCGCCGCCTGAGCGAACTCGGCAGCCGATTGCGGTGTATAGAAGAGATACGTGGTCGCCAACTGTTCCTTGAACGAGGGAATGCTGTCTCCGGCCGCGGCAGCGATGCCGGCCACGGCTTTATCGGCAGCCGGACCCTTGGAGTTCAGTTGCGCCAGCGTCTCGTACCAGGCGCCTGCAATGGCTTTCGCGAAACGCGCACCTGAGCCGTCCGGCTTGTTCAGAACGTCGGTCCGCACCACCAGTAGGTCCAGGATCTCGCCCGGGATCTTGGAAGAATCGAAGATCGTTGAGACACCCTTCTGCTCGCGGATCTGCGAGACTAACGGCTTCCAGGTAACCACCACTTGGGTCGCTGGATTGTTCATGAAAGCAGCCACGATGTCGGAGTCGGAAGTGTTCAGGAACTTCACCTTCTTCAGTTCATTCTGCTGGCCGCTCATCACCATGCCGCGCTCAAAAAGGTACTCGGACACGGTCTTCTGCACCAGCATCACTTGCTTGCCCGGCATCTGCGGAAACGCCAAGCCGTTGCGCACCATAACCGCGTCATTTCCATTGGAGTAGTCGCCGATCAGAATAGCCGTCGTGTCCACGCCCGAAGCCGCCGGCATATCCAGCGCTTCCATGTTGGTCATGGTGCAGGCATCGATATTCTTCGCCACAAACGCATCCAGGGATGGCGCGTAGTCGAACCGTTGCACCTTAATATCGACGTTGTACTTGTCCGCCCAGCGCTTCAAGATGCCGGACTTCGCCATGTAGTAATAAGGATTCCAGCCTACGTAGATCGACCATCCCACCGTAAACGTCGGGGGCGCAGCCGGCATTGGCAAGGCTGAGCACGTTAAGAGTAAGGCCAACAGATGCAGTTTCCGCATCGACGGTTCGTCGTTGCCTCCTTAGCGACAACAGAGGAAGAGCAAATGGGAAAAAGGGTTGTGCGGCGAGTCGCACAAGCGTTCCGTGCATTACGGCGTGGTGTCGGGGAACGATGCCGGACGGGGCATATGCGGGCGGCAAAGGAGACGGGCCGATGCTCCCGTAGAACGACTCTCTGAAGTGCGACAAGGCAAGAGCCGGGCGACGCTTAAACCTAAGCAGCCGCTTACAAATATCCACCGATTGTACAACAGGTTCACCGAGCTGCGATCAGGAACCATCGCGGTCATAAGCAGCCTTCAGCCACTTCTTCACATCCGCGTCGATATCGCTCACCGACGTCAGCTCAATCCGTCGCGTAATGCGGTCCTTCTTCGCCAGCCCGCCGGTGTCGATCAAACGTTTGCTCGTCTTCGTGTCCCCCAGCGCCAGGCCAAGATCCACACGGGTTTGCGTCGTCGGCTTGATTTGCCCAAACACATGGTTACGATACAACGGAACGAACGTCTTGCAGGGGCTTACTTTCACGTCGTCGCCAAAACTCGTGGCCAGCGCGAGTAACTGATCGCAAATCGCACGCAAGTGGGCCCTCGCTCCGCTGAACAACTGGTCCACGTAGACCGGCGCGTTCTTTAAGTACGCCTCTGGATTCAATTCTTCATCCGCTCGCCGCGCGTGGTCGACAATGACTCCGATCGTCGAGCCGCCCAGCCCATGCCGCTCCTTAAGCCACGCCCTCTGTTCCGGCACGGCCGCAGGCCCCTGTTTCTTCAGCAGCGCCGTCCATTCCTCCAGGGTCTTCCCGGTCTTCGCCTTGAGGTTCTTGACGATTGCGCCCATCATCGCCAATCCAGGATGCAGTTGGTAAGTGACCTTCCCCTTCGCCATATCGAGACAATTCTATTCCGAAACGGATATCGCGATTGTGTTGGGCCCGAGGTGCAACTCCAGGTCACCTACGGGGTGAAGGTCCTTGACGATGCCTTCGACGAAGCCCTGATAGCGTTCGATTTGCTCTTCGCTGAGGTGCTTGGTCAGATCCTCGACAAAGAGGCCGTGCTTGACGGCGTTCTTGGAAGAGGCTTCACGCCCGGCCGGGGTACGAGGCCCTGTCGATTTCTCTGCATTCTCTCGATTCGCTCGAGTTTTTGCATCCACTTCGGGATCGGCTTTCTGCTCCGGCTCCGCGTTTGTCGGCGCGGGTTCGTTTTGTTTCGGTTGCTCCGGTGGCGGGGGTTGTTGTTCGTGTTGTGCCGGGAGTTGCGTATTCGTTGTGACGGCCGGGGTTCCGGAAGGTCAGTCGTTGAAATGGACATATTCTTCTCTTTCTCTTGCTTAGAATCGAGCGGACGAACCGCCCTCGTCATAAGTTTGCGCCCGAGGACGTGATGGACTGCGTGCCGTTAAAAACCTTTGGTCTGGAACGCTATGAGGTGAAAGGGGTTCTTCAACTAGAGAAAATTCGTAAGGTCTGTGACTGGACTTCGCGTCGCGTATAGTTGTGATGTCCGGGGGTCTGAAGTGAGACTTGCGTTTTCGTCCGCGCTGCGCCAGAGCCTGTTGTGCGTGCTTGTGTTCGGAAGTGTCGGGCTGCTGATGGGCGCTGCTCCGAACCCAACCACAACGCAGCTCGGGGCGGAGCCGACCATCGGCCTCGCAGGCTCCGTGTTCACCTTCACGGCCACTGTCACCGTTAGCGGCAAGCCGGTCACGGCAGGCTCGGTTCTATTCAAACAAGGAGCCCGCCTGCTGGGGACGTCGCAGGTGATTTTCAGCGGGCCTTCCGCCGGCACAGCCATCTTGAAGACCACCTCATTCAGTCCCGGCCTGTATGACGTGACAACCTCTTACAGCGGTGCGCCGCAATCGGCACAGTCAACGGCCGCCAGCACCTCAGCGCCGGTTACGACCACGGTAACCGGCCCAGCCCTCACCTCCATAAGCCTGAGCGTATTGCCGAGCGCAACCGAGCAGGGCACCTATGATTTGACAGCCACCGTCTTGGCGGCGGGTTCGACCATCGGGCGTGGAACGCTGGGCGTGTACGAATTCGTCCGCAATTTCTAAGTCAACCTGGGGAGTTCAGTCGTCACCACGACCGGCGGCTATCTCGCACCACAGACGTTTTTTAAGACAACGTTTTCTGGGCCGCCGCTACCGGCGATTTCAACCGAGACGGAATACCAGATCTTGCTTTCGTAACGGACACGCTCGCGCCCGAATTGCAAATACAGCTGGGCGACCCCAACCATCCCGGCCAGTTTCTTTCCCCCACCACTTATCCGTTATCTTCTTTCGCTGACTGGATCGCGGTGGGCGATGTGAACTCCGATGGCTTGCTCGACGTCATCATGGGAACTTACGAGGATGACATCGGTCTGTTTCTCAACAATCGAAACGAGCCGGACAATTCGAACCCGAACAGGTCCTCGGAAGTGTTCCGGGCTTCGGCGGCAGCGGCGTACTGGCCGACCTCAATGGCGATGGACTGCTGGATCTCGCGGTGCCGGCCGGGCAGGACGTGATGGTGTTTTTTGGTGAGCCGGCCAATCCCGGTCAGTTTCTTGCGCCGCAAGGCCTCAGCCTCGGCATAGGTGCCGGGGCAGACAACCTTGTTATTGCGGACTTCAACCAGGACGGCTTGGTTGATCTTGCAGTGTCCTCCCCCAGTTTCGGCTCCGACCAGCCCGCTCTCACGGCCGTCTCCATCTTCCTCGCCGACCCTGCCCATCCAAGTCACTTCGTACCGGTGGTCACCTACCCAGCCCCTGATCCGGCACGGAATTGCTGGGCGATTTCAATGGCGACGGCCTGCCGGATATTCTGGCCGGCTCCGTGGTCTTGCTGAACGACCCAACACATCCCGGCCATTTTCAAAGTGTCGCCACGAGCCCGATCAACAACGATTCTTATCAAAACGCTTTTGTCGTCGACATCAACGGCGATGGAATTTCCGATCTGGTCGGGCTGACCCGCCCGCTCTCTTCCTGCCCGCTTTGCGATAGCAATCCCGCGTACGCCACCATCCTCTTGAGCGACCCCACTCAACCGGGGCAATGGAGTCTTCCGGGAAGTAACTACAGTGTCGGCGTAAATAACTACGGCGGGCTGCTGGCCTCCGCCGTGGCGGATTTCAATGGCGACGGCCAGCCGGATCTCGTTGTGGCTTCTCCCAACGGGATGGCCGTGATCCTCGGCACTCAGATCGCCACGTTGAAACTCTTCAAGACCGTGGTTCCAGGCGGCGGAATCAGTTCCGTCGGAGCGGCGTACACCGGCGACAACTACTACGTGCCGAGCGCCTCGAGCGCGGTCGTTATCGAAACCTCTGCGCTGCTGACAACCATGCAACTGGCGTCTTCGGCCTCGCAGATCGCGGTAGGCAGCCAAGTCACTCTCAGCGCTTCCGTCCAAGCGGCGCAAGGAACGCCGTCCGGCTCGGTCGCCTTCTATGACGGCACTTCGGCCCTGTGTACGGTGAGTCTGAACGCATTCAGCCAGGCGATCTGCGCCACGACGTTCGCCGGGATCGGCCCGCGCTCCCTCTACGCGGCGTATTCCCCGACTGGCCCGTACGCATCGAGCTCGCCGAGTTCCGTGCCCATCCTCGTGACCGGCCCGTGGGAACCAACAGCCTCACTGCTTCGCCGAATCCGATCGTGGTGCCCGTAGGCACACTGTCTGGGACGACCACGATTCAATGGAATGCACCCGCGGCGCAGACCGTCGAGATCCACATCGGCGGTCCAGCCGGGATTCTCTTCGCCGGGGGCGGCGGCAGCGGCTCTGCCCAAACGGGATCGTGGGTCACGGACGGTATGCAGTTCTACCTGCAGGACACAAGCGGTGGAAAGGCACTAACCGCCGACAACACGCTCGCCTTACTCTCCGTTCAGGTCCAACAGCAGCCGTTCATCTGGGCCACGCCCAACCCGATCCCTGTGCCGCCCGGCACCGTCTTGGGCATGACCACCATCCAATGGGATGTTCCAGCGGTGGGAGAGTGGTTCGCCACAACCCAGGTATCGGTTGAGGTTCACATCAACAGCCCGACCGGGCCCATCTTCGCTTCGGGCGGAAGTTCAGGCTCCGCCACAACCGGCGAGTGGGTCACCGACGGCATGACCTTTTATCTGCAAGACGTCACGGGCAATAAGGCGCTGACCACATCCGGCACCATCGGAACCGTCGTGGTCCACTTGCAGCAACAGCAGCCGGTCTCGGAATCTATCGGCGATTGGGTCACCGACGGCACGGTCTTCTTCCTGCAAGATGTCAGCGATAACAAACCGCTCACGCCAGCCAACACGCTGGCCCAACTCGTGGTGCACGTGGGGCTGGAGGCTTATTTCTCGGCAAGCCCGAATCCGATCCCAACTTGGTCGTCGCTGCCCGGGTCGTTCTTGGAGGGTGCCGCCGACGTCGGGTCGACAACACTTCAGTGGAATGCGCCTTCGGCAAGCGCCGTAGAGATTCACATCGGCTCCCCATCGGGCACGCTCTTAACCGCGGGCGGCCCTGCCGGTTCAGCGCCGACCGGACAGGTCGTCAGCGATGGCACAGCGTTCTATCTTCAGGACGCGACGAACGATGACGCGACCTCTGCCACTAACACCTTGGGTATGCTCGTGGTGCACCTGCTGCAACCCTCCGCGCCCTTCCTCATCGCCAACCCTAATCCGGCTCAGAGCCTCGGGCTCGGCGTCGCGACCACCACTTTGCAGTGGAACGCGCCGGCGGGGAGCACCGTGCAAATCCGCGTAGGCAGTCCCACCGGAACCCTCTTTGCAGAAGGCGGAAGCACGGGCACCGCGACCACAGAGAAATGGGTGACGAACGGAATGTTGTTTTATCTGCAGGACATCACCGGCGGCAAGCCGCTAACTGCGGCGAATACGCTGGCGGTTTGCATTATGCAGCTGAGCAATTGAGTTATCTATCAGCTTTGTTACCGGCCAGGGATGAACGCCGTTGGTTCTGTTAGGGCTATCGCAACATCGGGGTCCGATGCTCTGCTCTGGTGCGGAAAGCTACGCGCGCGGTTCTATGTTGAAGTTTAGCGCCGTTCAACGGGCTCTCTCGACCTCGCATATAGTTGTGGTGCTCGCTGGACGCTTTTCGAGCGGCCGATTGCCAATGGGCACCCAAGGAGCCAAAGTGAGAGTGCGGACAGGAGGAGAGGCGACTTTGAGCCAGCCGTCGAGTTTGTCAAACGGTAAATGGATCAAGAACGAGGATCGCCAGCGATTCCATTCGGAAGGCTACATGGTGATACGAAACGTCATTCCGGAAAGCACCATTCACAATGCTGTTCGCGAGATTGTGGCGTTCCTCCGGGCCGATTTGGATGACAGCACGACCTGGTACGGCAATGCGCCGCAGAACGACGGCATCGTCCCAATGCATCATGCCCAATCGTTGTGGGATATCCGGCAGTGCTCAAACCTCTATGAGGTTTTCCGGGAATACTGGGGAACACACAGGTTGATGGTTGATATCAACCGCTGTATTTTCCGGCCGCCTCGCCATCCAGAATGGCCCACCATCAGCCGAAGCAATATTCATTGGGACACCGACCCACGACCAGTGCGGCCAGCATCGCTGCAGAGCGTGGTCTTGCTGACGGATGTTGAGCGCGATGGCGGCGGTTATCAATGTTTGCCCAACCTCTACCAAAACCTGGAGGCGTGGCTGGAGCGGAACGCAAGCGGAAGCGACTTTGATTTCTTCAATCCAGGGCTGAACGACTGCGAAACAATACAAATCGAGGGCAAGGCAGGCGACGTTATTCTCTGGTCGACCAAGTTGCCGCATGGCAGCGCAGCCAATCTGTCGCACCGCCCCCGGATCGCGGCTTTTGTCTCGATGCAACCGTCCGCGTTCGGCGCTGAACTTTGCGCATCGATGAAGAACTGGTGGCTTACGAAACGGGCGCCCGATTCTTGGCGAGGCTTGCCGGGCCAACTGGAGACGGAGCCAGGGGCGCCCGCGGTCCTTTCCGAATTGGGGCTGAGGCTAATCGGCGTATTGCCTTGGGATGAGACAGCTACCGCCGAACGTGCATGGTAATGGTCGATAACGTGGCCGAGGGGGCGTCCGGATCCATAGCGCTAGCGTCCTGGAGATAGAACGTCATTCCGTCGCTGACCCATTTACCGGTATCGCAGCCGCCGCTGCCACCGCCCGCACAGAAGAGCTTGCCGTTGGGTTTGTCGATGCGAATCTCAACGAATTCGGTTGCGGATGTATTCCATTTCAGACTGGTCGCGCCCAGCTTACCGCCGTCCGTGACAATTACGGGATTGGGACTTGCGGAGAAGCTCACGGTCACGACCGCGGCCGGTGTCGCAGCAAGCGTTCCATCAGGATTGAACTTCCCGGAGCGCAATAAGCGATCGAGCGACGCTTGAAAGACGGGGTTCGCCGTGGCGTTGGCTGCCTTCACTGCGTCCTGGTAGGCCGCCCGGGCAGAAAGAAGATCATTCTTGCCCTCGTCGCTTTGGCCAAGATAGAAATAGGGGTACGGGTTCTTGCCTGCGGCAGCGGTGGCGGCACGCTGAAAATAGACGTTGGCCTCATCGAAAAGCCCCCAGTACAGGTACGCTTTCCCGACATCGATCAAAACTTTGACGTCGTTCGGGCTACTCTCCAGCGGTTCTTGCAAGGCGGGTAAGCCAGGCACCAGAACGTCGCCGATCGACGAACCCGCCAACGCTCGGCGATCGAGGAGTTTGACGAGATTACCCTTCCCGTCGTAGCAAACAGCGTAGTCGAACTGACCGAGTTGAACACGTGCCGCGTGCACATCGGCGACGGCTCGCTGGTGACTTTCGGGCTGATCGGCTGGGATAACTATTGTCCAACGACGCTCGCCCACTTCGTGTTCCATGAAGCTCTCATAGACCCACGGATTAAAGGGAGTCATCAACCCGGCGACAAGGATCTTCTTCGCCCCTGGGTCCATGTTCCGGAGAATGGGCAGCGATTCGACGAGGTGTTCGTTCTGTTGTTCCTGTTCGACCTGCCATAACAGCGAGGCGGAGCGATTCGCCCTATGGTGCGTTACGGCTACCCATGCGCACATTGCCACCCCGAGAGCGATTGAGGCCGCCCACGTGCCCGGCACGAGAAGAATGGGCGCAAACAGCAAGGGAACCGCGTCCCAGGCGTACTCCTCGAACAGATGGTTTGGCAAAGCACTGTTGGGAACCAACGCAGCGAAGCCGGCGAGAGCCAGCATCACGGCTAGCTGCAGATGGCGACGGTTCCTTACCACGGCGATCAGCGCAATAGCCAGCATGACGTAAGCAGCCCAATTGCAAGCGTGTCCGGCGTAGAATCCAAACCCCCTGGCGAGATCGGCGGGCGCAAAGCTTACTCGGTACGCAGCCGCCGCAGCTTCGGCCGGTGTCGCCAATTTGCGGCTGCCGAAGATCTGCGTGCCCAGGAGAAAGACAGCACGGAAGGAGATCGCCATTGTGAGCGCGCCCGTAACGGCGACGGCGAGAATGGGTAAAACCAGCCGCCGAACGTTCAGCTTGTCCTCGATTACCACCATCCCAACGAGCAAAACTCCGAGTGAGACCGAGTAAGTCTCTTTGAGGAGTTCGATGACAACCACCACGACGAGAGAGATGAGAAAGTCGGTGAGCCTTCCGGAGAAAAGCCACTTTCGCCAGTAGTCTGTGGCAACCAACAGCAGAATGCAGCAAAGAGAAACGTGGGGGTCGTGCCGGTGCTCGAAATAGAAATCGGTGTGAAAGAAGAGTATCGCGACGTAGCAAACAATCGGCAGCCAGGCGAGTTTCGCCTGGGCCCAGCGTTGGACGAAAAAGACGGCAGCAATGGCCAGGGCAATTGAGGGAAGGATGGAGAGCAGGATGGATCCCTCCAAGCCAAAGAGCCCGAAGAAGCGGAGAAGAACGAATGAGAGCGGACGCGGGTACAGCAGCAGCCCAGACCACTGGACGCCGGCCAGGCCGACGGGAATATAGAGGTCGGAGTGGTGCGGGATCAGAGGTGAGAAGTAGCCCGGAAAGCCGAAACGAAGGGCGGCCCAGTAAGCCACGAAAGCCACTAGAACAATGGCGGCCGTCCGGAGCGATACTTTAAGCGTCAGCACAATTCGGTAGTGTATCGCGCGCAGGCATCCAGCTCGTTATTCGGCGTTCAAGAGCGGACGCTGCAGGCGCTCTGTGAGCAGATTCTGGCGCGGAGTCTCGTTACTACGCCATAAGGTGATGGTACCCGCGACCCCGATTACGAAGAGAGCGATTCCCAGGTAAAAACTCAAAGGGACGTATAACATCTCGATCGCGTGGTTCCCCGCCATGACGACAACCCCGCGAAGGCTCCCGTACGCCGGCAAGAGTGCGGCCCGCTTGCCGTCCACGTAGGCACGCCACCCTGGATAGAAGTTATCGCTCAACACGACAGCCCCCGTACATTGAAGTGTGGCCTGGATCCTCACGCGCCATTGATTTCGTTCAAGCAGTGAAACCCGGTCGCCGGACGCGGGGCAGTTCTCGAGCACGGGAGCGGTGAATTTGTGATCGAGATAAAAGGCCTGCGAGAGGTCGAACGCAGGATCCTGGAGAAGACTGCGCGCTTCATCCCCATTTCGAACCCGAATGACCGAATGGACCGCCCGCACCCGCGGCATGGCTCCCGGACTTGAGAACACCTTGATTCCGGATCCTGCGGTGTATAGCAGCTGTTGGCTGCTGTCTGCGGGCTTCTTCGCCACGAAGTAGTTCACGCCATATAACTGCCGAGCCCTTGGATTATCGTATGGAAGCTGGTAGAGACTCGTCAGCATTGAGGCGCCATGGCCGCTCAGCTCTTCGATGCCATGCATCTCACCGAAGTTCTCTGGAACGTCATCCCGATCCACGTCGATCCGCACCAGATCGGAACGGGTCTTGAGGAACCGGGCGATTTCATCGTCGGCGGCCACAGCGGCGCTGAACCGTTTAGCCGACTCAGCGTCGCGTGGCAGGAACCGTCCCGAGACGTTGCCTTGCTCAATCATCATGACGGCGCCCAGCAGGCAAAAGCAGATGGCCGGCTTCGCCAAGCCTCGATCCGCCATGAGCAGAACCACTGCAACCAGCAGAGCCGCCAATCCCGCGATACCAAGCCGGTCAGCCATATCGTGGAACTCCGGTGTGCCTAACAGCGTGAGGAAATAGGCCGCCGTGAGAAGAACAGGCCCCGCAACAAAGAAAAGCCGCCTCATCCCTTGTTGCAGCACGCCATCCGATGCGCTGAAGAAACGCGTCAAGCCGATGCCGAAGAAACACGTCCAGGCAACGTGGGCGAGAAGGATCCAGGTGAGACTTTTCCGGAGTTTATCGAAAGCGGGGATTATCAAATACGCTACGCCGTACAGTGTGTCCCAGGCCGACATCGAGAGCAAAATGCCCGCTAAGGCAAGCGCGACAAGCAGCTGCAAGAGCCGCGTTGAAGCAAGGCTGCGGACAGCAAATGGCACGAAGGCCAACGCCACAACTCCAGCAAAGACCATTCCTGCTCCCCAATAGGCCTGGTCTAGCCCAAAGAGAATGTCAAGCAAATGCGACGGGCGAAGGTATTCATGAAGATGCGCCTCATAGGGAACTCTGGCTGAACCCGGACTCGGATCGTTTGCAGCACCCACCCAGCGGACCGAGTTCTTGTTGAACTCGATGGATGGCAACAACTGCGGGGCCCCTACGAAGAACACCGTGCAAGCGAAGACCGCCACGCGCAACAGCCCACGTTTCCACTCCCTGCCGACTGAAAATGAGAGAAGCGCGACGAAGCAGCTGATGGAAGTAATCAGAGCGAAGTGATGTGTGCCGCTAAACCACGAGACGCCCGTGATGGCTCCAGCGATGGCGCAGTTCGCCAGCGGCCGGAGCCCGCGGAGGCTACGAAACAGGAACAGTAGAACCAGCGGCGTATAGATGACTTCCGTCACGAACTCCAGCCAATAAGAGTTGCCAGGCGGACCCGCAATGGCATAGAAAAGTCCCGCCAGAACGGCCGCCCAGCGCGAGCACTGCAAATCTATCAATAGAAAATAGGCGGAGATTGCGGCGAGACACTGAAGAAAAACATAATAGTCCAGGAAGTAAGAGGTGTCGATGTGACCATGGCTGAGAGGCATGGCCAGGAGAGCGTAGCTCAGCGGGTTCAGCACATTGGGCAGTAATTCGCCCAGAAAAGCCTGCCCGCCGCGCTGGTAGTTACTCCAGATCGGCACCGATCCTGCCCGCAACGCATGAGCCCTGAACTCGAGGTCCGGAATCGTCATGTGCGGGAGATCGGGTCCCACGTCCAAGAAAGAATAGCCGCCGAAGAGCAGTGGCCAACGGAACAAACAGACCGCTACGACGAGGATTGCCAGAGCCAGTAAGTGCCAGCTGCCGAATCGCCGCAAGGGCGAAGGCGGGCCCGCTAAGTTCTCAGCCGCTTGTCCCTGATCTGGGCCCGATGAGGGGGCGCGCTTCCTGAGCATCGCTCCTCTCGGTTAACCCGTTTTCCCCACTCTGCCATCGAGTCTCGGGCACCCACCGAGATCCCAAGGCTTGGTCATGCCTACTGGACCTTGACAACGACGGCGGCGAGCGTCGCGGCCGGATCAGTAGGCTTCGCCGCCGCGGAGTCCTGCAAATAGAAGGTCATCCCGTCTGAAACCCACTTCCCGGTAGCGCAACTGCCGGTAGCGTGCCCCTTGCACAAGAGCACGCCGTCAGGCTTGCCAACGTGTATCTCAGCACCCGGCGTGGCGGTAGTATTCCAATTCAGACTGGTTTCCGCGAGCCCAGCAGCGCCCTTCGCCGGATTGGGGCTGGCCGTGAACGTTGCCCGGGAATTCACAACGGGAGCCGAAGCCGGAGGCGCGGAGGTCTCATCCGGCTGCGATTTTCCGCACCCGGACAGCATTATTGCCAAAGAAATCGCCAGCAAGAGGGTGAGAATGAATTTTCCTCGGAGAGAGATGTGGGACTTCATTTCTGCCGACGATTATAGCGAACCGCCCGAGCCAAACCGGCGGTAGGCGCCCGCAGGTCTCGCTTTACGCTGGCGTCATCCGGCAAACGGATGGCAATGGGCTCGCGCTAGAATTGCAGCGTGTTCAGCTTTACGTGCAACGTTTGTAATTCGCCGTGCAGCGTCGATTCAGAAGCAGAAGTAGGGCGGGAAAAGCCCGCCTGCACCTGCGGATCATGCGCGCGGTTCCGCTGGATCATTCATGCGCTATCGCTGGAACTGTTCGGCCAGAGTATCCCGCTGCCATTGTTCCCTCTCGCAAAAGATCTTACCGGCATTGGCCTCACCGACAGCCCATCCATCGCCGACCGTTTGGCTGAGCAACTCAACTACACCAACACCTTCTATCATCAGGAGCCGCGGATCGACATTATGGATCTCGCCTCCGTAACGGAGGGCGCTTACGACTTCATCATTGCGAGCGAGGTCTTCGAACATCTGCCTCCTCCGGTACAACCGGCCTTCAACAACCTCGGGCGCCTGTTGCGCCCGGATGGATTCGTTGTATTTACGGTTCCGTGGGGGCCGGACGGGCACACGAGGGAACACTATCCCGATCTCTACGACTGGCAAATCGCGAATCTGCGAAGCGGACCAATCCTGATAAACCGAAACGTGGCCGGAGAGATTCAGTTGTTCGAGAATCTTTGTTTTCACGGCGGCCCGGGCGAAACATTGGAGATGCGGTTGTTCACAAAGGGAGATCTGATCGAACACTTCCAAAAAGCCGGCTTCCAGGAAATCGAGTTCGCCGAGAGTTATGCCGAATATGGCATCCTCTGCGAGCCTTGGTCGCGGGGACTCGTGGCCCGGAAGACCGTTCGCAGGCTGCCCTGGGCACCACCTCCGCCCGTTGAACCCGTGCCTCCCGGCCCGGAGACACCGCCTTTAAAATGAGTCATCCGCTCGATGCCACGGTGCATGGCCTGCCGGCCGAGCGCGACACGCTGGCGCTTAGCTCATGGCAGCGGTATCTTCCGCTGATACTGGCAGCGGCTGCGTTGCTGGGCTTGATCCCGGCTATTTACTTTTCGGGGCTCCGCCGGATCGAGTACGATGCCTTCTGGGAATTGTTCATTGCAACCCAAGACCGGTGGCGCGATTTTGTCGAGGAAGGCAGGCTCGGCGCCCACCCTCCGCTGTTTCACCTGATTCTGCGTGGCGTCTATCACCTGGGCCACTCGCACCTGACATATCGGATGCCTTGCATGTTGGCCACCGTAGGAACGGCGTTTCTGACCGGCATCATCGTGAAGCGGATCAGCGGAAACCCTGTATTCGCTGCGCTTGCGACCTTGGCATCGGCATTTTCAGGAATGACGATTGAAATGGCGATCAGCATGCGCTCCTACCCGATCGCTGTCTTTTTTATTGTTCTGAGTTTTTACTATCTGCTCGAGGCTTGGGAATTGCCCGAGGGCGGCGCTGAAAAAGACCGAAAACCGCTTGCTGATGCGCGCGGCTCGCAAGCGCGTGTAGTTATTTGCAGTGAGTTGTCTGGGCCCGACAGTGTTCGTCGAGAGGGCCGCGAAGCGTGGAAATCCTGCGCGGCTTGTTCCGTGGCGTTATCCCTGGCCATTCTCACCGAGTATTTTTCCGTGTTCTACTTAGCAGCTTCGCTTGGCTTGATTGTCCTCCGCTTCGCATTCGATGTTGCATGGAGAACTCGCTTAACAAGATGGCTGCGGGGGAAGACAGGCTTGGTACTCACCTCCCTCGCGTTGCCGGTTCTCGTAACGACCTATTTGTTGTTAGTCCACTTCGGCGAACACCAGGTAAACAGCACCTTCTATTGGGTCCCCAGCAGGGAATCGCTGGCTGGCTTTTGGGCCCGCAGCTTTCCCCTGGAACTGAGCCTTTTGACCCCGATCAGGCTTGCCAGCGGTGAGGTGGCTTTGTTGATGCTGGCCCTGGCTATGTTCCTGATGGCGGGCGTTCGTTTTCTTACCAGAAAGAGGGACATGACTCCATTTGTCACTTGGGCGCCTGTCTTAATTCTGCTGATGCTGCTGTTACAGATCTCGACCGGCGCCGCGGTCCATCGCTATCCATTCGGCGGCCAGCTGCGGCATCAATATATTCTGAGCCCATTTTTACTCATCGGTTTCTTCGTCCTCGCCGCCCAAGCTGCGAGCCTTCTGAAAAAGCCGGCATGGCGAATGGCTTGCGGGACGGCTATGCTGGCTGTCGTAGCTGTGGTTTCGTGTGTGGCTTGGCGAGCCGTTCCCATCGCGCCACAAGAGAATTTTGTGAAAGACTATGCCGACTTTCGAAGCGCCGTGGGGCATCCTGACTTGATTTGCGTGGACCTGTTCAGCCTGATAGGGTACTTCGGGCTGACACACGATTGGCACTGGCAATCCGAATGGCGCTATGACAAGGGTCTGCAGCCCTTTATCGTTTATAAGACTACCAGCCGCAGCGGGGAGCACGTCCGAGTACTGCGCAACAAAAGCCAATGGAACTGGAATCTCAAAGATCCAGCGACTTACGCAGTGATGGTCGAAGAGTTGCGATTCTCCGGAAAAACCAGGATGAGTCTGTTCTACCTGGAACAAATCCCCGATAAAATCAGCTGGCCTGAACGCGAAGCATCCGTCGAACGCCTGGCCAACCAACAAGGGCTGAAAGTGGAGAAGGTGTTTCCCCTTCCGAAGGGCATGGGAGCGGTGTTCGGGCTAAAGTAAGCGCATCGGGCGCGTGGTGAAGGCGAGGTGGCCATTCTCGGCCACCGCGACATGTTCCCCGACAATTGCACGAACCCATCTCAGTTTCGCGCGGCGCTGAACGGCGGCGGCGTGACATGCGGCAGCTTAAGCAGGAATTGCCCACGCGGCGAATAGGCTTGGGTTGACAAAAGTGGATTTCGTGATCGCCTTGGGACAGAGGCGGCGCCTGTCCCGGTCGGCCTTGTCGTGGGTCCGCTCGCTGACGCTCGCGGTTCAGTACTAGAGAGTTTTCACACAGACACTGACGCGCGCGGTTCGGTGCTGGTGTTGCGACCTTGTTGGAAGCGTTTGCGGCATTATTGTCCAAAGAAAGAAGTAAGGGCGCACTCAGTGAATCGTCTGGTGAAAGGCATGCGGGTGGCGGGAGTGAAGACCCTCGAGCAGGCGAATCAATACCTTGAGGAGAGTTATCTGACGTGGTGGGAACGAGAGTTGACGGTAGAGCCGGCCCACTCAGACGACGCGCATCGGCCACTGGACAAGAGCCATAGCCTGGGGGCTTCTTTAAGCCACGTGGAAATGCGGCAAGTGCGGAACGACTACACCATTGGTCTGGATGCTGAGATCTATCAGATCGAACGCGAGGCAGTTGTCAGCGGATTGCGTAAAGCCAGCGTGCGGGTGGAGAAGAGACTCGATGGTTCCATCGCGGTCCGATTCGGGGAGCGATACCTGGCTGTCAGCCGCTGCACTGCAGTCCGGAAGACCGACGCGCAGCCGGTGAAGCGATCCGGCCCTCGCCGCCCGCCGAGTAATCCTCGGGGTCGTGAATGGGGCAAGAATTTCGATCTGAAGAAGGGGCCAAAGATATGGCAAGTGGCGTAGGGACGGGGGCGGAGTTCCTGATGCTGCGTTTTCAAGGCATGGCGGAATCTATCGCCCCGATCTGTTCGCTGCCTCTTACAAACCTGGCCAGGATTTACCGCATTCCGGTCGGGTCCGGGCCAGGTCCTAAAGCGCGCCGGAAGGAAACACGCTTACTCATCGTCGCGACGAGTTCCGGCCGGCTATTCCTCAACGGGTTGCTCGCCAGCATTGCCCGTCTCCGCTTCACCGGCACACGCAATTCCACAAGCCCCGGCAAAAGGGGACATTTCTACTCTGCCGCGACAATCCTTAAAAGTACTTGACTCGGCCAGACGAAGTGCGGAACAATAGGCCAACTTCTGGGGGAACCTCGATTTCAGGTTCAGCGCTGCGGCGCCTCGTACCCGCTTAATCCATCCATTTGTAGTTCGCTCCTTGAAGAGTGAGTGCCGCGACAGCGAGCGGCAAGGGAAGTCCTTTCCCCCGAACATGTGCGTCGGATCTTCGCCATCGTAATTCCAGAGCGGGAGAGTTTCGAATGCAGAGATGGTCGAGCAAGATCCTGTTGTGTATGGGAACCCTCATGGCGCTGTGCGTCTTCCCACAAATGGTGTTGGCCCAGTCGAGCAGCTCGCTGCAGGGTCAGATCACCGATACGTCGGGCGGGGCTATCCCCGAGGCCGCAGTGACCCTCAAGAACGCCGAGAACGATTCGCAGCGGCAAGCCCTTTCCGACGCCACAGGGCATTATTCGTTTACGCAGGTACCGCCAGGCAAATACTCAGTAACGGCACAACGTCCAGGCTTTGCGATGGTGACCCGAGAAGGTGTCCTGCTCCAGGTGAACACGCCGTCGTCGCTGAACATTCAGCTGGACGTGGGAAAAACAACCGATGTTGTGAACGTTACCGCGGATGCAACGACCATCAACACGACAGACGGCTCGGTGGGAAATGCATTCACTGAGAACCAGATTCGCCAATTGCCGCTGGAGACTCGAAATGTAGTGGAGTTGCTTAGCCTGCAGCCCGGAGTTACGCCAACGGGCGAAGTGTTGGGAGGCCGCCGGGACCAGAACAATATCACGCTGGATGGCGTGGATGTCAACGACAACCAGAACGCAGGCATTGCGGGCAGCAAGGGCACTTCCCAGGGAAGCAACGCGAACGGGACCGCCGCCGTGGCCGGCTTCAATTCGGTGCTGCCGGTGCCGTTGGACTCGGTGCAGGAATTCCGTGTCACGGTAGCGGGACAAGGAGCCAACGAAGGGCGCTCGTCCGGTGGGCAAGTCGTTTTGATCACAAAGAGTGGGACCAACCAACTTCATGGGTCAGCTTATGAGTACAATCGCAACACGATTTTTGCCGCCAATGACTTCTTCAGCAATCGCGCTGGCATCGATCGCCAGACGTTGAACAGAAACCAATTCGGCACTTCGCTAGGCGGCAAGATTATCAAAGACAGGATTTTCTATTTCTTCAACTATGAGCGCCGCATTGACGCCAGTTCGCTGGCACAAGAACGAGCCGTACCGAGCGAGAACCTGAAAAATGGGATTCTTACGCTGCCGTTGTCTGATGGCACCGTCGAGACTTTGAATGCCGCTCAGATTCAAGCTGTGGATCCGTTGCATATCGGCCTCAATCAAGGCTACTTGAACCTCTTGAAGCAGTATCCGGTGGGGAATGATCCAGCCTACGGGGCCGACGGCGGGTACAACTTCACTGGCTATCGTTTTAATGCACCGAACGACCTCGACAACCGGGCCTATGTGGCAAAGATGGACTTTATCCTGGATCATGCGGCCAAGAACACACTGTCGATTCGCGGAACGCTTTCGAACGCGAACCAGGATGTCATCCTGGCTCAGTTTCCCGGGCAGGCGCCGGCGTCCGAACTGTTGAACAACAGTAAAGGACTGGGGGCTACTCTCACGTCGGTCTTGCAGCCGACGCTGGTCAACACGTTCACGTTTGGTCTGACCCGGCAGGGATTGTCGCAATCCGGCGTAGGCGGAGACAATTTTTCGCTTTACGGAATTGACTCGCCCGAAAACTACAATGCGCGAGCATTCGGCCGCATTCTTCCGGTCTACAACTTCGCCGACGATTTGACTTGGACAAAAGGCAAACACACGATCACGACCGGTATGAACTTCCGGTTGATGACGAATAACACGTACACTTACGCGAACTCATACCCGGGTTACGGCTGGAGCCCGAACGTCGCGGTCGGTCTGGGAGAAGATATCCAGAACGATTTGACCAGCTACGTACAGACACAGTCTGGGAATCCGAATTTGCAGCTCAACGACCCATTTAATGCGGGCGCGGCGATGGGAACCCTGCTGGGTCTCGTGAACAACACAAACATCACGTACCAGTTCGAGCGAAATGGGAACGTGCTGCCGCAGGGTGCTGCACAGGCCCGTCATTTCAAGATGAACGAATATGAAGGCTATGTCGCCGATTCATGGCGTCTGAAGCCGTCGTTGACACTGATTTTCGGGCTTCGTTACAGCAACGATCGCCCGCCCTACGAGACCACCGGGCTTCAGGTGGCGCCAAACATCGGGCTCGATCAGTTCTTTGCCCAGCGCAACGGACTTGCGGAACAAGGTGTGCCGTCGTACGCCATGCCGAACGCGACTCTTTCTTACTCGCTCAATGGTCCGGTGAATGGAAAACCGAGTTGGTGGAACTCCGACAACAACAACTTCGCCCCCCGTTTTGGAATGGCCTATGCGCCGGCTGACGCCGATGGCTGGTTGGGAAAGATTTTCGGGAAGAACGGGGCATTCCGTGTCGGCGCGGCGCAAGTCTACGATCGGTTCGGCAGCCAGTTGATCACGCAGTTCGACCAATTTGGATCGTTCGGCTTGTCGACCACACTCAACAATCCGACATCGTATGACTTCACCACATCGCCGCGATACAACGGCTCCCCCGCCAATCAGCCTGCGGCGCCGGCAGGTGGTTTTCCCTATACGCCGCCGGACGTAGCGGCGATTTCTGGCGAGTTCCAAGGGATCTATCCAAACTTGAGGACGCCTTATGCGTGGCTATTCAACGGGTCGCTGGAGCGGCAGATACCGGGCAAGATGGTCTTGGAAGTTGGGTATGTGGGGCGGTTCGGAAGGAAACTGCTGCTGCAGGGCGACGTCTACACGCCGATGGAGAACTACAAGGACCCGGTATCCGGACAAACCTGGGTCCAAAGTATGACATCGTTACGCCAGACCTTTAATTCGCTCAGCACGGCGGCGGGCTTCCCTGGACAGAACGCTCCGGTTAGCCAGATTGCCAGCGAGGTACAGGCGAATCCTTCGCTTGTTCCGACCAATCCTTTCATTGAAAGCATGTTCCCCGGGCTAGCGAACTATGCATTTCCCGGCAGTGCTTCGGCGAATTATTTCTACCAGATTTACGGCACCTACGGTGGAAGCTATCTGGATATGCTGCATGCTTCCGATCGTATTGTGGGCAACTTTCTGCCGGGTCAATGCCTCTCGAAGCCGGGGTGCTACACGTTCTTCGCACTGCAAGGAAGCTCGATGCCGTCATGGCAGAATGCGGGGGAATCGAACTATAACGCGATGGTCATAACCGTGCGGCGAGCATTATCAAATGGCATCTCGTTTGATCTCAATTACACGTGGTCACATTCCATCGATAACGCGTCGTCAGCTGAAGGCGCGGCGGGGCAGGACGGAGCGGTGATTCAGAACATCTACCAGCCGGGCCAGTTCCGCGGCTCCTCCGACTTCGATATTCGACAAAGTGTCAATGCCAACGTGGTTTATCAGCTTCCGTTCGGCACCGGTCAGAGGTTCCTCAATACATCGCATGGCTGGCTGAATGCCATTGTTGGGGGATGGCAGGTTTCGACCATCATGCGGTTCACGAGCGGTCTCCCCACGGTTGTCCAAGGCGATTCGGTGTGGAATACGAACTACTGGCAAAACTCACTGGCGATTGTTTCGGGCCCGCTGAAGTCAGGACAGACGAT
Organism: uncultured Acidobacteriaceae bacterium; assembly: GCA_963771305.1. Classification (GTDB taxonomy): domain Bacteria; phylum Acidobacteriota; class Terriglobia; order Bryobacterales; family Bryobacteraceae; genus CAJCIT01. Next base: position 388,831 of record CAVYTS010000026.1, read on the forward strand.
CGATCAAAACGGGGTTCCTAGCCTTTTTGCAAATACCAGCGCCAGCAATTCCTTCGCGGATTCCTGGCCCGGGAACACGGGCACTCGGGCCGCGCTTCGCCTGCCCGGAATCAATAACGTCGACTTGGCGGCGACCAAGTCATTCCACTTGCCGATCCCGAGGCTGGAAACGTCGGAACTGCAGTTCCGGGCGGAGGCATTCAACGCGTTCAATTGGGTGAACTTCATTTCTCCGAGCCTGGCGCTTTCTTCGCAGGCCACGTTCGGCGAGTTTTCGGCGACGACGCCGGCACGCGTGATGCAGTTCGCTCTGCGTTACCAGTTCTAATTCATTTACGATAGAGAGCAGCGGCGTAATCCGCTGCTCTTGTTCTCCGTTATGCGAATTTCATCTTGGGCACGTTTTGTGATGGTGCGCCTGCTGGTCACAGCGGTGGCTCTGGCGGGGCTGGTGCAGGCGGCTTCGTCGGTCTACGACTTCTACTTGGTGCCGCTCGATGGTAAGAGCGTGCCGCTGAAGCAGTACGACGGCAAGGTGTTGCTGATCGTCAATCTTGCTACCAAGACGGAGTACAAAGGACAGATCCCGAAGCTGGAGGCCCTATATGAAAAGTACGAACCACAGGGGCTGGTGGTGATCGGTATCCCGAGCAACGATTTCGGCGCAGGGCAGCCGGAGAAGCCAGGAGAAATCCAGCAGGCCTACGCCGAGTACAAGCTGAAGTTCCCGCTGTTTGGGAAGTCGGCTGTGACGGGCAAAGAACAGATTCCGTTGTACGCGTTCATAACGGGGACAAAGAAGCCCGGCGACATTAAAGCCGAAGTTAAGGACGAGGGCGAGAAGAAAGACGCGTCACCGACGGCCGGCGAGGTTCCCTGGAATTTCACGAAGTACCTGACGGACCGGAAGGGAAAGCCGATTGGCCGATTTGATGCGGATATTGCGCCGGATGCGCCCGAGTTGATCGTGGCCATTGAAGATGCACTGAACGCAAAGCCCGGCGCGGCGGATAAGGAAACAGAAAAGGCGGGGAGAGAAGCGGTAAGGGCGAGATAGCGACTCGATCTGCGAGGTGCGTCCTCGGCTACTTGTCTCGCGTCCATCAGTTCTTCGTACTCCTCTTAGTTTCTCCCAGTTCTCGGGATCCACATGGGCTTGACGAAGAATACTGCGCAGAGTGCCCACGGGGATCTCGCCCTTCCGGGGAACGATCGTTGTATCGACAGTTTCGCCGGAACGCCGGATGAACTTTACGTGACTGCCCTTTTGATGGGCTTCCAGGAACCCCGCTGCCTCAAGTCGTCGCTTGACCTCCCGAAACGGCTGAGGCTTAAAGCCGCCCCAACCTCTACCTCAATCAGTCGGACTTTCGGCGGGCGTGTTGCTTGCGGTGGTTCGAAGTGTAACTCTAGAGCTTCCCGCAGGTTGGCGAGGGCCTCTCCTTCGGATTCGCCTTGGCTGGCGATGTCGACCTCCAGGCATTGCGAAACGTACCAATCTCCTTCACGCCAAACGCTCGCGGCAAAGGGGCGTTTCATAGGCTCCATTCTTCCACACTGTCTCTTGACGGGGAACGAGTGCGCTTTTCGGGCGCGCCTGATATCACTTTGGGCGACTGGAGTTTAGATAGGCTCGCCAGCCGCCGAGGTGAGTGATTTCGGTGCCGTGTTCAATCGCGAAAGGCTCGCAGATAAAGCCCTTCACATTTGATCCGTCGGCCAACTCAACGTTTCCGATGCCGAGCGGTGGTGGGATATCGGCAACAAAGCTACCGAACTGCTGGGTGGGGATCACCCACACTTCAACTTCGATACCGGGACCCGAGAAGCTCGGCTCGCGAATGAGGCCCGGCTTCGGCGGCACTATTCCATCTAACGCGTAGAGGCGGTAAGCTGCGGACGTTTTCGTGCATTCGACCAAGCGCGCTCCACGCGAGATAAGCTGATGATTCAGAGGCTGACCCGTCAAGTGTGCGCCGACGACCGAGACGAGAGTGCAACCGGGAGGCATCGCTACGGAGCGGATGACTTCTGTGTCACCGAGTGCTGTGCCGACGGCTCCAAGGTGATCTCCGAGAATGCGGTGCAACCGGTCCGCGACCGATAGAAGCGCGCGGTCCGTATTCGCGGGGCCAATGAGTGAGACGCCGAATGGGAGGCCGTTCGCTCTGAAGCCGGCAGGTAGGGCGACGGCGCTGAGATCGAGAAGATTGACGAAGTTCGTATAGAACCCCAGGTTGGTATTCAGGCGAACGGGATCGGCTTCGACCTCGGAAATCGTATAGGTTGTGCCGGTGGTCGGAAGCAGCAGCACGTCGAGTTCGCTCCATGCCGCGGAGGCAATCTGCTTCAATTCCTCGAGCCGATACTGCGCAAGAAATGTGTCGACGGCGCTGTACTTACTGGCTCCGCCGATGATGCCGCGGACCACGGAGTGGACCGCTTCGGGATTCGCGTTGAAGAACGATTGGATCGCAGCGACACGCTCAGCGACCCAAGGGCCTGAGTAGAGCAGACCGGCCGCAGCGCGAAAGGGCGCGAAGTCGAACTCGATACGCTCGCCGCCGAGAGAATCGAGGGCGCGGCCTGCTTCCTCGTAGAGCGCACTGGCGGCATCGTCGCCAAAGAACTCTAGTTGATCCGGCTTGGGGACGCCGAAACGGAATGAACCGGCAAGCCACGGCGTCGCGGCGTCGGTGAACGGACGCGAGTAGGGGTCGGACGGGTCGAAGCCGCACGCCGTCGTGAAGATGCGTTGCGCGTCATCGCAAGTGAGGGCGAAGATGGAGACGCAATCGAGTGAACGGCAGGCGGGCACAACGCCGGCCGCACTGAGTGCGCCGCGGGTTGGTTTGAGCCCAACCAGATTGTTGAAGGCAGCTGGTACGCGTCCTGAGCCCGCGGTGTCTGTACCGAGCGAGAAGCTGACCAGGCCCTTCGCCACCGCGACGGCTGAGCCGGCGCTGGAGCCGCCGGCAATATAGCGGTCGTCGAACACGGTGGCGCACGCGCCGTAGGGCGACCGAACGCCGACCAGGCCGGTGGCGAATTGATCGAGATTTGTTTTACCGATGAGGATTGCGCCGGCTGCCTCCAGCAGGTTCACAACCCTGGCCGAGGCGGAGGGCTGATAGGAGTAGGCTGGGCATCCGGCGGTGGTGGCCATGCCGGCAACATCGATGTTGTCCTTGACCGCAAAAGGGACGCCATAGAGCGGAAGGTCTGTGGGGCTAGCTGTCGACAAGGCTGCAGCGCGCGCGAGCGCCTCTTGGCGAGGAACGAGGGAGATCCAGACGGGACGGAGGCCGGTGGCTTCGATCTGTTGATAGACGTGCTCGACGACGGCCTCGGGACTTTTGCCGGAGGCATAAGCGGCGCGGAGGGAGGTGAGATCAAGCTTCATAGAGAATCCGTCAGGCGGTTTCAAGGAAGAGTAGCGGTTGGCCCGGAGTGACGAGCGCGCCCTGTTTGCAGACAACTTCGCGAATGATTCCGGCGGAGGGAGAGGTGATGACAATTTCGGTTTTCATGGCTTCGAGAACGATGAGACGCTCGCCGGCCTGGACGCGCTGCCCCGGTTCAACTCCAATGTTCCACACGCTGGCAGTCAGCGGCGAGGCGACGGCCTGGCAACCGTCCGGGATCCTCGGGCCGCTGGCGAGCGCGCTATCGTCCTCTGGTGCATCGATGATAATGGCTTGGCCGGCTGCCGCCCAGCGAGCGCGTTCTTCAGCGAAAGCCTGCTGCTGGCGCTGCTTGCTCGTGCGAGCTTCGGTTTGGATCGAGTTGAGGAAGGCCTGGTATTCCTGGTAGCGAAACTGCGTTGGCTCGATCGTTACGTGGCACTTGCCATGGGGGAACGCATCGCGCATGTCGAGCAGTTCGCCGGCGCTGACCGGATAGAACCGGATCTGGTCGAAAAAGCGAAGCAGCCATGGCGTGCCGGGTTCAAATTCCTTGGTGCTTTTGAACGTATTCCAGACCTGAAGCGTGCGGCCCACTAACTGATAGCCGCCCGGACCTTCCATGCCGTAGATGCAGAGATACGCGCCGCCGATGCCCACGGCATTTTCGGGGGTCCAGGTGCGAGCCGGATTGTACTTGGTGGTAACGAGGCGATGGCGGGGGTCGACTGGTGTTGCCACGGGCGCGCCCAGGTAAACGTCGCCCAAGCCGAAGACGAGGTAACTGGACTCGAACACGATACGGTGGACATCTTCGATGGAACCAAGTCCGTTGATGCGACGAATGAACTCGACGTTACTGGGGCACCAGGGGGCGTCGGGCCGGACCGCAGTCATGTACTTCTCAGCGGCGAGGCGGGCTTGCGGGTCGTCCCAAGAGAGCGGCATGTTGACGATGCGCGAAGCTACGGTAACGTCCAGATCCTTTGGAATGGCCTGCTCAGCGGCCGCGAGAGCCTGGAGAAGGTGATGGCGCGGCAGCACACGGGAGTTGTAGTGGATGTGGAGACTACGAACCCCGGGTGTGATGTCGACGATGCCGCGCAGGCAGATCTGGCGAAGCTGCGATTCGAGCGCATGCACCCGAAGCCGGAGAGCGAGATCGAGGATGTTCTCACCGAACTCTACGAGTAGATAGCGATCGCCGTTGGTCCGGTAGGTCACCTGTGGCTCTGAGCCGGTAGCCGGGTGGACGGCGATCACCGCCGGTTCGGTGGGTTGTGAGGCCTCTACGGGCAGCGGAGGCAGGGAAGAGGTCAAATTGCCGATGACACGTTCAAGCTGAAGGTCCATCTGATCTGCCCGCGCCACCGTGACGGCACGAAAGCGGACCGTGTCGCCGGGGCGAAGCTGGCCCATTTTCCAGAGTTCGGCATGAATGATTGTGGCGGGGCAGACGAAGCCGCCGAGGCTTGGTCCATCGGGACCGAGAATGATGGGCATGTCGCCGGTGAAATCGAGGGCGCCGATGGCATACGCGTTGTCGTGGATGTTGGAGGGATGAAGGCCGGCTTCACCGCCATCGAGTCGCGCCCATTTAGGCTTCGGGCCGATCAAGCGAACGCCGGTGCGATCGGAATGGTAGTGAACCTTCCAATCGGTATCGAACAACATGGCGATGTCTTCATCGCGGAAGAAATCAGGGGCGCCGTGCGGACCATAGAGGACGCCGATCTGCCAGGCATTGGTGTACGAAGGAATTGCGACCGGCGAGATGTGCGACGGCGGCATTTCGGCGACGGCTGATCCGTTGAGAGGAATGACGTCGCCTGCTCGCAGCGCGCGGCCAGCGTGTCCGCCGAAGCGGCCCAGCATGAACGTGCTGCGGCTGGAAAGATATTCGGGAACGTCGAAACCTCCGGCGACGGCGAGATACGCACGCATTCCAGGGCCGGCGGCGGTGTTCATCTTGAGGACCGAGCCGGCCGGGACGGAGACGGCTTGCCAGCCGGCAAGGGGAACGCCATCGAGCGTGGCTTTCATGTCCGTTCCCGTGAGCGCGATGGTGGTACCGCAACCGAAGCGTAAGGTGGGTCCCGAGATGGTGATTTCGAGGGCGGCCGCTGTTGCGGGGTTGCCTGCCAAGCGGTTGGCCAAACGGAACGCCAAGCTGTCCATGGGGCCCGAAGGCGGCACACCTACGTTCCAGTAACCTTGCCGGCCTGGGTAATCCTGCAGTGTGGTCTGCCTGCCGCCTTCGATGATCTCAACGGCCGTGCGCAGATACGGGAAGTCCGCGAGCGTGGAGGTGAGGATGGAGCCGGTGGTGAACTCCGGCGATGCACAGACTTTGCGCAGATAGTCGAGGTTGGTTTCGATGCCGGCGAGTTGTGTTTCGCAAAGTGCCGCGCGTAGCTTCACGACGGCTTGCGGGCGATCATTGGCGTGAACGATGAGCTTGGCGAGCATCGGATCGTAGTAGGGCGTGACTTCAGTGCCGGGCTCGACCCAGGTTTCGATGCGGACATTCTTTGGGAAGGTCACGTGAGCGAGCTGGCCCGAACTGGGCTGGAAATTGGCGCCCGCATCTTCGGCGTAGAGGCGAACTTCGATGGAGTGGCCGCGGGGAGCAGTGTTGAATGTGTGAAGTGGAGCAAGATCGCCCGACGCCTGAAGGAGCATCCATTCGACTAGGTCCAAGCCAGTCACTTCTTCAGTGACACCGTGCTCGACTTGCAGACGCGTGTTGACTTCAAGAAAGAAGAACTCACCGGTGGCATTGTCGTAGACGAACTCCACGGTTCCTGCGGAGCGATAGTTAACAGCCTCGCCGAGGCGCACGGCCGACTCGGACAGCCGGCCACGCGTTTCCGCGCTGATGCCTGGCGCCGGGGTCTCTTCAATGACCTTCTGATTGCGGCGTTGTGCGGAACAATCGCGCTCGCCGAGGGCCACGACGTGGCCCTTTCCGTCGCCGAAGAGTTGAACTTCGATGTGCCGCGCCTGCGGAATGAAGCGCTCCAGGAAGGCACCGCTGTCTCCGAAGTTATTCGCTCCGAGACGCTGTACGGCTTCAAAAGCGGCATGAAGATCGTCCGGACCTTGGCACAGCCGAATGCCGATGCCGCCGCCACCGGCGGTGCTTTTGAGCATTAAAGGATATCCGATGCGAGTGGCGGCCTCTTCGGCTTCGGCGATCGAGGGCAAGAGTCCCGTTCCAGGCAGCAGGGGAACATTCAGACTGGCGGCCATTTCACGGGCTGTATGTTTCAGCGCGAAAGCGCGCATCTGGGCTGGGGTCGGACCGATGAAGACCAGGCCTGCTCGTTCGCAGGCTTCGGCAAATTCCGGCTTCTCACTCAGGAACCCATAGCCCGGATGGATGGCTTCGGCCGAGGTCTGGCGCGCGGCGGCTAGTATCGCCTCGATTAAAAGATAGCTCTGTGCGGACGGGGCGGGCCCAATGGAAACAGCTTCGTCTGCCTGGCTGACGTGCATGGAATGCCGATCGGCCTCCGAATACACAGCGACGGAGCGAATACCGAGCTTGCGCAGCGTACGAATGATGCGGCAGGCGATGGCGCCGCGGTTGGCGATCAAAACTCGCTTGAACATTTACTGCGCTGCACCCACCGGGTCCCAAATGAGGACTTGGATCGGCGTCGGGTTGTAGGCGTTGCACGGATTATTGAGCTGCGGGCAATTGCTGATGAGGCCGAGCACGTCCATCTCGGCGCGGAGTTCGACATACTTGCCAGGCTCCGAGATCCCGCCTTCGAAGGTGAGCTTGCCTTCGGGAGTAACGGGCACGTTCATGAAGAAGTTGATGTTGTTGGCGATGTCGCGTTTTTCAAAGCCTCGATCGAAGGCGATGACCGCTTTCAGGAAGCTCTGCCGGCACGCATGCATGTAACGTTTCTCAATGGCGTAGCGGACCATGTTGCTTTCGGTGGCGCAGGCACCACCGAGCGTATCGTGGCGGCCACACGTGTCGGCGACGATGGTGAGAAGCGTGTTGGCGTTGGTTGAGATTAGCTTGGTGCCGGTAGTAAGGTAGATGTTGCCTTGCTCCCGAATGGTGTCCTGGAAGCTGTAGCGATCGGCGTAATCGGCTGCGTTGTAGAAGAGAGTGTCGACGGCCTGGTTGCCTTCGAGATCGACGATGCGGAAGAGCTGGCCTCGTTTGATCTCGTGTATCCAGGATTCGCCGGCGGGGATGATTTCGCTGTAGAGGGCTTTGGATGGGTCGAGGTTGCTGGTGGTGAGTCTGGGGCTGGTCATTGTGATCTCCCGGTTCTCCGACGGCTTCGAGAACGTTGGAAGAGCCGGACCTGGGGGTCTGGCGCGGGTGTGGGCACCCGCCCCACTTCGATTCGGCGATGTCTTGAAATAGGTCGATTCTTCATTGGTGAACCCTAGAGGAAGTAGCGCTCCGTCAGCGTGAAGCCACGGGCGTTTTCAGAGCGCGAAAGGCGGCACGGATCGTCCGGGCGCAGGCTGAAGGACTCGTTTGACAGTGAGGTGCACGGGCTTGGGCTGGTAACGCGGGTTGGGATCGAGCGGGTGCTGGCAGGTGTTCAGAATGGCCAACACGTTCATCTCGGCCCGCAATTCGACGAAGCAGCCGGGCTTGCTGAGGCCGACTTGAAAATTCATGGAGCCGTCATCGCCGACGGTGACTTTGCTGAAGAAATTCACGTTGGGCGAGAGGTCGCGCGGCGATAGGCCATACTTGGCAAGTTCAATCAGGAAGCTGTCTTTCGCGTTCTGATGAAAGTCGTTGCGGTGTTCCTGGTAACGGGCCTCTCCGTATTTGGCTTTGACGAGAGCGGCGTTCGAGCAGCCACTCAAGGCGTCATGCCAGCCGAAGGTGTCGGCGGTCAGCGAGCAGAGAATGCGGCCCATATCGGAGTACAGAACGAATCCTTCGGTGAGGTGGGCGATGTGCTGCGCCTTCAAAGTGTCAGGCAGGTTCAGGCGCTCGACCGGGCAGTCAAAGTTGTAAAAGAGCGCGCCCACATTGGCGCCGCCGTCCGTATCGGTTATGCGCAGGGCGGTGCCGCGCTTCAGGACGTGCGACCAGGTTGCGCCCGGTTGGACAATCTCCTCGAAGAGGATTTCGTCAGGCATTGAGATACACTCCCATTTCTGTGCCGGCTGGGGTCCGAATGAGAACCTCGCCTGGACACGCCAAGATTTCAAGAAAACTAGAGAAGACGCGATCGGCGTCAGGAGGAGGCTTACCGAACTAGGGGAGGGCCGCAGCAGACGTCCATGGCGGTGATGCGAAGCATCACGCGTAGCGAAATGCGCCGAAGCCCACTCCGCCTTGCATTCCATGACATCATCCCGGAAGTATGACAAATCCGTAGCGAGCATGCAAATCGAGAGGCGACGGAAGGGCAAGATATTTTTGATGGCCCGCATAAAAAGAAGCGCTGTGTGAAGGCGAAGGGCAGTCCGCTAGACTCGTGGATTCCGTGCATGAATTGGAATGCACGGATCGGAGCGATCTCGGATGAGCCTAAAACGTTGCCTTGTGTGGTCTGGCGCGACTTGCGTATTTTGTCTGTTCCTCGCCGCTGAGCAAGCGCCAAAAAAGCCGGCTGCGCGAGGTGTCGTTGCGACTGGCGTGCAACGCCCTATGAGCTCCATCACGCCCACGGCGGTCTTCCCGGTGGACGGGGCGCCGGATTGGATGGCTGTGACGGAAGATTCTGTCTGGGTCGCGAGCTCGCCGAAAAACGCCGTCGTTCAGCTCGACGTCAAGACAAACAAGGTAGGCCGCACGGTCACAGTTGGGAAGCCGTGCTCGGGACTTGCGTATGGATTTGGGAGCATCTGGTCGCCCAGCTGCAGCGAATACAAGCTCGTGCGGTTCAATGCGGTGACCGGTGCGATCGAAGCGACGATCAACGCTGCACCGGCCGATTCGGAAGGCGGAATCACGACGGGAGCCGGTAGCGTTTGGATGCTAACGGACAAGAAAGGCGTGTTATCGCGAATCGATGCAAAGACGAACCAGGTCGTGAAGACGATCGAGGTGCCGGCGGGATCGGTTGCGTGCACCTTTGGGGGCGACGCGGTCTGGGTGAGTTCACCCGATCAAAGCGTGGTTGCGCGTATGGATCCGAAGACGAACCAGGTGACGGACAAGATCGCGGTGGGCAAGGGTCCACGGTTCATGACCTTTGGCGCGGGGTCAGCGTGGACGCTGAACCAGGGCGATGGAACGATCTCGCGGATCGATGCGGCGACACGCAAGGCGATTAGAATCGACGCAGGCCTGCCGGGCGAGGGTGGGGAGATTGCCTATGGCGAAGGCGCGGTTTGGGCAACGCTGTTCGGTTTTCCCATTACCAAGGTAGATACAGCGACGAACAAAGTGGTCAAGCAGTGGAAGGGCAAAGGGGGCGACAGTATTCGCGCGGCTCACGGGTCGGTGTGGCTCACGTTTCTTTCCGACAAGAAGGTCTGGCGGATTGACGCGCGTCAGCTGTGAGATCTGCTAAAAAGAGAAGGCGCAGCCGAAGCCGCGCCCTTCATTGGTTTTCTGAGTCTTTGTGCTAGCCGTTGAAAATGTACAGCGGCGTGCCGGGAGCGTAGGTGCTTTCGCCGGCATCGCCTGCCGCGACGGGCTGACCTACCAGGTCGCCTATCTGGCGGCAGAAGAGACCGTTCTCACCGAGGTAGATATCGAACTCGGCGGGACGCGGCAGCGAGCCTTGAATCAGGGCTTCCGAAAGCGGATCCTCCACATACTTCTGGAGCGCCCGGCGCAACGGGCGCGCACCGTAGCTGCGATCAGTACAGGTCTTTTCGAGAATGTACTTGGCAGCTTCCGGTTCCAGCCTGATCTTGATCTGCTTGGCGACCAGGTTGACGTTCACCTGTTCGACCAGCAGTTGGATGATCTTCAGCAAGTCGTCGTCGGTGAGCGAGGTGAATAGGATCACTTCATCCAGACGATTCAGGAACTCGGGGTTGAACGCACGCTTCACTTCGCTCAGAACCTGATCCTCGATCTTTTGAGGAATGCCGCCTCCCTCGGTGGGCGCCGAGAAGCCGATCTGGCCGCGTTTATCGAGGAAGCGAGCGCCCAGGTTCGAGGTCATGATGATGATGGTGTTCTTGAAGTCCACCGTGTTGCCGAGGCCATCCGTGAGCTGCCCATCTTCAAACACCTGGAGCAGGATGTTGTAGATATCCGGGTGCGCTTTTTCGATTTCGTCGAGCAGGATGATGGAATACGGCGCACGCTTGACGCGTTCTGTGAGCTGGCCGCCTTCCTCGTAGCCGACATAGCCAGGAGGAGAGCCGATCAGCTTGGAGATGGCATGCTTCTCCATAAACTCCGACATGTCGAAGCGGATGAGCGCCTTCTCACTGCCGAACAGGAATTCAGCGAGCGCCCGTGCAACCTCGGTTTTGCCGACGCCGGTGGGGCCCAGGAACAGGAATGACCCGGCCGGACGCTTGGGCGATTTGAGGCCGGCGCGCGAACGGCGGATGGCGCGAGAGAGGGCCGAGATGGCCTTCTCCTGGCTGATGATGCGGTGATGGAGCTCTTCCTCAATGCGGAGGAGTTTGCTGACTTCCTCCTCTTTGATGGAAGTCATGGGAACGCCCGTCCAGCGGGCGACCACGTCCTCGATATCGTCCTTCGTGACAACACCGGTTGAGGTGTCGTCGAGGTTGTACTTCTCGCGAAGCTGGCGAAGGTTCTCGCGCTCTTTGCGTTCTTCGTCCGAATAGAAGCGCGCCTTCTCGAATTCGTGATTCGCAATGGCGTTCTCCATGCGGTGCACGATGAACTTGATGCGTTTTTGAATGTCCGAGACTTCGGTCGGGAGGGTGGTTTGGCGAAGTTTGACGCGGGCGCCGGCTTCGTCGATCAGATCGATTGCCTTGTCAGGCAGGAAGCGATCGGGAATAAAGCGCGTTGATGTGTAGACAGCGGATTCGATGGCCTCGTCGGTGTAGGCGACGGCATGGAATTTCTCGTAGCGTTCTTTAATACCGAACAGGATGCGAACGGCGTCGGCGTCGTTCGGCGGTGGAACTTTCACCGCCTGGAAGCGGCGCTCGAGGGAGCGGTCCTTCTCGATCGATTTCCGGTACTCGGCGGGCGTGGTAGCGCCAATGCATTGGATTTCGCCGCGGGACAAAGCGGGCTTCAGAATATTGGCGGCGTCGAGCGAACCTTCCGCCGAGCCCGCGCCGACCAGCGTGTGAAGCTCGTCGATGAAGATGATCGCGTTCTGATTCTCCATCAACTCTTTCATGATGGTCTTCAGGCGTTCTTCGAACTGGCCGCGATACTTGGTGCCGGCCACGATCAGGGACAAGTCGAGCGCCAGGATGCGCTTGTCGGACAAGAAGGACGGGACGTCCCCATCGGCGATGCGCTGGGCCAGTCCTTCGACGATGGCTGTTTTGCCAACGCCCGGTTCGCCGATCAGGACCGGGTTGTTCTTGGTGCGGCGGCAGAGGATCTGAACGACCCGATCGAGTTCGTTGTCGCGGCCGATGAGTGGATCGAGCAAGCCATCGACGGCCGCTTGTGTCAGGTCGCGGCTGAACTCTGCCAGCAGTGAGCTCTCTTTCGGGCGGCTGGCGGAGGTTTTTTCAGATGCGGACCGGGCAATCTCTTCGCGGACTGCGGATAACCGCAAGCCGCGCTCGTGCAGGATTTCCGCGGCAAAACTTTTCTCTTCGCGCAACAGGCCGAGCAGAAGATGCTCCGTGCCGATATGTTTGTGGCTGAGACGCTCTGCCTCTTCGGCGCCATAAGCCAGGACACGCTTACACTCATGACTGAGAGGAAGATCGACCGAGGTCGAAACCTTCTCCCGGATGGTAGTGTGCGCTTCAATCTGCTTGCGAATCGATTCGATGGCGGCGTGAGACCGCAGAAACCGGTTGGCAAGGGCCTTGTCTTCACGAAGAAGGCCGAGCAACAAGTGCTCCGTTTCTATATAAGGACTCCCGAACTGGCTGGCCTCGTATCTTGCAAAGAAGATTACGCGACGCGCTTTTTCGGTATAACGTTCAAACATATTTGGCACCGTCGAGACGGGTTACGTCTGGTACAACTCCGGCCGCTTGCAGTTCCCCTTCGGCAGGAGTCTGGAGGCGGCCCTCTACTAACTCTAAAACGCGGTCACAGCGGAACGCGAAGTGAAGATTGTGGGTAACAAAGATGGAAGTCAGGCCGTGAGAACGATGGAGTTCGTTCAGAAGGCCAATGATCATCTCGCCGGTCCGATGGTCGAGGCTTCCGGTCGGCTCGTCAGCGAGGAGAACCTTGGGGGACCCAACCAGGGCCCGGGCCAAGGCGACACGCTGCTGCTCGCCGCCGGACAGTTCGCCGGCACGGTGCGATTCACGGGTTTTGAGACCAACTTCATCTAACCTCGCCCGCGCTTTTGAGGCGGCCACATCCGATCCGTCGCCGCGAATCAAAAGAGGCATCATCACGTTCTCCAATGCTGAAAACTCCGGCAACAGAGACGGATTCTGCCAAAGAAAACCTAGCTGCCTGTTCCGAAAGTCCGACAGCGACTCATCGGAAAGGCGCGAAATGTCTTGATGGCCGAAGTATATCGTACCGTTTGAAGGCCTGTCCAGAGCGCCTAATAAATGGAGCAACGTGCTCTTTCCAGCACCGGACGCGCCAATGATCGCCAAGCGTTCGCCCGGACACACATCCAGCCAAAGATCGTGAAAAACGACCAACTCCCGGTCGCCCGACCGGAAAGTCTTACCCAGGGACTCCGCGCGAATGAGACTCCCGTTGTTCAAGAAACTACCCTTTGCCTCCAGGATAGAACAGAGTCTCCGAGCGCGAACGGCGGCCATCGTTTAGATAGTTCTGGTACCTTCCCGATGCTGCGGCAGCGGCGTTCTGTTCGCCCCGGTATATTCACGAGGATGCTCCGAATACCGCAGAATGGTGAGTACAGCATATGCCACACGAACGAATCCGGGTCTTCATCACGGGCGGCACCTTCGATAAGGAGTATGACGAACTGGCGGGCCGTCTCTACTTTCGCGACTCGCACTTGCCGGAAATGCTGAAACTAGGGCGCTGCAGCCTGCCGGTCGAAATCACCACATTGATGATGATCGACAGCCTGGAAATGACCGATCACCAACGGCAGGAGATCATGGATCGATGCCGGCATGCGCCCGAGCGGCGAATTGTCTTGACGCACGGGACGGACACCATGGCATTGACGGCCCGCTTGCTGGACGATCACATTGATGACAAGACCATTGTGCTGACCGGGGCGATGGTGCCTTATAAGTTCGGCAGCTCCGACGGGTTGTTCAATCTGGGCAGCGCGCTGGCGTTTGCTCAGACGCTACCCGCCGGCGTGTACGTCGCCATGAACGGCAAATGTTTTCCGGCACGATCGGTGAAGAAGAACCTGGAGACCGGGTTGTTCGAGGAGTTGCCGGACTAAGAACGGTGTTCTCGGTTGAGTCTCCGGGGAAACACTAGGCGACGGCAACCGATGCATCGAGAACGAATGCCGGCACTAAAAACGATTTCCTTCATGCAAGAGTTTTCGCGTAATTGGCTCACCTAGGCTCCTTGAAGTTCGTCCCTGGAAGTTCGGCCCTTCCCCTTCCGCCCAGGCTCCAATCCAAGAAACTCAATGAATGCGAGGGCGAAGGGCCTTACGACTGCTCGAGTGTTCACGAAGACTCGTCAGGGAACGCTCCTGGCCGATGTTCCCCTGCATCTCCCGCCTGTCGGTCGCGCACCCATCAATCATTTCTTTGTTTACACTCCCCCAAGTTCGTGGCTAAATGTCTGATACGGGCGGCCCACACCAATGGACCCAGCCATTCTCAAGACCGTCGGCGAAAATTGCAGGCATTGGCGGCATCAGCCTGGGCGTTGTCCTTATCTTGTTTAGGGACGTCATCCGGAAGAGCATCTTTCCGATGCTCGGGGTGTCCGAGGCCTACCGGCTTCTTCGGCTCATCATCATCCTGGCGTTCCTGATCGGCGCCTTGGGTCTGGCGGCCTGGGTTGTAACCAAGCACGACGCCTCCAAGCCGTCACTCACCAATGTCACCAACATCGGTACAATTCAGAACGAGTTTCTGACCGTGACGGGCCAGCCGCTGAACGACCCTGAGTTAAAGAAGGTAATCGAACAAGCCTTGGAGATGACGGCCCAGGGCAACGCCAAGGCCAGCATTCCTCTCTACCAGCAGGCGATCCAAAAGGCGCCCCTTCCCGACCTGTACACCAATCTAGCGGCGGCTTACGAGCAGCAGAACGACAATCAACAGGCGCGGGCGGCTCTCCAGAATGCTCTGGCCAGGAACGCCTCCTATGCTCCCGCGGTGGAGAGCCTGAAAAAGCTCGACGAGGCGCCCCCTCTGGAACCCGTTCGCGTCAGTTCCAGGGAGAGTGAGCCTAACGACGACTTGTTTCACCCCAACATCATCCCGTTGAACACCGGCGTCCTGGCGGCGATTGAGCCAGCATCTGACGTCGATACGTTCCAATTCGAGGCCCTGGGGAAGTCCCGGGATTGGATCGACGTCACGCTCGTGAACCGATCTACTGAGCTGCGTCCCGGGATGCGGGTTCTACTTCCCAATAAGGAGGAGTTGGTCGGTTGGAATTATGCCGGAACCGCTGGTGCCGATCACGAATTGGCCTTCGTTGCTCAGCCAAACACCAAGTATTTCGTCCAAGTTGCATCTTTTTATTCCGGATCGGCGGGTGCCTACGTCTTGACCGTGGAACCTCGGCACGCATTTGATCAATATGAACCCAACGACGACATCGCGAGCGCGGCTCCAATCAGCGTGGGCTCGCCGGTGAAAGCCAACATCATGGACGCAGGCGATCAGGACTTTTATCGGTTTGAATCGGGAGCCGCCGGCGACATGACGGTAACTCTCGACAATACTTCAACAACCCTTGCGCCCGGCGCGCGTGTCTACGACGCGACGAGATCGGACATTACCGGATGGCAGGAAAACCGGAATGCCGGCGGCCACCTGAAGTTTTCTTTCACAGCCGCTGCCAAGGCCGTCTATTACGTGCAAGTGGGCAACTGCACCTATGGCAATGCGGCGGGGTCCTACACGCTAACGGTCCGGTGAGACCGCCGGTAGGATGCTCTCCCTGAGAGCCAGGAACTTCTGCATGGAGACATATGGCGGCGATGTTCTTGGTCCGATATCACCACCTCGCTGCAAGGCGACCTACACCAAGTACGGTTGCAGCGTTGAAGGATTCTTGGAGAAATAAGATCAGCCATGCTCAGGGCCGACTGACGGTGATGAAACCAGAGTTTACTTCCGAAGTAACCGACGAAATAATCTTGGCATCGCGGTCCTTTATAAGGCGCTTAGCAACCGAACTACCACAGCCTTAGCAGCCTCGGCCAACCCCCAAGCCGCGGATTGATGCCGGCTTCGTTGCCGACATGGAAGAGATCATCCGCAGGCGAAAACCCCGCGACACGTCGGGATGTGACTGACACTGGACACCGACGGCAAGCGAACGCCGAGGCGGGGCCATGGAAGACATCCTCCACCACGCGCGGGCTGTGCATGGCGAGGTGGCGTTTCCTTGGTATCGAAATAACCCAAACACCACAGCGCACCAATTCAATTTAAGCAGCTTGCTGCTGCTCAAGGCTCGTCGCTCTCGCCCTTGATGAAGAAGGGCTCCATCTCCTTGTACTCCAGGATCTTCACAGTCGGCTCCTTGGGAGCGTTGCCCTGCGCGATCGCGAGGAACGCCTGCTCCGACTGCGCCACCATTGCGCGAGCGAGGTCGTTCTTGTGGATCGAGTGGTACTTGGACGGCATGGCCCAGTGCAGCAGTGGCATGACGTAGCCAAGGACGCCCGGCGTGTTGGAGTTGCCGAGAATAACGGCGGGACGGTACATTCCAAGGAAGTCGAACTTGACGTACTCGATAGCCTTCTCTTTCTCGCCGATGATTTGCGCGTACTGCATCCCGGCCTCGGGGTTCGCGCCCGCGGCGGTCATGACCCCGCAAACACGAGCGCCTCCAACCTTGGCGGCGCGGCAAAAGGCCTGCGGGTAGGCGATTTCGATCTTGCGCACCTCCTCCTCGGGCATCTTCGCGCTGCCCTTGCCGACGCCGAACGCGGCGAGCGCGACGTCGACCCCCTGGGCGTGCGGCGCAACCTCCTCCTCGAGCCGGTCCATGTTGACAACCACCTCGGAGACCTTGGGGTCGGCGAAAGCATCCGTCTTGCGGCGCGTCACCACTACCACCTTGTTGCACAGGGGATTCTTGATCAGAAGCTGCACGATGCGTCCGCCCACGTTACCCGTCGCGCCCAGCACGATCGCCGCGTATTGCAACTTCGCTTCTGCCGCCGCCATATTGAGAGCAACTCCCCGGATTGCTTACCCGTTCTAAGTTAAACCAGGCTCGTCTTGTAAAGCAGCCCGCACGTAGGTTTGCACAACGGCGGTCGTCTCCCCATGTTCACCTGCAAATTGCAAAACTCGAGAAGTCGGCGAAGCGCTCTGAGATGCCCCCGGGCTGGCTGTTGCCAGTAGCAGCATGCGACGACTTTTTGCCGTAGCATTATGAAGAAGCGGTTCTTGCAGCCGCGAAGCATCCTGGTGATTCGTTTTCAAGGTCAGGAATATTTCGCGGGTATTGCAGTTCTCGTTCCAGGATTCCGCTCTTGTTGGTGAGGGTGAAAGGAGGATTCCGTGAAAACCTTTCAGATGGCTATAGGGCTGCTCGGCGCGTTGCTCTGGGCGAACCCAGGCCGCGCCGAAAATCTTACCATCGAGTGGTGGGTGACAGGGTGGCCAACAGGGAAAGGGTGGCTACCCAAAATAGCAGCTTCCGGCGGACTAACCGGGTCGGGCGCCCTGATCTACCAGACCGCCACCGGCGATGCCAAGTTCGAGTATTGGGATGGACAAATGGTCTTCACAGAACCCAACGTTCTTAATTGGGATGGTCCCTACTCCGTTACCAGTGCCAGCCAACCGAGCGACGAGGTCGGCCATGAGCCCTCGATCGCTATGGTGACTTGCCCGGTGTGCAGTGACTTTACGTCGGACGTCATTGAGGTTCATCAAGGAGGTCAGGATAACGGGGCAGCGCTGTGGTATCGGACAGGCGTTGATTCGGGCTTGGGGACTACCTGGGCAGCGTCACATAAGTACGACGAAGGTTACAATCCCACAGTAGCCGTGGACCAAAGCGGCGGAACTTCCAGCACTACAGTTGTGGAAGTACACCAGGGCGGAGTGGATTCCTCCGAGTTGTGGTATCACGTCGGAACGCTGACCTACAGTGCATCGTCCGTCAGTGTAACCTGGGGGCCATCCCACAAAACCGGTTTCACAGGCTACGCACCCACGGTTTCGGTTGCTCGGGGCGTCGTGGTTTTGGTGGCGCAAGGGACCGCGCCGCAGGTGTGGTATTCGATCGGAACTGTGGACACCAGTACCAACACGATCAACAATTGGTCCGCCCAGAATAAATATGACAACGGATACAATCCGTCGGTATCCGTGCAATCGTGTGGCGGCGGCAGTGCCAGCTTTGGCTGTGATTTTGTGGTGGTTGAGGCACATCAGGAAGGGAAGAGCACGGGATCGCTCATGTATCGATTGGGGAAAATGCACTACGGCAGTGGAGGCTCTGCCCCGACAAGCATTAAATGGACACCGGACGCGGATACCGATTACGCTACCGGTTGCTACCCATCGGTCGGCCTGATGACGTACGGGACTGACGACACCGACGGCAGCACCACCTACCCGCTCGTGGAGTCTCACTCGGCCGCATGCGGGGGGCCAGCCTTCGTTCATACGTCGTGGGGATACGTGCAACTTGATTAGAACCCAGCGGCGATCATCGGTCAGCAATCACTCAATTGACGGCAAGCGTTTGACGAACCCGTGTTGAACGGGCCGAAGACGTCAGCCTGACGGGAGCTCTTGGCAAAATCATCGAACATGTTGAAGCGCTCCGACGCGTTGGAGAATCGCGCATTTCAGTGTCGCCGACACGGAAGAGATCACCCGAAGGCGCGAGCCCCGCGACACGTCGCCATGGGACTGATACTGGACACCGAACGCCGAGGCGAGACCATCGAAGACATCCTACGCCACGCGCGGGCCGTGCATGGCGAGGTGGACATCGCGCTCTCGACCGTCAGCGTAGTGGAGCTGACGCATGGCATCTACCGGGCCAAAACCGAAGCCGACCGCGAACGGCGCCGTGTCTTCGCCGAGGGGGCGTTCCAGGACTTGATCGTGCATCCGGTGACGATCGAGATCGCCGCTTGGCCGGGCGAACCGAAGGCGAGCAGGCTGCCCACGGTATCGTCATTGCCTTCGAAGACCTACTGATCGGAGCCACCGCCCTCCATCTCGGATTCGACGTTGCCACCATGATCGGGCATTTCCAACTCATCCCAGGACCTTAAGACGCTCACGCTGTAGAACCCCGACCGAGGTGGGAAGAGGTCCGCCCTTTGCCGGCCCTCCTACCCGAATCAGCGTTCTTCTTCCCCCTTTGTGAAAGAATGATCGTCGAAGAAGGAGATCGCTCCATGCAGAATGATTCGTCAGATCGCCGCGGCTTCCTCAAGACCGCCAGCGCGGCCCTCACGACTTCACTTTTCACCGGCGCCATCAAAGGCGCCAACGACAAAATCAACATCGCGTTTATCGGGATCGGACAAATGGGCCGGAGCAACCTCGGCTTTGCCCTAAAACACCCGGACCTCGAAGTGGTCGCCCTGTGCGACGTCTATCAGCCCAACCTCGACTACGGCGCATCCAAAGCGAAAAGCGGAACCAGGCAGGTTAAAGACTTTCGCGAAATCCTGGCAGACAAGTCAATCGACGCAGTCTGCATCAGCGCCCCCGACCATTGGCATGCCTACATGACCGTCGAGGCCTGCAAAGCGGGCAAAGACGTCTATGTCGAGAAACCAATCTCGGTGACGATTGAAGAAGGCGCCCAGATGGTGCAAGCTGCCGGCAAATACAATCGGGTGGTCCAGGCCGGGACCATGCAGCGTAGTTCCGAGCACTTCCAGAAAGCAACTGAATTCATTAGGAGCGGTGCGCTCGGCAAGGTTGTCATGGTCCACACTTGGAACTATTCGAACGACGATCGCGCCGGCATCGGCAACCCGCCGGATTCCGCTGCGCCTTCCGATCTCGATTGGGACATGTGGCTTGGGCCCGCGCCGGTGCGTCCCTACAACGCAAACCGCTTTGGCTTCGATGTCGACCATCCCGACAGGCCCCGCTGGTATTCGAACTTCCGTTACTTCTGGGATTACGCCGGCGGAATGATGACCGATTGGGGCGTGCACTGGCTCGACATCGTGCAAATGGCCTTCAATGAGGAGCAGCCGCGTTTCGCCAGCGCAAGCG
This sequence comes from uncultured Acidobacteriaceae bacterium, assembly GCA_963771305.1. GTDB lineage: Bacteria > Acidobacteriota > Terriglobia > Bryobacterales > Bryobacteraceae > CAJCIT01. Next base: position 408,666 of record CAVYTS010000026.1, read on the forward strand.
GCGGCAAGTACTTCCTCACAGACAATCGCGAAACGCCTGACACCCTCAAAGTCACCTATGAATATCCCAGCGGCTGGATCGCCACCTATGAGAACCGCTACTCCAACGCGCAATCCATGATGAAAAAGGGCGGCGGCATTCTGTTTTACGGCGAATTCGGCACGATGTTCGTTGACCGCTCGGAGTTCTTTGTCGTTCCGGAGATGAAGCCACGGAAGCTCGGCCAACCAGCCGCTCCGGAACCCGCCATGAAGGACGTTGCCGTGAAGAGCGTCTCCAGTGGCAACGTAAATCATTGGGCGAACTTCGTTTCCTGCGTTAAGACGAGGGAGAAGCCGAACAGCGACATTGGGATCTGCTTCAAATCCACCGCAACCTGCCTGCTGGGCAATGTTGCCCTCCGCAGCGGCCAGCGGGTTGAATGGGATACCGCGAACCAAATCATCAAAGATCCCAGCCTGCAGAAATGGATGGCTTGGCGCGAGACTCGCAGCCCGTGGAAGATCTCGGTGTAGGCGGTTGCGCGAGCGCCTGAGCCGCGCGCGTGAGAATCTGTGTGAAGACTCAACAGCGCAAACGGTCATGGCTTGCTGACGCCGTACAGAAAGCAGCTGGAGTCCGGGGAGTTTTGAGAAATATCGACGTCCGCTCCCTGACGGTCACGGCTTCCACGAGAAGGCCGCCCAGGTCAAGGATTAATTTGCCCTGAGACCGAAAATCTTGATCGCCGACCAACGGGAGGCGGCAGGAAGCTTCAGCATCCTTTCTTCTCAGAAGGGTTTTGACGTTCTTCCTGCTACCGACCCTGCTGTTGGCCGACCAACGGGAGGCGCGCTTGTGCGTCCTTCCCTCACTTCTTCACTACCGCCGATTCGCCCTGCTTCCATCCGCACTCTCCGTGGAGCTCTTGCTCCGGTGCCGTTTGGGGTTCTTCATTTGGATCGGGTGCTGCCATCTCCGTGCCGAACTGAACGTCTCCGTTTCCAGAAAGTCCGTTCCACCGCGACTTCGCAGTCACCCGAACTCGGCGATTCGCAAAAACCAAAACTCCGTTAAGCGGCGGCTTGCCTGCCGCGTGGCCGGGCCTGGCTATTGCGCAGCGGCTCATACACTTCCCCCGTGACCCACAGACAATGCAGCAGGATGGCTAACTTCCTCGCCACGGCCACCAGCGCCCGCTTGTTGGCATTCTTCCCGCCACGCTCCGCCAGCTTCAGACTCCACCGCATCAGATCGGTATCCGGTCCGCGATGCAAAATGTGATGCGCGCACTGCACTAACAGCTTGCGCAGGTAGATGTCTCCTTCTTTGGTGATGCGCAACTGCGGCTGGCGTTCGCCCGAGTCGCCGCGCTTCGGCCGCAAGCCCACATGACAGCCCACGTCCCGGCTCTGGGCAAACCGCTGCGGATCGTCCACCGTCAACACAAACGTCAGAGCGATCAAAGGCCCCACTCCGCTGACTTGCCGCAGGAGTTCGGTTTCCGGATACTTGCTCCGGGCGATCTGCTCAATGTGTTGGTCGCTGGCTTTGATTCGGGCGGTCATCATCTCTACCTGCTCCAGCAACGACGGTAAAGTTTGGCTGCAAGCTCTCCGGCAGCCCCGCCAGCTTGGCCGGCACCAGGGTGTCAACGTCGCAGGTCGGCAATCGCTCACCCACCGATTTCGCCAGACCGCGCCGCGTTCACCAGACTGGTGCGGGCATCCACGAGCGCCGCCCGGACCCGAATCACCATCAGATCCTGCTGCGCTTTTTCACTGCGGTGCCGGATGGGCCGCAGCAGCTGCGGATCGACCCGCGCCAGACGAGCCAATGTGCGCGCGTCCATCCGGTCGTCTTTGCTGCTGCTCTGGCTGATCAATTGCACTCGCCGGGCATTAGCCACAATCACTTCGTACCCCAGTCGGCTCAGCAGCCGGCTGATCCACGGTGAATGCGTCCCCACCTCCATTGCGACGCGGCACCGGGGACGTGCGCCGAAAGTTCTCAGCATCGCTTTCTGGGTCGTTGCCACGCTGCCTTCGTCCACCACCGCGCCCTCTTCGTCCAACAAGCACCACCGGCTGCTCTTGTCCCCCAGGTCCATTCCGATCGTGAGCGATCGTCTCGCGGCGCCTTTCGGCGTCCTTTTCGGACTCTGTTGAACAGTGTTAGGTTCTTCATGGCCGGTCTCCTTCTTTGCACTTCGAGTGCGCTTTCGTGGGAGCTTAACGCATCCCGTTCGGCGACCGGCCTTCTCATCCCATCTCCGAAAGAGTCCGCTTGCTGATGCGCGGTCATTCAGCAGATGAAATCCCTGGAGTTTTGATAGAAACATTGGAAAAGCGTACCATTGCTTTGCTCCAACCACAGCCTGAAGGCTGTGCCACGGTGCTGGAGTTTTCTACTTCACAACGATATTCACTAGCTTGTCGGCGAGGACGATGACCTTCACGATCTGCTTGCCGTCGACGAAGGGCTTTACTTTTTCGTGCGCCAGTGCTAGTTCGCGAACTTGACCTTCGGGTGTTCCGAAGGGCAGGGAGAGGTGCGCGCGCAGTTTGCCGTTCACCTGAACCACGATGTCGGCGAGGTCTTCCTTGGCAAGTTCCGGATCGAACTGGGGCCAGGGTTCGCGGAAGGCCGGTGTCTCGTGGCCTAGCACGGCCCAGAGATCCTGAGCGGTATAGGGCGCGAAGGGCACCAGCATGAGTGTCAGCTTCTCGCAAACCTCACGAAGGGAGGCCGACGAGAGCTTGGCTTCGAGCGAGTATAGCTCGTTGAGCAACTCCATCAAGGATGCGATGGAGGTATTGAAATGCCAGCGGCTATCGAAGTCGTTGGTGATTTTGCGAACGGTCTGATGCAGCTTGCGTAGGGCTTGGCGATCGGCATCAGAGTTCTGGCTGGCCGCGGCGGCCACTCGATCGGCGTTTCGCGTGACGAAGCGGAAGACGCGGCCCAGGAATCGATACTGGCCTTCGACGCTGGACTCATTCCAGTCCATGTCCTTTTCGGGCGGCGCGGCGAAGAGGGTATAGAGCCGGCACGTGTCCGCGCCATATTTCTCGATCATTTCGTCGGGATCGACGACGTTGCCCTTGGACTTTGACATCGCTGAGCCGTCTTTAAGGACCATGCCCTGCGTGAAGAGGTTCTTGACGGGTTCCCGGTTTTCGATCACGCCGATGTCGCGCATGACCTTGGTCCAGAAGCGCGAATAGATGAGATGCAGAATGGCATGTGTGACGCCGCCGATGTATTGGTCGATAGGAAACCATTCGCGGATGATGGCCGGATCGAACGGGGCGCGGTCGTTCGCGGGATCGCAGTAGCGATAGAAATACCAGGACGAATCGACGAAGGTGTCCATGGTGTCGCTTTCGCGCTGCGCGGGTACGCCGCACTTGGGACAGGGCACATTCATGAACGATGCGACGGAGCGCAGAGGCGATTCGCCTTTGCCGGTAATCTTGACATCCAAGCGGAAGCACAACCGGCAGATCGCTCTCGGGAACGGGGACGGTTCCGCAATTCGGACAATGGATCACCGGAATCGGCGTGCCCCAGTAGCGCTGGCGCGAGATCCCCCAATCTTTGATGCGGAACGTGATGGCTTCTTCGCCGAAGCCGTTCGCTTTCGCGTGCGCGGCCATCTTCTTGCGAGCGTCTCGACTGTTGAGCCCGGACCATTGACCCGAGTTCTCCACGATCCCGTAATCGGTGAAGGGCGCTTTGACGGGCAGATCGGACAGGGGTCCGTCTTCAGGGCGAATCACCGGAACAATCGGGATGCGATACGTCTGGCAGAATTCGAAGTCGCGCTCGTCGTGAGCCGGCACCGCCATGATTGCGCCCGTACCGTAGCCCATGAGGACGAAATTGCCGATCCAGATGGGGACCCTTTCGCCGGAGAACGGGTGTACGGCGTAGTGGCCTGTGAACAGCCCTTCTTTTTCGAGGTCGCCCGGATCCTTTCGAGCGGCAGCATCGACCATGGCCTTGACATGCGTGCGCCCGGTTTCGTCCGTGATCAGCTTGTCAACCAACGGATGGGCCGGCGCCAGAATCAGGCAGGTTGCGCCGTAGATGGTGTCAATGCGCGTGGTGAAGACGCGTATCGGTTCGCCAGATGGATCGAGGTGGAAATCGACTTCCGCGCCTTCGGAGCGGCCGATCCAGTTGCGCTGCATGGTGATGACCCGCTCGGGCCATCCGCCTTCCAGCGTTCTCAGGTCTTCCAGCAGTTCGTCCGCGTAGGAGGTGATCTTCAGGAACCATTGTTGTAGAGCGCGCTGTTCGACCGGCGTGGTTTCATGCCGCCAGCAGCAGCCGTTGACGACCTGCTCATTGGCCAGTACCGTGCCGCATTCGGGGCACCAGTTCAGGAGCGCCTGCTTGCGGTAGGCGAGGCCCCGCTCCAGCATTTTCAGAAAGAACCACTGGTTCCAGCGGTAAAACTCCGGCTCACAGGTGGAGATTTCGCGGCTCCAGTCGTAGCCGAAACCCATGCGGTGCATCTGCTCCTTCATCTGGGCGATCTTGCTGATGGTCCACTCGCGCGGATGCGTACCGCTCTTGATGGCAGCGTTCTCCGCCGGCAGCCCGAATGCGTCCCAGCCCATGGGATGCAGGACGTTGTAGCCGCGCATCCACATATAGCGGGCCAGAGCGTCGCCGATGGCGTAGTTACGAACATGCCCCATGTGGAGCTTGCCGCTGGGGTAGGGCAGCATTTCGAGGACGTAGTACTTGGGGCGATCGGGAGTGTCGGCTACGTAGAGCTGGGGCGAGTTCTTCCACCGCTCGTGCCACTTGCCTTCGATTTCGTGGTGGTTAAACGCTTGTTCTGGAATACGAGCTCCTTCAATGCCATAACGTTACGCAGATCGTCGCCCGGGTTGTCCACGGGGGTTTCGAGGATGAAGGCCTTTTCACGCAGCTTCGGATGGTTCAGGATGCGGCGGAAACCTTCCTTTCCAATATAACCAGCGCCGATGTTTTCATGCCGGTCGAGGTGCGAACCGCGCTGCGCCTTGGCGTCGTTGGCATGAATGATGGGGACATTTTCGAGCCCCAGCGTCTCTTCAGCTTCGTTGAGAAAGGCGTCAAGGCCGGCTTCACTCGCTACATCGAAACCGGCCACCCAGCAGTGGCATGTGTCGAGGCAGTAACCGATGGGAATGTCGATATACGGGCCCGCCAGGTGGCGAATTGTCTGGAGTTCCGACAGCACACCCCCCAACTGAGCGCCCGCGCCGGCGGTGTTCTCGAGCAGGAGTGCCAGCTTCGCATTCTTCTGGATCGCGGCGGGAACGAGGCGCCAAGCCAGAGCAAGGGCTTCCGCCACGTTCAGCAAACCTTGTTCCAGAGAGAGGCCTTTGTAGTTGCCGGGATGGGTCACCAGGTATTCCGCGCCAATGATGATGGCGCGCTCGATTTCGCCGGCCAGCGCATCAATGGACCGGGTCCGGATCTCCGGGTCCCCGGAGGCGAGGTTGATTAAGTAGTTGTCATGAATTACGAGGGGTGTGAGGTCACGCGTGTCACGCTCGGCTTGGAGGAGCCGAACCTGCTGGACATCGGGCGGTTTCGCGCGCCACATGCGCGGGCTGGCGGAAAAGATTTGGAACGTATTCGCGCCCAGCTCCGTCGCTTTTTTAGCGGCGCGCTCCAAGGAGCCCGCCGTGGAGCAGTGGATTCCGATTCTCAAGATTCCAGCATAGTCGGCTTGCTCAAGAGTCTGTGTGAAAGCCCGGGCAATCGCGCTTCACGGTCAGGGCTTGCTGACAGGCTGGCCAAGAAAGCAGCTGAACTGCCGGGAGTTTTGATAAAAATATCGGCCTGTGAGTGCGCTTCCCGACGGTCGCGGCTCCGAAAGAATCCGCTTGCTAATGCGCGCGGTTGCTCTGAAAACACCCGCGGAGTTTACAGCAGACGCCCAACACAGCCTGAAGGTTGTGCCACGAGAGCATTGACCACTAGGGTTTCCACTAAAGTCGAAACGTTTGCTCCGTGCGGCGCATCCAGCCCATCAACGAGGGTCCAATCTCATGGGTCAAAGCAAAGTAAGCCTGATCGCTGAACGGACGCCGGGCGAAGGGCAGCGAGTCCAAAAACAGAACCGAGGGGCGGTTCCTCAAACCGGTCATTACAAGATCTACCACCGCGTCGTGGACTGGATCACGGCGGACCGGATGGAGCTGATCAACATGACCGAGCGCATCAACGAGATCGTGCGGAAAAGCGGAGTTCGCGATGGAATTGTTCATCTGCAATCTCTGCACACGACCACCGCTATTTTCCTGAACGAATGGCAAGATGCGCTATTGCAGGACGTTAAGGGCTTCTTCAATCAGATCGTGACGACCGGGCAATACTATCGGCACAACGATCCCGAGTTCTCCGATTGTGAACGCAAGAATGCCGACTCGCACATGCGGGGAATGATGATGGGTCAGACGCTGTGCCTGCAAGTACGCAACTCAGCCGTTTTGCTGGGCACGTGGCAAAACATCATGCTGGCGGAATTCGACGGACCACGGAGCCGATCGGTGGCCGTTCAAGTCTCTGGAATCTAAGTTCGTGTGAAAGACTCCAGCTGTCGCTCCGAATCGGAATGGCAAGCCAAAGCCGAGATGAATCTCGGCTCAGCAGGGTAGAGCCCGCGCCACGAAAACGGCTAGAATGCCCCAGTTGCTCGTGATTTCCCCGGTTTTCCGGTGCTTGCTGCCGGGATCTGAGCGAAAGGGGATCACACTGTTGTTACACTAACCCGCAGGGATGCTTCTTGCGCGCGAGTTTGTAGGGTACCTTATCTCGACAGTTGGTTAAGCGCCTCACGCCACAGGCGTTTGAGGTGGCAAATCCCGCGTCTGCCGCCGACGCAATCGCCCAGATCATCCAAGACGATCTGTCGATTGAAGATCAGCTCAACGACGAAGTCCGCGAACTGCTAGAGCAATATAGCGATTACATGCGCCGTGAAGGCGTCTCCTACCAGGAGATGTTTCGCCGCGTGAAGAACCAGATGCTGGCGCAGAAGAAGGTGATTCGCGCCGCCGGGCGCGATACCGGGGATGCGATGAAGCTATCGCGCGACAAGGTGAATGACCTCTCGCACAAGATTGTGGATTCGATTCGGAAATCGCGCGACTTTCGGGTGCGCAAGGATGCAAATGAGGTCCGCCTTGCGATCGTGAAAGAAATCACCGATTTGCTGCAAATGGAAGAACGGATCGACAAAGCGGCGCGCGCCAAGATCCGCTCCCAGAAGCGTGAGATTGCCGAGGGCGGCGAAGAATACGATCTGCTCCACAAACGCTACTACGCGGAGGAACTGAAGAAGTTCGGTATCGACCTGGCGCACGGTTAGCGACCACGGTCAACTCTCGACTTCTTGTTGGAACGCATGCCGCCCATCATTACCGTTCTAGGCAGTCTCAATATGGATTTCGTGGTGCGCGTGGATGAACTCCCGACGCCCGGCGAGACGACGCTCGGAAGAGACTTCCAAATGATTCCCGGCGGCAAGGGCGCGAATCAAGCCTGTGCCGTGGGGCGAATCGGCGCGAAAACCGTTGAGGGTTACATGATCGGGCGCGTAGGCTACGACCTGTTCGCAGACCAGCTCAAGGCCAGTCTCTCGGCGGCGGGTGTCGATGTCAGTGCGGTTCACTCAACCAAGGGGCAGCCCACCGGCGTGGCCATGATCTGGGTCGACCAACGAGGCCAGAATTCGATTGTGGTTGCGTCCGGCGCCAATCACGCGATGACCGTCACGGAAGTGAGCGGCCACCGGGCCGTTTTTCAAGGCGCACGCTACGCTCTGTTCCAACTCGAAGTGCCGTTGCCGGTGGTTGCGGCCGGCCTCTCCGTGGCACGCCAGATGGCGGTGCGTACGATTTTGGATCCCGCTCCCGCACAGCCGCTTCCGGCCGATCTGCTGGCGAATGTCGACGTGCTGACGCCCAACGAACAAGAAGCAAACTTGTTGTTGGGCCGGCCGCCAGGGCGAATCGAAGAAAACGAGTATCGCCGTGTCGCAGGCGCATTGCGGGGCTTGGGCGTGCGCTCCGTCATTCTGAAGCTGGGCAGCCGGGGAGCTCTCTATTTTGACGGCGACGTGGAAATCTTCCAGCCCGTCTTTGCGGTGGATGCGGTGGATGCTACGGCAGCCGGCGACATATTCAACGGAGCGCTGGCGGTGGGGCTGGCGGAAGGGAAGCCGATGCAAGTTGCGCTACGCTTCGCCGCTGCGGCTGCGGCCATCTCCGTGACGCGGATCGGCGCTCAGTCGTCCGTGCCCTTGCGCAGCGAAGTCGAAGAGTTCTTGAGATCGCGCGCGTCATAGACCACGTAGACTTGATTCTCAAAAACCGGTTTCGGGGACGCGAGGCGGTTTGACCGCCGCAGGACGTAATAGTCGATCGGCAGAATCGAGCATTCCTTTCAAGCGCTCCGCAGTGAAGGGCCCCTCCATGGTTTGCTGCCACCGCGAACCACCATTCCTGGCCTAGCGATTCAAAATAATTCACCTGCCCGCCACTCTTCCAATCGACCCACAGCGCCCTGCGGCACAGGGCCCGGAAGATGCCCGGCGTCAGTGCGTGACCCGCGTCGGGGAAGAGAAACACGGAACTGCCCCAAGTCTTCGCCTCGGCCCAGCGGGCAACTTCTGCAACCGGCCGTTTGTCGATATGCGGGTAGTTTGACACGCCGGCGGGCGGCAGCAAGAACATGGCGAGCTACAGGGACCGCGAGTGCGGCGCCACGGATCGGCGATCGCCAGCGCACGCTTGCCGCGCTGAGGAGCCAGGCCAGCGACGCCGCCAGGGCCAGCCAGAGGGCGAACAGTTGCACGGCGGGCCAGGTGGTGAGTACGAACAGATCGAAAACACATGCCTTGATGGGTATCGCCAGCACGGGTAGAAACCAGAGGAATGCCTGCCAGCGGCGATGCTCTCGCGCAGCCTGGATTCCGGCGATCGCGCACGTCAGAGCGGCGCTTACGACGGTGAAGACCAGCAGCCGCGCCGGTTGCAGTCCTGGGATGATTGCCAGCATCAGCTTCTCCAGCAGGATGAAAGAAAGCGGCACGCTCAGGATTCCGATGGTAGGCAGTACAGTCAGGAACCATCGTGAGGCGCGATTGAGAGAGTCCCAAATCCGCGTGGTTGCCCAAACGCAGCACGTGTACAGCGCGAGGTAGCTCCAAATATCGTGCCCTGCCCAGAGCGACACCCACACGTAGCGCGTTCGGAAATGCTGGATCGCCGCGAGCGACGATGAGAGTCGCCCAAAGATCCGCTGCGGTTCGACAACGCCTGGTTGCAGTTGGGCTAGGTTGGCCAGCAGCAAGACGGCGATGATGAGCGTGATGAACGTCGAGCGGGTCAGCGGCCGGACTTGGCGGTCGAAGAAATAGCTGAGCACCATAATGGCCCAGAACGGCGCAGCCGTGGGTGGGTGGTAGAGAAAGGCCAGCGCAGCGGCCAGACCCGCCGGCAGCGGAAGGCGGTGCGCAAATAAGCCAAGCGAGAGAAAGATCAGATTCAGTGCATAGGCGCGGGGAACCGGCTCATACTCGACCACCAGCACGGCCGGGCCTAACAAGGCACCCCCCAGAAGCAGCAAGGCGGAAACGAGAAACGCCTCCAGTGTTGAAAGTCCGGCGGCCGTAGCGAAGAGATAAATGCCCACAAACCCAAGAATTCGAAACAGGATCTGCTGCCCGACCAGAATCTTCTCGAAATCCAGATTGAACGTCCGGCGAAACGCCAATGCCACTTCGTCGTAGATGGTATAGGCAACGTGGGGGCGGGTGGCCACCAAGTCGCGCGAGAGGTAGCCCGGTTCCTCCAGCCGTTCCAGAATTGGCAGGTAGATTTGCGTGTCGGACTGCAAATATGTATGGCCCGGGAAGACTTGAAAGCCCAGCCAGGTGAATACGAGGATCCCGAGGCACAGCAACGCCGACCGTAGCATCTATTGCGCCGGCGTCTTTTCCAGTTGCTGCTTGGTCCAGAGGCTATTCGGGATTCAACTTCAGTGCGGTTTCCAGGGATTGGCGCGCCGCGGCTCGCTGATTTGCTTTTCGCAAGGCAATGCCCTTCCAGAGATACGCCTCGGCCAGCTTCGGGTCGAGCGAGATGGCCTTATCGAAGTCCTTGATGGCCTCGTCAATGCTGCCGCCGAACTGGGGTGGAAGGTAGTAGTTGCCCACGCCACGGCTTACATAGGCCAGCCCGTTCTTGCTGTCGAGTTCGATCGCCTTGTTGATTTCGTCGCGGGCGCACTGGCCATATTTCAGCGCGCCCATCAGAGCGTTGGCCGGGATCACCTGGCCGCACAATTCACCAAGCAAGCGGTGATACTCGGCATTGCTGGGGCTGGCCTCGATCGCCTTTTTCATGGCGTCGATGCCAGCTTCCGCGAAGCTCTCGGCCTTTGCCTTATCCTTCACTTCAATCGAGACTTCGGCGGCGTAGGAGTATGCGGTTGCGAGTTCATAGAGAGCAGCGGCTTTGGCCGATTGCGCGGATTTCTGCAGTTCGGCAATATAACGATCCAAGGCTGCCCGATCCTGCGCGTCTCGCGCTCGCTCCAGGTCGTTGTTGGTGACCGTGGCACTCAGCAAAAGAGAGCCATACAGGGCCATAATCAGGCTACGTATCATGTAGCTTTTATTGTAGGTTGCGGGGGGCCGAGTCATGCCAGTTGGACGCCCAGGGGCGAACGCGAGTTACCGGCTAACGGGCTGGCGAAGGGCCGCAAGTAGGCGGGCGGATTCGAGATCCGCGGGGTCGGCGGTCCGGCAGGGCGGTTATTTTTTCGAAGACTTGGCGACCTGGATTCTGGTCGGCTCGAACATTGCCGCCGTAACGGCAGTACGGGCAGGTCTTGCCGTGGGGAACTCGATCATGCCGGCCATTGCTTGAAGGGCCAATCCTTCCTGTTCCTTGTGGAAGACCAGCTTCGCGGTGTCGGCATCGAAGTCCACTTGGATCAGGTCGCCGGCATTGATCTGGTCAGTGGCGAGGAGATTTGAGAGTGGCTGTACGAGTAGCCGCTCAATGGCGCGTTTCAGGTGGCGTGCCCCGTACTTCAGGTCGGTCCCTTCGGCCAAAAGAAACTGCTTTCCTTCTTCGGTAGTTTTGAAGATGAAGGGCTTGTCCATCTGCGCCTGGAAAACGCGCCGTTGGACCTCAGCCAGTTCCAGATTCAGGATCTTCTGCAACTCCGACTGGCCCAGCGGTTTGAACACCACCACTTTGTCGATGCGGTTCATGAATTCCGGCGTGAACTTGCGGCGAGCGGCCTCGATTCCGCTCTTCGAGAGCTTGGCATTGAGTTTGTCGTCGACTTCCGTGGCCTGCGCCAGCAACGGGGCTTGGAAGCCCAGTTTCGGTGAGATCAGTGATGCCATCTCGCCCGCACCGATATTGCTGGTCATGAAGATCATGGCGCTGGGAGAAATCGACTTTGCGGTTGTCTCCCAACGTCAGAGTCGCTTTGTCGAGGATCCCGAGAAGCAGGTTCCACAGGGCGTCGCTTGCCTTCTCAATCTCATCAAAAAGGATGAAGCTGATTTTGACGGTGTCCGTGTGATGCTGGTTGATCACTTCCTGGCTCAGAAGGGGATGCGTTTCACGATGTCCCAGATAGCCTGGGGGCGAACCGATCAGTTTGGCAATTTCATGGCTGTGCTGAAATTCGGCGCAGTCGATCTTCACGACCGCGCGAGGGTTTTGAATGAGAACCTCCGCCGTCGCTTCCACCGTGCGTGTCTTGCCCGAGCCGGTGGGTCCGAGAAACAAGAAGTTTCCAATGGGGCGTCCCGGCGCGGCGAGGCCCGTCAGATACATCTGGTAAATACTGACAATCTGGTCGATCGCCTCGTCTTGGCCAACAATCAGGTGCCGCAGAGACTGATCGAGCGACTCAGCGTCTCGTCCGGTTCGGGTCGGGTCAAGCGATTTATGCAGCCGGTTCATTTCGGGAGCCTCTTCTTTCCACCTGCTACATCGATTAAGAGCAAGCAGGTTGCCAAATATGTGGGGGTCTCTTCCTGCTTCCTTTCATCGTCTTCGCCCGTAGTTTCATGAGCGTTTTCTTGCTCAGGCTGTTCTGAGGCGTTCGGGCCGTTTCACGGCGATGTTTCGTTTTGAAACGAAATGCGGCGATTCGAATGACCGTCTATTTTTTGGGCGGGCGCGAAGGGCGCACTTCCACCCGGCTCACGAGTGTTCGAGCGGGCTTGCGAAGGATATCCAGTGCAATCTCTGCTACGTCCTCCGGCGCGATTTTCCACTCTGAGTTCTCCCCCTGCACGTGCCCGTTGAACTCCGTGTCGACGCTGCCCGGCATGATGTAGCTGACGCGCACATTCTCCTGCCGGTGATCGAGCATGAGAGCCTCGCTGAAGCCATTCAAGCCGAACTTTGAAGCGTTGTACGCCGCGCCGCCTGCAAACGGATTCTTGCCTGCCAAGCTGCTGATATTGATGATCCAGCCGCCTTTTGGCTGGAAGCGGCGAACGGCCTCGCGGCTGCAATAGAAGGCTCCTGAGAGATTGGTTCCGATGGTGTGGTCCCATTCTTCCACTGTGAGTTCACTCACCGGCCGGAAGACGCCGCTCCCAGCATTGTTGATCAAGATGTTCAGCGCGCCGAATTCGCGATCGACGAATTCGAAGAGCCGGCTCACGTCCGCACTGTTGCTGACATCGGTGACGTGGCATATGATTCTGCCGGCGGGCGGTCCCTCCGCTGGTTTGCTTGTGAGTTGAGTGAGCGCCTGATCCAAGCTCTTTTGCGATCGGGAACAGATCACGACATCGCCGCCCGAAGCTGCCAACGCTCGTGCTATTTCCAGCCCGATTCCCTTTGAGCCGCCGGTTACGAGGGCTTTCTGTCCGCTTAAGAATTGCTGCATGAAGTTCCTTTCATATTGAGAGTACTGGTTCTTTTGCACCACCGGCCAACGGTTCTCATGCGCTAAACCGGCTACGCCCATTCAAGTAGATCCGCCCGCGAAGGAAGTATGTAGCGGGCTCCATTCGAATGTCATATCAAAGCTCCTTATACTGGAGGCAGAGTATCCAGCATTGATGAGTATCCTCTGGCTGCGAACAGCAGCCGCTCTCTATTCGTGTGGGTTGATCTACGTCTTGCTGTTCCTGTTCCGGAAAAGCACGAAGTTGTTTCTTCCCGCACTGATCGCGTTCGCAACCGGAACGGTACTTCATCTGGTGGCACTGGTTGAACTGCGGGCGGAAACCGGCCACTTCCCGTTGAATAACTTCTACGAGACGAGCTCGTGCTGCGCATTTCTCATCGCAGTGTTTTTTCTGGCGGCGTATGCCTATTACCGTATTGAGATCTTCAGCATCTGCTTATTCCCGCTGGTGTTCTTCATGACGCTGATCGGGGCCACGGAGTTTTCAATTCCGGGCTGGGACACGGAAGTCCGGAACGCCTACCTGCACGTCCACATCGTAGCCGTGCTCATCGGCTATGCGGCATTGATCCTCGGCGCCTTAGCGTCTGTTTTCTATTTGTTGCAAGAGCGCCAGCTCAAGCGAAAAGAACCGGAACGATCGTGGCTGCGTTTGCCGCCGCTGGGCACACTGGACCGCCTGATTAGCCAGTCGATCAATATCGGGTTTGTGTTCATCACGATCGCGACGGCCAGCGGCGTTGTCTGGGCTTCGATCGAAAAGGGCCCCCGGTGGATTCTGGAGCCGGAGATCGCCTTTTCACTGTTTACCTGGGCGTTCTATCTCGCCATGATTTTCCTGCGGGCGTCCGCCGGATGGCGGGGGCGGCGGCTGGCCTGGATGGCGGTGAGCGTTCTGGGCTGTTCGATGATCACCTGGGCCACGCATGTCACGCTGCGGAGCTTGCTGATCCGATGAAGCTCGTTCTGGCTGGGCTCAATCACCGCACCGCGCCGGTCGAGGTGCGTGAAGGGCTCGCTTTCCGGCCAGAAGATCTAGGCGGAGCGCTGCAAAAGTTGCGAGACAGCAAGGGTGCGCGCGAAGCCATGATTCTCTCCACTTGTAATCGGGTGGAAGTGACCGCGACGCTGGATGACGAAGCGTCCGCGCCAAACATGCTGTGCGAGTTCCTGGCGGAAACGCACGGGATGAGCCCTGACGGGCTTCGATCGTTCATCTACACATTTGAAGAGCACCACGCAATCCGGCACTTGTTTCGGGTAGCTTCGAGTCTGGACTCCATGGTGGTGGGTGAGCCGCAGATCCTTGGGCAGCTCAAAGCGGCCTTCGCGCAAGCGCGTGAGCAGGGCTGCATCGGCACTTATCTTGATGCGGTGCTGACTCGGGCGTTCAGCGTCGCGAAGCGGGTTCGCACCGAGACCGAAATCGGCCAGAACGCCGTATCCGTCAGCCACGCAGCGGTGGAACTGGCGCGCGAGATTTTTGGATCGCTGAATCGCAAAACGGTCTTGATTATTGGGGCGGGCAAAATGTCGGAATCCGCTGCCAAGCATCTGCAGCGGGCTGGAGTCACCGACGTTCTGATCACGAATCGCACGCCTGAGCGCGCGGAGCGCATGGCGATTCTGTTTGACGGCCGCAACATTCCGTATGCGGAGTTTCCCGGGCGGCTGCACGAAGCCGACATTGTCATTACGTCTTCGGCGGCGCCCGGTTACATCCTGAATCGCGAGCAAGTAAAGCGGGCCTTGGATGCGCGGCGTAACCAGCCTATGTTCCTGATTGACATCGCTGTGCCGCGGAACATCGATCCGGCTGCCCACAGCCTGGAGCATGCCTTCGTTTACGATATCGACGACCTGCAGCGAATCGCCGACCAAAACATGAAGGGCCGCCGCGAAGTCGCTGCGCAGGCCGAAGGGATTGTCAACGAAGAGGTGGACCGGCTTCTGGCCCGCTTGCGGGCGCGCGACGTCGCTCCGACGATTGTCAGCCTACAGGAGCAGTTGGAGTTGCTGCGCCGGAATGAGCTGACGCGTTTTCGCAGCAAGCTGGGAGGGCTCACGCAAGAACAGGAAGAAGCCTTGGAGGGCTTGACGCGAGGCATTATCAACAAAATTGCCCACGGCCCGATCTCTGAATTGCGCCGCCAGGCGGAGCACGCCGCAATTCATGACGGCGCTGCCTCCGAAATTCATAACGAGATTGTGAACGTGGTTCGACGGGTGTTCCGCTTGAAGGATGGGGAACGCTAGAACCCAGATGGCCCCCACGTTAACCATCGGCTCACGCGGGTCGCAGCTGGCGCTGTGGCAAGCGCATCATACAGCGGACTCTTTGAGGGCCCTGGGCGTGGAGACGCGCGTCGAGATCATCCGCACCACGGGCGATCATATGCAAACCGCGTCGCTTGCACAAGCCGGCGGCAAAGGTCTATTCACCAAAGAGATTGAAGAGGCACTGCTGGCCGGGCACATCGACTTGGCCGTGCACAGCCTGAAAGATCTGCCAACCGATTCGCCGGAAGGTCTGGATCTTGCGGCGATCCCGGCGCGGGAGAATCCGCACGATGCACTTATCGGACTGACGCTCGTGCAGTTACCAACAAGGGCGCGTATTGGAACCAGTTCCCAGCGCCGGTCGGCGCAGTTGCTGTTGCTCCGGCCTGACCTGCTGATCGAACCCATCCGCGGCAACGTGGACACGAGGATCCGCAAGGTGAAGGAGGGCCAGTACGCCGCCAGCCTGTTGGCCGTGGCCGGTCTGCGCCGGCTGGGGCTTGAGCAAGAGATCGCGCAAATCTTCAGCACTCAGGAAATGTGCCCAGCGCCCGGGCAGGGTGCACTTGCTGTACAAACGCGAACGCGAGGGGAGGCAAGGGACATCTGCGGCCGGTTAGACCATGCGGCGACCCGTCAGGCCGTGACTTGCGAACGTGCGTTGTTGGCGGCCTTAGGAGGCGGATGCCAGTTGCCGGTTGGTGCGCTGGCAGAGACCCAGGGAACCACGCTGCGGGTGTCGGCCATCATTATTTCTCCCGGCGGCGGCAACGTTGTTCGTGCGAATTCGCAAGGTGATGCCTCACAGGCCCGGGAACTGGGCGAGGCCCTAGCCGCCGATCTGCTGGCTCGGGGCGGATCCGAGATTCTGGAAAAATTGGCGGCGGCGCCATAATGTCCGTTGGTGGCGAAGCACCCGCGAACTCCACTCGCCCGCTGGCCGGCCTCTCCATCGTTGTGACCCGCGCCGATCATCAAGCGCAGGAGCTGGCCGAGCCGTTGCGAACGCTGGGCGCCGACGTCGTCCTGCTTCCGATGATCGGTATTGCTCCGCCCACCGACGCGGCCTTGCTCAATCGCGCCATCGAGTCGATCGCCGACTACGATTGGATCTTCTTCACCAGCATCAATGCCGTTCGAGCCATAGTGCCGCGCGTGGGAACGCGGCCCGCAGGGCGAGTGGGCGTTGTAGGGGCTGGGACTCAGGCATGCGTAGAGAAGCTTGGCTGGGGAGTGGACGTGGTGCCTGAAGACTTTACGGCCGAAGGATTGTTGGGCGCTTTGGAAGGATTCGAACTGAAGGGCCAGCGTGTCCTAATTCCAAGTGGCGACCTGGCCCGCGACGTCCTGCCGTCCACGCTCCGCAGCCGCGGTGCCGTGGTGGATGTCGTCGAGGCCTACACGAATCAAATGCCTCCTGATAGCGGGGTCCGCGCCAAGCAGCTATTCGCGGAATCGAAGCCACCTGACTGGCTCACCTTTGCCAGCCCATCGGCGGTGGATAACCTGGTGTCAGTCGTTGGACCGGAAGCACTGCAGCGGTCGAAGATCGCTTCCATCGGCCCCGTGACATCGGCTGCGGTCCGTGCCCGCGGCCTCGATGTTGCCGCGGAACCGGCAGAGCATACGATTGCCGGGCTCGCGGCCGCGATCGTCGATTCTGTGATTACCTAGAAAGACCATTAGCAATCGGCCATTGAGGGAGTTTTTCATGCCTGCCAGCGAACGATCGGATCCTGTCAAGTTTGAAGGAGTAACGCCGATTCTGCGAGTGGAGGACGTCGCTCGAAGCGTTGATTATTATGTTCAGAAGCTTGGGTTCAAGATCAACTTTCAAACGCCGGGCTTCGTATCCGTCAGTCGTGATCGCTGCTGCCTCTTCCTCTGCGAAGGAGACCAAGGCCATCCTGGTTCTTGGGTCTGGGTTGGTGTCGATGACGTCGATGCGCTATTCGAGCAGTACCGGCAAGCGGGGGTACGCGTGCGCAACCCGCCTACAAACTATGCGTGGGCCTGTGAAATGCAGGTGGAAGATCCCGACGGAAACATTCTGCGGCTCGGCTCGGAGCCCAAGAGCAATCAGCCGGTAGGTGAGTGGCTCGACATGCGCGGCAATCGCTGGGCTCAAGCGGCGGCAGGCGAGTGGACACGAAGTGCCGAACCCGTAGCTGGACGAGGCAAAAAACCTGACATTTACTGACCCAGCACGTCTAGCTTTGAAAGCGCCCTGTGTGCGATGGTTTACGCTGTTTGCTGAAAGGCTATTCACTTGTTTCTGTCACGATCCACTGTTCTCCGATTCACTCTAGCCGGCTTGATCGGCTGCCTGGAAGGTCCTTGCCTGATAGCCGACGAAGGGATGTGGACCTTCGATAATCCTCCGTTGGCGCAGCTCAAAGAGAGGTACGGCTTCACGCCTACGGCGGAATGGCTCGACCACATCCGGTTGTCGAGCGTGCGCCTGAATGACGGCGGCTCGGGGTCGTTCGTGAGCCCCAACGGCCTGCTGCTGACAAACCATCACGTGGCCCGCAGCCAGTTGGAGAAGAGCTCTACCCAAGAGCACGATTACATCAAGGATGGTTTTTACGCGCCGACGCTTGAGAGTGAAATGAAGGCGCCCGATCTGGAAGTGAACGTCCTCGTTTCGATGGAGAACGTCACCGGCCGAGTGCAGGAAGCGCTCAAGAACGTTTCCAATACACAGGACGAACTGGCCGCGCGGCGCGCGGTGATCGCCAATATTGAGCGGGAAAGCACGGAGAAGACCGGCCTTCGTTCCGACGTCGTGACCTTGTATGCCGGCGGCGAGTATTGGCTCTATCGCTACAAGAAATATACCGACATCCGCATCGTTTTTGCGCCGGAGCAGCAAATCGCGTTCTTCGGAGGCGATCCGGACAACTTTACGTACCCACGCTACGACCTGGACATGGCGTTCTTTCGCGTCTACGAAAACGGGAAGCCCATCAACAGCACCAACTATCTGAAGTGGAATGCGCGGGGCATTGCGGACCAGGACCTGGTTTTTGTGTCGGGTCATCCCGGCCGGACGCAGCGTTTGCAGACCATGGCGGAACTCATCGCCTGGCGCGACGATATGCTGCCAAATATCTTGACCATGCTGGGACATCGCCGCCAAGTCCTGCTCGAGTACTCAGCCAAAGGCCCGGAGCAGGCCCGGCAAGCCGCTTCGACGATTTTCTTTCTGGAAAATTCCATCAAGGCGCTGGGCGGCGGTTATGAACAACTGCAGAAGCCGTCGTTGATCGCCAAGAAGAAGCAGGAAGAGGACGATTTCAAAGCCAAGGTACTTGCGAACGCGGATTGGAAACAGCAGTACGGCGAGGCCTGGGGCGCGATCGCGGCTGCCGAAGAGAAAGCGACGACGCGCAAAAACCTCATCTTTCGCCAACTGGACTCGCGCCTCTATAATTTGGCACTGAACATTGTGCAGTATGTCGCGGAAGTCAAGAAGGAAGACGGAAAGCGGCTGCCCGGCTTCCACGAATCGCAGCTGGACTCGCTGAAAATCCGCCTGTTTTCGAAAGCGCCCGTTTATCCAGGTTTGGAGGAGGCAACTTTGGCCGGCAGTCTGTCGCTCGGGTTGGAGAAGCTCGGCAAGGACGATCCCTTTATCTCCACGGCGCTGAATGGCCGCAGCCCGGATGAGGTAGCGAAGCAGTTGATAACTGGAACGAAGCTGGCCGATCCCACCCTGCGCAAGCAACTTATCGAGGGTGGGGAAGCGGCGGTCGCCCAATCCACGGATCCGCTCATTGTGTTTGCCAGGCAACTCGATCCGCTGGTTCGCGAGCACCGCAAATGGACCGAGGACAACGTGACCAGCGTGGTGGAACGGGCCGGCGAACAGTTGGGCAAGGCGCGTTTCCTGGTCTACGGCAAATCGAGCTATCCGGATGCGACATTCACGCTGCGGTTGTCCTACGGGAAGGTGGCCGGCTATCCGATGAATGGGACCAAGGCGCCTTACAAGACAACGATGTTTGGAATGTATGATCGGGCCGCGAGCTTTGACAACGTCGGACCTTTCGAATTGCCCTCCCGCTACAAGGAAGGCCGATCGAAACTAACCCTCTCGACGCCCTTGAATTTCGTCACGGACAACGACATCATCGGGGGCAACTCAGGCTCGCCCGTGATTAACCGCAATGGGGAGATTGTGGGCCTGATCTTCGACGGCAACATCGAATCGCTGGCCGGCGACTACATCTACGATGGCTCGGTGAACCGTTCGGTAGCTGTGCACACGGCTGGCATGACGGAAGTGCTCAAGAAGCTGTATCCGGTGGAACCGCTGTTGAAAGAACTGAACGCCGAATAACCTCCGGCGCGGCTACCAGATGAACTGCTGCGCGTCCTTGCGCCGGGCGTAGCTATCAAGGACATGCACGACGCGAATCCGCTTGAGCTTGGCAGGCGAGAGCTGGCCTAACGGAATATAGACGATCTTGCGATTCACCCGCGCCGCGATCGTTCGGAAAACACTGCGCGGGGGCCGGGCCGCCACGTAGACCACATAGCGATCCATCGAGTAGTCCAAAGCGGCCATCAGCAGGCGTTCGGCCTTCGTTTCAGCCATGTCATAGTCGCTGTCGGACCAGACGTCGTAGAGCCGCCGCGGCGGCAGCGTCATCAACAAACCGCCATATTCAGCGCGCCCAATGCCTGGGCCGACAATGTGGTCGAACGGATGCGTTGAGTAAAACGCCATGTCGGACTCATTCTGGTGTTCCCCCAGCCAGGTCGTCAGGTACTGATAGCGATTACCGCGATCCTCGTCGAAGATAACGACGAGTGCTCCCACGTCGCCGGAAAACTTGCTCAACTCGCGAACGTAGATCTTCTGCTCATGCCAGTTGCGAATCGTCTCGCGGAGGTCGATGCCATCGCGCATTGACGTCGAGAAGACTTCCACACGCGAACGCTCCTCGGACAGCATCGTCTTGGCATATTGCTTCAGAAAGCGGCCATAGTTCTCGATGACGAGGTCTTCCGGCGGGTAGGAGCAGATAGAGGCGCCGTCGGTCTGCTTAGCCCACTCGCCCTGGCGGCTCTCGCGTTTTCGTGATTTCAAACCGGCCGGCTTCAGCATCTGCTTCATTCGCGGCAAGCGGCGGCGAATCCGCAGCTTGCGCGTCTTCAGCCAGACCTCATCGCCCGAGAGATTCAGGGTTTCAAGCGGTGGATCTTCAGTCTGCTGGACGCTGTAGCGGTTCGCCATTTGCCAGACTTCGTAGGCAAAGTTGTCGTCTACAATCGATCGCGCGCCCAGCGCCAGATCGTATACGCCGGGCACCAGGTGGCCATCCAGCATTGCCAGGTTTCGCGTGAATTTCGCGAGGCTCCGGCGCTGCCACGTCTGCATGGTGTCGCCGGTGTTGACGCTGTACTCCTTCTCGGCGTCACGCAACAGCGCGAGCTGCCACCGGGGCCGTTCAACGCCCGCAAGGCTGGAACCGGTTTGGCGCAGGTCTTCGTAGATTTGTTGGAAGTAAGGCGCTTCGGCTGTGACCTCCGCGAGGCAGTCCGGGTGAAGGTTGAACAGCTCCGACTCATCGAACAAGCGAATCCGTCCGCGAGCAGGCTCGTCCTGCGGGATCTCCATAGCGTCGAGCAGCGGGTCAAGCAGATTAATGCCCGCCACGACCAGCGTGTCGGCCGAGGGATCCGCGCCTTGCAGCTTCCAGGCCATGGCTCCGGCGTGCGCTTCACTCTCCGCCGTGCGTGGCTGCGGATGCACGCGATACGCCTCGACGTAGCGCTCCATGCCAATGAACTCCACCGAGTACGGCTCCGGATAGGTGTCGGGCAAGTGGGGCCGTTCCTGGGTAGCAGGTTCGAGCAGCGCGGTGGCGATGCCCAATTCGCGGGCTGTTCGCAATGCCTCCACAAATGGATCACAAGGCTCAACCGGAATGTAGGACGCCTGTTGTTCTTCGTCCGAGTTGTAGCTGGCGGTGACCGTGTCGGGTATGACGATTACCGACATCTGGGGCAAGCGGTCCAGTGCTTTTCGGTAGAGATCTTCGAGCGAAGTTGGAAGCTCTAAAGCGACCAGATTCGGGCGGTGCTCCAGGATATAGCGCCGAACGCGAATGGCAAACTCCAAGCGGCCGGGGACGACCGGGAAGTAGGTCAGCCGCCCGCGCTTGAGTGTTCCCGCGTCACTGGGTTCGGAAAACATAGATCCCAATGCGCCTCGCTAAAACATGTATCGCAATGCTTCGTCGCCGAGTATGCCCAGCACGGCGGTTTCTAGCGCCACGCGGTCCGTCTCGCCGGATTCGCGCTTCAGCTTGAGGGCAAACCGTGCCACGTTGAGCCCATCGCGGACGGTGTAATTCTCATCGGCAGCATGAGCCTGCTGGAGGAAATCCGTCACATATTGCAGGATTTCGTCATGCGAAAAGGGCAGATTCTCCCGCAAGATCGCCAACTCCTCCTCGCGCTCGGGAAAATCAATCAGAATCTGCGGCTGCAGGCGGGAATGGATATATTCGGGTAGGTCGAAGGTAGAAGAATCTTCGTTCATGGTGGCGACCATGCGAAAGTTCGGGTGCGCCTTGATCTTAATGCCCGCGATGATCGATTCCACATAGCGCCGCGTGTCCAGCAGTGGCGCCAGACTGGCCCAACTTTTCTCGCTCATGCGATTGCCTTCGTCCAGGATGGCGACGCCACCGCGGATCATGGCTGAGACCAGCGGTGAAGCGACGTACTTGAGGCGGGCAGCGCCTTCGATAACCGGAGTAATCAGTAAATCTTCGGGTCTCGTGTCGACGGTAGCTTGAAGAATGTATACATCGCGCCCCAAGCGGCGACCGGCAGCATAGGCCATAGTGGTCTTGCCCACGCCGGGCTTACCGAGGAGCCGCGGGTTCATGGGAACGTCCCGGTCGTCCAACACCATCCAGGCTGCCATGAGTTGGCGCATGGCTTCCTCCTGGCCTACCCAGGTGACCTCCAGCTCATCCGGGTGGGCCAGATGGAGCTCAATTCCTTCGATGGTGACTTTCATTTACGGTCCGTATACTCCACACTCCGGTATACCAAGGAGCGGTGCCGTCTTGCGGGTGGCAGGTGTGCGAGGGAGCCGCTGCAGGTCGACATCGTAGAATGAGATGACTTTTACGATGACCTCCAAATTACTCCGGCTCGCGTACGTGCTCGAGTTTCTGGTAGCCATCATCGCTATTTTTACGGCGTGGTCAGAGATTGGCGGGCAGGCGGCGCTCGATCTCATGCACTGGGGATGGAAAATGGGACTCAGCCTCCTGATGGCCGGCTCGATTGTCGCTTACACGGACGCGATTATCACCGAGGACTCGTTATGGAACCCTCGGGCGGCTCGGCGTCTCACCTTGCTGCTGTTGACGGGTGTGGCCATGGGGTTGGTGACCTTCTATTATTTCATGCAGGAAGATACTGGAGATTCCGACGAGCCTGACGGAACCCAAACCAGTCTGACCGTGACCCCACAGGTTTTTCGAGCTTCATGAGCGCCACGCCATCGCCTGTAACCTACACCGTCTGGAGTCCCCCTGGCGCGCTGTTCCCAATCCGATACTTGTTAGCACTGTTCCGTGAGATTGACTTCTTTGTCGGTGAAGGCTACCGACGGATTTCGCACGGTGGTCTGGAAGTCGGTGCCGTGCTGTATGGCCATGGTGAGCCTGCGGAACTCACCCTTCAGGCGTTCCGGCCCATTGAGTCGCAACACAGCTTTGGGCCCAGCTTCACGTTATCTCCGTCCGACCTGGAGCAATTGGACAAGCAGATAGCAAAGCCGCTCATCACGGAAGCGGGCGAGGAACTCGAAGTGGTGGGTTGGTTGATCTCCAACTGCCGCAGCGATTTGGTTCTCACCGAGCAGGAAAGCCGGATCTACGATGTGTATTTTCCCGGCCCACGCCAAGTAACGCTGCTGGCGAAGCCAGAAAAGTTAAAGCCGACTCGCTATGGCTTTCTCTCGCGTCCGCCAAGAGGCGGTTTACTCGAAAAAACCTGCCGCGATTCCTTCATTCTGCCGCTTTCCACGAAGGGTGAGGCGACCGCCGTACGAGAAACTCTTGAAGAAACGCCGGTGTCGCCGGCGCCTCCGCCGCCCGCACCTCCGCCACCAACGCCGGTGATGTCAGCGCCCGTATCGCTGCCGCCGCCGGCCGTGCTTGCCTCCGTGGCCGAGGTGGCACCGGCGCCCGCGCCTGATTCAACGCCTCGCCACGACGTCCCAGCTGAGGGGGCTCACAGCCTGCCAGAGCCCGATGTGAAGCCTGTCATCGCGAGCCCGGCTGTGCCCCCATCCCTGTCAAAGCCGCCTGAGACCAGAGAGCCGCTGGCCCGGCCTGCACTGCCCCCCCAGAGTGTCCCGCCCGCCGCCCCAGCGGCGCATGCGCTGGCCGTGAGCGCTGGTCCGCTCTTAACCGAAGCAAAGGAATCTGTGGCTCCTTTAGCGGCAAGCGCACCATTGGAGGTAAGCCCTCCGCCGGCGGCGAACGCTGGCGCAACGGCCGCGAATTTGCCGGCTGCGACGACCGAGAACGTCACACGTTCTGTTCGCGAGCGTACCGCGGAGAGAACTACAGCCGATCCTTACCCGGCCCGACGCCCGAGCATTTTGATGCTTCAGCCCGAGCCGCAAGCTACAGAGACTCTGCCAGAAGGGCCTATCGAGCGACTCCGCGAACGGCGACAATCAGCAGGCGCGTCGTCATCGCGCCAAGTAGGATTAGGCGTGGCCATCCTGGCGGTCCTTGCCGCCGCTGCGATCTGGACGTATTTGCGCCTGCCGGGGCCGCCAATTCCGCTGAACGCCGAAATCCAGCCTGGTCAGGTGGTGGTGACATGGCCGCCGGAGCTGACCAAGAACGCTGACCGGTGTGCAATAACGACATGGATTAACGGCCAGCCGAGTTCGCAGGCTCTTTCGGCGGACGAACAGAGCGAGGGCAAGGCAACCATCCAGACGAGTAGCCCGGATGTGACCATCCAACTTCATGCGCCGTACTGGTACGAGGAGCGCACCGGGCAGATTCGTGTTTTTCGGATCATTCCGCCGCCCCCACCGCCGATCGTGCCTAAGACGGTTCGGCGGGTATTCTCCGTACCGCAAGGCGGCAGCCCGGTTCCGCCGATAGTCGGCAGGCCCGCCGATCCGGTACCACAAACGCCACCTCAATAGGCGCACTACCCGGCCCAGAGAGTTTTCCCGCTGGGCAGTCATAATGGAGAGACGTCATGTGTGGAATCGCGGGGTATCTGTCGTTTGGAGGCGCAGCGCAGCGACCTGTCGTGCAGGCGATGTGCGACCAGATCCGGCACCGCGGTCCCGATGATGAGGGCTTCTACACAGACGGCCCGGTGGCGCTTGGCATGCGGCGTCTCAGCATCATCGACATTTCTGGCGGGCACCAACCGATCTCGAATGAAGATGGAACCGTGTGGGTCGTTTTCAACGGCGAGATCTATAACTACCAATCGCTTCGGCAGGACCTGCTGTCGCGAGGCCATCGCTTTCGCACCGACAGCGACACCGAAACCCTGGTTCATCTTTACGAGGAATTTGGCGCCGATTTCGTCACGCGACTGCGAGGCATGTTTGCGTTCGCCATCTGGGACAGCCGGGATCGGTGCCTGTTGTTGGCGCGCGATCGGTTCGGAAAGAAGCCGCTCTATTACGCCGAGACCGACCAAGGCCTGTTCTTTGGGAGCGAGCTGAAGTGCCTCCGGGCTGCCGGCGTGCCGCTGGAGCAGGACGACCAAGCCATCCGCTTGTACCTCCAGTTCGCGTATATTCCCGATCCCTACTCCGCATTCCGCGGCGTCAAGAAGCTGCCCGCCGGACACAGACTTCTGATTTCCCAGCGCGGTTCGAGGCAAGCGAAGATAGACCAGTACTGGTCCGTTCCAGAGCCCTGCAGTGAGACCGGAGCCGGCCTCTCCGAAGACGCCGTGTGTGAAGAGATCCGCCAGATCTTCGACGAATCGGTACGGCTGCGCATGATTGCCGACGTGCCGCTGGGTGCCTTCCTGAGCGGCGGCATCGATTCCAGCCTGGTGGTCGCGTCCATGGCCCGGCAATCCTCGCGCCCGGTGAAGACGTTTTCAATCGGCTTCAAGGAGCAGGAGTATAACGAGCTTCCGTTGGCTCGCCTCGTGGCGGCCAAATACAAAACCGAGCACCATGAGCTGGTCGTCGAACCCAATGCCGTCGACTTGGTTCCGCGGCTCATCCGGCAGTTCGATGAGCCGTTTGCCGATGCCTCGGCCATCCCCACGTTTCTGGTGTCGGAGTTCGCCGTGCAGCATGTCAAGGTTGCGCTGAGCGGCGACGGCGGAGATGAGTTCTTCGGCGGGTACCCGGATTTCTTCGAAGCGGAGCGAAGCCGTCGCTTCGACGCGATTCCGAGGCCGGTTCGCGCCGCCTTGTCGAGGATGGCGGATGCTTTGCCGTATTCGGCGTATGGAAAGAACTATCTGCGAATGATCAGCCGTCCGACAGGGATGGAACGGTTCATCGAAGACACCAGTTTCAGCAGCTATTTCCTGCGTTCGCAGGCGCTCAATCCCGATTGGATGCTGCCGCAGGATGCTGCCTCTTTGAAGCAGTTCTTCGGTGCAGCGATTCTGGGTGACGCGAGCGATCCGGTGTCGCAGGCGATGCAGTTTCGCGCCGTGGCCACACTTACGGGCGACATCCTAGTGAAGGTAGACCGCATGTCGATGGCGACGTCGCTGGAAGTGCGCTGTCCGCTGCTCGATCACGTGTTGGCGGAACTGGCTAACCGGATCCCGAACGGGTGGAAGATGCGCAACGGCCGGGGGAAACAGATTCTTCTCAAAGCACTGGGCGACCGTCTGCCGGCCGAGTTGCTATCAGCGCCGAAGCGCGGCTTTGGCATTCCGTTGGAAACGTGGTTGCGCGGTCCGCTCCGTGAGTTGGTTCGCGACACGCTGCTCTCTGCCAAGGCGCAGCGGGGCATCACCAATTCCCGCAAGGTTGAGGAGATCATCCAGGAGTATGAGTCCGGCCGCCGCAACAATTCCTACTTCCTTTACCTGTTGATGGTGCTCGAGCTGTGGTTTCTTGAGTACACCTCGCCGGCTCCATCGCCCATTGATGTCGTCCACGCATCCCGGGCGTAGCGTACGCATGCCGACCCCTGTTCTTCTGCTAACCCGGTCCCTCGGCGAAGGTGGCACGGAACGGCAGCTTTCGGAACTGGCACGCTCCTTCGATCCGAAGCGCTTCACTCCTCATATTGGATGCACTGTCGGGATAGGTTTTCGGGCCGATGAACTGCGCCGCCAGGGGATCCCGATTCTGGAACTGCCGATGAACTCGCTGGCAAGCCGCTCATGCCTGGAAGCGATCGGACGGCTCCGGCACTATGTTCGGGACATTGACATCCAGCTTGTGCATGCGTTCGATGCGCCCATGGTCGTCTTCGGTGTTCCTGCCGGCCGTTTGTCAGAGGCACGGGTGGTTCTATCGAGCCAGCGCTGTTATGAAGACACCATCTTTCCGCCGCATTGGAAATACGTTCGCCTGGCTCATCGGCTCGCGCACGGGATTGTGGCCAACTGTGATGCGATGCGTCAACACTTGCTGGAGCAGTACCACGTCCCGGACAGAAAGATTCGCGTCTGTCGCAACGGCCTCGACACCACCGTCTTCCGTCCAGGCCCTCGCCAGCGACCTCCGGAACTGAAACACGCGAGCTTGGTGATCGGAGTCGTCAGCGTGCTGCGCGTGGAGAAGAATCTTCCGCTGTTGCTCGAGGCCTTTTGCGCCGTTCGCAATGCGGCTCCGGGCCTCATGCTTCTGATCGTGGGAAGCGGTCCGGAAGAAGCGAGCCTTCGCCAGCTCGTTGAGAAACTCGGCATTGCCGGCCAGTGCGTCTTCCAGTCGGCGACCAACGATGTTGCCGCGTGGCTCCATGCCATCGACATCTTCGTATTGCCATCAAGGTCCGAAGCTCTTTCTAACGCCATCATGGAAGCGATGGCCTGCGGCTGTTGCGTGGTGGCTTCGCGAGTGGGCGGAAACCCAGAGCTAGTTGAGGACGGCAAGACCGGCTTGCTGTTTGAATCCGGAGATTCAAATGCGCTAACAGAACAACTGCGACGGTTGATTGAGCAACCACAACTGCGCGAGCAGATGGCCGCGGCCGGGGCCGGGAAGATCGTTTCCCATTTTTCAATCCAAACTTCTACCTATCGCATGCAGGAGATCTACGACGAGTTCCTGAGCGAACATCGGAAGTGAGGCTGAAGCTGGGTCGTGGCGTTCGGGAGCCCTCCTACACAGGACGGCGGGACAACAAAACTGCACGTTGATGAACCGAAGTTTACTGTGCCCGCTTCAGTCCCGAAACGAGCACTAACCCATGAGCCTGTGCAAGTGCTTTGCCGCAGATCCATCACTTTGGATCGTGAATTGGTTCTCTTTAGGCAGGTAGATACCTGCACGGCGAGCATCAAGCAGTTCGGCGACCAGTTTTGCCAGCACCGTGTTCGCTTGTTTCCTCGTTACGTCGCGGTTCATCAGATCGAAGGCCAGCCATGAATGGTGCTCGATCCACGCTTCTCCAAGCCGCTTGTCTTTGAATCCGTGCGCCACCTCGGTAGGATTACCAAGGTAAGGCTCCGATATCTCCAGGACTTTGATAAACGACGCACCCGCCTTCGCGGTTGTCCACAGCGGATTCAGCACCACGAAGTACATCTCTCGCGAGCCGTCGTACGGCACCCCGTAGGCCTTAGTCGCGCCCATCTCTAAGACCTCTTTCGTCATTGTGAAGGGACCGCGCAGGAGCATCACAATTGATTAAGGCATGTCATCGTCATCCTGTTTCTTGCGAAATAGTCCGCGCAACCCATCAAGTAAGGCCACCCACAAAACATAACGCATGTCGCTATTGCTGGCTGGGGCCGTTCGGTTCCGAGGTGCTTTTTGTTTCGGGTCTTAGGCGTTGCGCCTTTTTAACAGAGTCCGCATCCGCAAGGTCCTGCGGTCGCCCTGACGCCAATTTCGAAGCTATGAGGTCATCCGCGGAAATAAAATCGCCTTCTGGCCGGTGGCCGCGTCAAAATCAACGCTCGGAATATCAGGGAGGATAACGAAACCTTTCGGATCGCGCCCAAAGCGAAAGAAGGTGTCACGGTCGGTGAAGTCGGCCGGGCGAACGCCTTGAAGCGGTGCGCCGAACTCGGCAAGGGCGGCATAGATCGCATTGGCGTTGGCGAGGTCCGCTTTTATGTAAAGTCTATGTCCTTCGTAAAGCGCGGCTGCGAATGATAGATAACAGCGAAGCCTCCGACAACAAGGTATTTAACGCCATGGGACTGGATGGCGGACAAAAGGTCTTTGTAGTCTCGGTACATCCGGCTCAATCTCCCAACCTTTCAGCGCGTAGGCAGCCTCGATCATTTCGTCAACCGCGTCAAGTCGTTCATGCGCGGGCCGACTTTGCCAGTAGCGGTATTCGTCCGCCTTGATGTCGTCAAAGTTGGTGTACTTGCGCACTGTGATCGGCGTGTCGTCCATGCGTTCCTCTTCTAGCATAGAAGGTAGGCGCTGGAAAGCCTTCCAAACGCGCATGTTAACGGCCAGTTTCGGTGCCCTTCCCGCGCATTGACGGCTAGCTTCACGCGAACGGTTGCTGAGAGTTGTGAGCGTCGGCGATCCATTCCCCGAGCACAGAACCGCGAGCGTCAGCGAGCGGATGCACTGAGAATGAACTCAATCGAGCCCCACTACTCACGTATGAGGTCCGTTTACCTCATTACGTTTTGCTGTTATGGCGCGGTCCTTCCCGGGCAAGAGGGCGCCGTTGACGGTGACAGCAATCTTTTCGGATCAAGATACCGCCCAGCGTCGATTGCCTTACTCAAATACTCCCTCTCGCGGATGCGGCATAGGCCTTGCCTATTGTCAGAGCCAGTGCGGCAAGTGGTTCTCGGCTGCATCCTCGAAGTTTGTTCCGTCCGCAGTTGGAACCTGCTGGTTGCGCACGTGCGCACGAGCCACGTGCGCGCGGTGGTCGAGGCCGACGCTACCCCGGAAAAAGTTCTCCTGGACTTCAAGGTCATATCGAGTCGGGCATTGAATGAGATCGAGGGCACGAAACGGAAGCGGGTGCGCCACGGCAGCGCCCGCTATCTCTGGACGAAACCTGAAATCGACCGGGCCGTGCACTACGTGGTGGCTCGGCAAGGCGTCCCGATGGCGGTCTACGAGGCCCATCCGCGCGTGCCCGGATGATTCCGGCGTATCCGCTCGCTGACGCTCGCGGTTCAGTGCTGAGAGTTGATCAGCGGACCGCTCCGTCGAGAGTCACCCTCCGACGGTAGTGCCGTTGCCGACTACTGTTGCTGCTTAATCCGCAGGTCGTTACCCAGCATTTGGCGAGGCTTATCCAGACCTAAGATGCCTAACAAAGTGGGTGCGATGTCTTTCAGTGCACCGCCTGGGGCCAGTTCCACTTTGTCGTTCGTCATGAAGATGAACGGAACGGGGTTGGTCGTGTGGTATGTGTGCGGCCCCTTGGTCACGGGGTCGATCATGGTTTCGGCATTGCCATGGTCCGCCGTAATGAGCCATGATCCGCCGCAGCGCTTCAAGGTGCTGTAGATCTGTGACAAGCCGCGCATCCACCGCCTCGCAGGCCCTTACGGTCGGCTCCATCTTGCCCGAGTGTCCCACCATATCGGCGTTGGCGTAGTTCATCACGATGACATCGAAGCTGCCCTGCTCAATCGCCTTGACCACCTTATCGGTGATGCCTTGTGCGCTCATCTCGGGTTTCAAGTCGTAGGTTGCGACTTTCGGCGATGCGACCATCTCGCGCTCCTCGCCGGGATAGGGTTTTTCATTCCCTCCGTTGAAGAAGTACGTAACGTGAGCGTATTTTTCCGTCTCGGCCACGCGCAGGTTTTTCCAGCTGGCCTGGCCCATTACGTCGGCCAGAATGTTGTCGGGATGCTCCGGCGGCAGGACATAAGGCAGGGGAAGGGTCTTGTCGTACTGCGTCATCATCGTATACGTCAGGTTCGTGGGAAGGGAAGCGCGCGACGGCTTCTCGAGCGTTGGATCCGTGAGCGCCAGCGTGATCTCACGAGCCCGGTCGGCCCGGTAGTTGAACATCATCCACGCTGTCGTCATCGCGTATCAAGCCCACTGGTTCATTGCGAGCATCGACGATGGTCGCGGGTTCAATGAACTCGTCGGTGACGCCATGCTCGTACGACTTCTTGGCAGCTTCCACCGCGCTCTTGAACTTGGTTCCGTTGCCGAGCACCATGGCGCCGTAGGCCCGCTCGATGCGGTCCCATCGTTTATCGCGATCCATGGCGTAGTAGCGGCCCGAGATGGATGCGATTTTGCCGATGCCCAGTTCCCGCAGCCGCTTCTCGACCTGTTCGATGAAGCCGGCGCCGCTCTCCGGCGGCGTATCGCGGCCATCCATGAAGCAGTGAACAAATACATCATGCAGGCCACGTCGCTTCGCGATATCAAGCAGGGCGTACAGGTGGGTCAGTTGTGAGTGGACGCCGCCATCGCTACATAAGCCGATGAGGTGAAGCCGGTGTCCTTCGGCCTGCTGCATCGCGTTGATCACAGCCGGATTGTTCTCGAACTGGCCGTTGCTGATCATCAGGTCAATGCGCGTCACGTCCATGTACACGACTCGGCCGGCGCCCATATTCATATGGCCCACTTCGCTGTTGCCCATCTGCCCTTCGGGCAAACCGACGGCCGGCCCGGAGGTGTAGATGAGCGAGTTCGGATAGGTCGCCAGCAGATGGTCGTAGGTGGGCTTACGGGCGGCCGCGATCGCATTGCCCTCAATCGCCCGCGAATATCCCCATCCATCAAGGACCGTCAAGACGAGCGGTTTCAGTTTCATTGATCTATTCCTTCGTTCGTTGTGTTTCGGATGAATGCCGGGTTCATCCGCTTGCTCACGGGCTCGGTTCAGGGCTGGAGTAGCGGCGAATCGGTTGGTCTGCCGCTCCCAGCACACATCCCGCGTTCGGCTTTAACCTACTGGTGAAAAGCTTTCTTGCCCAGGTAGACAGCAGCCGAGCCAAGCTCTTCTTCAATGCGCAGCAATTGGTTGTACTTGGCAATGCGATCGGTGCGGCTGGCCGAACCGGTCTTGATCTGGCCCGCGTTGGTAGCCACAGCAAGGTCGGCGATGAAAGCATCTTCCGTTTCGCCTGACCGATGCGAGACACCGTCGTGTAGTTGGCGCTGGCTGCCAGACGCATCGCTTCCAGGGTCTCGGTCAGACTGCCAATCTGATTGACTTTTACCAGAATGGAGTTCGCGATACCGCCGTCGATGCCTCGCTGCAAACGCTCGGAATTGGTCACGAAAAGATCGTCGCCCACCAGCTGAATCTTGCCGCCCAGTTTGTCGGTCAGCAGCTTCCAGCCGTCCCAATCGTCTTCGGCGAGGCCGTCCTCGATGGAGATGATCGCCGGATACTGGCGAACCCAGTCCGCATAGAAATCCACCAACTGCTCGGATGTCTTCTCGCTCTTGTCGGACTTCTTGAACACGTACTTCTTCTTGGCGCCGTCGTAAAACTCGCTGGAGGCCGGATCCAGACAAATCGCAATTTGCTCGCCCGGCTTATACCCGGCCTGTGTGATGGCCTCGAGCAATACTTCCAGCGCTTCTTCGTTCGATTTCAAGCTGGGTGCGAATCCGCCTTCGTCGCCAACCGCCGTCGAATAACCGCGCTTCTTCAACACCGTCTTCAGGGTGTGGAATGTTTCGACGCCCATGCGCAACGCTTCGGCGAACGTCGTTGCTCCCACCGGCGCCAGCATGAATTCCTGCATGTCGACGGAGCTGTCGGCGTGCGCGCCGCCGTTGATGACGTTCATCATCGGGACCGGCAACACCCGCGCCGCGATGCCGCCCAGATAGCGGTAAAGCGGCGTCATTTCGGAGGCGGCGGAGGCTCGAGCTGTGGCCATGGAAACGGCCAGGATCGCATTCGCGCCGAGCTTGCTCTTGTTGGCTGTGCCATCGAGCTTCAGCATCGTATGGTCAATCAGCGTTTGCTCAGCCGCATCCAGGTTAACCAGGGCCGGAGCGATGTGTTCATTGATGTTGGCGACTGCTTTTTTCGTCCCTTTGCCCAGGTACCGCGACTTGTCGCCATCGCGGAGTTCCACTGCTTCATGCTCACCCGTTGACGCGCCCGATGGCACCGCGGCGCGACCTAACGTGCCATCTGCCAGATGTACGTCAGCCTCAACTGTCGGATTGCCCCGCGAATCCAGAATCTCTCTGCCCACAATTTTGACGATTTCCATGTTTGTCCTTGTTTTCGTTAGCGCGCTGGGCCAAGGCCGAGCGCGATGTGTTTCATTTTGTGTGCGCGTAGATCAACTGCGCGCATCCGCATTTGCAACTTGCGAAGTACCACTTTATCAAGCAGGGTGATTATTCCCGGGCGAAAACGCCAGGGGGACGGGTCCACGCAGAAAAACGGAGGGATTGCGAAGCGAACCGAGCAAGCGGGCTAGCAGCCCGCTTCAGGCTGCCAAGCGGCTCGGGCTCGGACGAGCTCTCTCTCGAAAGCTCGGTCGTGACAGACGGCGGCGTGCCAAGTTGGTCAGGTGGTTTTGCGGGCTGGTTGTCCCGGTTTCGGTTACACATCTATCAGTTGAGTCACCAGCTTAACCGGGATTAAGGCAAAGCCTGATTCGATTCTCTTCCCACACAATGCTGTTTATCCGAGGCACGTGATCTCGTGTAAGTCAACCTCAGTCAATCATTTAGAGCTAGACTTCTAGCACCGACCCCGGTAGATACGGTTAAGCAGGGCGACGAGGCAGAGAACTCTGGCTCAGGCAAAACCGCTAGTTTTCGATAATAATCAACGCGGAGCACATGGACGCCATACGCGCCCAGCCGTAAGTAAGGCAGCGAAACAAACGTGTTCTCAAACGGATCTCACAGGATGCGGCGAGGCAACACGAGTTGGGTCGGTCGGAAAGGTGTGAATTGCGCAATGACTGTCACTGACATGGATGCCGATATTGACCAACTCTCCCGCCGAAAGCCGATCGTCCAAGAGTTCATGGAGCACCAGGGACGAAGAGTGTGAAACTAGCCGCCAGCACATCAGATCCGCTTTGGTACAAAGATGCGATCATCTATGAACTTCACGTCAAGGCATTCGAGGACAGCAACAACGACGGCATCGGTGATTTTGGCGGGCTAATCCAAAAGCTCGATTATCTACGCGACCTGGGTGTCACCTGCCTTTGGCTCCTGCCCTTCTTCCCTTCGCCGCTCAAGGATGACGGATACGATATCTCAGACTACCTGGGTGTCCATCCCAGCTACGGCACACTTGACGATTTCAAGACCTTCCTGGCGGCGGCGCACGACCGCAATCTCCAAGTCCTTATCGAACTGGTGGTCAATCACACATCCGACCAGCACCCCTGGTTCAAGGCGGCGAGAACGGCGCCGCGCGGGTCGCCGGAGCGGGACTTCTACGTTTGGAGCGATACGGCAGAAGAATACAAGGCTGCCCGGATCATCTTTACGGATACGGAAAAGTCGAATTGGACCTGGGACCCGGTGGCGCAGGCATACTATTGGCACCGGTTTTTCTCGCATCAACCTGATGTGAACTTCGACAATCCTCGCGTCATGGAGGAAGTGTTGAAGGCA
The DNA here is from genome assembly GCA_963771305.1 of uncultured Acidobacteriaceae bacterium. Taxonomy (GTDB): domain Bacteria; phylum Acidobacteriota; class Terriglobia; order Bryobacterales; family Bryobacteraceae; genus CAJCIT01. The sequence goes on from CAVYTS010000026.1 coordinate 442,618, forward strand.
CTGCGCTTTTGGCTGGACCTAGGGGTTGATGCGATACGTCTCGATGCAATTCCGTATCTGATAGAGCGGGACGGGACAAACTGCGAGAACTTGCCTGAAACGCACGTCGCCATTAAGCGCATCCGAGCGGAAATCGACGCGCACTATGAGAACCGCATGATTCTCGCAGAAGCAAATCAATGGCCCAGCGACGTCCGGCCGTATTTCGGAGATGGAGACGAGTGCCACATGGCCTTCCATTTTCCGTTGATGCCTCGCATTTATATGGGTCTTCGCCAGGAAGATCGATTGCCGATCACCGACATTATGGCGCAGACTCCGAGCATTCCTGATGCCTGTCAATGGGGTCTCTTTCTGCGCAACCATGACGAGTTGACGCTGGAGATGGTGACCAGTGACGAGCGAGATTATATGTACCTCGCCTACAGTGCCGACCCCCGAATGCGAATCAATCTTGGGATCCGCCGCCGCCTGGCGCCACTTGTGGACAATAATCGACGACGGATCGAGCTCTTGAACAGCTTGCTGTTTTCTTTTCCGGGTACGCCAATCATCTATTACGGCGACGAAATCGGCATGGGGGATAACATTTACCTCGGCGATCGCAACGGTGTGCGCACGCCGATGCAGTGGAGCGGCGACCGCAATGCCGGTTTTTCGCGCGCCCTGGCGGCCAGGCTTTACAGCCCCGTTATCACCGACCCAGTGTTTGGGTATGAAGCGATTAACGTAGAGGCGCAGCAGAGCGACCAGGCTTCCCTGCTGAACTGGATGCGCAACATGATTGCGTTGCGCAAACTATTTCGCGTATTTGGGAGGGGCACGCTGGAATTCCTGCAGCCGGCAAACAGAAAAATTCTTGCCTACCTCCGCAGATATGACGGGGAACAAATCCTCTGTGTCGCGAATCTCTCGCGATTCGCCCAGCCAGTGGACCTCGATTTGGCGGCGTTGGAGGGAATGATTCCCGTTGAAATGCTCGGCTATGTGGAATTCCCACGAATTACCAAGCAGCCCTACCGCTTGACTCTTGCTCCGTACGGTTTCTTATGGCTTGAGCTGCATGAATCGGCGGAATTCAGACCAGCAAGTTCAGACTGGAGAGGCGGACGAGTCGAAGCTTAATCTTGCCGACGGATGGACTACCTTAATCGAAGGACCGGCGCGCGGCCATTTTGAGCGGGTCGTTTTGCCGGAGTATCTGTCCAAGCAATGCCGATCCGGCACGAAAACTCGAAGCATTCGATCGGCCCGAGTCGTGGACTGGGCCGCCCTCGAAGGGCTCGATGCGGGACTTTGTTTTGTCGAAGTAACGTACGAGGACGGCACTGAGGCGAATTACTTTATTTCGACGGCGGTGAGCTTCGGTGAAAAGGCGGAAAACGTGCTCAGTGCAACGCCAAATGCCGTGCTGTCATCGATCTCAGGGAGGGAAGGCGATGGCGTCCTGCACGACGGTCTTCTGGACGACGACGTTTATGCGGCCTTGTTAAGTCTGATTGAAGACGGTGGCGAGTTGCACACGCGTCACGGCGTTCTGCGGGGCCTGCCCGGCGCAGCCATTGTGAACTCGAAAGTGGGGTTAAACGACGCCCCTACACATGCACAGCTTTGGCCGGCTGAACAAAGGGGCGCGTTTACTGCTCGTAGTAGTGCGAAGTTCACACTGAAGTTGTTTTGCCGCAATGAGGCCGGGAACAACCCGGAGGTTGAGATCGGACGATACCTGACGGAGAAACTGCAGTTCGATGCGACACCTCCTTATGCTGGTTCGATCGAATATTTGCCGGAAGCCGCGGAGCCCACGGCGTTTGCCATGCTGCAACTCTCGGTGCCGAATGAGGGCGATGGTTGGAAATGGACACTGGAGGAGTTGGAGCGCTACTACGAGAACTGCGCATCCGTGACATTCCCGGCGCCAGACACTCCAGAAGAAAACTTCCGACTTCTTCGAACTCTCTGAGCAGCCAGTTTCGCAGTTGGCACGCGACCATATTGGCATTTCTCTCGACTCAGCTGCGGCTTTGGGACGATGTACCGCCCAAATGCACCAGGCGCTCGGGTCGGAGTCCGTCGATCCAGCCTTCTCGCCGGAACCGATCACGTCTGAATACCTTCGTGGGTTGGTGACGGACTTCAGTGAACGTGCGACAGAAGCCTTCGATGCGCTAAAGGAGGGTATGTCACAATTGCCCGATGACGTAGTTGAACCTGCTGGGTTGGTCCTCGGCCGCCGGCGGTCGATTCTCGATAACCTCAAGCGTTTGGACGGACGGGGAATACGATCGCTCCGGACACGCATCCACGGGAACTATCAACTTAATAGCGTGTTGCGGGCAAAGAGCGAGTACCTTGTGGTCGACTTCGGGGGCGATCCAACCTTGCCGCTCGCACAGAGAAGGGCTAAACACTCGCCTCTCAAGGACATGGCAACCATGTTGCGTTCTTTCAGTTATGCCGCATACGCTGCTTTGATGACTCACGCCGGGAGACGGCCAGAGACGTGGGACACTCTTCTTCCTTGGGCGAGACTTTGGGAAAGAACAATGGCCGGGGTTTTCCTTCAGGCCTACCGGGAGGCATCCGGGAACGCGAACTATCTGCCCGTTGACCCAGTTGACTTCCAGTTGCTGCTTCAGGCCCATGCGACGGACAGAGCGTTGAACGAACTGCTGCATGAGTTGAACAACCCGCATGGATCGGTTCGCATTCCATTAGAAGGAATTCTGTCGCAACCCTGATAGACCACTAAGGCATAGGAACTGAAGGGAAACTTTGGCGAAATTGGACACAACTGCCGGCACAAGCAAAACAGATTCAGCAAATTGGAGCAGTCGACCTGGTTGTGGGTCTCGTGGATCAGCAGAGCAACACAAACCTGACCACTATCGCTGCCGCTATACGCAAAGGATTAGAACGGCTTCCCGGGCCTACTCGCACGGCACTCGTATTTCGGGACGCGGCCGCCGCTGCACCCGATCCGGAACCGGTAGAGGTCCATGAGGATGAATCTCTACAGCTACTTTCTTATTCCCTACCCTCTGCCGATTCATCAGTTACGTTGCTGCCCAGCATATCCGGTGCGTACCAGTCTCTTTGCGACATCAGTCATAGGCTCGGCGCTCGCGCGTGCGCCGTCATCGTTTCGACGCCAGAGAGCCTGACCCCTGAATGGATCCATAACTTAGTTCAGCCTATTCTAGATAGAGGCTTCGATCTTGTAACTCCTTGTTACGAGCCAAACAGATTCGAGGGCTTGCTGAACGGCGCCATTGTCTCGCCCTTGACGCGTGCTCTGTATGGGAAGCAGATCCAAAACCCATGGGGACCGGATCTTGGCTTTTCTGCACGTCTTCTAGAGCGGGTCATCCAAGCCAACTCAAGCCGGACGAAGGGCGCCAGCATGCGTCAATTCCCGCTAATCGGTGTAGAGGCCATCATCAGCGGCCTCAAGGTGTGCCAATCACAGGTAGGCCGGCGGATATACCCCCCTGTTGATTGGAAGAACTTGGATTCAGTTCTCGCCGAGGTTTTAGATCCACTATTCTTTGGCATAGAACGGGATGCGCCATTCTGGCAGCACGTCCGCAAGTCGGAACCGGTACCAACCTTCGGTGATGCTCCTCCCTTCTCCAACGACGCTGTGGCGGTGGACGTGCCACGGTTGCTTGAGCCGTTCAAATTAGGTATTTCGAATCTACAGGAGATCTGGGGCCTGGTACTGCCCCCGGCAGCGTTGTTTGAATTAAGAAAGGTTGATCGTCTCCCGCCGGAAGAATTTCGAATTCCCGATGAGCTGTGGGTGCGCATTACTTACGATTTTGCGCTGGCATATCGTCTCCGGACGATAGCCCGCGATCATTTATTGCGTGCACTTACGCCTTTATATCTTGGATGGATCGCCTCTTACGCCATCGGAGTTGAGTCAGTGGACAGGCTCGCGGTGCAAAAAAGATGGGAGCGGCTGTGCGAGTGCATATGAGACTGAGAAGCCCTATTTCGTGTCGCGGTGGCGTTGGCCGGATCGGTTCAACCCATAGTGTGTGAGGAAAGGAGAGCGCCATGTGGAATCAAGTTCAACAAGCTTTGAACGAATCAACTGTTCGCGTCATTAAACAGGTTGCGAATCTTTTGCCCGGCGTCGCGGCGTTAATAGTGGCCTTGGCAATCTCGGGACTATTCGCCTGGCTTCTTGCCTTTGTGCTCCGCCGATTGTTACGCCGACTCCATTTCGATGAGCAGGTGAACATTTGGGGAGTTGGTAGCTTCGCCGACTGGTCGCCTTCCAGCACGCCGACCATCGTAGTGACACGCGCAGCCTCCTGGGTCATTATGTTGATCGGACTCTTGATCGGCATCTCGGCCTTTGACGCAACGCTGACGTCTCAATTCGCTCAGCGCCTGTTCAGCTACCTGCCGAACGTCTTTGCAGCGCTAGTTCTATTGTTCGGCGGAGGGGTGGCAGCCCGCTTTCTTTCACGGAGCGTGCTCATCGGCGCGGTGAACATGAATCTGCAGTATGCCCGCCTTTTAAGCGTCGGGGTTCGATGGATGGTCGTGGTGTTGACCTTGGCGATGGTTCTTGATCATTTGTCGATTGGAGGGCGCATCGTGTATATCGCCTTCACGATCTTGTTTGGCGGAATTGCGCTTGCTCTATCTCTTGCTGTGGGTCTCGGATCGAAGGATCTCGTGAGCCGATCGCTGGAACGCGAAGCTTCACGGGGCGGTGAGATGGAGAGTCCGTTTCGGCATCTATGACCAGTCACGGGGCCTGCGCATTCACCGCTCGATGCGGTGCTCGTCTATTCAATGGGGGCTATTCCGGTTCTGCCTGGAGCAGTAAATGCTTCTCGAATTGAACATCCAGTGTGGCGGTGGGTCCGCGCACCGTTCCCAAATCCTTGCCTTCCAGGTAGTCGGTAACGCGATATGCCTGCGGGGACAGGCCCCGCAACTCGATCTTGCCGCTCCACTGCGGCGCGTAGAAGGCGTAGTACAGATTGCCGCCCTTGCGAACCACGTGCGTCTCCGGCCGGTCAAAACCGATGTCGTATAGAGTGCCGGCGTATTCTCCCCGAGAGAGCATTTTCTCTTTGTAGATGCCGACCCACTTTTCGAAATTCTTCTCACGTGCGGGCGTAAGGTCACCGCGCTTCTTTGCCGCCGATCCTTCCGGCCATGTGAAGTTGGTGCCCACGACGCCGCCCACTCCCACGGTGGAGGCGAAATCGTCCTTCGTCATATCGACGTGGTCGCCGAAGTAGGCCACAGCATCACCTTGCAGAGCCTTGAGCGTCTTGCCCTTCGTGCGCACCTGCCATGCTGACTCCGGGTCGGACGCCACGGACATGTTCAGGAACGGCAGCGTGAAAAAGGAATAGGCCGTGCCGCACGGGCAGAATTCCACCAGCGCATCCGCTTTCGTCTGCTTGGCAGTCTCGTAAAGGGCCTGGAAGAACTTGGGCATTCCCTCCACGGAGTCCTCAGGTCGAGCATGCTTGTGCGCGGGGTTGTAGCATGGCGGCGCGCCGTTCATGTGCTGGCCGTCGAGCTTGAGTCCGTCGAATCCCCAGTCTCTGATCGCCTTCACCACAATCGCTTGGTGGTACGCCACTACTTCCGGATCCGCGGGGCACAGATACCACGAGTTCCAATAGGAGATCTTCTGTTTGCTGCCGTCGGCGTTCAGCAGCAGCCATTCCGGATGTTTCTTCACCACCTCTGAGCCAGGATCCGCGGTCAAGGGCGCCCACCACAACTGGGCTTTGAAACCCTCAGCATGAATCTTGTCCACCATGGCGCGCATATCGGCGTCGCCATTCGGATACTTCTGCGGCTGCAGGAACCAATCGCCTTGTGCGGTCTGCCAGCCGTCATCCAGCGTGACCCAGGTGAAGCCAAGCTTTTTCACGATCGGAAGTGCGCCGTAGACTTGGCTGGGCGTGCACTTCCGGCCGTAACCCCAGGCGCACCAGATGGGACCGAACGCGCTATCGGGCGATGCGTCAAAATGAATGCCTTGCGCAATCATCGCCTCGCGGTAATCTCGCAGCGTTTGAAAGTAGTCGCCTTCGTGGACCGCGACGAAAGTGCGGAATGTTTTGAGCGTGGCGCCGGGCGGGAGCACCTGGTTCTGCCGGAACTCCACTGCCACGGTGGCATGGTCCGGGCCCGGCTCCGTTACCGGTAAAGAAATCAGCTTCGGCGCCATTTCCAGATGCCCCACGCCGATGCCGGCATCCCGCCGCCACACATCCACCACAGGCGTGCCGCCGCCGTAGTCGGGCGCGTTCATGCCCAGGAAGTTTTCCTGCTTGAAACCCGGCTTCAGCGGCAGTACCCAGTCGGGCCGCTTCTCGTAGGAACCGCTCTGATACGACCAAAACGCCGGTTGAGCGGCCGAGGCAGAAGCGCTGATCGAGTAATGCTGGTTGGTCCAGCCGCTCACGGAAAGATCAGAGCTTCCCGTGTTGGTGTATGCCACTTCGAAAATGGCTATGCGTGGAAACGCGTCATGGACCGTGACGGTCACCGTTTTCTGGAGCGGCGGAGCGATGCCCGTGAGGATGGTTCGGAAGCCTGACCCCAACTGATCCCGGATTGGCTCGCGTTTCTGGGCTTGCAGTGTGAAGTCCGTGATATCGCGGTTGGATAGGCGGATGAATTCAGAAGGGCTGAAATCTCCGATGACGGATTCCTGCCCGGCCAGAAGCTTCACCACCCGGCTGTGCATATTGGCGTCAAACTCGATACGGATGTTCTGGCCGTCGACGCGAGCGCCGTCCGCAGCGGAAACGCGGCCGACCGCCCAACTGATCAGGACGAGTTGCAGGAGAGTTGTGATCACGGGGCGTCGACCGGCACGATTCCTTGGCACTCAAGCGCTCTCTTTCGACGATCCTACCAGATGCAACTCACGGATCAGAGACATGAACTGCCACGCTTGAATGTGCCGAGCGGGCCGGGCCCAAGCCGAGGGTTCCGGCCCGCTTGCGGCAGAATCAGTCTCCTTGGCCCGGAGTTGCCAGGCGCGTTGCGGCATTCGTGAAGCAGCCGATCGAGATCGAATTGCTATTCGCATCGAAGTCCTGAACGGTCCCGGTTGAGGTGAACTCCTTACCGTCCGGACCGATTGTGATCGCGTCGAGAACCTTGGCGAACGTGCCGATTGCCGTATACCGGAAGAACCAGTAGGAGGCGGGGAATATCTGGTCGCCTTCATGTTGATGGCTCCAGACCCCCCAGCTGATCCCGCGCGAGGCGGTATTCGCGGTCTCGGTCATCGAGCCGTCTTATCGAACGTTTGAATACTCCGAACCGTCCGGACGGGATTGCCGTGGCAGTCTGTGACTGTGACATGCACATCCCAAGTGCCGACCAGGCTGTGCTCTTCCTGCGCAGACAGGGTCATCTGCGAAGCCGTGAAAGTGAGCGCGAACATCGCGCCAATCCGCAACAAACTCTCGGTCATCTGTGTTCTCCTCTAGAACTGTCTTCGGAGAGGCCGGCAGCCGGCCCGAATGTTCCGAACCGCCTTCCGGCATCTCCTTCGCGCCTATAGGCGCGAGATGAGGGCGAAAGCTGTCACCACTTTGAACTTTTTTTCCGGGAGCGGACGAAGGCGCTAAGTCCGATTGATTTCCGCCTGGAGCCAGGACCGGGCGAACATCCAGTCCCGATGCACCGTTTCGGGCGAGGCTGCGAGTACCTCGGCGGTCTCCTCCTCGGTGAGCCCGCCGAAGAAGCGCAGCTCGACCACGCGGGCTTTACGCGGCTCGATCTCAGCCAGCTCTTTGAGGGCGTCGTCGAGCAGGATCAGCTCCGTGGCGCGGCTCGCGCCCACATCCGGCTGTTCGTCGAGGTTCACGTGTTCCGCATGGCCGACGCGTTTGGCCGTCAGGCGCTACCGCGCCCGGTCGAGCAGGATATTGCGCATGATCTGAGCCGAGACGGCGAAGAAATGGGCCCGGTGCTGCCAGTTCACATTCGAGACAGCGATGAGCTCGAGGAAAGCCTCATGGACTAGTGCCGTGGCCTGCATGGTTTGCCCGGCGCGCTCGTTCTGCATGTGGCGTCCGGCGATACACCGCAAGGTGCGATAAACGCCGGGCGTCAATTGATCGAGGGCATCGCGGTCACCACCGGCCTAGGCGCGCGGAAGCTGTGTTGTCTCCGACGTTTGATCGTCCATAGAGTTCGATCGTGACCAATTCTACAACCCGGGAGGGCCGAGGGATGATGGCCGCTGATAAACGCGGATGAAGTGCGGATTATTTCATTCGTTCAAGAGGGCTTGCGGGGAAGCTTCCGGCCTTTTTCAGTACTGCAGGCTGTCGCAACACACGCAGCCCCACAATATCATTGGTCTTACCGAAAAAGATGAGTCCCGAGAGGTTGCGCCAGATCGAGGAGTTGTACCACTGGGCTTAGGAACGCGGCGAAGGCGTTCTGGCGGATACCGATCCGGAGCTTCGGGCGGAGGTCGAAAGGCTTCTGGCGCAGGATACCGAAAGCGGCGGCAAACTGCTGGACCAATCCGCAACGGACCTGATACCGGGTCTCGGCCAGCCGGAAATAACAGCCGGAACACGGCTGGGCCCATACCGGATTGAAGCGCCACTGGGACGGGGTGGCATGGGGCAAGTGTTCAGCGCCACGGACACGCGCCTGGCCCGGTTGGTTGCGATTAAAATCTCGGACGAACGATTCAGCGACCGCTTCGAACGCGAGGCGCGAGCCATCGCCGCGCTGAATCATCCGCATATCTGCACGCTGTATGACGTCGGCCCCAACTATCTGGTGATGGAACTGGTGGAAGGCGAAGTCCTGGCGGAGCGATTGAAGCGCGGCAAGTTGTCCGTGGAGCAGACCATCCAGTACGGGACGCAAGTCTGCGATGCACTAGCGGCGGCCCACGCCAAGGGGATTGTGCATCGCGATCTCAAGCCGGCCAACATCATGCTGACAAAATCCGGCGTGAAAGTGTTGGATTTCGGGCTGGGGAAGACCGCACAGGACTTGAATGTCACCGCAACCCGCGACGTAATCGGCACCCCGGCCTACATGGCCCCGGAGCAATTCGAGGGCCGGCCGGTTGACGCCCGATGTTTACGCGCTGGGGCTGGTGCTGGCCGAGATGGCCACGGGAAAACGAACGACATCCGGTCAGCCCGGAGCGTTGCCGCCACCGCTCGGCCGCGTCATCAACCGATGCCTGGAAGAAGATCCGGATGAGCGGTGGCAATCCGCACGCGACATGAAATGGGAGCTGCAATCGACAGCCGCCACCCCCGCTAGCCCATTCTGGCGCTCAGGGAAGCCGCTCGTCGCCGGTGCGCTCGCACTGTCCGCTTTGTTGGTGACGCTGGTTGTCTTGATCCGCGTCCTCCGCCAACCATCTCCGCCGCCGCAAGAGACGCGTGCGAGTGTCTTGCTCCCCGAGAATTCGAGGCCGCTCTCGCTGGCGGTGTCTCCCGACGGGCGCTATATCGCGCTAGTGCTCGTCCGGCAGGGAAAGCAGCAAATCTGGATCCGGGCGCTTGCCGATCTCGAACTGACGCCGCTGGCAGGAACCGATGGCGCAGCGCAACCTTTTTGGTCTCCCGACAGCCGGACCATCGGGTTCTTTGCCGATGCCAGGCTGAAGAAGATCGACCGTTCGGGAGGGTTGGTGCCAACGCTGTGTGATGCGCTGGGAGCCCTGGGCGGCGCCTGGAATCAATATGGCGACATCGTGGTTGGCGCGTTGAATGGAATCCAGCGAGTTCCCGCAGCGGGTGGAGCGATGTCCGATCTGCCCAACCACGTCAAGGTGGCTGGGCACTCTCCGTCTTTCCTGCCCGATGGGCGGCACTTCCTGGCCACGCGCGACCCAAGATCGGCACACCCCGGTGTGTGGCTCAATTCAATGGACGGGCCGGAATCACGCCAAATTGTGCCAGATTCATCGAACGCGCAGGTCGTGGAGCCGCTGCCGGGAAGCCAGATCGGTTATGTACTGTTCACGCGTGTAGGAACACTGATGGTGTTGCCGTTCGACCTGAAGCGGCTGGAACCGGCAGGCGAGCCATTTCCGTTAGCGCAACGAATCGTAGCCATAGGAGAACAAGAATGGCTGGCCTCCGCCTCCAGCCAGGGAGTGCTGGCCCATGTGTCCGGCCACAGAGGTGGATGGCAGTACGTCTTGCGCGACAGGCAAGGCCAAAGACTCGGATCGTTTGACGACGCCGGCGCAGTGGCGATGATCTCACCGGACGGGAAGCGTTTAGCGGGAGATCGCGAGGGTGACATTTGGGTGCTGGAGTTTAAGCGGGGCATTGCGAGCCGGCTCACTTTTTCACCGCCCTCACCTTTTAATCCGATCTGGTCGCAGGATGGCCAGCATGTGGCATATGGCATCGTGGGCACCGGCATTTTCCGGAAGGAAGCTGATGGCTCCCGTGCCCAGGAGCTGCTCCTGCGGACAGACCGGCTCGCCGTTCCGAAGAGCTGGTCGCCGGATGGGCGGTTCATCCTGTACGCGCAAATCAATCCCGGCACAGGGGCGGATCTGCTCGCGTTGCCGGTTGAACCCGATCCGAAACCAATTGTGGTGGCACAGACTAAGGCCACTGAGGGCCAGGGGCAGTTTTCGCCGGACGGACACTGGGTGGCCTATACGTCAAACGAGTCCGGCTTGAGCGAGGTCTATGTGATCCCGTTCCCTCCGTCACCGAACGGCGGCAAATGGATGATCTCCCGGGGCGGCGGTGTGCAGCCGCGCTGGAATCGGAACGGTAAAGAGTTGTTTTACATTTCCCCCGATTCGGAAATGATGTCCGTCCCGGTGGAGACTCAGCCGGTTTTCACGGCGGGCTCGCCGCAGCCTCTGTTCCAGACCGAGATGGTGGACACGGGAATCCGCACCGGACCGATCAGTTGGGAGGTGATGCCGGACGGAGACCGATTCATCATTATCACCGGGAACTCTACCGACACGTCGTCACTAACCGTGGCTCTGAACTGGCGGGGCGCCGATTCGGGCAAGAGGTAGGCCCTGACGATCACTGCTCCAAAGTGCTTCTGTTTTGAGGAGGCGGAGGGTACATGGTTTCTTATCAACGTCTAACGGCCTGCGCCACATTTTCGAAAAAAAGCCCGGATGACCCGCCTAGCTAAGTCGATCGACCAATGGCTTACAATAGTAAAGACTCTGCAGAGCCGAGTCAGTAGCCCGAGCGGAAGGTGGTGATTTTAGCTTGGCAGAGGTAGTTCTTCAAGACGGTGAAACCCTTGAGAGCGCGCTTCGCCGCTTCAAACGCAAGGTCCAACAAGAAGATATTGTTAAAGAGATCAAGCGCCATTCGTTCTATTTGAAGCCCGGTGAAAAGCGACGCACCAAGGAAGCCCTCGCCCGGAAACGCAATCGCAAGAAGCGTCCGCGCGACATAGAGTAGTTCATAAACCAGTAGTGAGGAAGCGGCCCACACTCAAGCGATGGTGGGCCGCTTGTTGTTTGGACGGCGCACTTGCTGTGCTCCGGTGCGGAGAGGTACGCGCACGGTTGCTCTGTGGGCGGGCGCTCGACCTCCCGACGGATCGAACGTGCGTCACTCGTATCGGAGGGCCTGCATCGGGCTAATCCGCGAAGCGCGAAGCGCGGGCACCAGAGTGGCAACGCCCGCAACAGTGATGACGATCAACACCACCAATGAGAACGTTAGGGCATCTGCGGGACTCACGCCAAAAAGCATGCTCTCCATGGCACGAGCAAAGAACACCGCTCCGACCAGCCCCAGAACCGTGCCGATGGCGGCAAGCTTGGCGCCTTGGCTGAGAACCAACGCGAGCACGTCGCCAGGTTGAGCGCCGAGCGCGGCGCGGATGCCGATCTCCCGCGTGGCTTGTTCCACTTGGTACGAGATCACGCCGTAGACGCCTACCACCGCGAGAATCATCGCGAACAATGCAAACGCCTCAAGCAGCAGCATAGCGAATCGCTGGCGGGAGGTGGAGAGCGCGACGCGCTCCTGCATGGTTTTGACGTCGAAAATGGGGGCTGCCGGCTCGATGGCATGAATCTCGCGCGCCATGCTGGCCGCCGTGGTTTCGGCAGGTTCGTTCGATCGGGTCACCATGTACATCGTGTTATTGGAAAACTGCGAATGCGGATGATAGACAACCATCCTTAGGTCGATGTCGAGCCCGTATTGCTTGACGGTTCCGACGACACCGACGATCCTTCGCCATGGATCTTTGGCGGGGTCATTGCCGCCGAAGCGGACGCGCTTCCCGACCGCATCTTGATGCGGCCAAAAAAAGTCAGCCATCTTCTGGTCGACGATGACAACGGGCTCGCCTTTCGTCGTGTCCGAATCGGAAAAGAAGCGACCGCTCTTGAGGGGAATGTCCATGGCGCGGAAGTACCCGGGAGTGGAAGATCGCTGATCAAACTGGATCTCCGGCTGATTGGGCGGCGGCACGTAGCCCTCCACCTTCATGCCTCCCCAGGAAACCGCGTTGGTCAGGGGCAGAACGGCTACCGCTCCCGCGGAGGTGACTCCCGGCAGCCTCGTGATGCGTTCCTCCATTGACCGGTATGCGTTGACGACGGCCGCCTCATTGTCGCGGTAGCGAGGCCCCGACAAAGCCGTCTGGAGGGAGATGACATGGTCGGGATTGAAGCCGGGGGGAACGTGGATGAGGCGAGCGAAGCTGCGGATCAGCAAGCCGGCGCCAACCAGGAGAATGAGAGACAAGGCGATCTCAGAGATGACCAGCAGGCTACGAAGGCGATGTTTTCCCAGGTCCAGGCCACCCTCAGACTGAGAGGCGCGCCCTTCCGTCTTGAGGGCGGTATTCAAGTCGACTGACCCCGCACGGAGGGCGGGGGCCAAGCCGAAGAGAAGGCCCGCTATCAGAGAAACACCGAAGGTGAAGGTCAGAACCGAACCATCAATTCCGATGGTTTCGAGGCGCGGTATGTTGCCGGGATCAAATAGACGAACGGCGAAGAGACACAACCCGGCGAACAGCAAACCCGCGACACCACCGATGAGGCCAAGCGTGAGGCTCTCGGCGAGGCATTGGCGCGCGAGTCGGCTGCGGCTAGCGCCGAGGGAAGCGCGAACCGCGATTTCCTTCTGGCGCGATATGGAACGCGACAATAGCAGGTTTGCCACGTTAACGCAGGCGGCTAAGAGAACCAGGGACACGGACCCGAACAGCACCAGCACGGTGGTCCGCACATTCCCGACGACTTGCTCCAACAGGGGAACAACGCTGATGGTAAAGGTGCGGTCTCGGTGATCCTTTTCTCGTATGCGGGCGGCGATGAGGCCGATATCGGACTGGGCCTGGCGCATTGAAATGCCGGGTTTTAGGCGAGCCAGGATGTTGAAGTTTTCATCACCACGACGGCTGGCGGCTTCAGCTCCGAGGGGCAGCGGCAGCAGTAGATCGGGTTTCTCGATGCCTCCTACAGTTGGCATTACTTCGCGATTCAGCAAGAAGTTAGGGCTGAGCACGCCTAGGATGGTGACCGGTTGTCCGCCAAGGCGGATGGCGCGCCCGACAATGTTTGGATCCGCCCCGAAGGAAACTCTCCAGAACGCGTCAGTCAGAATCGCGACTCTCGGTCCTTTGGGTATGTCTTCGGCCGGGAGGAATGCCCGCCCCAACTGAACCTTGGCGCCGAGGAGCGGAAAGATGCTGGAGGTGGCCTCAATGACCTGGACGCGCTGGGGCTCGCCGAGTCCCGTCATGCTGGCGTCGTGGCCGATCGCCAGCGCGGTTCGCTCAAAAACCTGATTTTGAGTAACGATGTCGATGTATTCGCCGGGAGACGGCCAATCCTGGGGGATGCCAATGCCCGGCGAGCGTAGCCAGAGAATCGCGAGGCGGTCGGGATCCGGATAGGGAAGGGGGCGAAGGAAGAGAGCGTTGGCGACGCTGAAGACGGCCGAATTGGCGCCAATTCCGATACCGAGCGACAGGATGACAACGAGGACCAGCAAGGGGCTACGGCTCAGGGTGCGTAGTGCAAACCGGAAATCCTGCAGAATCTCGGCCATGGTTCCTGTTGGGTGCGGCGCACCTTTTCTAACGGCCATGGTACCGAGTACCGACTGAGCGGGTGTGAGGCCAGTGGACGCTTCGCTACTGGTCCTGCGGCGGGCGGCCGCGGCGGGGGCCCATGTTGCGCTCTACTTTTTGATAGCCTTCGGGAATTGCGAACTTTGAGTCGTCGACCGAGCCGCTGGTGTAGTTCTTGTTTTCGGTGCCCATGATCATGGCGGGAGCATTGGGATCGCCTCCTTGCTGGGCCATGGGGCCCATGGGCGATGCGACGCCGCTAACCTGCATATGGGTCTCCACCGAAACGCCATCCATGGTGGCTAGATGGGCGCTCGCCGCGGCCAATCCCTTCATCGCTCCGCCCATCATCGGATTGCCTCCGCCAGCGAGCGCGTCCTTATACTGCGCGGCCATTTTCTTCTGGAATGCCCGAATTTCCTCAGCGCCGGGTTCCGATGGACCCATCCAGACGTGAGAGACGACTTTCATTCCGCCGTCCGAGCCCGCGTCCTTCGCCGTCATCGTCATCAGGTACTCGGTTGCGGTCTGCCCATCGATTTTCTTGGTGTTGCCGGTCTTGTCCACTTTGATGTCGAAATCGACGTTCGTATCGCCACTTTTCATGCGGCTCTGCATTTGCGCCTGCATTTGCTTCATTTCGTCGAAGGTGGTCAATGAATAGGTCTTCTTCGTGTGGTTGATATTCGTCATGGTCCCAGCATCCAGATCGGTGATGGTACTGGTGAGAGAACCGATCCGCGCCATCTTGTTCCCCTTTACATAGACGGCGTACGTTTGGTCCTGGAAGGCTTGGCCCATTGTCTTTCCCATAGGCCCGTTAGCCATGCCGCGCAACATCTCAACCAGGCTGCCTCCCTCGAAGCGGACCGTCTCCGAGTAGCTCGCGTCCGCCAAAAGACAGCCAACTGCCGCTACGGCCAGAAAACCAGTACGAATCGCTGCTTTCATATTTCTCCTCCGAAACACTCATGATCGGCCGAAGGCCGGAAAGCCGAGACGAATCTCGGCTCAGCAGACTACCAGTCTGCGCCACCCTGATACCGGGGTTCTATGCTGTGGATGTGACCATCACCCGGCTCGTTGAGTTGCTGCGTACCCGCAAACTTTCTCCGGTCGAATTGATCGAGTACACGATCCGGCAGATCGACCATCATAATCCCACACTCAATGCTTTCATGGCTATATACGCGGACCGGGCCCGCGAAGAGGCCAAGGGGTCTGAATCGCGTTACCAGGGGGGTCATGCGCGGCCGCTGGAAGGTCTCCCGGTCACGATCAAAGACAGTTTGGATGTGGCCGGCTCGCCGACCACCTGTGGCAGCTTGCTGTATAAGGACAACCGGCCGGCACATGATGCGACCTCCGTCTGTCGGCTGCGGGACGCTGGCGCAATCATCGTGGGAAAGACCAGTTGCCCCGAGTTTCTGATGAATTACGAGACGGACAACCGTCTCATAGGGCGCACGAATAATCCCTGGAATTTGGAACGCACGCCGGGTGGCTCATCGGGCGGGGAAGCGGCGGCGATCGCCTCTTTCTGTTCCTCTGGCGGCATCGGAAGTGACGGTGGCGGCTCTGTGCGCTGGCCGGCGCATGCCTGCGGAATTGCCGCATTGAAGCCGACGCCCGGCCGCGTATCGGCCGCGGGGCACCTTCCCGTGATCAGTCACCCGGGCGGTTTGTTGGGTGTCGCCGGGCCCATGGCACGCACGGCGCAAGACGTGAAGCTGCTCTTTCAGACGCTTGCTCACTTCGACCTGCAGGATCCTTTCTCGACCCCCATGCCGCAGTGTTGGCCCGACCTCTCGATGTTTCGCAAACAGGGTCTGAAGATCGGGTTGATGTCAGGCTGGTATGACGTGCCCGTCCAGGCCGCTATTGCTGAAGCGGTGACCAAGGCCGGCACAACCTTCGAACAACTTGGCTATGCCGTGGAGCCTTTTCGTCCCACGGGTATGGAACGCGCGCCGAATCTTTGGTGGTTTTTCTTCGGCCAGCTGTTTGCGCCACTTACTTTGGCGAACATCGCCGGCCGCGAGGATCAGCTGCACTGGACAGGCCGGGAACTGCTCGATATCGCGATGAAGCAGGAGGAGCCGACCATCCCGAAGCTCATCGAGAGCATGGCGCTGCGGGACAAGCTGCGCAGTTCGCTGCTCGCTGAGATGGAAGCCCATCGGGTCTTGCTGCTGCCCGCCGCTGGTGTCACGGCATGGCCGCATCGTACGCGCCGCTGGCCGACGCCGAAGAAGGAGATTGGCCTGTTCGAAGCCATGATGCCTCTGACGCCTTTCAATCTGTTTGGCATGCCCGGGCTGGTAATCCCATTCGGCATCGATGCCGACGGACTCCCTTGCGGGATCCAGTTGGTGGGCCGGCCATACGACGAAGAACTGCTGCTCGATCTCGCCATCGAACTCGAAACGGCGCGCGGACCCTTCCCGGCTCCGCCTGGTTATGATCCCTGGTCTGACAGGTAGCGGAACGTCACATGCCGCTTGAGGAGTATTCCCGCAAACGAAAGTTCTCGGCAACCCCTGAGCCGAAGCCGGAACCCGCATCGCGCAAGGGTGAGGAGAAGGCTCCGTTATTCTGCGTACAGCGCCACGACGCCACGAACCTGCATTACGACTTTCGGCTGGAAGTCGATGGCGTCCTCGCATCCTGGGCGGTTCCCAAAGGGCCCAGCATGGACCCCGCCCGAAAGCCGCTGGCCGTCCACGTCGAAGATCATCCGTACGACTATGCCCGCTTTGAAGGCAATATCCCGGAAGGAAATTACGGCGCCGGCAGCGTCATGCTCTGGGACATCGGCAGTTACGAAGTGCTGGGAGACGCCAGCGCCACCGAGCAGATCAAGCGTGGCGACTTCAAGTTCGCCCTGCATGGGCACAAGCTCAACGGCAGCTTCGCCATTGTTCGTATGAAGCCGCGGCCGGGGACCAAAGATAAGGGCCGAGAATGGCTGTTGATAAAAAAGCCCGACGAGTTTGCCGTCGCGGGTTGGAACGTTGAGGACTATGCGCGCAGCGTTCTGACCCAGCGCACACAGGAGCAGATTGCCGCGGGTGACGATGCGCCCAGCCTCGATACGATTCAAGGCGCGAAAAAGCCGTCATGCCGAAACACGTCGAACCCATGATGGCAACCCTCGCTGCCGCCCCGCCGCCCGGTGACGACTGGGCCTACGAAGTGAAGTGGGACGGCGTGCGCGCGCTGTGCTTTGTGGACGATGGCAAGTTGTACATTGAATCGCGCACCGGCAATCGCTGCGAACAGCAGTATCCCGAGCTGCACGGCTTACCTCGATCTATCCATGCGAAGGCGGCGATTCTCGACGGAGAAATCGTCGCTATGGACGAGAACGGACGCGGCCGGTTTGAACTCATCCAGCACCGCATCTCTGTCAAGGGCAGCGCGATTCAGAAGCTAGCGCAGGACAATCCCGTGACGCTGATTCTGTTTGACCTGCTGTACCTGGATGGTTATGATCTGCGCGGCGCAACGCTGGCCGACCGCAAAGCGCAGCTGGAACGGATCGTCACCGAAACGGACCGTTTCAAGATCTCCAAGGTTTTTGCGACCGATGGCGAGCAGATGCTGGCAGCAGCGCGCCAGCTAGGTCTGGAAGGTTTAGTCGCCAAGGATCCAAACAGCGTCTACGAAAGCGGCCGCCGTTCACGGAACTGGTGGAAGGTGAAGGTTGTCGACGAGCAGGAGTTCGTCATCGCCGGCTATACAAAGGGCGAGCGCGAGTATTTTGGCGCGCTGGTGCTCGGCGTCTACGAGGCGAAGAAGCTACGGCATGCGGGTCAGGTCGGCACCGGCTTCGACCAGGCAACCATGAAGGCGATTCATGCTCAGATGAAGCCGCTGATTTCCAATAAATGCCCACTCGATCCCGTTCCACGCATGAAGGACGTGATCTGGCTGGAACCGGAACTGGTCTGTGAGGTCCGGTTCCTGGAGTGGACGCACGATCACATGCTCCGCGCGCCGGTCTTTCTTGGGCTGCGCGACGACAAGCCCGCCAGCGAAGTGGTAAGGGAGGAACCCGTGAAGGTCAGAGCGCCAGCTAAAAAGGCGACGAAGAAGGCCGTCAAGAAAGTTGCGGCAAGCGAACCTGCCGCCGCGAAACCCCATCACAATCCCACGCAGACAATCGAAGCGGTGCAGCTTTCCGGCAAAGAAGCTGTCGTGGAGGTGGAGGGCCACCAGCTCAAATTCACCAATCTCAACAAGGTTTTCTACCCGGCGCAGAAGTACACCAAGCGCGACGTGATTGAGTTCTACGACCGCGTGTCGAGCTTTTTGTTGCCTCATCTGCGGGATCGGCCACTCTCACTCAAGCGGTATCCGAACGGCATCGACGCCGATTACTTCTTTCAGAAGGACACGCCGGAGTACTACCCGGATTGGATTCAACGCGAGCCCATCCAGGAGCATGAGGCACGCGATCGGCAGAAGGAGAAGACGAATCACTACGTGATCGCCAACAATCGGGCCACGCTTCTGTATCTGGCCAATCTCGGCTGCATCGATCAGAATCCCTGGTTGAGCCGGGTTGGCTCCTTAGAGAACCCCGATTGGGTGCTTATCGATCTTGACCCGGTGGAATGTCCGTTCGACCAGATTGTGGAGGCTGCTCAGATTGTTCACCACCTGCTGGAACGGTTTCACTTGCGCGGCTATGCCAAGACCACGGGCGGCGACGGCTTGCACGTCTACATTCCGCTTGAACCCGTCTATACGTTCGATCAAGCGCGCAGCTTCGCGGAGATTCTGGCGACGCTGGCGGCGCATGAATCCCCCGACCTCTTCACCACGCCCCGCAGCGTGAATAAGCGCAAGAAGGGCCGTGTGTACTTTGACTGGATGCAGATCGGCACGGGTAAGACGGTTGCCGCTCCGTATGTCCTGCGGGCCTACGATCACGCGCCGGTCGCGACGCCGTTGGATTGGAAAGAGGTCAAGCGCGGATTGAAGCCGGTGGACTTTCACATTCGCAATGCGGTGGAGCGTTTTGAAAAAGTGGGTGATCTGTTTGCGCCGGTGCTGGCCGGTGGTCAGCGAATTGAAGATGCGTTGCAGCACGCGGGTGGGTAGATGATTATGGCCGCGGATCAACGCCGATGAACGCGGATTGCATTCGAAGTCCAACGAAAGCCGAGATGACTCTAGGCTCAGCAGGCTACGCGGCCTGCGCCACGGTACGACGATCTATCAATAAGCCGTTCGTCCCACAACACAACGCCATTCTCCGTCGCTGAGCACCTGTTCACAGCGCAGGGCGCCGCGGAAAATGGCCGATTCGGATTCCGCGAAGCCGGTGAGGATGAGCTTTCCGCCCGGCTTGGTGGCGCGAATCAAATCGTCGAGGAGCATCAATAGGACCGTGCTGCTGATGTTGGCCACGGTAAGGTCGGCAACGCCGGTCCTCATGCAGTTCACTGAGCCCTCGACCAGCATCGCAGGCAAGTTATTCAGCCGGAAGTTCTCCCGCGCAGCGCCCAAAGCGACGGCGCCGGGGTCGGCTCCGACGGCGACCCGGGCTCCCAGGAGCCTCGCCGCGATTGCCAGAATCCCCGATCCGGTTCCGATATCCAGCACTGTATATTCCGCCGCCACCAATGATTCGAGTGCTTCCAATGCCATCTGCGTACAAGGATGGTCACCGGTGCCGCAGGCCAGGCCGGGATTGTGAACCAGACGGACCCGTCCAGCCGGCGTTGGGTCTTCACACCAGGGGGGCGCCAGGAATAGCATCTGGCCGACGCTCCGGCCCGGCCAGGAGTCTTTGGTGTATTGAACCCAGTCGATATCGTCTTCGTGTTCCCAGGCCGGTTGATGCTGAGCAAAGCGGGCCAGGAGGGGTGCCCGGCGCTCATCGCTCTCAAAAGCGGCGATCAGTTCTATCGACTCGCCTCGATCGACTTCACGCACACCGACTGTGCCCTCCTCCCAAAGTTCACTGGACAGAAGGTCAACGTCGCCGTGCGGGCAGAAAACATGTAGAGAATGCATCCGCTAGATGGAAGCGGTGGGTGCGTCCGCGGATGCTGGAGCGCTTGCTGGCTCAACCTGCTCCTGGTGGCTGGTTTCGTTCCTCACTGCGTTCATTTTGTTGAATCTGCGTAGTCCGTCAAACGCAGCGGCCACGACGATCAGCATCAGGGCAGCTACCAGGACGTTGCGGATTGTCAGTTTCAGCGGTTTCATTGGTGCTCGTTTTAATGGATGCAACACGGGGGCCAAAGCTTCCATCTTCGGGGCTTCAGTCTCGTGAATGCGTAAGTAAGTGAAGAATAAGGTGCATTTGCAGTGGCTCGCGGGCCCCGGCGATTTCTTTGTGGCAACGCAGGTTAACCATACAGTGAACAACCGAACGGGCGGGCTAAATGCGTCGGAACGGACCGAACAGGCGACGTGCTCCGAGGCGGCGAGCGTCGGTCGAACCAGAAAGCAACACGGCCGGAGCGAAAGTGCGAGAAAAATCGTTGACATATTCCCATAAGGGAATGTATTGTATTCTTGTGCCCCGGGCCGCTACCACTACCGACGCCTTCAACGCCGTCGCTGAACCTCGCCGCCGCGAGATCCTGAACTATCTGGTGTTGCGGGAACGTCCGGTGGGGGACATTGTGATGACCTTGCGCCTGGAGCAACCCTCCGTGTCGAAACACCTTCGAGTGTTGCGGGACGTAGGCCTGGTCCATGTCCGCCGCGAAGGCCGCCAAAAGCTCTACCGAACGAACGCCGAAGCGATCAAGCCGCTGCACGAATGGACCAGCACGTTCGAGCGCTATTGGCAGCAGCAGTTGAGCCGCATCAAGCAGCATGCGGAAAAGAAAGTAAGCCCAGAACCGAACTTGAATGACAGCAAGGAGAAACCATGACCCTGACCACCCAAACCATCGAAAATCTCACTCTGAATATCACCCAGGAAATCCACGTCCGCGCCCCCATCGGGACCACGTTCGAAACAATTCTGGAACAGCTCGGGACGGACAATGAAGCCGACGGCAAACCCATGCCGATGAAGATCGAACCTTGGCCGGGCGGGCGCTGGTTCCGCGACTTGGGCGGCGACAACGGCCATTTCTGGGGCAACGTGCAGGCCATTAAGCGGCCGACACTGCTTGAAATCTGCGGGCCCTTGTGGGCGTCTTATCCGTTCCTTTCGAACGTGCAATACCGCCTCAGTGAAGAAGTCGGTGGAACGCTCATCAAGTTTCATCACACCGCGATCGGACTCATTCCGGACGACCACCGTGAGCACGTCGGCACGGGCTGGCAGCACATCATCGATCGCATCCGCCAGCGTGCCGAAGGCAAAAAGTAGACGTTAGCCCGACGAGGCCACCAACATGTGTCCAGTCTGCATCGCAACCGCCGCACTAATTGCGGGCAAAGCGGCCTCGACCGGCGGTCTGGCCGCTCTCGCAGTCACGAAAACGTGGCACAGGCTTCAGACTGTGGTAGCCGCAAAAACTCGAGCATAGAACCGCGCGCGTGAGCAAGCCTTGATGGGCCGTAGCCCATCGGAGCCAACGAATATGACCGCAGCGCAGCCACCCTACAGAGCACAGAACCCCGACCGTGAGGGAGGGGATACCGGCCCACACCACGATTCTGGATCATTTTCGACAGAGCGGACCTAACGGAGCTGCGACCGCGCAAGCAAGCGGATCCTAACCCCAACGAACAACCCAAAGGAGAACCACAATGGCAACCAGTCAGATAGAAGTCCAACACCACAAAGTGGTGTCCCCGGCGGAGTGGCTTGCAGCCCGCAAGGAACACCTGGCCAAGGAGAAGGAATTCACACGGCGGCGCGATGAGCTCAGCCGCCAGCGCCGCGAACTGCCCTGGGAGAAAGTCGAAAAGCAATACATCTTCGAAGGCCCGAACGGCAGCGAAACGCTGGCGGACCTCTTCGGCAAGCACAGCCAGTTGATGGTCTATCACTTCATGTTGGGTCCCGGCTGGAAGGAGGGCTGCAAGAGTTGCTCCCTCCTGGCCGACCACTTCGATGGACCGAACGTGCACCTGGCCCATCGCGACGTTTCATTTGTGGTCGTTTCTCGCGCACCCATCGCCGAAATCGAAGCCTTCAAGAAACGCATGGGCTGGCGCTTCAAATGGGTCTCGTCGTTCGGAAGCGACTTCAACTACGACTACCAGGTCTCGTTCACCAAAGACGAACTGGCGCGAGGCGAAGTCTACAACAACTATCGCATGCAGAAGTTTCCCATCGAGGAAGGGCCCGGTGCCAGCGTGTTCGCAAAGGACGAAGCCGGGCAAGTCTTCCACACGTACTCCACCTACGGGCGGGGGCTCGACATGCTGGTCGGTGCATATCACTTCCTCGACATGGTGCCGAAAGGCCGAGACGAAGACGGCCTGGCGTTCACCATGGCCTGGGTGCGCCATCACGACCGGTACGACGACGGCTACGTCCTCGATCCGGCGCAACTCTATACACCACCCCTCAAGACCTCCGGCGACGATTGCTGCGCCGGCGAAAAGGAAAAACAGAAATGACCAAAATGCTCGAACCGATCATCGCCGAAATGCAACAGGAAGCCGCCACTACAAGGCGGCTCCTGGAGCGTGTTCCCGACGCCAAACTGACCTTCAAACCGCATCACACCTGCATGACGCTGGGCCAGTTGGCCATCCACACCGCAACCATCCCAGGTGTCCTCACCGGGCTCGCTCAGTTGGAGGAGTTCGATGCCGTGAATGCGAAATTCGATCCGCCTCAGCCAGCCAGCACGGCCGAGATCCTCAAAGCTTTCGACGAAAGCATCGCGACCGCCGAGAAGAACCTGAGCGGGATGACCGACTCATCGGCCACGGGGAACTTTCGTATGTTGGCCAAGGGCAGGGAAGTGTTCGTGATTCCGCGCATGGGAATGCTGCGAGCCATCGTGCTCAACCACTGGTATCACCACCGCGGCCAATTGTCGGTGTACCTGCGCATGCTGGAGGTCCCGATTCCGGTAATCTACGGCCGCAGCGCGGATGAAAACCCGTTTGCGTGAGGAACGCCCGGTACTGACACAGCGCCAAGTCGAGCGCCCAGCCCGGCTACGTCAAGGTCAGGTATTTCTGGCGTCTCACTCTCTACCGGCGTCGGAGTGGCCATCCCAAACGCGAAGAAGCCGTTTTCTAATTGACCTTGGTGCGCTCTATCGCAGCGCCGATCCCAACGTTCACCTACTCTGTCATGAGTCAAGACTCCGCGAGCTATCGACAGCACTTGGGTGCGAGGTGGATTTGCGAACTTTGTGCCACACCACCTAGACTAGAGGGCCTCGTCGATGCTGCGAAGCCCTCGGTTCTAGACGAGAGCCTGCTATTGGTGGTGGACCAATTCGAAAGAGATTTTTCCGTACCGCAAGGATCATTTGGCGCGCGACGGGGGTGCGGACGCGGACAGATTCGGGAAATACTGGTCGACCTACACACGAGTGCCTGGGGTGGAAATGGACGCGGCTCGAGGGCTGGATCACCCAGGGAGGCAGCTTTGGCAAAGTTGCTTCAGTTCCTGAGCGATTCCGCCAAACAAGGGGCAGAGACTGGCGGGGTCCGTTCTTTCGGAGGCAAGACAACTGCGGGACGAGGGACGTCTGGATGGGTTCTGGCCGCAGCGCTACCTTTCCGCGGGCGAACTTGAGAAGAATCGACCATGGATCTCAGAAAGTGAAAAAATGGGAAAAGGATGAGGTGGAGAGACTTACGAAGGAACGGCTGCCGTCGCGGCGGACCGCTGCCGGCGCGGTGCTGGCGACTCTGATCCTTTCAGGCATTTCGTTTTGAGCCTGAAGTCAGAAAAGCCAAGCGCAAGCCGCGCTCGCACTGTCCGTCGTCCAGGATGGAGCGAGGCTGTTCGAAGAGGGCCAGGCGGGCCAGGCGGCCGGAGCGTTCGCACGGGCGTTACGAATCGAGCGCGGCTCAATAGCCGCGCTGAATTGGAGTTCGGACCTTCTCCTCAACCAACTTTGGTGGCGCCCGTGGTCGCCTCTGCAGCATAAGGGGACCTGTGAACGCAGGCGTGCTCAGTCCGGACGGGCGGCGGGTGGTGACGGCGTCGGATGACGGTACGCCACAGGTGTGGAGTGTTCTGCCGGATTGTTGCCGGTCCGGGGCTGAGGCAGGTCGGCTTGCAGGCTTAGCCGAAGCCGTGGGCGGCTATGAGGTGAGCGACCGGGGAGCGGACGTCTTTCTAAGCCCCGACGAGCGACGAAAGGGTTTCAAAGAACTTGACCGTCTCTATGGAAGTGCTTCCGCGCAGGATCTAAGCATAGCCAAGGGCTCCGGTAGAGTAGGGCACAGGCGCGTTGCGCTGTCGCACGTTTCCTGCGCCCCCTCATCGAACTGGACGTGCGGATTTCCCGCATCCAGCTCTCCGACCATCTTCTTCCGGCGGCGTGCGCCGCAAGCCGGGCAGATGGCTCACTCTTCCTACCATTTGATACAGCCGACACCGTTTGTACAGGAACTGATAGTTCCAGTGCTTGCGAGCGGACCGCCAACTGCATTGGTGTTTGCGTCGGAGCCATAACTGCAGCTCGCTCTGCACGGCCCAATCGATCTGATGGAAGACCCGGTTGCTGTTGCCGACCCGAAAATAGGTACACCACCCATTCAGGATCGGATGCAGCTTTCGAATCACCTCTCCGATCGTCGCGCTACTGGGAAACGACCGCACTACTTCGCGTACCCGATCCCGGATATGTTGGCACGCCTTCTTGCGCGGCCACATGTACAGCGTCCGTCTCGGGGGTTTCCGAAACTCGAAGCCCAGAAACGCGAAACCCTCCTCCACCGTGGTCAAACGACTCTTCTCCTGGTTCACCACCAATCGCAGAGCCGCAAACTGGCTTTGGAGTTGCTCCCACGCTTGCCTGGCCTCTGATTCCGTACGCGCCAGCAGCACCATATCATCCGCGTAACGTACCAGCACGACAGAGTTACTCATCGTGCCGTCACCGCGACACCACTGACGATCCACTTCGTGAAGCATGACGTTGGAGAGCAGCGGTGAAACCACCCCGCCCTGAGGAGAGCCCCGGTCGGGATGCGTCACCCTACCTTCCTCCAGAACTCCTGCTTTCAACCAAGCTCGGATCAGGCGTACGACTCGCACATCTCCAACCCGACGTTCCACCAACTCTAAAAGCAGTTCGTGCGAAATCGTGTCGAAGTAGGATCTTAAGTCAACGTCTACCACGTGAGTGTAACCGGCCTGGGTTTTCTCAGCGATGATGCTGAGCGCCATGCGCGGTGTCTTCTCTGGGCGGAACCCGAACGAGCAGGGCACGAAATCAGCTTCGAACAACGGTTCGATCACCAACTTCACGGCCATCTGGATCGTTCGATCCTTCACCGTGGGGATGCCCAAAGGCCGGGTTTTCCCCGGCTGTCCGGGCTTGTCGATGTATACTCGCCGGACCAACGAAACACGATAGCTGCCGTTACGAAGTTCCTGTTCGATCTCGCCCAGAAACCGCGCTTCGCCATACTCCCGTATCTCGTCGATATCCACGTCGTCCACACCGGCTGCACCCTTGTTGGACTTCACCCGTCGCCAGGCCTCTTGCAAGATGTCCTGCCGACAGACCTTATCGTAGAGAAGCGTGAACCTCCTTTCCGGTTGTTGCTTGGCCACTCGGTATAGCGTCCTCTGCAGTTTGCGGGCAGGGTCAAGTCTCGCGGGCGCTTTGCGCTTGGCGAGGCGGGGCCGGGGTTGAGCTTTCCCTTGCGGGGGCATTCCGGCTGCCTTTCCCTGTTTTGGTCGCTCGATGAAAGTAGCGGCCCTTCCCTCCCTCCGGTTTTCCCGAAGTTCAACGGTACTGTGGCCACCTCCGATTCCCTGTCCGGTTTCGTTCCCGCGCTTTCGGGTTCTCCCCTTATACGCCTCCCTACCACTCGGAGTTTCCTCCGGCGGGCCGAACAGGGCCTCTCCGGTTGTGCTGATGCGCTGTCTTTGCGTGCTGCCGCCCTCTACACCGTCCCGGCGGGCCGGATTTACTCTCGCTGTATTCCGGTCCGTGGCAGGCTTCACCTCCAAGGGACAGGCTCGCCCCGGGAAAAGATCCAGCTGAATTGGCATGATTGCTGGTGGATTTGACGATGCTGTAACGGCGTTTACTTCTGTTGCGGCCCGCAAATTCGCCTCGCCCTCCTGCCAACAGGTGAGGGCTTTGTCGTCCCGCTTCTCCGTATCAGGTTGCCCCGCGACAGAGGGGACCAGGCTATCGGGTGAACGAGTCATTACCCGAGCTGATTCCTTTCATTCAGCAAGTACATCAACATCACGTCGGACACACCCCTTGAAATCCCAGGCAGAAGCCGAGGTAACGAGGTAACAATGTTACATTCCAACTATCCAAGCCCAACAATATCTGAGAGATGAATTCTCAGAATGGCCGGGCTAGGAACCTAACTTGGATCATTCATCGATTCGCCACGTTGGCGAAGGTGCAGGAAAAGTGAGCCGGGTTTCCTACCCCTTAATCACATCCTTCAGCTCTTCCTGCAAATATGCCTTGATCTTCGCCCTACCCCAGGTCGAAATCAGCGTATCGGCCGCGCCGCGGGCGGCCAATTTCTCAAACTCACTAGTAATTGCGTCGTCCAGAAAAGCCTTTGCCAGCCCGTGCAGGCGGTCCACAACCCAGTTCACGATGTGACCCACGCGGGCGGACGTGATGGTTGCCCGCGCCGGGGCCGGGACTTCCGGCAGCGCGCTGCCGCAGAGTGGAATGATCGGGAGGAATCCGCTCTTGCCCGGATCGAACGTCGCGATCACGGCGTCGCGCGTCGCAGCGTCAAATTTCAGCAGGCCAGCCTGGATGATCGGGTTGTCGGTCGAGAGACGAAAATGGTCGCGCAGAAACTTCTGGCAGTTGCGGCGGCCCAGTTGGTAATCGTGCGCGCGGAAACCGCGCTCGCAAAACCCCCCGAAGGCGCCGAGGGCTGCGCATTGGAGCGCATTGTCGTCCGGATTATCTGTGTCGGACGGAGCCAGCACAAACCGGCTGAACGACGCGCCGCCTAACACAGCCGTCAGGGATTCACCTAAGAATCGCGATTGCCCAACGAGAGCCGTGAAGAGGTTCGGCAGGATGCCGAAAACACTGCTGTTCTTATCGAAGTTGTAGTTTGGATCGAAAAGATCCTTGGCGGGAAACGGAGCAACGGTGAGCACCGCGCAGTTGGCCTTGTCCGCCTCACGAGGGTTCGCCAAGTCTCCAGTAATCGGATCGGGCTTCGCGAGCGGATTATGGACGGCGAGATAGTCGTGCGAAAGCTCGAACGGATCGTTGTCGGTAACGCCTCCGTCAACATTGAGCGTACTGAATACGTCCGCCGGCTTCAGCGTCCAGTGCGGTGGGACAGTCGCAGGCTCGACTAACGAAATCGATTCCCAGGGCGAGTTCATGTAGTCCGCTGCACTGCGGTCAATTTTCCGGGGAGCAAGAAACAGCGGGAACGCTCCCGTGGCTTTCGCCGCTTCTTTGAGCAGCGGCCAAGCCCCTGCGCTCGATCCGATGGGCAGCGGCTTCGCCAACGCGCCCAGTGGGGCATTGCCGTCGCGGACCGTCTCAAACTGCAATTGGTCGGCATAGTACGCAATTTCTTCTTCCGCCGATCCGGTGGCCGCGCCATTCAGCGAAAAAGGAGTGCCCCGCACGTTTGTGAGCGTCAGAAACAGCGTGAGCGATTTCGAAATGTACGGGCGGGCTGTGGCCTGGCCCGGCGCAATCGCATATTCGGCGATCTCATCGATGATGGACGAATCTAATAACGAGATCACTGGCTTGCCTTCTGCCAGGTCGTTGTCCTGTAGCAGCGGCTCGATGTCGATCTTGTTAACCCAGCTCTCGAAAAAGATGTTGCTGGTGCCATGTACGCCCGGATCGGCCGGGTTTCGGATGTGATCGAACGTGCCTTGCACCATCACCGAGGCGATGGCCGCGCACATTCCCCCTGCCGACGCACCCGAGAAAACGTCGAGGGAGATGTCATGCAGCGGGACCGCCGGATTCGCAGTGCTTTTCGCCACATACCATAGCTCCAGCGCCTCCATCAGAAAGTCGAGAACTCCCGCCGTGTAGGCGCCGGCCGAAACCGCGCCGGCCATGTTGATGCCCAGATGGAAGGTGCCATCGGAATTCCATTTTTCTGGCATAGAACGTCCTTTCGACCAACTGCACTTCGCTAATGCTCGCGCGGCCTCCCCGACAGCTTATACCAGAACACGACAGGCTCGCGTCGTTGCATCATTGCGGGACTACTCGCGAGCCGCCGAGCCTCGCGAGTAGCTCTCCGAACCGGAGCAGAGCAAGTGGATAGCCGCGTTCCTAGGCCGCCTGCGTAACCCCGCTAAATCGGTCCCTCGACTTGATCCCTCTCCACCGGTTCCGGTTTCCCATTGAGCTTCCGGAAAGCCATCTCAACCCAAGCCGACGGAAGTTCGTCCACCGCCCGCCGCATACGGTCTTGCCACCAGCTTGAAATCTGGGCCAGATCCTCTCGCGCGTAGCGATGTTCGATCATTTCGTAACTGCCGCGCTTGTATACCAAAAGATCAATGGGAAAATCGACATCGGACGCGCACAACCTGGTTGCATCAAAAGCTAGAATCCCTAACTTGAATGCATAAAACAACGGGTCGGTGTACGTAAGTGAGCGCTCCAGAATTGGCTTTCCAAAACCAGAGTTACCGATGATCTGGTAGGGAGTATCTTTGCCGATCTCGACCCAGTTACCCTCGGGATACACAAGATACAACCGGTGAGCCGACTCGGCCGACATCTGTCCGCCAATCAAGGCGTGGATGTTAAATGACATGTCCGCTTCTTTGAGGACCTTTGCATCTTCTTCCGCCACACGGCGCATTTGCGAGCCGAAAAGATTGACGACCTTGAAGAGACGGTCTCGAACGGTGGTCTGGCGCGCAAAAGCATCCTCAAAATACAACAGGGTCTTGTCGCGCAGCGACCGCAAACCGGAGTTCATGATGAAGAAGGAAAAGCCCGGGCCTTGATAGGTGGCAACTTTCTTCGCCGTCGTTGCATCACGCCCCGCCACCACCCGGGTATCGGCAAGCCCCACCAGTCCATCCGCCAGATTCATACCCAAACAGAAGGTCATTTCGGTCCCGTCGCCTTTTGATCGAACTAAGTCTGTCTTGTTGCTTCCCCGAAGCGCTGGAAAATCCTCAGTTGTCCGGCATCGACCAGTGCTTGATTCTCCGGGTGCCATTGCACTCCCAGGACGAATCGCTTGTCGGGCCGTTCCAGCGCCTCTATTGTTTGGTCCTCGGCGTCGATCGCAGTAACGACGAGGTCTCTGCCAACCCGCTTGGCAGCCTGATGATGGCGGGAATTTACCTGCCACGTGCGCACACCGGCAATCGAATAGAGCAAGCTTCCCGGCTCGACGAGAATGTCGTGAGCAGTGCTGGCGCGGTCGCCCTTCGACTGTTGATGGCGCCCCACCGCATCCAGGTGTTGAATGAGGTCTCCTCCATGGAACACGTTCATGAGTTGCAGGCCTCGGCAAATCGCGAGCACAGGCAAGTCCAACTCCAGCGCCTCGGCCAGGAGCTCCTTCTCGAGCTCATCGCGCTCGGGGTCCGGATCCTCCGTCTTCGGGTGTCTGGCTTCGCCGTATTGAGCGGGATCCACGTCCTCGCCGCCCGTCAGCACGAGTCCTTCAAACTCCCGCAATCGTGGGCGCTCGGAAGCGTTTGCCGACACCGTATTGACGCCGGCCGCCCCCAGAGCCGCGAGGTAGGGACCGACTTCCTTCTCGGCGCGGTAGATCACCAGAGATCGACTCACAGGCGTGCGTGCTCTCCCCGGTTAATTACCTGCATCCCACTACTGTATCGTTCGGGTAAAATGACAGCGACGGTTCTTTCTGCCAAGTCGCAAGCTGTCAGTGCGTACGGCATTGCTGGCCTAACATCGGAATGCTTATCAGACTTGGCTACGACCTTCAATTCGACATCCCTGCACCGGTCGCGATGATCGCGCTGTTGAGCGTTCATCCTTCCCGCGAAGCCGACCTGCGCGAACCCGATCTGCTCCGAGCCGATCCGGAAGTGGTGGTCGAGCCTTACATCGACATCTTCGGGAACATTTGTTCGCGGTTTCTGGCGCCTGCCGGGCAGCTTCGGCTGTCCAACTCCACGCTGATTGAGGTTTCGGGCCAGCCCGACCCGGTCGACATGACGGCGGAACAGGTTCCGGTCGAGAAACTGCCGACGGAGGTCTTGCGGTTTCTGCTGGCGTCCCGTTACTGCCCGGTCGACGAACTTCTCAATACAGCAGGCGAGTTGTTCAACGGAGTGGAACCGGGTTGGCCTCTGGTCCAGGCGATCTGCAACTGGATCCATCTGAATGTCACCTTTGGGTATAACTTCGCCCGCTCCACCAAGACAGCGCTGGATGTCTACATCGAGCGCAACGGCGTCTGCCGCGACTTCCAGCACCTCGCCATCACCTTTTGCCGGGCTATGAACATACCGGCCCGGTACGTCGCTGGATATCTCGGCGACATCGGAGTTCCACAAATGCCTCCCATGGACTTTGCCGCTTGGTTCGAAGTCTACCTGGGGGACCGCTGGTGGGTGTTCGATGCACGCTTCAATCAATCCCGCATCGGGCGCGTGCCTATCGCGATCGGTCGCGACGCCACCGACACAGCCATCACGACATCTTTTGGAAAGTCGAATCTACGATGGTTCTCTGTGGTCGCCGAGGAAGTGCCTGCGGCGACAGGCGTCGAACCATGATTTCCCAAACGAAATCAGGGACTTCCGAATAACCTTGGCCGCCACGGGTTCGCCACCGCCTCAAACTGGCCGCGGGGCTGGCGCAACTCCACCGCGCGGTTGGCTCGTTTTTTCGAATGGCTGTAGGGCAGGTTGGCTCTTGGTCAGGAGCTGAGTCGCATGGACCTTCCGAATGCGCGCGCCTCACCAGGACTCCCGTTCGGGGACTCGGCGACGGTCAGGCCGCTAGAAGCCTGGGACCGGACGTCTCTTCCATCGGAATTCATCGGCAGAGTAGCCGTCGCGACTAACCTGGCACGGAAAGGATCTGATCCCATTCTGCCCAAGTCGGGCCATTCAGGGATGACGGTAATTGTTGGCGGCATGGAACCATCCTCCGTTATCCTGAGGTTTAGGATTCCGTTTGGCCACCCAGACCAGAGCGTTCCTCACACTCGGCCGCCGCCTCTTGCCGCACACGCGACGGGTATCAAACTTGGCTGGACAACCAGGTCTGTTTGAAGCACAGCGCTGGTTCTCGCGGGAACGGTCGTGGATCAACGAACGTCATTTGCATCTGTGCCGCATCGCTGCACCCACGTTTTTTGAACAAAAGCGCGCGGAGTGGTTTTGCAACCAGTTGAAAACAATCGGCTGGGATGCGCGGCTCGATCGAGCCGGCAACGCTCTGGCAACGTACGGAAATGATGAAGCCGGCCCGGTTCTGGCTGTGACCGCTCATCTGGATACTGTGCTGGCGCCCGCGCGTCCGGAAGAGATCGCCGTCACACCGGAAGGCCGCTTGACGGGCCCCGGCGTTTCCGATAACGGTTCCGGTTTAACCGCTCTGTTGACCTTGGCGCGAGTGCTTGTCGAAACACCCGATCTGGCCGACTTGGCTCGCTCCATCCTTCTAATCGCCAATGTGGGCGAAGAGGGCGAAGGCAATCTAAGCGGCATGCGCTACATCTGTGGCCAGACTTCGCTGCTGGCCCGGATTGCCGCTTTCGTGGTGCTCGATGGACCGTCCGTTGAACATGTCACCGCGCAGGCGTTAGCCAGCCGCCGATTTGAGATAGGTTTCAGCGGCCCCGGCGGTCATAGTTGGAACGACCAGGGCAGCGGCAATCCGGTACACGCGTTGGCCATGGCCATCACGGCGTTCGGGCAGGCGGCAGATACGCGCATCGCGTCGGCCAACCCCATCCGTTGCTCGTACAACTTCGGCCTGATCGAAGGCGGAAGCAGCATCAATTCGATCGCGGCGAGCGCTCGTGCCAAGCTCGATCTGCGCAGCGAAGAAAACGCTCTGCTGGATGAACTGGCCGCCACGCTGACGTTAGCGGTAGAGCGGGCACTCGAGCACCAGAACCGGACGGCCCGCACCGGGCGGCTGGCGGCGAAGATCAAAGAGCTGGGGTCTCGCCCTGGCGGCAAGTTGGCTGATTCATCCGCGCTGTTGCAGACCATTCATGCGGTGGACGCCTACCTCAACATCCGCTCGCGCGTCGACTGTGCCTCTACCGACGCCAACATCCCTCTCTCGCTGGGCTTGGCTGCCATTTCCATCGGCACCGGTGGTCAGGGAGGCGGCGCGCATTCTTCTCAGGAATGGTTTCTGCCCGACGGCCGCGAACTGGGCCTTCGGCGCATTCTCCTTCTCCTGGCGTCTCTGCACACCCAATTAGAAGGCGGCGGCACAATAAGCGCTGCACGCGAGTTTTAGCGCTCTCTTGACGGTCGTCTCCACAAAATCCCAGCCGGGAAAAGTTCCGGCCCGATGGCGTGCCGATTCCGCGTTGGCTTTCGTTGCCCTGATTTGGGGTGCCACCTTCGTGGTGGTCAAGCAAGCCCTGCTCGGCATCTCCACGGTCTATTTCCTGTCTTTGCGTTTTTGGCTGGCCAGCCTGTTTATGGTCCTGCTGTTTATGCGGCCGCTCCGGCGGGCGGGACTCAAAGAGGTCGTGCGCGGTTTGCGAGGTGGCGCGTTCGCCGGAATCTTCCTGTGGGCCGGATACATGTTGCAGACCTTCGGCCTGAAGTACACCACGGCGGGCAAGTCCGGCTTCCTGACCGGGCTCTACATCGCGCTGGTTCCTATTATTGGCGCCATTGCCTATCGCCGCTGGCCACAGGCCTCCGAGGTCCTTGGCATCTTGTGCGCGGTGGTTGGGATGGCGGTCATGACGCTGCCGTCTTTGGGCTCGCGTGGAAGCCTGCTGGACATCAACAAGGGTGATCTGCTAACCATCGGCTGCGCTGTCGCGTTTTCCTTCCACCTGCTGATTCTTGGCTACTATTCGCAGCGGGCGCGGTATGAAGCCGTCGCGTTGGGGCAAATCCTGTGCGCAGCGGTGCTGTCCACGGTCTCGCTGCTGGTTGAACCACCGCAGGCTTCCTGGAATGGCCAAATCGTTTTCGCACTCGGTCTCACCAGTCTGTTCGCGACCGCTCTCGCTTTCGCCTTCCAGACCTGGGGCCAGCAGTATACGACTGCCACGCGGACGGCTTTAATCTTTGCTCTCGAACCGGTTTTCGCGCTGGTGACCGCCGTTGTTGTTGGGGGTGAAGCCCTGACTTTCGCAGCTGTCCTTGGCGGCGCGTTCATCCTGGGCGGCATCTTACTGGTTGAATTGAAACCAATCCACGAGCGGCGGCATCGGTCTTCTTGAGAGGGTCCGTTGCCGATGATGGCCGAGGTTGGTTGGTTTTCCCTATACTTAAAGTACGCCTCCGGTTTGAAAGGTTTTGCTAATGCCGTTCCTTGAGAAAATGAAGCAACAGAAAGTGCTCAGTGTCGGTCTGTTGCTGGTCACTCTGATCATCGGGATCATCCTCGGGCAATTGCTCGATACACGGGTGAAGGCCGCGCACGATACAGGCCCCATCGCCCAGGATGCGACTCCACTGACAATTCCTCAAGCAGCGCCGGTCGGAAACGAGTTCACCAAACTGGCTAAACGGCTGGAGCCTTCGGTGGTCTACATTCAAGCCGATTACATGCCGAAGGCCGCCGCCAAGAAGAGCCCCAAGCTTGAGAGCGAAGATGAGGGCGACGGCGATTCCCAGCAAAGCGATCCCTCGGACATGCTGAAGAAGTTTTTCGGCAACGGCCAGCCTCCCAAGCAGTTCCGCCAGCAGGGCTCCGGCACGGGTTTCATCGTGGACAAGAACGGCTATATCCTGACCAACAATCACGTCGTTGAACACGCTGACCGCCTCAAGGTCCGGATTCACGGCGACGACAACGAGTACCGGGCGCATGTCATTGGTACCGACCTGGAAACGGATATCGCGGTGATTAAGATTGACGCGAAGAAGACACTGATTCCAGTGCAAATCGGCAACTCCGACAGCCTGGAAGTGGGCGACTGGGCGGTGGCGATCGGCTCTCCCTTCGGCTTGGAAGCGACGGTCACGGCCGGCATCGTCAGCGCTACTGGTCGCGATCTGCCGGGCGCGCAGGCATTCCAGCATTTTATTCAGACCGATGCTGCCATCAACCCCGGCAACAGCGGTGGCCCGCTGCTGAACATCCGTGGCGAGGTGATTGGCGTAAACACGATGATCGCGACGCGCAGTGGATCTTATGAGGGCATCGGCTTCGCCCTGCCCTCGAACATGGCGGCCAAGGTCTACAACGACATCATTCGCTCCGGCCGCGTGGTTCGCGGCTCCATCGGTGTGCGTTGGAGAAAGAACGAATCGCATGAAACGCTGCAGGCATTCGGGCTCGATCATGGCGTAGTCGTTGAAGAGGCGCCCAAAGAAGGCCCAGCCGGCAAAGCAGGTGTGAAGGAAGGCGACGTCATTGTCTCTTTAAATGACAGGCCGGTCCGCGATGGCGACGAACTGGTGGCTAAGGTTGCCGACATGCAGATTGGCGCGCTGGCCCTGCTGACGGTTGACCGCAACGGGAACAAGATTGACTACAAAGTCCCGATAGAGGAGCGCACCGAGGTTTGGCGTGGCGAATTCCAGTCCGAAGAGAAGCAACAGGATGCGCCTGGATCGAAGGAGCCAACCGCTACGCAAGTGAAGTTCGGCATTACCATCACGCGTCTGCTGGATAAGGAACGCCAGGAGCTTGGCATCGAAGACAAGTCAGGTGTTCGGGTTGTCAGCGTCGATCCCGGTTCCTTTGCGGACGACATCGGGATGACGAGCGGAGACGTCATTATTTCGATCAATCGCCAAGACGTAAGCTCACCGGCGGACCTGATGAAGATTCAGGCGTCGCTGAAGAGCGGTCAGGCGGTGGCGATTCGCGTGGTGCACTCCTTCGGCGGACGGAAGACTCCGCCGCTCCGGCAGTTCCTTTCCGGAAGGTTGCCGGGCGAGTAATTGCTCCAAGCTTGCCGGTATAATCCCAAATTGAGCCGTCAAATTGAGTCGATAAAGCGAATTCTGATCGCGTCGTTGTTCAGCGCTTGGCTCGGCTTTTGCGCCGTATTCGTTCCCGCGGCGCGAGCAGATACCGCCGAGAAAGCAACTGCCACAAGTACCACTCACTCAACTGTAAAGAAATCTATCGCCGCGAAGTCGACCGCTGCCGCGGCATCCTCCACCAAAAAGCCTGCTACGTCGACGGCCAAAAAGCCTACTACGTCCGCCAAAGCGGGTACGGCTGCCGCGAAGAATACCGCCTCCGCCTCCACCAAGACCGTCCATTCGACCAGCAAGCACGTGGCGAAAGGTCAGGTAGCCAAAACGCGGCGGCCCAGCTATCAGACGGCTCCCAGCCCCGAGCGATACCAGCAAATCCAGCAGTCCCTCGCCGACCGTGGCTTCTACAAGGGCGAAGTAAACGGCGTGTGGGGGGCCGAATCGCAGGATGCGATGAAGCGGTTTCAAGAATCGCAAAATCTGCCCGACGACGGCAAGATCACGTCAAAGGCGCTGATTGGCCTTGGACTCGGTCCCAACCACGGCGGACCGCCGGACGCCACCCAGCCTGCTGCAAACCGACCCGGTACAACTCAGCCAGGAGCGACTGTACCCGGTCCGCCCGCGACTGCGACTCCGGCACCGGCTGCCCCAAAACCCGACCCACCGCAACCCACACCGCCTTCGGCAACTAGCCAGCGGTAGTAGAGGAAACAGACATGATCATCGGAGTTCCGAAGGAAATCAAAGATCACGAAACACGCGTTGGCTGCGTGCCCAGCATGGTAACCACCCTGCGCGAGCACGGCCATGAAGTTCTGGTGGAGGCGGAGGCTGGTCTAGGCAGCTCCGTTACCGACCAGGAATATGCCGAAGCGGGCGCATTCATTGTCGACTCCGCGGCCGATGTTTGGAATCGCGCTGATCTGGTGGTGAAGGTCAAGGAGCCGCAGTCATCCGAGTATCAGTATTTCCGGCCGGGCCTGATTCTCTTCACCTATCTGCATCTGGCTCCCCTGCCGGAACTGACTGAAGCCCTTCTGCGCTCGCGTGTCAACGCCGTGGCCTATGAGACCATTCGCGAGAAAGATGGTTCGCTGCCGCTATTGACGCCCATGAGCGAAGTGGCGGGCCGCATGGCCGTACAAGTGGGCGCGCAATATCTGGAACGTCCAAACGGCGGGCGAGGAATCCTGCTGGGCGGAATCCCGGGCGTCGCTCCGGCAAACGTCGTGGTGGTTGGAGGCGGCGTGGTGGGACACAACGCCGCCAAAATGGCTTGTGGCCTTGGCGCGCATGTCACGATTATCGATCGTAATCTGAACCGGCTTCGCGAGTTGGAAGACATCTATGGCAATACGCTGTTGACGCTCGCATCCAACGCCTACACGATTCGCGAGTCCGTTCGGACTGCCGATCTGGTGATTGGCGCGGTGCTGATCCCCGGCGCGTCGGCGCCCAAAGTGGTTCGCCGCGACATGATCTCGCAAATGAAAAAGGGCTCAGTGGTGGTGGACGTGGCGATCGACCAGGGTGGATGCCTCGAGACCGCGCATGCCACCACGCACACGGATCCGGTTTACTACGTGGATGGCGTTCTCCATTACTGCGTCTCGAATATGCCTGCCGCCGTGCCTCACACCTCTACGTTTGGGCTGACCAATGCGACGGCTCCTTACTTGCTTGCGCTTGCCAACAAAGGCCTGGAACGGGCCTGCGAGGAAAGCGCGCCGATTCGCGAAGGCGTGAACACGTACCAAGGCGAAATTACTTATCAGGGCGTTGCCGAATCCCAAGGCAAGCATTGGCGAGAGTTCGCAGCGGTAGTCTAACCTCAGAACTCCGATAGTAGGGTGACGTGCTTTTGAAAAGCTCACATTGGCGGAGAGTTGAGCGAATACCGACTGTTAAATAAGTATTGCTAAGTTCCATCCAGCCGGC
This sequence comes from uncultured Acidobacteriaceae bacterium, assembly GCA_963771305.1. Lineage (GTDB taxonomy): Bacteria > Acidobacteriota > Terriglobia > Bryobacterales > Bryobacteraceae > CAJCIT01. The sequence goes on from CAVYTS010000026.1 coordinate 479,819, forward strand.
TATACCTGTTCATGTCTGCTTCCGCTCCCGGCCTCTTCGATTTCACTCCGCAGTTCCCGCGTCTTGAGGTTGTGGATGCTGACGATCAACGCAGCATCTTTCTCAACGGGCCCCTCGCCGGTCGCCCGTGTGGCGACCAGGGGACCGAGCGCGTACTGGTCAATCCTCGCCTTCCGACTCCTCGACGTTAACCAGACCACCCATCTACCGATCCCCTACTATAGGAGTTCTGAACCTAGTCAGCCCACCAGTTTCAGTGTGGTCCAATATTCTGCATGCATCTCCGACACCTTGCGGCGGTCCTGCCCGTAGTCGCGCTTCTGCCGGCGGTATGGTTGCACGCCAAAGAACCGATTGTCGCCACAGACCTACTGCGCATTCAGCGCATCACGGACGTGCAAGTCGCTCCCGATGGGTCGTTCGCGATCTACGGCGTTCAGTCGATCCATACCGAACCGCCTAAAGGCGAGGCCGGCGGCGACCCGACATACAGCTATCAAATACACCTCTGGATGCTGAACCTGAAGAACCCGTCCGCTCAGCCGGCGCAACTGACATTCGGCGAGAGGAACGATAGTGACTTCGAAATCAGTCCCGATGGAACTCAGCTTGCCTTCGTGCGCGTCGACCGTTCGCAGACCAAGCCCAAGCCGCAGGTTTGGATTCTGCCCCTAGGCTCTCCCGGCGAAGCACGCCAGGCTACCCACCTGGAGTTCGGCGCCAGGTTGCCCCGCTGGCGTCCAGATGGCAAGGCGCTGCTTGTCACGAGTTCCGTGCCCTTCTCGAAACTGCCGGGCAAGCCGCCCTTTTCCCTGGAACGCCCGGAGCGCGATTGGCCAGAACACGACCAGAAAGATGCGGATCAGCAGAAGTCTGACAGCGCCGCCGCGAAGGCGCCCCCGCTCAGTCCCGATTCGGATCTGCTGGGCATTCGCCGCTGGCTCGATCACAATGCTGAGAAGCAGAATCCGTCGGACATCACCAGGCTCGCCTTCCTGGACGAGCTCTCTCTTTCCGAAGAGATGGAGGTTTCAGAACTCTTCCGCATCGACCTCCTGACCACGAGTGAGACCGAACCAAAGTCGAGCCAACTGACCAAGACCTTCTATCCGCATTCAGAAGCTCGCTACTCGCCCGATGCGTCACACATTCTGTTTTCGTCACGGCCTCCTTCGACTGTGCATCCAGATCGTGAGCGGCGCGCCTCCACGATATGGACGGTTGATGCCGACGGCAATAATGAACACCCTCTGATCACCGACCCGAACTACAACTTCTTTACGCCGCAGTTCGCGCCCGACGGCACGCACCTTGTTCTGCTCGGTGCTCAGAACGATCAACCCACTTATCGCCAAACCATGCTGGCCCTGTGTGATGCGGATGGAGCTCACTTGACTTGGTTAACCAAGGATGGTGACCCTTCCATAGACCAGCCGCGCATCTCCAAGACGGGCGATGTTTACTTTGCCCGGCCATTCCAGGGCGGAGCCCGGCTCGAACGACTAAACCTAAAATCGCGTGATGACGTGACATTGGTGGATGGTCCGGTAGGCGTAACCGCCCTTGCCGTCGAAGGCAAGCAAGTGGTCTACGGATTGATCAGCGTTCTGGACCCTAACGAGCTATACGTGCGTGAGGACGGTACTTCCCGGCAGTTGACCCACCTGAATACCGCATGGCTTGCGGATAAGAAGGTTTCGCTTCCCGAAGAGCACTGGATTACGCGGCCCGATGGAACTCGCGTCCAGTATTGGGTGATGAAGCCGGCTGCCACGGAGCCGGGTAAGAAGTACCCTTGGGTGCTCGACATGCACGGCGGACCGTCAGCGATGTGGGGGCCCGGTGAGTTCAGCATGTGGCACGAGTTTCAGATCCTCTGTTCGTTCGGATATGGAGTCGTCTATGCGAACCCGCGCGGATCTTCCGGCTACGGTTACGCGTTCCAACGTGCCAATTACAAGGACTGGGGCGAAGGCCCCATGGGCGATGTCCTCGGAGCGCTCGACGATGCAGCGGCGAATCAACCACTCATCGATCACGACCGGCTCTTTCTGACCGGCGGATCTTATGCCGGTTACTTGACAGCGTGGATCATCGGCCACGACAACCGCTTTCGGGCTGCGGCCGCACAACGTGGCGTCTATGATCTATCTACATTCTTCGGCGAGGCCAACGCCTACATGCTCGTGCCCGAAGAGTTCGGCGGTTACCCCTGGGAACCCGAGACGCGCCGGTTACTCGATCAGCAATCACCCATCACCTACGTCTCCAATATCCGGACGCCTTTCTTGATCATTCACGGCAGCCAGGACAACCGGACCGGCGTCGCGCAGAGTGAGATGATGTTCCGCGCGTTGAAGCAGTTGAACCGGCCAGTGGAGTACATCCGCTATCCCGGTGCCGGCCATGAGTTGACGCGCTCTGGTGAGCCGCGCCAGCGTATGGATCATATGCTTCGGATCATCGAGTTCTTTGAACGCTATTCGCGGAACAATTGGCCGGCTCCACAGACTTCTTCTACCCATAGCGCGGCGTCACGGCTGCTTGGGCCTCGAGATTGCGCCGATAATAGCTTTCGAAGCTTTGATGTAGTCGTCCGGCCTTAGCAAAATTTGGGTACCTCGAACACCCGCTGAAACTGAAATGACGTCCCAAAGATGGGCGGTTTCGTCGAGATACACAGGGTAATCTTTCTTAGTGGCCAGCACCGTGACTCCACCGCGAATGTAGCCGGTCAGCGGCTGAACTTCATTCAACGGCGCCATCTCCACTTTGCGGTCGCCGGTGAGCTTGGTAAGTGCCTTCAAATCCAGCTCTGCGTTGCCTGGAATCACAGATAGACACACGCCACGCCGATCCCCTTTAACGACCAGCGTCTTAAAAACCTGCTCCGCAGGCAAGTTAAGCTTAGCTGCAACACTTTCGGCTGAGAGGTCGTCCGCGTCTACCGTATAGTCGAGGGTCGCGTAAGCAATGCCCAGTCGATCCAATAGACGCATGGCATTTGTCTTCATGGGCTGGAGGGGGCGTGTCAGAAGCTGCTTAGGCTTTTTCCTCTGTGAGCAGGTTGGGAGAACCTATTTTTGCTGCTTCTTTCTGGCAGGCCTGCCAAAGGCCGGCCGTTGCACCGGTCAACGTAGGCAAGATGCCCGACCATGCCACGTGGTGGAATGTCGAGCCAACGGCATAACCCAGGCTTGAGGTCAGCAGACACAGCGCAGCCAGAGGAAAGAACGCCAGTCGCTCGTCCGTCAGGGTTCGCCGGAAGATCCGGTAGTTCATCCGAATGCCGGTGAAGACAATCAGGAAATAGACAAATAACGCCGGAATACCGCATTCGGCGCCAACTTGAGTGTATGTGTTGTGGGTACCCAGCGCCGGACTTCGAGTACGGTTTTCCAAGTCGTTCGCGTAGACAGCGTCGGGAAACTCGCCCACTCCGACTCCCAGCAACGGGTGCGACCCCATCATGTGGACGCTCTTCCAGAATAATTCCGTGCGCTCTATCTGCGACTGGACGGCGGCTTCGTCCGACTCTGTCCTCACACCAGCGGTTATCGGATCGGCAAAAATATAAGTCAATCGATGAAGGGTATCTTGCGGAATCGCGACAGCAAGAACGGGGAGAAAAAGAACATGACAAGGAGGTGGGAACGATAGTGCGCTGAGAAAAGCACACTAAAGGCGATGACGGCTCCCATCGCAACAAAGCCGCCTCGAGAACCCGTCTTGAGTAGAAAGTAAACGTCACCGAGAAACGCGATCGTACCGAGCAACCACTTGCTTGCATTCTTTTGAACCAGCAGGTACAGGAAAAAGCCCACTGTCGTTGTTAGTCCCAGAGCGAGGTCGTTCGAATTGGAGTAGAAGTAACTCTGGACGATACTGAAATGGTCACCTTCAGCACCCACGCCCCCCCACAGTGCGCAATTTATCAGCAACAGAAGTCCCGCGACGGTCTGCATCAAGAAGAAGAACTTGACTGAGGACACATCCACCACGAAGGCGGTAATCGCAAAAAAACAGGAGAATGCCGCGAGGGACATAAGCCTCTAATTGATCGAGGCTTGCCGAAGGCCAAGTGCTGAAAGGAACAGTGAATGCCAGAAGGATGGAGAACAGAACCCAGTATCTGCCAATCGGCAACTTCAATCCTCGGCCAGCCGAGCCGCTCACCAGAAACGCAACCGCCAGTGGACTCGCCGAAATCGCGGAAATGTATATTCTCGCGCCAATGTGGCCGAGCATGTCATTAATCACCGGCGAGACAACGAAAAAGCCCAGACTGATCAGGCCCACGCTATCCAGCATTGATCGGGGCTGCTGGGGAAGACTCGGCCGCCGGTGGTTCCTCCGCCACCGCTGCCTTACTAATAGGTACGCCAGCGGCAGCAACCGACCCCTGGGGAGGCCGATACGGAGGGGTCATGGGCTCCGATCGGACTGTTTTCAAGGCTTTGGGATTAAGGAAACGGCCCATTTCGGATCCTTTTCAGGCTACACCATATTGCTTTTGGACCGGCAGCTAAGCCCTCGTCTTGCCCGGCGAAAGGGCGGTCTGCCGTACCATCCCGGGTCTACGGCGAAGAGCTTCATCACCAGCCCGGCATACAAGGGCAGCAGCGGCGAAAACCGTCATCCACAAGATCGGGTAGCGGTAGCGAAGATCGATTTGGGCGATGGAATAGATCGCCGGGTAAAGCAGCATACCACTAAGCAGCAGGTGCCCGGCCCAACGATGCGTCTGGTAAATCAGATAAAGCCCGGGCACCGAGAGCAGTGTTAAAACCCAGATGGCAACCATATTGAGCTTTCCCAGCGTCCCCTCTTCAGGCTCGATTGGGGGGAACCAAAAATATCTAATCCTCAACAGCGTGAGAGCAACAAAGTGCTTAGGATTTTGCCGGATCCACTGCATTCCATCCCGCAGATAATCCGCGTTGAACTGGTACTCTCCCTCCCGAACTACTCGTTGCGCGAGTTCTAAATTGTCGTAGGGGTTCAAGCTCGTCAGGCAACCGGATCGGATGTCCGTCTTCACCCAACCCGCGGTGCAATCGTTGTTTGAGTCGTGGAGCGTTTGGCCCAGAATATCGCGTATCAAGAAGAAATGATGGAATGTTTGATAATTGCGAATGGTCCAGGGTGTAATAATTAGTAACGGCAACACGAAGAGTATCGCTGCCCCCCGCCAACTGGCTTCGTATCCCAGTTTATAAACCAGCAGAGCTAACCACCCCAACCACGGAAGTAGCAACACCGGGCTGAAGAGCAGGCCCACTCCCCACACTGTTGCGGTAAGCAGCCATATGCCCTTGTGGCCCCTCATTGTCACTAGCAAGCCGGTTAGTCCCGCCAGGATCGCCAGGAGCAGGGCGACAAACAGCGCTTCCCACTTAAAGCAGGTTCCTGGGATCGGCATGAGGGCCCCCACCACAGCAGCCGCGAAACCAATTCGGCTCGGCAGTCCCCACACTCGGGCAAACCACGGCATGAGAGCCCATTGCAAACTATAGGCTGCGATGGTAAGTAGATGGATCGCCCACCACGCGGCAGGGCCAAATCCGAAGACCCGAATCACTCCACTTAATAAGTAGGGATAGCCGGGGGCGATAACGGCCGTGGGGCCGGTCGGCAGAACCACGTAGGGATCGGCGAACCGACCGGATTCGGCCAGCGAGGACGCAACTTGGCCGTCCTCTCCCGTGACATCGAGTACGCTGGACTCCCGCCCCCAATGCCCGCCGAGGACGTGTGTCACTGTCGACAAGGTAAAGAGAACCAGAAACAGTGTCAGCGTCCTCAAGACAAACATCTCCTCGATGCGGGCGTGCTCAGCGATCGCCGGTGCCGGCGGCCGGAAGAGCCGTGGCAAAAGAGCGATACCCAATGTTACCGTAGGCAACGGCGTTGAGCGAGCGCGTGGCGAGATCGAAGAACGCCCGCATAATCTGGGCCCGCGATGATATTCTAAAAGCCGAAATCCATAGTCATCATGCCTGTCGACTGCCCAGACATTATCGACCAAACACCGCGCTCTTCGGCCATCACACTGCGGCAACGGACCTAGCGACGCCCGCGATGAATCGCCCGGGCGGCCCTAGAATCGAGCGCGGACCCAGCGCAACGGCAACCGTCGAGCTTCCAGGCGCGCTTTCATCTCGCTCGCTATTTATCCTCTTCGTTCTTTCATTGGCGCTGGCCATCTTTAAATGGTGCACGTTGCTCACGGTCATGGACATGGATCCATCGTTTTGGATCAAGGAGTTCTTTCGCTACGCGACTGGCGAAGTGCCGTACCGGGATTTCTATTGGCCGTATGGACCACTCCCAGCGATGTTGTTCGCCTACTCACTACGCTTGTTTGGAATGCGAATCGAGGTTCTACAGGTTGTAATCGACCTTCTTTCGCTGATCAATGTCTTTGCCTTTTATCGGCTTGCCGTGAGACTGCTTCCGGAGACACTGGCCTTTTGGGCGAGCGTAACGTTTATAGCGATTGGCGCCACTGTCACGACCTATTTCAGCCTCTTCGGCTTAGTTGCTTACACACCGGCGATCCACGTGGCCGCCATTGGCTTGATGCTGCTGCTGACCGAAGTCGTCATATATCTCGATACCGGTAGCTGCCGGCTCTGGCTGTCGGCGCTCAGCTCTTTCCTGGCTTGTGCTGCCAAACAGGAGACCCTGGCGGCCAGCGTGATTGTTGTCGGCTCACTGTGCTTGTTCGATCGCTGGCTCTGGTTCCAGGGCAAAACAATTTCAGCGTGGCTTACGCACTACGTGAAGCTCGGTCTCGCATGTTTCGTGCCGGCCGCACTGCTTTACATCCAATGGGGGCAGATCGCTGGTTGGACCAAGTTTTTAGCTTGTCTGAGCGGATTTGGATTGGCGAAGACCGCGTGTCCATGGTGGCCCACCGGCTTCGGTTTGCTGGGAGCGGCCAGCTCACTCGCGAAGGCGGCTTTCATACTCCTGATAGGCGCGCTCTTCTGCTATCGAAAGAATTGGCCCTCCCGTCTCCCGCGTCGCTCGATGGTTGTTTTGTTGGCGGCGATCTCCATGGCGGTCTTTCTGTATGCCGAGTGGGGCCTGTTTGCCGATCTCATCGCCGGATCCGGTTCAATGGGAAAACGTATCGCACGTTTCGGCCAAGAGCTGCTCAGCACTCGCTCGGTGTTGCGGCCGGTACTTTGGGCCGGTATGGCCCTCAGCGTCGTGCTGGCGTGGAAGACTCTAAAGCTGCTTAGAACTTCTCGAAAAACGTCGCTCGACCCGGAAATAATCAAGTGGCTTCTGCTGCTGACGTGCGCCGCCTTCCTTTGCCTTCGCAGTCTTTTCGGAACCATTCTGGTCAGCACGGCTCTGGAAGTTCCGGCCATTGCATACCCGTTCTTGATCCTGCTGGGCCCCTGGCTTTGGTACAACGGTCTGCGGTGGTGTCAGCCAGAAGCATCCGCGTTTGAATTGCGGCGGATGCGGACGCTGGTGATTGCAGCGCTTGTCTGCTACTCGATGGTGCGTCTCGCCGGCGGGTATCCGGCCCTCCTCGACCCGAAGCTATATAGATCCATCGAGACGCGTGCTGGGACAGTCCGTCTGGCGGAGGCCGTAACCGAGAAACCGCTCATCGAGTATGTTCTGGCTCACACGGAACCTGGAGAGTACCTCTTGAGCATGCCCTTCGCGGGTGCCATGAATTTCTTCACAGACACTCGCGAACCCACCTACAGTTCCCTATTCTTCCAGCTTCGCCCATCACAACTCATCCAACAAGAGGACCTGACCCGTATCCAGCAACATCCTCCTCGTCTCGTGCTGGCGCGCGAAGGCCCTCACTTTTCGACGCTGTATGGCATTGCCGGTGATGTGGGCTGCGTTGCTCCCAATCTGGTTTGGCTTCCGAAAAAGCCTTCTTCAGACCCGGATTACGTCTTTCCGTTCGTCGACTATTTGACGCGCAATTACCATGCGTCACAGCAGTTTGGGCCGTGGATCATCTATGAGCGCAGCGAAGTTCTAGCGCCATAGCCATCCGTGGTAAGATCATAACCGATCTAACGAATTCCGCTGCAAAACAGCCACTTGCGACCTGGAGGCAGGTTCCTTTTGTACACCAGGGAATCCGCTCTATGGATCACTTGCCCGCCGAAACAGAACAGGGTCTTGAACAGCCTAAGATTGCCAGCCCCCCGATGGTGAGCCCCGAGTTGGGAATCGTGCTGCCTTCCTATAACGAGCGCGACAACATCCTGCCCGTTCTGAGCGGATTGCGCAAAGCGCTCGCCAATGTCCGCTACGAGGTGATTCTGGTCGACGACGACTCAGAAGACGGCACCGCCGATCACGCTCGCGCGTTAGCCGCAGACTTCCCTGAACTCCGGGTTATCCAGAGGATCAATCGCAGCGGGCTTGCCTCGGCCTGCCTTGAAGGAATGATGGCTTCACACGCACCGTTTCTGGCTGTCATGGATTGTGACCTGCAACATGACGAGCGGGTACTTCCGGACATGCTCGCCACACTCAAGCGCGACAATCTCGATATTGTCATCGGCACAAGGCATGCGGATGGCGGCGGTGTGGGGGAGTTTGCTGCCCACCGCCAATTCATCAGCGATACAGGACGAAAGCTCAGTCAACTCATTTTCAGAGAGAGGGTCTCAGATCCCATGAGCGGCTTCTTCGTCCTCGACCGCTGCTTCCTCGACGAGGTGGTACGGAACGTAAGTGGGGTGGGCTATAAGATCCTGCTCGATATTCTTGCCTCGGCTCAACGGCCCGTCCACTTCAAAGAGGTCGGCTACACCTTCCGTTCGCGCATACACGGCGAGAGCAAGCTCGATTTGCTGGTCGCACTCGAATATCTCGAACTCCTCCTCGACAAGCTTCTTCGAGATCTCCTGCCCGCTCGCTTCGTCATCTTCTGCCTGATCGGCTCCATCGGGCTGGTTGTCAATTTATTCCTGTTCTCGGTACTCTCGCGGATTATCCACTGGGAGTCGCAGGTCGCCTATATCACCGCCAGCCTGATTACCGTGCTGGTGAACTACACGCTGAATAACCAATTCACATTCCGCCGCTTTCGATTGAAGGGCCGCCAGTTCTGGATTGGCCTGGTCGGATTCTACGCCGCTTGCACGTTAGGGCTATTTGCGGGTTTTGAGATCTCTTTCGCCCTTCGGACTTCTGGGATGAACGAACTGCTAGCGGTACTGGCCGGCGTGACGATCGGTTCTGTCTGGAACTACACAATGGCTTCGATCCTGGTTTGGCGCGTCTCACGCCGCCGCGCCCGGCGGTTCCGGCCGACGGTCCCGCTGACCCGGCCGTCCGGCGGCGCGATCTCGTAACAGACTAGGATTGTTCGGTCGTCGTTTCGGTGCACCGAACGTCGCTATCATCGAGAGAGTTATGTCTAACGCTCCGATTCTCTACACCCCGAGGAACGTCCTTGGTGGCTCTCTTGAAAGCTGCTGTGACGATCCGGTTACCGGTTTCTTCCGGAATGGCCGTTGCGACGTCGGCCCCGAGGATCGGGGGCTGCATGCCGTTTGCATTCTTGCGAGTGAGGAGTTCCTGGCGTTTTCAAAGCAGGCCGGCAACGATCTCAGCACACCCCATCCCGAGTGGGGCTTTCCAGGGCTGCAGCCGGGCGACCGGTGGTGCCTGTGCGCCGCTCGCTGGCTGGAAGCTTACCAGCGCGGTATGGCGCCTCCCGTGCTGTTAGCGAGTACTCACGAGCTCGCGCTGCAAGTAATTCCACTGGAAATACTGATGCAATTCGCCCTTGACGGGAAGCCCGTGATGTAGCCTGATGGCGGCGGCATGCGGCCCCAGGGACTTCGCATGCCAAAGCGATCTCCAAATAGCTCAATAAGATAGGCTGGAAATTCGCATTTGGGAGATTCGCATTTACTTTTTGAGCGTTTGGGTGTATCATTCTTTCATCCATATGGCTGTAAGAGAAAACCTGACCAAACTCTCCGACCTCGCCTTGCGCAAGCGGCGCGAGGGCCTAACCAGAGTTCTGCCGCCGCTCGCAGAAGTGCTTCGCGGCTCCTTGATGGAGCGCTACGTGACGTGCGGCAATCCGGATTGCAAATGTGCCCGTGGCGAGCGCCACGGGCCGGTATGGTATTTGAGCGTGACCTTAGACCAGTCGCATCGCGCCGGTTGCACTGTGCCGAGCGATCAGGTCGAGCAAGTCCGCCGGTGGATTGAGAACTATCACCAAGTGAAAGAGAACCTGGAGAAAATCTCCGACATCAACCGGGAACTGATGCATCGTCTCAAGGTTAAGAACAAGAAAAGGAAGAGCGTCAAAAAGTGAGCCATCCGGGCATGGGGATGAGAGACGGCGTCTCGCCTATCTTACAGCCTTACGGATGAAAGAGCGCGCGCATTCTCTGCCTTCGCTTTCCACTTGGCTGAACAAAGGTTTCGGTTTGCGCGCTCATGCAGCTCAGATGGCGGACGCCCGCACCGATCCGGAAATCTCGCCATCCAGCATCTTCCTGGCGGTCTTCCATAGCTTTGTGTTTCGCCTACCCAGTTTTCAGCAGTTGAATAGTGAACTGTCTCATTCGCATCTGCAAAGCTGGATCGGCGCCGAACGCGCTTTCGGCGATGACACTCTGCGGTACAGTTTATGCGGCTTCGACCTGAACCCGCTGGAAGCCATGTTGGTGGATGTCAACCGCCGTCTGAAGCGAGGTAAAGCCTTCGATGAGGGACGGGTGCAAGGGCGCTTGGTGGCGGCGTTGGACGGCATCGAGGTGTTGTCCAGTTTCAGCCGGCGCTGTGACCGTTGCCTGGAGCGCCGTGTGACCCTGAAGGATCAAGCCGGCCGCAAGATCGAGCAGACTCAGTATTACCATCGCGCCGTCGGTTGTCAGATGGTCCACAGCCCAGTCAAACCGTTTCTCGCCATCGAGTGGCTTCAACCGGGTGAGGGCGAGGACACGGCTGCGCTTCGTTTGCTCAATCGGCTGCCGGACATGTATGGAAGCCGCTTTTTCGACATCTTGCTTTTGGATGCGCTTTACGCGCAGACTCCAGTACTGCAGTTGGTCCACAAGATGGGCTGGGACGCAGTCATCAGCCTGAAGCAGAACTCCCGTGATTTGTATCAATCGGCGGTGCGCCTGTTTGCATCTCGACCACCGGATCTCGGTTTTACGGAGCGGCGCGACCATAAGACATACCAAGTTCAACTCTGGGATACCGAAGGTCTGCCCTTCACCATCGACAACCCCGAACCGGTGCGGGTGGTGCGCTCTGAAGAAGTGCTCGATCGCAACCGTTACCGCGAAGGCGAACTGACTTCCCATTCCACCGACCACGAATGGCTCTGGGTCACCACTCTGCCCAAGCAGGCCTTTCCCACTCGGATCATCCGCCAATTGGGGCACAGCCGCTGGAAGAATGAGAACAACGGTTGGATGGATCTGACGAAACACTGGGCTCTCAAGCACGGATTTCTCCACGCTTGCCGACACCGCCCCAAACAGACTACCGCCTCCGGAGAGCGGGAGTCGGTCTCCAATCACGGCCTCGCAGCCGTCATCTTGATTCTTCTGATCGCGTTCGCCTTGAGTTCGGCCTTCGTCCTCAGACACTCCAAACTCGCTCGCCGCGACCACCTCTCTGCCATCGCCGTCGCTGCCCAGCTACGCGCCTGGCTGTCCAAGACTCCGCCCCAGATTCGAGCACCTGACGGAACGGCACGGTCCCCGATCCAGCCCACTTGAGCTCTCCCCTTGCGTTCATCCAGCGAGCCCCAGCCACTCGTCTCATTTTTGACTCGGCAACCCTCTGTTCAAGCAAATCGTCTGTGAATTTCTGCCTACTCCACCGCAGACCGCCAATATTGGCGAAAACCTCGCCCTGCGAATCTCCTTTTCCTTCATTACTCCCAACGCCCCCACCATTTCAGGCGGCCGACACGGGTCAACCGGCAAGCATGCGAAGTTCCTGCATGCGGCCCACGCGAGGTTGACTTTGGCCGGCATCATTGCCTATCCTAATGCATGGATCGTCGTCGCTTCTTCAGCTATTCTGCTGGCCTCCTTGCCGCTTTCCAAGCCGACTCACTAGCCCGCGCCCAAAGCGCCGTTGCGTCTGTCGGTAACCGACCCGCCGATACCGTCGCTCGCGACGAAGACTTCTGGTTCAACATCCGCCACGCCTTCACGGTCGACCGCAATATGGTGAACCTTAACAACGGCGGCGTATCGCCCGCACCGAAAATCGTGATGGACACCGAAATCCGGTATCTGGAGATTGAGAATCTCAGCCCCTCCTATTACATGTGGAGCGTGCTCGATCCCGGCGTCGAAACGGTGCGCCGCCGCCTGGCGAAGATGTTCGGCGTGGATACCGAAGAGATCGCCATCACCCGCAACGCCAGCGAGGCGAATGAGATTGTGCAGCTTGGGCTGGAATTGAAACCGGGCGACGAGGTGATCACCACCAATCAGGATTATCCGCGCATGATCACCACCTGGCAGCAGCGCGAACGCCGCGATGGCATCGTCCTGAAGCAGCTAACCTTCCCGGTTCCGCCTCCCAGCATGGACTACTTGGTGGACATTTTCGAAAAGGCGATAACACCGAAGACCAAGCTCATTTCCATCTGTCACATTACAAACCGTACCGGCCAGATCTTCCCCGTGAAGAAGATCAGCGATATGGCGCACAGCCATGGGATTGAAGTGATGGTGGATGGCGCGCACGCATTCGCTCAGTTTCCATTCAAATATGCCGACCTCGGCTGCGATTATTACGGCACCTCGCTCCACAAGTGGGTACTGGCGCCCATCGGCACCGGATTCCTCTACGTGCCGAAGGCAAAGATCGCGAAGATTTGGCCGATGATGGCCGCGCCGGAATCCATGAACGACAACATCCGGAAGTTCGAAGAGATCGGCACGCACCCGGCCTCACAGCGCAACGCCATTACCGAGGCGCTCAACTTCCACGACAGCATTGGTGGTGAGCGCAAGGCTGGGCGCTTCCGTTACCTGCGCAAACGCTGGTCCGCGCAGCTACGGCAGTTACCCGGCGTGAAGATCCTCAACAGCGAGGATCCTGAACAGTCCTGCGCCATCGGCTTTGTCAGCGTGGATGGCTTCGACGCGCCCCAACTTTCGAAGTATCTCTGGGATAAGTGGCGCATCTGGACCGTGGCTATCGTGACCCCCGGTGAATATCAGGGTCTCCGCATTACACCAAACGTGTACACAACTCTCGAAGAGATCGACACGTTCACTGATGTGATGACAACCGTGATCAAGCGCGGATCGATCCCGGCGTAGTGTTTCCCCTCATCATCGATCGATGTCGCGCACCTTCCTTCGTATCGCGGGTCGCCCAATGGATCGCCTTGCGGCGCCTACCCACTTTGACGAGCTGAAATTAATCGGGGGTAGAATCTGATTATGCCCGATAATCAGACATTCGGGCCCTGCTATGAAACGAACTGCGACTCCCGTCAAGTCATCCGCCACTGAGACCAGCAAGGTCGGCAAGCGCGGATCGGTTGTGATGCCTGCCCGTTTCCGCCGTAGGTTCGGAATTGAGGAGGGCAGTTTGGTCATTGCCGAAGAGCGCGAAGACGGAATCTTGATTCGCCCCGCCGTCGCGTACCCGGTTGAGATTTACACCCCCGAACGAAAGGCTGAGTTTCTCCTGTCAAACGCTATCAACGCGGCGGATTATCGAAGGGCGCGTAAGAGCGTCCGGGAAATGGGCCTCGACCCGGACCGGATCAGGCATTACCGCCCCTCGAAAAGCTGATGCCAAGTGGCCACAGTTTTCCTAGACGCCAACGTTCTCTTCTCCGCCGCATACCATCCCGACTCTGATTTCTTGAGTCTCTGGACGATGAGAGACGTGAGCCTTGTTTCGTCCCTTTACGCCGCCGAGGAAGCCCGACGCAACCTTGCCAAGCCGGAACAGCGCGCCCGATTGGAAGAAATGCTCCGGTCGGTAAAGCTGGTCTCGGCCCTGCCAATTGGCCCTTTGCCCGAGGGCGTGAAACTTCCTGCGAAGGATGTTCCTATCCTGCTCGCCGCTTTATCCGAACGCGCGACGCATTTGTTAACCGGCGATATCAAACATTTCGGGCCATACTTTGAGCGGGTTATCGGCGGAGTAACCATTCTGCCCCCTGCGCTGTACTTCGGCCGAAAAGAACTCGACTGAACAAGAGCTCGCGCATGCCTTGTGGCGTGGTTAGGTTCCATCTGCCTTCTAACGCTACAATGTGTCAATCCCATGAAGTCTTCGTTTTCACCCCTTCTCTGGCTTGCCGTCTTCGCCTCCACGCTGCCCGCGCAGGACTCGATCCGGGGCTTTCAGACGAAGGATCTGCCTGCCCAACACCAACTTGAAGACAAGGCCCGCGCGGTTCCTGACCCGGCCCGGCTTCGCAGATACATGGAGTTTATGGCGGCTCAACCGCACCATGCCGGTTCTGCTCGCGACAAAGTGGTCGCCGAGTGGGCTTTGGGTCAGCTGAAGGAGTGGGGTCTCGATGCACACATCGAGGAGTTTGAAGCACTGTTGCCATGGCCTACCGTTCGCCAGGTTTTTATCGTTTCGCCTAGGCCTTTTACTCTGAAACTGAAAGAGCCGACTGTCTCCGAAGACTCGAATAGCGGCGACCCCAGCGGATTACCAACCTACAATGCCTACTCGGCGTCCGGCGACGTAACCGGCGATGTGGTCTACGTCAACTATGGTGTGCCTGACGATTATGAGTATCTGGCGAAGCACGGCATCGACGTGAAGGGGAAAATCGTGGTCGCCCGTTACGGCAAAAGCTGGCGTGGCATCAAGCCCAAAGTGGCTGCCGAGCACGGAGCCATCGCCTGTTTGATCTATTCCGATCCCCACGAAGACGGATACTACGACGGCGACGTATATCCGAAGGGCCCCATGCGCCCCGAAGATGGCGTGCAGCGCGGAAGCGTCCTCGACATGCCACTCTATCCCGGCGACCCCCTGTCTCCCGGATGGGCGTCTGAAAAAGGATCAAAGCGTCTAACCCGCAGCGAAGCGAAGTCTCTGATGAAGATCCCTGTGCTCCCCATCTCATATTCGGACGCGAAGCCGATCCTGGAGCAGCTCGCCGGTCCCATCGCTCCAACCTCGTGGCGCGGATCGCTGGCCCTGACATACCACATTGGCCCCGGCCCGGCCAAGGTCCACATGAAGACCGACTTCGACTGGACCACTAAACCTCTCTATGACATCGTCGCGACCATTCCTGGCGATGAATTTCCGGATGAGTGGGTGATCGCCGGTAATCACTACGATGCCTGGGTGAGCGGTGCCGACGATCCCATCAGCGGCGCAGTCGCTTTGCTGGAAACAGCGCGATCTCTGGCTTCGTTGCAGAAGCTGGGGTGGAAGCCGAAGCGCACCATTAAGCTCGCGCTTTGGGATGGCGAAGAATTCGGTTTGCTCGGTTCCACCGAATGGGCCGAGAAGCATCAGGACGAGTTGAAGCAGAAGGCTGTCGCCTACTTGAACTCCGATTCAAACGGTGTGGGCTGGTTGGGTGTCGGTGGTTCTCACACTCTCGAGCAGTTCGTCACGGAAGTGGCGCAATCGGTGGAGCAGCCCAACTCGAAGCAGAGCCTCGCCGATGCCTCACTTCACCGAAAGCCCGTCGACGACGATCCTGCGGCCCCAGCGCCGCTGAAGAAAGAGGCCTTCAAGATTGAAGCTCTCGGCGCAGGCTCCGACTACGTCGCATTCATCGATTTCCTTGGCGTCGCCAGTATGAACGCCGGGTTCGGCGGAGCCGGAAAGAGCGGCATCTATCATTCGGACTACGACTCCATTTATTGGTACACGCATTTCTCCGACGCCACCTTTGTGCACGGCCAGGCGCTTGCGCGCTTCACCACCACCGCGATACTGCGCCTCGCCGACGCATCGGTCCTGCCGTTTGAGTTTGGCCATTTCGTAAAGACCGTTTCAGGCTACTTGGATGAGATTGAGAAGGAAGCCCAGAAAAGCGGACACAAAATGGATTTTGTCGCCGTCCGCAAGCAGCTCGATGGGCTCCAGACCAGCGGCGTCGCTTACGAGACATCGCTGAAGGCAGGCGTGGCCAAGGATGCCTTGGACACCGCGCGGTTGATTGCGTTAAATCATGCCTTAATCCAGACCGAACGCGTGCTCACAAAGCCGGAGGGACTGCCGAACCGGAATTGGTATAAGCACCAGATTTACGCTCCCGGATTTTATACCGGCTATGGCGTCAAGACGCTGCCCGGCATACGCGAAGCCGTGGATGCTAAGAACTGGGAACTCGCAACGCAGGAAACTGCTGTCGTGGCGTCGTGCCTGGAAGCCATGAATCAGGTCATCAAGGAGGCGGTTACGCAGGCGGGTGGGCTGTAGCCGGCTACTCGTATCTCAACGCCACCAGTGGGTCCACTTTCGTCGCACGGCGAGCGGGCAAGTACCCGGCAATGATGGTGACAACCGCAATCGATAAGGCGGCCATCGTGACCGTTGGCAAGTCAAATGGCGTCAGTCCGAAGAGTAAACTTGCCACCAGGCGTGTTGCCGCAAGTGTGACTGGAACCCCAATGGCAATTCCAAGCACCAGCAGCGCCACCGTTTCTTGGAGCACCATCCAAAGCACTTCGCCGCTCTTCGCGCCCAACGCCATGCGTATGCCAATTTCGTTCGACCGGCGCACCACGTTGTAGCTCATCACGCCGTACAGGCCGATCGACGCCAATAGAAGGGCAAGCAGCGAGAAGAAACCCGACAGCCTCGAAACCATCCGCTCCCGCGCCATCGAGCTGTCTACCAGCTCACTCAGTGTCGACACCCTCCTCATCGGAATGCTTCCGTCAATCTGCGCCAACGTCTGGCGTAGTTCGCCGGCGATTGACGCCGAGTCGCGATTGGTTCGCACCATCAAGACGAAGGCATAGAGATCCTCACCCGAAAGCTGTTGCAGCGGAAAGAAGACCATGGGTCGAGGCGCTTCGCGCGCATCTTTGTACTTTCCGTCTTTCACGATTCCTACGATTTGCCATTCGCCCTTGACACTCCCTCCTACGGCGATGTACTTACCAAGCGCGTCGCCGTTCGGAAAGAAATGTCTGACCATTTGCTCATTCACAATCACAACTTGGCTGGCCCCCGGAATGTCTCCCGGTCCAAAGAACCGCCCGGCAACCAGAGGGATGCCAGCGGTCTCGAAGTAGCGTGGCGTGACGCTATTGATGGAGCTCGATAGATCTTCGTGCGGTTGCTGCACATGGCCGTGTACGAAAACCATCAGGTCCCAACTGCCGTCACCCAACGGCGGCAGGGAGGAGAAGGACGCCGAACGGACGCCGGGAATCGTTTCTACCTTTCCAAGCAGCCTTCCGTACAGAGCATTCAGAGCCTCTGGCTTGTAGCCGGCCAGTCTCGTATCGAGTTCCGCCGTCACTACGTTGGAGCGATCGAATCCGAACGCTTGTTTTTCCAGATTGTTGAGCGTCCTTACAAATAGTCCTGCGCCTACCAGCAACACCAGCGAGAGAGCGACCTGCACCGTTACCAGGATTTTGGAGAGTGGGAAGCGGCCGGACCGGACGCCTCCTATGACAGAACGGGACCCAACTCTCATCCCAGAGGCGACGGATACCCTTGACGCTTGCCACGCCGGTGCGAGACCGAATAGTAGTCCGGTCAGTAAGGAAATGCCAAACGTGAAGCACAACACCCGCAAGTCAGGGTTTGGGTCAAATGGCGAGCGAACCGCTCCGCCCACCACGAAACTGATCAACGCCCGTGTGCCCCAGGCGGCCAGCGCAAGCCCCAGCGCTCCCCCAAGAAACGCAATCGTAAGTGTCTCCGTCAACATCTGTCGCACAATTCTGGACACTCCCGCGCCAAGTGCGAGGCGTGTCGTAATCTCGTGCTGGCGTGTCGCAATCTTCGCCAGAAAAAAGTTGGCCAGGTTTGCACAGGCGATCAGGAGCACCAAAGCCACAACGCCCATCAGGATGCGAAGTGGTTCCGCATATTGCCCGCGCAAATAGGAAACACCGCGGCCGCCTGGCTTGAGCTCGACTGAAACGGCCTCGATCTCCTGCTTCCGGTCGGCCCTGATCCCAGCGCCTTCTTCGTCCGTCATGTACCGGCGAAGTTGGATGCTGATCCACTGCTGCGCCTGCGTCAGGCTGACGCCAGGCTGCAAGCGGCTGACCATGTGCAGCCAGTAAGGGCCGTTCCGATCCAGCAAACTCGGGCGAAGCATGGTCCGTGCCTGCATTGTCAACGGCATCCACATATCGGGCGGGCGCGCGTCCAAGGCCATGCCATAAAACTTCGGGGGCATGACGCCCACTATCGTGAATGGCGTTCCATTCACAACAATTTCTTTCCCAGCCACGGCCGGATCGCCGGAGAATCGTCTCTGCCAGAAGTCGTAACTGAGGACCGCCACTGCTTGGCTCCCTGCGGTCTCCGCATCGCCTGAACCAATCTGCCGCCCGATCAGTGGTTGGACACCCAGCACATGAAAGTACTCGCCTGAAACCAGACTGCTGTTGGCCTGCTCGGCAACTCCCGATGACGGTCCAACTGGCCTAACGCTCACGCGAACTGCGAAGCTTCCATAGGCGGCCACCGCTCGAAACAAATCCCGAGTAGTCTCCGTCTGCTTGTAAAACGAGTACGGGAAGATATCCACTTTCCCGGTCAGTCCTCCCATGACCCCCGAGCCCTCTGCGGTTCCCATCGATATCAGATGATCCGGATCTTCTACCTGAATTGACTTCAACAGCAGGTCGTTGACGAGCGTGAACACCGCGGTATTCGCTCCGATCCCCAGACCGAGCGACACAATCGCCATGGCCGTGAAACCTGGTTCTTTGCCAAGGGTGCGAGCGGCAAAGCGCAGGTCCTGCCATAGGTGTTCGAAAGACGCAAACGTCCACATATCTCGACAAGTCTCCTTGAATCCCGCCACGTTTCCAAACTCCCGTCGAGCCGCTGTATGTGCCTCGTCTGCAGCGGCGCCCGCGGCCTCATAACCTGCTTCGCGAAGCGCAAGATGGAAGCTCATTTCTTCTTCCAGGTCGCGATCCAGCCGCCGCCGCCGGACCAGAGCTTTCGCCCGAAGCCAAACATTGATGAGGAATTCAGACATCGCCGCTATCTCCTTAAGCGGTCCGCATCACACGCCCCACCGCCGCTGCCATACGGTCCCAGTGCGCACTCTCCGCCGCCAATTGTTTCCGCCCCGCTGCGGTCAGACGGTAATACTTTGCGCGCCGGTTGTTCTCCGACATACCCCACTCTGCGGAAAGCCACCCGCGTAATTCCAAGCGGTGTAACGCCGGATAAAGTGCGCCTTCTTCCACACGCAGCACGTCATCGGAGCGCTGATGAATGGATTCGGCGATCGCGTAGCCGTGCTTCGCCCCACTCGTCAACGTCTTTAGGACAAGCATGTCGAGCGTGCCTTGCAGCAGATCACCGGTCTTTTCATTTCCCATAAAGCCCTTATGGGAAGATTGCCATAGAGCGGCGCCGAATGCAAGTCTCAGTTTCGACTGGCCGGGAAGAAAGGGTTGTAAAGTGTAGTTTCTCCCTATGAATGTTCTCGCCCTTGCCGACGATGTCACTGGGGCGCTGGAAGTTGGCGCGCTCCTGCAGGCGCCTGTCTTCCTTGATGCCGATACCGAGTTCGTGGGTTGTGGTGTCATCGACACCGAAACGCGGCACCTGGGCGCTCAAGAAGCCGGGGACAAGATCCTGAGCTGCATTCGCAGTCGACAGCCGGAGTTGATCTACAAGAAGACCGACTCAACTCTGCGCGGAAACATCGGGGTTGAATTGGCAGCTCTCGCTAACGCCTATCCGGAGCGTCAACTCATTTTTCTGCCGGCTTATCCCGCCATGGGGCGGACGGTCGTCCAAGGAGAATTGCGGGTTCACGGCGTCCCGGTACACCTCTCGGACTTCGCCTCAGATGCTCTAAACCCGGTTGCAAAGAGTACCGTTGCCGCTCTCTTTCACCCGGATTTCCGGGTTTCTTCCGAAAACGTGGCGCAGGCTGTCAGCCTGCTGAGCCGAGATTCGTCTCGGCTTTTCATGGGCGGGAGTGAACAGCCGCCGCTCGTGAGGGCTTCGATTGTCGACGCCTCCACAGACGACGACATAGCACGGGTCATTGAAGCAGCACTTCAAATGTGCCCCTTCCCGATACTGGCCGGACCCGCCAGCGTTGCCCGCGGGATCGCCCACCACTTCGGCCTTGACTCGTCGCCCCAGGAACCGATCCGTTTATTTCCCCGATGCCTTATCGTAAATGGAAGCCTGCACCCCGTCGCGAAGGAACAGGTACGCCGAATTCGTCCGAGTGAGGGCTGGGCAATTATGAACTTCGAAAGCAAATCGGAAACCGCACAAGCCTTCGCCCGTGAACTCGCCCACGCGGTGCGTGAGAGACTCGAACAGGAGCCCTTCGAAACGTTGGTTATATTGGGAGGCGATTCGGTCGTCGCGCTTTTGAAAGCTCTGAACGTCCGGGTGATTCAGCCGATCGGCGAAGTGGCAGCCGGGGTTCCGGTTTCGCGAGTCGGGCCGTGGCAGTTGGTAACTAAGGCCGGCGGCTTCGGAGACCTTGATTTATTGGCGCAACTCCAACGTGCCGCCACACGAACCGACCTATGAATATTCGGCTGGGAATCACCATCGGCGACTCGAGCGGTATCGGCCCGGAGATCCTCCTGAAGTCCTTTGCTGAAGGTCTGATCAGCCAGCGCTTCGCCGCCTATGGCGATTCCGCCGTTCTTCGCTATTACAACGATTTACTCGGCTATGGCGTAAAGGTCCGCGTCACGTCGTCTCCGACCGATCTCGTTCGAGGAAATCTCAACGTTATCGATATCGGCTTGATGGCTGAAAGCGACGTTACGCCGGGTAAGCTCAGCCGCGAATCCGGCGCGGCAGCCCGGGAATATGTTGTCCGCGCAACCAAGGCTGCCATTGCCGGCGAGATTGGCGCGGTGGTTACTCTCCCGATGAACAAGGAAGCGACGCAGTTGTCCGACCCTGATTTCGTTGGCCACACGGAACTGATTGGTGCCCTCTGCGGGTCAAAGGACGTCACTATCATGCTAGCGTCCGACGATCTCATCGTGACGCACGTCAGCACTCACGTCTCGCTCCGCGAAGCGATCGCGCTCGTCAAACGGGAGCGGATTCAGACCATCATAGGTTTAACAGCAGGCGCGGTGGGCCGCCTGAAAGCAAACCCCCGCATCGCCGTGGCTGGCCTCAATCCCCACGCCGGGGAAAACGGCCTATTCGGTGATGAGGAGACTCGCGAAATACGCCCCGCTGTGGAGTGGGCCAACGCTCGAGGCATTCCCGTCAGCGGTCCGTTCCCACCGGACACTCTTTTCTACCTGGCCGCTCGCCGGAAGCAATTCGATGCAATTGTCTGCATGTACCACGATCAGGGACACGTTCCGCTCAAGCTGCTCGACTTCGACGGAGGCGTGAATATTTCATTGGGTTTGCCCATCGTCCGCACCTCAGTCGATCACGGCACTGCGTTCGACATCGCCGGCAAGGGCGTTGCTTCAACCACCAGCCTGTTGAAGGCAATCGAATACGCCGTCCGGCTCAGCAGCTAACGCCGTCGGGCCTTACTCAGCCCGTAGAGCTTCAACCGGATCCACGGCCGAAACGCGGCGTGCCGGTAGGTAACTTGCCACTACCGCTGCCGCGACCAAGACTGCTGAAACCGCCGCATAGGTGAGCGGGTCCGAGGGACTTACCTCGAACAAGAGCGAAGTCATCAGGCGCGTCAGGCCATATGCCACCGCCAGCCCGAACGCGACGCCAATGCCCGCCAGCACCAATCCATGCCGGACAAACATCTGCGTCAGTTCCTGCTGCCTTGCGCCTACCGCCATCCGGATACCGATCTCCCTCGTTCGCTGCGATACCGAGTACGAAATGACGCCGTAGATGCCAATCACGCCCAATAGCAGCGCCATCGCGCCCGCAATGCCGAGCATCACCAGCGTCAGCGACGTGCGAGCCAGCGACTTCGTGTAGATCTCACCCATCGTCCGCACATCGGCAACCGGGACGTTGGGGTTGACCGCCCACACCGCCTGCCGGACCTCCTTCAGGAGACTCTCCGATCCAGTGCGATTGCTCCGGACGACAAAAGTCAACGTGCGTCGAATGAATTCCCCCTTACCGTCCTCAAAGCCTTTCATGAGGGTGGGCCAGTAGATCATTGTTGCCGCCTTTTTGTTCAGGCCGTCGTCGCGCACATCGCCGACAACGCCGATCACTTCACGCCACGAGTTCTCTTTGTTCTCCCGAATCCGTTTTCCGAGCGCCGATCCAGGATCGTGCCATAATTCACGGGCCGTGCTTTCGGAAACCGCCGCCACCGGGTTTCGGTTGTAGACCTCGTTCCAAGTAAAGTCCCTGCCGGCTACTAGGCGGTAGCCCATTGTCTTGAAGTAGCCGGGGGAAACGAATCGGAATCGCCGGATGGCAGGCAGCTGGTTTTCGGAATAGGCGTGACCCTCTGCGAAGATGACATCACTCCAGCCATCGCCATCCATCGGAACAGCGTTGGCCATCGCAACCGACGTGACGCCGGGGATAGCTTCAATCTTCTCGAGCATGTCCTGTTGCATGCGCAGCACCCGCTCCGGTTCCTTCACCTGCGCCTCGTGTATTGACACGGTCAGCAATTGCACGGCTTCCGGATCCGTAAAGCCCGGGCTGAACCTGTCTTAACGCCCGGAATGTTCGAATCATGAGCCCGGAGCTGATCAGCAAAACCAGCGCGAGCGCCACTTGCACCACCACCAAAGTGCTTCGGGCGCGGTGTCGTTCCCTGCTCTGGCTCAGGGTCCGACCTCCTCCACGCAACGTTCCCGCTAATTGCGGCCCGGCGTATTTGAAGACAGGAATCAGTCCGAACAGCACACCGGCGACCAGCGAAATCGCCAGCGTAAAGAGCAGTACGTTCAAGTCGATTTCGATATCGTCCAGCCGGGGCAGGCTCGCCGGGCCCATCTTCACCAGGAACTTGAGGGCGCCGTACGCCAACCCGAGTCCCAACGCTCCACCCATCAGCCCCAGCGTGACGCTCTCCAAAAGCAGTTCGCGAGCAATCTGGCCCGATCCCGCTCCCAACGCAGCGCGAATGGCTAGCTCCTGTTGCCGTCCCTCAGCTCTCACCAGCAACAGATTCGCCACGTTCGCGCATGCAATCAGCAGCACCATGCCGATGGTCCCCATCAGCACCCAGAGTACGTTCCCGATGTCCCCCACCAGATCCTTCTTGAAGGGCCGCACGTTCGGACCGATGCGAGCGTCCTCGAACATCTTCGCGCTGAATCCGGGAGGTGGTGGAAACCTGCGGTTGTCGATGGGCAGCATCCGCGCCACATCAGCATCCGCCTGCGCCAGAGTTACGCCTGGCTTGAGTCTCGCTACTCCCTGATAGCTGAAATTCCCCAGGGTCACCTTCGGGCGATCGAACTGGAACGGTGTCACCAAGGAAGGCTTGCGGTCTAGGAATCGGAAGCTTTGTGGCAAAACGCCAATCACCTCTTTAGCAGCGCCGTCCACCATAATTCTGCGTCCAATCACCGACGCATCGCCACCGAATCTCGATTGCCAGTAACCGTACGCCAGCATTACCGTCTCCGGGCTGCCGGCAGTATCGTCTTTGTGCGAAAACGTGCGGCCGAGTAGGGGCTTAACGCCCAGTATGGGAAGCACCGCCTCGGACACGTTGAGCGCATCCACTTGTTCGGGCTCGGCTAGTCCCGTAACGCTCACCGAGTCGCCCTGCCAAACGCCGACGTCCTGGAACGTCCGGCCTTCCTCGCGATAGGTGAAGTACAACGAGGGCGACATGTTCAGTTCCGGGATGTTGAGCCCCATCGCTGTGTGCCAAAGACCAACCAGCTCCTCAGGATGCGGGTACGGCAAGGGCTTCAGCAGAACGCCTTCGATGACACTGAAGATCGCGGTGTTCGCTCCGATCCCAATCGCCAGCGTCAGCAGCGTCATGCCGGTAAACAGCGGTGACCGCACCAGCCTGCGCAAAACGTGTTTGAACTGATTGCTTGACGAGCCCATAGCTGCCTCGGTTCACGGGTCTTTCTGGACACTGATACGTGCCTAACAGTGATTACGACGCAAAATGTGCGAAGTTCCGAGAAAATGTCCTGAAGGCATGAGGGGTAGCGGCCGTCAGTTCCTCACTGCAGAATGGGAAATTGCTCTTCCCGATGTGGCGCCGGCAACAAGTCCTTCGACCGGCTCCGGCGACGCCCAATCCGAATCGAGGCATCGAAAATCGTTTTTACCGGTAAGACGCCGCCGATTTTATGATCGGCAATCGCCGCCAGACCCATCGAGGCGATGCAGCCGCAGGATTGGCAATCGGGTTTTCCGCCGAACTGACAGGGCGTAATGCTGGTTTGAAGATCCGCCGACACGGTTTTCGTGGTCTGCGCAAAGATACAGTCCGCCGGACTCGATGGCGGTTTCGCAAACTGCCGAATCAGTTCCTCCGGCATGTCGAGCTTCGGGTAGCGCTTGCGCAGTTCCAGCATGTCGGCAATCGCCTGCTTCCGTT
This sequence comes from uncultured Acidobacteriaceae bacterium, assembly GCA_963771305.1. Lineage (GTDB taxonomy): Bacteria > Acidobacteriota > Terriglobia > Bryobacterales > Bryobacteraceae > CAJCIT01. The sequence continues at coordinate 504,477 of CAVYTS010000026.1, forward strand.
CGGCGGGCGAAAGCATCTCCGGCATGTCGTCTCCGATTTGCGGAGTGAATAGGCTAAACCATACTTTCTTGACGGCAGGCTTCTCCGTCCAGAACTTCAGGAACTCGTCCAGGTAACCGGGGCGTTTCATCATCTGGCCGGTTACCGTGCAATGGATCGTGATCTTGCGCCCTTCCGTAGTCTTCAGTATTCGCTCATATGTAGCCGGCGTCCGACGGACGTCGTGCTCAGGTTGCAAACCGTCGATTGAGACCACCACGCTGAGCCCCGGCTGCGCACTCCACTCCACCGGAAATGTTCGAAAGGCGCTGGTCACAATCTGTACATGGACTCCGCGCGCCAGAAGCAAGGGAACCATCTGCTCCAGTTCCCGGTATCGAACCAGCGGATCGCCACCCACAATCGACAAATGCAGCGGCTTCAGCCGGTCGACCACCTCCAGAACTCCATCGACCAACTCTTGTCCTTTGCGATCGTTCAACTCCCTCAGTGTCACGCCACCGCCCAAATGCCCGTCATCGTACGCATAGCAACCCGGACATCGCAGCGGACACTCACGCGTGATCTCGATGGAAAGGGAAGGGGCTTCTCCGCGCAGGATTTTTCCCCACGCGCCTAACACCTCGGAAGTACGCATTCACTATCCTCTTCTGCACTTTGAGTGCACTATTTGCTACTACTTCGCCGGATCGGCCGTTCTAACTCCCCGCCTTGAACCGATTAATAATTTCCGCGGAAAAGGGCTAGACCACTCCCAAGTTCGCGAAAGAAATGCTTCTTACGATTTTAGTAGATTGCGGCCGGGCGTCTCGTCTGAAACCAGACGTAGAGCGCTGAGAGGCGGTTACCTTAAAAAGATTCGCATTTCTCCGAAGTCTAGGTCGCCCGGTAGTAACTTGAGAATGCGACGTTCGTCGATATAGTCCGCGCATGGACCCAGACGCAACTGGCGCCGTGAAGCCATTCGACTTCATTCAGCAACTCGGGTCTCTAGCTCGTAATCGTATGGTTTGCCGCGTCCCAGTACACCGGCTTCTTCCGGAAATAGGATTCATTAGCCATGTGGCAGGCGATGGCCGCGTGGTTGCCGAACACCGCGTCCTCGGTTACCGGCTTGCGCGATTTTACGGCCTGGAAAAAGTTCCACAGATGCGGCCTAACGTCGTCCCAATCATTGCCCTTGTAGATGGTGCTTTCCAGCAGTGGTTCCTGTCCGGGCACGATGTAGTGTTCGGCGTTCCACTGCTTCATGTATTCGTCGCGCATCTTCTGGGGGAAACTCGACGTGTAATAGCTGGGCGCCGTATCCACGCCTAATTGGGGCGAGTAGCGGATGTCGAACTCAGACGTATCAAGAATGCCCTTCGGGCCCATATAGCGAGCCAGTTCAGGCGTCTCCGTGCCCAGGCCGAGCCGCACGTAGACGGGTACTCCGTGATAGTCGAACAGGACGGTGTGAAGGTCCGGCATATTGCGGCCGTCCTTCCAGCGGAAGATGCCTCCCAGCGCCTGAGCCGATCGAGGCGGCTCGTTCCAGCCAAGCGTCACCTGCATTCCGCTCAGCAGGTGGACCATTAAATCGCCACCTACACCCGTGCCGTATTCTTTCCAGCAGCGCCAGCGAGCGAAGTGATACTTGTTGAACGGAATCTTCGGCGCGTCGTTCAGCCAGGTATCCCAATCCAGGTTCTGCGGGGAAAGGTCGAACGGTGGCGGATATTCCCAGGCACCGGTCGGATCGTTGCGGCCCAGGCTGAGTTCCACCATCTCTACATCGCCGATCGCCCCCTCTTTGTACAACTCCGCGGCCTTGTGGCAAAGCACGGAACTGACCCGTTGCGACCCAATCTGCACAATCCGGTTGTTTTTCTTGGCCGCCTCCACCATCACGAAACCCTGCTCGGCGGTATGCGACATCGGCTTCTCACAGTAGATGTCTTTCCCGGCGTTACAGGCATCCACGACCACACGCATGTGCCAGTGATCGGGCACGGCCGCAACAATGCAGTCGATGTCCTTCCGATCCAGTAATTCCTGGTAATGACGGGTTGTCGGGAGGTTTGGGTTGCCGGTAATTTCTTTCGCCAGCGTGTGGCGGCCGTCATATAGATCAGCTGCGCCTACGCACTCAATACCCGGCAGCGAAATGGCATTCGGCAGCAGGCCTGATCCTTGCATGCCAATGCCGATCTGGCCGAACCGAATGCGATCGCTCGGCGCCACAGGCTGTTGGCCTGCCTCGGGCGTCGGCCGCATCCAGCCGAATCGTTCTAGCCGCTAGCAGACTGCCCGCGGCAGCTGCGCCCGTCTGAAAGAGTTCGCGGCGCGAAGGGTCGTTTTTCACAAAGCTCTCCTCTTCACTTCTTTAGTGGCTTGATCGCGACTTCCTTGAAGAACACAATGTCGTTGTCGCTGTGATTCTGCAATCCAAACCAGCCAAGGTTCGGACGAAGGCCGCGCTCCGGTTCGAAGCTGAGCTTCTTTTCTGGCACCGGATCGCCTTCTTTGTAGTCCGTCACCTTCACGCCGTTTAACACAACGATCGTGCGTGGGCCGTCCAGTGTGATCTCCATCGTGTTCCACTCCGGCCCCGCTTTCCAGGCCGTCGCGAGCGGCTTGGTGAGTGAATAAAGCATGCCTGTGGAGTGCGTATCGTCTTCCGGCGGCGTTGCCCCGCTCGGGGTGGTTGTCAATCTGCACTTCATAGCCGTAGTTCACCGGCATCCACTGTTCTCGGGGCTCAAGGGGAATGCGCACAAATACCCCTGAGTTGTCGTTCTCATCGCGCATCTGAAACACAACGCGGACCACGCAATTGGAGATCGGGCCGCCGGTCCAGTAGAGCAACCCCATGCCGGCGTGCGTATGGATTAGCCCGTCTTCAACGGTCATATGGCCGGGACCCACGTGCTTCCAGCCGGTCAGGTCCTTGCCGTCGAAGACCTGTTGCCACTTATTCGGATCGCCTTTGCACGCGTTCTGTGCGTCTGCGGCAAACGAAAACGTCGCCAACGACAACGTCAGACAAATGCCTATCGCCAACCTTCCCATCTCGATGTCCCTCCTCAGGGATCAGCCCACCAGTCTCATAGCCAGTTGCCATCGGATGGCCGCTTCGAAGCCCGAGGTCCAGAACAGTTCGAAACCTGAAGCGACGTCCGTGGTCGCGCTTACGTTCGGGCATCCTAAGCCCGCTTAGATAATATCTCTATCGCTTTTCGGCGCGAACGCAGCGAGGACTCTTTGCCGTTGCACGGATGCGCTAACCTGCAAATGGCCCCGCAGTCATGGCCAAGGAAACCTATTGCCGTTTACGTTTGCTGACATTCTGCTGATGATCGGTCTCGCGCTGGCCGCCGGGTTCTTCATTTTTCTCTTTGTGAATCCGCCTGAAGCGCTCATCAATTGGATCACTGGCAAGACTTCCGGTAAAGGCTCCGGCAGCGCAAAAGGCCCGGCCAAAGGTCCAGACAAGCGCTAATCTGTCATTTGAATTGCTGCTCAAGAAGGAGCCGTTATGCGAGTCGAAGTATGTCGAATCGCCGTCCGTTTCCTGTTCTCGTTCGGATGGTGCATCCAGGCTGGATATGCGCAACAGCCGTGTGAGAGCCTGACGTCGCTCCGGCTCGATCAGGCCACCGTCGTTTCGGCCATCGCGGTGGCGGCGGCGCCATTGAAGCCCCAGCCCTGGTCGTGGTTCCCGCTTCCTCCCACTACCGTTCCTGCGCATTGCGAGGTGCGTGGCATCGCTCGCCCCTCTTCCGATTCCGAAATCAACTTTGAGCTGTGGTTGCCGCCGGCTGCTGCGTGGAATGGCAAATATCAGCAGCGCGGCAATGGCGGTTGGGCGGGCGGCATTCCGTCCTGGGATCTCGTCACACCGCTAACGCGCGGTTACGCCGCGGCCGCCACCGACGATGGGCACTCGACAACTTCTCAAACACCCGACGCCAGCTTTGCCGTTGGTCACCCCGAGAAGCTGATCGATTTCGGCTACCGCGCCGTGCACCAAACGGCGCTGCAGTCTAAGGCCATCCTTCTCGCCTATTATGGGCAAGCCGCCACAAAATCGTACTTTCAAGGCTGCTCGGATGGTGGGCGCGAGGCCCTCATGGAAGCGCAACGCTTTCCGGAGGATTTCGATGGCATCGTAGCGGGTGCTCCCGCCAACAACTGGACCCGGCACTTTACAGGCTTCGTTTGGAATGAGGTTGCCCTCGGCAGCAACCCGGCGGCGCTTCTGCCTGTCGCCAAGCTGCAACTGGTTCAGCAGGCTGTGCTGGCCAAATGCGACAAACTCGACGGAGTAAAAGACGGCCTTCTCGAAGATCCGCGCGCTTGTCACTTCGATCCCGCCGTTCTCAAGTGCGCCGGCGCGGATGGGCCGGAATGCCTGACTGGAGCGCAGGTCGAGGCCATCGCCAAGATATACGGAGGGCCCGTGAGTCCTCGTACCGGCCAGCAGATCTATCCTGGCTACGAACCGGGCACCGAGGCCGATCCCACCGGCTGGCGAATCTGGATTACGGGTGGAGTCCAGGCGCATTTCGGTAACAGCCTCTTCGCCGACGCCGTTTACGAAAACCCAAAGTGGGATTGGCGGACCATCGATCTCGATCGCGATCTGAAGTTCGCCGACGAGAAGGCCGGACCCGTCATCAATTCTTACAACCCGGATCTCCGCAGCTTCCGTGCACACGGCGGCAAGCTGATTCAGTATCACGGTTGGGGTGACGGCGCCATCGCTCCGCGTGACTCCATCGCCTACTACGAGAACGTTCAATCCTTTCTGAGGCAGTTCCCCGACCCGCGCAGCGACTCCTCGCAGCCCGTGCAGAGCTTTTACCGTCTTTTCATGGTTCCCGGCATGGGCCACTGTGCAGCGGGCGTCGGGCCGAACCACTTCGGCAACGACGATATCGCCGACCCCGCAGTATGGCCTCAGGATCCCGACCACGATGTTGTCCTCGCTCTTGACCGTTGGGTCACGCAAGGTATCGCGCCCGATCAGATCATCGGCACCGGTAGGATCGGAGGCGATCCAAAGGAACCTTCGAAAGGCGTCAAGATGACTCGGCCCCTATGCGCCTTTCCCAAGGTCGCGCACTACCAGGGAACCGGCGATACGAACGACGCCGCTAGTTTCGCGTGCATCGTACCGGTGTCCACAAAATAGTTCTTGGCGATCAATCGTTCATCTCACTTCGGACCATGCAAACACCAGCCCCGTGATACGCTCTTCGGTTGGTTGCGTCAATTGGCACGCCTAAGTCCTAAGCGCTTCCGCGCATCCTTTGGAGAATCGCGCATGAGAGTCAATCTGAAGTCCTCGGAAATCACCCTCGCGACCGCTGCAGCGTGCGGCCTCATTGGCCTCTCTTTACTTGCCGCGCAGCCGCAGAGCACGTCAGACGCGCCCAAGCAGGATACGCATGGCATCGTCGTCGCCAACATGGACAGGGCCGTCAAGCCGGGCGACGACTTCTATCTCTACGCTAACGGCGCATGGATGAAACGTGCCGAGATTCCGCCGGATCGCCGAGGCGTTGGGGTCTTTTCCACCCTTGACGATCTGAGCAATCAACGGACCCGTGAACTGATTGAGGAGGCAGCCAAGACCGGGGCGCCTGCCGGTTCCAACAACGGCAAGATCGCCGCACTCTACAACTCATACATGGACGAGGCGGCCATCGAGGCGAAGGGCATCGCCCCGCTTAGCTCTCACCTCAAATCGATCGCCGGCATCCACAACCAGAACGAGTTGGCCCGGGCCTTGGGAGAAAGCCTGCGAGCCGACGTTGACGCGCTCAACAACACCAACTTTCACACGCCGAATCTGTTCGGCCTGTGGGTCGCGCCCGGCTTTAACGATTCCGATCACTACGCCGCCTATCTCTTGCAGGGCGGACTCCAGTTACCCGATCGCGAATACTACCTGGCCGACAACGACCGCATGCGCGATCTCCGCACCAAATATAAGGCCCACATCTCCGCCATGCTCAAGCTGGCGGGCTTCACCGACACCGAAGCCCGCGCGGAGCGAATATTCGACTTGGAACATGCCATCGCGGAAAAACACATCAGTTTGGCAGACAACGAAGATATCCACAAAGCCAACAACAGCTGGAAGCAGTCGGACTTTGCCGCGAAAGCCCCCGGCCTCGATTGGAACGAGTACTTCCGCGCTGCCGGTCTCGGCAAACAGGCTAGCTTCATCGTCTGGCAGCCAACCGCCTTCGTCGGCGAGTCCGCTTTGGTCGCCTCCACGCCGGTCGAAACCTGGAAGGACTGGCTGGCTTTTCACCTGATCGAGGCCGATGCCGGAGTGCTGCCGAAAACGCTCGCTGACGAGCGCTTCGCTTTTGCCGGCAAGGTCCTCTCCGGCACGCCGGAGCAGCGCCCTCGATGGCAGCGCGCCGTCGCACTGGTCAACGCCATGCTCGGCGACGCGGTCGGCCAGATTTACGCCCGGCACTATTTCCCGCCCCAGGCGAAGGCCGAGGCCCAAGCAATGGTTGCGAACATCGTCGCTGCTTTCCAAAAGCGCATTGAATCGCTCTCCTGGATGGACCCGGCCACAAAAGCGGAAGCCCAAGCCAAGCTCACCACTCTCTATGTGGGGATCGGCTACCCGGAAACCTGGCGCGACTACTCCGCCTATGAAGTCAAGCCGGACGACATTTTCGGCAATGTCTGGCGCGGTGGCCTATTTGATTACCGTCGCTCCGTCGAGCGTCTGGGCCACCCTGTTGATCGCAAGGAATGGTCCATGACGCCCCAGACGGTGAACGCCGTAAATCTCCCGCTACAGAATGCGCTGAACTTTCCGGCAGCCATTCTTCAGCCACCGTTCTTTGATCCGCAAGCTCCGGCGGCCGCCAATTACGGGGCCATCGGAACCGTCATTGGACACGAAATAAGCCACACCTTCGACACCGAAGGCAGTGCATTCGACTCCAAAGGGCGCGTGCGCAATTGGTGGATGCCCGCGGACCTCGCGCATTTCGACGCAGCAACCGCAAAACTCGCTGCGCAGTACGACGCCTATAAACCGTTCCCCGACCTCTCCGTCAACGGCCGTCAGACGCTTGCAGAAAACATTGCCGACGTCGCTGGGCTCTCTGCTGCCCACGACGGCTATCACGCTTCACTTTCCGGCAAGGCCCCACCCGCCCAGGACGGCTTCTCGGGCGACCAGCAGTTCTTCATTGCCTTCGGACAGAACTGGGCATCGAAGATGCGTGAAGCCCCTCTCCGGCAGCAAGTGCTGACCAACGAACATGCCCCTGCGCAGTTCCGCGCCGACACCGTCCGGAACATCGACTCCTGGTACTCGGCCTTCGATCCCCAACCAGGACAGAAGCTTTACCTCGCCCCTGCGGACCGTGTTCAGATCTGGTGATCGGGCGCGACGGCAGCTAGTTGGTCAGTAGCGACCGCACTTGGCTTACCAGGTCCGCTCCCGCATGCCCCGCATCAGCGCTGGAAAAACCTGAGGGAAGATGCAGAACCCGCAGCTTAGGTCCGCATCGCTGAAGCTTTTCAACCGCCGCCTCGGCGCCTGGTAACCCTAGCATTCCTGGGCCGCAAATCACCACGCTGGGCTGTAAGGCAGTTACGAGCATCGTCACTTCTCGTAGGTATTGCGTCGTAGTGACTTCATAACCCGGGCGCTTCAATAGCGCGTTCAGGTAGGCCAATAGATCCCTGGACGTGTCGATGCACAGGATCTTGGTTCGAGCTACGGCAAGTGCCTCCTTAGGTAGCCGTGCCGCCATGGAGAATGCTTCGATCGCTTCTGTCTCCGAGGCGTACATCAAAAATAAGCTCTGCAAGTTTGTGGCTTCAAAAACCCGCAACGCAAACGCTGATACTTGGCACAGTTTGACATCCCCGCCAACGGACCGCAGCGCGCCGGACAGGCGAAGCAACGTTCCCATTCCGGAACTGTCAATGTAATCGGTCTCCGCCAGCTGCAGAACAACCCTCTTCCTGAGCTTGGTCTGTCGATCCAACTCGGCCTGGAGGGTGTCAATCTCGGCGCCCAGGACAATACGGCCTTGGCACCGAATCACAACCACATCACCCGTCAATAGACTCTCTAGATTCAGTCCCACCCCGGCCTCCTTACTGGAGCACCGAACCGCGCGCGTAAAGCGAGCGGATCCCGGCCTTTTCAGCAACCTTCCAAACTCCGCCAAGTATAGGGCCAAGCCTCGCCTCCAGGCAAGCTCCACGGTTCCCGTTATTGCGCCTTCCCTTCAAAAGTGATATGCCATGTAGCGAAGGATGAACTATGCAACGACGCGATTTTCTAAAGACGGCCGCCGCTACGGGCGGATTGACGATTCTGCGAAGCGGTTTGCTGCGCGGTGACACGACGCCCAGCAACCGTCTCAACATTGCCTTGGTCGGCGTGTGGGGCCGCGGAACAGCGCACTACAACGTAATGCTCAAGGAGAACGTCGTCGCGCTGTGCGACATCAACGACCTTCGCACCAAAGAAGGGCTCGAAATCTTTCCCAAGGCCAAGGTCTATTCCGATTGGCGCCGTATGCTCGACCAGAAGGATATCGAAGCCGTTATCATCTGCTCAGCCGATCATCATCACGCCTTCATTGCCAACTGGGCAATGAATCGCGGCATGCATGTTTACTGCGAAAAGCCCATGGGCATGACGGTCGATGAAGTGCGCACGCTGCGCGCCACCTATCTCAAGAATCGCGAAAAGATCGCCACTCAACATGGCACCCAGCGGCACGCCTACCCGAATTTCGAGCGTCTGCGCGAGCTCGTTCTGGATGGCGCCGTCGGCGATCTTAAAACAGTGTACGGTTGGGACTCCCGGCAGCTTCCACGCCCAGGGTACCCGCAAGGCGAAGGCATGGTGCCCGCCTCGCTGCACTACGAACAGTGGATCGGCCCGTCGCCCTACCATCCCTACAGCCCGCAGTATTTCGGCGGCGGCAGCGGCATGAATTGCATTTTCTGGAACATGTATCGCGACTTCGGTGTGGGCCAAATGGGCGACATGGGCGCACATACCATGGACCTGCTGTGGAACGCGATCGATGCCGGTGCGCCCACCTCGATCGAGGTCGATCAGGAAGTCAGCGACAAGTTCAATCCCAATATCACGCCGGTCAAACTGAAAGTCTCTTTCGAGCACGCCGCCAACCAGTGGCGCGGTCCGGTGACGGTGGTGTGGTATCAGGGCGGGCTCAAACCCAATCCGCCCAAGGACTACATCAACATTCAAAAGATCGGCAACGGCGTCATTTTCGAAGGTACCAAGGGCAGCATTTTGGCCGACTTCACCACCCGCACCATCATTCCCAACAACGACGATGGCGATCTCACCTATTACAAGCACCGCTCGAAGAGCGACGTATTGCCGCTGGTCCAAGGCACCGGGCAAGTCACCCAAATGCCGCGCCCAAAAACGCAGCAGGCTGCGCACAGTGCCCCGCCGCTCCCGCCGGGCTTCACCGCCTGGCCCAACCCCGAGCCGACGGCCACCGGGTTCCCGGTCGTCCAGTTCATGCCGAACGGCCTGCCCGCCGCGCTCGGTCTGCCGAACACCGACGTCGAGCAAATCCTCGCGGCCGAAAAAGAGGGCCATACCCCGAACCTGAGCAACAGCCTCTTCCAGTTGGATTGGATCGACGCCTGCAAAGGTAAGAACAACTCCGAGACCCACGGCACCAGCACCAAAACGCACTGCGACTTCGATTATTCCAGCACCATGATGGAGCAGATGCTGCTCGGCCTCGTTGCTCATCAAGCCGGCAAGCGCTTGGAGTACGACCCGGCAACGGGTCACATCACCAACGACGCCGAAGCGAACGATTGGCTGAAACGCACCTACCGCAAGGGCTGGACCCTCAACGGATAATCGCGTCAGAATCCGTGTGAAAACTCCAGCACAGAACCGCGAGCGTCAGAAGCCGTGAAGAATTGTGAGCCGAGCGACTTTATGGTACGTATGCGGGGAGTGGAGCCCGGTTTGGGTTCCAATGACGATGCCCGGGAGATACAGGTAATTTGAGGCGCTTCTGAGTCGGGCAACTGCTCTCACGCGTTTATCGGGGCCTGTCGAGCGGGAAAGAGCCGCAAATTCGGCCATCGTCGGCATTCGATGGACAACTAGGCGGAGGCAGTAGCGGCGCCCCTCACCCGTCGAATCCAGAGCATGACGTTGTACGCCAGACTGGCCCAGGTGGCCTCCATGCCGGCTTTGACCATACCGAATAAACGGAACTTGCGGAGTTTCATTCGCTCTTTGAGGCACGCCAACGGGAACTCCGCCACAGGCCCCCGCCGTCGGTAAATACGACGCCCTTCGTCGCTGTCCATCTTCGTTCGGAACTGGGCGACCGCCTCCCCTTCCTGCACGCGAACCGATACGATACGTCCCTTGGCAGGGTTGTTCGGACAGCATTGCTTTTGAAAACCACACACCAAGCAGTCGGCGCCACTGGCCCGATAGGTTACATACACATCGCCGCGTTTGGTGTTGCGGCGCAGATACGCCAGCTGCTGGCCGGCCGGGCACTGCGCCGTTCGGGTCTCCGGTTGCAGAATGAAAAAGTGCGGGGCAAACTTCGGATCGATGCCATGGGACTTCATGGCCGCTTCCGACCGCTCTTTCGGATCTTTGATCGAACCGTAGAAATTAATCCCGCTGGCCGCCATCTCCTCGATCATCGCGCGATTGGTGAAGCCTCCGTCAGCCACTACCTGCTCCGGCTTCCGGTTCAGATTCTCCTCGATCGTTTTCATCGCCCCCGGCAACTCATGCGAGTCCTCCGCCGACTGACTCAACTCGACGCCTACGATGACGCCCGAGTCCGCATCCGTGCTCACCTGCAGGTTATAGCTGGGCACGATCGCGTGGTCGCCATGCTTCATCCGCCGCGCTTCGGCTTCACTCATACTGACCCGCGCATCGGCCTTCTGCATGTTCTTCAGTTGCTCCACCGCCACCTCGGCGCGCTCCCGCCGCGCTCGCTGCTGCGCCGCCTGCTGACGCTTGTTGCCGCTCTCCCCGTTCAGGTCTTCTTCCACCATCCGGCGCGCTTCCGCCAGCTTCCCACGCACCGTCGCCTCGCGCCGGAACGAATCGACCCCGGCCTGCGCCCGGATCTTGGTGCCGTCATGCGCCACTAAGTTCATCTTCGCCAGCCCCGCCTCCGACAACACCACTAACATCTGCGTAAACAGGACTGTCAAGGCCTCGCGATGGCCGATCCGGAAGTCGCTCAACGTGTGATGGTTGATCACTTCCATGCCGGTGAGCCACATCAGACCCGGTTCGTATTCCATCTGGCGCTCCAGTTCCAGCGCCGAACTGATCCCGCTGCTGTAGCCGTACAACCAAACCGCGATCAACAAACGTGGTGGCCAAGCTGCCCGCCCCACTTCACCTTCGCGGGTACGTATCGCCGCTTCAAGGCGGCTCACATCCAACTTTTGGCAGATGTCCCAGATGCCACGCGCGGGATGCTGCTCGTCGATCAGATGCTCCACATCGATCTGCGCCATCGTCAGCTGGCTTCGGTTCACCTGCCGCAGTTTCACCCGACCGTCGGGCTCACTGGGTTTGGATGGCTCAGGCTGCTCCGGGATGACCAACAATACAGGCTGGCTGGAGGAATCCATACCGTCATTATCGGGCACTTTCTTCCTACTACAAAGTACTTTGTAAAAAGCAAAGCCATTTTTTCACGGCTTCTCAGCGAGCGGACCCACGACGAGGCCGACCGGGACAGGCGCCTCCGTCCCAAGGCGATCACGAAATCCACTCTTGTCAACCCAAGCCTATTCGCCGCGTGAACAGAGCGAGCCTGTCCCAAGATGCAGTACAGTCGATCGTTACTCTGTCCCGAGTTCTCACACAGACTCGTCAACAACCGGACTTAATCGAATCGCTCGCTGTGCAAGCGGACTTAGCCGAGTCGCGATCTCAGCCTTCTGAGGCACGACCGTGAGGGAGTGCTCGGCACGCTCGATGAATCAAACGATCTGCATTCATCGGCGTTGATCCACGGCAATAATCTTGAATTCTTCAACGCTTCCCAAGGAGCGGACCTTCAAGTGTGACTAAAGCAACTCGAGAGTGCATCGCCCTAGGCCTGCCATAGCAGAGAATGGGGATGCCCCGATTCATGCCGACGCCCAACCCATTCTCCCGACTCCGGCCACTTCTCGGCATCAGTTTTTGGCGGATGCAGCTGGTCTTCCTCGCCATCACCGTGGCTGTTTCCGGTGTGTTCTGGGTGATCTCAGGCAGTACTCACCCCATCGCGACTTTTCTATTCACCTTCATCATCGGGAACTGCACAACAGCAGCGATAAACCTCACGGTGCCCCTTTTTGGAAAGCGCCGATTCCCCTGGGACTGGATCATTTATCTATGCATTTTGCTTCCGGTCGCCGCAGTCGCCAGTTCTATCGCATCAGTCGCATCCCGGATGGCGTATGGCCAGAGGGAACATCTCTTCAGCCTGGACTGGAGCGACATCCGGATCGGCACGTTTCTCTCGCTGGTCACGGGAGCCCCAATCTACATCTCGGCCAAGGCACGCGCCAAGCTCGAAGAGCGCAACCGACAGCTCGAACGGCAGGTCACGCTCGGCGAGATCAAATTGCAAGCCCACGATGCCGAATTGAGGACCGCCCACGAAATCCAGGCCCATCTCTTGCCGCGCGAGATTCCTCAGGTAAAGCCTTTCCAGATTGCCTGTGCGTGGGAACCGGCGCGCTCCGTCGGCGGTGACTACTTCGATGTGCTCACGCTCGGCCCCGGTCAATTGGGCATCTGCATCGCCGACGTTTCCGGCAAAGGCATCACTGCCGCGCTGCTGATGGCAAACCTGCAGGCTGGGGTGCGCGCCTTCGCCCCGGGAAGTGCGGGCCCCGGTGCGCTGTGCCGCAAGTTGAATGAGGTCTTGTGCGGCAGTATTGCGCCGGGCAAGTTCGTGACCTTCTTTTATGGCGTAATCGACGCTGAGAAACTGATTCTCCACTTTGAGAACGCCGGCCATTCGCCGCCAATCGTGTTGCGCGGAGACAACGCGACACTCCTCACCGAAGGCGGCACGGTCCTCGGCCTCTTCCCAAAGTCGAGTTATGAAGAGCGCCAGTTCGCGCTGCAGCCCGGCGACTGCCTGCTGCTGACCACCGACGGTGTTACCGAGGCAGCCAACGAGCAAGACGAAGAGTTCGGCAATGAACAGGTGATCGCTTCGGCCCGAGCCGCACGAAGCCTCGGAGCGCAAGGCATCCGCACTCGAATTCTGGAAGATGTGACCCGTTTCTGCAGAGGTAACTTTCACGACGATGCGTCACTGATTGTCGTGACGGTGGAGTTACATATTTAACCTGTTGACCCAGGTTCCTCCGGCGCTGGTGGGTTTGGCAGATCAATTGGCTTTTGGACTTCTGACGTATGAGACAGCAGAAACGAACCTCGAACGGCTACTGCACGGATCTCTCGCGGAGTGAGGTTTCAACCGGTTGTGTGGTCGCGCCGCAGGGATTTGGCACACTGGGAGTTTGCCATGAGTTCCATTTTCCGCACTGTTCAGATCATGCTCGCCCGCATTGCGCTCAGTTGCCTGGTCGTATTCTGCGTTCTTCCACTCGGGGCAGCCAAGAAGCCCGTCACCATCGCCGACATGCTGTCGCAGCAGCGCAACTCCGCGCCATCACCGATTTGGCGTCCGGACGGTGCGGCATTCGCCTATCGGGATCACGGAAAAGTGTTTCTTTACGATGCGTCCGGCGGTAAGGCTAAGGAATGGTTCGACCTGAGTGTGCTTGAGGAAAGCGCGAAGAAGCCCAGCAGCGCCGGGCAGCCGTTCAACTGGCAAAACCGGCGCGTCTCCGAAACATCGCTGCAGTGGTTCCCCAATGGAAAGGATCTGCTTGTTTCGTCCGGTGGCCAATTGTTCGTCGTGCACGCTGATGGCAAGAGCGAGCGGCTTGGCTCTGCTGTCGTCGACGCGGAAGATCCGAAGCTTTCTCCCGATGGCTCGAGTATTCTTTACCGCCGCGACTTCAATCTTTATGTATTGTCGATCAGTGACGGCAAGACGATGCAACTTACCAACGATGGCACGCCGACCTTAATGAACGGCAAGTTGGACTGGGTATATCCCGAAGAACTGGACTTGGGAACCGCTTCCTGGTGGTCGCCCGATTCCAAGTTCGTCGCGTATTTTCAGTTCAACGTCAGCAAGGAATTCGTCTATCCGCAAGCGGATCTGCTTGGTGAACGGGCGGTCGCTGAGCCGGAACGGTATCCGCAAGCGGGTACGCCCAATGCCCAAGTGAAGCTCGGTGTGGTGAGCGCCGTCGGCGGACACACCAAGTGGATGGCTCTCGGCGACACCGACTATACGTTGCTCGCTCGCGTGAACTGGTTGCCGGATAGCAAGACCATCGCTGTTGAGCGGCTTACGCGGGTACAGGATCAATTGGAATTACTCTTCGCCGATCCATCGTCGGGCGCCGCGCGTACCGTGCTTACGGAGAAATCGAAGACCTGGATCAACGTGACTGACATCTTGCACTTCTTCAAGGAGAAGAATGAGTTTCTCTGGGCAAGCGAAGCGAGCGGGTACCGTCACCTGTTTTTGTACTCGGACAGCGGCCAGCCTGTTCGTCAACTGACCTCCGGCGATTGGGAGGTGAGGCGCGTTGTGGCCGTGGATGAGGCAAAGCGGGAAGTGTACTTTACGTCGAGTCACGAGAGTCCGCTCGAAGAGCACCTCTACAAAGTCTCGCTGGATGGTGGCGACCCGCAGCGGTTGACCAAAGAGCCCGGCACCCACTCCATCAATGCGAGCGGACAAGGCCCTTACTATTTAGACACTTATTCGAACGTGACCAATCCGCCGCGGACGACGCTCCATGACGCAGGCGGAAAGCAAGTTGCGGTGTTCCGGGCCGCCGACCGCAAAGTCGCTGACGAGTATGCGATTCTTCCCTCGGAGTTCGTTAAGGTGACTGCGCCGGATGGAACGCTGCTCTATGCCAAACTGATCAAGCCTGCTGGGTTCCAGGCGTCCGTGAAGTACCCGGTGGTGGTCTTTGTATACGGCGGGCCTGGTGTGCAAGTGGTGCGCGACTCCTGGACAGGGCTCAGTTTGCAGCAGGTGCTGGCGCAGAAAGGCTACGTGATCTGGCAACTGGATAATCGAGGCTCATCCGGACGGGGCCACCAGTTTGAGGAGCCGCTCTATCGGGAAATGGGGCGCGTCGAACTGGCCGATCAACGCGCTGGTGTCGACAAGCTAATCAGTTTGGGCTTGGCCGATCCGAAACGGGTGGGAATATATGGCTGGAGCTACGGCGGCTTCATGACCCTTTACTCCCTTTTGCATGCGCCCGAGGTCTTCAGAGCGGGCATTGCCGGTGCCCCGGTTACAGACTTTCGCAACTACGACACTATCTACACGGAACGTTACTTGGGTTTGCCGGGCGAGAACAAGGTTGGATTCGACAAGAGTTCGAATGTGCTCGCTGCGGACAAGCTCCAAGGCAAACTTCTCCTGATCCACAACTTCGAAGATGACAACGTGCTGTTCCAAAACTCTTTGCAAATGAGCAACGCCTTACAGAAGGCCGGAAAGCAGTTCGACTTCATGCTCTTCCCACAGAAGAGTCACGGTGTCAGCGGACCGGCGCTTAAGACGATGTACGAAGGCATGACCGAGTTCTTCGATAAGAATCTGAAGGGCGAATGAGCGCCAAGCTTCCATCACTTGATGCCTACCGGGTCCGCGACCCCAGTCGCGTCCAAACTCCGGCGCTGCTGTTGTATCCCTCATTCGTCGACACCAACATCCACGCCACCGTCCAGGCCATGAACGGCGACGCCAACCGCTGGCGTCCCCATGTGAAGACGGCCAAGACCGGCGAAATAGTCCGGCGCCTGATCGCCAATGGCGTGAAGCAGTTCAAGTGCGCTACCACGCTGGAACTCCTGAGCACTTGCGAAGCGGGGGCTCGTGACGTTCTGGTGGCGTATCCAATGGTCGGAGCCAATGCGCGGCGCCTGCTCGAGATAGCGGGGATATATCGGGGCGCGGCGATCTCGGTGCTCGCGGAGAACGCAGAACAGGTTCAACAGTGGAGGGGTAATAAGGTCGGCGTCTTCCTCGACGTCAATCCGGGAATGGACCGCACGGGAATTCCCCAACAGCTGATCCAAGAGACGGTGGAACTGGCCAAGCTGGCCGGCGCCCAGTTTCGCGGCCTGCACTACTACGATGGCCACATCTCGGAACCCGATCCGGTTTTGCGCCAATCGCATGCCGAACAGGGGTATGTGCAATTGCTCATCTTGATTAACGCTCTTGCTGGCGCCGGCGTTTCCGCCGGCGAAGTGATTACCGCTGGAACTCCGGCCATGCCTTGTTCACTGGCATTCGCGCCGTTTCGAAACGGTGCGTTCGTGCATCGCGTTTCACCGGGTACGCTGGTTTATAACGACCTCACCAGCCTCAATCAGCTTGCAGCCATACCGGGCCTTCGTCCCGCTGCTTTGGTCGTCGCCACCGTAGTCAGTCATCCGAAATCCGAACGGTTCACTTGCGATGCCGGCCATAAGAGCGTTTCCGCCGACGCCGGTGTGCCAACCTGCACCGTTCTGGGTCATCCGGATTGGACCCCATTAAAGCCGAGCGAAGAGCACCTTCCGATTGATACGGGCGACCCTAATGATGTTCCAGCTGTGGGTGATCTGGTCTATCTTCTTCCCAGACACATTTGTCCTTGCGTCAACCTGTTCGACACCGCGCTGGCGATCGACGGCGGTGAAGTGGCCGGCACGATACGTCTTGACGCACGCGGCCACGAAGGACCACTGTTGATGTCAAGGGGCGAGCATGGCTGAGGATTCCAGGCCGATCATTGTTCCAGTGGGAGGCTTCCTTGGGGCGGGGAAGACGCGGCTTCTATTGCGCGCTGCCCAGATCCTGAAGGAGCGTGGCGTTCGTTCAGGAATTGTCACTAACGACCAGGGCGAGAAACTGGTCGATACCGAATGGGCGGAAAGTTCTGGCGTGTCCACCGAAGAGGTGACCGGAGCTTGCTTCTGTTGCCGATTCTCGGAACTCATGGAAGCCGCAGGGCAGCTCTTGCGTCTGGAGCCGGCGGTAATCTTCATAGAACCCGTCGGAAGCTGTACTGACATTTCGGCCACCGTGTTGCAGCCCATCAAGGCATACCACCACGCCGAATTCCGGCTCGCCCCTTACACGGTCCTGGTGGATCTAGCCCGAGTGAAGGAAATGAGCGGTTCGAAAGCCGACCCGAAGTTGCAGTATCTGTTCTGGGAGCAGTTGGAGGAAGCCGACCTGATCTGTTGGACCAAGGGCGATCTGTTCCCATCGCCGCCGCCACTGAAGGACTTCACCAATGTTCGCAGGCTCAGCGCGAAGACGGGCGTCGGAGTCGCGGCGTGGCTTTCAGAAGTGGTGGGCGGCTCCATCGAGCCAGGCGGCAAGCTGCTTCACGATATCGACTACAAGCTGTATGCGGAGGCGGAAGCAACACTCGGTTGGCTGAACTGGCAGGTAACCGTGAACCTGGCGGAACCACTCACGCCGGCCGCACTGGCTGGCCCGTTATTCGATGCGATCGAGGCTATGCTCACCGGGGCCAACGCGCCCATCATGCATCTGAAGTTGCTGGATCGCTGCGCGACTGGTTACGTGGAAGCTTCCGTCTGCAGAAATAAGGCGGAGCCCGAGGTGGAGGGCGACCTCACAGCCTCGCCCGCCTCAGAACACGAAATCGCCGTGAACATTCGCGCGAAATGCGATCCCGAGCAGTTAAGCCGCGTCGCAGCCGAGGCGTTTCAGCACGTTCCGGGCACGGTCGGATTCGTCAGGCAGGAGTCCTTCCAGCCAGGCGCTCCCCGGCCTGAGCATCGCTTCAAAGAGACCGTGAAATCCGCCTAGCCTTTCGAGAAGACCGGAGGCGCCGCATCGGCGTCCTCGGCGACAACGATCTTCTTTCGTGCGATCGCTTTCTGAAAGACCTCGAAATCTCTACGGACAAGGTCGGCATAGCCGAGCGCGAATTCGATCAGGCTCTGCGTGACGCGCTCTCCGTTTCCGATATAGCCCAGGAGTTCAATCGCGTCTCCAGAGCGGGCGTGCCCATGTGCGAGCAATTCGCCCGCGACGGTCGCCAAATCGTGCAGTCCTTCACCTTTCAGTTTCTTGATGTCGATGCTGCCCTTGCGGTCGTTCAGCTGGCGCACCAGATACTGATACTTGCCGATGGTGGTCCAGCCCAACAGCAAGTCGGAGAGAGCTTGAATGCGGCGTTGTCCGTCGACCACGCGTTGCCCTTGGTGGTCGTGGCCGGTCCGACCCAAAGCCTCCGCGTAGGCGGACTCCACTTCCTGTTTGATTTGTAGGAATAGAGCGTCGGAAGGCCCGTTGCCGAACATGAGCACCACCCAGTCGCGACTGCCGACGCTGCCCGTGCCGACAATCTTGAATGCCACATCCACTGGTTGGAAAAAGTCGAAAATATGGCGGCGCTCCGGTGCAAGGGATTGCCGGTATCCGGGTAGGGCGGCCAGGACAGCGGCTTTCTCCTTGCTCGTAGCACGTCGTAGATCCGGGCGCGTGTCATGGAAGACGACGCTGCCCGCAGCGTCGGTGGTGGTGTATTTCTGAAGCAAATCGAAGGGCTGCGCACGGCGCGATTGGGCGATCGCTCCTGAAACCGGCTTCGACTTGTCCCGGTTCGTGTGATGTCGAGCTGCGGCGAGCAGTGGCATACCGGCCAGTTCGGCGATGGCTGCCTGGTAAGCCGCGCCGAACGCCGCCACCGCCTCGGTGCATCCGGCCTTCCGATGACCCGAGTCCCAGCCCGCCAGCACGATGCTGGTGGCCATACGCTTGGCGTCCCATTCCCACGGACCGGCGATTGTCTCGTCAAAGTCATTTAAATCGAACAGGAGACGGCCGTCCGGGCCGGCGAAGGAACCCAAGTTCTGAACATGGGCGTCGCCGCAGAGCTGAACCATGATGCCGGTATGCGGAAGACGGGCCAAGTCGGCCGCCATCAGACCAACTGAGCCGCGGAAAAAGGCAAAAGGCGAAACCGACATCCGCTTATACTTCACCGGAAGAAGTTCCGGCACTCTGTTTTTCTGGAATTCCTGGAGAATGCCGATAACGTCGAGTTTCCGTTTGCTGGTCTCAAGCTCCCCGAGAGCGGCCCGGCTGAGGTTCTCGCGGTGCGCCCGGCCACGGTGGAAGCGCTGCTCGAGATTGCCGCGCTCGACAATGGTCGTATTCACAGCGACAGCATCAGCGGCTCGGCGGGCGCGGTTTGGAGTCGCTGCTTTCTTCCTACTCTTTACGATGCTAGCCATATAAGGTCGAAACCCTTTGTAATTGTAGCGGAGCTAGGGGATTGACATTACCGCTACTGTGGTGAAACAGAGAGAAGTCGGCGATTCACTTGCGGACTGCGGTTGGAGTCTTCTGAGACTGGAACGCACCGCGCTTTACAGAGACTGCTCAGCGCTGGTGGCAACCTCTACGGCCTGTGACACGTCTTCAGCCTATGACCGCTGCCGATCGCTTGTTGCTACAATTTCGCAAATGGCCGATTCCGTCTGGGTAGCGACATCTGTTTCGGCCGTGCCGGCTGCAACCGATCATTCGCGGCACTCAGCTTTGGTTCGGATCACCCACTGGATCACCACGCTCTGTTTCCTGGCCCTGCTTGTCACGGGAGTTGAAATCCTCATCTCACACCCGCGGTTCTATTGGGGTGAAACCGGCAATGTGCTGACCACGCCGCTTTTCAAACTGCCGATTCCAGCGTCGAGATCAACCGTCCCAACCGGATATGGCTACGTGCTTCCGGACCAGAACGGTTGGAGCCGTTATCTCCATTTCCAGGCCGCCTGGGTCGCAGTATTGACTGGCTTACTCTACGTAGTCGCTGGCTTGCTTAATCAGCATTTCCGTCGAAATTTACTCCCCACTCACGCAGACCTTTCATGGCGCACGCTGTCCGTCGAAATTGCCAAACACGTGCGCTTCCGGACGGCCAGTGAAGACGAAGCATCGTCGTACAACGTGCTTCAGCGGCTCACCTATCTGTTCGTAATCTTCGTTTTGTTTCCACTGGTCATCTGGACGGGCCTGGCCATGTCCCCAGCCATCGCCTCTGTATTTCCAGCCGCCGTCGCGATTTTGGGTGGCCAGCAATCCGCGCGCACCATCCATTTCTTCGTCTCTGTGTTTCTGGTGCTCTTCTTTTTGGTTCACATCCTCATGGTTTGTCTTACCGGATTCCGTCGCCGTATGCGAACGATGATCACCGGGCGCACTGCCCGACCTATGGCGCGAACATGAATAAGCTCTCACGACGCAGACTCATTACCGGCGGTGTGGTCGCAGTTGCGAGCGCGTCCGGGCTCGCCGTGGCCGCGAAGGTTGCCGAGCGCTATAACCTGGTCCCGCCCGATGGCGTCGGCTTTTACGGTCCGGGCGAAACCCTGACCTACGCGGCGCAGCGGTTACTCACTCGCCATTCGTTGGCTCGCGAGTTCAATCCCAGTCAGATTTCGAGGACTCCGTTCGCAAACGCAGTAGATCCACTGGGCGACGGGTTCAAGCGCCTTCAGGAAGGAGGGTTTGCCGACTGGCGGCTGGCCGTGGATGGAATGGTCGCCCGCCCGGCATCCTTCTCGCTTGCTGAAATCAAGAGCGGTCCCCAGCGCAGCCAAATCACTCATCTGGCGTGCGAGGAGGGCTGGTCGTACATTGCCGAATGGATCGGCGTGCCGCTCTCACACGTCCTGGGTGCTGTAGGGACTCTGCCCCAGGCTCGCTACGTGATCTACCGTTCGATACAACCCGATTGGTGGGAAAGCATCGATATGGCCGATGCATTGCACCCGCAAACCCTTGTCACTTACGGCATGAATGGCGGTGAGCTTCCTGTCGGATTCGGAGGACCACTACGATTGCGTGTTCCCAGGCAACTCGGCTATAAGAGCGTCAAATACATCACCCGCCTCACCGTAACCGATAACCTGAAGCCGTTGGGCAAAGGTCTAGGCTCTGCGGCTCCCGAAGGTGGATACGCTTGGTACGCAGGCATCTGACAGCGCCGGCGACATGTCCCGCCTGGTGATCGTTCTCATCTTGATCCAAGCCCAGACCCTGTCTGCTGTCCGCCTGTACCCCGTAGACGACACGCCGCGCGATCCGGCCTTTCACTCCTTCGTCAAACGACTCCGGTCCGCCGTAGAGGCGCGTAGCACCAACGCTCTTCGCAAGTTGGTCGACCCGGGGGTTGTTATCGGCCCGGCCGAAGACGACACCGGCTGGGCGAAGTTCGCCGTGAAGTGGCGGCCCGACGACGCAGACTCCTCTCTCTGGTCAGCCCTGTCGGACCTGCTCGAACTGGGGTTCATCGAAGAGCAGCCGACCTTATTCGTATCGCCCTACCTCGTGTGGCGTTTTCCTCGTGGGTTGAACAGGGCCACACACCTGGTCGTGATCCGAGACAAAGCCGCGCTCCGCTCGGCGCCTTCCACCAGGGCGGCAGAAACCGCTTGGTTGTCTTTCGACGTCGTGCAGAAACTGGGCGAACCCGAGAGTGGCGAAGGCCTGGGTCAATGGGTTCGCGTCAGCACCATCGAGGGGCAAACCGGGTATCTGAACACAAAGGATGTGATGAGCCCACTGATGCCTCGCGCGCAATTCGGCATACGCCGGGGACGGTGGCTCTTGATTGCCCTGGAAGGCCAGGATTGACAGGACTGAAGTGGGGCAGGGTCCCCAAACCCGCGCCGCTCTCCGCTTCGGAGCAGGATGCCCACATCCGGCCCCCCCAGGAAAAGCCCGCTTCTAACTCACACTAGATTATCGTTCTGTTGAAAGCTAGCCAATACTGATTCCGTCCATTTTGTACTTCCAGCGAAAGATCACCGGATCGGCGTTGATCTGATCGAAGTAGAGGTGGATGCGGTCGATCAGTTCCTGTTTGCTGGCGACGCGGATACCGCGCAGCATGCTGCGCGCCATTTTGCTGAACATGGTTTCCACGATATTGAGCCAGGAGCCGTGTTTGGGCGTGAAGACGAACTCGAATCTGTTCGGGTGAAGACTGAGCCAGCCTTGCGTCTCTTTTGAAATGTGGGCCGAGTGGTTGTCGAGCAGGAGGCGAATCCGGGTTTGAGGCGGATAGCCCTCGTCCAGTTTGCCCAACAGGGCGATGAAGTCCGCGCTGGCGTGGTGGTCGCTGACGATCTCGGTGACGCGGCCGGTGTGGAGATCAAGGCCCGCCAGCAACGATACCGTTCCCAGTCGCTTGTACTCGTAGTCCCGAAGATGGCTCGGGAACTGGTGCGGTGCCGGCGGCAGATCCGGCGTTGTCGTCGCCAGTGCCTGAATACCGGGCTTCTCGTCGTAGGAGATCGTGACCACAGCAGGCTCTTTCAGCGTGCCCTTGACCAGTTCCGCATTGACGATCTCCACCTCTTTATAAACGTGCAGGACCACGGCCATCTTGGCCTCAAACTCCGGATCCCGGCGTTCCACGTAGTAACGGATCTTGTGCGGACGAATCTCGCCTTGCGTCAGAATCCGGTGCAACCGCGACCGGCTCAGTTCTGTCAGGCTCGGGTGACCGGCGTCCAGGCAGTGCTTCCGCACATGCTCCTGCAGCAATGAATATGTCCAGAGTTCGTAAGAGTAGCCCAGTTCCTTCGGCTTCTGGCAGGCGCAATGCTGTACCCAGGCAATCGCGTCATCCGGAATCCGCCGATCCTTACCCGGTCGCGGCAACTCTCCCAGCGCGGCTTCCAGTCCGAACTGAAGAAACTTGCGCGCGCACAAAGCGACGGTATGGC
Source organism: uncultured Acidobacteriaceae bacterium (assembly GCA_963771305.1). Lineage (GTDB taxonomy): Bacteria > Acidobacteriota > Terriglobia > Bryobacterales > Bryobacteraceae > CAJCIT01. The sequence goes on from CAVYTS010000026.1 coordinate 527,383, forward strand.
GATTCACGCCGTTGCTGCGGGCCGCAGCGCCGTCGCTCATGCCGCCGGCCAAATCCAGAAGTATCCCCGCGTGCAATACCTCCCGCTTCTCTCCGCTGCGGGAGCGCCGCAAACTCTCCAGTCGCTGCTTCTCATCTGCGGCAAGACTTAACGCTTGCCGCTTCGTGGTGAATGGCATAAACCATTCTTGCACGAAAATGTTTATATAGTATAGATATCAACAGAACGATGATCTAGCTGAAGATTTGAGAGTTCGGGAGAGCCGGACGTGGACGTCCGGCGCGGACGTCGCGTCCAGCCCCACAACTCCCAGGTTCTTACACTTTTGTTTAATGTTCCAAGGCCTTACCCCGTTGTGGGGCTGGGTCCCCAGACCCGCGCCGGAACCCCAGTTCCGGCTGCCCCAACCCAATCAAAACCCGCCTGAGATCTCCTCCGCTTCCCATCCACTATTTGTATGTGGCCCTTTACCGCCGGCGGCTTCCACACATTTATCAGACTGAAAATCCCGTTTTCCTCACGTGGCGGCTTTATGGCAGCTTGCCTGCCAATCGACGCTTCCCCCGGGCACACTGACCGCAGGCCAGCAGTTCGCCGTCATGGACCGGTTGCTGGGCGACACTCGCGCCGGTCCGTTTCTTTCTGCGCCAACCCACGCTGGCTGAGTTGGTAGTGGAAGCTATCCATTACAATGCGCAAGCGCTCGGTCAGTATGTGCTCCACCCGTTCGTTGTGAGGCCCAATCACGTTCACTTACTCGTTACACCGAAAGTGCCGATCCCCCAACTCATCAAGTCGCTGAAAGGCCTGACAGCCAGACGAGCCAACCAGATATTGGAGCAAACGGGACGCCCATTTTGGCAGGAAGAGACCTACGATGCATGAACTGAAGCGGATTCGCTCTTATATCGAGAGCGATCACGTGCGGGCTGGCTTAGTGGCGGAGCCCAGCCAGTACCGCTGGTCGAGCGCGGGCTGGGCAGTGGCTAAATGACCTCGTGGGGCTCCTCCCCCCGTGGTGAGGCTGGGTCCAAGTGGTGGGGCTAGGTCCCCAGACCCGCGCCGGACGCCTACGTCCGGCTCTCCCAGCCTGCTCAAAACTACAGGTGCCCAGCCAAGGCCCCAGCCAGGAAAGGCTTCAGGTCGAAGATCACATCAGCTGAAGACTTGAGTGACCTTGGGAGAGCCGGAACTGTGGTTCCTGCGCGGACGTGGGTCGAGCCCCACCGCCGAAGGAGGATATGAGTGACGGGGTTCCCCGGGAAGCCAAGCCCATTGAGGACCATGGCAACAAAGACTCTCTTCGTAAGCGCCGTGGTCATACTCGCGGCGAGCCTGGCGTCGAACTGGTGCGTCGCCCAAACGACCACACCGCCTGCGGCGGCAAGCGCCGCCGCGGCCTCCACGCTAGTGGATGATGTCATCAAGCTCTTCAAGGGCGATATGTCGGAAGGCTTGATCATTGAGAGCCTCAGCAAGAAGGGCCGGCCCGCCGATCTTTCTCCCGCCGACCTGGTGAAGCTGAAAGAAGCCGGCGTACCGGAATCCATCATGCAGGCCATGATGGACCCGAAGAGCCCGCCCTCAGCAGTCGCTCCGGTCGTCGCTCCCACCACGCCCCCTGTGGTTCCAGCGAAGCCGGTGGTCGTGAATCCCGTTAGCGCCATCACCCCCGCGAATGGCCTGAAAAAGCGAGTGGTGGTTTACACCTTCGAATACAAACCAAAACAGGAAGTTGGCGAAGCCATCCGGTCGATGCTCCAGAACCGGCTGGCGAAGCAGGACAAAGTGGTGGTGGTGGAGCGCGCCAAGATTGACGCCATTGAGGCGGAACTCAAGTTAAACGCCGGGGGCATGGTGCAGCCCGGGAACCGGCGCCCAGATCGGCCGCATCAGTGGCGTTGACGCCGTGCTCGCGGGTGACGTCATCATTTTCGGTCGCGACGATAAGAAGCATAGCGGCGGGGCACAAGTGGTATCCAGCGTCTGCCAAACCTGTGGCTCATTTACCCGCACCAAGACGGAAGAGAATGGTCGCCATCAACTATCGCTTCGTTGACGCCGAAACCTCGGAAGTCGTGGCCACCGGCCAGGCGCGCGGCGAATCGAAACGCACCAGTAAGAGCTGGGACGCCGGCGCCAACGGCAGTACGGTTGGCATGGATGTCACCGCCGCCAATTTTGCTGAAACCATCGTCGGCGAAGCCACCATGGATTGCGTCAACAAGCTTGCTGATATCTTCACCAAACAAGTTCAGGGCATGACGCGAAAGCGGCATGCCTTGGAGGCCTACGTCGCGGATATCTCCGCCAACACGATGGTCATCACGGCGGGAACGAATGACGGCGTCGTTCCCGGCGACGTATTCGAGATCTGCAAAATCGACCGCGTGTTGCGCGACCCGAACACAAAGACGTCCTCGACCGCGTGGTGACCAAGGCGGTGAATGCACCATCGGTAGCGTGCGCGAACGGGTCGCAACAGGCGCCTATACCGGCGCACCACCGGAAAACGGATTCCGGGCCCGCAAGAAACTGTAGCTTCGTAGGGCTCGTAGCTGTCCGCCTAACTTTCGGCGGCACGATCCCTTAGGATAGTCCTTCGGGACCGAACATCCAGTGTTGTCACGGCGCCACCGGGCCGGCGCAAGGTCAGATGGGTGCATGCGCTCCACTTCCAGACGCCATTGTGACAACCCGTCGTCATTTGCTCTGAAGTTGTTAGACAGTGAGGGGCATGGCCTCCAGTGCTGGCGACGTCACGGCTTCTAGAAAAGCGTTGGCTACCGCTTGCTCGATCGCCGGACCACCGACGTTGAGACAGTACACGTCGCGGCCGTCGGCCGCCCCCGCGTCCAGCCCGGACAGCGTATCGTTGCCGGTCACACCGGAGCGAAATTCCCTATGTCCATTCCCTGCATTGCTTTGCAGGCAGGTTAGGGGCCACGGCTCGCGGGCCGCTGCTAGCCTGTTCGCAGGAAAAGGGGGTGAATAGATGAGTCTTACCAAGAAAATCGCGCGGTTCTTGGTATCCCGACTTCAGGCGGGCACCGGCGCAATGTCATCGGTCAGTTTCATGGTCCGACCACGACAGTCCCGGTGATTGAGCAGGGTGATATCCCGAACTTCAGTTACCTCGGGATGATCGATGACGAGGGAGGGCTGTTGGGTTCGCTCTACGCGCCGTTTGTGGCCTCGGCCGACGACGGTTGCGAAGACGGAATGGGCGACTTCTAAGTGAGTCAACCGGACGCCGGCCAAACGGCGCTGGCGTCCGGAAATTTCAGATCTCCCGTTCAGTCAACGTTGGGGAGTGGCAGGCGCACTTGGAACCTGGTTTCGCCGGGGCGGGACTCGAAGCGAATGCTGCCGCGGTGCCGCTGTACGGCCCGGAATACCATGTCCAGGCCGAGGCCGGTTCCCTCACCCACTTGCTTGGTGGTGAAGAAGGGCTCGAAGATGCGGCTCTGGATGGCTTCCGGAATGCCGGGGCCATCGTCCACGATCTCGACCAGGGCCATGTCCAACTCGCGCTGCGTGCGGATGGTTAGCGTGCCGTTGCAGTTCATCGCTTCGAGCGCATTCTGGATGATCTCGGTCCAGACCTGGTTCAGCTCGCTGCCATTGGCCTGCACGCGGGGAAGACTCGGGTCGAACTGGCGGACCACGGTCACGCCCTGGCGCAACTGGTGAGCCAGCATCTCGAGCGTGTTCTCGATGCCGCGGTGCACATCAATCTCCTGGTTCGGAGCTTGATCCATGAAAGAGTAGTCCTTCACCGATTGCACCAGCTGAGAGATGTGTTTGGTGCTGTCGTCGATCACGCCAATGGATCGCTCCAGGCTCAACGTGGCGGCCAGCCGGCGGATCACGGACGGAAGCATCTCGGGCGAATAGTATGTCGTTACGTCATCGAGCAAGGCCACGGTAAACCCGCCGTCCACCAGGATGGGCGCGTATTGCCAGGTCGTCTCGATGCCGCGTTTGGCCAGCCATTGACCGACCACGTCCTCGAGATCGCTGCGCTCCACAGTGCCGAGCGGCGGATTATTCGCCTGGCGGAAGATGGCCTGCTGCTCGAGACCGGCCAGGCAGCGACTATGGTCTTCCGTCAGTCCGTAGCTGGCGAGTTCGTGATTGGCGGTGCGCAGCTCCGCGACCCATGTGCGCAGTTCTGTCGACGCCTGGCGTGCGGCGGAGGCCGGGTTGTTTAGTTCGTGAGCGAGGCCCGCCGAGAGTTTGCCGAGCGCCACCAGTTTTTCATGCTGCACGTCCTGGTACGCCGAACGGCGAATGCGGTCGGCCATCAGCGCAACCAGGCGCGGCCCCAAAACAGGGATGCGCTCGAGCATCTCAGGGAAGTGATCTTTATGGAGACGCGCGCCCCTGATGGCGGTGATCGCGGTGACGGTCCCGCCATATTGCTTGAGCCGGGAATAGGGGAGCAAGCCCGTAACTTCGCCCGCGTGCGCCAGGAAAACCTGGGTATCGCCCGGCGTCTGGAAACGGATCTCGCCCTCAAGCATGACGGTCATGTACTCGGCCGGCTCGCCCTGGCGGATGATGACGCTGCCCGCTTCGAACGTCTCATCGACCATGTGCGTGGCCAGCCACGCGATCTGCTGGTCGCTGAGGTCTGAAAACGTGGGAACCTCTCGCAGCGCAACATCGAGAGATTTGGAGTGCAGAACGGAAACCGGTGCGTCGAACATGAATCTAGTTGCTCCTGGGTTGGGGGACCGAACGGCGCATGTTTTATGGTAGCGAGGACCAGTTGAGGGCTTGTAGTGGAAAACGACTCAGTGTGAAGTCTCCAGCACTGAACCGCGAGCGTCAGCGAGCGGACCCCCGACAAGGCCGACGGGGACAGGCGCCTCTGTCCCAAGGCGATCACGAAATCCACTCTTGTCAACTCAAGCCCACTCGCCGCGTGGACAGGGCGAGCCTGTCCCAAGATGCTGTACAGTCGACTCGTCACGCTGTCCACACACACTCGTTAAGCAAGCGGATGAAATTCGTGAGGACACGGCGAGTACTGATCAATGAACACCTAATGACGGCCATTGCGGAACGCCTGCAGCCCGTCTTCGAGATGAATGCGGAAGCTGTAGATGGTCACCGGCCCGCGTACCTGGTTGTAGCCCGGACGCCAGACTTCCTGGAAGTCTCCCGCGATCGAAATGCCCCGCACAATGTGCAGCGTGTAATACGTCTCGCTAATGCGCTCCTGGCCGTATGTCAAGTTCCCGTCGCCGAGCAGAAATCCCAGGCCGCCCAGCTGCAGGTAGCGCGCGTGCTCGTTCGAAATCGCATTGTTGATGAACGCGCTGCCCACCTTGTCGTCCGGGCGTCCCCAGTGCTTGCCCGTCGAGTAGGCGCCGATCGCGGCCGTGGAATTGACCTCGGTATACGCAAAGGACTCCGTGTCTCCCGACTCCCAACCCAGGCGTCCATAGGCAGCTACTGTCGAGCTCAGCTGTTGCTCGACGTTGAGTCCAAATCCATACTTGATGCGACCTTGTACTCGGGTGGCGACGACGTCGGGAATCGGCGTCTGCCCTGCAAGATACGCGCTAATCGCTTCGCTGTACAGACCCATGTTCGCCCGATTGATGAAGGCCAGCGGCCGGACAATAGTCTCCCGGTTCTTGAGCAACGGCGGATGCAGTTCGAACTCAAAGTTCTGCGCGCCCGCTTTTGCGATGTTGTATTGGAGAGCGATTCCATTTGCCACGGTCGGCATCATTTGTTCACCAAAACGGAAGGCGCCCCACTTGTCGAAATACTCGATCACCAAACCGAGTGTGTAGCCGCGCGTATCGGCCGCGTAGTCGTACGCGCCATTGTTATCCACGGTCCAATTCATGAATTGCGTATGACTGTCGCTGCCCACGCTGTTGATATCGAAGAAATCGACAGTGCTCATTTTGCCGAGGTAAAACTCCAGCCGGCGTGCCGGCAGAGCGGGAGCGAGCGACAGCGGATTCACGGTCGCCTCCTGGAGTTCCTTGCTCAGCGGCACAGTGTAGTGCAGCATAATCCGCGCGATATAGGGCTTGGAACTGAGGCTAGATTCTTGGATCGAAGATCGTAAACAAGAATACTTCAACATTTGAAGAGGTAACATCAGGCGGCGGCCAGCAGGTCGACGATATCCTGTATCGCCTTGTCGGCCTTGTGAAAGGCGGCTTCCAATTTGCTGTTTGGTCGAGATGCGGGATCAGGCTTGTGGTGGAAGCGGCTGTTGGCGAGAGGGCCGCAGAGGCGCTTGTGGAAGAACAGGAACAGCAGCGCAACCTGTAGTCCTTTGGAAGTGAGGCGGTAGGCATAGCGGCGGCCGTCGCGTTCGAGCAGGCCATGACCTTTCAATTTGCGAAGGTCGTAACGGAGTTGGTTCAGACCGTAGGTTTTGGCGGAAAGTTCGAAGGTGGTGAGCACAGCTTGGTGAATCTGTTTGGCCGTCCAGCCGCCGACGGTGGTGGCACCATGCAGGAGTACTTCCATCAGGCGAATGATCCGCGGTTCATGGATTTTGATTCCGGGGTAACGGACGGTACCGATCGTCACGGGCAAGGCTAGACGTTGCAGCAGCGGGAAATCCACATGGACGTTGAGCCAGTGGGCCTGGCAATCGGCGAAACGATCCGTAATGATCTGGAATCGTTTGCGCACGGCATCGAGATGATTGAGACCCTTCTTCAATCCGAAATCGCGCAGATTGTTGGAAACCAGTTCGTTGCGCAGGAACCGGGAAAACTTTTCATACTGTTTGAGGAAGGAGTTTTTCCAATAGGCCCGGAAGACATGATGACCGTGCTCGATCTGCTCGATGACCGTCGCCAGTTTGCCGCGCAGTCGCTTGTTGAGCCGGACGCCGAAGATCTCGCTGATGCGATGGGCCGTCAGCCGCCAGAGCCCGAGTTCACAGCTTCGCTCGAAGATCTTGTGGATGGGAAAGTGGCGTTTGAAGATGAAGTTGCGGCAGTACTCGATCTGGGCGATGGCGTAAAACCGCGACAGGTTCATTTGGCTGCGTTCCTTTTTGGAGAACTTCGGCCCCAACAGGAATGTCCAGTAGTCGAGTTGCTTGCCGATGATCTCTGCGCTCAGCCGGTCGGCGGCCGCCTGTAGTTCGGCCACATTATCCACCGCCAGGAAAGCATTGTCGTTTTTGCGGAAACCGATCTGCTTTCGCTTCAGTTCCTGTTCGATGAAAGAGTGGCCGTTGAGCCAGTAGGTGGCAGAAAAGGGAAAGAAACTCGCCACACGCACGATGATGGGCCCCAGGACTGCATCCCGGATATAGAAGTAGTAGTGGGTGAAGCGGCTTCGTTGGTGTGCCAGAATGCGATGGTTCGGATCCTTGGTCGGGAATTTGGGCACGCTGATGCGGAAGGTTCGGCCTTGCTCCATGCTTTTGAAGATGAAGTAGACGCCGTAGGCGTTCTTCTTCTCCAAGCGGCGCAGCGCGGGCAGGACGTAGTCCTCTTTGCGGGTCCCTTTCTCCGCCCACTCGATCGGGATCTTGTGGTTGCGGGCGTAGGCCTCGACCCAATCCCGGTAGTCGTTGGTGCGCTGGCTGAGAATCTCTTTGCTCACCACCGGGATGCCAAGGACCTGCCGAAAGAAATAGACCACCTGCTCGGGTCGGGACAAACCGTTCAAGTACCCGTGAATGACGATGCGGTCGAAGCAGTGATAGACCAAGGACAGGAAATCCGCGAACAAATGGATGAACCGTTCCATGTCAACGCACTATACTCGATGGAGAGAAAAACGGTGGGCCGCAGAACTATCAAACGCGGACAGGCTAGACAAGTGGTGGACGGCAAGGGCTTCCGCCTGGCCGACGAGATTGCCTACATCCAAGACAAGGCCGCCGATCACGACGGGCGTATTGTCACCATCGGCCAACTCGTCCTCTTCGCTACCGACACCGGTGATGCCTGGCTACTCGACGTCACCGACCAACTTGCGGCCCGTCTCGCCAGAGATGGCGACCCCGAACCGATCTCCCTGGAAGAGACCGATACCAGCTTCGCCATCGAATGGAAGGGCCACTATCGCATTGAGGGATCCGCCTTCGTCTACTCCGATCGCGACACCGGCCGTGTCACCACTATCCTCGGCTATCCAACACAAAAAATCGCTCAAGCGGGCTGATCTAGAAATTTCAAATATCTTTGGCTAGGATTACGAACCACATCGAGATTCGGGAAGCCCGCAATGCCAAGCGCCTGGCTCAAACCTCCTCCACCCGCGCTCTCGAGGTCGAAGAGAAAGTCGAGCTTCTTAGTCAGCCGGAACCCGGTGAAGATCGTCAACACGCGCGAACCTTGCGTCTCGCCTTTCGGCCCGAAACTATTGGTGCCGGAATAGGCGGCCGGGAAGGAGGGATTGTTTTGCCAGATGAAATTCGCCTGGCCCGAAAGCCACAGGCGGTCCATGAGGGTGCCCAGATCGTCGGAGGGAGCGGGCACAGCCGAAGGTTTTTCAGGAGCTGGAACGACTTGGGCCGCCGCGAGTAACGGCGACACAAGGAGCCCCAGAATGAGAGTCGGCAAACGCACTCTTTCCATGGTTCGGGATCTCCCGGACAGTGTCAATCAAGGTTGCATAAAAGGACTGTGGAAACGGCCTCTTTTTCATTGGCTTGTAACCAACTGAAGGCCGTTGCTTGTGAGACGATGGGGTGTTAAGGAGCGATGCTGTACGTCGCGGGCGAAATGGAATGTGCATGGCGATGGCGCCCCGTGCATTCTCAGGCTGGTAGCTCGGGGTGTCTGCATGACGGTGGCGTGCCTCACTTTGGTGGCGTCTGGAGCCCGCTGGGTTGCCGGCGCATCACCATTGGAAGGATTGAGCGTGTACGTCGAAACGCTTGGCGCCAAGCCGGGAGCGGCTGATCTGCAGAAGCAGTTGACCGACGAGCTCCGCAACATTTCCGGCATTCACGTCGTCAACAACGAATCCAAGGCAGACGCGGTGATTCGAGGCGAAGGTGAAATCTGGATCCGGCGCTACTACAGCCTGAACCCCAGGGCGGGGAACTCCCCCGGGCACGGGAAGGCGGTTTTAGGCGGCTTCCTCTCCGTCGAACTGCAGAGCCGTTCCGACGGGATTCTTTGGTCGTATCTGGCCACTCCGCATCCCGGTGTGGAGGATGTTGAGCTGGATTTGGCGAAGCAAGTTGCGAAGGGCTTGAAACTCGCCATCGTGAAAGGGTCGGCGACGAAGCCGTGAGTGCGGGGCGATGAAGACGATGTGGACAACTGAACGGGTGGAGATCGCTTGAGGCTCGGTCACTCTCGCGCTGTCACACGCACTATCGCGGCGGCCGTTACGGTTCTGTTTGCCGGTGCTGCCGGATTGACCACGGCGTCGTTGGTAGGAGCCGGTGCAACCCTTCCTGAGCCGCTCTATCAACGTTGGATTGAAGGGTTCCTGGCGAACCGGCCCCAGGATGAGATCCGCTACGCTGCAATCGGCTCCGGCGAAGGTCTGCAACGGCTGGTGGATGGAAAAGTTGATTTCGCCGGATCGGACGTTTGCGAATTGCCGGCGGGCGCCGCGACGGAGGATTTTGTGTGTCTACCCAGCGTGGTGGGCGCGGTGGTGCCGATCTTCAACGTGCGAGGCGTATCCGAGGATCTGAGGCTGACACCCGAAGCGCTGGTCGCCATCTACCTGGGCAAAGTGACTCAGTGGAACGATCCGCTGATTCGCGCCTCGAATCACGGCATAACACTGCCGAAGCAAGACATCACGGTGACCCACCGCGCCGATTCCAGCGGCACCAGTTACGCCTGGAGCGACTATCTTTCCAAGGTGAGTGACGAGTGGAAAAAAAGCGTGGGTGTTGGTACGAAACTGAAGTGGCCCGTTGGCCAGGGCGCAGAGGGCAATGGCAGCATCGCGGAGTCGGTGCAGAATACACCCGGCGCAATTGGGTACGTGGAGCTGATCTACGCAGTCCGCCGGCATCTCGGTATGGCTATGGTTCGAAACGCAGCGGGCCATTACTTGCGCGCGGACTTGGAGACGGTCGCTGCGGCAGTGGACCATGCCGAAGCCGGCTTCTCGGCAGGCACGCCGCCAGCTACATTAACCAATCCAGCCTCCGACAAAGCCTATCCGATTGCCACCTTCTCCTGGCTGGTTGTGCCCAGGCAAGGGGCGGGCTCGGACCAGAGAGAGTTGCTGATACAGTTCCTTCAATGGGCACTCAATTCCGGCCAGAAGCAGGCTGCGGCGTTGGGGTACGTCGCGGTCCCGGATGCGATTATCGAGCAGGAACGCAAGGTACTGGCAATGCTGAAGTGAACTGAATCGCTAGAGGCTGCGGAACTGCTCGCGCAGCTTCGCGTATGTCTGTTCGAGCGACTCGGGCATGACGCGCGTCCCACCGACAACGGTCATGAAGTTTGCATCGCCCATCCAGCGCGGCAGCACGTGCATGTGGATATGTTCGGCAATTCCTGCGCCTGCGGCTTGACCCAGATTCATGCCCAGGTTCAACCCCGCCGGATGGTAGGTGGCTTCGAGGATGCGCTCGGCCGCGCGAGACAGGTCCATCAGCTCGAGCGAGGAAGCCGGGTCGGTTTGCGACAGCCGTGAAACGTGTTCATACGGCGCGATCATGAGATGCCCGGTGGTGTACGGAAAGCGGTTCAGAAGGACGAAGTTGAGGCGGCCGCGGTAGAGAATGTAGCTCTCCCCATCGCCGTGTTGGACAGCGTCGCAGAAGATGCAGTGTCCGGCCGGCGGGCGCTCCTTGCCTTCCACGTAGGTCGAGCGCCACGGCGTCCACAGGTGTTCCATAGGAAGATGCTCCCCGTTTGAGGCGACACGCGGCGCGTAGCCGGCGGCGACACGTTCTCTATCGCCGTTATACCAACTCGATTGCTACGAGTGATGCGTGTCCGGCACATGCCCGTTGGCCGGAGGCGCCTTGGCCACTGCCGGTTCCGTGGGGGCCGGATGAGCCGATTGGTTCACCAGGTCGCGCAGCTCTTTGCTGGGCTTGAAGTAAGGGATGCGTTTGGAGGGTACCTCCACGCGGGTGCCCGTCTTCGGGTTCCTTCCGACCCGCGGCTGGCGCTGCCGCGTCCGAAAGCTTCCGAAGCCCCGAATCTCGATCTTGTCGCCGGAATGCAGGCTGTTCACGATGCTGTCGAAAATGGTCTCGACGATGATCTCCGAATCCTTCCGGGTCATCTCCACAACCTTCGATACTTCCTCGATCAACTCCGCCTTCGTCATAGTCTTTGTCCTGTTCTGTGTAGGTTACTGTTTTGCGCTCCTCAGAGAGGGCGCTATCCAAATGGTCCTAGTCTTTTTCTTCCGGCTCGCGGCGACGGATCACGTCGCCCATCGTCGATGTCGCGACCACCGCTTGGCGTTGGTAGTCTTTCATGCGAATCTGCTCGTCGTCCTCCGACCTAGCCTTAATGCTCAGGCCGATTCGCTTCTGCGCTTCGTTCATCTTGATGATCTTGAAATCCATCTCCTGCCCAACCGGAAGCAGGGGTTCGTCTTCCATAGCAGGAGCTCCGCGGCGTTTCGTCGGTTCCGCGACAATCTCCGAGCGATGACACAATCCTTCCACACCTGGCAGGAGTTCCACAAACACTCCAAACTGCGCCGCGCGGCAGATCTTGCCGCGAACTGTGTCGCCAATCTGGTGAGACTGGAAGAATGTCTCCCAAGCGTCAGGCTGCAACTGCTTCATCCCGAGCGAGAGTCGGCGGTTGGGCGCGTCGATGTTCAGGATCACGGCCTGCACAACTTGCCCTTTCTTCACCATCTCGGATGGGTGCTTGACGCGCTGGGTCCAGGATATGTCGGACACATGGACCAAGCCGTCGACGCCTTCCTCAATCTCGATAAACGCACCGAAATCCGCCAGCTTTCGAACCCGCCCCTCCACCACCGAGCCGATGCTGTAGCGATCGGCAACGGTCGTCCACGGATCGGCTTCGAGTTGTTTGATACCGAGCGAAATGCGCCGCTCCTTCGGCTTCAACTCAAGCACGACTGCTTCCACTTGGTCACCGGCCTTCACCACCTTGGCCGGGTGTTTCATACGCCGGCTCCAGGTCATCTCCGAGATGTGTATGAGTCCCTCCACGCCGGGCTCGAGCTCGACAAATGCTCCGTAATCGGTGACGCTCACCACGCGGCCGATCACACGACTGTTGACCGGGTAATTAGCATCGATGTTTTCCCAGGGGTCAGGAAGCATCTGCTTCAAGCCAAGGGAGATGCGCTCCTTCTCTCGATCGAACTTCAAGACCTTGACCGTGACTTGATCCCCGACTTGCACTACGGCGGAGGGATGAGGCACGTTGCCGTAGCTCAAGTCACTAACGTGCAGGAGCCCGTCAATGCCGCCCAGATCAACGAACGCGCCGTATTCAGTGAGGTTCTTGATGGTGCCCGTGACGGTGCCGCCTTCCTTCACGTTTGCCAAAGCTTGCGCTTTGCGGCCATTCACCTCCTCTTCGAGGAGCACCCGCCTCGAAACCACCGCGTTCGCACGGCGGCGGTTAAGCTTCAGAATGCGAACTTCCAGCTCCTTTTCGAGATACGCGTCGAGGTTATGGACTGGCCGCACTTCAATCTGCGAGCTAGGGAGAAACGCGATGACACCGATGTCGATCGCTAAGCCGCCCTTCACTTTGTTCACGACTCTCCCGCTGACTTTGGTGCCTTCGCTCGCGCTCTTCTCGAGTGTCTCCCAGGCCTGGCGGCGGTGGGCGCGCTCATGCGAGAGCAGAATGTAGCCCTCCACCGGCGGCCCGGTGCGGTCGAACATGACTTCGATCGTGTCGCCCGGGTGCACGTTCGGTTTACCGTCGATCAGAGGAAATTGGGAGGCCGGAACTAAGCCCTCGCTCTTGCGGCCGATGTCAACAATGACTTCTTTCTCTGAGACGCTGAGGACTTGGCCGTGGAGGACTTCTCCTTCGTGGGTGGGAGCCGGGCTGAACTGCGAGTAGTCATCCAGGAACGCCTGATAGTCCTCGCTATCGGCAACCGTTCCCGGTACTTCAACGAATTCGTCTGATGATGGACCCGCCATTACTAATCAACCCCATGTTCGGTAGCCCGCCCGACGTTGGCGAGAAGAAAACCGGAAACGCTCCGTGTGGAAGCCAGCAGGACCAAGCTCTCAAGAATGACCAAATTGAGGGTCCCAACTTATTGATAGCTCAGTACTTCAGCACTATAGCGGACCCTCTCAGTATATGTCAACCCGCCGGCGCTCGATTGGAAATACTGCAAGCACAGCAAAACACGGAACATGCGGGTTTCATAGGGCGAAATCCCGGCCAGACGGGGTCCCTGGTAAAGATACTTGATCGCCGGGCAACAACTACTCCTGTTGACCTAGGCGAGTACCGGTTCTTCAACCTGGGCAAAAACGTAGGGCCCATCCGGGATCACAGCCACAAGAGCTCCAGCCCGCATCCCGCCGACGAACCCAGCCAGAGCTTCTTCCGGTGTTGCGTAGACATGCGATCCCAAGTAGGGTCGCAGGTCAGCGGGCAGGCCCGGCACGTAGAAGTGTAACTCGAAGCTACGTCCGGCGAGCGCCAGCTTCTCTAACTGCCACTGGTCAATCGTCACGGGCGAGCCAGTCAACCGATCGAGAAAATCGCCAAAGCCATTCATCTGGCGCATGCGCTCGACGAACTCTTCGGCGCCGGCGCCCTCCGAACACTCGGCCACCAGCAGGATGCGCCCGCCTTCTTTAACGATGTGCTGGGCCGCCGTGATCCCCTTGATGGCCTGGTAGAACGTCATGTCAAGGGGATAGCCGGCGGCGGTAGTGATTACTCCATCAACCGGCTCGCCAAGCCGTTCTAATAAAGCATTGCGCACGAACTCCACGCCGGCGGCGTGCGCCGCTACGGGCTCTCCGGCGAAGACGCCAGCGATCTCGCGTGTTCGCGTCAGAGCCACATCCAGCATAAAGTCGTGCCGTGCCATGCGAGCAATCTCGAGCAGCTCCGCATGCAGCGGGTTCTCTTCGACGGATCCCTCGACGGCTTTCGGCTCACGCATGAACTTGGGACTATGCAGGACCTTGATGGTTTCCTGAGCGGCGAGGCCCGGCGCGATGAGCTTTCGACCACCGGAGAAGCCTAGCATGAGGTGTTGTTCGATGAACCCCAGGGTGATGTGCAGTTCGGCCGCGATGAATCGTTCGTCGATGTGGACTGGCGTGCCGCGGAAGGTTTGTCCCAGAAACCAGTGCTCCGCTAATTCACGCGCATGGTGGTTGAGAATACGGTAGTTCGCAGCGGTCTCCGCGCCGACGATGGTTTGAATTTCCTCCTTGGAAGCGGGGCGGTGCAGCCCGGTTGCAATGAGAATGGAAGTGTTTTCCCGAGGGATGCCGGACTCTTCGAGGCAACGTAGGATTGGCGGCAACGTCAGCTGGTTCGGTGCCGGGCGGGTAATGTCGCAAACCGAAATTGCGGCGCTGGCCTTGCCTCTGGCCAGCTCGCGAAGGGCGGGACTGCCGATGGGCGACTCCAGCGCAGCTTCCAGCGAAACTGCTACATAGGGTAATACCGCAGCCGTTTTGGCTTCCAATACGGTGTAGCGCGGACCGTCGGGCAAAGACACGTTTAGGCCCTGTTTCCCGAAGGCAAGTTGGATCTGGTTCACTCTGCCAGTGTATCGGTGTTGCGGCAAAATGGGTCTGCCTGGCGCGATTATGGAAGCGGGGACTTACCCTGCCGGATCATCTCGCCGATCGCAGGAACCAGGTTGGCGATTCGTTCGTCGAGGTCACGGTTGAATTGAACCTGTTGCTTTTGTTGCTCTTCGTGATGGGCAAGCCAGATCGCATGCTCTTTAATGCGTTCGGCAGCCTGCTTCTCGAGGTAGGCATGGATGAGCATGGCGTCCTCCAGGTCCTTCCGAGCGTCCTCAAGCGTTCTCACTCTGGCCACCCTTACTTCACTTCGAGGATGTCTTTTTCCTTGGCCTTGGCTAGAGTGTCGATCTTCGTGATGTTGCCGTCTGTGAGTTTCTGGACCGAGTCGAGCGCCTGGCGTTCTTCGTCCTCGCTGATGGCCTTTTCCTTGAGGAGCTTCTTCAAGTGATCGTTGGAGTCGCGCCGAATATTGCGGAGCGCGACGCGATGTTCCTCGGCAACGTGGCTGAGCTTCTTGGCCAGCTCGCGTCGCCGTTCTTCGGTCAGGGCCGGAACGGGGACGCGGATCAGCTTGCCGTCATTGCCCGGATTCAGGCCCAGGTCGGCACTGCGAATCGCCTTTTCGATAGCGGCGATCATTGACGGTTCCCAGGGCTGCAAGGTGATCATCGCGGGCTCGGGCACGTGGAGCTGTGCGACCTGGTTCAGCGGCACGGGAGAGCCGTAGTAATCCACGCGAACGCTGTCGAGCAGGCTGATGTTGGCGCGGCCGGTGCGGATATGCGCCATATCTTCCTGGAGATCGCTGAGTGCCTTCTCCATGCGCTTACGCGCTTCCGATTCAATCTCTTTGACTGTCTTGAATGTGCCACTGGGCGTGGCGGTTGGTTGCTCTTGCTTCGGCATAAGATCCTCCAATCAAAAGGACACCAGGTGAGCCGTTATCGAATGACCGTGCCGATGGGCTCGCCCATTGCCATTCGCATTATATTGCCAGAAACGTTCAGGTTGAACACAATTATCGGAAGCTTGTTATCCCGGCACATGGCTACCGCGGACGCGTCCATCACACCCAGCGACTTGGCCAGCACGTCGAGATAGCTCACTTCGGTGTACCGGATGGCATCGGGGAACATCTTTGGATCTTTATCATAGACGCCGTCCACGCTGGTCGCTTTGGCGATGACCTCGGCGTGAATCTCCAGGCCGCGCAGGGTGGCTGCGGTGTCGGTGGAGAAATAGGGGTTGGACGTTCCAGCCGCAAACACAACAATACGCCCTTTTTCCATGTGCCGGATGGCACGCCGGCGAATGTAGGGCTCGGCGACCTGGTGCATCTGAATGGCTGTCATCACGCGGGTCGGAATGCCTTCCTTCTCGAGGGCGTCCTGCATCGCCAGCGCGTTAATGACGGTGGCCAGCATGCCCATGTGGTCGCCGGTTACGCGGTCCATGTTTTGGGCCGCGGCAGCTACTCCGCGGAAGAAGTTGCCTCCGCCGACCACCATTCCGATCTGAACGCCGGTGCGGGCAACCGTCGCAATCTCCGCAGCAAGGGCCCGGACACGCTCCGGATCCAGGCCAAAGGACCCGTCTCCCGCCAGCGCCTCACCGCTCAGTTTTAGAAGAACTCGTTGGTGCTTCGGCATTCGCTCCTTTTGACTTCCGCAAGCAGGCTGAACCACACGTAGCAACACATCAGAACTCGAACGAAGAGTTTCGGACAGACCCTCGGGCCTGTCCGGCTCTGTTAAGCCGTTATTGGCAGCGGGCTCGCCTCTACACCAGGAGCGTCGCCGGCGTCGCCCACCTTGTAGCGGATAAACCGCGTGATCTTCACGTCTCCCAATGCGCCGGCTTTCGACTTGAGGAGTTCGCGAACGCTGACCGAGTTCTCCTTGATGAAGGGCTGCTCGAGCAAGCAGACCTCTTCATAGAACTTGCTGAGGCGGCCTTCCACGATCTTGTCGGCGACATTCGCGGGCTTGCCTTCCTTGATCACGCGGTCCTTTTGGATGTCGCGTTCCTTTGCGAGCGCGGCAGGCGCCACATCTTCTTTTGACACACATTGGGGATTGGCGGCAGCCACCTGCATCGCGAGATCGCGCACCAATGTTTGGAAGTCGCCGTTCTTCGACAAGTCGGAGGCAGTATGGACCTCCACAAGCACGCCGATTTGCGCACCCATATGGATATAGTGTGCGATTGTGCCGTGTCCGGTCACCTCGAAAATGGTGAACCGGGAGACGGCGATGTTCTCACCCAACTTGGCGATCTTCGTTTTTACGATCTCAGCGACGGTGACGCTCTGATCTCTTGCGAACTTCTGCTCGTAAAGCACCAGATGCGACTTGATGCTGGCGCGCTCGGCCTCTGTGACGTCTTCCAGCCGCACGTGCTCGGGCTTGGTTTCGGCGATGTGATGAGCAACATCCGCGGTCAGCGTCTGAAACTCGTCGGTGCGCGCGACGAAATCGGATTCGCAATTCACTTCCACGAGCACGCCGAGTTTGCCGTCGGCGCTGATGTGAGCCCCGATGAGGCCCTGCTTAGTGGAACGCGTGGACTTCTTTCCCGCGGACGCGATGCCCTTCTTGCGAAGCACGACTTCGGCCTTGTCCATGTCTCCATCTGCTTCCACCAGCGCGGACTTGCATTCCATCATGCCGGCGCCCGTCCGCTCGCGAAGCTGCTTGACGAGTTGTGCATTAATCTCAGCCATTGATTCCTCTACGATCTATCCTCGTATACATCTCAAATGAACACCCGGTGAAAATTACGCGTTGTCGGGTCCCGGGCGCTCCTGACACACGTTGGGCGACCAAGCCCACTCGGCCGGTCGCCCAAGTCTTCTTGTTCAATCGGCCAGGCAGCCGGCCTGAACGAATTAGTGTTCGTTCAACGAGCTGCCGGCAAGTTCTTCGACGGCTTCGCTGGCTGGGCCCTTACGCGGCGTTGCTTCGGGCTCATCGCTGGTGGCGAGGCTTTCCGACATCAACTGTTCGGCGTACTTGGGATCCAGGTACTGTTGATACTCAGCGGGAGTTTCCTCCGCTGGTGACTCATCGCTAACAATCTTCTCGGCGGTGAATTCGTGCTCTGTTGCAAGCGTGCGGGCTTCGGCAACTGCGTCGGCGATCTTGGTCGTAAAAAGGCGAATGGCACGCAGCGCGTCGTCATTGCCCGGAATCACATAATCTACTTCGTCCGGATCGCAATTGGTATCCACCACGGCAACCACCGGGATGCCCAGCTTGCGGGCTTCCTTGACGGCGATGGCTTCCTTGTTGGAATCGATGACGAAGAGCAGGTCGGGCAGGCCAGGCATTTCTTTGATGCCGGCGAGGTTCTGTTGCAGGTGCTTGCGCTCCCGCTCCAGCCGTCCGATTTCTTTCTTGGCGCGGCCTTCGTAAGCGTTGTCCGCCGCCATGTCGTCGAGTTCCTTCAAACGCTTGATGGATCGCTGGACGGTCACCATGTTGGTGAGCAGTCCGCCGAGCCAGCGCTGGTTGACATAGAACTGGCTGCAGCGCGTGGCCTCTTCGGCGATCGCTTCCTGCGCCTGGCGCTTGGTCCCGACAAACAGGACCGTCTTTCCCTGGGCCGCCATCTCGCCTACATAACGCATCGCGTCTTTAAAGAGCTTCAGCGTCTTTTGCAGATCAATGATGTAAATGCCGTTGCGTTCGCCAAAGATGTACTCTTTCATCTTTGGATTCCAGCGCTTGGTCTGGTGCCCGAAGTGAACGCCTGCTTCGAGCAATTCTTTCATCGAAATCGATGGCAAATTGACTCCTTTAAGTCACAAGGCGGGCAAGCCTCGTTTTACAATGCGGCATCGGCGGCAGGCTTTACGCGGCCCAAAGCGAAATTTGCGTTGCCTGGCCGGCGCCGGTTGAGCATCAGGCGGCCGTGAAGCCGCCCGTTGCTGGTGTTTCATGAAAGAACGAGAAGAATTGCCGCCGTCTGCCGGGCTGGCAGCGGCGCACATCGATACAACCCCAAGCGACTAGCGTTTGGAGAACTGGAAGCGCTTGCGAGCTCCCTTTTGACCGTACTTCTTTCGCTCATGCTCGCGAGCATCGCGAGTCAGCTGGCCGGCCTGCTTCAGTTTCCCGCGCAGTTCGGCATTGAACTCAGTTAACGCACGGGCGATACCCAGACGCGCAGCGCCTGCCTGCCCGGTGACTCCGCCGCCTTTGGCAAGAATCAGTACATCGAACTTTTCCGCGGTTTCGGTGGCCAGTAGCGGCTGCCGCACATAGGCGCGGGCCGACTCGCTGACAAAATAATGCTCGAACGCACGGTTGTTGATGGTGATCTCGCCCTTGCCGGGCCGCAAGAAAACTCGCACAGTTGCGGTCTTGCGGCGTCCGGTACCCAAATGTTGAACTAGCTTCGCTGGCACTTACCAAATCCTCTCTAATACTTGTTGATGGTGTACGCCGCCGGCTTCTGCGCCTGGTGAGGATGTTGCTCGCCTGCGTAAACCTTCAACTTGCGGTACATTTGTTTCCCCAGTTTCGTTTTGGGCAGCATGCCGGAAATTGCTAATTCCAACATTCTGGTCGGACGGGTTTGGCGCATCTTCACGGCGCCAATCTCGACCAGACCACCCGGGTAGCCGCTATGGCGGCGATAGAGCTTTTGACCTTCTTTGCCGCCGGTAAGCTTGACTTTTTCGGCGTTGACAATTACCACGTGATCGCCCGTATCAATGGACGTCGTGTAGGTCGGTTTGTGCTTGCCCATCAAGAGCATAGCTGCGCGACTCGCCACGCGTCCCAGGACGGCGTCGTTCGCGTCTATCACGTGCCAAGCACGGACAATTTCATGCTCGGACGGAAATTCGGTGCGCATGGACAGACTTCTTCTCTCTTTTCGAAATCTCGAAACACTTCATCGTAACGAATTGGAGACACTGGTGTCAAACGGGCTGGGTTATGCGTGGCGTGCTGCCCTGATTTGACGCCCAGGTTGCGTGACCACCAAACGAGGAAAACTGGAGACGATCGGGAGAATCGTGACGTGTCTGTGTGAAAGCTCCAGCACAGATCTCAGCCAAGCCACCGGCTGAAGCCGGGTTGAAACAATCTGTGACCGGGACATGCAGAGAGGAGTTACTCTGCCGAAGAGCCGGTCGCAGTCAGGACCCTATATGCATTGGAGCCGATGCCCCGATCTCAGCATGGTTCCGGGTGGGCAGTTGAACATTGGCGAGGCCGTCATGGCGCTCCCCCAGGCCAGAATCCGCGAACGAGCCAACCCGGGCGATCGGTTCGGAAAGGCAAGAGGAGATGCAGAAACAATTGAGTGGATTGCCGGTTGTCCGGCCGGATGTTGCCGGCATTGATCTGGGCAGCGAACGGCATTGGGTATGTGCGCCCGCTCTCAACGGAGAAGGGCGCGAGGTGAATGATTTCGGCGCTACCACGGCCGAGTTGATCCGGATGGCACAGTGGCTGAAGGAGCGAGGTGTTCAGTCGGTGGCGATGGAGAGCACCGGCGTGTACTGGATCGCTCCGCATGAAATTCTGGAGGCCCAGGGGTTGGAGGTGCTACTGGCCGATACGCGGCAGTTAGCGCGCGTGCCGGGCGCAACCGGAAGAGCGATCCCAGCGACTGCGAGTGGCTGCAAAGGCTGCATAGCTGCGGTCTGGTGAAAGGCTCGTTCCGCCCTCCTGAGCAGGTGTGCATGCTGCGCACACTGATACGGGATAAAGGCAATCTGGTGGCAGAGCGGTCCGATTGGATTCGGCGACTGCAAAAAGGCCTCGATCAGATGAATGTGCGGCTGCACCGGGCGGTTTCCGATGTGGACGGAGCCACGGGGCGATTTCTGCGCGCCATCGCCGCCGGCGAGCGGGATCCGCGGCAACTGGCCCGGTTGCGCGACCGCGGATGCCGGAAGAGCGAGGAGGAGATTGCCGAACAACTGACTGGTCACTGGCGGGAAGACCATTTGTTCAGTCTGCGCCAGAGTCTGCAGATGTAGGATGCCATCGAGCAGCGCATCGCCGATTATGATGGCGAGATTCTACGTCTGCTGAACCGCATGACACCGGAACAACGGCGCCAGCAATCGGCTCCCGCGCTGAAGAATCAGCCCAAGATGAGAAGCTTGCGCAAGCGGGGCCAGGAGCCGGCGCGCCAGGCGCTGTACAGAATGAGCGGGGTGGATATGACGCAAATCGATGCGGTTGGCGTCGAGACGGTGCAGATCGTGTTGAGCGAGTATGGACCCGATCTGAGCCGGTTTCCCAACGAGAAGCACTTCATCTCGCACGCTACGCTGGCTCCCCGGGTACCGAAGAGCAGTAATAAGCCGATTCGCAAAAAAAAGCGCAACAGCGCCAGCACGCGAGTCGCGGCGGCGTTGCGCATGGCGGCCTTGTCGGTGCGCCACAGTCAAACCGCCCTCGGCGCCTATTACCGGAGCATCGCGCGCCGGAAAGGCGCGGATGTAGCTGTATTCGCCACGGCGAGGAAACTGGAGCGCCGGAGTGCACACCCGCAATGATGAAAAAGTTGTTGGAATAAGAGAGCGAGGAAGAAGTGGGCCGTGTCGCGGAATGACTTCGGTCGAAACAGAACTTGGCTCGGATTGCAGAACTGGACCCTGAATTGGGCCGCAGGTGGGCCTGTAGAGCAACCTAGAAGAGTCGCTGCCATCCCTTCCTGGCGAGAAGGAGCGAACGATGATTACGGCAATCCGAGAGCGGTGCGCGGGAATCGATGTGCATCGCGATTTTGTGATGGTGTGTCTGATGTGGGGCCCCACCGAGGGCGAGGCGCATTGGGAGATCAAGCGCTTCGACACTACGGAGCCCGGCCTGAAACAACTGGATGACTGGCTCAGCGCGGAGCAATGCCAGGATGTGCGTGCTCAGCGATGTGTTCGGGGTTTCCGGCGCGGCGATGCTGGAAGCGATCGTGGTCGAGGGCAAGACCGACCCGGCTGAAATCGCCCGCCTGGCCCGTGGCACCTTGCGGCACAAGAAAGAAGCCATCGCCGGTTCGCTGACCGGCTTTCAGATGCCGGAAACCCATCGCTTCCTCATCAGACAAGCCATGGAACATCTGGCCACACTGGTGGAACATATCGAGGAACTGGACCGCCAAATCCAGTCGCACCTGGTCGCGCACGGCATGCAGCAGGGCGCCGAGTTGGTCCAGAGCATCCCCGGCATCCAGAGCACCAGCGCGGCCGAGATGGTGGCGGAAGTAGGCTCGGACGTCAAAGCCTTCCCCACGTCGGGGAACTTAAGCTCGTGGGCGGGCGTCTGTCCCGGCAACACAGAGAGCGCGGGGAAGCGCGGCTCCTCACGGACCACCAAAGGGAATCCCTGCTTCCGGGCGACGCTCAATCAAAGCGCCTGGGCCGGTTCGCGCAAGAAGCAGTCCGACTTCCAGAGGCGCTATGAGAAACTCTCGCCGCGCCTAGATCACAAAGGCGCGATCGTGGCGGTGGCGCACGCCATGGTCTACGCCATCTACAACGTCCTTCACTACCAGCGTCCCTACCGCCCCTTGCCCACCGCAGACGGTGCCACCCACCAACGCACGCAACGACTGATCCGGCACCACACGCGGCGCTTAAAACAACTGGAAGCATGGCTTCCCAAAGCACCACGTTCCGACTGGGCGCACATCCTCTCGCGCCTGCCTGAAACCGACTAGACCGGCAAGGCGAACCGCTATGAAACCACGTCCCCAACTCTCCGGGTAGGTATTTTCAGAGCAACCGCGCGCGTCGCTCTCCGCACCCGAGCAAGCAAACGGACACGCGACAAAGCCGACCGGGACAGGCGCCTCTGTCCCAAGGCGATCACGAAATCCACTCTTGTCAACAAAAGCCCAATCGCCGCGTGGACAGAGCGAGCCTGTCCCAGGATGCGGTACAGTCGACCCGTCACCCTGTCACTCTGCTGGCGTAGCACTCTTTGTAGCGCCCGAGCGCACAATCGGCCCCGTTTATTCAAGGTCAGATCAGCCATCAAACATAGTCGAACCATTCACTCGACTCGGGCCATAATTTACATAACCGAATCAGTAGTTTGGAATGCATCTCACACGGCTGCCGACTCGACCTGCCTCATCATGTGAAGCGAGTGCGGCCTTCCAGCCCCCGAAAACGGAGGCCTCGAGTTGTAGCGCAGGCTGTCTAGCTAGCCTGCTGAGCCGAGAGTCGTCTCGGCTTTTCATTGACGGGGGTGAACGGAGGCTGCTCATGAGAGTTTGTATTTTTCAGTTACCTTCGATGACAGTTCGGGGCATTTGGTTAGCGGCAGTTCGTTTCGCAAATCAGGCCGGAGTCCATCGCCTAGCCGCAATTGGCTTCGAATTTTCGAGCTGCGTGGCTGCTCGATCCTGCGTCGACCGAGTTTACTCCAGTCAGGCTGCGAACTTCGTTTCGCAAAAACCGCATCGCGCTCAGAGTTTACCCGGCCGGCGCATGCGGACATCACGATGGACAGGTTAAGAATTGAGCTAATTCGTTTGTAATCATAACTTTGAGTTCGTCGCTCGAATGAGGACGTGAGATTGGGGTTCGTTTCGCAAAACATCGAGGCTTGGGTTTCGGCGGGTTGGCTTCGTTTTTTCACGACGTCTCGACCGGCGGCCAGGCACATATGGGTACGCGAAAGCGCACCCGCCCGGACGACGTGGCAGGTTAATCTCAGAAGGATCCAATGACCAGACTTCGATATGGCAGTGCGGCGTTGGCCTTCCTTCTTTGCGCGGCGAACGCCCAAACGCCGTCCGTCAGTGGGAAGCCGCTTATCACGCTGGATGAGTTCTTCAATTCCGTTGAGTTTGCGAATGTGCGGATTTCGCCCGATGGACGGGCGGTCGTGATTGAAACGACGCGGGCGGATTGGGAGGCGAACCGGTTTCGATCGGATCTCTGGCTGTTTCGCGAGGACCGCAGCACGCTGACTCCGCTGACGACATCGGGTCACGATAGTGAGCCCGAGTGGTCGCCGGACGGGAATTGGATCGCGTTTCTCTCCGATCGCAACCCGGCCGGAGAAACGCCGGCGGATGCGGACGGTGCGAAAGAGAAAGCTGAGAAGACGAGTCAGGTGTATGTGATCTCGACACATGGCGGCGAAGCGTTTGCCGTGACGCGGGGCGAAGAGGACGTGCATGCTTTTGCATGGTCGACGGATTCGCGGCAGATCTACTTTGCCACACGTACGCACCGGGAGAAAGAACAGGAAGAAACCTACAAAAAGGAATGGAAGGACGTGGTCCAGTTCCGCGAAGAAGAGCGTGGCGACGTGATCAACCGGGTCGACGTGGCGCAAGGATTGAGCTGCGCGGCAGCCAAAGACACCAGGCCCTGCGAGGCCTCGACGGGAGCAAGACAAATGGCCGCGATTCAGTTGCGAGTCAAGCAGCTCGAGATGTCGCCGGATGGGAAACGGTTGGCGGTGCTGACCGATTCGCGGACACAACGCTGGGAAACGCTCGACGCATATGGGATTTACCTCATGGATCCCAACGGCGGGCAACCGCAGAAGCTGCTGCAGAAGGAAGCGGTCCTCGATGACATACGTTGGGCAGCCGACAGCCGGCACATCTTCTTCAGCTTCCTGAACGGTTCGGTGGATGGTGCGTACCACGATGCACAGTCGAGGGTGTACTGGGTGGACGCGAGCGAGGGAGCGGGTGCGATCGCCCGATGGTGCTCGAAGTTTCCGGGTGCCCTCACCGGTTTTGCGCCGATGCCGAATGGCGGCCTGGTCGCGACGGGACGAACCGGCACGGAGGTGCAGGTTTATGCGGGAGCCAGCCCGAGCGCCGATTTCGCCAGGCAGCCGGGTGTTGCTGGCACCTACGAGAAGGTTTCCACTGCGGCAAAGTCGCCGCGGCTTGCGTTCGTGCAGTCGTCACTGCAGCGACCGGCTGAAGTCTACGTGGCTGAGAGCGTGGGTGACTTGGTGCAGGCGAAGCCGATTACGGCATTCAATCGGCTCTTTACCGAGCGAGCGCTGCCGCAGGGGAAGCCGTATCGCTGGACAGCCGACGACGGCGTGACAGTGGAAGGAATGTTGATCTATCCGCCGGGCAAATTCGACGCAAAGAACCTGCGCCTGTTGACTCTGATCCATGGCGGTCCGGGAGATGCCGACGGCAACCACTTCCAGGCGGACTGGTATCAATGGGGTCAACTGGCGGCGACCCAAGGCTGGCTGGTTTTCCAGCCGAACTACCGGGGGTCGATCGGCTACGGCGACGAGTTCACGCTGGGCATTGTTCCCAAGATCGTTTCGAAGCCGGGCCGCGACATCCTGGCGGGTATCGACGCATTGGTGAAAGACGGCATTGCGGATCCGGCGCAATTGACGATCGGCGGATACAGCTACGGCGGATACATGACGAACTGGCTGATTACGCAGACAACGCGTTTCAAAGCCGCGGTGACGGGAGCGGGCGCGGTGGAACATGTCGCCAACTGGGGCAACGACGACACCACCTACGACGACGCCTATTTCTTAGGCGGTAAACCGTGGGAGGCCAGGCAGAACTACAACGACGAAGCGGCGATCTGGCAAATGGATAAAGTCAAAACGCCGACTCACATTGTAGGCGGCGCGGACGACGTTCGGGTCTACGTGGGCGAGGACTATCTCCTGGAGCGCGCGTTGCATACGCAAGGCATTCCGGTGAAGCTGCTGATCTTTCCCGGCGAAGGACACGAGCTCAACAAGAATCCCTGGCACGGTAAAATCAAGGTTCGCGAAGAGTTGAAGTGGCTGGCCAAGTACGGACAGTGAAGGACGCTCTCGCAACTACACCTTGAGCGTGTCGCCTTCCTTCGCGACGACGGAGTAGAGGACGGGAGACAGGAACACGGACAATAGGAGGCGAGAGACCAGGCCGCCAACGATGACGATGGCGAAGGGCTTTTGTGAATCGGAACCAATGCCGGTTGACATGGCGGCCGGCAGCATACCGAGGCAGGCCACTAGGGCGGTCATCACGATGGGCCGAAGGCGCAACAGCGACGCCTCCAAGGTGGCGGTGGGGATGTCTTTGCCTTCGAGCCGCAGCTTATTGATGAACGAATAGAGGATGACGCTGGTTTGCACGGCGACGCCCATTAGTGCGGCGAAGCCAAGCATGGAGGAGACGCTGAAGTTGGTCCCGGTGAGGCGCAGTGCCAACAGGCCGCCCACGGGCTCGGTCACGAGCACGCTAAACAGAATGATGACAGGGAACTTCATGTTGCCGTACAGCGCGAACAGGATGAAAAGGATCAACAGCACGGTCAAGGGAAGGATGAGCTTCATCTGACCCAGCGAGGCGAGGTAATCCTTGTACTCGCCGCCCCAATCGAAGTGGTAACCGATGGGGAGCTTGACGGCCTGGTCGACCTTCATTCTTGCTTCGCCAACGGCGCTGGCCAGGTCACGGCCGTCTACGCTGAACTGAATTCCGATGTAGCGGGAATTCGATTCACGATAGATGAACGATGCCCCGCTCTCCACGCGGATATTCGCGAACTGGCTCAGAGGCAGGAACTGGCCGTCGGGTGTGGCAATCAGCAGGTTCTTGATGGCGTTCATGTCCTTACGGAACGGTTCCTGCATGCGGACCTGGAGATCGAACTGGCGCTCGCCTTGAATGACTTGAGTCGCGGGCGTGCCACCGATGGCGGTGGAAACGAGCGTGTTGACGTCGCTGACGTTCAAGCCGTAGCGGGCGATGGTGGCGCGGTCGGGCTCGACGATGAGGCTGGGTTGGCCGAGTTCGCGGACGAGGGTGATACCGGTGATGCCGGGGACTTTGGAGATAACGTCCCTGACTTTTCTTGCCCTGTCTTCCAGCGTCACTAGGTCAGTGCCGAAGATCTTGACGGCGAGCGAACTCTTCAAGCCGGTCTCCGCTTCGTCGACGGCATCTTCGGCGGGTTGGGTGTAGTTGAAGATGATGCCCGGGAAAGATGAGAGCTTCTTCTGGATGGCCTGGCTCAGCTCCGCCTTCGTGCTTATGGAGCCCTGCCAAGCGGTGTCGTTATAGGGCTTCAAGGCCACGTAGAATTCGTTGTTGAAGAAGCCGGTGGAATCGGTTCCATCATCGGGACGGCCCAATTCGTTTGCGACAGTGGTGACCTGCGGGAAACTGAGCAGAATGTCGCGGATCTGGGGCGAAAGCTTGGAGGCCTCCTCAAAGGAGATGGTGTAGGGCGTGGTGGCCCGGACCCATAACGCTCCTTCATCGAGATGCGGCATGAACTCACCGCCGATGAATGGAATCAGGAGGAGCGAAGCGGCGAAAACCGCGAGACAGAAGAGGATCGTGACAGCGCGAAATCGCAGGCAAACACCGAGCATTCGGCCGTATACGGACTTGATCCATTCAAAAACCCGCGCCCTGGGCTCGTGAACATGCTTACGCAGGAAGTAGGCGCAGAGCACAGGCAGCAGTGTGAGGGCACAGAGCAGAGAGCCCAGCAGCGCGAAAGTCATGGTATCGGCCATCGGCTGGAACAGCCGGCCTGATGGGCCCGACAGAACGTAGATGGGAATGTATCCGGCAATGATGACGGCCACAGCGTAGAAGATGGGCCGCTCCACGTCATGCGCTGCGTCGCGAATGACATGGATAAGATCGAACCTCTGGCCCTCGCGTTCGGCGATTTCGCGGAAGATGTTCTCGACCATCACGACCGCGCCGTCGACGATGATGCCGAAATCGATGGCGCCGATGGATAGCAGGTTCGCCGGGATATGCCGCCAGTCGAGACAGATGAATGCGAACAGGAGCGCAAAGGGGATGGTGATGGCAACGATCAGGGCGGTGCGGAAGTTGAACAGCATCAGCCCGAGAATGATCAGCACCAGGACCATTCCCCGGAAGAGGTTCTTCTCGACGGTGCGGGTGGTCTCTTCGATTAAGTCGTGTCGATCGTAGTAAGGGACTACCTTGACATCGGGTGGCAGCACATGATTGTTGAGATTGTCGGTGACTTTCTCAAGTCTGTCGAGGACGACCTGCGCCTGTTCACCGACGCGCATCAGGATGACGCCTTCCACGGCCTCGTCCTGGTGCATGTAGCCAAACTGACCGAGGCGAACGGCATGGCCGATCTGCACCTGCGCTACGTCACGAACGTAGACTGGAATGCCGTTGTGGACCGTGAGGACGACGTTACCGATGTCCGCGGTGTCTTTGATGAGACCCAGGCCGCGAACGTAGTAGAACTCGCCGCCCTGCGAATAGAACCCGCCGCCGGCGTTGGCATTGTTTGAGCCAAGCTGCTGGAGCACCTGCGGAACCGTGACGCCGTAGGCGAAGAGTTTGTTCGGGTCGAGCAGTACCTGATACTGCATGGTGGTGCCGCCGAAGCCGGAATCGTCGGCCACTCCCGGCACCGCCCTGTAATTGCGTTCCAGGACCCAGTCCTCGATGGTCTTTAGTTCTTGTGGGGTACGATCGGGGCTCTGCAATACGTAGCGGTAGATGAGGCCGCTGGGACTATACAGCGGTGACAGGCTGGGCGTAACGCCGGAGGGCATGGTGGCGTTGCCCACCCGCTCAAAAGCCTGCTCGCGGACGAAGTAGGGATCGGTGTTGTATTCGAAGTTCATCTGAACGGACGAGAGGCCGTACAGCGAAATGGAACGCAGCGAGTCCAGCCTGGGGATGCCGTTCATTTCGATTTCAATGGGGATGCTGACCAGTCGCTCCACCTCTTCGGCAGCGTGGCCAGGCCATTGGGTAATGATCTCGACGTGCGGCGGCGAGAGGTCCGGATAGGCGTCGATCGGTAGATTGTGGAAGGAGATGGCGCCCCAGACCATTAGCATCAGCGAGGCGATGACGATGAGGAAGCGCTGGGCAAGGGCGAAAGAGACGAGGCGGGCAATCATGTGATGGGAGCCTATCGGTTGCTGTTCGCGAACTGGAGGAAGAGACTGCCTTCAGACACGATCCGCTCGCTCGGTTTGAGCCCGGTGAGGACTTCGATCTGATCGTTCTGCTGAGCGCCGGTTGTAATCAGGCGCTGCCCGAACTTCCCGGCCTCGGCCTCCACGTAAACAAAGGGCTCGTTCTCGGTGGTGCGCAGGACGGCCGACACGGACACCACTAGGACATTCTTTTGCGTTCGGGTATGGACAATGGCCTCGACGAAGGTATCCTTCTTCAACAAGCCATGCGGATTGGGTGTGACGATGCGCACCGGCGTAGTGCGAGTGGTGGGATCCAGCATCGATCCCACGTAGGAAACCTCGCCATGAAAGACCTCTGGAATGGAGGCGTTGGATAGGTCTACGCGATCGCCCGGCCGAATCGCCGGCAGGTCGCGGTCGAAGATATGCCCTTGCACCCAGACGGTGGATACGTCGCTGATCATGAAACAGGTGGTGGCGCCGGCCTGGATCAGCATTCCAGGCGAAATCAGCTTCTGCACCACGACGCCGCCTATGGGCGAGCGCACGGCTAGTTCGGTGTTGATTGGGGTGCCTTGCTTCTCGGCGTCGTCGAGCTCCGATTTGGTGATCTCGAAGATCTTGAGCGTTTGCAGGCTATTCTGGACATCGGTTGAGGCGTCGTTGAAGGCGGCCTCCGCCGCCTCCACGTCTTTCTGAGCGGCCGCGCCGTGGTCGAGAAGCTCGCGAGTACGGACGATCGTCCGTCTGGCGAATTCCTGCTGGTTGCGGGCCTTCTTGTAGCTCGAGATGGCAGCCGCTACGTCAGGGCTCGACACAAACAGCAGTGGATCGCCTTTCTTGACAACCGCTCCGGTATCGACCAGGATTCGCGAAATGGGACCGCTGACCTGAGTGATGGCCTGGGTGGTGCGATCGGCGTCCCAATCCACGGTGCCCGTTGTGGGTACTGTAATCATCCAGGTGGTGGTCTGGGCAGGCGCAACCTTTAAGCGCGCCAGCTGGTCGGCAGGGACAGTAAATAGGGCCGCTTGTGGCACAGCGAAATCGGCGGAGACCGTGGCAACGGAGTTCTTAGAGGTGCCACACCCTACCAGGAGCGCCAACACAAGGGCGAGGGCGCCGGTGGCACAACTTGCTTTGATAGCCCGGCGCTCTATAAATGCGACTCTAGCCGAGGCGCTGATGTAATCAGACGCGATCGGCTGAAGCTGACAATGCTTCATGGATCACTCCACTTCTACTGAGATCGGCTTGCTAATGGACGCGAAATCAGCAGGCTGGCGGAGCGCGGCCACGGCTGGCGACGCTGGTCTGTTCGACGATACGATCGGTGGGTGCAAAACGGGGCTGCCACTCGCTAGCAACCAATGGCAGCGCACTGGGAGGGGGCGCTGCCTGTACCCAAGGCAGGAATCCGAAATGGCATAAGTCGCAGCAGTGCGTGTCGCTGTGCTCGTGAATGCCGTAGGCGAGCGTGACGGAGGCCAGCAGCGCACAAACCACGACCAGACACGCAAGCGCACGCCTGGCTGTGGAGATCTGCTGTGTGAAGATGCCGATGATCCTTATTCTATAGCAGGCGGGAGCGCTGAATTTGGAACTGGGCTCGGTACCGCCGGACTCGCGAATTGCTCAAGCGCTGCGCCTCGGCCCATCGCCGGCCGATTTTTCCGGAACTAGAGTGCCGATTCTCTCGTATGAGTGGCATGGCGACGAGGAGCGCGACGGAATGAACCACCTTTGGCAAGACGTGAGGTACGGGATTCGGATGTTGCTGAACAAGCCGGGGTTCACGGCGGCCGCGGTACTGGTGCTGGCTTTAGGGATCGGCGCCAACAGCGCCGTCTTCAGCCTGGTCAATGCATTCTTGCTGAAGCCAATCGCCATGACGAAGTCGGAAGAGCTGCGAGGGCTTTACAGCCGCGACACAAAGCATCCGGACGCTTACCGGGCCTTCTCGTACCCGAACTACATCGACGTCCGCGATCACAACCCTGTCTTCTCCAGCCTTATGGCGCATACCATGGCGATGGTCGGAGTCAAGGAAGGCGACAACACACGGCGCGACGTTCGCCGGTATCGTCTCCTCGAACTACTTTTCCACGCTTGGCGTGACGCTTCAACAGGGCCGGTCCTTTCTGCCTGAAGAGGAAAAGCCGGGCGGCGAGCTGACCGCCATCGTCACCTATCCACTACTGGAAGAAGAACGGGAGAAGACCCGCAACTGGTGGGGAAGCAGGTGCGCATTAACGGCCATCTGTTCACCGTGGTGGGCATCACGCCGAAAGGATTCACCGGTACGACGGCCTTGATCAGCCCCGAGATGTTTGTGCCACTGGGCGCGTTCGGCCTGGTGATGAACGATTTTGAAGGAGCAGGTGAAGCCGCTGGCCGCGCGCGATAACAACACGCTGATCGCGGTGGGCCGATTGAAGCCCGGCATGACGCAAGCAGTCCGCTGACGCCGCGCTGGCCGTGGTCGCCTCGCAAATGGAGAAGGCATATCCCGCGCGAGAACAAGGATCAGACGCTGATGGTTCGGCCACTCTCGCGAATGAGCATCTCGACAAATCCGACCGAACGACAGCTCACATGCGCGTGCCGGCCATTCTGCTGCTGTCGCTGGCCGCGGTCGTACTGCTGATCGCTTCGCTGAATCTAGCGAACATGATGATGGCTAAGGGCGCGGCGCGGCGCAAGGAAATCGCCATTCGGCTGGCGATTGGCGGCGGCCGGCGGCGGATCGTGCAGCAGCTGGTTACCGAAGGGTCTGATGCTGGCGATTCTCGGCGGCATTGCGCGGACTCTTCGTCGCTTCGTGGAGCACATCGCTGCTAATTGGCTCCATGGCCCGGCTGGCTCCGATGGATCTGGTTTACAACGCGGCGCCTGACGTGCGGGTGATGGGCGGTGACGCTGTTGTTCTGCGTGCTGAGCACGGTCATCTTCGGGCTGTTTCCGGCCTGGAAGCTGTCGAGGCCCGATATGTGGGTGGACCTCAAGGAGAACACGGGCGAGGATGTCGTGGGCCGCACGCGACGCTTGTTCTCGCGCGGCAACATGCTGGTGATGGCGCAGCTGTCGCTGTCGCTGATGATGCTGACCGCGGCGGGCCTGTTCGTCCATAGCGCGGTGCGCGCATCGAACATCCAGCCTGGCTTTGCACTGGAAAACCAGGTGTTGGCGGAAGTGGATGCGAGCTTGATCAACTACGATCAGGCGCGCGGGAGCCAGTTATACGGCGACACTGAAAGACCGCCTGCGCCATGTTCCCGGGCGTGCAGTCGGTGGCGATTGCAGCCACCGTTCCGTTTGGCATGGTGTCGCTGGGAAAGAGCATCACGCCTTCGGACGGATGCCGCCGTGTCGAAGGAGCACCCGGCCGTTGCCTGCGCGATACAACATCGTGAGCGAAGACTACTTCCAGACTCTGGAAATACCGGTGCTTCGCGGGACGAGCGTTTTGCGGCGTCCGAGAGCACCATCGGGATCAAAGAGCAAGGTCGCGATTATCGACAAGCTGGCGGCCGAAAAACTGTGGCCGGGCGGCGACGCGCTGGGCAAGCACATCCGCTTAGACTCGGGCGGCCCCGGTGGGCCATGGGCGTTTCGCGTGGACGGAGAGAAGCCCAAGAAGCGCACGACCTGGAGGTGGTTGGCGTGGTGGGCAATGTGCGTTGAGAGACATCCTGGGCGGGAAAGATGAACCCGCACGTGTACCTGCCCTTTCGGCCAGGAGTATCAGGCGAACGTGCAGTTTCACCTGAAGATTGCCGGCGGCGGCCCGGAGGCGGAGAATCGGATGCTCGAGACGATTCGGCGCGAGATTCGGGCGACGAATGAGGCGTTTACCGTTGCTGGCGCTGAAGACGATGCGCGGGCATTTGGAGTCGGGCATGGACATCTGGGTGGTTCGCACGGGGCGCACGTGCTGGAGATCTTCGGCTGCCGTCGCCTTGTTCCTGGCTGTGATCGGTCTCTACGCGGTCAACGCTTATACCGTGGCGCGCCGGACGCGTGAGATTGGCATCCGGATGGCGCTTGGCGCCGACGCTTCCTCGACGATGGGCATGATTCTCGGCGAAGGCTTCAAGGTGACGGCGGTCGGGGTTGGTGTGGGTCTGTTGCTGGCGATTGGACTCGGCCAAGTTCTGGCGGGCTTTCTCTATGACGTCCGAGCCATCGATCCGCTGGTACTGGGGGCGGCGCCGGTGGTGCTTGCGCTGGTCGCTCTGTTCGCCTGCTATCTGCCGGCGCGCCGGGCAGCGCATGTTGATCCAATGATCGCGCTCCGGTACGAATAAAGCAGGCTGCTCCAGCCTTTTCGCGCTTTTTCGCAATCCAGACCGGGTCCTTTCTGCGTAAACAGTACGCGGAGGACGAATTCTGATGTCGAAGCTCCAGGCGCTGCTTGTGGCGTTGGTTTTGGCAGGCTGCGCCACAGCCCATCCGATGGGCAACTTCAGCGTAAGTCACTACTCTCGCCTGGACTTCAGGCCAATGGGCTTCGGCTCACTTACGTTCTAGATCTGGCGGAGATTCCGACGCTGGAACTTCTCCAGCAGTGGCAGATCGA
This sequence comes from uncultured Acidobacteriaceae bacterium, assembly GCA_963771305.1. GTDB lineage: Bacteria > Acidobacteriota > Terriglobia > Bryobacterales > Bryobacteraceae > CAJCIT01. The sequence continues at coordinate 560,537 of CAVYTS010000026.1, forward strand.
CGGCACGGACGAAAACCAACTCCAACAAAAAGCCGCTGCGCAGGCGGCAATCTGGCTGCAGAACTTATCTATTTCGGTTGATGGAAAGCAATTGACGCCCCGTCTTTTGGAAACGAAGGCGAAGACAACTGATGGGGCCGGCGGCATGCTGGTGCTGCGGGTGGTGATGAAGGCGGATGTTGCTGCTGCGCCCGGTCAACTCGCCTATGAGGATCGTAACTACGCGAACCGCACCGGTTGGAAGGAGATTGTCATTCAAGGCGGAGACGGGGTGGCGCTGGTTGGAGAATCGTCCACCGATCCAGACGTGAGCCACGAACTGACAGCGTACCCTTCCGACCCGACGCTGGCACCTCCTCAAAACGTTGCAGCATCCGTGCGGTGGTTGGTGACCAGCACTGTGCGGCAAAGGCTGAAAGCACCGTCCACAAGTCCCGGGGCAAAGCAAATTGAAGCCGCACGCTTGGCGACGCAGTCGCCTTTGCCGGAAGCCACTCCGGCTGCCGCTGAAGCGAACCCCCGCGCGTTCGCTGAACGACAATCCGCAGGACCAGGCTCCGTGATGCGAGGAGACTTCCTGTCCGTGATGTTGCGGGATAGGAAGTTTGGCTGGGGGTCGATTCTATTAGGTCTCATGGTTGCATTCGGTCTGGGCGCGATGCATGCCTTGTCGCCAGGACATGGGAAGACCATTGTGGCGGCCTACTTAGTCGGGAGCCGCGGGACTTTGAAGCATGCGCTGTTCCTTGGCTTTATGGTCACGTTTACGCACACCATCAGCGTGTTTCTGCTGGGGCTGGGCGTGCTCTTCTTCCAAAAGTACGTGGTGCCCGACCGGATCATTCCCGTTCTAGGGGCGGTGTCGGGTCTCTCCATCGTCGCAATAGGCAGCTGGCTGCTGTGCCAAAGAGCGAAGGCCCTGATGGGGTCCCCCGTATCGGCACACACACACGATCATGGACACGACCATCATCTCGACGGTCATCACCCTAGCCGTGAGCATCATCATGATATTGCTATTGCGCATGTTCACGCGTCACATCACATTCATCAGCATGCATTCGCGGGAGTCGAGGTGCCGGTGGCGTGCCTGGTAGGTGAGATTCAGCACTCCCATCAGGCGCGAACGGAAGCCGTGTCTGATAGTCATGTTCATGAACTTGACGGTCACGATCATCACCATGGAGCAGACTCGACGCACCGGCACGTCCATCCGCATCACGAGCATGATCACGCATTTGTTCATACCCATACACATGACGGGCACACTCACTCACATGCGATGCCGGAGAGCCGGCTTACGCTGGGCGGACTCATCGCCTTAGGTGCCAGCGGCGGACTCGTTCCTTGCCCGTCGGCGCTGATCCTGCTACTGAGTGCCGTCGCCTTGGGCCAGACCGCATTGGGGCTGGGTTTGTTAGCGGCCTTTAGCGCCGGTCTCGCGCTAGTCCTTATGGGAATCGGCGCATTGGTGCTGTTCGCGAAGCAACTATTGCCGAGTCAGCAATCAGCACGGAGCCACCCGCTGTTTCGCTTGGTCCCGGTCTTTTCTTCCGTTGTGGTGATCGTGCTGGGACTGCTCATGACAATGGCTGCACTGGGCTGGATTCGGCCGATTCTCGCATTGGGCGCTTAAGAAGCCTGGCTCCTTCCTAAATCTAAAAGCAGCTATTCAACGTAACAACTACTACAGGGAAATAAGTAGTCAGTACTTCCTTGTCGAGTTCTATTAAGGAGAACAAAGAATGCTTCAATTGTCTTCCGCACCTCGTTTTGTCCGGCCTGCGCAGTTCGTCAAGGCAGCCGGCGTCTTGTTGTCGCTCGGAGGCATGCTAATGGCGTCAAGCCACAGCGATGCCCCCCTGATCAAACAGGATCCGCAAGCAAACCTCACCGATGTCTACGCGTTTGTAGGCACGCTCTACAATGATCCAAGCACGAAGGTGCTGAATGTCGTTGTGAACGTCCATCCATTCTCAGAACCAGGAGATGGAGTGATGTACGAGCGGTTCGCCGACGATGCACTGTTTTCAATCCACATCGCCAACCCTAACACCGGCGAACCGATTGAGAGCTACAATTTTCGCTTCTCGCCAGTTTCGTCGGCGAGGGGGACCTACAAGAACCTCGACACAATTCTTTCCTACGGACGCGGCACAACCATTGGCTCGATTCTGAACATGAACGATCCAGCGCAAAACTACACCCAATCGTACACGGTAACTAAGTTCGTTGTCGCCACCAAGCGACCACGACGAGCTAACCACCAGCCCTCCCACGCCTTTGCTGGTACCTCCGCCAAACGTTGGCCTTAAAACGACACCGGAGTACAACGACGCAAGCGGCGTAGCCTTGACTGGAGCGGCTACGAATGCCAGCCTCGACACCTACACGAAGGAGACCATTTACTCGTTGTCAACGGGTGAAGCGGTGTGGGCCGGGCCCCGCGACGACAGCTTCTTTGCCGATGCGGCAGGCATCTTTGATCTGCTCGAGGCGCGCATTCTTGGTCCCGACGGCCACGGACAGACGGGAAACGGGGTAGACGGATTCAAGGGCTTCAACGTTCTCACCTTCGCTATTCAGATCCCACTTAGTTCGTTACCCCGAATCAGCTACATGGACGCATTCACGGGTGCTTCAAAGGGTGTAGGCGTCTATGCCTCGGTCAGCCGCCCGCAGATAACGCTTAGAAGCAAGGACCACGACCCGAAATCGGTGGGGCAATGGATCCAGGTGAACCGCCTGGGCAACCCGCTTTTTAATGAAGTCCTGGTCGCGCTGAAGGACAAAGACAATTACAACCGTGACGTCCCGGCCGATGATGTGGCAAAATACAAAACCTACGCAGTGACTCCCGAACTGCCCGTGCTGATTAACGCGGTATTTGGAACCAGCTTCGCGACAACTGGACGCACGGACTTAGCGGCTGTCTACATTCCGGACGTGCTGCGTGTTGATACAACGACGGGTCCGGTTCCGCTGATCGGGGCGGGTGGCAATCGACTTAGCGGCATCGGCGGCGATACGACGAACGGGAAGTGGAGTGGCTGGCCGAACGGCCGGCGGCTGGGTGATGACGTCGTCGACATCGCTCTTACGGCGATCGCCAGTGGTCCCACCTATTCGAGCATTTTCCTGCTCGGGGACAACATTAACACAACGACTTCACTTATAACTTGGTGTTTCCATACGCGGCGACCCCGCACGCCGGACCAACCAATCGGAAAGATCCCGGCGATACAGACGGGAACGGCCATCCATAGCCGGGACCAACGCGCAATGGGCGCCGAGTCAATTCCGGCGCCTATTTCTTGCGGATGTAAGTGGAACTTATGATGAGCAGGAGCAAGTTATGAAACGAACCAATGGAACAATGGCAATTCTTCTGTTTCTCTGCGTAGGCATGTCACCGACCGCGACGAGCGCTCAAACGCTTCGAGGAACCGGGGCGAGCGCGGCAGTAGTGTCGCCTACGCCAGCGGTGGCGACCAGCGATGCGGAAGTTGCCAAGGCCTCGGCCGCGGCGGCACGACGGCCGGAGAGCGATTCCGCCTGGGTCAGTCTGGGGGATGCCTTCATGCAGAAGGCGCGTGAGACAGCTGACTCCGCCTATTACACGAGGGCCGAACACGCGTACCGGAAGGCGCTTGATCTGAATCCGAAGTGCGTTGATGCAATGGCCGGCATGGCTTGGGTGAGCGGAGGAAGGCATGAATTTGAAGCAAGCATTGACTGGTCAAAGAAGGTGCTGGCGATGGATCCGAAGTACACCGCCGCCTACGGCCTGATCGGCGACGCGGCAGTGGAAATGGGCGATTACGACGAGGCTTTCGACCAGTATCAAAAGATGCTGGACATAAAGCCGGATCTTTCGTCTTACGGGCGGAGCGCGCATCTGCTTACAAATCACGGGCGACACGCAGGCGAGCAACCTGGCTGATGATGAAGGGGGTAGCGGCCGGCAGCCCGTATGCGGAGAACACGGCATGGTGCCGGGCGCAGGTAGGCCTGATTTATTTGTCCCTGGGTGCCTATGTCCCGGCCGAGCAGGTACTTGAAGAAGGGCTGAGGAAACTGCCGAACGATTATCACCTTTTGGCCGTGATGGGAAAAGTAAAAGCGGCAAAGAAGGACTATCCGGCCGCGATCGAGTACTACCAAAGGGCGAGTGAAATTGCGCCACAGCAGGATATCGTCGCAGCGCTGGGCGACCTCTATCAATTGACGGGCCAGACTGAGGAAATGAAGAAGCAATACGCGCTGGTGGAGTCGATTGCCCGCTTAAACAAAGCGAATGGCGTAAAGGGTGATCTGCTGACCGCCAAGTTTTATGCGGACCACGACATCAAGCTTGAAGAAGCGTTGAAGATGGCAGAGGAAGAATATGCCACACGCAAGAACGTCTACGCCGCCGACACGCTGGCCTGGTGCTACTTCAAGAATGGCCGGATGGATGAAGCCAAAAAGTACATCCGGCTGGCGCTGAAGCAGAACACCCCCGAGGCGCTATTTCGCTTCCACAAGGGAATGATCTACTCGCAGGCCGGCGATTTAGGGACCGCGCAGCAGGCGTTTTATGAAGCGTTGAGCCTAAGCCCGAATTTCGATCCAGTGCTGGCTCCGATTGCTGAGCAACGCCTGAAGGAACTGGGATCGGAACGGAAGTCCGTTCAGACTGCCGCCCTGAAGCGATAGATCTCAGACAGAGTGTGTTGCTGTCGCCGGAGGCAAGTAGATGCGGAACGTTGAACCCCGGCCTACTTCGCTCGATGCCGTGACATGACCGTGGTGAGCCGAGACGATGGCGCGTACCATGCTGAGGCCCAGCCCGAGTCCGCGTTGCGATCGACTCTTGTCGCCCCGGTAAAGACGATCCCAGATGCGCGGCAAGTCTTCGGGTGAAATGCCCATACCCGTGTCGGTCACGGTTATGACGAGGTCATCGCCCTCCAGCTGAGTACCCAGGACCACACGAGCCCCTCGTCCGGAATACTTCACAGCATTGTCCAGTAGATTAGCGAGCGCCTGCCGCAGTCGATTCCGGTCAGCCACCCAAATCAGATCAGCCGCGTTCGTGCACTTGGAGTTGGATCTGCTTGTCCTCGGCCGCGTACTGGTAAATGTCGACGGCTTCGTCCATGACTTTGAAGATGTCGGTTTGCTCCAAATCAAGCTTCATGGCGCCGGCTTCGGCCTCGGAGACGTCCATCATGATATTGAGCATCGTGAGGACTTGGGTGGACTCCTCAAGGCAGTCGCCCAGTGCCTCTCGGTAGGCGGCGCTGGAGGAAGGGCCGTTTACGGTGCTCACTGCGTGTCCTGGCGAAGAAGCACCGCCATGCAAAGCAAGTTCAGCCGTAGCACGGAGCCGGGTCATGGGCGTTCGCAGATCGTGGGCCACGTTGTCCAGGGAGTCGCGCATACCGTTGATCAGAAGCGTAATCCGTTCCAGAGCTCTATTGAAGAGAGCGGCCAAGTCGTCGAGTTCATTCCCTTCGGGCCGGATGGGTGCACGGTCTTTTAGCGAGCCGGTTTCCACAATCGGCCGGAGTGCATTGGTTAGATCACGGATGGGACGCAAGGCGCGGTGCGTGAGCCACACGCCGCCGGCAAGAGCGAGCAGCATGACCGGCAAGATGACAATGGCGAACGTCCCGACCACACGTTCCAAGACGTCATTACGCTCGTCAGTGCTCTTGCCCACCTGCAGCACCGAGCCATCGGAAAGATGACGGATGCCAATCTCGACTCGCTCGTCCTCTTCGCCGGCGGGAAGTTCCACCCAACGCTGATCCGGAGCGGCCGGGCGCTGTTCGAGGGCTCGCCAGTCGAAACGGCGCAGTTCGGGTGGGACTTCGATGATCTGGGTTTCATTCGCTCGACCAGCAAGCCGCATGAAGGTATTCTCATGGCCATGAGTTCGGCGTTCCGCGTCGACTTCGCCACGAAGTGCCTCAACCCCTCCGCGCTCCCAGTCGATGGCATAGGCATTCAGCTTGCCGCGAATCATCTGTTGATCGCGCAAGGCCAGTGATCGGGAGAGGGCGAAGTAGGCGATCCCAATCAACACTAGCGCACACGCGATGAACATAGCGCCGTACCAGAGCGTCAGACGGAACGCGATGGTTTTGCGGACTCCGGCGAAGCTTGGCGCGCGACGACCCGCGAGATTAGTGGGCTTCGAGGACATAACCGATGCCGCGCACAGTACGAATCATTTTGTCGGGGAAGTCTTTATCAATTTTGTTTCGCAACCGGCAAACGAGCACATCCACGACGTTGGTTTGGGGATCGATGTTGTAGTTCCAGATATGCTCCATAATCATCGTTTTGGTGAGCACGCGGTTCGCATTGCGAAGCAGGTACTCAAGCAGGGATAACTCGCGGGGTTGGAGATCAATTCTCCGCCCATCGCGAATCACTTCTCGGCGGACCAGGTCGAGTGAGAGATCGCCGACGCCGAGACGGGTGGCTTCAGGCTGCGGTCCGGCGCGGCGAATCAACGCTCTCAGACGAGCCACCAGTTCGGCGAACGCGAAGGGTTTTACCAGGTAGTCGTCGCCCCCAGCCTGAAGGCCGCGGACCCGCTCGTCGACCGACCGCTTGGCGCTCAAAATGAGAACCGGCGTGTTAACCCGGCCCTGGCGAAGCCGCTCGATCAGCGTGAGGCCATCGAGGACGGGCAACATGAGATCGACGATGATCGCATCAAACGAAGTGAGCAGCGCCGAATGGAGGCCTTTTTCACCGTCGTCGGCCACCTCCGAGGCGAAGCCTGCCTGGACGAGACCCCGCTTGAGGAAGGCAGCGATCTTTGGATCGTCTTCGATAATGAGAATGGACATCAAACCGCCAGAATATAACGTGCATGCCCGAGTCGCGGAATTCACTCCGCTAGGATGCGAGTATGCCGACCAATGCAAGCGGACCTTTTGAAGTAAAGCTGACGCCCCAGCCGCAAGAACCGGAGGGAGATGGAAGCCCGGGTAGGATCACGATCGACAAGCAGTTCCACGGCGACCTGGAGGCGACCAGCAAGGGACAGATGTTGACGGCAGGCACCAGCGTCAAGGGCTCGGCCGGTTACGTCGCAATCGAGAAAGTGAGCGGTGTGCTACATGGCCGGAATGGGAGTTTCGTGCTGCAGCACACGGGAGTTATGACGCGCGGCGCCCCGCAGTTGGCGATCACGGTTGTGCCCGATTCCGGCACGGATCAACTCGTGGGGCTAGCAGGAAAGATGACGATCAACAGGGCTGACGGAAAACATTCGTATGAGTTTGAGTACACCCTGGCCGAGGGCGAGTAAAGGGCACTTGAGGGTTGTTGCGGAACAAGACTGAAATCCGCTTGCCGTGAGCAAGCGGACCTAAACGGAAACCTTGTCCGGTCAGCAAGTAGACCTAAGAACCAAAGCACTCGTTCTTCGCTCATGTTGCCGGTCCCGGCACTGTCATCGTAAACTCTACAAGGAGTTCTCGAATGTTCCGCCACTTCGCCATTGCACTCTCGCTTTGCCTCATGATCGATCTGCATTCCTCAATCGCCCAAACACAAACCGCGGCCCCTCGCCCGTCGCGCCCGACGCCGCCCACCCGCGATCCCAGCACACCCGGCTACGTCATGGCAATAGAATTACGCGACGGCACGAACGCGCCAGCAAACGCCGATGGAAACTTCATTCTCGGTCCTACACATGCCCCCGCGCCGGAGATGACCGTGCAGGAAGGTGTGCCGCAAGGAGCCGTCTCCACGTTCACCATGACCTCAGCCGACAGCAAGATCTATCCCGGCATCGCCCGCGAGCCAAACACCTTCGGTACGGCGGACCCCAACGACCCCGCCAAGTTGATCATCACAACGAGCCATCCCGCTCCCTACACGCGCCGGGTGACCGTGTACGTTCCGAAACAATACGTGCCTGTCACAGCCGCGCCGTTCATCGTTGGGGCTGACGGTCCGGACCAAGCCCTGTTCACCGCTCTCGACAATCTGATCGCTCAGCACCGTGTACCCGTGATGATCGCCATCTCCATCAGCAACGGCAGCGGCGACGCCCAGGGCAGTGAGCGAGGCCTCGAATACGACACCATGTCAGGCCGGTACGCAGAGTTTGTCGAGACCGAAGTGTTGCCGCTCGTGGAGAAACAATACAACGTCAAACTGACCAAGGATCCCGAGGGCCGGGCCACCATGGGCGGCAGCTCGGGCGGCTCGTGCGCCTTGATCATGGCGTGGTATCACCCAGAGCTCTACCATCGCGTTCTGACTTACTCAGGCACCTACGTGAACCAGCAGTGGCCCTGGAATCCGGAGACCCCGCACGGTGCATGGGGGTTTCATGAAACCCTCATCCCCAACACGCCGGCCAAGCCAATCCGCATCTGGATGGAAGTCGGCGACAGAGACCTTCTCAATCCGAATATCATGCACGACAACATGCACGACTGGGTTCTAGCCAATGAGAACATGGCCAAGGTCCTGGCCGCCAAGGGCTATCGCTATCAGTTCGTCTTTGCGCGTAACGCTGGTCACACCGACCGCGCTGTAAAACTCCAGACCCTGCCCGAAGCTCTCGAATACCTCTGGCAGGGCTACCCTCTCGGCGGGCCTAAAAACTGAAGCCCGAAGGTCCGTGGCACAGCCTTTGGCAGACTCGGGCCGCGGGGGCCCGTCATAGTGTCTGAAACTTCAAAAGAATTCACTGGCACAGAATCGCGAGCGTCAGCGAGCGGATTTAGTCTCTATCGCCGAGGTGGGTTTCGGAAAAAAACAGCCGCATAAGAACAATCACTCGGACGACGCCGCAACGCCCTCCTCATTTCGACTACTCAAATCTATCCGCGTTTATCGGCGTTCATCCGCGGCCAATGTTGTTGTTTTTTCGGGCGTCCAACCTACACCCGGTCCAATCGCGTCTGCGCATCCCCGAACTGCTCCAGCTTCAACCCGTACCGATCCATCAGCGACAGATACAACCCGCACATCTTTCTCTTGTCTTCGCTCTCATTGAGATAATTCAGCGTTCGTCCGGTCTCGAGCGTGCCGCCCAGTCCGCCCGCCAGCACCACCGGCAATCTGAAGTTGTCATGCTTCCGTCCAATCCACATATTGGAAAGGAACATCAGGCAGGTATTGTCCAGTACCGTCCCGTCTCCTTCTTTCATGCTGTCCAGTTTTGACGCCAGGTACGCATATTGGCTGACATGAAAACGGGCGATGCGTTCGTATCCCTCCGAATTGTTGTTGTGCGATGCGGAGTGGTGCCCCTCCTTGACGTCCAGGAAAGGATAATACATGGCGGAAAGGTCGCGCGAAATAATCAGCGACGCGACCCTCGTTTTGTCGGTCTGAAATGCGATGGCGATAATGTCGCACATCAGGCGCGCGTGATCGCGCAAGTCTTCCGGCAGTCCATTCGCCGGCCGGTCCATCGTCGCGGCGATGGTGTTCTTCGCCTTCGCCGCGTCCTCCGCGCTGGCTTTGCCCTTGCGCATCCCATCCACTCGCTTCTCAACTTCGCGCACGCTGGTCAAATACTCATCCAACTTGCCCTTGTCCGTCGAACTTACTTTCTTGGACAGGTCCTTCGTGCGCTCTTTCACGCGGTCGAGAATGCTGATATTCAGCAGGCTGCCGCGGTTGTCAAACAGGTTGTCCCAGGCGAGCGATGGGTAGATTTCCACCGGCACCGGCGAATCCGGGCTCTGCCAGGAGATGTGCGAGCTGTAAGCCATGGAGAAATTCGTCTCGTGGTAACCGGTCATGGGTTGCTCGCAGGCCAGAACAATGCTGGATTGCGGCGTATCCTCTCCCACATGATTGGCAATCATCTGATCGACGCTGATGCCCGAGTGGATAATGGCGCCCTTCGAAATATGCGCGCCGGACAACAAGCTGCCCGTTTGCCCAGGGTGGATGCCTTGGCCGGTCAGCGCCTTTACAAACAGACCATCAATGACATTGATCTTCTGCTTCAGCGGCTCCAGCGGCTCCAGCGTTTTGCTGAGCGTCATCGCGGCTCCCTGGCCTGTGGCGCTCCAATAATCCTCGTTAATGCCATTTCCCAGGAAGACCACGCCGAAGCGCTTTGGGAATATAGCGGGCGTGGCTGAATCGGCTAAGGCGTGAAGGGACTCGAGCCACGGTAACGCCAAGGTGCAGCCGGCGCCGCGCAGCACCGTGCGACGCGAAATCTTGCCAGCCAAACTCTTCTTCAATCGCGACATCTATTCCGTCTTTCTGGATTGTAATTCAGTCACGGACGCATCCGAAATTCGCCTATTTAGAAACTGTGGGCTGGTGACGATGGTTTCCACCAACGAATCGAAGCGATAGTCCTTGGCCGCGAGCTGGCTCTCCATACGCTCAATCAGGGATTCGTCGGAAAGCTGCAGTGACCGGCCCAGAGAGTAGACGAGCAGTTTGCGGCAAAGATTACTGACAAACTCCTTTTGGCGATAGACGCGGATGAACGCCTTGAGGCCGTCCACTCCGGTTCCCGGAACGTCGCCGGGATACAGGACGGCGGTATCGACGGGCCGTCCCGCCAGGTCTTTCGTTCGCGCATCACCCACCGGTCCATACCCTTCAAACGCCAAGCCGAATGAATCGAAACGCGAATGGCAGGCGGCGCACATCGGGTTTTCACGATGTTTCGCCAACATGTCGCGCACCGGCAATTCCGATTTCGACTCATCGTTCGGCAACTCAGGCACTACTGGTGGCGGTGGCGGGATTCTCACTCCCAGCACCCGCTGAACCACCCAGTTTCCGCGCTTTACGGGGCTGGTTCTGAGCCCGGGTGAGTTCTGAGTCAGGAACACCGCCATGGGCAGCAAACCGCCGCGTCCATAACGCTCGGCATCGTCCACGCGAACCCAGGTGTTCGCATCTCCCGTGATTTCGGGCATCCCATAGTGTCGCGCCAGCACCGGATTCACAAACGTGTAAGTGCAATACAGAATGTTCAGAACCGATCGATTGTTGGAGACGAGGTCTTCCATGAACCGAATCGGTTCCTGAAACATAGCCTCGCGCAATTCATTGTTGAAGCTCGGGAAGCGCGCCCGATCCACCGCGTTATTGGTTTCGAATTGCCGGAAGCCCAGCCAGTTGCCCGTGAATTCGGTCGCCAATCCATCTACGCGCGCGTCTTTCAGCATGCGCCGGGTCTGCGCCAGCAGTACGTCCGGCCTTCGCAGATCACCCGCCGCCGCGTGCCGCAACAACTGCTCGTCAGGCATGCTGCACCACAGGAAATAACTCAACCGGCTGGCTAGATCATAGCCAGACAAAGGCTGGATAACAGATCGCGACGAGGCCGTTCCGCCTTCGGACAGATCGAACCGGTACAGAAAATCGGGCGACATCAACACGCTGACCAGCGAATCGCGAAGCGCCTCTTCATGCGACAGCTCATTTCTTGTGCGCAGGGTATGGTAGTAAGCAATCAAGTCGTCCCGTTCCGCTTTGGTAAGCGGTCGCCGGTAGGCGCGCGCCGCGAAGCGAAGCAACGCATCGATATGCTTGGGCTCAGCATCCATGCGTTCCTTCTCCAAGCTGCGAAGAGTCGCATTAACGCGGTCAAAGTGATCGCGGATTGCTTCGGGAGCCACGGGATCGTTCGTTGGGCTCGGCCCCGGCCTTGGCCAGGTAAGCGTCCCGCATCGCCGTGATCACCGCCGCATCGGTAACCTGATGGTCCGCCGGCCGCGCAGTCCCGGCCTCAGCGCCCCTGCCTTGTACCTCTCCGCTCTGATTGAAGAAATACTGGACCCACGTGCGCGCCGTGAAATCGGCTATGAAGTCGAACTCATCCCACAGGCGGTTGAGTTCCTTTCGGCCCTTTTCATTGAGGATCAACTCCATTAACGGTGTGTCGTCGCGAAAGAAGCCCACCACACTGTGATAGCCGGCACTCAGCAGCCGGCCTTTGTCCTCGGAATCGTCCGGAAAGTAGCGGCCGCGCTCGGTGACATAGAAGGTATCGGGGAAAACGGAAGCGAATCGCGCGAACGAAGCCTCGTACCGGCTGCGCTGTCCGGCCGGAACAATCAGATCCGTGTCTCCCGCGCGTGCCTTCGCCGAGAGCGCCGCCCAACGCGGAGCTGCTTCTTCGTGCAGATCGGCATACTTGGGAATCTCCGGCACCGCCGCGGGTTGGATCGTCATCGTTGCGCAAATCCTTAGGATCGCTATCGCGGCGGTGCGAAGCGTATTCTCGCAGCTTCCAGTTCAATAGTGGCTGGGATGCTGGAGGCAGGTCTTTCACCACGGGTGCAGCGAACTGCATGGCAGTGTGAGCCCGAATCCTGATCACGAAATCGCGCATCTCCACACACTTCGCACGCACGACATCCGATTGTTTTAGGCTCGGCGCGGGCAAGCCTCGCCACATTTTCTGGAGCTTTAAGACTGGACCAACCGCGTCCTGATCGTGCAGAATCTGCCAAACAAGCGGCAGGTATTTGGCGCTCACTTTCGAATCCGCGGCGACGGCAGCCAACGTGGCTTGCGGTTCCCCCAGCGCCGCTCGATACCGGAACCGCCACGCGGCCTCAAAGTAATCCGCATAGTCCGTGGGCTGCTTGGCATAGAACCCGAGAATCCGCTGGATCGCATACTTCTCACGATCTGTTTCGGCCACCATCGGATGCGCAGCGAAATCGATCGCATCGGGCGACAGAACCATGTGGTCGGCCACTTCGCGCGCAGCCTGCATGTACTTATTCAGCAGCGCGGGCGACATGGTCAACGATTCACCCGAGTTATCGAAACCGGCGGGATTCGCGGGATCCACCGGAAACTGCCGCGTGATCTGCAAGTCATGGCCGGTCAGATCGCGAATCGTGTAGTTGTACTCGGCGTTGCTCAACCGGCGGGCCAGCACAACCCCCGGATCACCTGCGGACTTCCTGATCTGTTCCGCTCGCAGGGCCTGAATCCAGTCAATGATCTGCTGGGTCGCCTCCGCCGGTGGCGCCGGCATCGGCTTGGGCGGCATTTCTTTCGCCGTCAGCCGTTCCATCACCAACGCCCAGCGAGGATAATCCGCCGTCACCATGTCCACCGTGGTGTATGACTTGAGGTCGAACTGCGCGGCCGGCATCTTGCCGCCGTGGCATGCGACACAGTACTTCACGACAAAAGGCTGCACCACTTGCTCAAACTGCCGGTCCAGCGAGGGAGTCGCTGCGTCGGCTGCGGGCAGGGCGGTAATGGCGAGCATGACCCATACAGCTCGATGCAGGTTCACAAGGCCCATTATTCCATCCTGAAAGCGATCAGCAATGTTGGAACGTTCAGACTGGGTAAGATTGCTCAAGCCTTCTGACCAATCCCACCAACTTGCCTGCCGTTTCTTCGAACATGCGGACGCGACGCCAGATGATCGCAGGCGTCGCCTTCGGCTTCTGCAGCCTGTCGACCGCTAGCGCACAGGAAGACGCTAAGCAGTCTAATGTGAAAGCAATCATTACGACCAAGGCCATCCGCCAGGAAATCGATTTCAAAGCGGAGCCGAACCAAGTTTACGAAGCGCTCCTGGACTCAAAGCAGTTCCCAAGACGAAGTACAGTCGACTCGTCACTCTGCCCTGGAGTTTTCACACAGACTCGTGAGCAAGCGGATGCCAAACGGCCGCGCGACCGTCAGACTGCTTCAGCAATCCACATGTTGGCTGAAATACCCATCCAACCGTGCTTTGTGGTCCAGGGCCAAACGGTCACTTAGCTCCTTCATCTCCGCCGTCGGCATGGGCCGAAACGCTTTTGCGATGGCGATGTTGGCATCAACGAACTCTATCTTCGGCATTCCCACCACGGCCGCGGTCACCGGGAGCGACATCGAATATCGCAAGAGCTGTTCAGCGGATGCCGCGCCCACCAGTCCCTCTTGAGCGAAGACCTTCATCGCGATAACTCCCATGTTCTTCCGCACCGCGACTGGCAGCGCGATGGTTTCAAACCCGTGCGCCAATTTCGTCATACCGAACCCGCCTGTCGGCGATGCCATGCCGGCACGCGCCGCGTTTAGTGCCATCTGCGTGCAGTCGAAGTCGTTCCGCTCCAGCGCCATCTTGAGAACCGCCGGATCGGTGTGGCTGGTGATTCCAATCGCCCGCGTTACCTTCTGATCGCGCAACTTGTACAAAAGCTTAAGCACGCCATCAGGCGCCTCGATCTTCGCCAGATCGCTCTCGTCGGAAAGGCTGTGAATGTGGATCAGGTCCAGGTGATCGGTCTGCAACCGCTTTAGGCTGCCGTCCAGAATGCGCATCGCACCATCGGCCGACCGGTCCTGCACTTTCGTGGTTAGCCAGACCTGCGCTCGCCGTGTCACCATCACCTTGCCCACGCGTGTTTCACTCAATCCGTTGCCGTATCCATAGGCAGTATCGACGTAGGTGATGCCTTGATCTAGCGCGCGATTCAGCGCGGCGATCCCTTCGTCCTCTTTGTATTGGAGGAAGCGGCTCCCGCATCCAAATGCGAGGATGGACACTTGCGCTCCCGTCCTGCCAAGCGTCCGCTCGGGCATCGGAGCTTCCGCGCCCGCCAGCGCCGATGCCGCCATTGAACCCAGCGCCGTCGTCCGCAAGAAGTGCCTTCTGGAAGGTGTCATGGTATTACTCCGTTTCACGAATATGCTTCAGCCGTTGCAGTAATTCAGGTGTTAGCTTATGTTCAACGTCTTCAGTAACCAGGCCAACCGCATCCATCGACTGGAGGTGAACCTGATCCTTTAGCCGAAACGACGTTAGCTTCATGCGTACCAAGTCTGCCACCGGAATCACCATCACTTCCTTGCCGAGAATCCGTTTAGCTTCGGGTTCGATCGCTGGAGTCTGTGCGACATAGCTCGGACGAACTTTCTCCCCGCTAAATATCAAATGAACCGCGTTCTTCGCCGGCTCCGCGTCACCGTAGATCAACATGTCCACGCCGGCCACATGACGGAATCGGAATCCCTGTCTCGCCGCCACCGACTTGATTTGTTCCAAATCCGAACGGAGCACCATCAGGTCGACATCTCGCGTCAGCGCGGTCAGCTCGGGATTAGCCTCTTCAACATGAATTAACACCGCCAGCCCGCCAATGACTTCATGAGGAATCTGCTCGGCGGTGAGCGCATCGGTGATCTTGTGCAGAATCCCCACCAGACCGAACAGTCGTTCTTCGAACAGAGTGTTTACCGCCTCTCCTTTATTCGCAACCTCGGCCAGGAACCCCTCAAAACTAAGCATGACGATTTTGCTTCTTTATTCCTCCAACTCTACCAGCGAATTGAAACCTTCGAAAACTCGTTGTAGGGTGGGTGCCCCACCCGCAATCGACGCTCACGTCGATTCGCGCCCCAGGCCCTCGTTCCTATTCCTGGTGTGCCGGCAGCCGCTATGAGTCACCAATCAAGAATGGTAATTCATCCCACAGTTTCAGAGGCTTAGGGCCCGGCTAGGTACGAGGCCAGCCTCATCTCCCAAAAATGGGAATAGGGGGACGTGGTTCCGGGATATCGCGACTTCGTCTCCTAATATGGCGGGCTCGATCCAATTGGCTTTGTTTTTTAAAAAGTCGACGTAGGGTAGGCGCCTCGCCTGCGCCGTTCGACCTCGACCGCCAGAGCCAACACCGGAGCCAGTTGCATTGCCTCCACACTTCGTTTCGCAAAGACCGAGGCGCCTTGGTCAACGAAAGGGCTGTTCGAAAAGAAGCGACCTAACTTTAGCGGAATCAAATACATGAGTTCGAATGCACGTCCAGCTTCGCAGGCCAGACCCCGCACTTGGCTTCGCTTTTTCCCGTGGGAACCGGGCCCTCCTCGAATCCGTAGCACAATGAACAAAGGCGCTTTCATGGCATCCACTTCTTACTCTTCCACGCACCCTTTCTCACGTTCTGAAGCGCAAGCCGTCAGCGCTATTCCCTGGTATATCTGGTGCTCAGTCCTTGCCGTGACCTCAGCCATGATCGGGGGGCATTGGGACATCTCCTGGCACCGCTCCATTGGCCGCGACACCTTCTGGACGCCAGCCCACATCGCCATTTACATGTGTGGTGTCCTTGCCGGCATCTCCTGCGGCTATCTGATCCTATCCACCACCTTGAATCGCGCCTCGGCGTTAGCCAATGCCTCTGTCAAGATATTCGGCTTCCGTGGGCCGCTGGGCGCCTTCATCGCAGCCTGGGGCGGCGTCGCCATGCTCACCTCCGCGCCCTTCGACAACTGGTGGCACGCTGCCTATGGCCTCGACGTGAAAATTGTCAGCCCGCCTCACGTACTGCTGATCGCCGGCATCTTTGCCGTCGAAATGGGAGTGCTGGTGCTGATTCTCAGCAACATGAATCGTGCCGGCGCACGGGTCAAGAACCAATACCATTGGCTCTTCCTATATGTCGGCGCCATGATCGTCACGGTCCTCGAGATCCTGCTGATGGAGTATGTGAGTCGACCTCTGCTACACAGCTCACTCCCCTACCGCATGACCGCCATCTTCATCCCGGTTGTGCTGGCTGGCATTGGGCGGGCGTCGGGCCAGAAATATGCCGCCACCATCGTCACCGGCATCTACTCCCTGCTTATCATCGTGCTCATTCTCGTCCTGCCGCTCTTCCCCGCCGAACCCAAGCTAGGGCCCGTGTATCAACAGGTGACTCAGTTTATTCCACCTCGGTTCCCGACGCTCATCATTCTTCCGGCGCTGTGCCTCGACCTGCTCTGGCAGCGAACCCGTTCCTGGAACTCCTGGCTGCTCGCCCTCGTCAGCGGCATACTATTCGTCGGCATCTTCCTCGCCGCCGAGTGGCCCTTCGCGACGTTTCTTAACAGCCCGGCCAGTTTCAACCGCTTCTTCGGAACGGGCTATCTCGACTACGGAATGCCGCCCAACTCCTACTTTGCCCGGCACCTCTTCTTCATGCCGGAGTCAGCGGCTCAGTTCAGCCTGGCGATCGGTCTCGGCATGCTTTTCGCTTCCGCCAGCGCCCGCCTTGGCTTCGCTTGGGGCGAGTGGATGAAGAAGATCCAGCGCTAACGGCCGTCACTCATGAAGCCAATTCGTTCCATCATCGTGCTGGCGGTTGCAGCGGTCAGCCTGGACGCGCACGTCGGTAGTCCCGACGTCTATCTCGACGGCAGCGCCGGTCCGTATAAGCTCTTCATCGCCATTCGCCCGCCCACCGCGATTCCCGGCATCGCGGAAGTGGAAGTACGCACCGACGCCAAGGACATCACCGGCGTCAAAGCCGCGCCCCTCCCCATGACCGGCCCAGGTGCGAAGTTCGCGCCCACCGCCGATGTCCTGACTCGATCACCGCAGGACGCGCAGTTCTATACCGGCTCACTGTGGCTGATGTCGAGCGGGGCCTGGCAGGTGCGGATCACCGTCGACGGCGCCCGCGGCAAAGGCGTCCTGTCCGTGCCGGTTCCCGCCGTCGCGCAGCGCACCAAAGACATGCAATTCGGCTTAAGCGCGCTGCTCTTTGGGCTGATGGTGTTCCTGGTGCTGGGTCTGGTTGCCATCGTCGGAGCGAGTGTGCGCGAGGCCCAATTGGAGCCTGGCGTTGAACCCACTGACAAGCGCACGCGGCGCGCTCGCTACGTCATGCTGGCTGCCTTCGCATTCATAATCGGAATCGTCTGGCTGGGCAACCGCTGGTGGAAGTCCGAAGCCGCCGACTACGGCGCTTACATCTACAAGCCTCTCCAGATGCAAGCCAGTCTGGAAGGCTATAACTATCTCACGCTCAAGCTCAGCGATCCAGGCTGGCTCAAGTCGCGCCGCTTGGACGACTTTGTGCCCGACCACAATCACCTTATGCATCTGTACGCCGTCCGGCAGCCAGGTCTCGACGTCGTGTACCACCTTCATCCGGAACTCGCCGACGCCCGGTGTTTTCAAGCACGCTCTTCCCGCCATGCCCGCGGGCGAATACCGGCTCTATGCCGATGTGGTTCACCAAAGCGGCTTGCCGGAGACGCTGGTCACGACGATCACCTTGTCGGAGATCAAGGGCCTCCCTCTGGTAGGCGACGACGCAGCCGGTTCCGCTTCTCCCATCAGTTCGACGTCAGCGCTCGGTACAGAGTTCACCTTGCCCGATGGCTATCGCATGATCTGGTCCAGCGACAATCATGACCTCGTGGCAAAGCGGCCCTACTCGTTCCGCTTCGAGTTGCTGAGTCCCGATGGAAAAGCGCCCACCGACATGGCTTTCTACATGGATATGCTCGGCCACGCCGCATTTCTCAAGACCGACGGCTCGGTGTTTGCTCACATTCATCCCATTGGCTCCGTCTCCATGGCAGCCTTCATGATCGCGCAGGAACAAAACACCAACGCGACATTCATCCAGCCCACTCAAAGT
This sequence comes from uncultured Acidobacteriaceae bacterium, assembly GCA_963771305.1. Taxonomy (GTDB): domain Bacteria; phylum Acidobacteriota; class Terriglobia; order Bryobacterales; family Bryobacteraceae; genus CAJCIT01. The sequence continues at coordinate 578,908 of CAVYTS010000026.1, forward strand.
AAAGCTCCAGCCAACGACGTGCTTGACATGCCCGGCATGGACCACAGCATGCACCACATGCCAGCCGTCTCAAACCTTCCCAACCAAGTCAGTTTTCCCTACGGCTTCCCCACGCCCGGCCGTTATCGGATCTTCGTTCAAATGAAGCACGGCGACACCATCGAGACCGGCGTCTTCGATGCTGACGTGAAGTAGGCCTAAACGTGGAACAGGCTTCAGCCTGTGGTTCGGTGAAGCATGTCGAGGGGGGTGCTAGAGTGTTTTTCCTTCGAAGTGGTGCGCCATTTCGGCCCCGACACCGCCAAAGTCGTTGGCGATCTGTCGTGCCCGTTCCAGCGCGGCTTCGATATGAGGGCAGACGTTCTCGGCGCCGATATGATCCAGCACTTCGGAGTTCTGGATCAGTCGTGCCGGCTGGTCCAGTGCGCCGCAGAGAACCAGCGTGCGCCCGGAGTTGCGGAGCCGCTCAGCCAGCACCTCGAGTGCGTGCAGCCCGGTGAGGTCGATAGCCGTCATGTTGCGAAGGCGAAGCACCACCACGGTCGGGAACTTGCTGATATCGGCGGTGGCATCCGCCAGCTTGTCGGTCGTGCCGAAAAGGAACGGCCCGTGTATGCGCAACACCGTGAGGTAGGGCGGGAACTGCTTGTCTTGCAGTACGTGCGGCCTGCTGTCCCGTATATACTCCTCGGTCACCGGCGCAACCGTGGTGGTCTGCGACACGCGGTAGATATAGAGCAGCGCCGCCAGCACGATGCCAACTTCCACCGCAATGGTCAGATCGGCAAATACGGTCAGCGCAAACGTCGCGGCCCACACGGCCTTGTCGGAGTTCGACAGGCTCAGGATGGTCCCGATCTCCCGCCATTCGCCCATGTTGTAGGCGACCACGAATAGAACGGCGGCAAGGGTTGCCAGCGGGATGAAGCGTGCGAGCGGTGCTGCCACCAGCAGGATGGCCAACAGCGTGGTCGCATGGATCATGCCCGAAACTGGGGTACGGGCTCCCGAGCGGATGTTGGTCGCTGTTCGCGCAATAGCGCCGGTTGCTGGAATGCCGCCGAACAGCGGCGTCGCAAGGTTGGCAATTCCTTGCGCGACCAGTTCCACGTTGGAGCGGTGACGCGTGCCACTCATGCTGTCGGCAACCACGGCCGATAGCAAGCTCTCGACGGCCGCTAGCAGCGCCACCGTGAAGGCGGACGAGAGTAGCGGCATGATGTGCTCCAACCGGAAGTCTGGTATGGCAAACGGGGGAAAGCCGGTGGGTATACCGCCGAACTTGGTGCCGATGGTCTCAATCGGAAGGTGCAGAGCCGCCGTCAGCACCGTTCCAAAAATCAGGGCCACAATCGAGCCGGGCACGCGGTTGGTGAGTCGTGGCCAGAAGATGACGATGGCAAGCGAAGCACAGGCCATCGCGCATGTCAGCCAGTCGATGGAGTTGAGGTGCTCAAGCAGTACCCTCATCCGTGCGATGAATACGCTTGGCATCTCGCCCGTCCGCAGACCCAGGAAGTCCTTGATCTGCGTCGAGGCGATCAGCAACGCGATGCCGTTGGTGAAGCCGATGGTCACTGGCCGAGGGATGAACTTCACCGCAGCGCCCAGCCCGGTCAGGCCCATGATCAGGAGCATGCCGCCGGCCATGAACGTTACCATCGCCAAGCCCGCCGGACCAAACTTCGCCAGGATCCCGGCGACAATCACCACGAACGCGCCTGTCGGCCCGCCGATCTGCAGCCGGCAGCCTCCCAGCGCAGAGATCAGGAAGCCGGCTACTACCGCCGTGTAGATGCCGGCCTGCGGCGTCACGCCGGAGGCAATGCCGAAGGCCATGGCAAGGGGTAGCGCCACCAAGCCCACCGTTACGCCAGAGAGCAGATCTAAGCCGAAGTCGTGCTTGTTATAGCCGCGGAGACTGCGCACCGACTCTGGTAGCCATCCGTGTGCCGAGGCTTCCAGGTTCTTAATACCCCAAGTAGCCATGTACCCTCGAGGATAACGCCGAAGTTCTTTGATGCGTCCTAAGCTGTCCAGGGTTTCACGTCGCCGCCGAGACCCTTGTACCCGTTCTTGAGGCGATCTTCGATGACCGCCCATACCTTTGGGTCGCAGCCGTCCCAGTGCGTGACGACGGTGTTGCCCAGATAGGGGAGGTACGCCACGCCCGCCTTGCTCGACAGGAACCCAGTCGTTGTCAAGTTGCGGAACGTGTTGAAGAAGGCTACCCACGCATGATCCGCCTCGGCTGCCTTGCCCGGCCAGGCAATGCGATCCAGGATCTGCTTCTGCTGTTCAACGGCCGCGTCGGCGAAGTTCTTGCCGGAGAGATTCTGCGATTCCCGATCCAGCCACACGAGTCCACCAAACACTTGCGCCTGCAGGTTCTCGTTGCCGTCCTGCTGTGTGCGGAAGGCCAGCCAGTCGTCCATGAACTCCGGCACTCCCGCCTGCGTGGCGCTCGGACCGTGCTCGTCGGCCGGAATGATGAGGTCGCACAGGACGTGTACGGTGCGCCATTGCGGGTCATCAAAAACCTTCCGTGTGAATGGTGGAATAGCAGCGGGGGCGGCAGTAGCGTGCTCGTGGGTCTGCGCCATCGCGGATCCGGCCGTGAAAGCGGCCATCGCCGGCACCGAGCCAAGGATCTGGAAGATGTCACGGCGGCTCACGCCGGCCGACTGTGGTTCGTTAGACTGCGTCTTGGTTTCAGCCATGGTCGTCTCCTCTTCCGTTAAGCGTTCAGGTTGAACTTCTTCACCTGGTCGGCGATGTACTCAGAGGTACGCCAGCCGAGCGCGGTGATAGTGAGCGTCGGATTCTTGTCGGCGTTGCTGACGAAGGGCGCCGCGTCCGTAACAAACAGGTTCTTGCAGTCCCAAGCCTGGCAATACTGGTTGAGGACCGAGGTCTTGGGATCATTGCCCATCTTGGTTGTGCCGACTTCGTGAATGATCTCACCACCGCGCGCAATGCCCCAGTTGTTCTCCGCGCCTTCTTTGTAGGTAACCCGTCCGCCGCAGGATTCGATGATCTCCTGAAATGTTTCCTGCATATGCTTTGCCTGTAGGATCTCGTCGTCGCTCCATTTGAAATGGAAGCGCAGCACCGGGATACCCCACTCGTCAACCACGTTGGGATCGATCTCACAGTAGCTATTGTCGTTCGGGATCATTTCGCCGCGGCCGGAGAAACCAATCTCGCAGCCATAGATCTTACGCAGGTTGCGCTTGAACTCCACGCCATACCCGCCGCCCAGGATTCTCTCGGTGCCCTCACCCGTACCGACTTCGGGCATGCCGCGCCCGCCGCCCAACTCAATGTGATATCCGCGGGCGAAGGGCATTTTGCCGGCCTTCTGCTGCTGGTAGTTCCACCACGGCATATACATGTGCATGCCGCCTGTGCCGTCTTCGTTCTGTGGCGGCAGATCCTCCAGGATGGGGAGGTAGCCGCCCACATCCGAGCCTACGGTATCCATCAGATACTTGCCCACCAAGCCGCTTGAGTTGCCGACACCGTTCGGGAAGAGCGAACTCTTCGAGTTCAGCATGATGCGGGTCGTCTCACAACAGCTTGCTGCCAGGACGACGATCTTCGCCTTCACCGTCACATCCGATCGCGTCTTCTTATCGACATAACTGACGCCACTGGCCAAGCCATCGGAACCAACCAACACCTCGCGCACCATAGCGCCGGTGCGCACCTCCAGGTTGCCGGTTTTCATGGCTGGGAAAATGTGGACGCCGGGCGAGTTGAAGTTGGCGTTGATGTTGCACGCCCGGCCGCACTGCGCGCAGTAGTGGCAGGCGTCGCGGCCATGAATCGGCTTAGTCAGAATGGCGAGGCGCGACGGGATGCAGGGGATCTTCAACTTGTCGCACCCCATCTTGATAAGCCGTTCGTACCCGCGAGGAGCCGGCGCCGGCAGGAACTTGCCGTCGGGCGTGTTCTCGATGTTCTCGTTCGTGCCGAAAACGCCAATCAGTTCCTCGGCCTTGTCGTAATACGGGGCCATGTCGTCGTAGCTAATCGGCCAGTCAAAGCCTTTTCCATCGCGACTGTAAGGCTTAAAGTCGTACGGGCCCATGCGTAGCGATATGCGGCCATAGTGGTTTGTGCGGCCACCGAGCATGCGGCCTCGCCACCATCGCCAATTCGAGCCAGGCGCATTGGTGTAAGGCTCGCCCGGGACTTCCCAGCCGCCCACCAAAGTCGCATCAAAATAGCCGAATGGTTTTTGGTGGGTACTTGCGGCGCGATGTGGCGCGTTGTAGGGCCACTTGAACATGTCGGATTGCTTGGTGCAGTCGTACCAGTCGCCCGCTTCCAGCATGCAAATCTTAGCGCCGGCGAGTGCCAACACGTGCGCCGCCACGCCACCACCCGCTCCAGAGCCAACAATCACTACGTCGTACGTCTTCGATGCTGCTTTAGCCTGTGCCATTGTTCTTCGTAGAAGGGAACCTGTCGAAAGGGTATCAAACCTGCGTTGGACCGGCCTCCCAGGGAGCTTACTTGCCGGTCATCCTTGGTTTGGCAAGAACTTCAAATGAGTCACTGGCCTGCATGGTTAGCGTCGAAACCTCGGAGTCGCTGACGCGATACATCGTCGCCCGCAGCCGATCTTTGTCGAGTACGAATTTCACATAGTGGTAGTTGGGGAATACGTCACTTTGATATAGATCGTCCCGCGCGCGCTCGACATAGTAAGGTGTGGCGCCGCCTCCGCCGGAGACCAGGTAGACTACGTCGTCTTTTACCAGCCGCTCGTAGTTGTGGATGTGCCCGGCACTCACGATGAACCGCGAATGAGAGTGCGAGGCGACCCGGGATAGATAGTCCCGGAGCGCGATCTCGTTCGGCCGGGGATTGTGATTCACTTCAATGCGTGTTTGAAAGTCGGCCATCGGCGGATGGTGCATGGTAATAACGACGAAGTCGACGGAAGCGGGCAGCCCTTCCACCTGCGCGACGAGCCACTTGGCCTGGTCGCTGCCGGTAAGCAAGGAGGTGTCGCTGTCCAGCGCGATGATGTAAATCCGCGGTCCGAGCTGAGTCGAGTACCAACGTCGATTCCGTAACTCGGGGAATGTTGCCCACCAGTTCTCCAGGCACTCCTGAGGATCCTTGCCGCTGAATTCGTGGTTGCCGAGAGCGGGCAGCACCAATAAGCGACTGTCGCGCCACGGTTTGATCTCGCTCTTGAAGACCTCATAGTCGTTCTTTACACTGCCCGCTAAAGGTACGTCGCCATTCAAGACCACCGCATCGGGCTTTCCCTCGGCAATTCGCTGAATCAGGAATTGCCGCACCCTAGGGTTTGTCGCCGTGAAATTGGCCGGGTCGGTGAATCGTTGATCGCCGTAGGTAATAAAACTGGCTGGAAAGTGCAGTTGGTCTTCCGCAACGCGAAATGTGGGTCCGGGCTGGCTCAATAACTGACTGGTGGGTAGATCCGACGCCGTTTGTTGAGAACAACCAGTTTGAACTAGCAACGGGCAAATGATCCCGACAATAAGCAGCAGCACGCGCCGAATCGTCATCGCTAGTACTTCGAGCGTAACTCGATGGCTCCGACAGCACGAGGTCCTCTGGCTTCGACGTTCTCTGCGCGAAACTACAGTCTGTGACTTCCGCGGGCTTCGGTCTCGACTTCGGGACAACCAACAGTTCCATTGCCGTCGCTTACCCGGACGGTCGCAAACAACTGGTCCGGTTCCCAACGGCTGCGTACTTCACGGAAGCCTACCGCTCTTTGATCTACCTGGAGCGAGTCCGCCAAGACGGCCGCAGTATGTTGAAGTCGTGGACCGGTCCGCAAGGTATCGAGCAATACTTGCAGGCCGAAGAGAAAGGACGGCTCATTCAGTCGTTGAAGTCTTTTCTCTCCAGTCGTGGCTTGCGCGGAACAGAGATCTTTGGGCGCCAGGTGGCTCTGGAAGAGTTGATTGCCAAGATCCTTCGCGACATTCGTGCCGAGGCAGAACACCAACTAAAGGTGCGTCTGCGCAACGTTGTCGTGGGACGGCCGGTTCGTTTCATTGGGGCCGAGAGCGAAAGCGATGACTCGTTTGCCGTAGCTCGGCTCGAACAGGCGCTCGGCCTAGCCGGCTTCGAGAAGGTTCGATTTGAGCTGGAACCAATGGGCGCTGCCTGCCATTACGAATCGACGCTCGACCACGATGAGCTCATTCTGATTGGCGATTTTGGCGGCGGCACAAGCGACTTTTCGCTGCTATGCGTGGGCCCAAGCTTCCGAGGCCACGGGCGCAGCCCGGAAGCGCTGCTGGGTAATGAAGGAGTTGGTCTGGCTGGTGACGCCTTCGATGCCAAGATCGTGCGCCACCTCGTTTCACCCGCACTCGGGGCCGGCACCATGATCCGTTCGATGGATAAACTGCTGCCCGTGCCTAACTGGGTGTACTTCAAGCTTGAGCGCTGGCATCATCTGTCGCTGCTGCGCTCGAACGAGACCCTCAACATGTTGGAAAGCGTTCGAGCCCAAGCGCTGGAACCCGATCGAATCGGCGCGTTGCTCTCTCTTGTTCGTCATGGTCTCGGATATCAACTACACCAAGCCGTGCAGAAGGTGAAATGCCGTTTATCGGAAGCGCCGGCAGCCACCTTCCACTTTCAGGATGGCGGCTTGGACATCGAGGCCGACGTTACTCGAAAGCAGTTCGAACGCTGGATCGCGGAAGAACTTTTGGCCATCGAGCAGTGCGTAGACCGGCTACTGGGCGAATCTCGCATTCATGCCCGCGATGTGGATAACGTCTTCTTGACCGGTGGCTCCTCGTTTGTGCCGGCGGTGAGGCGGATCTTCGAATCGCGCTTCGGTGCGGAACGGATTCGAACCGGCGACGAGTTCACATCGGTTGCAAGCGGGCTAGCCTTGCGAGCCTTGTCGGGCGACCCTTAGCGATGATCCAGTCCACTGGCATTCAATTGGAGGGTGCATTCGCGTTCGGCGGCTGTGCAGTTCCTCCTGGTGGATTCGCCGGAGTCTTCGGCTGCTTCGCGGTTAAATCCTGCATCGACGGCAGTTGCGACGTCTTCCAGCCACCTCCCAATTCCTTGACCAGCTGAACGCTCGAAGTCATCTGGCGCAGCTGGATATTTATCTCGGAGAGTTGATTGGTGAGCACGCTGGTTTGAGCAGTAATGACATTCAGATAACTGTCGACTCCACCCGTATATCGTACGGTTGCAAGCCGCAAGGTATGCTGTGAATCGCTCACGGCCGTGTGTTGCTCGACCACTTCCTGAGCGAGTATCCGCAACGCTGCCAGGTTATCCTCAACGCCCTGGAAGGATGTCAGCACGGTCTGGCGGTAATTCGCCACCGTCCCGTCGTAGGCAGCGCGATCCGCTTCGGTCGTTGCCCGGCGCAGGCCTCCATCAAACAATGTCTGAGCCAGGGTTGGGCCGACAGACCAGAACCGCGCCGGCCAAGTGAACCAATTCGCAAGGCTGATGGCTTCCAATCCAGCGCTTGCGCTCAGCGTGAGGTTTGGGTAGTACGCGGCTTGATCGACGCCGATCTGAGCGTTGGCCGCGGCGACACGCCGTTCTGCCGCTGCAATGTCGGGTCTTCGTTCCAATAGCTCCGAAGGAATCCCCACCGGAACGGGAGGAGGATTAGGCCTGAACTCGGCAACTGCGAGAGAGAAATCGGAGGGCGGTTTGCCGATCAACATGGCGATCGCGTGCTCGTATTGAGCCCGCGCAACGCCCAGGTCCGTGGCCTGAGCAATCGCCGTGTCTAACTGTGTCTTCGCCTGCGAAACGTCCTCATCGGAGGCAATGCCTCCGTTATACCGGGCGGTGGTCAGCCGCAATGTTTCCCGATAGGCGGTCGCCGTCTCGTCGAGAACTTTTTTCTGTGCATCCAGCGATCGAATTTCGAAGTAGTCCTGGGCGAGTTCGGTTTGTACTGACAACAAGGCCGTTGCTAGATCGCCCGCACTGGCCTGTGCCTGGAAAGCGTTCTCTGCGATTTGGTTGCGCACCTTATGCCAGAGGTCGACCTGATAGGAGAGGTCGAACGGTAACGAATAGGTATTGATTACGCCGCCAGTCGTTGACACCGGAACTGTCCCGCCGGAAGTCCCGAGGTTCCTGGTTTGACTCGATATGCGTGAGTTGGTAAATGATGGCGATGCCGCAATTGTGGGATAGAGCTGCGACCGCGCCTCGTGGACAATAGCCCGCGCCTGGCGGAAGCTCGCCTCGGCTTGGGCGATGGTCTGATTTGAAACGCGAACCTGCACCTCAAGCGAATTCAACTCGGGCTCGCCGTAGAGTTCCCACCAGTTCCCACGAATCTGGTCGTCCTTGGGATCGGCTAGCTTCCAACCGGTTCCTTCTTTGAATTCCTTCGGGACGGCTTCCTTATAGGCTTGAGGCGCCGGCGCCGTAGGTTTCGCGTACTTTGGACCCACGTTACAGGAGCTAATGGAAAAAACGCCTACGGCAGCCAAAATCAGGGCGGCTGTCTGGCGGGCGAGTTTCCTGTTAGGCGCAACTCTACTGCTGGATATCATCTGGCACCTGTGTGATCCAACGACGAAGATAGACCGGGCAATTCACTAATGTGATGCCTTGGCTTGCTTGGGCGGAGATATACCGCACTAATATGCGATCGACCAACGTTACTTCGCTCAGGTCGATGTAGATCCGGCAGTTCGCCTGCCGTGCTTCTCCAATTGACTGCTCCAGCGCTCCCAGCGATTCTTCTCCAAACTTCCCATTCAGCATTAGCGTCACGCTGGATTCGCCAGGGTGCACTTCGGTTTTGATTGTGGACGGGCTATGCATGCATCCTCTATGTCGCCGGTCCCAGGGCGGCCGGCCTGGATGAGATTGATGCTTTGGATCGGCCCCTCAGCTTGTTCAGCCACAGGCTCAACCGGTCCATGTAAACGTAGATAACCGGGGTCGTATAGAGCGTCAGCAACTGGCTCACGAGCAGTCCGCCGACAATGGTGATGCCGAGCGGGCGGCGCAACTCCGAGCCGGTTCCCGTGCCGAGCGCCAGCGGCAGGCCGCCCAGCATGGCGGCCATGGTTGTCATAAGAATGGGCCGGAAGCGCAACAGGCACGCCTCATAAGCCGCATCCTTGGACGATTTATGGTCACGGCGTTCTACCTCCAAGGCAAAATCAATCATCATGATTGCGTTCTTCTTGACGATGCCGATGAGAAGAATCACTCCAATGACGGCAATCACGCTCAAGTCAAAGTGGAAGAGATTGAGGGCCAGCACCGCGCCCACGCCTGCTGAAGGCAATGAGGATAGAATCGTGATCGGATGAACAAAACTTTCGTAGAGGATGCCGAGCACAATGTAAACCGCGCCCAGCGCGGCCGCAATTAAGATACGGCTCATTTTGCAGCGAAGCTTGAAAGGCCTGTGCCGTTCCGGAAAAGCTGCCTTGGATGGTGGTCGGCATGCCCAGCTTGAGCTCAGTGTCACTAATGATGTCGACCGCGTCGCCCAGCGCGACGCCGGGGGCTAGATTGAACGACACTGTCACGGAGGGGTACTGGCCCTGGTGGTTAACGGTTAACGGTGCGACGGCTGGTTGGTAATGAGTAACAGCGGCCAGAGGGACTTGGCCGCCGGTCGTGGAATTCATATAGATACTCTTCAAGCCATCCGGAGTCTGCCAGTAGATGGGATCCACTTCCATGACCACGTGATACTGATTGAGCGACGTATACATGGTGGCGATCTGCCGTTGTCCAAACGCCGAGTAAAGCGTGCTATCAATGTCCGCCGGACTGATGCCAAGCCGTGATGCAGTTTCCCGGTCGATCGCCAGGTTGGCGGCCAGCCCATTGTTTTGCTGGTCGGAGTTCACGTCCGTCAGAGACGGTATCTGCTTCAGGGCCTTCAGGAGTTGGGGAGCCCAGTAGGTCAACACGCTCAAGTCGCCACTTTGAATCGTGTATTGATATTGAGCGCCGCTTTGCCGGCCTCCGACACGAAGATCCTGAACCGACTGTAGATAGAGAGTGGCGCCAGGGACTCGCGCCAACTGCGGACGAAGCCGGTTGATGATCTGGTCTGCGTTTACCTTTCTCTCGGCCAGGGGTTTGAGTGAGATGAAGACGCGGCCTGTGTTTACCGTGGTTCCGCCGCCGCCGCCCGTGAAAGCCGCCACGGAAGCAACGCCGGGATCCTTCTTGACGATGTCGCACAGGCGCAGCACTCGCTGCTGCATGGCCTGGAACGAGGAGTCTTGAGCCCCCAGGATGGAGCCATTCATGCGTCCGGTGTCCTGCTGTGGAAAGAAGCCTTTCGGGATCTTCATGAACAGATAAATGTTGAGGCAAAAAGTGATGATGAAGACTACTAGCATCAACGCAGAGTTGCGGAGTGTCCAGCCCAGGCTCACTTCGTAGACCTTCAATATGCCGTTGAATAGCTTCTCGCTGGCCAGATACAGCCTGCCGTGTTCCCGGTGATCCTTTAACAAGCGGGAGCACATCATCGGCGTCGTGGTCAGAGACACCACTAAAGAGACGAGAATCGTCACGGAAAGAACAACTGCAAACTCCCGGAAAAGACGGCCGATAATCCCACCCATCATCAGAATGGGAATGAAGACGGCAATTAACGAAATGCTGATGGATAGGACGGTGAAGCCAATTTCGGATGCGCCCTTGAGCGATGCCTGCATCGCGTTCATGCCCTTCTCGCGATAACGGGTGATGTTTTCGATCACCACAATTGCGTCGTCCACCACGAACCCGGTAGAGATGGTCAGCGCCATCAGAGAAAGATTGTCGATGGAGTAGCCGAAAAGATACATCGCGCCGAATGTGCCAATCAGGGATACGGGTACCGCGACACTTGGGATCAAGGTCGCTCGGGGGTCACGGAGAAAAACGAAGACCACCAAGACAACCAGGCCGATAGAAATCAGCAGCGTCCGCTCGACGTCGTTCACGGAAGCCCGAATAGTCACGGTCTGATCCATCAATACCGTCAGATCGATCGTCTGATTGATCGATGCCTTCATTTGGGAAAACTGGGACTTTATTCGATCAACCGTCTCGATGATGTTGACACCCGGCTGCCGGAAGACGATCAGCAGTGCCGCTCTTTGACCATTGGCCAGCCCAACCGATCGCAAGTCCTCCACCGAATCCTGGACGTTGGCGATGTTGGACAGCGTCACCGGCGCTCCATTGCGATATGCCACGATGAGCGGTTGATAATCGATCGCCTGTAGGAGTTGATCGTTGGTGTGAATCTGCCACGATCTGGTGGCTGCGTTGAAGCTTCCCTTCGGCTGGTTAACGGTCTGGGCGGCAACGGCGGTTCGCACATCGTCAAGCTGGAGACCGAAGCTGTTGAGCTGATTCGGGTTCAAGTCGATGCGAACCCCTGGCAAGGAGCTGCCGCCGACCGTCACCTGCCCTACACCCTGAATCTGCGAAAGCTTTTGAGCAAGAACAGTCGAGGCCGCGTCGTAGAGTTTCCCGGGTGGGAGCTTGTTTGAAGTCAAGCCGATGATCATGATGGGCGCGTCGGCTGGATTCACCTTGCGGTAAGTCGGATTCCCAGGCAGATTCGTCGGCAGGTATCCGCGAGCAGCGTTGATGGCGGCTTGGACGTCCCGAGCAGCGGCGTTAATGTCCCGGCTCAAGTCGAACTGAAGAGTGACGCCCGTCTGGCCGAGCGTGCTGCTGGAGGTCATTTCAGTAACCCCGGCGATGCGTCCGAATTGCCGCTCGAGCGGGGTCGCCACGGACGATGCCATGATCTCCGGACTGGCGCCAGGCAGACCGGCCGACACGGAAATGGTGGGGAAATCGACCTGGGGCAGAGGAGAAACCGGAAGAAGCTTGTAGGCGACCGCGCCCCCCAATGCGACCGCGATGGTCAGCAGCGTGGTGGCGACTGGCCTCTGGATAAACGGCGACGACAGGCTCATGCAGGCTCCGGTTGTGGACCGTGTTCGGTCGTGTCAGGCGGCGCATTCGTCTTCTGCTTGCGCCCGCCCACTCGCTGCGCAATGCTGTCGAAGAACAGGTAGATCACTGGTGTCGTGTAAAGCGTGAGCAACTGGCTGAGAATCAACCCGCCGATGATGGTGATGCCCAACGGCCGCCTCAACTCCGAACCTACGCCGCTGCCGAATGCCAGCGGAACCGCCCCCAGAAGCGCCGCCATAGTCGTCATCATGATCGGGCGAAAGCGCAGCAGGCAGGCCTGGTAGATGGCGTCGTACGAGTTCTTTCCGCCATTGCGCTCTGCGTCCAACGCGAAGTCGATCATCATGATCGCGTTCTTCTTGACGATTCCAATTAGGAGAACAATGCCGATAATCGCCACCACCGTCATCTCCTGGCGAAACAACAGCAGTGCGAGGATAGCGCCCACGCCGGCCGATGGCAGCGTCGACAGAATCGTGATGGGATGGATGTAGCTCTCATACAGCACTCCCAGAACGATGTAAACGGTGACCAGCGCCGCAAGAATCAATAGCGGCTCATTCGTCAAAGAAGCTTGGAATGACGCAGCCGTCCCCTGGAAAGCAGCTTGCATCGCCGCCGGCAGGTGCATGTCCTTCTCCGCTTTGTTGATGGCGTCCACGGCCTCTCCCAGCGACGCTTTTGGTTTCAGGTTGAAAGAAATCGTGGTCGCGGGGAACTGTCCCTGGTGCGTAATCAAAACAGGTGCGGCGGAAGGTTCATATCGGGTGAACGTGCTGATCGGCACAACTCCGCCGCCGGCCGATTTGATGTAAATGTTCTGCAATTGGGTCGGATCCGACTGGAATTCCGGCTTCACCTCCATCACAACGTGATACTGATTCAACTGCGTGAACAGGGTGGATACCTGTCGCTGGCCGTACGAATCGTACAGCGCGGCATCGATGATTTGCGGAGTAATTCCGAGCCGAGCCGCTGTCTGTCGATCGATCCGTATTGCGGCGGACAGCCCGTTTGCTCCCAAATCGCTAGCCACGTCGGCCAGCTCACGCAGGGTCTTCAGTTTGTCCACGAATCGGGATGCGTAGCGCGACAGTTCCGTCGCATCCGGATCCTCGAGCGTGTATTGAAACTGCGTTTTGCTGACGCGGTCTTCGACGCTGAGATCCTGAACGGGCTGCATGTAGAGTGTGATGCCGTCGATCTTCGCCAGCTCAGGCTGTAGTTCCCTGATCACATCCGTTGCCGACTTGCCGCGATCCTCCAGCGGTTTCAGGTTGATCTGAATGCGCCCGCTGCTCATGGTGTTGTTGGTTCCATCGACTCCGATGAAGCTCGATAGGCTCTCGACGCACGGGTTCTTTAGAATCGCCGCCGCTAACTCCTGCTGCCGTTTGGACATTTCTGGAAAAGAAATGTCCTGATTCGCTTCGGAGATGCCTTGAATGACGCCCGTGTCTTGAATCGGGAAGAAGCCTTTGGGGATGATCACGTAGAGGTATATGGTGAACACGAGAGTCGCGGCAGCCACCAGCAGCGTGATGTTCCTGTGCTTCAATACATGCGTGAGCGTTCTTCCATAAAAGGCGATGGTGTTCTCGAAGACCTTCTCGGATGCGCGATAGAACCGTCCCTGTTGAGCCTCTGGTTTGTGACGTAGCATCTTGGCGGACAGCATCGGCGTAAGAGTTAGAGACACCACGGCCGACACCAGGATGGTGACCGCCAGCGTGACGGCAAATTCCCGAAAGAGCCGCCCCACGATATCGCCCATGAAGAGCAGCGGGATCAGCACCGCGATCAGCGAAATCGTTAACGACACGATTGTGAAGCCAATTTCGCCGGCGCCCTGAAGGGCCGCTTCAAGCGGCTGCATGCCCTGTTCCACGTAACGGGCAATATTCTCAATCATCACGATGGCGTCGTCCACGACAAAGCCGGTGGAAATGGTCAGCGCCATCAAGGTCAAGTTATTCAGGCTATAGCCCAACAGATACATGGCGCCAAAGGTGCCCACGATTGACAAAGGGACGGCTACGCTCGGAATGATCGTGGCGGAAAGGGTCCGCAAAAAGAGAAAGATCACCATGATGACCAGCGCAATGGTCACCATCAACTCGAACTGGACATCGGAAACGGATGCCCGCACCGTGGTCGTCCTATCAGTGAGAACTGCGATCTTAATGGACGACGGCAGAGTGTTCCTGAGCTTCGGCAGCAGCGTCTTGATACTGTCCACTACTTGGATAATGTTGGCGCCCGGTTGCCGCTGGATATTGACGATCACGGCCGGCGTCCGGTTCATCCAGGCGGCGAGTTTCACGTTCTCAGTGCCGTCGGTCACTTGCGCTACGTTCTTCAAAAGAACAGGCGCTCCGTTCTTGTAGCTGACGATGATCTCCCTGTAGTCTGTGCTGGTCAGGATTTGATCGTTGGCACCAATCTGGAAAGATTGATGTTTGCCATCGAAACTGCCTTTGGCCTGATTGACGCTGGTGGAAATGAGCGCCGCGCGAACATCGTCGAGATTCAATCCATATGAGGCCAGCTGGGTTGGATTCGCCTGAATGCGAACCGCCGGCTTTTGTCCGCCGCTAATGCTGACCAGTCCCACGCCCGGCAGTTGTGAAATCTTCTGGGCCATTCGCGTGTCGGCGAGATCTTCCACCTGCGACAGCGGAAGCGACGGAGACGTGAGAGCCAGCGTCAGTATCGGCGTGTCGGCCGGATTGGTCTTGCTGTAAATCGGTGGTGTTGGGAGATCTGACGGGAGATAGGTCTGCGCAGCATTGATGGCCGCTTGCACCTCCTGCTCGGCCACGTCGATATTCAGGCTGAGCAGAAACTGGAGAGTGATCACCGAGGCGCCATCGGAGCTGATGGATGTCATCTGATTCAGCCCGGGGACCTGTCCCATCTGTCTTTCAAGTGGCGCGGTTACCGCTGAGGCCATCACGTCAGGGCTGGCGCCGGGGTAGAACGTTAAAACCTGGATGATCGGGTAATCGACTTCAGGCAGCGCCGAGACCGGCAATTGCTTATAGGCCACCGCGCCCACCAGAAGGATCGCCACCATGAACAGGGTGGTCGCGACCGGGCGCAGAATAAAGGGGCGTGAAGGGCTCACTGCTTGGGTCCGCCTTTTCCGGCAGATCCTGTGTCCGGAGCCGTTCCGGAATCGCTGTCGTCACCCGTTGAGGGCCCACCTGCACCGGGTTTGCGGATGCTCACCTTGATGCCGTCTTGCAGCTTGTCAAAGCCATCCGTGACTACTGTGACGCCCGGATTAATACCGGTGACCGCCGCTTGATTTGCGTCTGTCGTGGCCACGGTCACCTTCTGGCTGGCCACCGTTTGATCGGGCTTCAACACATACACATAGGCCATCTGCGCATTCCGCTGGATGGCGGCCGTAGGAATCAGAGTGGTGCCGTGAAGAGTTCGCACCAGCAATTTCGCGTTCACGAATTGATTCGGAAACAGCTTGTTGTCACGGTTTGCGAAGTTCGCTTTCAGCTTGACGGTGCCTGTGGTGTTGTCGATCTGGTTGTCGAGGGTCAGAAGCGATCCGTGGGCGATTTGTTTCTGTTGATCGCGGTCCAAGGCGTCCACGCTGAGCGTGTTCCCCGCACGCATTTGCGTGACGACTTCAGAGATGTAGTCTTCGGCAATGCTAAACACCACTGTGATGGGCTGCAGTTGGGTGATGACCAGCAGGCCATTGGTATCGGCGGCGTGGACAATGTTGCCGGGATCCACCAGCCGCAGGCCAACCCGTCCATCGATGGGCGAGGCAATCTTTGTGTAGTCCAGATTGACTTTGGCGCTGTCAACGAGTCCTTGGTCTAGTTTGACGGTTCCCTCGTTTTGGAGGACCGTTGCGCCTTGTGTTGCCAGCTGCTGCTCGGGAATCGCGCGCTCCGCGTAAATGCCCTTGTATCGCTCAAGGTCGATCTGCGAATTCTTCAATTGCGCCTGATCACGAGCCAGTTGCCCATCGGCTTGGAGCAGCGTAGCCTGGTACGGCCGTGGATCAATCTCGGCGAGCAGGTCGCCTTTTTTGACGAGCTGCCCTTCGCGGTAATGGATCGACATCAACTGGCCATCGACCCGGCTCTTCACGGTGACCGTGTAAACTGGCGTTACCGCCCCTAGCGCGGTGATGTACTCGCCGAGGTCGCCTTTCTTCGCTTGAGTGACTGATACGGGAACGGGCCTGGCTGCTGCGCCACCGCCTTTGCCTCCAGTGCCTTTCTGCGTAGTCTTGCCTTGCGAAAGCAGGTAACCGGCAAACAGCAGCAACCCCGCCCCAATCAAACCGGCAACCCACCAACGGCCTTTACGTCTGGTTACATTTGTCTCGGAGGAGGAATGCGCTGGGAGCTCGGTGGAGTCTGGCGTCACATTCTGAATATCGCGACTTCCGCGGATGTCCGCATCTGCCTATAGGCCAATCGTTTCCTATGCTGATTGGCATATATGCCAGTAACAAACCTCCAGGCGAAGAGCGTCAATGAAATGAACGATGACGGAAGATGTCCAAGTACGACCGATACGGGTCTTGTGTATTGATGACCATCCATTAATCTGCGATGGGTTGACGGCGCTCATTATGAGGCAGCCCGACATGACGATGGTTGGGGATGCCCAGACCGGTCGCGATGGAGTTCTTTTATACCAATCGTTGCGGCCAGATGTTGTCCTCATGGATTTGCGTCTTCCCGATATGTCGGGCTTCGAGGCGACACAGGCCATAAGAGACGACTTTCCGGACGCCAAGATCATCGTTCTGACTTCTTACGACGGTGACCAGGATGTGTATCGTGCGCTGGAAACCGGCGTCCGTGGCTATCTCTTTAAGGAGATCGTTCATACGGATCTAGTCCGCGCGATTCGGGCTGTTCACGCAGGGAAGCGCTACATCCCCGCGCAGGTTTCTGAGCAGTTGGTCGAATACTTCCCGGAAATTGCTTTAACTAGCCGGGAAGCAGAAGTCCTGGTCCATGTCGCCAACGGTTTTGGCAATAAGGAAATCGGCCACCACCTTGGCACAGCCTCCGGCACGATCAAAGCCCATGTTCAAAACATTCTCGGCAAGCTGGGAGCGCGTGACCGGACGCAGGCGGTCACCATCGCCCTGAGCCGTGGAATCCTCCACCTTCGGCATCGGAGTTCCTTCCCCGAAAAGACATATCCCATTCAGCAATGAGCCTTAGGACGTCAGCCGACACAGCCAGCGTTTACCATTCTTAACAGCCCATCGGGCTCCTTGCGGAACTCTAGTTGGCCAAGACCAATTTGGCGGGCACGCTAGAATTTAATTTGGACGAACGTGTCGAACCAAGCTTGGTGGAAGGCTAACGGGTGGGATCATCCGTATGTCCCTGGCCCCTATCGATACCCCCTCGCTCGCAAGAGCGCAATTAGCCACCCTGCCACTCCGAGAACAGCGTTTCATCTTCCTCGACTCCCTTCGCGGGCTGGCTGCCTTATGGGTTCTGTTTTTCCATTATTTTGAAGCCGGGCACGCGAAAGACCTCGAACGCGCCCTCCCCGTCTGGCTAGCGACTTTCTTTCGTTCCGGACACTTCGGCGTGCCGATTTTCTTTGTGCTGAGTGGATTTGTGATAGCTCACTCAGTGGGGAACCAGCGTGTCGATTCCCGGTTCATAGGGCGATTCATGTTCCGGCGATCCATCCGGCTGGATCCCATGTATTGGTTCTCGATTGCCGCTGTCATCGGAGTTGGCTTTTTGAACCCGCTGTCTCACCCGCCGCTGCCTTCTCTGTCCCGCTTGGCGGCGCATCTGTTTTATGCGCAGGGCCTTCTCGGCTTCAAGCAAATCAATAACGTGTGCTGGACACTATGCCTCGAAGTCCAGTTTTATCTGGTTTTCTGCGTGATGCTTCTGGTTATCCAACGCTTTCGGCGCTCAGCCCAGGATCATCGTACCCTGGTCGCGACGGCAGTGCTTTGCGGCGGCATCGCCGTCCTTTGGCCCTTGGGGCTGGCACACTTTTCTGTGTGGCCTGGCCTCTTTCTGCCCCAGTGGTATAGTTTCCTGGCAGGAGTCTTTGCTTACTGGACACTTCAGAAACGTTTGCCTGGTTATTGGCTCTACTTGTTCGCGGGTTTGCTGCTCGTGTCGCCCACCGCGTATCGCCACTTCCCGGGACTGGCGGCGATCATCGGCCTGCTGATCCTCTTCGCCGGCCGCCGCGGAAAGCTAGGCGGATGGCTCACCTGGCGTCCGTTGCAGGTTCTTGGTGCCATCTCCTATAGCCTGTACCTGTTGCACAATCCAGTCACGGGGATGCTCGGAGGGCTGGCTTATACGACTCCGCGCAAGGCAGCCTGGGAATTGTTCTGGCTGATTGCGATCGCCGCACTGGTATGCTTCGTCGCCTATCTCGCCTGGCGTTTCATCGAGCGTCCTAGCATTCTGCTGAGCAAGCGCTTCAAGCTTCAAAGTTCGCACGAGGCGAGCCCGCGCGAGGCAGTCCATCGCGGCCCCGCAGAGCCGCTCTTGCAGGCGGCTCCCGAGCCTGCCGTTTTGTAGCCCGCGTTTTGACCCGCACTCTGGCGCGAACCGTGTACGATTCCTGATAGCAAGCTTGTTGCGGCCAATCTACATTCGCGTCCACCATACCGACAACGTCGCGATCATTATCGACGCAGACGGCATCGCGCGCGGCGCAGCTAGTCCATGCGGCCTGATCGCCCGCGAGCTCATCCCTCAGTCTCACAAGATCGCGCTCCAACGCATCGAGGCCGGCGAAGCGGTGACCCGCTATGGCCAGACCATCGGCTACGCGAACCGGTGGATCCACGCCGGTTCGTGGGTACGGGAAGAGATGCTTCGTCTGCCTGCGCCGCCACCTCTCGATTGCATGCCGCTTGCCACCGCGGTGCCTGCCCCTCAGCCGCCACTACCGGATTACACCTTTCAGGGATTTCGCAATCGCGATGGCTCGGTGGGGACCAAGAACATTCTCGGCATCACGACCACCGTTCAGTGCGTCGCGCCGACTGTCGACTATGCCGTGCGCCGTATCAAAGCGGAAATGCTGCCGCACTTCGCGAACGTTGACGACGTAGTCGCCATCACACACAACTACGGATGTGGTGTCGCGATTGATGTGCCG
Source organism: uncultured Acidobacteriaceae bacterium (assembly GCA_963771305.1). Classification (GTDB taxonomy): domain Bacteria; phylum Acidobacteriota; class Terriglobia; order Bryobacterales; family Bryobacteraceae; genus CAJCIT01. Next base: position 598,009 of record CAVYTS010000026.1, read on the forward strand.
GACGCCGCCATACCCATCCGCACCCTGAGAAACATCAGCCTGAATCCCAATCTGGCGGGGCAGGCCTTGGTGGTAAGTCTTGGCTGCGAGAAGTTGCAGCCCGATCGTTTGTTCAGTTCGGACCTGCCAATCTTCTCCGCCGGAAATCTGATTCGATTGCAGGATGAGCGGGGCTTCGGCGAAAGTGTTGCCTCCATCATGCGTGCGGTGGAGAAGAAGTTGTCCGAACTCGATCGGCGCCGGCGCGAAAGCTGTCCCGCGTCGGAGCTGTCGGTAGGGCTGCAATGCGGGGGTAGCGATGCCTTCTCGGGAGTGACTTGCAATCCCGCCGTCGGTATTGCCGCGGACTTGCTGGTTCGCGCCGGCGCGACCGTCTGCTTTTCGGAGGTCACGGAAGTGCGCGACGCCGTCCATTTGCTGACACCCCGCGCCGTCAATGAAGATGTGGGCCGGGCGCTGATCGAAGAGATGCGTTGGTACGACGAATACCTACGAAAAGGCGGTGCCGATCGCAGCGCCAATCCCACGCCCGGCAATAAGCGCGGCGGCTTGGCGAACGTGGTCGAGAAGGCGTTGGGCTCCATCGCCAAAGCAGGAAGTTCCGCCATCACGGCCGTTGCGGGCCATGGCGAAAAGGTGAAGAGCAAAGGCCTGGTCTTCGCCGCGACACCGGCCAGCGATTTTATCTGCGGCACCCAACAGCTGGCCTCCATGAATCTCCACGTTTTTACGACCGGCGAAGGCAGCCCTTACGGCTTGGCGCTCGTGCCGGTGGTCAAGGTCTCGTCGCGCACGGCATTGGCTGAAAAGTGGCACGACTTGATCGATATCGATGCAGGTCGTATCGCAACCGGCGAAGCCACTACGGAGCAGGTTGGATGGGAGATCTTCCAGTTCATACTCGACGTGGCCAGCGGGAGCAAGAAGACCTGGGCCGACCACTGGGGCCTCAGCAACGCCTTGATCCCCTTTAACCCCGGCCCGGTAACCTAAGTTCTCTCAGCAGTCCACCGGTGTCTACCACCTCGGCAACACACGCTTCCAATTCGGGTCAACGCGACTTCGCATCTCCGCTTCATCGTCACGCTTCCGATACTGGATCTTGTCATACCGCTCGCGGCCGCGCGCCACCTGATCGTAATCCAACTCCACACCCAAGCCCGGCTTCGCCGGGATTTCCACCGCGCCATCCTTGAACTTTACCCGTCCTCCTGCGACCACCTCATCCCGTTCGGTCTGCCACGGATAGTGGGTATCGCAGGGATACGTCAGGTTAGGGCAAGCGGCCGCCACATGCGTCATCGCCATCAGGCTAACTCCCAAGTGACTGTTCGAATGCATCGAAAGCCCCATACTCAGCACGCCACACAGATGTGACAAGTGCTGTACCTGTCGCATTCCGCCCCAATAGTGCGGGTCAGACAAGACAATCTGCACAGCCTCCAGGTCCCTCGCACGCGGAACGTCGGCAAACTGCGTCACTGCGACGTTGCTGGCCAGTGGTGTCTCAATGCCCTTTGCTCGCAACCTTCGTCGCACCTCGCTCATGCCGGCCAGCTCCGGACACGGATCCTCCAGATACCCTTCAGCGGCAAGTTCCTGACGCAAGGCTTCCCCCACCTGCACCGAGGTCTCCACCGACCAGGCACAATTGGGATCGATCCGGAGGGGATATGCGGGTCCAAACTCCGCTCGCAACGCTCGGATTGTCGCAATCTCCTGATCGGGATCCAGCACGCCGCCCTTCAGTTTGATCTCGCGGAATCCGTATTTCTCCACCATCTGACGGCACTCGCGCACTGTCGCTGTCGGATCCAGCACTTCGCCATACTCGTCCTCATACGTCCCATCACCGCCCCCTCCCCCGTGCTTGTAGAACAAATACGCGGAAAAGGGAACACGGTCCCGCACGCGGCCACCGATCACCTCGCATACCGGGCGGTTGACGGCCTTTCCGATAATGTCGAGGCACGCTATCTCAATCGCAGCAAACGTGCGGTTGTTCTGATCGAGCGGATTCTCTCCCGGGACCAGCCACGTCTGGCTGCGATCACCCCCGGCATCTTTCGCCCGCGCCGGTTCCGCGCACACCTGTTCGTACAGGCCGGCCAGCTGGAATGGATCTCTCCCAATCACCACGTGGCGAGCCGCTTCCAGCGCGGCCCGCGGTCCATCCCCGCCGTAGGTTTCGCTGATGCCCCGGATGCCATCGTCCGTCGCAAGCTCGACAATTGTTCGCAGCGCCCAAGGCGCGTGCAGTCCGTAGGAACTCCGCAGCGGCGGGTCCGCGATAGCAATCGAGTGAAACGTCAGTGAGGAGATTCGCATGCAGTTCATTGCTCTTCCGCTATTGACCGCGGCGGTAACGCGATGATAGCGTCAGCATTCTGGATTTAATCATGAATCGCGGAAACCTCCACCACCGGGCTGCTTCAATACTCGCCCGTTCGCCCGCGCTTCTACTAGGGCGAGCCGATGCCTAACCCGGCCGGCTCCCTCTCGGGGCCGCTGCCAGCCTCGCTCGAAAGCCCGCGCGAGACCCTGCGCCGTTGGGCCATCGTCGGTCTGCTTTGTATCGCGTTCATTATTGCCTACATCGACCGTCAGAACCTCTCCTTCGCTTTAGCCGATCGCGACTTCAAAAGCTTCTTCGGGCTCACTGACAACACGCGCGGCTTGTTGAACTCGGCCTTCTTCTGGACCTATGCCGCCCTGCAGATTCCCGCCGGCTGGACAGTTGACCGGTATGGCGTGAAGCGCCCGTTCGCCGTCGGGCTTGCGGTGTGGAGCATACTCGCCGGCCTCACCGGCTGGTGTGGAACGTTCACGCAGCTCTTCGCCCTGCGCCTGCTGTTAGGCGCGGGAGAGGCAGTCAACACCCCGGCAGGCATGCGCTGGCTCCGCCTCAACTTCCGCCAGGAAAACCACGGATTCGTCATGGGCCTCTATCAGGCTTCCGCCAAAGCAGGTCCCGCCATCGGCGCTCCGTTGATCGCGTGGCTCTTGCTCAGCTACGGCTGGCGCGCCATGTTCATCGTCGTCGGATTTGGCTCCCTGATTTGGATTCTGCCCTGGATGTTGATCGTCCGCGACAACGACCGGGAACTCGAAGCAGCCGTCCTGAAACGTCCGGACATCCCAGCCATCTCTTTCACTGAGCTGCTTCTCAACCGCGCCATGATCGGCATCATTATAGGCTCGTTCTGTTACAACTACTACAACTACTTCTGTCTGACCTGGCTTCCTTCCTACTTCGCCGAGCAGCGCGGGCTTTCACTCAACTCCACCGGCTGGTTCACCGGTTTTGGCTACTGGGGCTTCGCCGTGGTTTCCACTGCCGCGGGATACGTGTCGGACATCCTGATTCGCCGCGGCGCGCCCGCAATCCGCATTCGCCGGATGTTCATCATCGCCGGCTTTCTGATCGCCTCCACCGAAATGATCGGCGCCGCCGCACCATCCAACAAGGTGGCGCTTTTTTTCGCGGTCTTTTCGCTCAGCGGCCTCGGCCTGGCGACCGGGAATCTGTGGGCGTTGACTCCCGCTATGCTGCCCGGTGCGCCGCCCGCCCGCCTCGCGGCTGTCCAAAACATGGCCGCGAATATCCCGGGCATTGTGGCGCCCATTCTCACGGGCTGGCTCAAGCAAGCGACTGGTGGCTATCGAGCGCCCATGCTAGCGAATCTCTTCTTTATCTTTCTCGGAATTGCCAGTTATCTGGTTCTGGTTCGTCCCAAGTACGCGCTCTCGGCGCATAGCACCCAACTCTTGAAGGACTCCCACTAAACATGCCCTCGATTCCATCTCCTTTGGTTGCCGGACTTCATGGTGTCTTTGGCTTTCCCGTGACTCCGTTCCGTGCGGATCTTTCTCTTGATCTCGACGGCCTTGCCCGCAATGTGGACAATATGGCCGGTTATCCATTCTGCGCAATTGTCGCCGCCGGAGGTACCGGCGAACTCTACTCGTTGACCGTCGAGGAGGCCGAGCAAGTCGTTCGCACCACGGTGGAAGCCGTCAATGGACGAATGCCCGTTGTCGCCGGCATTGGCTTCAACACACCAATCGGCTCGGAGCTTGCCAGACGCGCGGAACGTGCGGGCGCCCAGTGCCTGCTCGCCCTGCCTCCCTACTATGTCGGCGCGCCGGAGGAAGGTCTGTTCGCCTACTATCAGGCCATCGGCGCTGCCACCGGGCTTCCGCTCATGGTGTACAGCCGCGACTGGGCCACCTTTACGCCCGAGATGGTTGCCCGGTTGGCGGAGCGCGTCCCGACTCTGGCCGGATGGAAGGATGGCCAGGGTGACATCCGCCGCTACCAGCGCATCATGCAGTACAACGGCGACCGTCTCGCCTGGTTCGGCGGGCTCGGCGACGATTGCGTGCCGGGCTACTTCGCAATCGGCGTCCAAGCCTTCACTTCGAGTATTTCCAACATCAGCCCGCGCCTCTCACTCGACTTGGCCGAGGCCGGCCTCCGGCGAGATTTCGACCGACTCAATCTCCTCATGCAGCGCTACGTCAGTCCCCTCTACGCTCTCCGGGAGCGAATGCGCGGGTATGAAGTGGCGGTGATGAAACAAGCTATGGAGATTCTCGGCATGCCGGCCGGCCCGGTTCGTCCGCCCCTGACGAATTGCCGCCCGCAAGATGTCGACGATCTCCGCAAGCTGATGGGAGTCTACAGTGACAAGACCTGACGAAGTGGGGCTGGATCCCCAGACCTGCTCTTGTCGCCTACGACCGGCTTTGCTGACGCGCTGCTTTACGCCGGTCCGCTCCCCAACTGCCGCAACACCTGTTCCCTGATCAACTCCTCGACATCCGCCATCTGCTCGGATAGCATATTGATCTTCTTCGATAGGCCTTTGATTTCGGCCTCCGAGCGGCGATTTACTTCGAAATCCAATTCGCCGCGCACCCGATCCTTCTGGTCCTGGCGGTTCTGGCTCATCATGATCACCGGAGCCTGGATCGCAGCGAGCATCGAAAGGAACAGGTTTAACAGGATAAACGGATAGGGATCCCAGGCCTTCTGCCCCAACACGATGTTGATCAACGTGTAGATGATAAGCACCACGCCGAACAAGATGATAAAGGACCACGACCCGCCAAACCGGGCCACACTATCGGCCACTTGCTGGCCAAACGTGGTGTCTTCTTCAATCACTTCATTCGGATTGCGAGCTGCCCGCACGCGAACCAGGTTTTGGGCTGCATGGAACTGACGCCCCAGAACCGTCAGCAGGTCCATGCCCGCGTGCGGCTTCTTGACCAGGAGTGTGGCGATGTCATTACGATCGATCTCCAGACAAATGCTGTCTTCGATCGCAACCGCGTCGGTTTGGTGCGGCGTCTCGTCCAGCATCGATGCGAAGCCAAAGAATTCGCCCGAACGTGGCTCATCCACCACCACCTCTTGATGGTCGTCGTCGATGGTGCTGACCCGGACCGCACCTTTCACCAGCACGTACGCCCGTCCGCCCGCATCTCCCCGTTTATAGATCCGCTGTCGCACCGCGAACGTTTTTACTTCTACCTGTGACGCCAAGACAGCCAGCTCGTCCTTGTCTAACAGGCTGAAAAGGGGTACTACACTCAGTATCTCGGGGTCGCACGCCATCGATCACCTCACCGTTCCGATCGCACAAGAAGCGAATTCTTGTATTTTAGACTTGAGCGGGCGCAGGCTTTCAAAGGTCGCACTGAAGTTCGGTTTAGGCGCCCAGGCGCGCGCGTGTCAGGTTCATCAGCGTTTGATGTGTGCCCAGCGTCTCCGGGTCGCCGCCCATTCCTTCGGGTTGCAGCTGACTGTAACGGCCATCGGATCCCAATACCCACGCTTGACGGTGGTCGCGCAGGCAGATGTCCAGCACTTCCCAAAGCTTCTCCTTGAGGCCGGCGACCACCGGCGTCACTACCTCCACTCTCTTCGACAGGTTCCGGTACATCCAGTCCGCCGAACCGATAAAGAACTCGCCCTCAACGGGATTCTCCTTCCCATTCGCAAAGTGGAAAATGCGCGAGTGTTCGAGGAAACGCCCAATGATCGAACGGACCCGTATGTTCTCCGTCTGGCCGGGAACGCTCGGGCGCAAGCAACAGAAGCCGCGAATGACCAAATCAATCGGCACGCCGGCTTGCGAGGCCTCACACAGCGCTTCAATCACATCCGGGTCTTCAAGTTGATTCATCTTGGCGACGATCCGGGCCGGCCGCCCTTCGGCCTTATTCTCGGCTTCACGCTTGATCAGATGCAGAATCCGTTTCCGCATGGTCGTCGGCGCCACCAGTATCGTAGAGCAATCCGGAGCCTTCGAGTGGCCTGTCAGGTAGTGAAACAGATTCACGATGTCCCGCGTAATCACCGGATCGCAGGTCAGCAGGCCGAAGTCCGCATACAGCTTGGCCGTTTTCACATGGTAGTTGCCGGTGCCGATGTGCACATAGCTGCGCAGGCCATTCGATTCCTTTCGCACCACCAGCGCGGTCTTGCCGTGCGTCTTGAGTCCAGCCACACCAAAGGTGACGTGGGCACCCACCCGTTCTAACTCCGCAGCCCAATGCAGATTACGTTCTTCGTCGAAGCGGGCGTTAATCTCCATCACGCAAGCGACCTGTTTGCCGCGTTCAGCCGCCCTCATCAGGGATTTCACGAACGGCGTATCGTCACCGATCCGGTAGGCCGTCATCTTGATCACCACCGTTTGGGGGTCGTCGGCGGCGACGCTGATGAAGTGCTCAATGCTGGCATCGAAACTCTCGTAGGGATGGTGCACCAGCACATCACCGGCCTGCAGCGCCTTGAAAATCATTGCCGCCGCATGCGGGCCATCGTGCAAGGCGGGCGGCGCGATGGGCGTCCAGAGTGGGTCGCGCAGTTCCGGGATCGGCAGTCCGGCCAGTTCGAAGAGAGTGTTGTAGTCCACCTCTTCAGGCAAGTCATACAGATCCCAGGGAGACAGGTCGAACCGTGCCCGCAGCATTTCCTTTATCGTTGGATCTCCGCCTGGACCAAACTCCAAACGCACTACCGGCTCGTATCGACGCTGCCGGACCTGTTCCAGGACCAGCTCACGCAGCCCCATCCCGGCCTCTTCTGTGATTTCCACCTCCGCGTCGCGGGTCAGCCGCACCATCGTGAAGGAGTCCAGTCTCATTCCGTTGTATAGTTTGTGCACATTGCCGCGAATCACTTCATACAGCGGAACGAATAGTCGTTTGCCTTTATCCACCTCGGTCTCGAGTGGAATCCAATGCCTCAGTTGCGCGGGAACCTTCACCCGCGCGTAGATCGACTCGGTGCGGCCGGGGTCATGCACCAGGAACGTCAGTGAAGTCGACAGGTTCGAGAGGAAGGGGAACGGATGCGACGGGTCGATCACCAGCGGCGTCAGGGCGGGCGATAAGTTCGCATCGAAGTAACGCCCGGCTTCGTCGCGCTGGCTTGCCGTCAGTTCGTTCCAATTCCGCAGTGCGATCCCGTGCTCCGCCAGGTGGGGAATGATCTGCTGCCGATAACAGTCCGCCTGGCGCTGTAGCATCGGGATCAGCTTGTCACGGACTTGCTGAAACTGGGCGCGCTCGGCGGGGCTCTGTCCATGCCGCAGAACAGCCATGCGTTTCATGAAAAACTCGTCCAGGTTTGAGGTGAAAATCGCCAGAAACTTCGCCCGCTCCAGCAGCGGTGTCCGCTCATCCAGCGCTTCGGCAAGCACGCGCTCGTTGAAGTCCAGCCAGCCCAAGTCTCGGTCGATCCAGATGTCCGCGAGCGGCTCGGGTAACGGCGTGTTCAGAACTCCCTGGTCGCCAACGGATGCCAGCGCCGGTGCTGCTGTCATGATTTCCCTCCTGCGCAAGCCTTGCCATGGAAAGCCCAAGTAAAGCCCATTCTATGGGCGCTCGCTCGCTGCATTATGAACAACGCGTTTCAGCTCCAAGATTCTTCTCTAAACGTCCTGCCGCCAAGCGCCCGGATCGAGCCATCATCCGAAACGGAGCAGCGAAGGTGACGGCGCGCAACCCGTGCGGATTTGTGCTGAGGTTTTCACGCCGACTCTGCCGCCTCTCCGAAGCTTTGGAATGGTAGTCGCAGACTGCGTTTGTGAACAGTGCGGATGGCAGACGATGCGTGGATCTCTCAAAGACGTGGATTTAATCGAGGTGTTTCCGCATCGTTTGGGAGTGACTAGGCGGCCTTTTTGGGCTCGCCGGCGAGGGTAGCGACGACTTTCTTCTCGACGACACCGTCACCCGTGCAGAACTGAGCCAGTTTTTTCGCATTCGCGAGGTGGGCTTGGTTGAAGACAAGATCGCGTGAAAAAACGAAACTCTCATGAGGGGCGTCCGTTCACCCCAGCCTATGAAAATGTGTGCGATGGTGGGCCCAGGCGGGAGCAGGTGGGCGGTATGGCTAATGGAGCAGTCGAACCGATAACGAAACTGGTCAGGCCGACATGGTGAATCCCCGAATGGAGCAGTTGAGGCGAGGAAGAAGATATACCTGAAGATGTGGGCTGTTCTTCCGCCGGGAAAGGAGGACAGACGATGATAAGTGCAGCGATGGAGCGATGCGCCGGAATCGAGGTGGGAAAGAAGATTCTGTCGGTCTGCATGATGAGCGGGCCTCTGGACGGAGAGGCGCGCGTGGAAAGGCGACGATTCGGAAGCATCAGGGCTGATTGGGAGTCGTTGCGGGATTGGGTGAAAGCGGAACGCATCACACCTGTGGTGATGGAATCCACCGGTTCCTACTGGAAGCCGGTCTTCAACGAGTTGGAGGGGAGCGTGAAGGTCTAGCTTGCCAATCCGCAGGAAGTGAAGAACCGCAAAGGCCACAAAAGCGACGATAAAGACGGCAGGAGGCTGGCGCATCTGTTGCGGCATGCCATGATTCACCCAGTTTCATACCACCGCGGGCGATTCGCGAGTTGCGCGATCTGACCCGAAGACGTAGGAAGCTGCTGGGGGTCGCTACCGCCGAGAAGAAGCGCGTCCAGAAGGTGCTGGAGGATGGCAACGTGAAACTGGGCAACGTGCTCACGGATGTGTTGGGTGTGTCCGGGCAGTTGATGCTGGATGCACGGTTGAAAGGCAAAGCGCAGCGGGCCGAGATTGCGCAGTTCGCCAAAGCAGGAGCAAAGAAGAAGATTCCTGAGATCGTTCGAGCGCTGGAAGGGCACCAGATGAGGGATCACCACCGGCGAATGATCCGATACAGCTTGCAGCACATGATGTTTCTCGAAGAACAGATCGCGGAGTTGGATCGCGACATCGTCGCCCCGATTCACCCAGCGGGTCTGGACGAGGCCTGGCAACTGATCCAGACGGTTCCCGGTATTCAGGACCGCAGCGCGGCCAGCATCCTGGCTGAGACCGGAGCGGACATGAAACAATTTCCGACAGCCAAGGATTTGAGTTCCTGGGCGGGACTCTGTCCGGGCAACAACCGGAGCGCGGGCAAGAACAAGAGCAGTCACACGACCGGCGGGAATCCCTGGCTGCGAGGCGCACTCACCGAATGCGCCTGGGCCGCAGCGGCCACCAAGAACTGTTTTCTCAAAGATAAGTTCTGGCGTCTGACCAGTCGATCGGGTGGTGAGAAAGCACCCGCCCTCATTGCGGTTGCACATGTCATGCTGCTCCTGATCTATCAGGTGCTCGAAAAACGCCAGCCGTTCGACAACCGACAGTACACCGCCGCTGGACGACCGGCAGAGGCAGCGTATGATCCGACATCATGTCCGACGCCTCGGCAAACTCGGCATTTCCATTCACCGCATCGCCTCCGTCCCTGCCCAACCTGATGCTCCTAATTGATTGAAAACCCGTGGTCCGAACTGTATTTTCGGAAGAAGCCAAACCGGGCTGGGTCAAATGTGGCATTTTGCTGTATGTGCGCCAGTGCAATGCCTTTTAGCTGCTCAAGCGCGTGCAACTCCTTGTCCTGGCGGGACTTTTGCGCGCGGCACAGATCCTCCATCGTTTTCGAGAAGGCGCGCTGGAAGCGTGAATCGTAGAGCGAAGCCAGGCCGATCGGGTTCTTGGTCTTCAAGAGACAGCCTTCCATGGTCGGGGAAGGGATGGCGGCGCCCATGTAGATCTTGAACTCGGCGGTGCGAAGCAGCTCGAGCCGGAACTGGATGTCGGCGATGCGCTGCGCGAGGTGCAACTCCAGGTCGCCTTCGGGGTGAAGGTCCTTAACGATGCCTCAGACGAAGCCCTGAATAGCGTTCCATTTGTTCTTCGCTGAGATGCGGGGCCAGGTCCTCGGCGAAGAGGCCGTGCTTGACGGCGTTCTTGGAAGAAGCTTCGCGCCCGGCGGAGGTACGTGGCCCACTCGATTTCTCTGCATTCTCGCGATTGGCTCGAGTTTTTGCATCCACTTCGGGGTCGGCTTTCTGGTCCGGCTCCGCGTTTGTTGGCGCGGGTTCGTTTTGTTTCGGTTGCTCCGGTGGCGCGGGTTGTTGTTCGTGTTGCGCTGGAAGTTGTGTATTCGTTGTGACGGCGGGGGTTTTCGGAAGGTCAGTCGTTGAAATGGACATATTCTCTTTCTCTTGCATGGAATCGAGCGGACGAACCGCCCTCATCATAAGCTTGAGCCCGAAGGGCCGCTGGACTGCGTGCAGTTCAAAAACCGGCGGTCTGGAACGCTATGAGGTGAAAGGAGTTCCGCCGTGATGGAAAATAAGTCTGTGACTGACGGACATCGAAAGATTAACAGGGCGCAAGTTGAACGTGCGAAGAGCGACCAGTGCCAGTCGGCTTTCGACGATGATGGGGTAGGCCCAACTCTCGCCAGGCGGCGATGGGCTAGGGTTGACTTGACCCGATGTTCACGCAGCCTGTGACAGTCACGGCCCCTTTTGCTTTTCCTGTGCTTGGGGCTTTGTTCCGTTTGTACTACGCTTGGGCAGCTAGAAAATGCCAGCCCATGCGGCGCCAATCACCAGGAGAACCACACACGCTTGAACAAAGAGCACCAGCGAGAGCCTAATCACCACGCGAGGGACCTTGACTCCCAGCGCCGAGAGAAGCCCAATCGCCGGCCGGGTTTCAGTGTGCGAGTGGAAGGTAGTGGGTGTAGTTAGGGAAAGGGTGGCGTTCATGGCGTGGTCTCGTTGATTCTCGCTCGCCTACTTTGGTGGCTGAGTGTCGGATTACTCTGAATACTGCTTGGTGGCCTACCAGTAGAGTAAGTTGTTCAGAACAAAAGCGACTCGCCATCGCCAGCCTGCGGTGTTGTAAGCCTTGATGTCCGCCCACTCCGGTAATCCATGAATCTCGTGCGGTTGCGGGATTGATTTACCTTCGGCGAAGCCTACCGTGGACAGCGGCCGGCGTTTCCGGATCGCTACGGCCATGATTTCTTCTTCGGTCATTTCTACCTGCTACTCTGCGCTCTAACTAACGCAAGCACAAATGCAGATGAGGCAGACTCCTTCGTGGTCCGTTTGGCCACGAAGAACTCTGCCTCGGCTGGCGAAGCCAGGGAGAGCTTCGGAGAATTACCGAGTTGCGCGGCGGCGCCAGAGGCAAATCAGACCCAGGCCCAGGATAGGCAGCAGGGCTGACGGCTCCGGAACCGCGCTCACGGCGCCTTGGATGGACGTCTCGCCAAGCGGACTACCATCCGTGGGGGCCTGGATGTCCAACGTCGTCTGTTTAATCTGGTAGATGATGCCGCCTATGTTCACACCCGGCAGGGTTCCGAAACTCGTGGTCTATTGTTCGGGCTGAAGGTTCCCGGTTGCGGGTGAGCGGCCGAGGGCGATTGGCTAAGCGGCGACGGAAAGTACTGCTGGTTTGGATGGGGAGCAGCGTTTGAGGCTCAGTACTCCGTTGCCGGTACCCCGCAGCACGGAAGCAGCGCTGCCCGCTGAGTCCCGCCGCCAGGCCCTCCGTGGAGTTTGGAGGAGTGCGAAGCCGTAAAGAGCCAAAGCGAGGGCAGTACTTCGACTAATTCATGGCCAGATACTCGTGCACGAGCCGTACTACCATCGCTCCTTCTCCCACCGCGGAGGCCACGCGGTTCATTGCGCCCGCGCGGAGATCGCCGGCAGCGAATATGCCCGGTACGCTGGTTTCCAGGGGGAATGGTTCACGGAGTTGTTTCCATGTGCGGGAGTACTCCTGGTGATCCATGAGATTCCGGCCGGTCAGGACGAAGCCCTTGTCGTCACGCAACACGTTGGAAGGCAGCCAGTCGCTTCGCGGCCGGGTGCCGATAAATACAAACATCGCATTGGCTTCCAGAACCTCGGACGATCCATCGTCGAGCGAAACCAGCGTGACTCGTTCCAAGTGACCTTCGCCCTCGACTCGTTCGACTTCCGACCGGTGCCGGATCTTGATATTGGGCGTCTTCGCGATCTGATCGATGAGGTATTGCGACATGGTATCGCTCAGGCTGGCGCGCCGCACCACAATCATCACTTCTTTCGCGTTGCGTGCCAGATACATTGCACCTTGGCCAGCCGAGTTCCCGCCGCCGATAACGAATACACGCCGGTCATGGCACGCCGAGGCTTCGGTTGTTGCGGCGCCGTAGTAGACGCCCGCGCCCGTAAATTCAGCGACCCCTGGGGCTGGATGCTCCCGATAGAACATGCCTGTGCCGGCGAGCATCGCCCGGGTGACGATCTCACGACCATCGGCAAGGGTGAGACGCTTGTAGGCGCCATCGATAGAGACCTGCGCCACTTCAAGCGGCGCCAGAAACTCAGCTCCGAGCCGCAGCGCCTGGGTTAGAGCGCGGCGGGTCAGTTCGCTGCCGCTGACGCCGGCTGGGAAGCCGAGATAGTTCTCTATGCGTGAACTGGTGCCCGCCTGCCCACCCGGCGCATGACGGTCAAGCAGCAAGGTTCTGAGTCCTTCCGAAGCGCCATATACCGCCGCCGCAAGGCCAGCCGGGCCGGCGCCAACGATGACGAGATCGTACACGTCAAAGGCGGCTGACAGTGACTTACCTAGACGCTCGGCCACTTGGCGCGGCTCCGGATTGAGGAGTACGGGTGAGGCGTCTTCGAAGAATAGGGCGGGAAGCTGGTCGGCGCCTACGCCTGCCGCATCCAGCAGCGCGCGTGCGGCACGATCCCGCGACACTTCAAGCCAGTGGTAAGGAATGAGGTTGCTCGCGAGAAAGTCCTTAATTGCGTGCGAGCGGGGTGACCACTGGTGACCGACCAAACGCAGTCCCTTCGCCTCCGGCAGATACTCGGCCTGCCAGGCGTCGAGGAGATCGTCCACCAACGGGAAGAGGCGTTCCTCGGGCGGGTCCCACGGCTTCGACAGGTAGTGGTCAAGGTGAGCCTGGTTGATGCCCTTCACAGCCGCGTCGATGTCGGAGTAGGCAGTGAGCAAAACGCGCCGTGCCAGCGGGTAGATCTCGCGCGATGCGGCGAGCAATTCGACGCCCAACATTCCTGGCATGCGCTGATCGCTGAGGACCAGAGCCAGGGCATCGGCGCGCGTCTTCAGTTCGCGAATGGTGGTGAGAGCCTCTTCACCCGAAGCCGCGCTGATAACGGTATAGTGCTCGCGGTAGTGGGCGCGGAGGTCGCGCCGCACGGCGGCGAGCACCTGTGGATCATCATCAACGATCAGAAGAACCGGCTTGTTCATGCCGTTGTTCCGGTCACCTCGGCGTCAGCTAGCGGCAGGGAGACGCGAAACTCGGTACGCCCGGTTTCCGATTCAAAGACAATCACGCCGTCATTATGGCGGACCAGACGCCGGACGATGTCGAGACCCAGGCCGGTGCCTTGCCCCAGCGGTTTCGTGGTGAAAAACGGGTCGAAGATACGGTTGCCGACGTCTGGCGGAATGCCGGGGCCGTTGTCAACGATGCTTACGATAACGCGCTGATTCTCACTTTTGGCCAGCACATCGACGCGACCGTGGCTGGAAACGGCATCTAAGGCGTTGTCGATGAGGTTCGCCCAAACCTGGTTGAGTTCGCCGATGAAGCCGCGGATACGCGGGAGGCCGGGTTCGACGTCTACCGTTACGGCGACCGATTTCGTTCGGGCCTTTGATCGAAGAACGTCAACGGTGTTGCCCAGGCTCGGAGCCAAGTTCACCGGCGCTGCGACTACGGCCTGATCCATGTGCGTGAATCCCTTGACCGCGGTAACCAAGCCGGAGATTCGCATGGCCGCTTCCTGAATCTCCGACGCGAGGCCCCGGACCGAACATCCCGTTGCTGCCCACCGCAGAACCACATTCAGATTGGGTCCGTCGATCGCCCCAGCCAACACGTCGAGCGCCTCAAGTGTGACGTTTGTTTCGGCCAGAGCTTCGCCCGTGGAGACGTCCAGGCCACGATCGGTCAGCCAGTCGGCGAAGGCTTCTTCGCGCTCGGCCTGCTGGATGGGAGATCGAACGCCAGGCACACGCGTGGCCAGGCAAGTTTTGTGAATGGCGTCGACAGCTGCGAGTTGACTATCGGCCAGCCTTGACGCGCCGAGTGCGCGACTGGCCCGCTCAGCGTCATCCAGTCGGTCATCGAGTAGCGCGGCGCTGCGCTCGATCGCGGAAGCGGGGTTGTTCAGCTCGTGGGCCAGTCCAGCGGATAGTTTGCCAAGAGAGACCATCTTTTCATCATGCAGGTCACTCGAGGTGAAGACACGAATGCGATCGACCATGGTGTGGACCAGAATCGTCGTGATCTCATGACACTCGCTGGTCAGGGCACGCATGTGATCGCGGGGCATGGCCAGGATGGTTGAGTCTTCCATCGCAACCGCGTCGCCTGGCGGGCTGACGAGTCGAGAGTATGGAAGCATACCCGTCACGTCGCCCGCGCGCCACTCCATGATTTTGTGCGGGCCGGCGCCGCGGTCAACCATCATGGCGAAGCGTCCAGACAGTACGACAAACAGTCCCGCTACCTGAGAACCCTTTGCGCTAAGAATGTCGCCGGCGTTCAGTTGTCGAAGGGTCCCGTGTGATGCGAGCCACGCCAGTTCCTCGCGGGGCGCTGAGCCGAGGGTCTTGTGTTCTGCCAGCCGATCGATGAGATCGGCTGAGGTCATCTGAAGCACCATTTTCTGAGACGGGGCGAAATCGTCCATCGATAAAGGTAACAGACGGCTCGGGTGCCTCGGGGAATCGCGCTTTCGCTATTCCTCGCTAAGCCAGCGATGAAATCGCCGGCCGCAAGTTCGGCATCGGCGCGGCCGCAGCCCAAAGATGTAGAAGAAGATATCAATCCATCGCGGGCTGGTGGGGCGTAACTTGTCGGAGCCGCAGAAAGGACAATGCATCAGAAGCTCAACAGTCGAAGTGAGTATATATAAGATGGCCCGTCGAGCAAAAGCAAGCGAAACACCGTGGCTACTTTGCCTTTTGTTCCAAAACCAGCAGCAGACCGTCTCCGGCGGCTATTCTCTTGGTCTCTACGAAGTCTAATCCGCGGAAGTAGGTTTCGCCGTCTCGCTGCTGGTCGGGCCGGACGTACGGGTGGCTCAATAGCAGGATCCGGTGGTGAAAGAACTGCGTGCACTCGCGAGAACGAAGGGTTGGATCAAACACGAAAAACATTTCGTGCGTCAACAAGCCTTCCGATAAGAACACCACGCAGCTATCACCCTGAAGCTCCGGGGCGACCAGATCGGTCAATTTGGCGACGTTTTCCGTGCGCGTTGTGAGCAAGGTGTAGTCGCCAGCAACGCTGAGGCCGATAAATGTGGCAGCCAAAGCGTAGGCCAGATATTTATTCTTCACGGCAACCCAATCCAGCGCCGCCGTCAGGAGGATGATGAGTCCGGGCGCCGCCCAGAGAACCTGGGATGGGCTAAAGGGCAGCTCGGACTGGTTGTCGAGAATCAGTCCAATAATGACCGTCGAAACCACCCCGCCGAGCAGGCAGAAGAGTGCCACCCGCTTGGGATGCGCAGCCTCGGTCAAACGGAAGGCACGCCAGGTGGCTACTGCCGCACCGGCAAAGACGATTGAGGTTAAGGCGTATCCGGCATCTCCGCCGCCGGTTAGGTCCCGAAAAATCATAGGCCAGGTCGAGGGAAGAAACGAATAGTTATCGGTAGGCAACAGCCAGTTCTGAAATTGGAACCTTCGCACCCAGGCAAAATAGGGCGCGTATAGCAAGACCGGGAGCGCCGTTGCCGGCAGGATGTGCCACAGAGCAAGCCGCATTTCCTTTCGCACGATGAAGGCCATCACAAACAGCATGTATCCGGCAGCGGGCAGGAAAGACAGAGGCTCGGTATAGAGGCAAAGCGTGAGTACAAGCGCATAGCGCCCGGCATTCGCGATGGTCGGCCTTTCGACGAGGTTCAGGAAACAAAGCGCAGCCAGTATCGAGAAAAATAGGGCCTCTTCAAAAACGGTGGCCTCCACGGCGAACCGGTACTGAATAGGCAACAGGAGGAAAAGCAACAGCGCGAGAATCGGCTGCTGGATTCCGATTCTCTTCGCTAAGCGCCAAAGGAAGTAGCAACTGCCCAGCGCGAATGCCACCGAGGGCAGTCGAGCAACCAAAGCCGAATGCCCCAGGATCGCCACCAGGGAATACTGCGTAAGGAAACCCAGCGGAGCTGCGTGCGGAGTCGATTTGATCCAATTCAGCATGATCGGGAACGATCGCGTGGTTGCCATGAGTTGAAGAATCTCCGGCAGCCACAGAGGAAGCATAAACACCCCTGCCAAAAGCACGGCGAGTGCGAAGACCAACCAAACGCGAACGTCGGAAGGCAGGGATCTGTCCATAGAAACTACAGTGTAGAAGATTGAGGGAGTTTTCCCAAGCTGCACACGGCGGCTCCGTTTGTCCCCTTGCTAACGAGTCTGTGTGAAAACTCTGCGACAGAGTGACGAGTCGACTGTACTGCATCTTGGGAAGGCTCGCTCAGTCCACGCGGCGATAGAGCTTGGGTTCGCAACAGTGGATTTCGTGATCGCCTTGGGACAGAGGGCGCCCGTCCCGGTCGGCCTTGTGGTGGGTCCGCTTGCTGGCTCCGAGGCGGAGGGCACGCGCGCGGTTCTGTGCTGAACTTTTCAGACAGACTCTAACGCATGCGGTTTAGTGCTGGAGCTTTCACATGGGTTCTTGCGGAAACGATCAGCAATGATAACCTGCCACTGTGCCCGCGGAACCGGTCGAGCGCAAACAGGATCGAAGTCAGCTGGTCCTCTCTGCCGCGATCGTCATCGCCACGGAAGGGTATATATGGTTACTGGCGACAAAGGCTCGCTGGTCAGTGGTATTTCCCATCGCGCTCATCGGGCTGCTCTGGTACCGGCAGTCGCAAACCATCAGCTCCCTCGGATTAAGCTCCTCAGCCTTCGTCCGATCTCTGCGGCAATGGCGGGTGCTCTGGATTGTGACCGCCCTGTTATCCATGTTCCTCGGTCTGGGCACCTTGTTCAGGCGTGACGTTCTTTTGCGCGGGTGTGTCTACCTTGTTTGGTGCTTGCTTCAACAACTGGCTTTTCAATCGGTGGTGTATTCCGTTCTGCGGAAACATCTCGCGAGGCGCTTAGCGGCCGCGCTGGTTGCGGGCCTGGTGTTTGCTTTGTTGCACGCCCCAAACCCGGTGTTAATGGCTGGGACCCTGATTTGGGGAGCTGCCTCGAGCTTGTTGTTCGAGAATTGTCGTAGCGTGCTCGGCCTGGCGCTGCTGCAAGTCATGTTTTCCTCGATGCTATTGTGGCTGGTGCCCTATGAGGTCCACCATGGGCTTCGCGTCGGGCCCTCTTACTATCAATGGACTCCGCCTGCGTCCGGCGCTCAGACTCTCTGGAAAAAACTCAGCCCCAAGGCACCGGGATCTCGGCTCGACCACATTTGAAATGTTTTTCTCAGAGCACCTCTTTTACTATGGTTACCTAGCCTGAACTTTTGGCAACGGTTCGCGGCCCAAGGAGGATTTCTCATGAAAGTGCTGGTAATTGACGTTGGCGGAACGCACGTCAAGATCCGGGTGAGCGGGCAGGATGAGGTCCGGAAATTTGTCTCCGGGCCTTCGCTGACACCCGACAAGATGGTGGCCGGCGTAAAGGAGCTGGCCAAGGACTGGGACTATGAAGTGGCCTCGCTGGGCTATCCCGGGCCGGTTCTATCGAACCGTCCCATCGCCGAACCACACAATCTGGCGGCGGGGTGGACGGGCTTTGACTTCGAGAAGGCATTTGGGCATCCTGTCAAAGTCATTAATGATGCCGCCATGCAGGCTCTGGGCAGCTACAAGGGCGGAAAGATGCTGTTCCTCGGCCTGGGCACGGGTCTGGGCACTACGCTCATCGTGGACGGCATCGTGGAGCCCATGGAACTGGGCCACCTTCCCTATAGAAAGCGCACCTACGAGGATTACGTGGGCCAGCGGGGATTAGAACGGCTCGGCAAAAAGAAGTGGCGAAAGCATGTCTTCGACATCGTTGCTCTGTTGACTGCGGCACTCGAACCCGGCGACGTAGTTTTGGGCGGCGGGAATGTGGCGAACCTGGTTGAGCTGCCCCCCAATTGCCGTGCCGGGGACAACGCCAACGCATTTCTCGGCGGCTTCCGGCTGTGGGAAAAAGCCGATCACTCGCCGGCAGCTGCCACCGCGCCAACCGACGAGGTGGCCCCGGCGAAGGCCGCCAAGAAAGCGCCGAAGAAAGCATCCAAGAAATCGTCGAAATCCGCCAAGACGAGCAGAGGAACCGCGAAGAAGGCCCGTGCCTCAGCACCGTCCAAAGAATCCAAGCAGACAAGGAGCACAACAGATGTCGACCAGCCCAACGTCACTGAAGATGGCCCCGCTTCCGCAGAGGCCAGCGTGGAAGAGCCTGGAAGCCCATTACCAGAAGTTGCAGAGCTTGCAGCTCAGGAGCCTGTTCACGGAGGATCCGAAACGGGGGGAGAGGCTCACGGCTGAGGCCGCGGGCCTGTTTCTCGATTACTCCAAGAATCGAATCACTGACGAAACCCTGAAACTGCTACTTCAACTGGCGGAGGAGTCCGGACTGCGCGAGCGGATCAACGCCATGTTCCGCGGCGAGAAGATCAACGTCTCGGAGAACCGCGCGGTTCTGCACGTTGCGTTGCGAGCCCCGAAGGGCGAGTCCATTGTCGTCGACGGCGAAGACGTGGTTCCGAATGTTCATGCCGTGCTCGACAAGATGTCCGATTTCTCGAATCGCGTTCGCGCTGGTGAATGGAAAGGTCACACCGGCAAACGCATTCGCAACGTGATCAACATCGGCATTGGCGGCTCCGACCTCGGCCCGGTGATGGCGTATGAAGCGCTCCGGCATTACAGCGACCGGAGCATGACGTTCCGCTTCGTTTCCAACGTGGATGGCACCGACTTCGCCGAAGCGGTTCAAGATCTGGACGCCTCGGAGACGCTTTTCATCGTTTCTTCGAAGACCTTCACAACGCTGGAAACCATGACCAACGCGCACTCGGCGCGCGATTGGGCGCTGGCGAAGCTGGGCGGCGATGAGAAGGCAGTCGCCAGACACTTTGTGGCAGTGTCGATCAACGCGAAAGAGGTGACTAAGTTTGGCATCGATACCGCCAACATGTTCGGCTTCTGGGATTGGGTGGGCGGCCGCTATTCTATGGACTCGGCGATCGGTCTATCCACCATGCTGGCAGTGGGTCCCGACAACTTCCGCGCCATGTTGAGCGGCTTCCACGAGATGGATGAACACTTCCGAACGGCCCCGTTCGAGCGCAACCTGCCGGTGCTGTTGGGATTGCTCGCCGTCTGGTACACCGACTTCTTCGGCGCCCAGACCGTTGCCGTTCTGCCCTACGAGCAGTACTTAAAGCGATTCCCAGCTTACCTGCAACAGTTGACTATGGAAAGCAACGGGAAGCACGTCACGCTGGATGGAACGGCGGTCACGTACGCGACCGGCCCGATCTATTGGGGAGAACCGGGCACCAACGGCCAGCATTCCTTCTACCAACTGATTCATCAGGGGACGCGGCTGATTCCCTGCGACTTCATCGCATTCGGCAAATCGCTCAATCCGCTGGGCCGCCACCACGACATGCTGATTGCGAATGTCTGCGCGCAGACCGAAGCACTCGCCTTCGGAAAAACGCCCGAACAGGTGAAAGCGGAGGGTACGCCGGATTGGCTGGTGCCTCACCGTGTATTTGACGGTAATCGTCCCTCGAACACGATCCTGGCCGAGAAGCTAACCCCGGCCGCGCTCGGCAAGCTGGTTGCTCTGTACGAGCATTCCGTTTTTACCCAGGGAGCCATCTGGAGCATCGACTCCTTCGACCAATGGGGCGTGGAACTCGGCAAGGTGCTGGCCCAGCGCATCATTCCCGAACTGGAGAGCACGACCGAGCCGAACCTGGCTCACGACAGCTCAACCAACAACGTCATCCGGAAATACCGGAAGCTCAAGAATTAATCACCAGGATTTCGATCGATGCGGGTACAAGCTCGGCTGCGCTGACGCTACTCTGGTGCAGTAACAACAAATTGAAAGATCGAGATTGAGAAAGGAAATTATCTATGCAACTCGGAATGGTCGGTTTGGGAAGAATGGGCGCCAACATGGTTCGCCGCTTGATACGAGGAGGCCATGATTGCGTGGTATTCGACATGTCTCCGAAGTCGGTGGAGGCGCTTGCCGCCGAAAAGGCAACCGGATCTTCTTCACTCGCGGACATGGTGAGTAAGCTCGCCAAGCCGCGTGCCATTTGGCTGATGGTTCCGGCGGCTGTCGTTGACCAGACCATCGCCAGTATCGTGCCGCATCTGGAGGCTGACGACATTTTGATTGATGGCGGCAATTCCTATTACATCGACGACATCCGGCGCGCCAAGGAACTTGCCGCGAAGAAGATTCACTATGTTGACGTAGGCACGAGCGGGGGCGTGTGGGGCCTGGAGCGGGGCTACTGCATGATGATCGGCGGGGAGAACGATGTGGTGAAGCACCTCGACCCGATCTTCGCTTGTCTGGCGCCAGGCATCGGCGACGTCGGCCGCACAGCCGGGACGTCCGGCTAACCAGGGAACTGCCGAGCAGGGCTACCTACACTGCGGGCCAAATGGCGGCGGTCATTTCGTCAAGATGGTGCACAACGGCATCGAGTACGGTCTGATGGCGGCCTACGCGGAAGGACTGGGGATCATCGCCGCGGCCAACGTGGGCAAGAAGAGTCACGAAATCGACGCCGAAACGACGCCACTGCGCGATCCCGAGCACTACCAATATGATTTCAATCTGGCCGAGGTCGCGGAAGTCTGGCGCCGCGGCAGCGTCATCGCTTCCTGGCTCTTAGACCTGACCGCAGCTTCCTTGATCAAGGACCCTACCCTGAAGGAGTTCGCGGGCCGCGTTTCCGATTCCGGCGAAGGCCGCTGGACCATCAAGGCCGCCATCGACGAGGCTGTTCCAGCGCCGGTGCTTACCAGCGCGCTCTATGAGCGATTCTCCTCGCGAGGCGAGGCTGAATTCCAGAACAAGCTTCTCTCCGCCATGCGCTTCCAGTTCGGCGGCCACGTCGAGAAGTCGAAGTAGCGAGGATCCGATGACCGCAACCCATTCAGACGCCCTGGTTTTCTTCGGCGCGACCGGAGATCTGGCTTATAAGAAGATCTTCCCGGCGCTGCAGTCCATGATCAAACGCGGTCACCTCAACGTTCCGGTGATTGGCGTGGCCAAAGCCGGCTGGAATCTCGACCAGCTGAAGGCACGAGCCAAAGACAGCCTGGAAAAGCACGGCGGCGGCGCGGACCCTGCCGCATTTGCCAAGCTGAGCAATCTGTTGCGCTATGTGGATGGCGACTACGCGGACCTGGCAACATTTCAGGAGCTGCGCAAGCAACTCGACGGCAGCAAAAGCCCAGCCCACTATCTGGCGATTCCGCCGGTGCTGTTTGGCGCCGTGGTGGAGCAGCTGGAGAAATCGGGTTGCGCCGAGAATGCCCGAGTCATTGTGGAGAAGCCTTTTGGCACGGACCTGGCCTCCGCCCAGAACCTCAACCACATACTCCACTCCGTTTTTCCGGAGAAACAGATTTTTCGGATCGACCACTATCTTGGTAAGCGGCCGGTCAACAACATCATGATCTTCCGTTTCGCCAACGCGTTCATGGAGCCCTTCTGGAATCGCAATTTTGTGGAAAGCGTGCAGATCACGATGGCGGAAGACTTCGGCGTTCAGGGCCGCGGTGCTTTCTACGATCAGACCGGGACGATTCGCGACGTGATTCAGAATCATCTCTTTCAGGTGCTCTGCCACCTGGCGATGGAGCCGCCTGTCAAAACCGACAGCGAAGCTGTTCGCGACGAGAAGGTGAAGATTCTACGCGCCATTGCGCCGCTCGATCCAAAGGATGTAGTGCGGGGGCAGTTCGTCGGCTACCACCAGGAGCCCGGCGTCAAGCCGGATTCGAAGACAGAGACTTTCGCGGTGGTGCGGCTCGAAGTGAATTCCTGGCGCTGGAAGGGTGTGCCCTTCTACATTCGCGCCGGCAAGTGCCTGCCGGAAACGTGCGCCGAGGTGTTGGCCCGGCTACACCTGCCCCCTTCGGCGATCAGGGACAGCAATCTATGTGCAAACTACGTACGGTTTCGTATTAGTCCCGATATGGCGATCGGCATTGGAACGACCGTCATGGCTCCTGGAGAAGAGATCAAAGGCGAACAAGTGGAATTGAAAGTGGTTAGCCACCCCGGCGCGGCGGAGGTGGAAGCCTATGAGCGTGTCTTGGGAGATGCTATGGAGGGAGACGCCACGCTGTTTGCCCGCGAAGACTACGTGGAAGAGGCTTGGCGTATTGTCGATCCGTACCTCAAGACGGCTACGCCGGTTTATGAGTACGCGCCGAATAACTGGGGTCCGGCCGAAGCGGCGCATCATCACGCCGCCCGGAGGCTGGGACAATCCGGGCACGGAAGACAGTTAGAAAATCAAGAAAATTGGCCGCAGATGTACGCCGATGAACGTGGATCGTTTGACGGTCGCATTGAAACGTGGCTATAAAGTTCGCCGACGGCTCATAGGGGAGGTGCGGTTGTGAAGATCGAAGTACTGGCTGATGCAGACGCCGTCGCCAAAAGAGCGGCGGCAATTATGGCTGCGGAAGCACGCGCGGCAGTCGCGGCCCGGGGACGATTTGTCATGGCCGTGAGCGGTGGTCACACGCCGTGGCTCATGTTGCGGGATCTCGCCAACGAGGATGTGCCGTGGAAGAACGTGCATGTGATGCAGGTGGACGAGAGGGTGGCGCCGCCCGGAGATCCCGACAGAAATCTGACCCATCTGCGCGAGAGCCTACTGGAGCATGTCCCGCTGCCGGCCGAGCAGATCTATGCCATGCCGGTGGAATCGCCGGATCTTGATTCGGCGGCAGCGCAGTATGCAAAGACACTCGAAACCGTTGCGGGTGCTCCGCCCGTGCTCGATCTGGTCCACCTCGGCTTGGGGCCTGACGGCCACACCGCTTCTCTCGTGCCGGGAGATCCAGTGCTGGGCGTCATGGACAAAGACGTTGCGTTAACAGGCATCTACATGGGCAGGCGTCGTATGACGCTGACATATCCAACCATCAATCGGGCGCGGCGGGTACTGTGGCTCGTGACCGGCAGCGAGAAGGTGCCCATGTTCGCACGCCTACGTGATGCCGACCCGTCCATTCCGGCTGGTCGAATACGCCAGGACGTGGCTCTGCTTCTGGCGGATAAAGCAGCGGCCGGTTGAGGAAGCGCGGCACGAAAGAATCAGTCGAAAACGGGAGTCAAAATATGCGACTCGGGATCGCCACCGACCATGGTGGTTTTGCTTTGAAAGAGGACCTGATTGCCCAGTTGCGTGGTGCAGGACATGAACTCGTCGATTTCGGGGCGCATAGTGCCGACCCCGGCGATGACTATCCCGACTACGTTGTGCCGCTTGCTCGAGCGGTCGCGGCCGGCAAGGTCGAGCGGGGCATCGCCATCTGTGGCAGTGGCGTCGGCGCTTCGGTCTGTGCGAACAAGGTTCCTGGAATTCGAGCGGCGCTGATTCACGATCACTTTTCGGCCAAGCAGGGCGTTGAAGACGATCACATGAACATCATCTGCATGGGTGGGCGCACGGTGGGACAGTCGGTGGCTTGGGACTTGGTTCAAACCTTCCTGGCAGCCGAATACAGCCAGGAACCCCGGCACTTGCGCCGGCTCGGGAAGGTAGCCCAGGTCGAAGCGGAAGCTCCCCGGTATGCTGGGTCATGACAGCTCCCGGTGCCCAGTACCCCAGTAGCCTGACCGTCCGCATCGGCTGCGAGCTGGTCTACTCCGTCCTAGTTCCCACACCCGCTCTGTTTATCCTTCGCCCTCGCCGGTCGGCCACGCAGCGGATCGTGCAGGAAGCTCTTTCGATGGAGCCCGGGCTGATCAGTACGGAAGAGACCGATTCGCACGGCAACATCGTGGACCGCGTGATGCTGAAGCCAGGCCTTAACACCATCCGGCACGATGCATTCGTCTCGGTGAGTTCGCTGCCGGAAACGGTCCCGCTCTGGGAGGGGGCCCTCCCGGTTGAGCAGCTGTCGCTGGCGCTGTTGCGGTACACGCAGCCCAGCCGGTACTGCGAGTCGGACATGTTGTCGGATTTCGCGAAGCAGGCATTCTCCTATAACTCACCAGGCGGTCCGACCGTTAAGGCTATCGCCGATTGGTTGCACCAGAACATCGAATACCGGTTCGGTTCCGGGTTACCCGGGGTGACGGCCGCTCAGACTGTCCAGCGGCGATACGGAGTGTGCCGCGACTTTGCCCATGCGATGGCCGTGTTATGCCGCACGTTCAACATTCCCACGCGTTATGTAACGGGACATTTGCCCGACATCGGCGTGTTGGATGCCGGCGGTGCTATGGATTTCCACGCCTACGCCGAAGTCTTCCTGGCGAATGGCTGGCATGCCGTGGATGCGCGGTTTAACACGCCTCGAATCGGGCGAATCAAAATCGCGGCGGGAATCGATGCGGTGGATGGAGCGTTTGCCACCATCTACGGGCCGGCGGACCTCACAAGCTTCTACGTCTGGGCCTATCAGATTGATCCGGCGGAGATTCGCCTTGGGGACCCGATTGACCTCTCGAAGCGCCTGGACAGCAGCTTGATTGTCCGTTTCCCGCCATGCTGATGGAGCGCCGCCGTTTCCTCCAGTCAAGCTTGGCGTCGGCCGCTATCGGACCACGGGCGAAGGCCCATGCGGCGGCCCAAGATGACGCGCAGCGCAACCTGAAGGTTGTTGTGACGGGCGGCCATCCGGGCGACCCCGAGTATGGCTGCGGCGGAACGATTGCCCGCTACACGGATCTGGGCCACGATGTAACGCTGCTGTACCTGAATCGCGGCGAGAAAGGCTGCCCCGGCAAGAGCGCGGAGCAGTGCAGCGCGATTCGCGTTGAGGAAGCAACTAAAGCGTGTGGAATCCTCAAAGCGCATGCTGTGTTTGCGCCTCAAATCGACGGCGAAGCAACACTTTCGGTCGCACGCTACGACGAGTTCCGCGACTTGATTGCAGCGGAAAAGGCCAACGTGCTGTTCACGCACTGGCCGATTGATGCGCATCGCGATCACCGCGCTATTTCTCTGCTGACTTTCGATGCGTGGCTCCGGTTGGGTAAGAAGGCCGCGTTCTATTACTACGAGGTCTCAGATGGCGAAGACACGCAGATGTTTCGGCCGACCGATTACGTGGACATCTCCGGGACGGAGGTGCGAAAGCGTCAGGCCTGTTTCGCGCATGCCTCGCAGACGCCCGATCGCTACTACGACCTGCAGCGACACGTTAGCACATTCCGGGGTGTGGAGAGCGGTCACGCCCAGGCGGAAGCATATGTTCGCCATGTGCTCGGCCCGGGCGGACTGTTGCCTTAGAGCCGGGGAACAAACGCGGTTCCAGCATTGACAATGGCATTGACTGTCAATAGATTGTAATTGACCGAAACGCCAAAGGGGTATGGCTGCGCGCGCCAATCGTATTGAACGGAGCGAGCTTCAGCCGATCAAGAGATGGCAACCATCGCAAGCAAGATCTTTAGCGCTTCCTTCGCGCTGAGCGCGCTCATAACTCTGCCGGCGGGAGCGGCCGGACCGCCGAATTCAGCAACCGATGCAGATTCACGCATTCAGGCCCGAGTCGATGAACTGCTCACCAAGATGACCGTGGACGAGAAAGTAGGACAGCTTACCCAGATCGGCGGCATCAATCTGATTCCGGACGCGCTGAAGCCCGAGGAGCGAGTTCAGAAAGGGCAGGGCGGCTCGATTCTATGGCTGGCGGATCCCGAGTCCATCAACCGGCTACAGCGAGTTGCGGTTGAACAGACCCGGCTGCATATCCCCCTGTTATTCGGCCTCGACGTGATTCACGGATTCAAGACCGTCTTTCCCATTCCACTGGCGATGGCGGCGTCGTGGGACACGGCGATGGTGGAACAAGCGCAGACAGTGGCCGCCCGTGAGGCGAGAGCGGCCGGCATTCAATGGACCTTTGCGCCCATGCTCGACATCGCGCGCGACGCGCGCTGGGGCCGGATGATCGAAGGCGCGGGTGAAGACCCGTACCTGGGGTCCGCGATCGCGGAAGCGCAGGTGAAAGGATTCCAAGGATCGGACGTCAGTAGTCCCGACCGGGTGCTGGCGTGCGCCAAGCACTTCGCCGGTTACGGCGCTGCCGATGGCGGCCGCGACTACGAGGCCGCGTACATTCCCGACGACTTACTCTGGAACGTTTACTTCCCACCGTTTCACGCGGCGCTCAAGGCAGGGGTTGCCACGTTTATGAGCGCCTACATGGACCTGAACGATGTCCCCGCAACTGCCAATCGCTTCCTGCTGCGGGATGTTTTGCGGCAGGACTGGGGGTTCAACGGGTTTGTCGTCAGCGATGCGATGGCTGTGAAGGATTTGGTGACGCACGGATTCGCTCGCGGCCCAAAGGACGCCGCCTTCAGCGCGTTCACGGCCGGCGTAAACATGGATATGGCAAGCCGCACCTATCTCGACCACTTGGCGAGCCTCGTGAAGGAAGGGCGGATTACGGAATCAGCGTTGGACGATATGGTGCGCCCCATTCTGGCGGCCAAGTTCCGTCTTGGGCTATTTGAGCACCCCTACGTGGACGAATCGCTCCTGCCAAAGGTGCTTTACACGCTGGAGAACCGCGCGCTGGCCCGCACTGCTGCCGAAGAGTCGGTCGTGTTATTGCGGAACGAAGGCCAGTTGCTCCCGCTTTCGAAAGCCAAATACAAGACGATTGCGGTCATTGGTCCGTTGGCTGAATCACCCGCCGATCTGTTGGGCTCATGGACCACGTTTGGTATGGCACCCGAAGCCGTTACGTTGGTTGAGGGGCTTCGCAGCAAGCTTCCTGGCAGCAAGATCGAGTTTTCGCCGGGTGTTGAGATTCGCAAAGTCTATCGGTCTATGTTTGATGACTTCATGGGTCCGAAGCCTACACCACCGTGGCCGGCTGAGCGCGCTCAGGCCGAGTTCGAGAAGGCAGTTAAGGTGGCAAAGCAGTCGGATCTGGTGATATTGACTCTCGGCGAACTGGCAGCCATGAGCGGCGAGATGGCCTCGCAGTCTTCGCTTGAGTTGCCGGGGAACCAGCAGCGTCTTTTGGAAGCCATTGCCGGCACCGGAAAGCCAGTAGTTCTGGTCCTCGTCAATGGCCGGCCCCTAAACATTTCCTGGGCAACGACGCATGTTCCGGCCATCCTTGAGGCCTGGCATCCCGGGACCGAAGCAGGCAACGCGATAGCCGATCTTCTGTTTGGCGACGCGACGCCGGGCGGTAAGCTGCCAATTACGTGGCCGCGCAGCGCTGGGCAACTGCCTACGTATTACGCGCACACACTCTCTCATGATCCGAAGAACCAGTCGCGGCGATTCTGGGACGAAGAGAGCACGCCCCTGTTTCCGTTTGGCTTCGGTCTCAGCTACACCACGTTCTCGTTCTCCAACTTGCGCGTCAGCCAGAGCGAAGTGAAGGTTGGGCAGGGCTTGGACGTGATGCTGGACGTCGAGAACACAGGCGCAAAGCCGGGAGTCGAGGTGGCTCAGTTGTACATCCATCAGCAATCCGGAAGCGCATCGCGGCCGGTTCGAGAACTGAAGGGCTTTCAACGAGTCTCCCTCGCGCCGCATGCAAAACAGACCATACACTTCTCGCTCGGCAAAGAGGAACTGACCTACTGGAACCCGGCGGCAAGAAAGCCGGTCCAAGATGAGTCTCAGTTCGACATCTGGGCCGGTGATGACTCAAACGCCCCGCTGCACGCTTCGTTCGCCGTGGTCCCATAGAGAGGGATGCTTTCGCATTGTTCACGGCGGTCTTTCTTTCTGTCCGCGGGTGGGCTGCTGTTCACAAGCGGTGCGGTCGGCACACAACAAGGGCCCACGTTTTCAGCCGACGTAAACCTGGTGAACCTGTTGGCGGTGGTTCGCGACGAGCACGGCCGTTTCGTCAAGGATCTGCCCGAAAGCGATTTTCTGCTGGAAGAGGACGGGCGCCCGCAAAAAATCCGCAACTTCTCACAAGAGTCGAATCTGCCCCTGACACTGGGGCTACTGCTCGATACCAGCGCCAGCATGACTCGAGTGCTCGACGACGAACGCGAGGCGGCCCACGCCTTTCTGAAGGACGTCCTTCGGCCGGAAGAGGACCGGGCGTTCGTGCTCCAGTTTGATTCGGGAGTGAATGAAATCACCACCCTGACGTCATCGCGGCGGAAGCTGGATCAGGGCCTCGGCACCATCTCCGCGGAGGCGGTTTTCGCGAGACGACGTACCACGCCGCACACCGGTGCCTCGACGGTCCTTTACGACGCCTTGCGCCTGGCGACGAGCCGGACGATGGCGCCGCTGCAGGGCCGGAAGGCGGTCATCCTTCTGTCCGACGGCATGGATGCGGGCAGCCGGGCTTCCTTGGCGGAAGCGATCGACTCGGCACAGGGGGCTGACACGCTGGTCTATACGATCCACATCTACGCCGAGCCGCCCGACGCAGCCCTGTTGCCTCCTAAGACACGGGCCAAGATAACTGAGTCGTTGGCACAAGGCAAGAAAGTGTTGGAACGGATTTCATTCGAGACGGGTGCAGCAAGTTATGAATCCGCCAAGGGGCAGCGATTAAAAGAGATCTTCAACGGCATCCAGGACGAACTCCGGAATCAATACAGCATGAGCTATTCGCCGACCCCGCGGGATGCGACACCCGGCTTTCGAAAGATCGGCTTGAAAACCAGGCAGAACTTCGCAGTGCAGACCCGAGCCGGTTACTTTGTAGGCCGCTAGTCGGTGGCGCGAACGGTAGCGATAACGCCCGGCGTCAAACAACTGGCTCCGCCTATGTTACAGATGCGTGTCGATGTCAATTCGGTTACTAATCACCGGGCAGAGACAGGCTGTCGCTAAGCTCTAGAGGGAAGCGCAAACGTCACGATACACGCCTTCTCACTGGGTGTCCAAGGCCCAAGTACTAGTGTCACGTTCTGTTACGCAATATTCATGGATATGTAATGGTCCTCGTATAACCTAGAGGACACGCAAGAAACTAACCATCCAAACTTCCGCGTGTCATGACCACTTTCATGGCTACATCTAGGGGCTTTTGTATCAATTTTCAATGAGGAGACTATGAATAGAAAAGCTATATTGGGCCTGCTCTGTTTCTCCGTTGTGGCAGTGCAACTCTTTGCCGCCGACGGAGCGCCAGCAAGCCCTGAAGCATCAGGAAGCGGCGCTTCCAGCGGTACGAGTAACAACAATGCGACCGCGATTTCGGGCAAGGATATTGAGGCGCTGCGCAAACAGATCGCCGAACAGGAAAAGGAAATTGAGAAGTTGCAGAAAGCCGTCTCGGCCCAGCGCGAAATGCTGGAGACGACGATGAGGGCCGTGTCAGCCGGAGGCGCGTCAGCCACCGCGGGAGCGCCGATGCTTGTCAACGCGTCGGGCAGCGGCGTTTTACAGCCGGTAGCGCCGGCTGCTCGCGTAACCCAGGACGCGGCATCCCCAGACAACCCGGCGCCGCTATCGCTGAAGATAGGCAACACCTTCATAACACCCGTTGGCTTTATGGATTTGACATGGGTCACTCGTTCCACCAACGTCGGCAGCGGCATTGGAACGAATTTTGGCAGCATCCCGTTCAACAATGCTGCGACGGCTGCCGGCAATGTCCCCGACAATTATTTCAGTGTTCAGAACTCGCGCATCGGCGCCCGGTTTGACGCGCTCATGCACGACACCAAGATCCTCGGCTACTGGGAGTCGGACTTCCTCGGCAACCAGCCGACTAATATTGAGGTATCCAGCAACGCGGCGACGTTCCGGCTGCGCCTTTTCTTCGTCGATGTGCAGAAGGGCGAATGGGAAGTAACGGGCGGTCAAACGTGGAGCTTGATGACGCCGGGCCGATCCGGTATCTCGCCACTCCCAGGCAACATCTTCTTCACGAACAACGTGGACACGAATTACCAGATCGGTCTCACATGGGCCCGGCAGTCCGGAATTCGCGTGACGTGGCATCCGAGTGAAAAAGTCGCCTGGGCATTTGCTGCGGAGAATCCGACACAGTATGGCGGCGGTTCGTCTGGTGGCGGCACAATCACGTTCCCATCAAACTTGCCCAGTGCGATGCAGTCACAGCTTAACACCGGCACGGCGAGCTATGGAACGCCGGCCTGGACTCCGGACTTAATCACCAAGCTGGCATTTGATCCGAACAAGGCGGTGCATATTGAAGGTGCCGGAATCCTGAGCACTACCCATACTTACAATCCAGCCACCTTCCAGACATACACAAAGACGGGCGGGGGCTTCGAGTTCAATTCGAACTTCCAGGTTTTTAAGAATTTTCGGGTGATTGAGAACTTCACCTACGGCGATGGAATCGGACGCTACTTTTTCGGTCAATCGCCAGACGTCATCCTCTACAACACCGGTTCGGCAGGCAATATCCACTCTGGCGGTACGGTGGATGGCGTGGAATTTAACGTCGCCAAGAACACGGCACTCTATGCTTACTATGGCGGCATGTACGCGGGCAGAACCATAACCATCGATCCGCTGACACACAAGCCAGTCGGTTATGGCGGCGCCGGCTCCGCATCGGGCAACAACCGCACCATCCAGGAAGCTACCTTTGGTTTGCAACAGACCTTCTGGCGCGATCCCAAGTGGGGTGCGCTGCAGTTTTACGCACAGTACTCGTACCTCTTCCGTGATCCGTGGTATTTGGCCCCCGGCGCTCCGCGTCAGGCTGACACCAACATGCTGTTCCTGGATCTGCGCTACGTCCTGCCGGGCGCTCCGCCCAAGTTGAAGTAGACAGGACTGAACAGTTTTACAACCTAAGGGCCTGGGTCGAAAGATCCGGGTACTTTTTTTTGTGTGCCGGGTCCTCAGGCCGCCGATTGCAGCACCTCGGCCGGCACCGGGTTGCCGCGCCTCGAAAAGCGAATCGTGCCATCGGGTCCGATCAGGTACACCGTGCGCTTCACGATAAGGCCCGAACACTTGTAAAGTTCGGCCACGCGTTGTTTCTCATCCACCAGGAGCGGGAACGGAAACTTGTACTGATCGCGGAACTTGATGTGTTTCGCCGCGCTCTGCGGATTGATGCCGAATATAACTGAATTCTTGGCCGCAGCCTCTGTCCACTGGTCGCGAAAACTGCAAAGCTGCTTGGTGCAAAGCGTTGTGTCGTCGCCGGGATAGAACACCAGGATCACGTTCTTCCCCCGCAGTCCAGCGAGATTGACATGTTGGCCGTCGTGATCCAGCAGGTCAAAGTCGGGCGCCCAGGTTCCGGGCGGCAAGGGGTCGGAGAAAAACCACGAGAGCATCAAGATATCCTTTCCTATCGTAGAGTAGGTAGTAGAGGATCGAAGCGCTCACAACGATCATCGAAGTAGTGTAAGCATTTCAGAACATGGCTCACCATCACCATTCTCATGGCACCGGTTGGGTACTCCGCTTCTCGCTGGTCGCGACCCTGGCGTTCACGGCCATTGAGGTATATGCGGGGTTTCGAGCCCATAGTCTCGCCCTGTTGTCGGATGCCGGGCACAACTTCACCGATGCATTGGCGCTTCTGCTCGCCGCCATCGGCCTGTACTTTCAGAGCCGCCCGGCTGACCAGTCCAAAACCTACGGTTACCAGCGCGCGGGCGTCCTAGCCGCCTTTGTCAATGCGCTCACGTTGATCGTCATTTCCTGCGTAATCCTCTGGGAGGCCGTTCAGCGCATCATCGCGCCACAGCCTGTGGACGAAAACGTCATGATTTGGGTTTCATTGGCGGCGCTGGTGCTCAACGGCAGCATCATGTTGGCGTTGCGCCAGAGTCAAAAGGGTGACCTGAATATCCGCGCCGCCTTCATTCACATGTTGGGCGACGCGCTTGGCGCGGTTGCCATTCTCGCGGGCGCGCTCATCATTCGTTCGACTGGCTGGCTGTACGTTGACCCGATCCTGTCAATCGCCCTGGCAGTCCTGATCGTTTACACGGCGTGGGACATCGTCCGCGAATCACTCAATATTCTGCTCGAAGGTTTGCCCCGCGGCTTGAAACTGCCGGACGTCACCACTGCCATGAATCAGGTGGAAGGTGTGCTGGATGTTCACGACCTACACATCTGGAGCCTCGGCTCGAATACCCACGCCCTCAGTTCGCATGTGCTGATTGACGATATGCCGCACTCTGAGAGCAACGTCATCTTACAGAAAATCAATAAAGTGCTGTGCGAGTTCGGCATCTTCCACAGCACGATCCAGTTCGAGCACCTACCCTGCGATTTGTCCGACCAAGGCTGTCGGATGGCCGAGAAAGTTCATGCGCACGAACATTCGCATGATCATCCGCACCACCACTAGGGCGCATTGGCGTTCACGACGCAGCCACACAGTTGACAACAGCAATGGAAACCGGCGAGACCAAGAAGAACAGAAAGCTCGTCCTTGTCTACATCCTGTACGGGGTCTTGTCCGCGCTGATGATCGCCGGAGTCATGTATATGTCGAAGTACATGGACCAAAGCTAGACGAAACTTCATCCCGTTGTGGGGCCGGGCGCCCCGCCCGAGCCGGATGCCTACATCCGGCTGTTCCAACGGAGTGAAAGCTGTTTAGTTGCCTACACGCTCTGCGGTTTCGGATGAACCCAAGGCAACCGGTATGGCCTCTGCAATAGCAGGTTGGCCTGTGGGTCGTTAACTACGTGCTGAGCTTTCGCATCCCAGGTAAACTTCCGGCCCGCCTTCAGCGCGTCATTGGCCAGGATGCAGCTGGCGGTTGAAATGTATCCCTGCTCGATGTCTGCAACCGGCTTGCTACGGGTGTCAACTGCGCTGAGAAAGTCCATCATGTGATGGCGAATCGCCGGCGCGACATGTTTCTCCAGCTCAGCTTCGTCCTTGTCTTCGGGGAACAAATCAAATTCATACGTGACGTCTTTGTGGACCTTCTCGCCGTCGGCGCCAATGAAGTCGTAAGCGTAGACGCTGGCTTTTAGCGTTCCCTTGTCGCCATAGAAGATGGCCGACCAAGCGTACTTCGGGTCGGGGTCGGGAGCATCGCCCCAGGTTCGATGCTCCCAGTTGACGACCAGGTCAGGGTATTCGAACCTGCAGCTCTGCGTATCGGTGATATCGGCCGTAGCTTCCTTGTCGACGAAGATGCCGCCTGCAGAGGAGATGCGCGTCGGCCAGCCGAGGTCGAGCATCCAGCGGGTCATGTCGAGCATGTGAACGCACATGTCGCCGACGATCCCGTTGCAGTACTCCATGAACGCGCGCCAGCCGCGAGGGTGAACGATGTCGTTATAGGGGCGCATGGGCGCCGGTCCGGTCCACATCTCCCAGTCCAGGTTGGCCGGCGGGGTGATCGGCGGGTGCACACCCGAGGCACGCATATGGTAGTAGCAGCAGATGTCGACTGACCCGATCTTCCCCAGCTTTCCCGTCTTGATGAAGCGCTCCCGTGCCTCGACCAGATGCGGCGTACTGCGGCGCTGCGTCCCGATCTGAACGACGCGGTTGTATTTGCGCGCCGCCGCGAGCATGGCCTGTCCTTCGACGATGTCGACGCTGATCGGCTTCTGGCAGTAGATATCGGCGCCTGACTTGGCGGCCTCGATCATGGGTAGGGCGTGCCAGTGATCGGGCGTCGCGATGAGTACGATGTCGAGATCCTTCTCCGCGAGCATCTTGCGGTAGTCGGAATACGTGCGGGGCGTCTTCTTCGAGGCCTGTCTGGCAGCTACATCCTCGGCGCACTTGGAGAGCATGATGCTGTCTACGTCACACAGCGAAACTACCTCGACTGGAGATACCTGGATGAGCCGGAACAGATCCGATTTGCCGTACCAGCCGGTGCCGATGAGGCCGACGCGGCGAACCTTCGACCGGTCGTATTTCTCCGTACCATAGGTTGACTGTGCGGCAGCGCCTTTGCGCGATAGAGCAACGGCGGCGGCACTGGCTTGCAGGAACTGGCGGCGGTTGATCACCGGAAGATTCATTCGATTCGCACCCTCAGGAAAAGAAGTTCTAACGCAACACATGAGTATATGCTGCGGAGGATCGATGACGGCAGCGAGACGGATTTCGGGAATAGAATGGTAGTGGGTTTAGGCGCCTTCAATCTTCGCTGGACGAAAGGGAGGAACCGACAATGATCTTATGAAAATGTCTTGGCACACCAACGGCCGGCTAGCGAGCGGATGGATCAAATCAGACGCAACGGAGTCTTACCACCCAGCGTGGTTGCAGTCTTCTTACCCTTCCGAATCGGGCGCACGGCGACGCAGCCACAACCGCTTGTCAACACTTTCGACATTCGGAAAGCCGCGCTACGATTTCGGAAAGCGAAACCAGTAACGCCGCACTGGACGGGTCGCCGCTACAACCTTCACGGCCCAAAGAGCGGATCGTCTCCCGAACACCCATCAACCTCAAAAGCCCTAGATATCGCCGGATATACTCGCAGCATGTCGGTGATTACGTCGTTCGGGATGCGTGATTTGGAGGTGGCGCTCAGCGACCTGGCGCGGCAGCACTGGGATGCCATCATAGTGGGCGCCGGGCATAACGGGCTCACCTGTGCCACTTATCTCGCGAAAGCGGGCAAAACCGTGCTGGTGCTGGAGGAACGCTCCCGCATCGGTGGTGCCTGCACCATCGAGGAGACCGCCATGGGGGTTCGATCGTCGCCCTGCGCATACCTGGCGGGCCTTCTACATCCGCTCGTTGTTGAAGAACTGAACTTCCCGGCTCGCGGCTATGCCTGGACGCCAGCGACCGCCGGTCTGTTCGTCCCGTTCGAAGACGGCTCAAGCGTCCAGCTTTACGACGACGATGATGCGTGCGAGGCTGAGCTGCGGCGCTTTGCACCGGGTGACGTCGCGGGCTGGAAGGCCATGTCGGATGTGATCCGCCGGACGCGGGATGCGATACGTCCGGCGGGCGAGCGGGACATGTGGATCGGCGAACCGCCGACGCGGGATCAGATCGAAGAGCGGCTTGGCAACGATGACGAAGCACGCAAGCTTCTGTTCGACTGGTCGATGGCCGAGTTCGTCGAACGATATCTCAAAGACGAGCGTCTGCAGATTGCCTATCTAGGCCAAGGTGTCATCGGCACTAACGCGAGCCCGTTTGATCCAGGCACCGCGTCCGTTCGGTTCCATCACGCATCGGGACGGCTGGGAGGTATGCCGGGAGCTTGGGGCTATGTCGCCGGCGGCATGGGTACAGTGTCCTTCGTGATTGCGAGTGCCGCACTAGAGGCCGGAGCGAACATCGCCATCGACACGCCGGTAGCGCAAATCCTGCCGGGCGAGGGTGTGGTCCTGGAGAGTGGCGAGACCATCTACGCTCCCGTTGTCATTTCAAACGCCGACCCACGGGTGACGCTGCGCCTGCTGGGCGATGCTGCTGACCCGGCTTGGAAGGCGCAGGTGGAATCGGTTCCAATTGAGGGCTGCACGGTGAAACTCAACGTCGTGATGCGCGAATTGCCGAACTTCAAGGCCCGGCCCGGTACGTTTGAAACGCACCATCACGGCCAAATCAATACGCCGCTGACAAAACAGGAGTGGAAGGAAGGATACGCCGCCTCACGTGCTGGTCGCCTGCCGCCGCAGATGTGGACGGAGTTGTATTTCCAGAGCGTTCATGACCGCAGCGTGGTCCCTGACGGTCTCCACACCATGAGTGTGTTCTCGCAATACGTCCCTTACCAGTTTGAGGAAGGCACGTGGGACTCGCGCAGGAGCGAAGTTCAGCAGTTGGTGCTGCGCTCATTGGCGCGCTTCTGCAGTAACATTCTCGATGCCGTGGAGGATGCCCAGGTCCTGGGTCCGCCGGACATCGAGAAAAAAGTAGGGCTCACCGGTGGACACATCTTCCAAGGAGAATGCCTCCCGCCCCATATGTGGAGCAACCGTCTGCGGGCCAAGACGCCGATGCCGGGCGTCTACCTTTGCGGCGCATGCACGCATCCCGGCGGCAGCGTCATCGCGATCAATGGACGGAACGCGGCAATGGCCGTGCTGCGGGAAACGGCAGCGGGTTAAGCCACAAGAGGGCGTTTTGAAATGCCCGACCACTCTCGAATACGCGATACTGAAATTAATGTCCGCCCCTAACATTCTCAGCGATGCTGCTGCGAATGCCGGGCTCCGCTTTCGCCGCAAAGCCTTGGGGTCCGGTCACCCGGTCGTTTTTGTGGACGATGCCGGCCGGTATGTTCAGGAATGGCCAGACGGAACGCTGCTGGAGATCCGTTTTAAGCCTGGAGCTCCACGAGACTCTCACCTGCAGGTTATCGGTGAGGTTAAGCCGCCGCTCAGGTCATCGACGATAGTCAGGTGATGCCCACGCTGACCGTGGTCGCGGGGCCGAACGGGTCGGGCAAATCCACGCTGACTTCTTCCATTTGGTTTGAGGGCAGCATCAACTTAATAGATCCCGATGCGATCGCTCGACGACTGGATGCTGCTCAATCAGCCCGTTCAGCAATTCCCGCCGCCCGAGAGGCGATACTTCGCTGCAAATCCCTACTGGCGGATCGGGCGAGCTTTACGTTGGAAACGACTCTTGCCGGTCATGGAGCAATGGGCATTGTGCTGCAGGCCCGGGATGCGGGATACAGGACGTTTCTCGTCTACGTCTAGCTTGGCCATCCCGACCTACATATCGACCGGGTTCGCCTTAGAGTGCTGCAAGGAGGCCACGACATCCCAGACTCCGATATTCGCCGTCGATATTGGCGAAGCCTCATGCGCGCTCCCGAAGCTTTGCGACTGGTGGACGAGGCAGTTGTACTCGACAATTCCGGGCTCCATCCCGTACGGATGCTTTTGCTCAAGCACGGCCAAGTGTCTGGCGGGCTGAGGAACTTCCGGAATGGGTTCAGCGGTTGGTTGCCTTGGCCGACTGATGCACTTGGGCGTTCTGCGTTCGTCGCACCGAAGATTACATCCCCATGCCAGGCGTCTACCCTTGCGGCGCGTGCACTCATTCCGGCGGCAGCGTCATCGCAATCAATGGGCGGAACGCGGCAATGGCTGTGCTGCGGGACGGGGAAACACGTTAGCTCCGAAGACTTCGAAAATTGTCTGAAAAACCCGGCCCCACGTAATAATCATCGGCCTTCCGCGTCTTGTACGTGTGGGGTGAGCGTGAGTCGCGAAGATGATGCCAGCGGCGAGAGCGCCCCAGTGAGGTTTGTCCTGTGATCCTGCCCGAAACCGTGCTCCAGGATTTGCGTTACGGAGTCCGCATTTTGCGCCGCAACGCCGGGTTCTCCGCCGTCGCAGTCCTGGCCTTGGTGCTTGGTATTGGCGTGAACACCGCAGTCTTCACCGCCTACAAGGCGATGGTCGCCCGGCCCCTCGATGCGCGCGATCCCGGGGAAATGGTCAACCTCGCGCTGATCCGCCAATTGGGTTCGAAAGATCCGTTCTCGCCTGGGCAAGGGGACGCCAATGAATACAACTTCAGCTATCCCGACTTCGAAACGTACCGGGATTCGGTTCATTCCTTGAGTGGCCTGATCGCCTTTAGGCCTGACCACATGAGGCTCTCAAACGCCGGCGGCGTTATTAGTCAGCGCGCTTCCGAGGCTGGATCGGTGTTCGGAAAACTGGGATTACTCTCTTCCGGAGCAAGCAACGTGGAGTTCGCCTTCGTCTTCGTCGTTTCCGAAAACTACTTCCAGGTTCTCCGAGTCGCGACCATACGCGGGCGTACCTTCGACTCCATCGGTATCCCCGGCCTGGTGGCTTCGCCCTCGGTTCTTATCAGCGAAAACTACTGGCAGAAGCGGTTCGCAGGGGACCCAGCGATCCTGGGGCGAGCCATTAATCTCAATGGCGTTGCCCTCACGATCGTAGGAATCACGCCCCACGACTTCGTCGGCACCAGTGTAATCGTGCCTGACTTTTGGCTTCCGCTCCGCCTCGAACCGCTGGTCCATTCTGATGCGAATTGGTTACACGACCGCGAAAACCAGTGCTGCCGCCTGTTTGGGCGCCTCGCTCCCGGCGTAAGCATGGCCCAGGCGCAGGCGGAGATGACCCTGGTGGCCGATCACCTTCGCGCCCTGCACGATCCACACTCTGAGTCGGCTAAGCCCGCTACAGTACTCGTTTGGCCGGGTTCTCCGTTCCCGCTCCCCTTGCGGCTGTACCCCGGACTGCGATTCACCATTCTGCTCATTATGGCCGCTGCGGGGATGGTGCTGGCCGTGGCCTGCGCGAATGTCGGCGGCCTGCAGCTGGCTCGTGCCAGGGCTCGGCAGAATGAACTCCACACGCGCCTTTCCTTGGGGGCAGGCCGGCTGCGGATCCTGAGGCAGTTGCTGACGGAGAGTGCTCTCCTAGGCCTGCTAGCGGGCGCTCTAGCGCTGCCGTTCACCTGGGCGTTGTTGAGAGTCGGTGTGACCCTGGCGGCCGATGCTTTTCCCGCCGAGAATGGCACGCTCATTTTCGACGTGACTCCCGATTTCGAAATCTTTGCTTACGTCTTTACGATCTCTCTGGCTGCTGGGATCCTGTTCGGGCTCGCTCCAGCGATTGAAAGCTCCCACTCTGCTCTCTCCTCCTCCGCGAGAGGTGGCACTTTGTCGTCTCGTAGCCGCCGGCTCCAAGACTTCCTCATCGCCGCGCAGGTTGCCCTTTCCCTGGTACTCATGATCGCCGGAAGCCTGTTCATTCGAAGTTCCATCAACTCGCTCAAGATGGAAACCGGCTACGATGGCAGACACGTCGTCGATCTCGACTTTCAATTTCCCGAAGAGTCCAAGTACACAACCGCCCGCAAGGTTGCTTTCGTCCACGAGCTTCGGACGCGGCTCGCAGCGCTGCCTGGGATCGCCGCGGTTACAAGTGCCCGGCCGCCGGATGATTTCGCCTTTCGAACTGCTGCTGTGTCGCTCAACGGAGAAAAATCTGGGTCTCCCAACGTGCAGTCAATTCTTTCCTACACCTACATTGAGCCAAACTACTTCCAGACTCTTGGCGTTCCTTTGATCCTGGGCCACAGCTTTCAGCCGCAGGCCGGCCAACCGGAGCGCTCCGTGATTCTCAGCGAATCAGCCGCCAAACAGCTCTGGCCCAGCCAGAACCCCGTTGGCCGGACCCTTCAATTGGGCGCTGCTGACGAGCGGAACCACAAAATGAGCGAACTCTCGGCGCAAGGGCCCGCGTATCAAGTGGTCGGCGTCGCCCGCGACACGCGTGGCGTAGAGTTTGACGGCAGCGACTCCAGGAAGATCTATCTTCCTTTGCCCGACGACAAACTCACCGACCGGCCAATCCTGATCCGGGCCCAGTTCGACTCCGCGCAAGTCATAAAAGCGATCGACCCTGTGATCTCGTCCATCGATCCCGACCTGATGGCCACCTCCTCCACTCTTGAGGAAATGCTTCGGCGGACGGCGCCCTTCATCACGTCCAGCCTTGCCGCCGCTGTTGCTTCGACCGTCGGCCTACTCGGGCTTCTGCTCGCCTCGATGGGCATCTACGGTACGGTCAGCTATATTGTCGTCCTCCGTACGCGCGAAGTCGGCATCCGGATGGCTGTCGGTGCGCAAAAGGGCGACATCCTTAGTCTTATCCTGCGCGAAAGCATACGCCCCGTGGTCGCGGGATTGCTTGTCGGAGTGTTGCTCGCTGTTGGAGCTTCTTACCTCCTGCGCGGTGTGCTCTATGGACTCAACATCGTGGATGCTGTCTCATACGCCGGTGTCTCGCTTTTGTTTTTGGCCATCGCGCTGCTGGCGGCTTACCCCCCGTCGAGGCGAGCCCTCACTGTCGATCCCATGGTGGCACTGAGATACGAATAACGCTCGGCGCTTTGCGAGCGCGCATGATCGAAGCCTTGTCGCTGTGCTGAGGCTCGACACGCATTCACTTCAACTGCGCGTCCAAATCCTCAAAGCGCCGCTTGAGATCGGCCAACTCCGCCCCCAGTCTCCGAACTTCCTCTTCCAATTGCGCCATCCGGCTTGGCTCCGCCGCACCCGCACTCTCGCCCCCCCAATCACTTCCCGCTTCCAGCGCGGGCTCTCCACTGAGCAGGTGGGCGTAGCGTGCCTCTTTCTGGCCCGGCTGCCTGGGTAGCTTTTTCGCGAGAGGGGTCTCCGGCCATTCCGCCAGCCTCTCCATGGTCCGTTCGGCCTCTTCCAGGTCAGCGAAGGCAAAGATCCGTTCAGACCGGTCTTTGATTTCGCCCAGTGTTTGCGGTCCACGCAGTAGTAACGTATTAAGCACTGCCAGCTCGCGCCGCCCCAGGTTCAGAGTCTCCGAAATGCGCTGCCCGTATTTGTTCACGCGTCCGTTGCCGATGATCGTCACCGCCAGCTTCTTCGCGCGCAGTCGAAGTATCGCGTCGGCGACATCATCCTCGCCGTAGTCAACCACCGGATGCCGGTTCGATTTCTGGTTGCAGGCGTTCACCAGCGCGTTCATCGAAAGCGGGTAGTATTCCGGTGTCGTCGCTTCTTTCTCGATCAGCGCCCCCAACACACGCACTTCAACATCATCGAGTGGTTCCATGCCTTCTAGTTTGCCGGATCGGCACTTGTCGATTCGTGGATTGCTTCCTCGATGAGCTCTCGCACCTGCTCGGCCGCTTCCTGCTGATGCCCCTCGCGCAGCTTTGCCAGAACGCTAGAGTCGACGATCCGGTACCAAAGATCACGGCGTCGGGCGAAGTCAGTGATCTGTGCGGTGATGGCCGGGCGGGCTTCTTTAAGCAGTGCGAGCAAGGCGCCGTATTCCGGTCCGATCTCACGCTCCAGCCGCTGTCGCAGTCGTACGGCCAAAGCCGGCGCCCAACCGTTGGTCGAGATGGCGATGTTCAAGTCACCTTGGCGGTGGACCGAGCCAAAACTAAAACGGCAGTGTTCAGGATCGTCCACGGAATTGCAGAGGACACCGCGCTCCTCCGCCAGTCGAAAGATCTCCGAATTGTCTTCATGATCGGTGATGACCAGAAGACATCCGTCCAAATCGGCGGGCTCAAACGCTCGCCGCTTCCAGATCACCAGCGCCATGGCGGCCCAGTGGTCAATTTCAGGAATAGCGGTTGGATTGACGTACAGCGCCTCCGCGCCGGCGTCAATCAGAGCCTTGACTTTGCCCGCGACTTCGTATCCCGCTCCGGTTACCAGGCAGCGTTTGCCAGTCACATCCAGAAAC
The DNA here is from genome assembly GCA_963771305.1 of uncultured Acidobacteriaceae bacterium. Classification (GTDB taxonomy): domain Bacteria; phylum Acidobacteriota; class Terriglobia; order Bryobacterales; family Bryobacteraceae; genus CAJCIT01. Next base: position 639,694 of record CAVYTS010000026.1, read on the forward strand.
ACCGGGAAACGAAAGTTCATCTCGGGGTTACGAACTCAACGACGAGTGTCACGAGTGCTCCGCACCAGCTTCGGCGTCAACCGTCCGATGCCCGGCAGCCCTGGCTTCAGGGTCGTCTCCAAGTTTGTCGGCTAAGTCCGGTCGTACCGTACGTAGGATTTGTTGAGCCACTCTGGTGCCATGGTGAAAGGTCTGCGCATAGAGCGTTTCGCGCTCTTCACGCGTGTAGGCGTAGCCGATGCGGTAGAACCGCTCGATCGAGGCGCCCACCACCCGCGTTCCGGCGTAGGCGATGGCAGCTTTCGAAATCAAACCCCCACCAAAAGGAATCTTGCCCGCGAGTTGACGAGCTAAGGCGCGCCAGCCGAAAGCGCTGGCAATCACTGCGGCAACTTCGGACTTCTGCTCCAAATAGCCAACTTGCCGGTCGCTGGCCGCCGCCAGCAGAAAGGCCATTCGGATCTGGTTCATGGTGATGAAAGCCGTGTCCGACGTGAATTCCGCAATGGCCCATGGAAGCTCGATAATGGTGGGAATGATGTCCGGCAGCGCCGTAGCCATTGAAAAGAGAGCATTCTCGCGGCTGATCTTCTTAATCAGATGCTCGACGTACGACCGGCGGAAGACTTCGAAATGACGAGCCAACGGTACGGCCAGATCCTCGTGTTTCGAGAGAATCCGTTTCACCACCAACTCAGGTTCCTGCCGGTGAAACACGAGCGCTCGCGCCGGGGCGACAACGCCTTCGTCATAAATCGCCAGGTCGTAGCGCAAGGCATTTTGCGGCGCCGGCCCCCGCGTCAGCGCTTCCAGCGACTCTTTCCGCCGCCGGTCAAACAGGCCTTCCAGGAAAAACTCCTCTATTCGCCGGTATGCTTCATTGGTATGTGCGTACAGGGCGATGTTCAATTGCCGCTCGCCGAGCTCACGTACTTTTGCCGGGTTCAGGTTCCGAACTGCGTTCCGAATGCCAGCCAACGCGATGACGCTCATTGTTTAGACCTCATGTGAAACGGGGGACCGACAACCACTAAGGCGCAAGACCACCTTTAGCTTATCTTGCCATTCTAGATTGAGTCCTACTCGTTCGACGCAGATCTTAGAGGGGAAGTATCGCAGGATTGTGTCCGTGGCGAGATGAAAGCAGCTCGCCGGCGCCACCCGGAACAGCTTCGGCGCCTCTCGTAAGACGCTCATTCCTGGAAACAAGTTGTCAAGTTCTCCTCGTCTGCTGTGCCACGCAATGCGTATCCAGTAGTCGAGCGCTTGCAAGGGCAAATGGATATCCTCGCCCGCTTTCAGTTCCAACACTGTCAGCCGCCCTTCTCTGGAGATCGCCAGCAGATCGGCCCGTCCGCTCGCCAGTCCTGATTGCGCCAGGACTTCGCCATGCAGGCGCTCCGGAAGCAGATTGGCGTCGATTAGTTCCAGATTCGTCCGGACTGCGGCATCCAACCAGCACTCCGGCGATCCCCGATACAGAGGGTGCCGGCGGTCTGGTGCCCCTGCATGCCGCCGTTGAACCAGTTCAGCCGCTAGCGCTTCCACTTCGTTAGGCGTCAGCGTGTTTCCCGAGAGGAAAGGATCACAAGCTGGGGAACCCCCGCGGGAAACGCTGCGCGTCTCTCTGGTGGTTCGGAAGCGCGCCCTTCATAAACCTGAGCGAATTCCAAGCCGTTCACCCGCAGGCTTAAGCTGCCGTCATGCCGGCAAACGGCACTTACATCGTAGCCGCTAACCAGACGTTCCAGCATCGCTCGCTCACTGTCACCCAGCGACGGAGCGGTTTGTCGAGGCAGCAACGAAGTCTCCAGGTTACCCAGGTCATCCAGATCCACTTCGCCCGCCGAGCCGTATTCATTGAACCGGAACAGCCTGCAGGGCAGCATGTCTTGGTTCAGTTGTTGAAGCCGTTGGGCCGTTAACTGACCCGCTCCATCGGGAAGGAACAGCGCCAGCGGCAGAGGTCCTGCGATTTCCGGCCTCCGAACGGCGGTGCGGCGTCGCACATGGTCATGCCACAACAGCGCAAATGTCAGCAGCGATATTTCGTCATCGCGCGACGGGCATGCCACCGCCACCTGTGTCGCCGACCTACGTTCCAGAATGGCTCGCGGAAACACCGGCGAGAACGAACGAGTCAGGTCCATCTCCGACGTCAACGTGGTCACCTGCCAGTCGGCAAACTCCCGCTCCAGCATACGTCTGAATTGCTCTCCGAATCCGACGCGCTGCCCGTGCAAAGTCTGCGCTGCCGATTGCGGCTTCGCCAGTCCACCAACGTCTGTTTCGCCATCCTTCCGCCAAATCGTTCCACCAGGCAATGCAGGGAGGCGGACTTTCGGCTCTCAACCAAAACGATTCGCCTCGAAACAGAGCGCTCCGCCGAAAGAACATGGAGTGTCAGGCGCCCTGACTGGATCTCCGTAGTCGACTCGCCACGACGCAACACGATCAGTTCATCACCGTGTTCCAGATAGCCAGGCTGTCGGCATCCCGCTAGGAAATTCTCTACCGCTTGCTGCATGTCCGTAGCGGATTCGGCAATACAAGCCCGAGCGCCGCCCTTAGAATGGTGATTTGCCACTTGTAATCCCTGACTTCTCCCAACGACTCGAAATCCTCGAGGCCCGCGTCTCGCGGGCCGTCGCACGAGCGGGTCGCGCACGAGCGAACGTTAAGGTAGTGGCCGTTTCGAAGAAATTCTCTGCCAGTGCGATAGAACAGGCTTATCTGGCCGGCTTGCGCCACTTCGGGGAGAACTACGTGCAGGAGTTCGCGGCCAAGCAGCCCTTGCTCACGGATCTTCCGGAGGTTCGCTTCCATTTCATTGGCCACCTCCAGGTGAATAAATCTCGTCAGGCCGCCGCGCTGTTTCAGGTGATCCACACGGTGGATTCTCCCCGGCTCTTGCAGCGCGTGGACGCAGCGGCGCACGAAGCTGGGAAGGATATCGAGGTCCTTCTTGAAATCAAGCTGTCCGGCGAGGAGAGCAAGAGTGGAGCGGACCCTGCAGCCATTCCTGGCCTTTTGGCTGCCGCAAATGCCTGCCACAGCGTTCGTGTTACGGGCTTGATGACCATGCCGCCATGGTCCGAAGATGCTGAAAAGTCCCGGCCTTACTTCCAACGGCTTGCCGCCATCGGTCGTCAGTACCAGCTGCCGCAGCTATCTATGGGTATGTCCAACGATTTTGAAGTCGCTATCGAAGAAGGCGCCACTCTCGTGCGAGTCGGCACAGCCTTGTTTGGGCCTCGCCCCAAACCGGCGCCCGCGACGCTCATCGCTTCATGACGCGGCTCCAAGCGATTGCCACGGCGTGCCTGTTGTTCTCATTGTCGCCGAGTCTGATTTCGCAGTCCCGGCCCAGAGACATCCGCTCCGACCTTGGCGTCAGGACCCGGATGCGTGATGGAGTCGAACTCGTTTCCGACGTCTTCCTTCCCAATGGTTCAGGCCGTTGGCCAACCATATTGGTGCGCACCCCGTACAACCGTCGAGGGGAAGGAGTCTCGGGCTACAAAATGTTCACATCGCACGGCTACGCCGTGCTTCTGCAGGATGTCCGCGGGCGCTACGACTCCGAGGGTGAATTTGGATCCATCGCCCAGGAAGGCGCCGATGGCAGCGACACGCTGGACTGGATCGCCGAGCAGCCTTGGTCGAATGGCCGCGTTGGAATGGCAGGAGCGTCCTATCCTGGGATCGCTGTCTGGCGGGCAGCCGTACAGGGAAATCCGCACCTTGTCGCGATCTTCCCAATGGTCTCCGGCGATGATGAATACCTCGACCGGTTTTACTCGCCGGGTGGAGCGATGAAGCTTGGTCACCGTCTCCTCTGGATCTCCGATAACTTTCATCCCCGTGGTCGCCTGCAGCCGGATTTCAAGGCCTACATTACCCACTTGCCGATTCGTACATCGGACGTCGCAGCGGCGGGCCGGGACATTCCTGTGTGGCAAGAAGCGCAGGATCATCCCTCCTACGACAGCTTTTGGCAGCAATTAAGTTTGCGGCCGCAGCTGGGCAAAGTCGACTGCGCTGTTTTATCAATGGGCGGCTGGTTCGACAATTATGCGCCCAACGATTTGGACGCCTTCAGCAGGCTGGCGCATCTCGGCCGGGATGTGGAGACCTGGATCGGCCCCTGGGCCCACAACTTCACGTACAGATTCCCGGAGGTCGATTTTGGGCCCGAGTCCCGCCCGCACGTTCGTTCAATGCAACTATCTTTCTTCGATCGCCGGCTGAAGGAAGCGGCGCCCCCGTCGGCTACGGCGAAAGCGCAGCTGCACTTGTTTGTAATGGGTCCGAACGTTTGGCGCGAGGAACACGAATGGCCATTGGCCCGCACCCGCTACACGCCTTTCTACCTCACCAGCCAGGGCAAGGCGAATTCGGCTGAAGGTGACGGTAGCCTAACGGTTTTCCCGCCTGAAAAGAGCAAGTCCAAGGCCGATCATTTCGCCTACGATCCCGTCCAGCCCGTGCCAACTCAGGGCGGCGCGATCTGCTGTGATGCAAACATCCTCCCGCCCGGGCCGCTCGATCAATCCAGCGTCGAACGCCGCTCGGATGTCCTGGTATATACGTCCGGTCCGCTGCGTGAAGAGGTGGAAGTGACCGGTCCCGTCCGTGTTCTACTTTACGTCGCGACCTCGGCCAACGATACGGACTTTACCGCCAAGCTCGTCGACGTGCCTCCAGCGGGAGCACCGCGCCTGATCACCGATGGGATCATTCGCCTCCGCTATCGCCTTTCCCTGACCACCTCCTCTTTCGTAAAACGAAACTCTCCGTATCAGGTGTCCGTTGATGCCGGCGTCACCAGCTATGTTTTTGCTGCCGGTCATAGAATCCGTCTGGAAGTTTCCAGCAGCAACTTCCCGCGCTTCGATCGGAATCTCAATACCGTCGAGCCGGTGGCGGACGCCTTCAAACCGATCAAGGCGAACCAGACGGTCTTCCACGAGCGGAAATACCCGTCGGCGCTGATCTTGCCTGTGATCCCGGGCACCAAGGCGGGGCCTCCCGAGCCAACTCGCCATCCCACCCTTCACGCAGCCCGCGCCTCGCTGTAGACGGGAGCGAACGCTGAAACTCTGCCTGGAACCGCGCGAGCCTGTGGCGCAGGCTGTCAGCCTGCTGAGCTAGTCGTCTCGGCTTTCACAGCCGTCAACACATGCTTCTGAGCCTTCCGCGTCAGCGAGTGGATTCACTCGTATCGCAGCGCAACCGTCGGACTCACACTGGCTGCTCTCCACAACGGTATCGCCATTGCTAGCAATACCGCCGCGGCCAACACCATTAGGCTGAAAAACAGCGTGAGCGGGTCGGTTCCAGCAACCCCGAAAAGCAAGCGCTTAAGCGCGCGCCCGGAGACCAGAGCAATCGGCGCGCCCAATCCCAATCCCGCGATCATCAGGGCCAAGCTTTCTCGGGCAAAAAGCCCAGCCACATCACCTCTCTGAGCGCCGACTGCGAACCGCACGCCGATTTCGCGGGTACGTCGCAGCACCGAGTAGGCCATCACCCCGTACAGTCCGACACTTGCCAGGGCGATTGCAAGTAGGGCAAAGAGTGTGGAAAGGTAGCCGAGGATTTTCTCGGTCGATAAGCTTGCCCCTACGTCTGCATCCAGGGTGTGAACAGAATAGACGGGCATTCGCGGATCGATGCTTCGAAGGACGGCCAGCAGTGAAGGGATAAGCCTCGCCGGTTCGCGCTGGCTGAGGACCAGGATCGTTAAACCCGATGTCTGGCCCTGCTTTTCGGGCAAGTAGACGGTAGGCTCCGGACCGTTTCGTACACTCTGATCTCGCGCATCCTGCACCACGCCGACAATCTCAATGTCGCCACCACCCTGGCGAAACTTCCGACCCAACGGGTCACGATCGCCAAAATAGCGACGCCCGAACTTTTCCGTCACAATCGCAACCCGCGGACTGTTCATGCGGTCCCGGTCGTTGAAATCTCTTCCCTGTAAAAAGCCCTGCCCAAGCGTGGCGAAGTAGTCCGCGCTAATGAAGTTGAACGCCACAATATCGTCCCCGGTTTGCTTCGGCGTGTAGCCCGGGACACCAACGCTCATCGAAATCGCCATAGAGCCATTAGGAACACTGGATGCTAGACTCGCCGCTCTGACGCCAGGCAAAGCTCGTGCTCGCCGCAGGAGTTCGTCCAGAATCATGGTCACCGCTGCGCTTGAATGGCCGTTGGCCGCGGGATCGACGCGCAAAGCGACAACCTGGCCCGGTCGAAATCCCAAATCGATGCTCATCAGGGTTCGCAGCGTCTGTGTCAGCAGGCCTGCCGCAAAGACCACCACCAACGATAAGGCGATCTGGACTATAACCAAAGCTCTACGAAGCAACAGCGGGCTCTTACGTCCGCTGCCGGCAGAAACACCCGGCCTGGTCGCTTGCCAGGCTGGAAAGAGGCCGAACAGAATGGCAGTGGCAAAAACCAAAGCGATCGAAAACCCAAGCACTGTCAGATCCGGTGTCACCTTCCACTCCGTCCACGATGCTTTCCCGACATTGAAAAGAGTGAGCAGGGTTCGGCTGACCCAGAACGATAGGGCGATACCGGCGACGCCCCCCAAAGCCGCCAGTAATAGACTCTCCATCAGGAGCTGCCGCACGAGTCTCGCGCGCGACGCCCCGATGGACGCGCGCACCTCGAATTCCTTGGGGCGTGCCTGGGCTCTTGCCAACAACAGATTAGCCAGATTGGCGCAAGCAATCAGCAGAACCAGGGCGACCACAGCCATCAGTACCAATGCCGGTCTTCCAAACGCTGCTCGCATTGTGCTAAGTCCCTGGCTGCCATCTTTCAGTTGTAGAACCGTTGGCCTGTCGGGGGTTTGGCCGCCGGCGTTCTCGCGCTCGATCTGTTGAAACACTCGTTGCGCCTGAACTTCAGCCTGGATGCGGGTCACGCCCGGTTTCAAACGCGCCATCGGACTCAGCCACGAGAGCGTCTTGAGCCAATCCACGCCGGTCGCGTCTCCGAACGCAGGCATGAAGTCGCCGATTTGAGTTGCTGGGATCCACACGTCGAACCGATGCTCGAGATCAGACCCCCAGAAGCCACGCCCTGTCACGCCAAGAATGCGATAGCCGTGCCCGTTGAGAAATACGTTTTGTCCAGACACGCCTGGGTTGCCTGCGAATTCACGTTGCCAGAGCCCATAACTGATAACGCAGACAGGGTTCCCGCCTGCATTCCGAACATCATCACCGATGAAGACCCTCCCGATCGCCGGCTTTGCTTCCAGGGTTTGGAAATACTGACCGGTGACGAGTTCCCCCATGAGCCATTGTGGGGTGTCGCCCTTCGAAAAACTGACAGCCTTCGGCATTCTCCCAAAGATGCCGCCGAACGCGGAGGTCCGTTTCGCCATCTCGTCAAGGGTTCTCATGCGCCACACCACGCCCGAGCTTTCGCCGTGATAAGTCTGCGCGAAGGTAACCAGGCGTTCCGGCTCAGGAACGGGCAGCCGCTTCAGCAAAATGGCGTTTACGAACGAAAAAATAGCGGTGTTGGCGCCAATTCCAAGTGCTAGCGAAACAATGGCCGTGGCGGCAAATGCCGGGCTGCGCAATAAGCCACGAAACGCATAGCGCAGGTCCTGCCAGACCCATTCCAAAGGTTGAAGTACCTGCATAGTTCGGCTCTCCTCTCTTGTCACTCATTTTCAGGATCGCGTCAAGTGGAGGGAAGTAGCGGGCGGGATGGCATCCCATAAGCGCCGAGCTTAGTCTTTGGGGCTTAGGGCTGACGCAAAAACAACTTCACAGATTGGGTGAGATGGTGTAGTTCCACTTCGGAAGAACCTGGTGCGGTTTCAGTCGAAGTGATTGAAGCTGTTCGGGTGTCGGTTTGGCGCCGGTGGGATAGTTGCGACGGTCGAGTTGAGCGGTGACCGACAAGCCGGTATTCGTTCTCGTGGAGCGGATGAAGTTGAGAATCTTCTGATAAGTGTCGAGTGGTTCGCCTGCCCAGTTCTTGGATATTTCGGAAAAGAGACGATGTTCAATGGGGTTCCATTTGGAAGCGCCAGTCGGGTAGTGCGCCACGGTGAGGGTCAGGCCGAGGGAGTCGGCCAACTGAGATTGGAGTTCGGTTTTCCAGGTGCGGCGACGAGCGCCATTGCTGCCGCCGGTGTCGCTCAGGATGAGGAGTTGACGGGAGCGGGGATAGCGTACCGCGCCTTCCTGGCGCCACCAATGTGCAATGGCGTGCGCCGCAAAGGCGGATGTGTCATGCGAGACGCCCAGCATGACCGCTCCCCGATTGGCGAGCAGATCGTAGATGCCGTAAGGGATGGCGACACCGGTGGAATCCGAGCGGAAATCGTGGTCGTTGACCAAGCGGGGAGATAGATCCCAGCGCGCGCCAGGGTTCTTGAAGTTGCCGACCAGTTCGCGTTTCTTGGTATCGACGCTGATGATGGGCAGGCCGCGGCGTTGGAAGCGCTGACGAAGATCGCTCAGATAAAGGAACTGATCGTTGCGGTCGGGACTAAAGTCGGTGGAGAGTTTCTTGTGATTGACCCGCAGGGAATAGCCCATCTGATGGAGGAGACGAGCGACGGTGTTGGGGCTAACATTGACACCGAAGTCGCCCAGCGCCATGGCAATCTTCTCCGTAGTGCGCCGAGACCACTTCAACCCGGTGATGGGATCGCCGGCAGTGTCGTATTCGAGCAGGAACTCGATCAGTGTGACGATGTCGGCGGTTTTTTTTCGACCGGTTTGCGGCCGCCGCCAGAACGGCGGGTGCGCTCCGTCGATACATTCTGATCGAGCAGTTGTTGGCGTCCGCGAGCGACGGTGTGCGGGTCCAAGCCGAGGAATTCGGCCAGAACGCTATCGCCTCCGTGACCCAGCTTGATGGATTCCAGCCCAGCAAACAAGCGACGCAGCTGCTCGTCAAGCAGACTGTAGAAAAGCAAGATGGCCGCTTTCAGTTCATCGGGAGACACCTGGAGAGCGGAGGCATCGGTCAGTAGAGGGACCGACTGGGCGGTTTGCCTGGTGCGGAGTTGACCGCGAGCTTGCCGGCCATCGGCGGAGGTGTAAAGAAATCGTCCGGCCACCTCGGAGCGGCGCAGGCGGTTGGCGCGCACCAGATCGTGGAGGGGATCTTGGACCTCAGCATGAAGAACGTCGGCCAGTTCATCGGCGAACCAGCCGTTCGGGGACTGGTTGACGAAGGACTCGACGGTAGAGACGAGGGTGCCGTAACGGGAAAACCAAACTGCATCGTGGGACCACAGGCCGATGTCATCGAAGCGGGCGGCTTCGCGTAGGGCATAGTAGCGGCCGCGATGGGTATAGCTGGAAAGGTAATCCAGGAGCTTGAGCTTTCGAAAGACGGTAAGGTCGGCGGACGTGCCGAGAGCCGCTTTGAGTTCGGGCAAAGTAGCGATTTTGTGGCGAAGGAGATGCTTGCGGAGATCTTGGGGATTGAAGGAGAGTGGGCGCATAATGTTAGAGTTCCGACTAATCAAACATTTCACTCGGAACTATAACACAATCGACAGAAGCACGGGTAGGCGGACCGTGATCGCGACTTCTCCAGTGTTTACAGAGCTTGTAGGCGGTGTGGAGGCCCGTTGATGGGGCCCGTCAAAGCAACGCGCAATGATTTCTTTCCGATTTCGGCGTACTAGTTAATGTTGCGCAAACCCTTAGTGAGTGCGCCAACTTAAGGACCTCGTGTCCGTAGTGTTTGAAAAAGAGCTACGCACACGATGGATTACCGGCGATATATGCCCGTTTACGAGGATGTATCTGGTCAGCGGACCTGACGTGCACGTCCGCTTTCGGTAGGATCTAAAGGAGCAAACTAAGCTTTCTTGATACGCTTGCTGGCGAAGAAACCGATTGCGAGAGAAGTGCGGAACCGATGAGCGTCATCGTGGCCGGTTCCGGTATGTTGCTTGGAGCAGCGAAGGTATAGGCAGTTGTAGTTCTACCGCCGGCGGTGGCGCGGCCGTTGAAAAACAATGAGTTGGCACCCAAAAGAGAAAAGCTGCTGCTGCCGGCAACAGCGTCCTGGGCGTGTTGCCTCCTGACGATTTCGGTCAGTATGGCCACCTCAGGCAACTGAAGGGAAGTCGCGTTCCAGCCAGCCTTGCATTCTTCCAGCGGATGCCGCGTTGACGGCCCGAGAGGAAACGTGTCTTAAGTTAGCGCTTATGGGATGGCGTCTCCCGGCGGGTTGCTCAACCCAGCCTGCCGTGGTACGGATAAGCTCATTCGCTCTGCGCATTTTCATTTGGCGGGGCGAGGAGATCCCGCATCCACTTTCTGTTACGATTTCGTACTCGGCGGCGCCACCAGTGCATCCAGGGGGCCAGATATGCTCGGAGCCATTCTTTCTATGCTTTCGCCTTCATTCAATTCAAATCCACTTTCCCGGCGACTCAAGCTTACTCACCCTCTTAGCATCGCGCTGTTGTTGGCGAGCCAGTGCTTCGGCGCCGAGCCGTCGACGGTGCAACCGCTCGAGCCGGGTGTCATCATGCCCAACCTGGAAGGCGAGAGTCTCGATGGTATGAACGTTCAGTTGCCCAGGGACGCGGCCCACAAGGTTGCGCTCGTCGCTCTCGGCTTCAGCCGCAATTCTCAATATTCAATTGAAAAGTGGATGAAACCCTTTAAGCAAGATTTCAAGAACACTCCCGGCGTTGTTGCCTACACGGTTCCGGTCATCGAGGGTTCGATGGGACGTCTCGCCAAGCCCTTCATCACGGGAGGCATGCGCAAGGGAGTTTCGAAGGAAGATCAAGCAACATTTGTAGTCGTCTTCACCAGTTCAAACGATTGGCACCAGCGGATGCAAGTGGCCGACGAGCAACTGGGCTGCATAGTCCTCATCGACCAGCAGGGCAAGGTCGTGTGGGTCTACCGCCAGGCATTTAGCGACGACGCCTACAGCCAGCTTGTGAAACAAGTGCGGTTGCTCTTAGTCCCCACACGGTAATACACGGAACTCCGAGTCTCACCTTGGGGCTGGGTTTACGATTTGCCCGGCGGCGGCATCGCAGGCGCTTTATCACGATGGCCCCAATTGAAGCGCCGCCCCAGGATCATCTTCGTTAGCAAATGGTCAGTGCTATGCGTCAACCCAATTCCGACACCGAAGTTGAACTCCCACTCCGCGCCAAGGTTCAAATCGAAGCACGGCACAATCTGTTGCTGTTGCTGACCAACCGGATCAAATCCCTGAAGCGGCCCGAGTGATCCGTAGTATTCAAAACCGACATTGATTCTTTTGGTCAGGTCATAGCCCAGCTTGAAGTTCGGCGAGAACACCACACCTTGCGACACGCTCGGTCCATGGAACGACCGATCCAGCGTCGGATTGAAGCACAGGTACCATCGGCCCAGCGTCTTATCGATAATCGGCCTGATCTCCATGGTCCAGGTGTCAGGAGAAAATGGCTTCTGCTGGTATCCCACCTCGAGGGAAAGACTCGCGCCGACGGGCCAGCCCCAGGACTCGGGAGCGGCCACTCGGGGCCGGATGTGATCGCCCACCCAGTCCCACCCGTACAGGCTGCTTGCCGAGGAGAATACATAGAAGCCCGTCTCGAACCAATCGTTGAACCCGTGCGTGATCTCCAATGTCTCGTGGAGCGCGTGATTCGTGGGCAACATACCTTCCGGCGAGGTAGTCTTGGACCCTTCCCAGGTGAAATTGCTGTGCAGTTCCAACATGGTGTCGCCGGGCTTCACCAACTCTGACCCATAAACCTGGATTTCGTAGTTGTCTTGAGCGCAAAGCACTCCGCACAGGAAGGCCGAGGTGAATAACCAGGCAGTGACGAGGGTACGCACGGCGGCCAAATGAGAAGTCTACCAAGACAAATCCCGCGCCTTCTCGTAGCGATGCCATCACGCTAAGTGGTCCAAGGCCCCGGCTCGCATCAGCACGCGCCGCACCTTCTTCGGCGAGATCGATAGCTTCTTGGCCACTCGTGCAATCTTACGGTCTTCGCGCAGCCAGATCTTCGGAATAATCAGTTCCGCAAACTCGTCGGTGATCTCCCGAAAGGTCTTGTCCCCAATCGCGCCTTGTGACCACGCACGCAGTGTTTCGTCGATGTCGCCGCCGCGCAGCACCCTCGTCTTCAGCGTCTTTAGATCATCCCAGTGCGGTTGAAACGGGTCGGCTTTCATTGAGGACATCGCCAGGTTCAAGGAATGCCGCGCCTCGTCGAGATTGTTGAAATACTCATTCGATTGCGTGAGCCCAAGCCAAATATACGCACGGGCTAGTAGATAGTCGTTCTGGGTGTGCTTCGCGCACGCAACGGCTTCACGGCCAAACCGTTCCGCCAGCACAGCATGCCGGGATGAGTCGCCATACTCATCCGCATCTTCCAGTACGTCGTCCTCCAGCCTGGCGTTTTCCACCATGCAGCGAAGCAGCCGGGCCCGAGCCATCAGGATGAAGTCTTCCTTTTCAAGCCCGAGTGCGTAGGCTCCCTCTGCCTCCTCCTCGGCGCGGTCCAGATCGCCGTTGTCATGGAAAATGTGGCCATACGTGATCTTCAGGTTGCCTTCGCCCCGGCGTTGACGGTGTTTGCCGAAGATGGCGTCCGCCTCGTCGAGGTGTGACAATGCCTCCCGCTGGAGTTGTTCAAATCGCGCCCGGATCTCCGCCACGGGGATTCGAACCGTTTCCCCGTCGGCGGTGGTTTGTCTCCGAAGAGCGGCGCTCGCATCAATCCGCCGCCGCAGTTGCCGCGCCATCAGCCGCTTGACGTAGGCCATATTGCCCAAAGTGCGCGCCACATGTGGATGCTGGGGATCTATTTTGGCGTATTCAGAAATTGCTTCAGCGAAATGCTTTACCGACTCCTCGTACCGGCCGTCGGCCTGATCGATCCGGCCGTACGTCGAGAGGATGTTCCCAACCGTTACGTAGTCGTCGGTTTGCCGCAGCACCGCTTCTGCCTCATTGAGCGCGGTTAGCGCTTCGTTCGAGCGTCCCTTCTGGAACAGCAGCCACCCCTCTAACGCTTGGATCACCGCCGCCATAGGGAAGTAACCCAACTCGATCGCCACCTTGCGACCCTTCACGGCGGAAGCCAGGGCTTCCTCATACTCACCGCATTTGCGATGGCAGTTTGCTTTCCAGTAGTACGCTGCCGCCGCCAGTTCCGCTCCCACCGGCTTTGTCCCACTGAGTGCGTTTCCGAGTCCTAATACGAACTCAAAGTGCCCGACCGCCCGCCCGGGTGCGTCTTCCTTACCCGCTACAAACCCTTCCGCCAGCCGCAGGTGAGCGTAGTCCAACAGGGGAAGTCCGGCTCGCGTCTCTTCGGGAAACCGCGAAAGCAGCCGCCTGACAACATCGGTATCTCTAAACCCTGAATCTACCCATTGCGCGCAGTAACCGACGAAGGTCGCTGCGTGTTTCTGGATCGGCGAGAGCTTCTCGAGCAACCCCGCCTTCTCTTCTAGCCGTTGGAGCCCCGCCCGAATCCGCCGCTGCGCCAGGTATTGACCCATTTCGTCAAGGAATTGTTGTGAAATCTCTGATCTGCCGATACTTATCTGTGTCGTTGAACGGCTGTCCACCATTTCTCAAGACTAACGCTTTCGAGCCAGACCAGGTCAAAACGTCCCACTCGTCCGAATTGGACTGGGTTAATTGAGCCCTTTCGACATTTGGTTTTAACTAGTGTCTGGCATGTGCTTCGAGTTCCGTAGGCCTCGAGGAGAGAAAAGACCGGCAGCCGATTGCTGGAAGTGAGGGTCGTAAAATGGAAAACCGCAATGTGATTGTCTTATTGGGGCCGCCGGGGGCGGGCAAGGGCACTCAAAGTACGGTGCTCCAGCGGGAACTGAGTATTCCCGCCATTTCCACCGGCGACGTGCTCCGAGCTGAAATCGCCGCGAACACGTCCCTCGGCCAGATCGTCAAGGAGACCCTCGCCGGCGGCAATCTCGTCTGTGACGATTTAATTAACAAAGTGGCGGCGGCCCAGCTTCATCAGCCCCAATTCGCCGATGGCTTCGTCCTCGATGGTTATCCGCGCACCGTCAATCAGGCCGGCTTCCTCGACCAGCTTCTGACCGACATGGGCATGCCCGAGCCGATTGCTTTGCACCTGGATGCCACCACCGAAACGATCCTCCAGCGCTTGACCGCCCGGCGCCAATGCCCGTGCTGCCACCGCGTCTACAACTTGGTCTTGCGGCCGTCGAAGGATGGCGTCACGTGCGACTTCGATCACGTTACGCTAATTACCCGCGACGACGATCGCGAATCTGTTATTCTCGAACGCCTCAAGGCCTATCGGGAACAGTCGCAGCCTGTTATCGACGTCTACAAGAACCGCCGCTATATCAAAGTCGACGGCAACCTTGATCCGGAAGTGGTGTTCGTACTGATTAAGCCATTGCTTTCTGCCTCTATGCCGCAACTAGCCTAACCAGCTGAGGCTGTACTACTAGACGTTGGTTTCTTTGCATGCTGCGACGATTTCATGCGGCGAGAGTCGTAAGTTGCTGAGTGGTAGCGCGTTGAGCGGAGAGCACGGCATTGATCAAAAGTCGGCCGTGAGGCGTGACGTGATAGCGGTGAGTATGAGGCAGCTTTTGAATGATGCCGTGAGTGCGGAGCAAGCGAAGTGTGCGGCTGACGGCGGCAGAATGGCGGCGAGCCTGTGGTTTGGATGCCGGGGTTCCGAAGAGTAGGGTCTGCAGATCGGGATTGCGGAATCCGTTGATGGTGAATTCGCCGCGACCGACGGCCGTGAGCAGAGCCAGATCGCCGCACTCGAATGGATGGAGTGCCCGGGCCGGTCGGCCGTGCCAGCGCACACGTTTCCCCAGAGGCCCGGTCAGCTCGCCAAGTGTGGTGGTATCGTCCACGCGGGCCAGAGCGGTGCAGTAGCGATCGAGCGCCTTCTGGGAGACTTCGGCGCGTCGATGTAAGTCGGCCACTCCAGCACGCAGGGGCCGCCACTGCATCGGCCCTTCCGGCTCACCGGTTTTATGCCGGAAGACGCGGAACTGCTCGGGCGCATTCAGAGTGAGTTCCGGGCGCAGCACGGCTCCGGCATCGGAATAGGCTTTGTCGTAGAGCTTGATGGAGTTCTTCCCGAGCCGGTGCTTGATCCGGACGCCTTCGCTGCGCACTTTCAGATCGCTGACTACTTCATGCCTGTTTGGACCGGAGGTTTTGCCTGTTTCACTGACCTTCTTATCCATGAAACGCATCACGTCGGGGCTGGAGAAACTGATCATTCCCAGATGGATCAGCTGCGGATAGGGCCGCCGGAGTTGCTGCGGATCGCGAAAGACAATATCCATGGCCCATTCACTCTGAAAACTGGTCCAGTAATACCGCATCGGGTAGTGGGCGCAGAACTGGGCCAGCAGGGGGTGAGCGCGCGACGCACAGGCATCCAGGGAACCGGTCCAGTCGGTTTTCAGTTGTTCGTCCATCCGCGCCTGTGCGCGGGGAAAGTCCTCAATCCAGGGGAAGCAATTATCGTGACGCCGATAGCGCAGTCCCGCCTGTTCCATCTGTTGAGCAAGCCAGGCACGCCCGTTCATGTAAACATACAGCGCGAAAGGGAACCAGGTCTGGAGCTGTGCGCTCATGAACCCGAACACGGCGTCAATCCAGTAGTGGTAAACAAACAGACACGGCCGAATGCCGCGGACTAGGTGAAGCTTTTGTGTCTCCCGGTTGCCGGCTACTCGCCAGGTCAGGCCGGGCTCGACGGCAGTCAAAGCGCAAATCGGCCCGCTCGTGATGCCGTTTTCCCGCGCGATAGATCGGGCCAGTTCCTCTTTGCTCAGTTTGCCGTTGTTCAAGTAACGAACCGGACAGCCGGCCGCTTCCACCGATGCCAGCGAAGCCTCTTTGACACGCTGACTGACTTGTGCGACGTGTGCCGCGTAATCCTTCCATGCAACCCCACTCGCCCACAGATAGCCCTTCATGCCTGTCTCGTGGTTTAAAGCAAGGTTTCCACGGAATACCAACCGGTCAAATCCGGTGAGGACTCCGCTGAGTTGACTGTTGTAGCGGGCGATAAACTCGTTCATGTGGCGTTTCCTTTCTCGGGTTGATGTCGTTCCTAGATAAACAACATCGTACGGGAAAAGTGAAACGCCATTCTTCCTGATTCGGTTGCGGCTTTGCTGCTCTGCGGGGCAGGATGGCATCCTGCGGCCGGTTGTTAACCTGCCTTTTGACTTCCAAGGTCTTTACTCACCGCCTGACCCTTTATCGCAGTGCGAGACTTCCGCCTTGCCAAACGACCACCTACTCGTGTACTGTTCCAACTGACATGCCCGATCTAACCCAAGCCAAGTCACCCGAGGAGGTGACGCTGCTGCGTTTGCAGGACCAACTCAGTTGGTACTCTGCCAAGAGCACTCAGAACAAAAACTCGTTCAAGAGACTCAAGATGCTCACCATCGTTTCGGCCGCCTTGATTCCCGTGCTGGTCACGAGCCACGTGCCCTATGGCACGGAAGTCTCGGCCGCCCTCGGCGTCCTGATCGCGATCATCGAAGGCCTTCAGCAGCTGAATCAGTATCACGGAAATTGGATCTCTTACCGTGCCACGGCCGAGGCCTTGAAGCACGAGCAGTTCCTTTATCTAGCCAAGGCGGGTCCTTACGTAGCCGCCGAACACCCGCAGTCCATGCTTGCCGAGCGCATCGAGTCCCTGATCACTCAAGAGGAAGGGAAGTGGGTGTCCACCCAGAACCTTCCCAGTCAGCAAAAGGCGTCCTAGCGCGTTGGTAAAAACATCTCGGCACGGGAACCGCGCGTAAGCTGCGGATGTGGGCCCCTTCGTCGATACAATAACGTCAGGTAGAAACACCCCGATGTCTCAAACCTCACGTCGAACGTTCCTCGCCTCATCAGTAGCGCTTGCATTCGCACCCACCCTGCGGGCCGCCGCGCCCTGGGTCAAAGACAAGATCCACTTTGGCGTCACCGACTGGAATCTCAACCTCGGTGCTAATCCGGAGGCTATCCGGTTGGCAGCCAAGATCGGCTTTGATGGCGTCCAAGTCTCCTTCGGTCGCAAGATCGTCGACGACAAGATGCCTGTCGACAATCTGGAGATCATCGCGCGCTACCTGAGCCTCTCCAAGGGAAACAAGATTCCCATCGATGGAACCTGCGTCGACCGCCTTCATGACAACGGTCTGAAGAGCGACAAGCTTGCCCCCAAGTGGGTGTCCGATTCCATCCGCCTCACCAAGTCTCTCGATGCTAAAGTCCTGCTGCTACCCTTCTTTGGTCCCTGGGCTCTCACAACCAAGGAAGAGATGGATTACGTTGGTGACGCGCTGAAAGAACTCGGACCCGAGGCCGGCAAGGCCGGCGTCATCCTCGGCTTGGAAGACACCATCTCCGCTGAAGATAACGTCCGCATCATGGACCGTTCGCAATCGAAGCATGTGAAGGTTTACTACGATGTGGGCAACTCCACCAAGGCCGGCTTCGAACCCATCAAAGAGATTCGCTGGCTCGGCAAGGATCGCATCTGCCAGTTCCATCTCAAAGACAATCCCTACATGCTGGGCGATGGCGACATCAAGTTCGGCCCTATCCTCCACACCATCCGCGACATCGGCTTTGTGGGCTACTGCAATCTCGAAACCGACTGCAAGGCCAGTGAAGTGGAAGCCGACATGCGAAAGAACTTGATCTACATCCGCGACGTCTTCAAAACCGCCTGATGTTCTGATAATCGTGGGGCTGGGTCCCCAGACCCGCGCCGTGCGCCCACACACGGCTGCCCCTCACCACCTATTCCTTCGGCGTGAGCAGAAACGAATGGGCCAGCATCGCTAAGCCAATCAGTAGTGGGACCAGGCCCATCGCCCAAACCGGCCGATCGTCCACCAGCAACCGGAAGAACGCCATCACACCGAGTCCTGTGGCGGTTGTTATCAGGCCGCCCAGTCTGATACCCTCGTTCCGCCGCTTCGCCGCGATCCTTTCTTCTTCGCGGAGCACCGCCAGCGCCTCGGTTGTTGGGCTCTCCGCAAGTTTCTTGAGTGCCTCGCTCTTGTAGAATGCCTCTCGCTCCCGGCGCCGATTGTCCGACCAAGTTGCCACTGAGACAAACGAGAAGACCGCAATCGCTCCGACGCTCAGGAATAGGGCCATGGGTAATGGAAACATTTGTTTCTCCTTTGTGCGGGTTTCCGCTTTCGAAGAGTCAGACCGGATCACACTCTGCTCGGTTGCCTTTTGTTTACGAGTCTGACCACAGACGCGCGCGTCAGCAAGCGGAGTCGAAAACAATGAAGAAACAAATGCAACCGCGCCGCACTTCTCTCGGTCGTACCTGCGGAGGAACTATTTGAGCGCGAGCGACGATCAGGCCGCGGTGGAAAGAGTCTTGGCCGGCGACGTCGAGGCTTTCGACCTGATTGTTCAACGCTGGCAGGGTCCGCTCGTCAACTTGGCCTACCGGTTCTGCCGCGATCGTGGCCGCGCTGAGGATATGGCCCAAGAGGCTTTTCTGCGTGCTTACCGCGCACTCAGGCAATGGCGAAAAGACGCCGCGTTTTCGACCTGGCTGTTTGCTCTCGCGACGAATCTGTATCGTTCGGAGCTCAAGCGGATCCCGCCCTTGACCGTTCCCCTTGACCATGTCGCGGCTTTGCAGGATTCGCGGCCAGTCGATGGAGGCTTGGAGGAAGAGGGCCGCAATCGCACAGTGCGCCACGCGGTTCTTACCCTTCCGCCGAAGTACCGCGATCCCTTGACCCTGTTCTACTTTCACAGCCTGGATGTGGCCGCCTCCGCCCGCAGCCTCGGTCTTCCCGAAGGTACTGTCAAAGCAAGGCTATCTCGTGCGAGAGAAATCCTGCGAGCTAAACTGCCCAATCTAATGGGTAGACCATATAAGAAGGAGGCGCAATGACTGACGACGATCTCGATCGACGTTCTCGGGCGCGAGGACGACATTGTTCCCTCATCCGGCTTCGCTGCCGGTGTCATGGAGGCCGTGCGCCGGGAGGCATCTGCCCCTCCGCCGCTGCCGTTCCCTTGGAAGCGTGTTCTTCCCGGCTTGGCCGCTGCGGTTCTTGCGTTGCTGGGGTTTTTGATCCTGGGCGTCAACGAGTTTCTTCGAGGAGCCGCATCAACAAACCAGGTGGCACCTGCTCTAATGACATCCTGAAAGAAGCAAACCAACTCGGCATGGGCTGGATTGCCCTCGCGATTCTGTTGTCGTTCGCGTCAGTCAGAGTCTCCATGCGCCTCGCCGGTGGATGAGCCTAACCCGCTGTCGATTTATGAAAATAATGACCGCCTTAGCGCCGCGACTCGGCCACTGAACTCCAGCGCTGAACCGCGCGCGTCAGCAAACGGACGCCGGCCGTGATAATCTGCATGGGTTCCTGCACCGCGGCCGCTTCGTTCGCGGAAGATTCAAATCTGGTATGGAAGAGATTGATATGTTACGCGCACACATACAGCTATTGATGGGCCTCTCGCTCGCTGCTTTCTTGCCTTCCACCGGTTCGGCCGCATCCTCCGGGCTCCTGGTGGTTGCCAACAAGGCGGAGCACACTCTCGGCATCGTCGACCCTGGATCCGGTAAGCAACTGGCTGCGGTCCCCGAGGGTGGCGTCACCGGCCACGAAGTCATCGTCTCACCGGACGGGAAAACGGCTTACGTGCCCATCTATGGCGACTCCGGGGTAGGGAAGCCCGGCACCAACGGCACCAACATGGTCGCCATCGATCTGGCATCCCGCAAGGTTGTCGGCAATCTCGACTTCGGCCACGGCGTTCGCCCGCATTGCCCCGTATTCGGACCCCGCAATGGGCAGCTGTACGTCACCACCGAACTCGACAAAACCGTCAGCATTATCGATCCCGCCACGCTGAAAATTGTCGGAACCGTCCCCACCGGCCAGGAAGAGTCGCACATGCTTGGCCATCAGTCACGATGGCAAGCGCGGTTACACCGCCAACGTTGGTCCTGGCACCGTCTCCGTGTTGGATCTGGACGCGCGCAAAACCCTCGCCATCATCCCCATCTCGAAACAAACTCAGCGCATTTCCATTTCGCAGGACGATTCCATGGTGTTCACGTCCGATCAAACCAAGCCACAGCTGGCCGTGATCGATACAGCGACCAATAAGGTGAAGAACTGGGTGGCGCTGCCCGGACCCGGCTACGGCTCCTCGGTGGCGCGGAATGGCGACTGGTTGGTGATTGCGATTCAAAAGACCAAACAGGTCGCGGTCGTGAACCTCCGCACCATGAAGGTCGACCACACCGTCGACGTGCCTGCTGTCCCGCAGGAAACGCTGCTGGGGCCAGGCGACAAGATCGCCTACGTGTCCTGCGATTCCAGCAGCCAGGTTGCGGCCATCGATACGTCCACCTGGAAGGTCATCAAGCTGATCGATGTCGGCAAGGGTGCCGATGGCTTAGCCTGGGCCGCCGCTCACTAAACCCAGGCAAACCCGGGTGGGGCGGGTTGACAACCCGCGCCGGACGCCGACGTCCGGCTCCTTCCGACCTCGAGAAAGCCTGTCGCCCGCCGAAGTTCCACAACTTCCTCTGAGATTCTTTCCGCCGGCTCCGGACTAACTCACGTGGCCTTGTTCCGCACCCGCAGTGCCGCTGTCTATGGCATTGAGGCGCATCTCATTGACATAGAAGTGGATATGTGGGGCGGCGGCACCCAGCGTGACTTTGTCACCGCTGGCATGCCCGACACAGCTGTCAAGGAAAGTCGCGAGCACATCAAGTCCGCGCTCGTCAACTCCGGCTTCCGCTATCCCGCCAGCTCCGTAACCATCAACTTGGCCCCCGCTAACGTCCGCAAGGAGGGTGCCGGCTTCGATCTCCCCATGGCCACCGCCATCCTAGGCGCCATGGGCACCATTCGCGATACCGAAGCCAATCTCCTGGTCGGCGAACTGTCGCTTGATGGCAGCTTGCGGCCCATCCGCGGCGTCCTCTCCATCGCCGTCTGCGCACAGCAGAGCGGCATCAAGAATCTGCTTGTCCCCTCGGAGAACGCCGCCGAAGCCGCCGTCGTCAAGGATATTCAGGTCTTCGGCTTGCGGCATCTGGCCGAGGTCGTGCAATTCCTGAACCAGCCTCTTGGGTTCACTGCGACGGAGCCATCGCTCGACACCTTTCAGGACAACTCCGTGGGCGGCCCTGACTTCAGCGATGTCCGCGGCCAGACAACCGCGAAACGCGCGCTCGAAGTCGCCGCCGCCGGGAATCACAACGTTCTGATGGTGGGGCCGCCGGGCTCCGGCAAAACCATGCTTGCCAAGCGCTTTGCCGGCATCCTGCCGCGGCTCACCTTCGAAGAAGCCCTCGAAGCAACCCAGGTGCATAGCGTCGCTGGCGTGCTGGCGCCCGGCGTTGGTATTTTCCGTCGCCGCCCGTTTCGATCGCCGCATCACAGCATCTCCGACGCCGGCCTGATCGGAGGCGGTATGGGTACGCCGCGTCCCGGCGAGGTCAGCCTTGCTCACCAGGGCGTTCTTTTCTTGGACGAACTGCCGGAATTCCCCCGTAGTGTGCTCGAACAGCTTCGCCAGCCGCTGGAGGACGGCACGGTAGTCATAGGGCGCAGTAATGGCACATTGGTCTTTCCAGCGCGCATTCTAATGGTTGCCGCCATGAATCCATGCCCGTTCATGTAACAAATGAGCACAAGCTGAATCCAGAGTGCCGATTTCTCAAGTGACATTTGCATCAAGCAGGCCCTTGATTTATGCCTCAGCGATAGCGTTGCAACACCTACCCTTTGCGAGACACTTGCGCCATTTTTGCGAAGCCCTCGCTACCAGGTGAGCTTCGGTTATTGCAGGAAGCAGCGCAAGTCCCGGTCAGTGACACCGAGGGGGGCTGTATGGTCGCCGGTAAGAAGCCGTCGGCCATTCTGTCTGGCGATTTCGCTGGCTTTGGCGAGGGGGAATTCGAATGCCTTCATTGTTCCTAGGCGGTCGATCTGCAGGCGCATGGTCGAGGGCTTAGGCGATGAAAACAGGACTTCTAGTTCGGTCGGAGTTTTTCCTGCAACGCTGACGCCATTCACGGAAATCACGACATCACCATAATGCACGCCCGCGCGTGCCCCCGGCCCGTCTTCGATTCCGCCGACCATGAGTTGCATAGGATCTCGAAACAGGAACATTTCGAAACCCGGGTAGAACAATTCGGGGTTGGCCGGATAGTGGGTTCGAAGAAACACTCGGCCGATCTGTCGGTTGAAGTCGAGAGCCGAGTCGCGATCCACTTCGGCCTGTGTGGTGTCTTCCGGAACGATCACCCCGTCCTTAGCAAGCTTCTTGCCGGTTCTGGCGATAATAACCGACCACCTCTCGCGCTGAGAGACCACTTCGATCTCCCTATCGCCTTCGCCGCGCAAGACCGTGATGCTCACCGAACCGGGCGTATCTGACCGCAGAAGATTAGCAGCCCGAGAAGGGTCCACAGTAGGTGCGCCATTCACGGCTATGACCCGGTCGCCACTCTGCAAACCGGCCCGTTCAGCGGGGGAACCCGAAACCACGCCCAAGACGAAGACAGGACAGCCGCGAGCGCTCGTGAGACTAGCGCCGATTGAGTAGGGATCGGCAACCTCCTGAGCGCCCCCGAAGGCAACCATACACAAAACTAGTGATGCCTTCATGAACTTGATTATGCCAACAAACACGCGATGCAAAGCCTAAGTCACACGAGGTCAAAGCATTGACCCGACGAGAAAAGGTCCGCTGCCGAAACATCATTAGATGATTTCTGTCTCATCTCAAATTACCCTTTGTGGGACACCGCGGGGCGCTAAATCAGTCGCCACCCGGGGTCGGCAGTGCGCCAATCTGCTGAAGCAACCCAAGCAAGTCCGGTTGACCGCGTTCCTCGACGAATTGCTCACCGGACAGACGATAGAAATTCATAGTCTGCACCGCAATTGTCCTGCCTGTCGGCGGTACGCCGAAGAAGGTGCCGCGATGTGTGCCGCGCATGGTGAAACGTGCGGCCACCCTGTCGTCTTCGGCAATCATCTCTTCGAGCGTCCATTTAATATCGGGAAAGCCGCCCCGCATCAATCCAATCACGGCCAGGTAACCAGCCGGGCCGCGCATTGGATCGGCACGTCCCGGAACATGGAATACCGCGTCGGGGGAGATAAGTTCTTCCGCGAGTGTCTCGCTGGCGGTGTTGATAAATTCCACGAAGCGGCGCATTGTGGCTTTGTTAGTTTCTGCGGACATGGTGCTCTATTATCTCTTTGCGGCGGCGTTCACCGCACTTGCCGTTGTTGAGCGAAGGGGGATAGTGTAACGGGCAATCCACACCGAAATGGAGCCTGTCAAGCGATCATTATGAAGGAGATCAAAAACATGAGCAAAGTTTGGTTCATCACCGGCGCCGGCCGCGGCATGGGCGTCGATATCGGTAAGGCCGCTCTGGCCGCAGGAAAAAAATTGGTCGCTACCGGACGCAATCCTGACAGGGTGGCCGAGGCTTTGGGAAAATCCGCCGACTTGTTGGTGGTGAAGCTGGACATTACCAAGCCCGCCGACGCTGAATCAGCCGTTAAAGCAGCTGTGGAAAGGTTTGGCCGCATAGATGTGCTGGTCAACAATGCCGCAAACTTTTATGCGGGCTTTTTTGAAGAGCTGACGCCGGAGCAGATGGAGCGGCAGTTATCGACAAGCCTTGTCGGCCCGATGAATGTCACCCGCGCCGTCCTGCCGGTCATGCGCAGGCAGCGTTCAGGGCTGATCATCACGATCTCATCAACTGCGGGTCTTATCGGTTTTGAGTTCGGTGCCGCCTATGCCGCATCGAAGTTCGGCCTCGAAGGCTGGATGCAGTCGATGCAGGCTGAGGTCGAACCGTTTGGCATCAATACCATCACTGTCAATCCGGGCTTCTTTCGCACTGAGCTTCTCACGGAGTCAACAAATTTCGCTCAGCGAACCATCGAGGACTATAGCGAGCGCAGAGCGAAGCAAATAGAGTTTTGGAAAGGCTGCAACGGTCAGCAGTCCGGCGACCCGGCCAAGCTCGCCCAGGCGCTGATTAAGATCTCGGTGGAGGAAAAGCCGCCCCGCCGCTTCATTGCAGGCGCAGACGCCGTTGCTACCGCAGAGCAGGTGGCCGCGACGCTTCAGCAGCAGACCGACGCCTACCGTGAGCTTTCAAGTTCCCTCGCATACGACAGCGCGTAGCCGCACTGGCAATTCTATTCAAATCGGCGTTGCGTAAAGGACCCATATACCGGCCAATGTTGCAGTCTAGCCGGATCGTGCATTAGTCGACAGTCTTCTTTTTTTCGTTCGAAACTGATTTGTGGAGGGTGAAGGCCGATCCGCAGATCGGAACTTTGGTAGAGGACGGTCAGCGGCGCAGGCCTTCACACCAGCCCTGATTCTCGTTATCGCACTGCCAGAGGAAAAAGACAACAGCGATCCGGGGTAGTTCCGTTACATCGCCTGCCTCGTTGGTGTCCCGTGTGCCAGGACGCTACGATCATCGGCCATGGACGACGCCTGCGAAATGCGCATGACGACCGCCACGAGCGCATCTGGATTCGACGCGGGATCTGCCGGCCATGCAACAAGACCTTCACGATCCTGCCTGACTGGTTGGTGCCGTTTGGCCACTACAGCCTGCATTGCCGGCAACAAGCCTGTGAGCGAATCGCCAGTGGTGACTCGGCGGAGCAGGCTACGCCATGCTGCCAAGATCTGGCACGCTTACCCGATTCCACCACCGTGCGCCGTTGGGCACGGAGACGGGCGTTCAGCGTGTGGTGCTGGCTGAAGACAATCGCGGCCATCGAAACTATTTTGCCAGTACCCACCATCCTTGCCTGGGATTTCGGCGTTTTCTGCCGCATGCTGTCACTCGAGGCGAAAAGTCCATGAATCGCAAGGCGCTCGAGGAGTTGAAGCAGCAGATTCCGCTGCTGGATTATTTAGAGACACAAGAATGGAGGCCCGCTCGGGCCCTTAGCGGTGGCCGCTGGATGGGGTTGTGTCCGCTGCATACCGATCACAAGCCCAGCTTTCTCGTTGATTCACAGAAGAGCCTGTTCTACTGCTACGGCTGTGGCCGTGGCGGTGATGTGATTCGCTTTGCTGAACTCTACCACCAGGTGAACTTCCCGCAAGCTTTGACCTTGTTGCGGGAGTGGTGCGGCTTAACGCCCTTGCTGCATGCAGTTGTCGAGTTCTATCGCCTTCAGCTGCATCGCCGTAATGACGCGGTGGTCTATCTGGATCAACGCGGAATCCATTCGGCCCAAGTGATCGAACACATGCGGATCGGCTACGCAGCGGGCGGTGGTTTGCGAGGTTGGCTCACACAGTTGGGCTATCCACTCTCCGTTCTGCGTTCCGCCGGTCTAGTCACGGAGGCGGGCTACGACAGTTTTATCCGGCGTATCATTTTTCCGCTGGAAAGTAATCTCTATGGCCGCAGCATTCGCAGTGCGGCCCCACCGCATCGATTCTTACCGGGATCGAAAGGAGGTTTGTATTTGTGGGAGCAAGCGTGCCGCCACTCGGAGGTGATTCTGGTGGAAGGGCTGTTCGACTACGCCGTGGTGTGGCAGGCGGGCTTTCGCAACGTCACCTGCTCGCTAGGAAACCATCTGAACGCCCGCCAGTTCCAGCAACTTTGCGACGGCCCCCGTACCGTCTATCTGGCCTTCGATTGCGACGCCAACGGGAGCGGCCAATCTGCGGCGCAGTCGATGTCGCGCCGCCTTTGTACTCAGGGCGTATCTGCCCGGCGTGTCCCATTGCCGGACGGACACGATCCGAACAGCTTCTTTGTGCAGGGCGGCGATGCGCCACAGTTTCGGCGTCTTCTGGAGGCCGCTCGCCCATGACATTCCAGGTCTCCCATCCGAACAACGCCGATAGCGCACGAAGTCCCTTTCGTGTCGTCGAGACGCAGACTGGCCGTGAGGTGGAATGGGTCAATCACTTTCTGGATTGTGAATACGTCCGTTGCCTCGCGCATACCACGCTGCGCAGTTACGCCATGGATCTGCTGCACTTTATTCGCTGGTGGGCCAGCGTAAATCACAGCGATTCCATCGCGGTGGACGCGCTCGCGTCAGTGCTGCCGGACTATGTTCGATTCCAGGCGGGCCAACAACCTCGGCCTGCGCCTGCCTCCATCAACCGCCGCGTGGTTGTTGTCGGATGCGCTCTACGCAACGCTTTTCCCGATGCGGCATGCCCGCCGGCGCCGGGCTTCTCTAACTCATATTGGTTGCGTTCGTCGCTTGGTTACGGGCGCTTTCTTCCCGTTCGCAGCCGGTTTCGTGTGAAAGAACCGAAACGCATCCCAACGCCGTTATCGGTCGATCAGATCGCTCAGTTCTGGTCCGGCTTCCGCACGGCGCGGGAGTTGGCGATCGTCGGGCTGATGCTATTGCAGGGACTTCGCTCCAAGGAGGTCATCGCCTTGGATTGCGAGGATGTCCAGTTAGCAGAGTCCCGGATTTGCGTGCATGGTAAGGGCAATAAAGTTCGGGTGCTTCCGCTGGCCTCCGAAACCGTTCGCCTATTGGATCACTACCTGCGGCTCGAACGGCCCGCTGCCTGTGGCTCCGCCCTGTTCGTGTCGCTGAAAGGGCGGGCTCGCGGGACCCGCATCACACCCGCGGGATTGCGCTCTCTATTCCGTTATCACCGCCTCGTCAGCGGTGTCGCCGGCGCCCACCCGCACCGCTTCCGGCACACTTTCGCCTCGGATATGGTTCGCGCTGGAATCAGCCTGCCCGCGCTGATGAACCTGATGGGGCACGCCAACATTTCCACTACGATGATCTACGTTCAGATCTCGCTGTGCGACGTCTTGGAACAGTATGCGCGCGCCGTAGCCAAGCGGCTCCTGCCGGCTCCTCCCGTCAAGTCATGATGAGGCAAACGTTTCCTCCTCCACGTAACCCGATGGCCCCCCTTTTTCAAAGGGCGGCTGAATCTCTCACCACTTCTCTCACGGTACATTCGGCGCACTATTATCAATGCACCGGGCGCCATTTTCTGAACTTTCTTGACGCTCACCACCCCCGTGTGCGCTCGCTTGAGCAACTCCGCCGCGACCCGCACATCCTGGACTGGTTCACCTTACTGCGCTCTCGCCAGCCCGCTCTCGCCAAACTGACTTACTCCCACTATGTCATCCGCCTCCGCCGCATCCTTGAAGAACTGGCGTGGACCCAAGGGATACCGCTCCTGACCCGCTTGGTCCGCGCCGACGACATCCCGCGTCCCGATGGGTGTTTGCCGCGGCCCCTCACAGCCGAGCAGGATCGCTTGATCCAGCAGGAGTTGTTGCGGCGTGACGATCAGATCAGCAACGCATTACTCCTCCTCCGGCACACCGGTATGCGCATCGGCGAGTGCCTCGACTTGCCGCTCGATTGTTTGCGCAGTGTCGGCCAGGATCAGTGGGCCGTTCATGTGCCTCTTGGTAAGTTGCGGACGGAGCGTCTCGTTCCCATAGATTCCTTCCTCTGTGGGCTTGTCCATCGTCTCCAACTGCTGCGCTCCCAGGATGCAACTGCCGCTGGCCGTTTTCTCCTTGCCCGCCCGCGTGGACGCGCCAGGCTCGGCTACGATTTGCGAATTGCATTGCATCAGATCGCTGCCGTGGTCGGCATCGGCGCTCGCATCGTCCCGCACCAGTTTCGCCACTCATTTGCTACCGAGATGCTCCGAGCAGGCGTGAGCCTACCGGTTCTTATGAAACTTCTCGGCCACAAGACGCCCAAGATGACCCTACGGTATCTCGAAGTTTCTCTCGCCGACGTACAGCGCGAATTTCAGTTGGCACAACTGCATCCTCGTCATCTCGCACCTGTGCCCAAGACACTCTCCCCGATTCCTGCCGCGGATCTTTCCGGCCTGCTCGATTCCCTCAAAGCCGCTCAACACGTCCTGGAAATGTTCCGCCGCACCCTTGCCAATGGACCCAAGCGCCGCCTCTTGGATCGACTTGCTAACCGCCTCACCAAGATGGTCTCAGAAGCCCGAACCATCGATCATCAGTAGAAATCCCGGCAGAAATTGGCCGGTTAAGGACCGTTTGTGAAACGAGTGGCGACGTGCGAAGAATGCGACCCTCCCGAAAACGGGTTCAAATGGCCGACACGGTTGAAGGCCTGATTCTCGATCTTCTGGATTGGCTAACGGTACGCGAGAGAACGTACGAAGAAGTTATGGATGCATGGCGCACATCTTGCCCTCGGCTTCCGGTATGGGAGGACGCCAACGACCGTGGACTGATCACGCAAGAAGAGCTAGACGGCAATTGCGTGGTTAGGATCAGCTCATCGGGGCTTGCCCTTCTTGGCCAGCGTAAGGTTCAGAATATCTGAAGGATTGCCTGAAGATCTCGATATTCGACTCATACCTTGACACCTTGTGTAGCTTTCACTAGGCACCCATTCACTGGCGAAGAAAGTAGCGATTCTCTGGGAGCAGCTCCTTCGGTATTGCATAAGATAGCTCCCGCCCTTTCCCTCGAAATCCTTCAATGCCAACGCCGGCGAGATGGCTCTTCGGGCACTGCAAGTGCCAGACTGGCCCGCTCTGATCGACCACCCCGCGCAGCATCAAGCGCATGTCCACGCCTTCACCGGCACAGACAGGACAGAACGGCCCATCCTCTGACCCATCCGGAAGCCTCCGCCAGTTCACAGAATGATGAAACACACAGATCCGCAGTTTCTCGTTCTCAGCCTGAAGCCTTGTTCCCTGTTCCTGAGCGCTTAACAAAGCCTCCTTGGAATCGATGATGTAGTCGTATACTTCGGCCACACGTCCCGCGAACTCATCCGACTTGAGCGAACCGGCCTTAGCCGCGTCCCGTATCGATCTCGCCAAATCTGCAGCGGTCTTCAACGCGGATAATCCACTCGTGATTTCCATAGGGTTGCTAGCTTCATTCTAGGCGGTGATGGCATTCGCGTCGCCAAGCAGGGAAAAGCTACTCCCTGCCCATCACGTTGGATGTCAATGTATACCGCGGCCATCTGGATTTCTGAATTTGACTTGCATTTCTTCCAATAGACTTGAGGACAGTGCAGCGAAAGATCTTCTGGACCACCTTTACGCTCTTGAGTTTGATTGCCGATTTCGCGCTTCGACTGTGATGGGCGCTGGGAGCGATGATTCCCATTTGCGTCGCGAGCTGTTGGTTCGCATATCGCAGCGATTGGTTCTAGACTCAACGTGCGTGCCGAACATCGGCCAAGCATGATTTGCCACCTCGGAGAAGATGGACGAGCTATGAACGAAATGGAGTAGGGTACACCAGGCGCCTCTTACTTCGCCGGCCGGACCGCTGTTTTCCGTCGGCGTGACAACCGTCCTATCGCGCGGAACCTATGTGGTAGCCTCCACTAGCACCGCCGTGCCATAGGCCAGCACTTCCGTCACACCATCCATAACTTCATTCGCGTCATATCGCATCCCGATAACTGCGTTCGCATCCCTATCCGCGGCATGCTGCAACATCAGCTCGAACGCCTCTTCGCGCGCCTTCTCGCAGAGGCCGGTAAACGCCGAGATGTTTCCGCCAACCAGCGTCTGCAATGATCCTCCGATCGTTCCGAAGATCGACCGGGACCGTACGGTAATTCGCCGCACGATTCCCAGATCCCGTTTGACCCTAAAGCCATGTAGCTCGTTCGCGGTAGTAACCATGGATGTTGCAATCATCTGGATCACACTGTAGTTGTCCCATCGTAACCGAAGCGGCGACCGTCCCGGGCGCCTCACGCCGACGCAAGGCTATGCGGCCGGGCTCGATTCGGGAGTGATCAAGGAAGCACCACGCTCGGGTCAGAAGGCGCCAGCGGGTTCTCGCTTGCCTCGTTGCAATGGCATTCATCCAACGAGCGAGCACTGGTTGAATAAGGAATTTCGGTTTTGCAACGTTTCGCGAGCGATTTTCTGCGTCGGTAGCCGGATTGCAAATAGAAAAAGCGTTGAACCTTAAAATCGAGCAGTGCGATCCCATCAAATTCGGTGCTATTGTTGATCCGAGCTGGCAATTATCACCTAATGTTCTTTATTTTCATGAAAGTACAGGGCGTGATTTTGCAGATATCGTAGACGAAAGTGCACCAGCACAATTTGGTAAGCATTGCGGCGAGGGAGCATTGCGATGCAGATCAAAACAACTAACCGGCCTAGCTCGTCACCAATTAGTTTTGAATCGTTAAGGAAAAAGATAACAGACTATTGGAAGTGGGCCGCCTTACGGTGGATGAAATTCTTAGCCGCCGGCTGCGCCACACTGTCCTGCTTCGCTGTCTACGTGGCGACAACGGACAAGATTGTGGTCGGGCCCTTTAGCGTCCCTAAAGAATACGAAGAGCGCGGGTACACCTCCGAGGCAATTAGTAACGCGGTCGTGCAGTTCATTCGTGGCAATGGATCGACGGTTACACTGATCCAATCAGGTCGTTCCGGTGGCATTGGGGCTGCCAGTTTAGTGGAGCCGAGCGATGACGCTGGCGAAGAAGGCGGCCCCATGCAGAACATTGATGGAAAACACATCGTCTCCTCGTTTGACCAGCCCACAATCGGGGACATCAGAGTTCCACTGACGGCATTCACGCTGGAATCCCTGACGGAACTCCTCCGAACGACGATTGGACACCAGCCCACTCGCATAGCCGGAGAGATTGTCTTTCGCGACGAAGCAGACTCTGTTCCTCATGGGTCCCTTGACCCACAGAGAACAAGAGTCCTGATTCGATACAAGATCGAGTATCCTGAGCCGTCTTACTCAATCCTTGGCTATCACTGGTGGTCAAGACGAATGACGACTCTGACAGATACGCTTTCAGCAGGAAGCGCGGAGGAAGCGATCCAGATGTTAGCTCTCGTCGCCGCAGATGGTGTAGAAGAGAGGACCCTCGTCCATGAACAAACTGAATCACGCGCCGGGCGATACGTCGCGCGTGGCAATACGTATATCGGCTTGAATGACTATGATAGGGCTGCACGCATGTACGAGCAGGCGAATACTCTGCTCCAGAGGAGCGCACACAAGCCAGGAAGTGCACATGCCTATCTTGCGTTGGGAGTCATCTCAGAGCGGGAGGGCAACTATGATGATGCCAAGAGATTCTATGAGACAGCTGCCGAAATCCCCGAACACGGTGATGACGATGACGCTGCCTGGGCGCAGCTCTACTTCGCTAATCTTCTAGTAAAGGAGAATCAATTCGACTTAGCAGTCAAGGAATACAAACTAGTTGTTGCTCATCCGCCGCATGGCGCCTATGCCTTCAACACCGCTGTCGTCCAGGCTGCGGCGCTGGACAACTTAGGCTTCATGTACGCATGGAAACTAAAATGGTCTCTTGCTGAGGACTCCTTTAGAGAAGCACAAGCACTGTCAGTTAAGACCCGTGAGTCTGCTAGGGGTTGCGCCTATGGCGACGCAGAGGAGTTTGCCTGTGGACAGGTAAAAGGCGATAGTGAGAGGCAACGAGTTAAAGCTGAAGCTCTTTTGACGATCAATTCAACGAACGAGCTGCTCGCGCTTAGTTACTATGGGCTCGGACGGGCGATGTCCCGTCAGCACGGAGACGAACACTCTTCGATCAAACAGTACTATTGGCAGGCCATTCATGCCAATGCTAAGCATGCGCCGACGCATTACCAGCTAGGCAAGATTTACAGAGAAGAATACCGCTACAAAGAGGCAATTGAGCAATTCCAAGCAGCCATTGATAGCGACCCTAGCTTTGAACCGGCATACGCAGCGTGGAGAGATCTCGTCGAACACTGGCAGCAGCAACCCGGCAAAAAGACAGCAGATCGACCGCTTTCACGCACACTTGCTAGCAAATACAAGAACTGGGGTGATGGTTTCCGCAGAACCGGAGACCCTGACAACGCAGCGGATCGGTTCTGCATCGCTGCCGATCTTGACCCCACCTACAAAGGACTGTGTACAGGGTTGTCCCAATGACCAGACAGCCTTTAGATCGTGAGGGTGGTTTGAACCCGTGGATTGGGAAATAAGCCCGGCTTTGCCCATGGCCATCTCCAGACAGGCAGTCCGCCTGCCTTCGATTGCCGCGGCCCACGTCAGCTTCGGCTACGCGGCCGGTGGTGATTCGGGATGAAGTGTCTCTCGCTGCTTGAGGAAGCGCCGCACCCGGCTCAGGAATACGCCAGTGGGTACTCGCTCGCCCCGTTCCCAACGGGACCGTTTTCGCGCGGATCTGCAGCGGTTTGTTTGGAAAAGCGAGGGTGGATTTCTACCAGCATTTATGGCGGGTCGCGCGTCGCAGAGTGAATCGTGCCGTTGTATAAAGGACGTGGAATAGCACTAGTGGCGGACGTATACGATAAAGAAGTTAGCTAACGGTTTGGCATTTCGGCTTGAGATCGAAGCAAGGACACTTTCAACTAAGGAAGGTTTCGATGAGAATCGCGACCGAGCCCAATTATATTCCCTATTTGGAGACGGTTTCATTGAGAAAAGACGTGGCGAAGGCCCTTATTGAGCGTGGCGTTTTCGACCATGATCCGAAGAAAGCGATTTGGGTACTACCCTCCAAAACGGAAAATACAACTTCCAGTCCTCAACCTGCCGGAGCGGCCAGTCCGACCGCGGCGATTGAGATGTTGGCGTTGCTGCGCGCGTCAGCAGAGTTGCTGGCCGAACAAACGAAAAGCAACCCGGCCCCGACTGCAGAAGTGCCGCAGATCGCACCACCGGGACCGGTTCGTTCTCTTCCTGCTTTAGACCTGAGCGCCGTCGAAGAAATGCATCCGGTTGCTGTCCCCAAACGAAGGTCGAGAAAGGTGGAGAGAGTCTTTGGGCTTGCGGAAGCCACGATACCTCTCGCGGATCTTGGTGCCGACCCTGCGGTTCGCCAGGTAGCCGATGCCGCCGCTGGGCTGCTCGGCGCTGCAGAAATGCTCTATGAGTGGATAGACCCCAAGGATAGGGACACCCTTGAGGGGGCGTTGTTCTGGGCACAGAAGAGCGCTGTCGTGGCGAATTCAGTGAGCGACATGGTGCCCGCGCTGCAACCAGCAAAGCCCTACCTAGCGATCGCCATAACGCTGCTGAAGTTCGGCGAAGAGGTCCGTGCCCAGGTCCACACCGATTCCCAAGACGCGCACAAGAAATCCGATATCAAGGAACCAGGCAACTCGTAAGTACTGCAAGGCTCAAACAATTCGAAAGCCGTCCGCCCGGCAGCCGCGCGCCACGGCTTCGTGGGCAAGCAAACCACGATTCTTCGCCATTCTAACCACCCGGCGGAAACTAGGTTGTCGCTTCCGCCAGGACCGCCGTGCCATTTACCAGCACTTCCGTCGCCGGCTTTATTGGAGGTGGGTACTCCGCGTCCCGGTGATGTGAACCTGGTTCACCAGGGCGTTCTATTTTCTCGACGAGCTGCAGGAATTTCCTCGCAGCGTCCGCTCCGCGAGTAGCTAATCGCTAGGTCTGGATCCGCGCAACTTGTTAATGGCGTAGGTCCTAAACGTAAGGGCCCGTTTTTGCCTCAGCGCGCCCGCTTCCCTGACGTCGGCAAGAGTCCACTTGTTCGGCTGGCGAGAGGATCTATTGAACCAATGGAGAGCAAGGTCGTTAGCTTCTTGTTCTTGCTGGTCCGCCTGCTTCTCGTCCAGTTGATCGAGTCCGGGTGAGAGATGATGTTTGACCGCATGTGCGATCTCGTGGAGTATCACGAAAATCAAATGCTGCACGTCCGGGTGCGTTTCGGTCGGCTCGTAGCCATTTCGGCCCCGAAATCGCTTCAAATGCACGCTTACGTGCTCAGAAATCACGATGATCTCCCGGCCCTCATAAAATCTCAGCGGTAGGTGACGGCCGTCAGTCGCTCCCATCTCGATAATTGCGAGCTTGGTGTCCGCAAGATCCCCGATCGTCAGATAATAGCGAAACACGGCGTCAAACCAAGGTAAACTTTCATCGCCGCCATTCAGCCAAACTTGGCCGTCGTAAAACTCACGAGGGACATCTTGCGCATAGTTTAAGCGGGCAAGCTTTGCGACGGGACGGTCAAGCGTGCCGCATCGGAAAAGTGCTTGGTACTCATACTTTTATCCATTGTTTACTCATGTAACAAATGAGTACATGCTGACCCTTAGTGCCGATTTCTCAAGTGACACTTGCAACACTCAGGACTTTGGTTTTCCTGCCTCAGGGGCCGCGTTGCATATAAAAAAAAAACTAACCATCTATAAAACTAACCATCTATAAAACTAACCATCTATAAAACTAACCATCTATGAAACACGGGGAGACAGGCGCGACACCTACGGCTAGGGCGTTACCGTCAAACTGCCAGCCACGAAGCTTAACTAAACCCTTGGCGAGTAAGCGTTCTTTATTCGGCGGCACTTCTCACCGTAGGCGACAAGCCGTCAACATGGATCGTGTTTCCCAGGAAGACGAGCCCAATAGGCAGGGGCCTTTCGCTAACATCGAGCAATGACATGGACGGATACGACAGGACACAACGCGAATGATCCAGGTTCGGTCGAATCGTGGCTGGTCTCGGCAGGACGAGACCGGCGCTCGGGCTCGCCGCTAAACGTGCCGCCATGGCCGGCGTCGAACTTCGTGCTGGGCGACCACCGTGCGTACTCTCGAGACGACGGCACGCCGGGCTGGGAGACACTGGAAGAGATCGTCGGCGGCCTTGAAGGTGGCTTTTCGGTCTCCTTCGCCTCGGGCATGGCGGCTATCGCGGCGATTTTCGATCAACTCCCCACAGGCTCGGTGGTGGCCCTGCCGAACGACTGTTACCAGGGTGTCGCGGGACTCGCCAAGGCTGGCCAAGGCCGCGGCCGATGGACGGTGCATCGCCTCGCCGTGGCCGACACTACAGGCTGGATCGAGATGTGCGGCGCGGCCGACTTGACTTGGCTGGAGTCGCCTTCGAACCCGCTGCTTTCGGTGGCTGACCTGGACGCCATCTGCGCTGCGGCAGGCCCGCGAGCTCGCGGGTGCTACACCCGGCGCTCTCGAAGCATTTCTCGCGGTCCGTGGGGCTAGGACGCTGGCCCTGCGGCTGGAGCGGGCGCAGCGCAACGCAATGACACTGGCCGAGCGCCTCGCGCGCCATCCTAAGGTCACTCTGACCCGCTATCCCGGCCTGGCGAGCCACCCAACTCACGATGCCGCGCGACGCCAACTCAAAGGCTTCGGCACGATTATCTCGTTCGACGTATGCGGCGACGCCACCACCGCCGACGCCGTGTGTTGCGGACTGCAGCTCATCGAACACGCCACTAGCCTTGGCGCGGTCGAGTCCACGATCGAACGGCGGGCCAGCGTTCCTGGGCAGGAGCACCTGCCTCCAACGCTGCTACGGCTGAGCGTGGGTATCGAGGCCATCGAGGATCTTTGGACTGATCTGGATCGAGCGCTAAGAAACGTGCCGGAACTGTCAGGAGAAATGCGGCGATAACCGCCGCCCGCCAATTGCCCTGCAGCTAGCCCAAAAACGAGCTGTATTGAATCGCCAGGCCGCCGCTGCACTCACACTGCCAGAATCCTTTTCAGGCGGGACCGACGTAAGCCCTCCGGGATCACTACGGGGGCCGATCCCCCACATCAAAGACCAAAAGCTAAGCGCCTCTTCCCTATATGCAAAGAAACTTAACAGAGGTTTTTTAGGCGATCACCAGTTGACGACTTTTGGTTTCGGAGATTTGCTTGCGCCTGGTTTGGTCGGCAGATTCCACGCCCATTGCAGCGTAGTCTGCCTTGATGGTGATGTGGCTTGCTTCTATTCTTTGTTTCTGGAGAAGCCTTTGCATCTTCCGGTAAGAGGGCGGCGCTGTTTCTCTTTCAAGGAGCCTTTGAATTGCAGCTCTTCTCCGTTGCTGTTCTTTGTTCCTGGAGAGCGCCGCCGGAACGATGAGCTTTGGCTCGAATGTTACTGCCGGCGGGAAAGGCTTCCCTATGGCTTGGCTGATGATCTCCGCTTCGTCTGGTGTGACTAGCAGCTGGTCTGCAATTGTTTGGTATCTCAAATTTCGGGTTTTTTGCTTTGGGTCGAAAGCCCCGTCAACCGTTCGCCGGCAATCTGCCGGACTCAGCTTTGGTCTACACTGCTGGCCCATTTCTTGCACTTGCTGGTGTGCTTCAAGTTTGTCTGCTTTGACCCCACGCAGTGCTGAAGCGTAAATGAAGGCTGCATGGTTTCGCATTCCCTCGTTGAAGCCGCCGCCGCGGAGGCCTTTGAGGGTAAGAAATGCTTTGAGCCGGTTGGCGTGAGCTGCCTGATATCCCTTCGATCTCTGTGTTCTTTGTTTGTTGGTGAGTACTTCTATTTCCCGGCGCGACCCTCTTTCAGGTTGGATGTGAAAGAAACTCTCCATCTCTGCCAACGTGTAACTGTGTACCCGTGAGCCGGTTTCGTGAATCTGCCAACGAATGTATCGCTCAGTGCCGGTGTGGAGTGATCCGGGGACTCTTATGTGCCGTGCTGTGTTACGCGCTGCCAGGTCCGCGCCCTAGGTCCTTCAGTTTCTCTAGGATTGCTTGGTTGATTCTCGTGTACAGAATCCGCTTCTCCGGCCATCCGTAGCATGCTCGGTCAACGTTGTTCTCTTCATTCAGCAGCCAAAGGAGCCACATCCCGCGCCCGCTGTCTACGAAAAGCGATGGATGCGGGAGTATTCCCTCGTCGCAGCGGTCTGCTACATGCTTCTTAGCTGCATTGAAGGTGAGTCCGACTTTGTAATAGTCGATATCAGCAAAGCAGGCGCACAGGTAGCGGATTGACCTGTCATTGTGGGAAGGGTACCCGCGGGCCCGTCCCTTGACTCCCTTGTGCCTGTAAGAAGCGTTGATCCCAACATACGAGTCTTTTACTAGTTGCTCTCGGATCTCCGGGAACATTGAGGTGAGAAAATCTCTTCTCACTGCTGTGAATGGTTGCCACCGATCGTCGGCTTTAAAACCAAAGGAGACATATCCGTCTTCGTGACGGTGAAGCAAATTGATTAGATCAACTGTTGGTAGAGTCAGGAGTCAAAATTGGGGAGACGGCAAAAGTAGCGGGCGAGGGGAGACATTTCTAACCTAGCATCTTCAGGAGGGTTTTGTCTTCTCCACAAAGTAACGCCGAGTACTGCAGGTACTCCCCTTCAGGTTCTTAGAAACTACAGGACCAAGTAATTGTCTGGGCACCGTTTCATCTCACACCGAGTGTTTTTTGGGGGGATTGTCGGCCCGCAGAAACCCAAAAACGATTCCCTGATACGCCGCTCCGGTCGGCTCCCCTTTCTGCGAAACCACGTTGAAGCTTTTCCATTGACTATGCGGCCGGGCGCGATTCAGGGCTAGACGTCTCGCCCTGATCAAGGAAGCGCCGCACCCGGCTCAGGAACGCGCCAGTGGGTGCTCGCTCGCCTCGTTCCCAGCGCGCCAGTGTGCATGGATCGACACCTAGTTGTTGCGCGGCCTCCTTTTGGGAGATCCCGAGGGCGGTCCGGGATTGCACTAAGCGGTCAGGCAAACTATCCAGTTGCGGCAGCGGGTTATAGCCAAGAAAGCGAATGATGCCAGGCATGTGCTCCAGGTCCGGCTTGGTGCGGTCTTTCTCCCAGTTGGAGATACTGCATTCCTTGACGCCGATTTGTTCAGCTACTTGCCGCTGTGGCAACTTCAATGTGAGCCGCCGACGCAGCAGATGGTCTCCCAGTGTGTTTAATTGTTCTGGTGGGCGATTCCGGCTGCTGATGCGATGAAGCCGTGGCAGGACAAGCGCCGCGGGTTCGTCCGGTTGGGTGAATCGGTAGGTGATGGTGATCTCGCTCTGCTGGACGCCCCAACGCTCCACTGTGTTGGCCTGGATGGACTCCACGAGTATCTCGACGATCTGGCGCTTCAGTTGATCTGGAATAGGGCCATTGAGCCGGTCTCTCAACGCTGCCAGCAGCGACTCGGCGGACTGAAGCTGGGCGGCTCGGTCTCCGGCGGAGAGTGCGCGACTGGTTGTGTCGATCTCGACCTGGAGGCCCTCGGCTTCGACTTTGATTAAGTCGAGCTGTGCCTCGAGGGTCGTTTCGTCGATGCTGCCCCGCCGGAACAGGGCCAATATCCGATCCCGCTCCTGAGTTTTCTGCGCCAACCGTGCCTTGAGGTCGTTAAGCTCTTTCTGTCGCCGCTGGCGCTCGCCGTCTTGCATGGAAAGCCGATCCCGTAAGCGTTCGAGAAGCTCGCCGGGATTGCGGAGGAATGATTCGATGTCAGCCCACACCAAGCGCTCGACGTAGTCGCCATTGAGGTTCTTGGCGGGGCATTTCTTGCCGGCAATGCCGTAAAGCCCGCGGGCGAACTGACGGCCATTACAGCGGTAGTAGTGGTCTATCTGGGGCGCTCTCATCCTCATTCCCGAGAACGTCAGCCCACACAGGCCACATTTGATGAGGCCGCGGAGCAGAAACGGCGTCTTCGTGTTCCGGCGGGAGATGATTCTGTTGCTTCGCAGAATTTTTTGTGCCGCGTCCCACGTCTCCGGGGACACGATCGCTGGCACGTCGCGGACTATGATCTTTCGATTTGGATTCTTTGAGCGTTTGCCATAATGGTGCTGGCCCATGTACGTCGGACTTACGATCATGTTCCGAACGTGGGAAGGACGCCAGATGGGTGCTGTCCGACGGTTGCGTTTTCCTCCCTCCGATTGGAGACTGTTCGCCGCGGACCCACACGGGATCCCGGTACGATTCAGATGGTCGGCGATCTTCTGGCAGGACTTCTCCTCGACGCCGCTCATTCGATAGATCGAGCGCACGACGTCCACTTCGCTCATGTCAAAGCCTGGGATGGGTTCCTCTGCTATGACCAACCGCGCCTCCCGATGCTCGCCCTGCTTGCGGTAACCGTAGGGTACGATTCCACCGACCCAGACGCCGGCTTCAGCGAGGCGGTTGGTACCAGCGATAGAACGCTCACGGATGAGATCTCGTTCGAACCCTGCAAATACAGAGAGAAGGCCCGACATCATTTTGCCGGAACTCGTGGTGCGGTCTAACGACTCTGTCACGCTCAAGACTACGACGCCGCACTCTTCAAGCTGCGCCAACGCCTCTAGTGTGAAGCGTGGGTCTCGACCGATTCGATCTAGCTTGTATACGACCAATCGGTCGAATTTCTGGAGCCGTGCGTCCCGCAACAGCCGGCCGCCCTCCGGACGGTGACCCAACGGGATAGTGCCAGATACCCCGTCATCCGCGTATGTTGCATGAATAGGCAGGCCGTTACGGGTGCAGTACTCCTGGGTCAAATCGCGCTGTGTGGCGATGGACTGGCGGTCTCGCTGCTCTTCAGTGGAAACTCGAAGATAGACGCCCACGGCCATTAAGACACATTCCTCACTCGGTTGCCCCAAAAATGCAAGTTGCCTGAGTTTCGCAATCGGGGGCACTCACTAGGAGCTGCCACAGCACCTCGACTAGCTTCTCCAGGACGTCGGGATCGGGTTGGAATCGGCGAGTGACCGGCACGAGGACCTCCGAACCCGCGGTTGGAGCCTTTGCGGGCGGCGACGAATCACCCTTTGCTGTGCAGGCGAATTCCGGTTCGGCGAGTTCCCTAACGTGCATAGAAGCTCGCCTCGCCCTGGGAAACTCGAAGTGGTCTGCTATCAGCACGTTGAGAGTAGCTTCCCAGTCTTCCATCCCCTGGGAGCGGGAAGCTGGGAGACAGAAGCCCGAATGGCCTAAACTCTGGAGGCATCGCCATCAAGCGCCTCCGTTCTCAGCCTGTATAGAATCGATCGGTTTGGCCCATCGCATCTTGACCAGGGTCCAGTTCTGAGACAGGCTTCGATCTTCCCTTTGGGCCATCCCTGGGCTTGACCCAACCGTACAAGCTCACTCTGATTGCTGTTCGGGTTTGCTTCGAGGATGGTCTCAATGGCCTCTTCGACCGTCTTACTCGACCCAGGTTGTTCGTTGGGAAGGAACCCCAGGCCCTTTACGAACTTCATGCTGAAGTTCTGGCCCGGCGCCAACCGCGCCTTGAAGAAGGTCATCGACAGCGGACTTAGCGCGTTAGGATGCTGCGATGCGCTCGACAGCAGGTATGCGGTATCGACTGCGGCTTTAATGTCGGAAGACCCGCGGTAGAGCTTTGACGTCTCGGCCTTTCCCGTGTGATGGAGCACGACGACGGTGGCTCCGTGGCCTGCTAGGGCACGAAAGAAGCGCATGAAGGCGCGCGTCTCAGTTGAGGACTATTCGGAACCAGGATGGAACTCGATCAATGAGTCAAAGATGATCAGGCCCTTGTGCTGCCTGGCGAACTCGATTACAGGCCGGTCATGAGGTCCGACCGGTGGCGCCAGATTCCATCCTCCCCACACGATGAGGTCTGGAGTTTCGGAGATGCCAAGGTCTTGCAATCGTTGCTTTACAACGTAGAGCGGGTTTTCACCGTCCAGGTACAGAACTTTGGATTGGCGGACTGGGCGTCCCAGAACGGGCTTGCCTTGAGCCACACAGCCGGAAAGATAATAGGCTAGCCAGGTCTTTCCAACGCCGCTCTCCGCGCAGATGAGGGTGATGCTGCCCTGCGCAATCATCCCGTCAACGCACCAATCGAGTCGGGACTCCAGCGAAAACACACTTGGAATCTGAGCCAAGTCGGTAATTAGAGGGGAGTGCTCTATTGAGACGCTCATCGGCTGCGCTGATCGCGCAGGCTCCCTGTAATCAGGGTCGATGTGGCGGCGGAGGGCGTGCCAATCCATTTCAGCGCAACTGTTGTGCAAACACTTGAATACGAGTGCACCGCTAGCCAGTTCGATAACGACCGGCTTCTCGTGCTCGGGATTGAACGGGCACCGCTGCAGCGTCCATCGTCGTCCCCCACCCTTGTATGCCTCTGGCCCCTTGATGATTTCGAGGCCGCTCTGCGCAAGCCAGCCATCAACGTTGAAAGCACCGCCGGTAGGCGCTGCCGTTTCCGTGGTGGCAAATGGCGCACCAGCCGCCTCCACTTCAGGAGCAAGCGCCTCCAGGGCTTCGATCGAGACCGCCTCGACTCGCGCTGGTGTCTCGATCAGCGCGGAGCGCCTGTGGGGCCGATCGGGCGTCGAATCACCTTTGCGCGTCATCGTGCCGTAGAGCTTGCAAAGGCGAGCTGCAGTGGCGGTTGACTCGTCTACCTTGACGACTGCGTCCGAAAAGCGCGCTGCGAGAGCGCGTAGGCACCTTTTTACGAGACCGGCGGCACGTTTCAGATCAAGCGCCGGCAGCCGGTATAACAGATGCCCACCATTGCCGGAATCAGCAACTATTGGATTAGGCCATCCGCGCTCGGCTAAGAACTCACGCACACTTTCAATCCGCTGAAGCGCAGCGCCATGCTCTTCGTCGGACGCTGAAATCCCGGCTGCCCGGACCGCGTCCAAATCGACGTATAGCCAGCGCCACTCAAGGATGTCTGCATCACTCGTGGTGTGTTTCGGCCTTGCTTTGATCTGGTTGTTTGACCGCGCCAGCAGATCAGGATTGAAGCGGTTCAAGACAAGGTAGATACCCTCCGCTTTGCCGTCTAGCATTTGAAGCGCGACTCTGATTGCTTGCTCGTTTTCGCGGTTAAAGTAGCCGGAATGCGTCACGCCGGCACGGTCTGGAGTTCGGCCAACATCCAGCGCACGAAGTTCGATCACATCGTCAGGCTCAAATAAAACGCCGATCGTAAGCAATGCCTCTTCT
The DNA here is from genome assembly GCA_963771305.1 of uncultured Acidobacteriaceae bacterium. Taxonomy (GTDB): domain Bacteria; phylum Acidobacteriota; class Terriglobia; order Bryobacterales; family Bryobacteraceae; genus CAJCIT01. Next base: position 681,466 of record CAVYTS010000026.1, read on the forward strand.
ATCCACCGGAGCGGTTCGGTACGTGCTTTCACGACGCTCAACATTTCGCCTCCAGTTGAATTCCAAGTGGTTGGCAGGTGGTCAGGTCGGCGGTGAGGTTTCGAATCAGGCTCGCCATACGCACTTGCGAGGTGAGGACGCCACCTAGTACGGCGAGCAGCCAACAGGGCGTAATTGCAGAATCGAGTGGGGTAAATGTGTCCCTAAGATCGATTGGTGGCCAGAATCTTGATCGCAGCAAACAACTAGGCCCGGACTTGATGTAGCGGCCCGGCATTAGCCGCGAGCCGAGGACGCGCGCAGCGAGTTCATCGGTCAGGAGTTTCTCAGTCATTTTGTCCTCGAAGACACGGAATCCCTGAGCTTGATACCTGCGACAGGCGAGATGACCCACTCAGCCTCTGCTCGCAAGGTGGTGCCGTTCCGCGGCGCTGAGGTAACCGGCGCCGAGCTCAAACGTGTGGATTGTGAATCGGCTGATGCCGGACAAGCGTGCCAGCTTACTATGTGATATTCAGTGGCAGCATATGAACGGTCGCTGTACATACCACAACCTTGGCAAATTCGGCCATTTCTGGAGACAAAGGCTCCGACACTCTGACGAAGCACCGACGAGAAAATGACCGCGGAAATGCCTAACTGTTTGGCTATCAGTAAGCTACGCGGATTCCTTGGCCTTTAATGCTAATAGGAAGATGCTCAACTAACTTCCCCGCGACTCCAGAAATGGGCCTTTGTGCTATAGTTACCGCCGCCACGGTGCTAAAGAACGAGGACACGAAGTGTACGTCAGTGGCGAAAGCCTGGCGCGACGCTGACAGTTTCAGAGAGTTGCCGTTTTGCAAATGGGAGCGAGTTTCTCCTTCACGATCGGGGGGCGATACCACTTCGCTCCAATAACCTCTTCGATGCCGGCACTCCCTTTTCGCAAAACAGGGGAGAAAAGAGGCGGTATCGTCCACGCTGTCCACGTTGTCTCAGTAACCTCTCAATATGCCCAGCGACCTCCAGTTCAATTAGGCTCTCGAGCACTAAACGCTCGGCCATTTTGATCTGGGCCGCTATTCGTCTCTTGCCAATTTCGACCTCTGAGCCGTGCCAGCATGCCGAGGCGAGCACTTCATAGACTCGAACAGCTCTTGCAGTCAATCGTGAATCGAATAATACTTCAAGTGGAATCCGGGCATACCTCGAGCGAGAAACTGGTTCACTCACATGTCCCACTAGTGGTTCACCCCTGTGTCCCACGTATAAACCTAAATTTAGGGCTGGATCCGCAATGTTGCCTTCAGCTGCCGCACCTCTTAGAGAGGAGAAGTTTTGAGAGGAGAAACCTTTCTCGCCGCGCTGGCCCTGTTCGTAAGAGGCCGTCTCTGGCGATGCACTACCAACCTGTGAGCGTGGACTGGGTCTTTCCCATGGGTCCCGCGCAGTTTGCGAGTACGCTTGACGCAGACTCGCCATCATCTCGCTCTCCTCGTAAGGTTCGCGCTGACCCTTCGTGTTAGTGGGGAATACCCGAGACTGATAATCGCGCATCCCAGCCTCGGCGTCCACAAAGGCATAGCCGTTGTCTCGAAGCTGGCAGGCCAACCAAAAACCAGCATTGTTGCGGCCATTTCTAGACGCAATATCCAACGCGCTGTAGGTCAAAGGCTCTAACGCCACGCGGCTGCCGCTTACGATCGTTGGTTGGTGGTTGAGCGGGTCACGCGTCGGAATCGCGTCCTGCTTCAGGCCGCGGTTGTGGAGAAAAGTCCGGAGCTCTTCCGGCAAGACGTCGAAGCGTTCTGGATCGAGATCGCGAAGCTGCACGTATGGGCCGTTCTTATTGCGCCCTAGGAGAACAGCGAAGCCGCCATCGCCACGGATGTCTACGCCAGGCCACGGCCAAGCGTGTTTACTGCTCTTGGCGTTAAGCGTTGGCACCGGCCACCCGGGATGCTGAAGGTACCAGTGAAATCCGCCCGAGCCAGTGCGCACGTGCGGGTTGATGTTCCACTGCTCCATCAACGTGCGGCCCGCGTCGCCATCGAAATCGATAACAACGACGCGAGCGAAACTGCCGGTCACCAAGCCCCATCTTGTTGGTCTAAGGCTCTGACCCCACCCCCGCAACTGTTCGACCGTCGGAAGCTGCGTTTGGAATTGCTTCCATTTGATGCAGGGCTTCTTGTGTGCTCCAGTTGATGGAAGTATGGGCCACCCCTTTTCAAGCAGGAGTTGAATCGCCTGAGCGGTGAGGTCCGGGCCCATCTCTTGTTTTTACAGATCTTGGAGGTATTGCCCTTGGGTCAGGCCCCTAGATTCTTGGATCGAAGATCGTAAACAAGAATACTTCAACATTTGAAGAGGTAACATCAGGCGGCGGCCAGCAGGTCGACGATATCCTGTATCGCGTTGTCGGCCTTGTGATAGGCGGCTTCTAATTTGGTGTTTGGTCGAGATGCGGGATCAGGCTTGTGGTGGAAGCGGCTGTTGGCGAGAGGGCCGCAGAGGCGCTTGTGGAAGAACAGGAACAGCAGCGCAACCTGTAGTCCTTTGGAAGTGAGGCGGTAGGCATAGCGGCGGCCGTCGCGTTCGAGCAGACCATGACCTTTCAATTTGCGAAGGTCGTAACGGAGTTGGTTCAGACCGTAGGTTTTGGCGGAAAGGTCGAAGGTGGTGAGCACAGCTTGGTGAATCTGTTTGGCCGTCCAGCCGCCGACGGTGGTGGCACCATGCAGGAGTACTTCCATCAGGCGAATGATCCGCGGTTCATGGATTTTGATTCCGGGGTAACGGACGGTACCGATCGTCACGGGCAAGGCTAGACGTTGCAGCAGCGGGAAATCCACATGGACGTTGAGCCAGTGGGCCTGGCAATCGGCGAAACGATCCGTAATGATCTGGAATCGTTTGCGCACGGCATCGAGATGATTGAGACCCTTCTTCAATCCGAAATCGCGCAGATTGTTGGAAACCAGTTCGTTGCGCAGGAACCGGGAAAACTTTTCATACTGTTTGAGGAAGGAGTTTTTCCAATAGGCCCGGAAGACATGATGACCGTGCTCGATCTGCTCGATGACCGTCGCCAGTTTGCCGCGCAGTCGCTTGTTGAGCCGGACGCCGAAGATCTCGCTGATGCGATGGGCCGTCAGCCGCCAGAGCCCGAGTTCGCAGCACTTGCTCCCGTTTATTGGCTCGGGTGGTAGCTGCTGGTGTCACTCCGCACTGCGCCTGCGGACGCGGGATTGATTACGCGGAGTCGCTCACAGGAGAGCGCTCCACGCGATAACGCCGAAGCGTTTACGTATCGCCGGATGCCTCGATCTTCGGCCCAGGACCTCGGAAGTCCGGTTCTTGGAAGGTAGCTGAATCGTCATCAGCGACAAAGGAGCCGACGATAGCCTGCCAGTCCGTCGTTGTGTCCACAAGCCCCAAAGGGGACGTTATCCAGCCATATCGGAAACGCGGCGAGCACCGAAACTTCCGCGAACCCGTTTGGTTAGGAAACTCCGCGTGTGCAGGCCACCAGCGACGATACGAATCGAATGCCGGCCAGTAAGGTTGGAACCCAACACTTCTTCGGAAACGGGTAGATCCGAGCGCTCTTGATAACTCAGTCCGAACTCAGCGGATTCCGATGTGATGAGCGGCTCCGCAAGTTGATTCCCAGTATCGGATTGACAAGCCCGATGTATACCGACGAACATCAATCTTAGGGTCGCCCTCGTCGCAGCAGACGCGCTGCGATGCTGTTTTCCATTCGGAGGATAACTTTCTGAAGCGCCGCATTTTCATAGCCTCTTCCTCAGAAGGCCAGAGCAGAATTGACCCTATCGAAAGGTGCCTCGCAACGGTAGCTGACGTAGAATGTGTGCCTTGGACAAAGGTTTTCGACCCGTCGCTCATCATACTTGAATCACTCGAGCAGGCTCTATCTAGTTTTACCGGCGCTGTAATCATTGCGACCCCGGACGATATTACAAAACTCCGTGCGGAATCGGTTAGGGCTCCCCGTGAAAACGTGATGCTTGAATATGGGCTGATGTCCGCCCGCCTCGGGCGCCCCAACGTTGTCTTGTGCCAGTTTGGGGATGCACAGTTGCCGAGCGACCTCGAGGGGTTAGATGTCATTAAGATACTCGGGAAGGGAAACTCCGGTAGAGTCAGCGCCGGAGTCGGAAAAGGTGCAGGCCAGCAGCTTCGGACCTGGGCGTCCAAGTTGCTCGCGACGGCCGAACCGATACCCCGGACGCAGGTCGTGCATGGTTACACAGGTCAGTGGAAAGTCGAGGTTGCCTTAAAAGTGTGGCGTGGCATTCGTATTCGTTCGGGGAGCACCGCCATCCTCAAGGCCGAAGTTCATTTGCTCGTTCCGCGTGTAGGTTCAGGTGGATCTGGAATGGCAAGGGGGCGACTGACATTCGAACTGGCAGCTGCCCCTTCGAAACGGAAAAAGCCATTCTCCGGCGAATACCGAATTGCGCATGAGATATCCAATCTTCGCTGCAACGTAAAAGGGCATCTAGACTTCGAGAGCTGCCTGTTCAATGCACAGCTCATGACTAAGCGCGGCGGTGTGTGGCCCGAACTGGTGGACTTGGGCAGGATTCCGGAGGAGTGGCAGTATAAATGGAGTCTTTGGCGAGCTGGGGGACAGCAAGGCACCCTGGAGGGAACATTTGAGACATTTACCGGAGGACACACGCTGGGCAAGGTAACTCAAGCGGTTAAGGTGAGCGCCTGAGTTTTGTCGTGTCGAGCCGGCTTGAAGTTGTCGTATGCCGAATCTAGGCGCGGGCGTTAACGTCCCTTATCGGTAGCTATCCGGGCCGGGTAACAACGGTCCCGCGCCCGGAGCTGACGATTGTCGGTGGCTCAGCGTGCCCGACGAAACATCCTGGACGCCATATTCCGGTAAGGGGACTCTTCGGGCGGTATCACCGTGCATCGCCCCGCTCGACGCGCATTGCGCTGCATTATCTGAGAGGAGCGCCCGCCAAATCGCAAATTCTCCAAGGCGTCAGAGCGCTCCGACAGGTTCGCGGTTTTCGCCAACGGTTCAAGTAAGGCCCCGGGCTCTCCGGCCTTCGACGCGGTCGAGACTAGCCGGCCTCAGGGCTTAGGCGGGGCGGGCTCTTTTGGGATGCCGTTCCCTGCGCGGGTCGTCAGTTCCAGGCGGTCGGTGCATCACGGTGTTTTCATGTATTCTGAGGAGTCGCTGACAAGGAGGAAGTGTGCGTCTGATTCTTGGGGTCCTGGCCGTCGGAGCGCTCTGTGCCGGGGCCGAACCGCTGCTCCTGCAACAGCCAACACTGAACAAGACTCACATCGTATTCGTGTATGCGGGCGATCTTTGGAGCGTGCCGCGCGACGGCGGGGATGCGGTGAGAATCACGAGCGGCACCGGGAGCAAGACCGATCCAGTGTTTTCGCCGGATGGTACGCACATCGCCTTCACCGGCGAGTATGACGGCAATGTGGATGTGTTTGTGGTGCCAGCGTCGGGCGGCGTGCCCAAGCGCCTGACCTGGCACCCCGCGCCAGACCGCGTCCTCGGATGGGCGCCCGATGGCAAGAGAATCATTTTCACTTCCACGCGGAGCGCCTATTCGCGCTACGGCGAGATGTTTACGGTGCCGGCCGACGGAGGAGTGGAAGAGAAACTACCCCTGCCCACGGGATACGCGGCATCGATGTCGGCTGACGGACAATCGATCGCCTACGAACCGGTCGGGCGGGCGTTTGGGATGTGGAAGGAGTACCGCGGGGGCGCCACATCCCGCATCTGGCTGGCACGCCTGTCCGACAGCAGCATAACTCCTGTGCCAAGGACGAATTCGAATGACTTCAACCCGATGTGGGCGGGCGATCGCGTGTACTTCATTTCCGACCGCAATGGTACTGCGCGCCTGTTCTATTACGACATTCAGACGAAGGAGGTGAAGGAGGCGATTCAGAACCGCGGACTCGATCTGAAGTCAGCCTCGCTCGGGCCGGATGCGATTGTCTACGAGCAGTTCGGTGACATTTCGCTCTACGATCTGAAGACCGGGAAGACCAAGCCGGTCCCCATTCGGGTGCAGGGAGATTTCACAGAGGTCCGCGCGAAATTGGTCAATGTGGGGCGCACCCTGGGCTCGCCAGCAGTTTCGCCAAACGGCGCTCGTGCTGTGTTCACGGCTCGCGGCGAAGTGATCACTGTTCCGGCGGAGAAGGGCGATGCTCGCGACATCACGAATTCGCCAGGCGTAATGGAACGCGATCCACAATGGTCCCCGGACGGACGGTGGATCGCGTACTTGTCGGACGAATCAGGCGAGTACGCGCTCCACCTGCATCCACAGACGGCTGCCGGCGAAGTGAAGAAGATCGCGCTGAAGCCGGGATTCTATCACTGGCCCAGATTTTCGCCGGACAGCAAGAAGGTGGCTCTGGTAGACAGTTTTCAGAGGTTGGGGTACGTGGATCTGGAGAGCGGGAAGCAGGTGGAAGTCGCGCAGGATACTTACCAGATGCGCGCGGGCAACATCGCTGGCGAGTGGTCACCAGACAGCAAATGGCTGGCGTATTCCAAAGTGCTGCCGAACGAGCTGAGCGCCATTCATTTGTATTCGACCGTTGACGGCAAGTCCACGCAGGTGACCGATGGTTTGAGCGATGCCATGAACCCCGTGTTCGACAAAGACGGCAAGTACCTCTTCTTCACCGCCAGCACGAATTCCGGAGAAAGCCTGGGACTGGACATTCACGCAGTGTCGGCCACTGCGACCAGTTCGATTTACCTGGCTGTGCTAGACAAGACGCAGCCCTCGCCGTTTGCTCCCGAAAGCGACGAGGAGAAGGTTGCCGATCAGAAAGGCGACGAAGCAAAACCGGAGGGAACGAAGAGTGACGGCAAAGCTCCCGACAAACCTGCCGATACGGGCAAGCCCAAAGGCGAGGCGGCCGAAGCCAAGAACACCAAGATCAAAGACGTCAAGATCGACTTGGAAGGCATCGATCAACGGATTCTCTCCGTGTCCATGCCGCCGCGGCGATACACGGCGCTCCAAGTGGGGAAGGCCGGGACGCTTCTCGCGATCGAGGCAGTGCCGCCTGGCGAGGACCCCGGTCCCCCCAGGCTCACGGTGCACCGCTATGATTTCAAAACCCGGAAGAGCGACGTCGCCCTCTCCGGAGTAAGCAGCTTCCAGATGTCCTTCGGCGGAGAGAAGGCGCTCTACCGGGAGGGCGACAACTGGATCATCGCCCCGTTGCGGCCCGCGCCCAGTGGATCGGGCGGAGGCGGCGCGGAGCCGGCGCCCGGCGGTGGGAACAAGGGCGCGTTGAAGACCAGCGGAATCGAAGTGCGGGTTGACCCGGTCGAGGAGTGGAGGCAGATGTACCGCGAGGCCTGGCGGATCGAGCGCGATTGGTTCTACGACCGCAACATCCACGGCCTGGACCTCAAGGCGGCGGAGAAAAAGTATGAGCCGTACCTAGACGGCATCGTGTCGCGGAACGATTTGACGTACCTGTTCCGGGAGATGCTGGGCAACATGGTGGTGAGCCACATGGGCACGGGCGGCGGCGACACGCCGGAGGTCAAGCACGTCGAGACCGGGCTGCTGGGCTGCGATTACGAGGTCGCCGGGGGCCGGTATCGCTTTGCCCGCGTATATAGCGGGGAGAACTGGAACCCTCAACTGCAGGCGCCGCTCACTCAGCCGGGAGTGAACGTAAAGGCGGGCGAGTATCTGCTGGAGGTCAACGGGCGCGACGTGCGCCCTCCTAGCAATGTCTACAGCTTCTTCGAGGGGCTGGCGGGCAAATCCGTCGCGTTGAAGGTGGGCCCGGATGCATCGGGCTCGGGCGCACGCGAGGTGACCGTGGTTCCGGTGGCGGACGAAAGCCGCCTGCGGAATCTGGCATGGATCGAGGAGAACCGGCGCAAAGTGGATCAGCTGAGCGGCGGCAAGGTGGCCTATATCTATATGCCGGACACAGCCAACGGGGGGCTGACCGCGTTCAACCGCTACTTCTATGCTCAGATCGGGAAGGACGCGGCCATCATAGATGAGCGCTTCAACGGTGGCGGCCTGCTGGCGACCGACATCGCGGAGATCCTCAGCCGCAGGCCCCTGAGCGCGGCGTCAAATCGGGTAGGCGAGCCACTGCTGCAGCCGCAGGGAATTTTCGGACCGAAGGTGATGCTGATAAACGAACGCGCGGGATCGGGCGGCGACGCGATGCCGTGGTACTTCAAACGCTCCGGCGTTGGCAAGCTGATCGGGACGCGCACCTGGGGAGGTCTCGTGGGCATGAACGGAGCGCCGCCGCTGATGGACGGTGGGTTCGTGGCGGCGCCGAGCTCGGGCATTTACAACCCGATCACGGGCGAGTGGGAAGTGGAGAATATCGGCGTGGCGCCAGATATTGAAGTGGTGCAGGATCCGGCGCTGGTAAGCAGAGGTCATGATCCGCAGTTGGAGAAGGCCGTGGAGGTGGTGATGGACGAACTGAAGACGAATCCCCCGCCTAAGCTGCGCCGCCCGGCGTTTCCGAATTATTATCCGACGGCGCGTAAGTAGTGGAGACGATAGCCGGCTCGTGAAACTGAAGCTTGACGGCTATCGCGCGCAAGCAATCAAGAGTGCTGGCAAAGTCCGGATGCGCCTTCGTGGGCTGGTGTAGGTAGCCGAGGCCTGCTGGCCGGATAGCGGCGCATCCGGAAGTTATTGCACTTTGACGGGTATCGGAACGATATGACGTGATATCGGTAGCTCCGCGGGACAGTTTTCCGAATCACTCCGTTCGAGTAACAATTTTGCCGCGTCGATGCCCTGATGCGCGCGCAAAAAGCCCCATAATGGTCTTGTCCCGTGTACAGAACGCATGGAGGAGGTCGCCGTGGCTAGCATCCGACTTGTCATCGCCCTCGCGGCGTGTTCGGTTCTGTCGGCTCAAGACCCGCGACAGGTCGTCGTCATTGCGGGCCGCTCCCCACTTCTCGAAATCATCGATCCCGTAACACTTGAAACGCTCGCTCGCGTCCATTTCGCCTTCCCGGATGGAAGCGTCGGATTCAACGGCGTCGCGATAAGCGCGGACGGCTCCAAAGTCTACGTGGAGGGCCCGATTCCGTCAGATACCCGAGGTTGTTGCGTCCTGTACGCACTTGACCTTGCCACCATGAAAGCGACAGTCGCAGCTTCTATCCCCGGGTCAAGCTCGCGCGGCCAGTTCCTGTTCTCTGATGGGGTGGTGTTTCCGGCCTCTTCACTCTCGCACAGTGGCCCAATTACGGGCATGCGCTACAGCTTGATGCACGTCTCTCCCGATGGCCACTGGGGTTTCGGAGTGAGAAACTTTCAAGGTCCCGCGCTCGAGTTGTTTGACCTGACCCGCGGCGAACTCGTGCGGGAACTTACCCCTCCCCAGTCGGGAGGAGAAGTGCGTGCGAGCGGGGGCTGGGCCGGCGAGCACTTCTATTTCATTGCTGGATCAAAACAGAACTCAGGAAACCTTTGGATGGTGTCGCCAGACACGACTGAACTGGGGCTGGGAGTGCCGGTGGAGGATTACGGCGAGACGCCCGGCTGCGCGGAACCGGCCTTCAGTCAGCTCCTGGCAGCTGGAGACAAGGTGTTTCTCTACGAACCATTCGGTTTCAAAGTAGACCGCAGAGTGCAGTGTCACGTCCCCGTACCAGGAGGGGTTTGGATGATTGATCCCGCTACGGGCCGCGTCACCGGCCGCACTGCTATCGGCTTACACTTCTCCACGGTCGTCGCAGATCGAACCGGAACATTTCTGTATGGCTTGGCTTCCGAAGGACTGTATCAAAATGCGTCCGGACAACTGTTTCGCATCAACGTCAAAGACGGAAGCGTCTTGAAGTGGCGGAGCATCGAGCGTGGCTTCTTTCGTATGACCGTTGCATCCGTCCGTTCCGTACCCACAGGCGACGTCTTCGCCGTCATGGAGCGCTGACAGGCTGGGAGTGGCTGCCGACGCCATGCTATGCCGTCTTGGAGTTTCAACCCTTGCGATTGCGTGCATTGCGATTCTGGGCTGGCCACGCATACATGCTCAAGGGCGAAATGTAGTAGATCATGTGACAGTCCCCATGTCCGTCGAAGGCAACGCACCTATTGTCACGCTCAAGTTCAATAGGCAGGACGGCGGCTCAAGGACTGCGAGGTTTATCTTCGACTCTGGGGGTGGTGCCGTCATCCTCGACGAAGGGCTCGCGACGGATCTCGGACTCAAACCTGAGGGAGCCGAGTTATCCGAGGATGGGCAGCGGTTCCGTGCAGTCGATGTACCGGCAGCACATGTCGGGCGAATGCCGGTCGATCTAAGAACCAGCAAGGCGTTCGTGCACCTCGGCGCAACCAGCTTCACTAACAGAGACACGGTGGAGGGGCTGCTTCCGGGCAAGGCCCTGGAGCATATCAGGTAGTTCCGGATTATCCGCGGCAACTGCTGTCGATCGGCGAACCCGGCACAATTCCGCACCAGGGTGAGCGCCTGTCTTCTCCCTATCTTGCCTCCAGCGGACACCCAAGAGTCGAAGTCAGCATCGCCGGCACAACGTACGGATTTCTGCTTGACACGGGAACGAAACTCACGCTGCTTCGGGAGGATCTCCTGCATAGATGGTCGCGGGAACATCCCGATTGGCCGCGAAGCACTGGAGCCGTCGGGCCGGCGAACGTGAATGGAGCTGCGGACGACGCTCTTCTACTGAGGATTCCGGCCCTTCAATTAGGATCGTTCACGGTCGTCCACGTAGCGGCGGCCTCGCGGCCGGATCAGACGTACAGCGCGACCTCATACGAGACTCCTGTCCCAATCGTGGGAGCCCTCGGAGGCAATGTCCTCAGCCAATTCAGGGTAGAGATCGACTATCCCGAGCAGCTGCTATTCCTGAAGCCTTCCGGCAAAAACCAAGTGAATGATTTCGACACGGTCGGACTCGTGCTCGACACTGACGCTGCAGGGGAGCTTGTCGTGCGAGCAGTCTCATCCTCGGCATCGACAATAACGCGCGAAAACGTACTGCCAGGCGATGTCATTCTGCAGATTGGCAATCTAAGCAAAGCACCCTACACTCTTACGAAGGCCGCTCGAGCGTTGTCTGGAGCCGCAGGAGAGCGGAAGCAACTGCGCATCCTCAGAAACGGGAAGCCGATGACCGTAACGGCGACAGTCTCCCGGATAGTCTGACCCCTGCCGATGAAACGACTGATATGTAACTTCCCGTGAAACGAGCGTCACGCGGGGTGCGACCTTCGACGCGCCTGTTAATTTGTATTATCGGAAGCAAAGCCGCGGACAGCCTCATCCGCTGAAGTACAAGGCACGAAGCGGCCGCCTCCCGCTTTCCTCCTGAACACGGCTGCCTGGCGTGGATCTGGACTAATACTTGCTTGACCCTCCATCGACCTGCAAGCGCTTTCGTACTGTCCCTTTCATCCGTTTGCCGTCCAGATTCGCAAGAATCGTCACCCGGCTCCGGGGAAGCGTACTATTCAGCCGTTTTGTACCAGGACTTGGCCCACTATCAAGAGGCGACTCAGCATGTTTTCATAAGGCTACTCGCTAAGGCCTTGGCTAATCTCACTCGCAGGGTCATCGGGCAATTGCATCTATATTGCCTGGAGCTAAGGAGCCAACATGGAAATCCCGGATGAAACCTTCATTGAAATAAGGAAGAGGGGTGGTCGTATGAAACCGAGCCAGACTCGCTCAGTCCTCATTGTGCTTATGGTCGGATCGTTAGCACTGCCCACCGTCGGCTACGCCGGCAATAGCGAGAGCACTTGGACCGACCTGGCAAGTGGGCTAACGTGGGCCAGGCAGGACAACGGGACTGATGTTGACTGGAGGCAGTCCAATAGTTACTGCGCCGACCTACACTTGGGCGGCTACTCGAATTGGCGTTTGCCGACGATCGAGGAAATTGCGGCGATGTATGACGGTGGGGAAGTCAGCAAGTGCGGATAAGCGGACTGCCATATCAAGGCGGGAATAACACTGTCTTCGGACTTCGCGTGGAGCAACAGTGTGGGCAAAGCTTCCAGTGAGGCGTGGGGTTTCGACTTTATCAACGGAGAGCGGGCTTCCCTCATCCGCACTGTCAGCATCAGCAAACGCGCGCTATGTGTGCGCCATTCCGGAAAATGACGTGGATGATTTGGTTTGCAACGCGGTGATAAAAGGAGAGCAAAATTGAAAAGAATTATTCTGGCGGTACTAACCTTTGCCGGCACAATCGGGCTGGCGTGCGGCCAGACCGGTGTGGGTAAGCAGTATGATACGCGGGATCCGTTTGTCTGCAAGGCAACCAAGGAACCAGTCAAGGGCGGGCCGTCGTCAAGCCAGGCGAAAGACTACGTCCGATGCGGCGCAGAAAAGACCGGGGGATGCTGTATTTGGTTGATGGAGAATGTGCAGGTCGAAATCGGCAAATCACGGCCCTTTTCCGCTTATACTGACGTCGGCAATGAAGACATCGACAACTCGCAGCCGGTGTACCCGATTCGGGGAACCGCTGATAGTTATCATTGTCAGCCCCCTGGTGCTGCTGGGGGTGGTGTTCCCGCCAAGGGCAAGAATTGTACGGTTACAAAGGCGGCTCCCATTGCTGGTATTTGTTACAAAACAACTTTCGGCGACTGGCGCTGTCCAGTGCACGGCACCGGTGCACCCTTTGAAGGAGAGCAGCCAAACATGCCTCCTCCGAAGTGAGGGTCGAAACTACCCACAAAAATCATCAGCCGTGCGTCTTGTGGCTCATTGTGCACCACGCCACCTAGCCTTCACCTAGCCTACACCTAGCCTAGAATAAACACCAGTGTTGAGAGAAGTGTAATGCTGTTAACATCTATCAAACCCTATGCTGCCGTCGGACGCTATGGTTGCGTACACGGTGCTGAAAGCGAAAACGCCCCCAGTAATCCTCCGAAACCGGGGGCGTTTCTTTGAGGCCATCTAGACAATTCGCCTTGGCGGAGATTCTGAGTCTTGCTCGCCGAGTTCATCCCGGCATGATATCGGCCTCATCCGGCTATTCAAGCGGCTTTTCTTTGGCATTCGTTCGCAGCTGATCTTTGGGTCTTTGGTCCCTCGGCTTTAGTGTCCTCGTGGCTGGCACGGGGATACGCTGCCTGATGGGTCTGTCCGCGTCCGGCAAGGCGTTATCAGTTAATTAATATCGGAACCGAAACCAGCGGCCACACGTCGCGTGCAACCATCGGCAGTTCTCCGGAGAGACCTTTCGGAGCGATTACTCACGAGGCCTCTCTCCGCCTACCTGCTCTCTCATGAGCCGGTCAGCAAGACGTACCCGCTCAGTCTTTAGAGCAGCCTTGGCGTCAAGACGGCCGAAGACATCAAGCATGGGAGCGACCAAGCCGGTCCAGCCTGTCTGATGGCTGGCGCCGAGGCCTGCTCCGTTGTCACCATGGAAGTACTCGTAAAAAAGAATGAGGTCGCGCCAATGCGGATCCTGTTGGAACTTGGCCGTCCCTCCATAGACCGGACGCTTGCCAGTGGCGTTGCGTAAGAACGTTCCGGTCAGCCGGCGCGTAATCTCCTCTGCTACCTCAAACAGCGTCATATATTGGCCGGAGCTGGTGGGACACTCCACCTTGAATTCGTCGCCGTAAAACTGGTAGAGGTTCAGTAGCGCCCGGATGACTAACGTATTGGCCGGCATCCACACCGGACCTCGCCAGTTGGAGTTCCCGCCGAACATCCCGGTATTCGACTCGGCCGGCAGGTATTTCACCTTGAACTCCTGATGACCGACCAAGAACGTGAACGGGTGATCCAGATGATACCGGGAGAGCGAACGAATGCCGTATGGCCCCAGAAATTCATTCTCGTCCAGCATGTAGCCCAGCACCCGCACCAGCTTCTTCTGGTTGAGGATCGACATCAGGCGGCGTCCATTGTATCCGATGAAGCCCTCGTCCATCGGTGCCAGATGAGACACCAGCTCCGGATGACGTTTCCGGAACAGGGTGATCATCTCCACCAGTTTCGGATGGCGAGAGGCGGCATCGGCGTCAAAGACGGTGGACGCGCACAACGGCAAAAGCCCCACCAGCGAGCGCACCTTCAAGCGCATGGCGTTCCCGCCGGGCAGCCTCAGCACGTCATAGAAGAAGCCATCCTGTTCGTCCCACATGTTATCGTGATGCGCGCCAATGCGGTCCATGGCATAGGCGATCCACATAAAATGCTGGAGGAATTTGAAGGCCACGTCTTCGTACATCGGGTCGTAATCGCACAGGATGAGAGCCATCTCGAGCATGCACTGGCAGTAGAATGCCATCCAGGCGGTGCCGTCGGCCTGCTCCAGTGAGCCACCGGTGGGCAGTTCGGCGCTGCGGTCGAAGACGCCGATGTTATCCAGGCCCAGGAAGCCCCCGGCGAAGACGTTGCGCCCGGAAGGATCCTTGCGGTTGACCCACCAATTGAAGTTGAGCATCAAGCCCTGGAACGACCGCTCGAGGAAACGAGGATCGGACCGGCCGAGGGTGCGCTCGTACTTGTAGAGCCACAACGTGGCAAAGGCGTGCACGGGGGGATTGACATCACTGAAGTTCCACTCATAGGCGGGAATCTGCCCGTTGGGGTGGAAATAGAGGTTGCGCAGCATCAGCAGAAGTTGCTCTTTGGCGAAATCGAAGTCCACCAGCGCGAGCGCGACGGTGTGGAAGGCGAGATCCCAGGCGGCGTACCACGGATATTCCCACTTGTCGGGCATCGAGATGATGTCCGCGTTGAGCATGTGGAACCATTCGGTGTTGCGCACGCCGTGCTTGGCGGATTGTGCCAGTGGGTGACTTTGATGCTCTTCGAGCCACTTCTCCAGGTCGAAGTAGTAAAACTGCTTGCCCCACAGCATGCCCGCCAACGCCTGGCGATGCACACGGCGCTGATCCTCGGTCAGCGATTGCGGAGTGATGTGCTGATAGAATTCGTCCGCTTCGGCAAGGCGACTTTCGCATATCCCATCGAAGCCGCTGAATGCGTCGTCCGCCGGCGTGGATCTCAGCCGCAATCGCACCGTTTGGCTGCCGCCGCTTGGCACTTCAAGCTGGTAGTGGGCCGCGGCCTTGGTCCCCACCTGAGCCGGATTCACCGCCTCGGCCCGGCCCGATATCACATAGTTGTTGAACGCGTCCTTGACGTAGCGGGACGGGTTGGGCTGGCCCCAGAGGCGGCTGGCGTTGCTTTCATTCTCGGTAAAGAGCAACTCGGGTGCTCCATCGCATGAGAGCCAGTACTCGCCCAGTTCCTGATGCGATGCCTCTATGACGCCGGGCGCTATCTGCCGCAGTGACGGCTTGGTACTGTCCTCGCCCCATGACCATGTGTTCCGGAACCACAACGTCGGGAGCAGGCGAAGGCGGGCCGTCTCCGGCCCCCGATTGTGAACGGTTAGGCGGACGAGCACATCTTCCGGACCCTGTTTGGCGTATTCCACGAACACGTCGAAGTACCGGTCGTCGTCGAATATGCCGGTGTCAAGGAGTTCGTACTCGAATTCCTCGCGCGACCTTCTGCCGTTGGTCTCAACCAGGTCGCGGTAGGGAAACGCCCGCTGAGGATACTTGTACAGGTACTTCATGTAGGAGTGCGTGGGGGTGCTGTCGATGTAGAAGTAGTATTCCTTCACATCCTCGCCATGGTTCCCCTCGCTGTTGGTCAATCCAAACATCCGCTCTTTCAGGATGGGATCGCGCTCGTTCCATAACGCTAGCGCGAAGCAGAGCCGTTGTTTTTCATCGCTGATGCCGCCTAGGCCATCCTCGCCCCAACGATAGGCGCGGGAGCGGGACTGGTCATGGGAAAAGTAGCCCCACGCGTTGCCGTCGTCACTGTAGTCTTCGCGAACGGTGCCCCACTGCCTTTCGCTGAGGTACGGTCCCCATTTCTTCCATGGGATTCCCGCCTCTCGGGCTTCATTCAGCCTCTTCTGCTCGGTGACGTCAACAAACGTGTGCGTTTCCATGCCTTCCGCCTCCTTCTAAACTCGCGAGCGATCCATTATCGCTCCCCTCCATGCCCTTCTTCGCCCGCCTCAGCTTTCTCTGCCCGATTCCCACCGACCAGACTTCTAGGTCCTGCTTGTAAGGCACACCCGGCGACGCATGCTGTTGTCCGCATCAGTTTTGACGCCTCACTTGAAAGGATCGACTGCTTCGAGCCGAAATAATCATGAATTGGCGACCATACCTGAAGATGCTTGTAGCCCGCCGAAAACGCATATGATGTTCTCCATCTGCCAGTGACTGAGAGCGCTGGCAATATGTCTTCTCACCAAGTTGCAAACTGAGTCTCCGGCGCGGAGATTGTCGTCGCGACTCCAGGCCACCGTTATTCAGAAGGCACTCAGAACTACAAACAAAAAACCGAGGAGGTCGTTTCATGAAGTTCATCGACCAAGTATCACCCGCAATTGCAGCATCTTTCATCGTTACAGGGTTGGGTTTGACGCCCGCTGTAGCGCAAGAGAAAAAACCAAACATTCGGGCATCAGTCGATTCTCCTTCTGTTTGAACCGAATCTGTAAGGATGATGCCATCCTTGACCAGCAAATGTGCTCTGGCCCGTGTTTGAGGAAACGCGACCTAGTTCGGCGCGATGTGAATTATCACTAGCTATCTCTCGGACCTGTGAGCCGACTTCGGCACGTAAGCGCAGCCGGGCTACAGCGGCAAGGACTCTGCCCGCTTATACTGGCACAGGAGTTGTTGTTGTCGTGGTCGTGCTCGTGGTGGTTGTGCCCGATATCTGCTCAACGGCCGATGCGCGTTGTTCGGTTGCCGTCATGGCAACCACGACGGGTACGGCGGCGCCGCCGACGGCATCGATCTTCTTCAGCAGTGAACGACGCGCGGCGTAGTGTATGCTGATTTTGCTCACAAGACCGACAAATCCTAGGGTTTGGCTGTGGGCCAGCGTGGTCGTCTATTTGGCTTGTCTGGCACTGTCTAGCTTATGTGTGGACCACAGCTGCGGAGGTAACCTCGGCATTGAAATGCTCGCTATCGGGTGGCTGGGGATGTTTTGGGGGTTAGTAGCGTCGAATCCAGGAAATGCCACTTGGCTCGCCAACCCGTTGTTATTGCTTTCGTGGATACTTCTTTTCCGGCAACGCGCAACAATAATTGCACGGGTTTCAAGCGGCGCTGCATTATTCGTTGGAGCGCTATTACTCTTTGCCGACACAATAGGGCCGTTTAACGAAGAAAGTGGGGTCACCCACATAACCGGATATCCGGTCGGCTATTGGCTCTGGCTAACCAGCATGCTTTGTGCGTTCATTGCCGCTATGCTGACCACGGATCAGGGGACTCCGAGCGATCTTTCTTCAACGCAGGATTAGGACACTAGCCGAGACCAAATGCATTTGACGGTTGGCAAGTGAGTAGCCTCAAACTTCAAAGTAGCCACTACCGGGCTAGGAGTGGGCTAGGAGCGCGAGGACATAAACGTCGAACGGCTTTTCATCAAAGATAAAAAGGTGTGATTTCCGGTTCACACGCCAGTAGCGTTTTGTTTATCAAGAAGCCGGTGCGATATCTGGTGTTATTGGTATCGATCTGACAAGCACGAAGGTCCCTCAATGAAGCTGGCATTTAATAAAGCTCAGTAAATTCCTATCGGCTCGCGGTGTTCCCGTGACGGTTCGCGCGAGGTCGTCGAAACGCGACGCACTTAAAGATGGTGCACGGCGGACGGGAGATCAACCGCTGCGCTCTTGTCGTCTAAGCCGAGCTTCTTCAATTTGTAAAGAAGGGCTTTGTACTCGATCTGCAATAGGACGGCTGCTTGTTTTCTGTTCCATCGAGTGGACTCGAGCGCGGCGAGAATCGCATCGGCCTCTGCCTGTTGATTGGCCTTTGTTACCCGGGTTAAAATCGGCGCCCTTGCCATCTCGTGCACTTCAGCCCGCGGTGTTTCTGGCAGCGCTGACTCGCGGGTAGACGCGGGTGTCCTGAGGCGTTTCCGCGCCGATTTTGCGTTCAATTCAGATGCCACCAGTTCGGGATTACGGACGACGATGAGCCGCCGAACCATGTTTTCGAGTTCGCGGATGTTCCCCGGCCAATGATAGGTAGTCAGAGCGTACTGCAGATTCGGAGTGATGGCGGGAACAAAGGACCCGGGCCGCAAGTGTTTGTTAATGAGATACTCGGTCAACGGGACAATGTCTTCTTTTCTCTCCCTCAGAGCGGGGATTTCAATGTTGATGACATTCAGCCGGTAATACAAGTCCTCGCGAAAGCTGCCCTCGACAATGCTATTCTCCAAATCCCGGTGGGTAGCCGCCAAGAGCCGGACATCAACCCGGACGATTTCCTTGCCACCGATCCGCCGGAACTCATTGTCTTGCAGGACCTGGAGAAGTTTGGCCTGAAGGCGGACATCCATGTCTCCGATCTCATCGAGCAGAAGGGTGCCGCCATTCGCCCGCTCGAACATCCCAGCCCTTCTCTGAAACGCCCCGGTGAACGCTCCGCGTTCACATCCGAAGAGTTCGCTCTCGACCAGTTCTGAAGGCAGCGCGGCGCAGTTTAGTTTCAGGAACACTTTGCCAGCCCGCGCAGAGTTCGCGTGCAGTTCGCGAGCGAACACTTCTTTGCCGCAACCCGTCTCGCCCTGAATCAGGACAGGTGCGTCCGACCTCCCGATAGTGGGGATCAGCGAACGGATCTCTTGCATTCGGGGACTGGGGCAGCCAAACGCCTGGCCTGGCACTGAGATCGCTTTGGCCTGTTGCTGGGCCGGGATGAAAGCTTGCCTCTCAAAAGCCTTCGATAACGCCACTTGCAGGTCAGCATGGGTCAGCGTTCTAGACAGGAAGTCGGTCGCGCCACTCTTCATCGCAACCACGACTTCGTTGGGAGTGGGTGAACTGGCCACAGCGATGATCGGCAGGTCCGGATCCATGCTCCGAATTTCTCTAAGGATTTCCATGCCGCTGAAGGCAGGGTTCGAGAGGTCCACCAGAACCGCGGCTATGCCCGGCAGTGAAGAGGCGAGGTGGCAGAGTGCTGCGTCGATGTCATGAGCCAACTCAACCGAATATCCGAGGCGCCTTGCGGGCACTGCCAGATATGATTGCTCTTCTAATAACTCAGCCTCGCAAACGAGGATACTCGCGGCGTCCGCTTGAGCCTGCACTTAGTGTTACGGCCTTCCATACAGCCCACAGCGTCCTCGTTAGCCGCGTGGGCTTCTTCGTCCCACGTCAGAAACGCGTGTGCTCCTTATCAGGAACCACCGCGCTCTTTACTTAGTGTATTTCCGCCAACAAAGAAGTTCAAGGTTGGGAAGTAATGGTACTACGCAACTCGACGAGTGCTTTATTGAGGCATCCCGCGAGTTCTTCTGGGACCAAAGGGCAGTGTTGTTAAGAGGGGATTGAAAGACGATTGCTCCAGCCAACTAGCACAAACTGAACGTAGTGGCCGGCAACACGGGTCGAACCACGATATTCTTCACAAGAACCCAACCGATCAAATCCAGGTAGTCGAACTTAGAAACATCGTCAGCAAAAAATGGCTTCTGAAGCCAGGCATCCATCTTCGGATTGCATTCGGATATCTCCTCATTTTCTTCGAGCAGGCCGATGGTCTTCAGGTGCCCCTGGGACCACCGCAGAGATTCGGCGAATGCGGCCGCCCCCGGCATCGTGAAACGCACGATCAGCAAGTCAACGCTGATTCTCAGTTCAGCGAGCAAAGACTTCGCGTCCGTTAGACTCTTGGCGGGCAAGGATTCACATCCCGCCGCGTCGAGTAACTGACCGAGCCAGAAGACAGAGCTTAAGTCGCTGTCAATAATGAGAATGGTGCTTCTCTTCAAGAGCATCTTTCACCACTTGGGGAAGTTATAGCAATCCGAATGCCGTATGTGCGTGCATTGTTTTCAATCGGTTGAGAGAGCGAATGGAACCAAGGGGCAAAGTAACAATTGCAAAATCGTGTTAGGGCGCGCAACTGAACGGGGAGCTTTGGTTTGGCACGCTGAGCGGTAAGCTGGCGAGGGCAACTTTGAGCAGTCGGCCAGGTTGCGGGCTGCGTTCGCGGTGGCCGAGGGTCGCATTGCCCAAAGGTCGCATTGACAAGTGGGCAGCAACCCACTATATACAAGAGAACATCGATACGCAGTAACCAGGATTGGTGTTCCGCGCCTGGAGCAAAAATGATGAAGACTACGACGACATTGTTAGCTACCCTCGGTCTGCTTCTGGCGCCAACGCTCATCGGGCAAACAGCGCCGAAACCTAGCCAAGGACTCCGCCCTTGAAATCCCAATGGCTTAACGGGCGGGAGGTAACAATGTTACACGCCGGATTGTTGAAGTAGTTCTGTTTACGATTCCCCGTCCAAGAATCTAGTCCATGCGGCACGGCGGTCGGCTGCAGAACTCCCGAGTCGAGTGTTGCCCCAGAGTTGGGCGTATATCTCGTGGCGGTTGGCGTCGGCTGCTGGTGGTTATGGCGCCGCAACAGGACGCCAGTTTAGTAGGACTTGCTCTTTGCTGTGGTTTGTCCAGCCGCCATTAGTCCTCAAACATTCAAAGCCGCAAATGTTCCGGGCGCTCGCCGCCTAAAATGACCACGGTTCGCGCGGAAGCGCGCCTGTCTAGCGCCGGTGCCTTGGGGCGGGGGAAATGAATGTGGCTGGGGGCCTCAGCGAGCGCCCGTGAAGGTCGGTCCTGCTTCAGGATTCGTGCCACAGACTCCAGCCATCAAGGCCGTGCTCCCGCCGCGTTCGACCCGCGCGGCTGTCTTACAAACATCAGTTCAACTTGAACCGGCCATCCGACCCGCCTGGCGGCCTCCGCTCCGTCGCTTGAGTCCAGAGGGCCAGGGCGTGCATCCACGTAGACATGGCAAGCTTGACGGAATTCAGCTTGACTGAGGCCATCGCAGTTCTTACCCGCACTCCCGCAACCCTAAATGCGCTGTTGCTCGGGCTCCCCAACACTTGGGTGCGCTGCAACGAAGGAAGAGATACCTGGATTGCATTCGATATCGTGGGTCACTTGATTTTTGGGGAGCGCACCGACTGGATGCCGCGGGTACGGACCGTGCTGGAGAACGGCGAAGCCCGGCCATTTGATCCCTTTGATCGGTTTGCGCAAATGAACGAGCGTGAAGACAAGTCGCTGGAGCAGCTCTTAAACGACTTTGCCCACCTACGAAGGGAGAGTCTAGCTGCGCTGCAGGCAATGAATTTGCAGCACGAAGACTTGACTCGGCGAGGAAGGCATCCGAGACCTGAAATACCCAGGCCGCATCAGGGACGACCAGGTGGGTTGAGACGGCTTCTGTGTCCATGAGCCTGCCCTTCAATCCTCGGATCAAGATACTCAAAAGGGATGTCGAGTCTAGGCCCAGTTCCCAGAATCGAAACTTTATAAAGGCGACTTTCTAAGTGGCAGACAATAAGCCCCCGATGGCATTTCCGAGATGCAGAGTTCGCTTCGGCTTCCGTCAGAGGGCCGGGTCTGTCTCTTTCAAAAACTGAAGTACCAGTACTCATAAAACTGGATCACTAGGACTAGGCGCGAGGGGAAATAGCGAGTATGGTGGACGCAGCACCGAGGGCCCATACCGGATTTCTGCTCGTTCGTAATGGCTGGGAGCGATTTGGCTGGCGCGTCGTGTCCGAACTAAAGCCCTCGATTCACTACCGGCGAATCAGTCGAGATGGCATCGTCCTAACTAGCAAGTGGCGTTATGGAGAACTCAGACCATACTTCTAATCGAATTCTGATCCTGGCAGGAGTAGCACTGGCATTGACGGTCTTGCTGGGCTACCCGCTGCAGGGACAAAGCTTTGAGCCGGTGCCGCCGCTGTCCTTTACGACTGTGTTCTCGGGCGCAAACCCATTGCCTCAGGTATTATCTATCACCAGTACTGGGACTAATTTCAATTTCAGTGCCACTCCATCCACATCCACAGGTGGTAATTGGCTATCGGTCACCCCGATAGGCAATGATTGTTGCATCACAGCCGAGGCCGTTACGGTTTCCGTAAACGCGACCTCGCTGACGGCGGGCACCTACCACGGCCAGATCGTATTCGCTTCGTATCCGAGCGGCACCGTAACCATGACCGTGCCAGTGACTCTGATTGTGGCCCCCGCCGGGGGTACGTTCTTCGACGATATGCCTGGCCAGGCAAGCTTTTCCCTCACGCCAGGCGGCACGCCCCCGTCGAAGACCATACAGGTCAGAAACGGGGGAATTGGGACCCTGAGTTGGACCGTGACCGCGAGCACTGCAGACGGCGGGAATTGGCTCAATGTGCCCGTGACGGCTGGGACTGCGCCTTCGACGGTTACCGTCGGAGTCGATACGGCGTCTTTGCCCGGGGGAGGGTCTACTGCAGGGACCTTTATCGGCCAGTTGTCGTTTCAGGCTCCTGGCAGCAGCGTCACGGTTCCTGTCAGTGTGACGGTGGGGACCAATGTCTTCACGCAGGTCAATCCAATCAATTTCACCATGCCGTTTGCTGGGTCTAATCCGCTGCCGCAAGTGATTAGCCTCGCGAGCCCAGGGGCCAACTTCAACGTCAGTTCGATCGTCTACACCGGGACCGGCGGGAACTGGCTGTCCGTCTCCAATCTGGGTGCGGACTGCTGCTTAACCCCCGAGGCTATCTCGGTAATCGTGAACGCCTCCACACTGGCTGCCGGGACCTATACAGGGGAAATCGTATTCACTGAGTATGCCGGTAGGACGTTAGCGATGACGGTGCCCGTCACCCTGACGGTGGCCGCGCCTGGTACTACATTCTTCGACAGCCTTCCAGGCGCATTGAGTTTCTTCCGAACGACAACCACCACCCCTCCGGCTCAGGCCGTGCCGATCCGGAATGGGGGAGCTGGAGCGCTGCATTGGACCGCGTCTGTCAGTACGGCGGATGGTGGCAACTGGATCACCCCATCTGCCCTAAGCGGCACAGCGCCTTCACAGTTGAGCGTGGCCATACTCACCACCGCACTGCCAGGCGGAGGACTCACGGCGGGAACATTTAACGGCCAACTCGAGTTGCAGACCACGGACGATGTAGTCACGATTCCAATCAGTGTTGTGGTGGGGACGAATGTCTTCACCCAAGTGAATCCAATCAGCTTCACGATGCCGTTTGCCGGGTCTGATCCGCTATCACAGGTGTTGCCGATTGCGAGCATCGGGGCGAACTTCAACCTCAGCTCGGCGGTATTTACCGGAGGGGGCGGCAACTGGTTGCAGATTTCAAATCTCGGCGCAGACTGCTGCGTCACGCCTGAGGGCATTACGGTAAGCATCAACGCCTCTACGGTACCGGCCGGGACGTACACCGGCGAAATCATCCTTACTGAATATGCGGGGCGAACGATGGCGCTAGTCGTTCCGGTCACTTTGACCATCGAAGCCCCAGGAGCCGCCACGTTTTTCGACGTCTTGCCGGGCCAAATGAGCTTCTTCCTGAAGACAGGAGGGAGCCCGCCGCCGGGCCAAGTCATTCAGATCAGAAATGCGGGGACAGGCGCTCTAAACTGGACCCTGTCGAAAAGCACGGCTGATGGCGGCGCGTGGCTCAAGGCGTCTGCCGTGAGTGGCACCGCGCCTTCGACCGTTAACATATCGATCAACCCACAAGTCCTACCCAACGGAGGGCTCATCGCTGGCACCTTCAGCGGACAAGTGGTCTTGCATGGAGCGGGCGACGTGGTCACCATCCCCGTCAGTGTCGTTGTCGGGGACAATGTTTTCGCGCAGGTGAATGCGATTAACTTCACTATGTCCGTGGGTGGAGCGAACCCACTCTCGCAGACTGTGGCTATCGCGAGCACGGGTGCAAACTTCAATTTCAGCTCGGCAGTCAGCACCGGCTCAGGAGGTAGCTGGCTTACCATCTCCGACTTGGGTGCGGACTGCTGCGTGACACCTCACACGCTGACAGTTAATGCCAACGGCTCGGCGTTGGGGGTGGGCATCTACACAGGAGAAATCGTGCTGACCGAGTATGCCGGGAGAACGATGGCGATGACAGTGCCGGTTACGTTAACGGTGGAGCCATCCAGTTCCGCCTTTTTCGACAGTATGCCAGGACAGATGAGTTTCTTCCTCAAAACGGGCGGCGGCTTGCCTCCTCAGACCCTACAGGTTCGCAACGGAGGGACTGGGACGTTGAACTGGACGGTGACAGGGAGCACCGCAGATGGCGGTACCTGGTTGAGCATAACCCCAGGCAGCGGCAAAGCGCCGTCCACTGTAACCGTCAATGTAATCCCCGGCAACTTGCCGGGCCTGGGACTGTTAGCCGGGACGTTCGACGGCCAGTTGCTGTTTCAAGCGCCGGGCGATGTCGTCACCATTCCAGTGAGTGTCGTGGTGGGGGACAACGTTTTCCGCCAGGTGAATCCTATCAATTTCGTCATGGCGGCAGGGGGCGCGAATCCTTTGCCACAGGTCCTCACGATACCTAGCACGGGCGCTAACTTTAACTTCAGTTCGGCGGTGAATACCTCGAGCGGCGGGAGCTGGCTGACCGTCTCGAATCTGGGCGCGGATTGTTGCGTCACTACCGAGGCCTTGACGGTCAGCGTAAATGGCTCTGCGCTTACTGCGGGGACCTACACCGGACAAGTCGTCTTGTCCGAATATGCCGGAAGAACCATGACCATGACGGTGCCGATTACTCTAACCGTTGTGGACTGCGGAGCGCTTTTTGACAACGTTCAAGGCCAAATGAGCTTTTCCTTCGCGCCGAGCAGCAGCAACCCCCCGTCCCAAACCGTCCAAATCCGAGGTGCGGGGTCCGGTGCGTTGAATTGGGCGCTTTCGGCCACGACGGCTGATGGCGGCAACTGGCTGACCTTGTCCGCGACGCACGGCAAGGCCCCCGCTACGGTGACAATCGGCGTAACCACCTCCGCACTGCCGGGAGGCGGACTCGTCGCCGGGACCACCGTCGGCACGCTGGTCTTGCAGGCAGCTAGCGGCATCCTGACGATTCCGGTGAGCGTTACTGTCGGACCAAATGTGTTCAGCCCGCCGGCCCCCCTTGTCTTCAACATGTCGCTAGGCGGCCCAAACCCGCCTTCGCAGCCAGTTCAAGTCAACAGCACAGGCAGCAACTTCAACTTTAGTTCTGCAGTGGCTAGTGGCACAGGCGGCGCTTGGCTGCAAATAACCCCGTTGGGTGCGGACTGCTGTGTCACACCCAAGACCATGACGGCGAGCGTGGACGCCACTACGTTGCCTGCGGGGACCTATACCGGGCAAGTCTCGTTGGTGGAATACGCCGGGCGTACCATGGCGACGATGGTGCCGGTGATTCTGCACGTAATCGATCCACACGTCCCGGCCACTATTATGGCGACCAGCGGGACGCCGCAGACTGCTGTTGTAACCAAAGCCTTCGCCCAAGAATTGGAGGCGACTGTGAAAGACTCGGGAGGGAACGCCGTCTCCGGTGTATTGGTGACGTTCAATGCCCCTGGGACCGGCGCCAGCGGGACCTTCGCTTGTTCCGGTAACACCGCGATTACCAACGCACAAGGCCTGGCGACTTCGCAAGTTTTCACGGCGAACACAACGGCGGGCCAATACACGGTGACCGCTACGGCGAATGCCCTTACCAGCAACCCCAGCTTTGCGATGACCAACAAGGCGGGACCGCCGGCTTCGATAATGGCGACCGGAGGCACGCCGCAAACCACCGTCGTCAACACTGCCTTCAGCAAGAAGCTGATGGCGACGGTAGAGGACGCTTTTGGGAATGCAGTGGCGGGGGCAACAGTGACGTTCAATGTCCCGGGGAGCGGTGCCAGCGGGACCTTCGCCGGTGGCGTGAATACGGCAAAGACGAATGCCAACGGTGTAGCGACTTCCCCGGTGTTCACGGCGAACACGACAGCGGGCGTGTACATGGTGACGGCGATGGTGGGTGCGCACAACACCAGCCCCGGTTTTACGCTGACGAATCAGGCCGGGCCACCGGCTTCCATCACGGCGACGGGCGGGACGCCGCAGACGGCCAAAGTCAAGACAGCCTTCGCCACTAATCTGGCGGCGACGGTGAAGGACGCCTTCGGCAACGCCGTGGCCGGCGCCACGGTGACTTTCAACGCTCCGGGCAGCGGTGCCAGCGGGACGTTCGCTGGCGGCGTCGATACAGCCAGCACGGACACTCAGGGTGTGGCAACCGCGCCCACGTTCACTGCCAACGCCAAAACCGGCAGCTATGCGGTTACGGCGACGGTAGCGGCGATTACCAGCAACCCGGGCTTTGCGTTGACCAATCTGGCAGGGGTCGCCGCTTCGATAACGGCGACCGGGGGCACTCCGCAAACCACCACCATCAACACCGCCTTCAGCAAGAGGCTAGCGGCGACGGTGAAGGATGCCTTTGGCAATCCCGTGGCCGGCGTTAACGTGACTTTCAACGCACCGGGCAGCGGTGCCAGCGGGACCTTCGCCGGTGGTGTCAATACGGACAAGACCAACGCCAACGGCGTAGCGACTGCCCCGGTGTTCACAGCCAATGGGACAGTTGGCAGCTACACGGTCACGGCGACGATAGGGACGCACACTACCAACCCTGCTTTCGCGCTCACAAACTCGAATTGACGGGTCGGTTGAGAAGCGACACGTTGGGAAGCTTGGACCCGATATCTGTTGATGAACGAAGCCGCGAGCGCGGCAGACGCTTCGCGTTGCTAAGAACGGGGGGCGGTTTCGTGATAAAGCAGCAGCTGGCTGGCTGCACTATCGTAGGTCACGAGGAGAGTCCCCGTGACCCATCTACGAAAAGCGATGCTGGAGGAACTCCAGCGTCGGAATTTGTCTGCGATTACCACTCGTATTTACCTCCATTCCGTTGAGGAGTTCGCTCAATACTTCAAGACGCCTCCCGACCGGTTAGGCCTGGAGCACGTCCGACAGTACCAGGCCCATCTGTTCACCGATCGCAAACTGGAGGCCGTCAGCGTCGCTCAGCAACTGTCCGCCCTACGGTTCTTTTTTCTCAAGACTCTCAAGCGCCCGTGGCATGGTTGACGACATGCCGGTTCCCAAACGGCCGATCCGCCTGCCCGAAGTCCTCTCGCGGGAAGAAGTCGAACGTCTCATCCAATCCGCCGCCAGCCCGCTGCATCGCATCTGGCTGCTCATCCTCTATGCCACCGGCATCCGGCGCGAAGAATTAGTTCAGTTGAAGATCAGCGACATCGACAGCGACCGCATGTTGATCCGCATTCGTCAGGGCAAGGGGAAAAAGGATCGCAACGTCATGCTCAGCCCGAGACTGCTACAGGAACTTCGCGACTACTGGCGCTCGGCGAACCCCAAACCGGAAACTTACCTGTTCCCCAGCAAAGGCACTCATCCCAACGGCGATGTCCCCATGACATCCAAAAGCGTATGGGATGCCGTGCAGCAAGCGGCCACGCGCGCGGGACTGGATAAACGCGTCCACCCGCATACCCTGAGGCACTGCTTCGCTACCCATCTGCTCGAATCCGGCGCCGACTTGCGTACCATTCAACTCCTGCTGGGCCACGCCGATCTGAAGACGACCAGCCGTTACCTGCACCTGTCGGAGCGGCATCTCAAAGCCACCGCAAGCCCGCTCGACTCGCTCACCCTGGCGGCGGCCCCGAACCCGAAAAACGGTTCCCGCAAGAAGTGAATGAAGGGGCCACTCCTGGAGTTGGCCGATATCATAGCCGCCGCCGGCCACCGATTCATAGACCGGCCTCCCGCGTGGTTCACCTGGCTGCATCTTAAAGTGCTGGTAGCCATCGAGCGAGTGCCGCACCGCCGCGATGGGCGGCCATCTGGATCAGTGCTCCGGCTGCGGCCATCGCGCCATCTCCTATAACTCTTGTCGCAACCGGCACTGCCCGAAGTGCCAGAGCCAGGCGCGCGACCGCTGGCTGACCGCCCGGCGCGCCGAACTGCTCGCTACGCCCTACGCTCATGTCGTGTTTACGCTGCCCCACCAGTTGGCGCCTCTGGCCTTGCAAAATAAAGAAGTGATCTACGGGCTGCTTTTCCGCTGCAGCGCCCAGACACTGATCGAAATTGCCGCGGACCCGAAGCATCTCGGCGCCGAGATCGGCTTCTTCAGCGTCCTCCACACCTGGAATCAGAAGCTGCAGCATCATCCCCACGTTCACTGTGTCGTGGCCGCCGGCGGCTTGTCTCGCGATCACGCGCACTGGGTGCGCCCCCGAAATGACCGCTTCTTTCTACCGGAAGGGGTTCTCAGCGAAGTCTTCCGCGGCAAGTTTCTCGAAGCGCTCCAGCAGGCTCACGCTTCCGGACAACTCCAGTTTCACGGCCTGCTTCGCGGCCTGGCTCAGCCCAGACTGTTCCGAAGTTTGATCCGCCAGCTTTACGCGCCGCGCTGGGTGGTCTACTGCAAACCGCCTTTCGGTGGACCCGAGCAGGTGCTTCGTTACCTCGGCGCCTACACTCATCGCGTTGCGATTTCCAACCGCCGTCTCGTTTCCTTCGTTGAGGACCAGGTGACGTTCCGCTGGCGCGACTCCGCTCACAAAAACAAGAAGCGATTCCTGACTCTGCCTGTCGATGAATTCTTGCGTCGCTTTTTACTGCATGTGCTGCCGCGTGGCTTCGTCCGCATCCGCCACTTCGGTTTCCTCGCCAGCCGCCGCCGTGGGGCACTGGTTCCACTTTGTAAGCACCTGCTTCCGGCCAGTTCACCCGTGACGCCGCCCGCATCAACTCACTCTGATACGCCAGGCCAGTCGGCTCCGCTCTGGACCTGCCCGCTGTGCGGTGGTCCTATGGTTGTGATCGAGCGACTTACCGCTGTCCAGATCAAGCTCCGTTCTCCGCCGGAAGCCCAGGTCGCCTGAGATGCCGAAGCCTATTCATTGCCGAGCGTCCAACACTTCGGCAAGAGGTCGCTACTGCTGCGCTTGCAACATCGCAGTTCTCCAGTGGGCGCGCTTTCTGCCCGCCTCTCTGGCATCCTCCCACCGATCCTTTGCCTCATTACAACCACGATCTACACCCGTGAGCCCACTTCTATCCCAACGTGCTGCCTTCCGATGTCCCCTCCCACAGCCCCACGCACGGCCGCCGTCGAATCAAAACGCATAGCAGCTTCCTGCCAAACCGGAGAGGCTTCCTTCATCGCACCGTATCGAAACCACCGCGGCCACGCCTTTGCGTTGCGCTCCAGCCGATCTCTTTACGTGGCCGCGGCGCTTCCGATACGGTCCTAAGCATTATCGGTAGCTACCCGCGGCGCGCGTCTCAAGCCCTCGATCAGCTTCCTGACAAGCCGGCAAGCTGCTGAACGGCTCGCTGCGCTTCCAGAATTGACATGCGGTGATCCATAATCCCCGCCAAATCCGAATTCGCGAAGGCGACTCGGCCGTAAGGGTGCGTCCGAAGAAATTCGGCGGGCGCTGGCGGCCATTCGAGCCAAAAAAGAAACCCGGCTGCGGGCTTAGATAGGCATGTCCCCAGCGGTTCAGAATGATGCCCGCAATGTCCCTTGAGGCGTCGAATCCTGACCGCGCAAACATGGCCGTGAACTGTTCGCGAATCTTTGTTTCGTACGCCCGGAAGGGCGTGGCGAACAGTTCCATCCGCCCGTTCACAACCTGTTCCTGCAGTCGCAAGCCCGGCTTTGAGAAGAGAATCTTCAGATTGATCACCGTGGGCGTGTCAGGGTTGATCGTCGTGGGGCCCTCGCCAAGCGTCGCAACCTTGCGCATCGTCAGGTAATTGCCAAAACCTTCGAACCACTGACATTCCGTGAGTCCCAGGTTGTAAAGGAATCGCCAGTTTCGGACCGCGACATTTGCCATCAGGCACGGTGCGCGATGAAACTGCGCATAGGCCTCACGATGCGCTTCCGGCAGGTCCTGGAAAATGTGTTTCGCGGTCCAACTTCCTCCGGCGGCAATCACGGCATTCGCCGTTAGCTTGAAGAGTCTCGACGCTGCCGAGTAGGTGACTTCAACAGCGCTGGCTTTCTCTGGCCGGCCGATGTGCCGAACTGCCACCACGGTGGCTCCTAAGCGGTGTCGCCGAAGCTATACAAAACGTTCTCCATCCAGCCCCCGCCCGCTTGGGGCGTCAACTCGAACACCGTCCCGACACTGTCAGTGCCGCCATTGGCGGTTGTGCCATAGAGATTGCCGGCGCCGTCGAGGATCAGGCTAGCTTGGGGATAAGCCCCATCCGTGCCGTTGCCGAAGCTATACAGCACGCTCTCCGTCCAGCCTCCGCCCGCTTGGGGCGTCAACTCGAACACCGTCCCGACGCCATGAGTGCAGCCATCGAAGGTCGTACCGTAGAGATTGCCGGCGCCATCGAGGACCAAGCCGGCGTAAGGATAGGCCCCGTCCTTGCCGTCGTAGTTGAAGCTATAAAGCACCTTCTCCGCCCACCCCCCGCCCGCTTGACGCGTCAACTTGAACACCGTACCGACATCATTAGGCGCGCCATTGGCGGTTGTGCCGTAGAGATTGCCTGCGGAATCGAAGATCAGGCCGGACGGATCGGCATTATCCTGGCTGTCTTGGTCGAAACTATACAGCACCTTCTCCGTCCAGTCCCCACCCGCTTGGGGTGTCAACTCGAACACCGTACCGGCGGTGTGAATGCCGCCTGTTGAAGCCGTGCCGTAGAGATTGCCTGCGGAATCGAGTACCAGGCTCGTTAAGGGAGTAACCCCATCCCTTGCGTTGTCGCGAAAGTTATACAGCACCTTCTCTCCGTCCAACCTCCGCCCGCTTGGGGCGCCAACTCGAACACCGTCCCCCAGCGGTGAGTACCGCCCCCGGCAGTCGCGCCGTAGAGATTGCCGGCGGCATCGAAGACCAAGCCGGCGTGGGGATATATCCCGTCCGTGCCGTTGTCTTGAAAGCTATGCAGCACCTTCGCCGTCCAGCTGCCGTCCGCTTGGCGTGTCAATTCGAACACCGTCCCGCAGCCACTCGGCCGGCATCTGCCACCTGCACCATCACCCGTCGTACCGTAGGGATTGCCAGCAAGATCGAAGACCAGGCCTGCCAAGGGGTTCGCCCCGCTCTTAGCGACGAAACTATACAACACCATCTCAGTCCAGCCCCCGCCCGGTTGGGGCGTCAACTCGAAGACCGTACCGACACCATGAGTGCCGCCATCTGCGGTTGTGCCATAGAGATTGCCGGCGCCATCGAAGATCAGGCCGGCAGCGGGGCTGGCCCCATCAGTTCCTCCGCCGAAGTTATGCAGCACCGTCTGCGTCCAGCCGCCGCCCGGTTTTGGTGTCAATTTGAACACCGTCCCCGCACTGTGAGTACCGCCGAGAGTGGTCGTGCCATAGAGATTGCCGGCACCATCCCGGCACCATCGAAGATCAGGCTTTCCTCGGGATGCAACCCGTCCCGGATGTCGGGGTTGAATGCATGTAGCACCGCTTCGGTGGGTGCCGCCCAGGTACTCGTCACAAAAAGGGTAACGGTAAAAACAGCCAGGGCCGAGGGAATCGCGGCCGCAGCGAAAAGCGTAAGAACCGCGCACACTTTTGTGCCCGAGTCCCGTTTGTTCAATGCATTGGCAATCTGTTTCACGAATATGCACCTCTCGTAGATAAAAGCGGATTTGCGGTCCCAAAGGGACATAGACCGTTATTATCGTCGATTGGCGAGGATTGGTTTTGCGGCAGAAGGCTGAACGACGCGTCGCTCTAAGGGTTTCCGAACGACGTTACTCCGGCGAGAGGAGCAATATCGTGAATCCAATTGAGCTTTATAGAATCGAAAAGCAACCACCGTGGTTCTCTACACTCCGACTGCCACCGACTCGGCTGTATCACGCCAAAACTTGTTGAAGTCGAGACGCCATGTCCCTGACAGGAGTTTGAGGGTGCGATATGACGCTATCGGTAGACGTTTCTGTCAATGCGATGTGCTCGTCGTCGGTGTTCCTGGGCGTAGCTTCACCGATTGGAATGATGCCCTCGTAAACGATGGCTATTGTTCAATATACTTAGTCAGGGGCGACGTTCTGTGCGGCGGCGCGCCAGGTGAGGTCATAGCTAATGTGGCGGCGATTGTCGGTGCTCGCCCTCTGCGGGATGTCGGCACTCCAGGCAGATGTGTGTCACGGCCTCCCCGGCCCCCCCAAAGGGTCAGAGTTTCGCATAGAATCCCGCTCCGAGGCACTACTTTCGCTCTCTTTCCAGTTATCCGTAAAAGCAGGCCGACCGGCTTTCCGCATCACGGTTCGTTCCCTCTCCTTCGCCGACACTGGAGCCGTCCCCTCTTACGCAGGCGATATTGAGGTGGCAAGCTGCCGGGACGGAAAGAGGCTACAGTTGCTGCCGATCACGGCCGACCAAGCACTTAATTTTGGCGCCAGCTTCCATGCCGATGACATCAACTTTGACGGATATCTCGATTTTTCAGTCATCACGGAATTTGCATCCAAGTATGCGAGCAGGTCGTACTGGGTCTACGATCCGGATTCCGGGCTCTTCGTCCAGGACCAGTTGACGCGCGAATTGGGGGAGAACTGTTTGGGTGCCGCGTGGCACGGCGGCTGTTACAAAGCGGAATTCATCAGCTTCGATTCAAAGAAGCACGAGATCAGCACACATTACTTTACCGCTTCGGCACTGGTGTGGGACGCGACCGGGGGAGCGAGTTCTGAGGGCTGTCCATGGAGAGGAGATCGTTACCGTGTCCAGAACAATCGAACGATCCTCGTTCACAAAGAGGAGATTACCCAAGGCGATGTGCATGATTCAAGCTGTACCGTGAAGGTTTCGGACCTTATCGGCGGGGCCATGCGTGTTACAGGGGTACGCCGCTGGCGATTTGATATTGAATCTAACAAAATCAAGGGAGCAGGTCAAAAGGTAACTCCGGTGATCTCGTGGCCAAAGCCGGCCGACATCGGCTTCGGCAGAGCACTAGCCAACGAACAGCTCAACGCCACTGTAAATGTGCCGGGCACGTTGGTGTATACTCCCCCGGCCGGAACTGTATTACAGGTTGGAAATGGGCAGGCTCTTTCAGTCACGTTCACGCCGTATGACACGACGCGCTACTCTGGCGCTTCCGAAGGTACAACAATCAACGTGTCGCCCGGCACCGGAACAGGCGTCTTGTTCATTGCAACAAGCGTGTTACACCGGGACGCAAACAACAATATCCTCGTTCAGTTGACTCTAGCGAATGCCGGTGACACCGCAGCCGCAAGCTTCGTTCTAACGGGCGTCAAAATTGGCTCGGTTTCCGGAACGCCGCTGCCGCAACCTATCGGTACCATAGGGCCGAACTCTCTTGCGCAGACCACCGCCACGGTGCCGGGTTCGGTCGGCGCGCCCGGGACTCTCAGTGAGGTTACGGCGACAGGAACTTATAGCGGCGGCACGGCGGGGTATGGCGGCCGGATTTGGCTCCCCTGACCATAAACGACAAAAAACATTCAAACGGCCGGGCTAATAACCAGTGGGAGAGGACCGAAGGGCGACCGACCTTCGGAACGATATTTTGTATTAACGGAAATCAACTGGGAGAGGGAGGGCCGTCGCCAGGACCCCGATTCATCGATCGATGACGCCGGAGCGCACGGCAGTCGGATCGTCAAGGGACTCGCTGCATGGGAAACGAAGGATCGAAAATCCTAAGTGCAAATCGATCAGCTGGTATGATAGCCCGCTCTGGCCGTCTCGTGATCACCCAGGAAGCTGGGATCGACATCGGCACTCGTCAGAGAGGCTGAAAGACATGTAAACCTTGCCCATCCGTGCTCCGATTTCTCCACCTTCTAGATAACCGAGGCTCAGAAGTTCGTCCACAATATGCCGTGGCACCAACACGGATGCAGATCCGGCATCAGCTTAAATCGGGCATCTGCTTCTCCTGATCCAAATAGAATTGACTCGGGAATACTGCGAAGGCCAGACAGGACTCGCTGTGCTGGATCACTCAAAGTCACTCGGACAAGTTTACCGGGATCTTCGAGCGGGAAGAAGCAAACCGCGAAAGGGTGCTGAAGAAACGGGGAAGAACCAAGACAGAGCGTGACGCCAACCGCGGACGAGCAAACCGTAGTATACGGGACCGTGCCCCGCAAATTGGGCACACTCCAGGAACAATTTCGAAGCGTTTGCTGCATCGCTTGGAGCCAGGCTGAGATCTTCTTGCCTGGCACGCGTGACACCCGCGCTGGAGCATCCACGCACGGTTTCACTTGGATGAAACGGCCAAATCGTAGAAGTGGCCAGCGATCGCAGTACGAGACGATTCCTTTGTCCCGGCCTCGAAACAGGACGTTATCAGTTAAAATCAGTTAAATATCGTTAGCCAAACCAGGGCCACAGGTCGCCTGCAACCGCGGACAGTCCTCCGGAGAGTTGAGTCCTTTCCGAGAGAATTACATACTACAAAGCGACCCTTCAGATGGAATGAGAGGCGGCCTCAACGCGGGATAATCGCGGCCAGACTAAGTAAAGTCGGTTCGAAACTGCTTTCTAGGAATCCTCGGGCTGTCGTGCCTGCAGCCGGAGAGTGAAAACAATCACTCTCACTATCAGCGCGGGCAATGGCCAATGCAGGGCTCCTAAGAACCACCCGCATTGTGCGGAGTCTTGAGAGGCGCTCGACCAACCAGCGCCGATGCCAGTGAATGATAACGTTATAACACCTCATGGAGGACGGAACCGATGATTCCGGAAGACGTTTTTCACGAAATGCTGCCCCGAGCCACCGCATGGGCTCAGCAGCAGGAAAGATTCCTGCTCAGCCACCGCGAGGCCCTCCGCCTGACGCCTCAGGAGCAAGAGATCGCCCGTCGCGCCGGCGTCGCACAGGCCGAAGCCGTCCGTATTCTCGGAGTGCCAGAGATACCCAAGCCGGAGGAGGCCGATCTTCGCGAAGCCGCCGGTGCCTTCGGGCTGATCTCGGCGGACTCGGTCGGGCTAGCGGGAGTTTACTCGTAAGCCGCAGCGGCGGCGAGTCCTGTAATCGTAAGTCATTCTGAACGGGGGCCTTGGAGCGCCGCGCGCCATTCGTTTGTGTATTACCCCATATAAATAATTTCTATCGACGATTGCGCCCTTCTCTATTGACGGCGGAGGCGGGACGCCGTAGACTGGTATTACCCTATATGGCGTCCCTCATCGCCAAGAAGAAGGCCAACAAACTTTACTACTATGTCGTCGAGAGCGCCCGCCTGGACGGTAAGCCCCGCATCGTCCACCAGACGTATCTCGGCACGGCCGAGAAAGTCGCGGCGCTGGTCAGGGATCGCACCGCTCCGGTGCCATTGGAAGCCACGGCTGCCGATGTGGGCCTGCCGGGAGCGCTCTGGCTCGCCGCTCAGCAGAGCGGTGTTTTTGCCTTGCTCCAGTCTCTCTGGCCCGAACCTCGCTCGGGCCCGTCGCCGGCGCATTATCTGCTCCTGGCGGCGATCCATCGGATCTGTCAGCCGGGTCCCAAGACGGAGGTGGCTGGCTGGTATGACCGCACCATCCTGCGTTCGCTTTGGGACTTGCCTTCGGAGCGATTCAGCTCGCAGGAATTCTGGGACTGCTTCGACCGCATCCGGGAGGAAGATCTGGAACAAGCCCAGATTCGTCTACGGGGCGTGTGGAAGCAAAAGCAGTTGGTCGGCCGCCGCCTGTTGGCTTACGATACGACCAACTTCTATACCTATGTGGCCAGCACCAATACGCGCAACCAACTGGCGCAGCGTGGACACAACAAGCAGGGCCGCCACAACCTGCGGCAGGTCGGGTTGAGCTATGTCATGGACGGCGACAACGGCCTCAGCCTGTGCCATCATGTCTATCCCGGCAACCGGGCTGATGCCGAGGAACTGCCCGAGGCGCGGTCGCGTATAGGGGCTTTGCTGGACCAAAATCAGATGGCCCGCGACTCGGTCACGCTGGTGCTCGACAAAGGTTCGGCGGCACTGGCCAACACGCTGGAATTAGAGCAGGCGGGCCTAGGCTGGATTTCGGCTCTGCCCTGGAACCAGGCACCGGCGGAACTGCGGAACCGGAGCGTGGAACAGTTACCGGCCTGCGGCAGCTCCCAACCCGGCGTCAGGGCGGCAGCGGAGAAGCTGGTCGTACATGGCAAAGAGTATCTTTGCGTGCTCAAATATTCGGCTTGTTTCGCCAGCGAACAA
Organism: uncultured Acidobacteriaceae bacterium; assembly: GCA_963771305.1. Lineage (GTDB taxonomy): Bacteria > Acidobacteriota > Terriglobia > Bryobacterales > Bryobacteraceae > CAJCIT01. The sequence goes on from CAVYTS010000026.1 coordinate 717,638, forward strand.
CTCAACAGCACTACCGCTGCACTCGCCCGTGTGACTCAGAAACTACGGCGGCTGGCAACCGAACTGTCCAGGCCACAGGCTCGCTTTACCGAACCAGGCATTCGCAACAAGATCCATCGCTGGCTGTTGGACCCGTTCGTCCGCGAAGTGCTCCACTACGGACTGGAACAGCGCGACAACCGCTGGCATCTGACATTCGAGGTGGACAACCAGGCGCTCCAGCAACTGTGGACACAACGTCTCGGCCGCACCGTGCTGCTCACCAACCGCATGGATTGGACCGCCGAACAGGTCGTGTCCGGTTACTCCGGCCAGCAACAAATCGAACGTGTATTTCGCGGATTAAAGGACGGCGACTGGCTCGGCTGGGGACCGATGTACCACTGGACCGACAGCAAAATCCGCGGGCATGCTTTCTACTGCATGCTGGGAATCTCGCTGCTCCAGTATGTTCACCGCCAGGCCCAGTGCGCCTGGCCTGATCTCACCGTGGAACAACTACTGGAACAACTCATTCCCATGCAGCAGTTCACTTTGCTGTATCCTCCGCTAGGCGACAAAGGTCCCAATCGCATTGCTACCGTTCTATCCAAACAGACTCTCGTTCAGCAAGCCCTCGCTCATTCCCTCGGTCTGGATGAACTCTGTAGTACCCAACGTGGGTAATACAGCGACGCCGCGCTAACCCTCCCTAAAACAACTATTTACAGTCTTCCCTTCCGGCTTACGAGTAAACTCCCGCTAGCCCTCGGCTATGGAATTTTCATGCGGCAGGACTGCCTGAACGACCCGAAGCTGGTCGCTCATGAGCTGAAGCACGTCGCGCAGTATGAGCGCCATGGAGGTATACCGGCCTTTTTCCAGCAGTACCTTGCAGAGGTCAATCGATACCGCTACCCAGACGCGCCAATGGAGCGGGAGGCGATCGCCTTCGCGGAAAGTGAATTTCCGAGCCGTGACTAATAACGAACTGATCCTCTCCCCAGCTCCGTTACCTCAAGGCCCTGAAGCCGGTGACACGGCTTTGCTGGCAGTTGTTCTCCGGCCCAATGTCGGGCGTTAGGAGGGATTATCGGGAGCTAACGTCGAGCACGTTTCAAGAGAGGATCGCCCTGACTCACAGCCCGCCGCCTTGTGCTGCTTCTGACCTGATCGATCGACCCGCGGGGGGAAAGACCTCCGTCGTTCTCGGTTGTTGACCGGGACAAACTGACGAAGATGCTTGAGCAGGGAACGAGCTTGCGGGAGATAGCGGCGGCGACAGCGAAGTCCGCATGAGCGGCTCCTGAAGTCGGCGGCCTGATGGGGGTTTACTAGTACTTGATTTGACCCCAATCGGCCTGCAAGCGCTTTCGTACTGTCGCTTTCATCCTTTCGCCATCCAAATTCACAAGAATCGGCGCGCATGCTCCAGGGAGCGTACTATGCGGCCGTTTTGTACCAGGACTTAGCCCGCTATGAACGATCGTCTGAGCATGCTTTCATAAGGCTGGGCGGACGAAACGATGTTCCACTCAAACTTGCAGATCCGATAAGGCATCAATCCGCCCGCTTTCTTGGTTTGCCCCCGAATCCAGGGAAGCAATAGGTCGCCGATGAGAGGAGAATAAATGGCAACGCTAGCGCAAACTCTGCCTGACGATGACCTTCAAGTGACACTAGAGTCCAGCCTCCAGCGGCGAGCTTCGCCACAGTGCTTTGAACGGGGGCCCATACTCTTCCGGGCCAACAAGCCGTTCTGTGCACGAAGTGCGAGGATGCAGGAGATACACTCCTTAATCCCATGCATCGGACCGTCGGATGCGCCGATCTTGATCCAGGGAGAAACCGGCTGCGGCAAGGAAGTGTTCGCCAGGGAGTTGCACGCCAATTCCCCGCGGGCCGGCAAGGCGTTTCTGAAGCTCAATTGCGCAGCGCTGCCTTCCGAACTGGTTGAGAGCGAACTATTCGGGTACGAGCGCGGCGCGTTCACTGGTGCGTTCCAGCGAAGGGCTGGAATGTTCGAGCAGGCGAATGGGGGCACGCTGCTGCTCGATGAGATTGGAGACATGGATGTTCGTCTCCAGGCGAAACTTCTTCAGGTCCTCCAGGACAATGAGTTTCACCGCATCGGTGGAAAGGAAATCATCAAAGTGGATGTTCGGGTCTTGGCGGCAACCCATCGAGATCTGGAAAATGCCATCCGCAATGGTAGCTTTCGCGAGGATCTGTACTACCGCTTGAATGTAATCAGCGTCGAGTTGCCCCCACTGCGAGATAGAAAAGAAGATATCATCCCATTGGCGGAGTATCTCCTTCAAAAGCACTCGGTGCCGGGGTCTTTTGTTCCAGTAATTACTCCGAATCTAAAGGATGCTCTGCTAGCTCATCAGTGGCCGGGGAACGTCCGCGAACTCGAAAACACCGTGCGGAAGCTCACCGTACTGCGCGATCCCCACCTTGTGGCGTCGGGATTACTCAGGAAACCCGAGCACAAACGGCGGCGCGGCGATGTCTCTGCCGCCAACGGTGTCGCGGCCGAACCGAAACCAAACGTGAACGGTGCGCCAGCAAAGGCGTCAATTCTGGAGCGGGTGACGAAGGCCAAACAACAAGCCGAGTTGGAGGCAATTCTGGCAGCCCTGAATTCTACCCGGTGGAACAGAAAGCAAGCGGCTGTCCGTCTTCAGATTGACTACAAGGCACTTCTCTATAAAATGAAGAAGCTTGGATTAGAGGGCAAGACCGCGACGTTTAATGCCACATCTGCTGCGACTTAGGAGAGCACTCGCGGGAGGCAGTGCCGGAATTCTGTGAGCCGTGCCTCGAATTGTGGGGGCGTTGATGTTGTTTGCCGGCTTGGGTTATCTGACCTTCCTCTCTCAACGCCGCTCGCAGACTAGCTATCCTCCTACAATCTGGCCCCTGCTGCTCCCAGGGGAAAGATCGCTGATGCTTGGGCTCCTCTTGGTCGGCGTGACGCTCAACGGTGGAAAGACCAGGCCAGCGCCGCCGGGGCCCGCCATGAAAGCCGCGGTGTCCTCCCTCTGAGTTTCTTTCCCGGGAGCTGTCCCCGCAGCGACTATGGCTGGCAAAATCAGAAGGAGATTGGAAAGCCAGCCTACTGGAAAGCCAGCCTACACTTCGGTGAAGCTGGCGGAAGTTATACTACGAGCGGCCCGAATTCGTAAGGAGAAGTGATGACTGCCGGTTTAGGCATGAGCGACAGCTTTCCCAACAGACGGAGATATAAGGCGACGGCGGATTTCGTTGTGATCTGTTCCGAGACTGAGCAGCCGTACCGGATATGCGAAGGCGATGACCTTTGGGCTATTGTTCCGGAGGATGAAGCCGCAGTGGTGACTGTCTACCTCGACGAAACGAACGAGTTGTGGGCGGAGCACGTAGCCTTCGTAGCCCACACGAAGCCGAACGGCTCGGACTGACAGGAGTTCTTCGAAAACAGTCGGCCACTTGGGGAGTGAGCAGGATGATTGGAAGCGTCTCCGCGAATCAGTTTAGGTTTTCGATCGTCATCTGGTCGCGGCGTCCGCTCCCAGCGCAATGACTTCGCTAAGCGTCCCGTCTGGGCCGAGACGCCGCGTACAGGTGGAGTCTTCGGGATTCGGGTGGCAGCCCACGCTCCCAGCGCAAGGATCCGAGTTGCTCCGTGGGGGGCAGCGGATGCTGCGCCCTTTTTTCATCACCCCCGGAGTCGAGAAAAGAGCAAACAATTAAATGATTGAGGGTTGCTCCGGCTACATGCCTCGCCATGAAGAAGTTCATTAATCGCCCCGAAGATGTTGTCGAAGAGATGTTGCAAGGGTTCGTCACACTTCATCCTGGCTCAGCCCGCCTCGCAGGGCACAGTGTCATCGTTAGAACTGATGCAGCGAAAGCCCGGAACAAGCAGGTAGCGGTCATCTCGGGTGGAGGCAGCGGTCATGAGCCCGCCCACGCGGGTTACATTGGCGCGGGAATGCTGAGCGCGGCGGTGGCCGGCGAGGTTTTCACTTCCCCTAGCAGCGATTCCGTATTTGCTGCCATTAAGGCCGTCGCCGGAAAGGCCGGCGCGCTCCTCGTCGTCAAGAACTACACGGGCGACCGGCTGAACTTTGGTCTTGGGGCCGAAATGGCGCGCGCCGACGGTATTGATGTCGAAATGGTCATCGTCGATGACGACGTCGCCCTGAAGGGAACCGAGCTTGCCGCCGGCGCACGCGGTCTTGCAGGCACGGTCTTCATTCACAAGATTGCCGGTGCGGCGGCTATAGAAGGCAAGAGCCTGAAAGAGGTGGCCGCAGCGGCCAAAGCGGCAATTGAGTTGTTGGCAACGATGGGTGTTTCGCTCTCGGCTGGAACGTCGCCGGCGGTTGGCAAGCCCAGCTTTGAGCTAGGTGAGCACCAAATGGAGCTTGGTCTGGGCATTCACGGCGAACCAGGAGTGAAGCGGATGGAGTTGCAGCCGGGAGACGAGCTGACTGAAACCTTGCTGGCCGAAGTGTTGAAATACGGAGGACTTGGCGACCAGAAGCGAGTCGCCGTGATGGTAAACAATCTTGGGGCAACTACAGAGATGGAACTAGCTATCATTGCCCGCCACGTAGTCCCTGTACTGGAGCGCAGGGGATGCCTGGTTGAGCGACTCTACGCTGGCACATTTCTCTCATCCCTTGATATGGCTGGAATCTCAATCTCGATTCTGGGCGTAAACGACGAACGACTGCGCCAGCTTGACGCTGACACGACAGCCCCGGCATGGCCCAATGTGCCGAAACACCGGCCGGGTAGACCAGAAGCAAAGATCGCAACGGAGGCCAGCGAGGACGTCGCGCAGGAAAGCAGCAAGGGTGCCCAATCGGAGATCGGGAAGAAAACTAAGCAGGCCATCGAGGCCGCGTGCAAGGCATTGATTGCATCGGAAGCTGAACTGACCGAGATGGACCGTATCACAGGCGATGGTGACCTGGGGAGCAGCATGGAGCGCGCAGCCAGGGCCGTGCACGCGGCCCTGGAATCTTATCCTCTGGACGATGTTCCCGCCACGCTAAAAGAGCTCGGTCATACGCTTCGACGGGCCATGGGTGGATCATCGGGACCCCTTTATGGCGTTTTATTTCTTCGTTGTGGCACAATTCTCCAGAAGTCCGACGCAACGGATACATTGCGGTGGGCCGAAGCGATACACCAAGGCTACTGCGCCGTCTTCGAATTGGGCGGCGCGAAACCGGGGGATCGGACTATGTTGGATGCTCTTGATCCGTTCGTGAAAGCACTGAAGAACCGTACGGGCGCTGGCGCGAAGGCAAGAGTTATGGAGGCAGTGGAAGCGGCGGAACAAGGTGCCCAAAAGACGGCGGAGATGAAACCTCGCCTCGGTCGGTCCAGTTATCTCGGGGACCGCGTCTTGGGCCACCCTGATCCAGGAGCGAAAGCGCTCGCTGTCTGGCTGCGCTCCGCAGTTGAATCCCTCTTCGCCTGATGAAGCAAGACGGCTCGGTCCTAGCTAGTTTCTGTCGCGAAATCCGTAAGCTATTGATTTCCAACCTGTTAGCAAATCTCCGGCCGCCTCAAGTGACTGAATCGGCATGCTCGATGCGTCACGACTCCGTGGCAGCCGAGCCTCACCGCCCGCGGTTGGTCGACCTACTATTAAACAAACCTGGAAGAAAATGTCGGAACGCACTTGACATGTTGTCGTGTCCGTTATTTCATCTATATAGATGAATCAAGAAGCGCTCCTCTGCAAACGCGCCAAACTCGCCGCGGCCCTCCCTTTCACCGCCGAGATCGTCCGCGGCTCGCTACTCCGCCGCATCATTCGCCATCGCTCCGGCTGTGCCGTGTGCGCCGCAGGAAAAGGCCATCCCGTGTGGATATTGACGGTCAGTTATCCGGGCGGGGGCACCAAGCAGTTCAGCCTCCGCCCCGAACAGAAGCCCGTCGTCGAGCAGTGGTTGCGCAATTACCACAAGCTCAAAGCCTGCTTGGAGCGCATCTGTGAAATCAATCTTGAACGGTTGCGAGCGGAGAAGAAAAAATGAGCCGCCTCCTCATCCCTCAACTCAGCTTCGTCGATCTCCAAATGCAGCATCTGGGGATCCACCTCGACCCCGCCTTGCAACGCATCGCCGATTTCCTGAAGCAGCATGCCGATCTCGTCGAATTCGTACGCAAGGACCTGGAGCGGGGCCTGAAAAATCCAGGCGCCGGACGTCACGGCATCACCCCCGAGCAGACCTTGCGCTCGTTGATTCTCATGCGCGTCAAGAACTTGGACTACCGCGACCTGCGCGATCGCGTCAACGATGGCTTCACGCTGCGTTCCTTTACCCAGTTCGATAGTCACTCCGTTCCCAAGCACGATGCTTTCAATCGCGCCTTCAACCGGCTCACCCCGGCCACGCTGGCGGCGATTAATCATCTCGTCGTGCAGGCCGCCGTGGAACTCGACCTGGAAGACGGCAAGCAACTCCGCGTCGATACCACGGTCGACGTTGCGACATTGTGCTATACCTCGCTATCTCTCTGAAAACATTGATTGCTGACCCTCGATTACTCTGACTTTGCGGAACCCGCACTCGATTCTTGATATGGGTGACCTCTTTGCGGACCGCTTCTGAATCCAAGGCTTCCATCGGAATTTGCCACGGCGCACAAGGCACCACCTGACGCGCTGGCAGTATCTTCTCTTCGATCATGCGCCGTACAATGGATTGGCTCACATTGAGTCGCCGCGCTGCTACCTGAAGAGTTACTTCTCTGGGCTGATCGTTCTGAGCGAAAGCTGGCAGTTCATAGTAACTACGTGCTGAGCGCACTCGCATCACGTTCCAGGAGTTGCCCAATCCTGTCCGCAGCCTGAGCCGGTTCAGCGTGGCTGCGATCTGCTGGTCACTAAATTTTCCAGCCATCTGCCGAAGGACCTCGATCGTCTCCGGATCCGTGCACCGCCGGCTCCTACCCGTCCCACTCTTTTTCACGCGGAGTTCGGAATGACGGCCGCCCGCCCAGTGAATCACCAAAACAACCTCTCTGCTTTCCTCTTCCACATCGGCAATAATCTCGCGGATCAGTATCCGCACGATCCGTTGCTTCAGTCGCTGGTCAGTAGCCGGCGAGTTCCAAATCGCCGGAAGATCCTGCGCCAAACTCAAAAGAACTTCTTTATTCGGTGCTGGCGCAGATTGGCTCTCACCGTCGAACTCCTGCAGTTTACTTTCAAGTTCTTTCGTTTTCTGCAGCGCAGTATTCCATCTAGCCTCTAATTCTGCGGCCACCAACCGCTGTTCTGGGTCGACAGATTCATATCGCCGGCCTGCCAAACGTGCTTCGTAACGAGCCTGCTCTAGTTCCAGTTCGATGGCTTTGCGCAGATCTTGTCGTTTCTGCTGCATTTGCTCTGCGGCTTCCAATGCGGCCTGCAGCGCATTTCCGCTGACCGCATGTAGCACCTCATGGGACACAGCTGCGTCCACTCGCAAGCCGCCAAAGGAGATGCATGTGCTTTCACCGTACTGAGTGCGTCCAGCATTGCACACGTAGCGGACGACTGTGCCCGGATAAAAGACATGAATCATCCGTCCACAACGTCGGCACCGTAGAAGCCCTGAAAGCAAGGCCCCGCCGCCACGGCCTGCCTTCGGCTCTGCACCGGAGTGGATATGGGCGTTGGCGGCAATCATCGATCGATTTCGTTCATACTCTTCCCAGGAAAGGTAACCGGGATGATGGTCTTTGATCAACACCTTCCATCCGCTTTGCGGCTTGCGATGACCGACAGACTTGCGGGTACGACCTTCCACCAGCTTGGTCCGCGTTTCAGTTTTGCCGTATACGTAGGCACCGGCATAGATGGGATTAGTGAGCATCGAGTGAAGAGATGCGTATCCGGGCAATTTCCAAATCATCTTCCGTTCGCCAGGCTCACGCGGAAAGGCAGGCAACAAAAAGTTTTCTTCTCGAAACCATCGGAGAACCTGGCGAACACTGCCCAGTTCGGTCATTTTACGAAGAACCAGCTCAATGGCTTGCTGCACACGCTGGTCGGGATCTTTTTCCAGTTTCCCGCTGGGCGCCCAACAGAACCCGACAGGAATCTGTATTTGCAGTTCGCCACGGCGAGCTTTCTGAAGAATGGCTTCGGTCGAACGCTGCCGGAACAAGTTCACTTCGAATTCACTGATTGTACCTTTCATTCCCAAAAGTAAGCGATCATTGGTCAGAGTCGGATCGTAAATGCCGTCAAGGTCCACGACGACGGCACCGACCATACCGCATAAGTCAATCAGATGATGCCACTCACGACCGTTGCGTGCCAATCGCGACCCCTCAACACAAAATATAGCCCCTACTTCGCCGCTACATAATTCCGCGGCCAAGCGTTCGAAGCCGGGACGGTCGACCCAGCCCGAACCGCTTCGCCCCAGATCATCATCAACGACGACGATGCGTTGGAAACCCAGCGTGCGGGCTCGATCCGCGAGACTGAATTGGAGGCGTGTGCTTTCTTGGTTGTGAATCAATTGGCTAGGCTTGGACTGGCGGACATAAATGACAGCTTTCCGAGAAAGACGTTCAGGCGTGAGTTTCGGATTCATTCTCTCCTCCGTTTCCAGGCTGCTCGCTTTTGGCTTCCGCTGCGCTGATTAGTAGTTCCATCAGAGCGATGGTCAGTTCGTTCTGCTGCCCGTCGGGAGTTGTTGTAGCCGGCGGGTTGAAGAGTGGAAGATTCATTTGCGGGTAGAGTGACTTTGGCGATCGTTTCATCTACGCTCTCCTTGGGCGATGAATTCAGACAAGCTCTATCGCAACCGACGTGAATGGGCAAGCTCGTGAGCAGATCGTGAAGTTCAGAAAGCGCTTCTGTAGAAACCAGCGAAGGGCCGAGCGAGAATTGCGAGCACTCCGGACTCAACATCCAACTCGGAAGGGAATATATTTTGCCGTCTGACTCGCAATAGATGCGTTCGCCATCGTGGTCTTTTCGTCGCGTTCGAACAGGTAGGGACAAACCGAAAAGCGGATGCCATCGGTAATAGATGGTTACACTCTCGAAGTCATACGCATTATGTAGCTGGATCGGTCGTAGAAACCAATGTCCATCACCCGACCGATGCCACCTTATTGTGGGATACCGTTCGCACCATCACGCGTCTGGTCGACGATCTGGATGAGAGATTACCTCGCGGCGTAAAAGGTTTTACCAATCGCACGCGTAGCGCCCGTCGCCGCATGCAAGCGCTCCAGCGCATGACCGTCCGGCAGCGAGAGCAGCAGCAAACTCCCCAGTACCGCGAACTCATCCGGATCACCGAGCAAGTGCTGAAAAATACCCAGCACGTGATCGCTGCCGCCAAGCGCATCCGCAGAGTCGAGGCATTCACCCGTGCGGCGATTGACGCCATCTGTAACCAGATCACCTCCTTCTGCCAATTGGGAGAGCGTGTGATCGGCCAGACGCGCCGCCGGGTGCTACAGGGAGAGACAGTTCCTGTCGAAGAGAAACTCTATTCGATCTTCGAACCCCACACCGATTTGATCAAGCGGGGCAAGACGCTGAAGCCGGTGGAATTCGGCCACAAGGTCTTCTTGGCCGAGAGTGCTCATGGCTTGATTACCGACTATCGAGTGCTGAAGGGGAATCCTGTCGATAGCGATCACGTGCAAGCGTCCTTGGACCAACACCAGAAAACCTTTCAGAAGGCACCGGAAGAGTTCGCTGGCGACCGGGGCTTCTACAGCGACGAGAATGTGCAGGAATGCAAGAACGCCGGCGTGAGTTTGGTGTGCATACCCCAGAGGGGCGGCCAGAGAACGGCGGAGCAGGAAGAGTTGGAGCGTAGTCGTGCCTTCCAGAAGGGCCAGCGATTCCGGGCGGGCATCGAGGGGCGCATCTCGGTGCTATTTCGCGGCCGGGGAATGAAACGCTGTCATGCTGCAAAGGCCGCGAGCGGTTCGAGATTCTGGTGGGCGCAGCGGTGCTGGCCAATAATCTGATGCGGATCGCCGACCTTTTGGACAAACGCAAACCAAACCGCCGAAGAGCCGCAGCATAAGCCTTCCAGAGAAAACCTTCATCTCAGGAACCGAACACAGTGTTCGGCTAAATGCCTATTAAGGATTAATCGACCTTTTATACTGTAATCATTGGCAGGAAGAGACAATAGCCGACAAAAATACGGTAACCATCCAACCTGGCACGCTCCCTCCTAGCCCCACCAGGGCGTGGTGCCTCTCGGGACTCGTCCGGCACCGCGAATTTCAGCCATTTCGCGACAGAAACTAGCTACCGTCAATCCGAACGGCGTGGAAAGAACGAGCCTGTCCCAAGTTGTTCACACAGACTGTCCTTCAACGAATCAGTACATCCGCGTTGATCGGCGTTCATCCGCGGCCAATATTCGTTCTTGTCTCTCTATATTTGGAGTTTATACTCTAGATATAGAGTTTTATGCTCCAGACCGTTGAACAGCACAAGTTTGACGCCATACGCCCCGACCGGCGCCGCGATCCCAAAATCCGCAAGCAACTCTCCGGCCCTGCGATGCGGGCCTTCTTCCAGATCGCCGATGCCTGGAACCTCACTGTCGGTGAGCAGATTGAGTTGCTCGGCTACCCCGCCGAATCCACCTACTTCAAGTACAAGGCCAGCGCCAACAAGACCGAGCATGACGGCGGCATCGGCACCCTGACGTTCGACACCCTGGTGCGCATCTCGCTAGTGCTCGGGATCTTCAAAGCCCTTCACATCCTATATGCCGACGAGTCGCTTGCCAACCATTGGGTCAAGCTGCCGAACAGCAATCCATTATTCGGCGGGAAACCGGCGTTGATGCTGATGACCAACGGCATCGACGGGCTGCACCAGGTCCGCCGGCTTCTCGACGGCAGGCGCGGATGACCACCGCCGCTCAAACAGTTGTCAACTTCAAAGGTACCTTCCGCCTGATCCCCAGCCGGTTTCCTTCCACAGGTATCCTGGACCGCGTTGCGGTGCCGGATGATCTGGATGCCATTATCGAGCTCGAGTCCTGGACCAACGATCGGATCTCCACCGAACTCGGCCTGCTCCATCGCTTGCCGAAGGAAGAGTGGGTCGTCGGCAAACGGATGTCCTCCGTGATCATGGCCGCGTTCACGCAACCACGCATCACCGGAGCGCGCTTCAGTTCAAGCGAACGCGGCGCCTGGTACGCAGCACGCACGCTGGAAACGGCGCATGCCGAAGTCGTCTTCCACCGCACGAAAGAGCTCGAAGAGATCGGCGCCTTCGAAACCTTTGTGCATGTGCGCACCTACCTGGCCGATTTTGCCTCCGTGTTCCACGATATCCGCGGATCAAACCCTGAGTTCAAACCACTGTACAGCCCGGTCAGCTACACGGCCTCACAGAAATTTGGCCAGCACCTGCTCGACGCCGGATCAAATGGCGTGGTTTACCGCAGCGTCCGCCACAAGGGCGGCGAGTGCCTGGCATGCTTTCGCCCCAAGCAAGTCAAGAACGTCCGCCAAAGCGAGCACTTCGAATATCGCTGGCACGGCACCCGAATCCCCTCCATCCGTAAGCTCAGCTAGCGGCAGCTCATGTACGCCACCTAGTTTTGTATCCGCGTTCAACGGCGGCCAATGTCCCCGCCTAGTTCTCCAATATCGGTGAGCAACAAGGCGTTTGTACCGGCTTCGGTTCCATCAACTCCGCTCTTGTCAGGTCCGGACTATACAGGTTCAGCTGCCACTTCCCATCGCGCCCGATCTTCGGCGCCTCAATCTTCATATCCCGGCTGAGCAATATCTTGTACGCCGCCTCGACACTGGGCACGCCAAGCGCCATGTGATGCATCACGCCCAGCTGCTTCGGCGTCGGATTATTGACGTTCAGCATGTACTCCAGCCAGTCGGTGCCCTCGGGAACGCGCATGTCTACCCAATCAACGCGGTCGTCTTTCATCCCGCCGTGCCAGATATCCTTGAACCCGAGCACGTCGTGATAGAAGTGGTCGGCCACGCTGCGGTCAGCCACCGTCACGCCCACGTGGATGATGCGATTGGAGATGCGGGTGTCCGGCAGGAACTTCCCGAAGGCGTTGGTGTGCAGCGATCCCGGCATGTACTGCACGAACTCAACGTTATGACCGTCCGGGTCTTTCAGCATCATGCTGACATTGCCATCCAAGCCGGGCTTCAGCGTCGCCGGCACCGTCACGCCATTCTCTGCCAGGTAGTCCCGCAGCTGCTGGATGTTGGTTGTCTCAAAGGCGATGTGAGACAACCGGTCTTCGGTATCGCTCTTCAACTCGGGAAAGACCTCGATGTACTGATGGTCATTCACCTTGAAGTAAGTAAGCATCAAGCCACCCGTCGGCTTATCGAGCGTGAATGGCTCTTGGTAGCCAAGGTAGTGGCCGTAGAACTGCCTGTCCGCTGGCAGGTCCATCGTCTTGAGCCCGATGTGCGCCACGCCGACGATCGGCGGTCGCTGAACTTTCGAGCCAGTGGCCTGAGTCCGCGCGGAATAGGCAAAGAGCACCACCAGGGCGGCCGTGAGAAGCAGTGGTTTATAGCGCATCGCGACACCAGTATATTGCTTGCCGCAAACGGATGCAGAAGTGGGGCTGGACGCCCACGTCCGCGCCGGTCGCCTACGACCGGCTCCATTCGTTTGCATAATCGCCGCTCAGCCGGCTGTCTAAGTCTATGGGAGGACGATCAGCTCTGCATTCGCCGTCGCACACATGCCGTAGATGGCTCCCGACACGCAAGCTCCGGCCGAATATTTGAAGCATCCGGGGCGCTTGGCGACCACCGACTTCTCGCGGTCGGAACCGCCGATGATGGCGCCGTCCGGATCAAATGGAGAGGCTTCACTGACGTCCACCACGAACCCGACGTTCTTGCTCGAGCTTTTCCAAATCACCGTGGTGCCGGCTTTCACGCAGAACGTGGAGTTCCCTTTGGCGCCCGGAATGTTCGGGGTGGCCGAAGCCGAATTCGCAGTCCGTTTCACGTCCACCACGCAGGGGGTCGTAGCCGATCCGCAGGTATTGGCGGGGGTACACATGGCCGCCGGATTGGGCTCGGAGCAAGCATATTTGGCGTTGGGTTTCTTCTCCTCAGCGATTCCAAGATTCGCCAAAGAAACCAGTGGCAGCAGCAGTCCGGCGCACCGGATCGCGAAACAAGTATGAGCTTTCACATACACCTCACGTGGATAGTCTTGAACATCGATAGAACCAGGTCCGCAAAACGCAACGCGGTATAGCCGCCGCAGATCAACATTGCGAGGCGAAAACACCGGATTAATTCAGCTAGGAGTATGTCGCGGCCCGGGAGGGTTGTCAAGTCGTCGAATCCGACGCCGCATTTCACCCAACGCACCTGGAAACCTCCCGAACAAGAGCAGCTTCCCTGCCTCGGACAGCGGCTTTTCCAGGCCCAATCTTGTCCCTGAGACTAGTGCCGGAGGCCCCTCAGCCGTGTTCACTACTATCAGATCAGCGGAGAGGGGCGATGTTAAGCGACTCCTCGGCACAGAAAACGAGTTCCGCCTCTGCATCTCGGTGACTACCGCCTCAGCTTCGCGCCGGAAGCAGATTTCCTATCGTTCACTGGATCCGCCATCGGCGAGAAGCCTATAGCGACTAATTGACGATCTCGAAGCACCGCAGCCAGGGGCCGGCACAGTAATCCGTCCTTCGCTTGGTCTAACCTGGAAGGTTCGTCCATGGTTAACAAAGAACAGCTTGCCCTTTTGAACGCGTTCGAGACCTCGAAGCCATCCAATCCGCTCTTCTGCCATCAAGAGTTCCTTGAGAAGCTCGCTGAGCATAGCCGCGATGCCATCGGCCGGCGAACTTCATTTCTGATGCAGCGGCTCTCCGTCGACGTGCGCCGCCTGCACTACAAGCCGACGCAAGGCGTCAACCGTGGATGGCGCCGTTCACGACTCGGCGGTGGCCACGGCAGCCACTTTTATGCGTGGTGGGCTCCCGGTGGCGCACAGCCTTTGAAGGAGTCCGGTGAGTTTGCGAATGCTCCCGAGGGGGCGGTGTTTCTGCGCGACATCCGCCATCACGACGATCATTCGCAGCTCTCCGCGCAATCGTTCGACGCCAACTATATGCCTGTGACGGTGCGCGATCTCCGGCGCGAGGAGTACGCTCCCTTGCCGTGGACGCAATCGCAGGTGCGGTTCTCCGCAGCCCGGCAGCCGGTGCGGCTGCTCAAGGGTCACCCCGGCTCCGGTAAGACGACTGCCCTGTGGAACGCGGCTGATGCGACCGGGGCAGAGCGGGTCTTGTATGTGACCTATTCGCGAGACCTGGCCGCGCTTGCCCGGGAGTATTTCGATCGCTTCTGCTCCTCGAACAAACGGTTTCACATCGTCACCTTTCCCAACCTGGTTCGGCAAGCGCTTGGGTTAGATGCGGCGGTTGCCGAGGAGCAGGATGCGCGGCGCCGCTTTGGACGCGATCTGGCGCCGTTTGCGCGGAGCCTGGGAGCCTGGGCCAATGCTCAAACGGCCCTATACGATGAGCTCTATGCGCATCTTATAGGAGATGCGCTGCCGGTGGCGATCGGGCGCTTCACGGCCTGCACAGGTCCGCGGGTCCCCGACAAGGCGTACCGCGCGCGGCGAACTCGAAGCCTGGGTGATGCGCCCAGCGCGTCGTTGCTGGAAGTGGCCACGCGATTGGAAAAGATCGACGCCAGCTCCCTCGCTGAACGATACTTTCCGGAACTCGCGCTCGCCTGGCGCGCGGTTGAGAGATTACGACCCTTCGCTGAAAGTGGCACGCGGCCGGCCATGTTTGATTTTGATTGCATTGCGGTGGATGAATGCCAGGACCTGACACCGATTGAAGCTTTGTTCGTGGTGGACCTGGCCGCTATTGCCAATCCTCAGCGGCGTGGGCCCGTGCCCCTGCTGATGGCAGGCGATGAGGCGCAGACTGTGCGCCCCACCGATTTCGAGTGGGGCTGGCTCAGCGACCTGTTGCACGCCCGGCTGGGCTCACCCACCGAGTACAAGCTCACCGCCAACCTGCGCAGCCCTCACCGTATCGCGGAAATGGTTAACCGCGTTTGGGACCTCTATGCGCATCTTCAGAAGCACGAGCGGCCTAGCGGAACCGGCTACGCGGAAATCGACGACGATGCCACGGACCAGATCTTATACTGCACGGCTGTGGCCGGGCCCGAGTTGAATGAACTGCTGCTGTCGCTTTCGACGCGGGAAGGGTTGGCCCTGATCACATTAGAGGATACGGTTCCCGCCTACGTTCCCGAAGCGGCGCGCCACGCAGTGCTCACCGTCTCTGAAGCGAAGGGGCTCGACTTTCATTCCGTTTGTGTGCTGGACGCGGGCCGACACCTGGACCGCATCGTTCGCGACGAAGTTCGCGTGCGATGGGATTCCGACATCGAAGGTTTGCGCAAGCGTCTGGCAATCGATCAGCTACGGGTCGCCATCAGCCGGCCGACGGAGCGCTTGTTCTGGCTGGACACCAACCCGTCCGAGCAGATCATCCGGGAGAGCAAGTCGTTTCTGAATGGAGGAGACCGCGAGAGCGGCGTTTCAACCTGCCTGCCGGCAGCCGTCCTGAAGACCCTCGATGAAGACGAGCTGGACGTTGAGGAGCGGGTCCAGCGCTGCCAGGTGGACGCACGGCAGTTTCTACAGGCGAAGCCGGATATGGCTTGGTCGCGCGCGCAACAGGCGGTGACGCTGTTGGGACGGCTAGGCTCACCGGCGGCGGTCACCGACCCGGCCGCGCGGTCCGCGGCCCATCTTACGTTGGCGGAGATCTGTTTCGTTCTTGGTCTTCGTAATACTAGGCTCGCCTCCGAATTGGGAAGACCGGATCTGTTCCTGGAGGCTTCCAAGGCTGCCATCAACGCCCTTCGTCCTGGCCTGTCCACGCTGATCGAGGTCATCGGGCGAATTCAACGCGCGACACCCGATAATCGTCTCCACGCATTGGTGGAGCTGATGCACAGTCTTCCCCGGCACAAGAGCGACATCGAACCGTGGCTCCGTGTAGAAATGGAGGGCCGATCCAGAATCTGGATCGAGGATTTGGAGGCCGCACTTTTCAACGGCCACAATGCTGCCTTGCTGATCCACGCACTGCCGGCTTTTTACGAGGCATTGGACATACCGGACCGGTTGCCCCGCACCCAGCGCGTGCAGCAGCGCGCCATTCAGCTGCTCATCAAAGACAAGCTGTATCGACCCGCACTGGAGGCCTTGCACAAGTTGACCGAGCGTCAGCCCAAGCAGGAGGCCATCTGCCACGAAGGCCTGGGCGACTTTCGCACTGCGGCGGAATGTCATTTGAAAGCGGGCGAGATGAAGGAAGCTCTGAACTGCTATCGCTCGATTCCGGATCTGGACGCAACGTTGAAACTGATCGGCGAGATTGGCGAACATCCGGCCGCCGAGTCGCTCCAATGGTTCTCGCGGCTGCAGCTGTTGGTCGCAGAACGGCCGGATAAGTTCACGAAGGTGACGACGCCCGCTGAGAAGAAGCTTCTCGAGGACCTACTGGAGCGAGCGTTGGGCGTCAGCCGCAAAAAGCCCGCCCCTCGAAAAGCGGTGAAGAAGAAAGCCGCAGCTCCCCGAAAACCGGCTCTGAAGAAGACGAGGGAGCGGGATCTGTTCTGATGTACTGGCAGGGTGCTCGCTTTCGATACATTGAAGAGAGGAGATGCCTATGCCCGCGTGGCGTATTATCTAACAAGCGACCCCCAGGTTTGCGGGGGCCAACTCTGCGCCGCCGGAACCAGGGTCCCTGTCACCGTGATCCTGGATAACTTGGCCGAGGCGTCTACGCGCGATCAGATTTTGCTGAGTTATCCCTCGCTCAAGCCGGAACATCTCGACGCGGCGCTTCTGTACGCTGCTGAGTTGGCGCGAGAGGAGTTTCTGCTCCCTCTCCTGAGCGAGTGAAGGCGACTGGGTGTAATTCAAGGTTGATGAACTTGCCGGCCGAGGTCGATGAGGCTCGGGTCTGCAGGCCAACAGACGTTGCCGAAACAACCGAAACCCTTTTGCTGAGGAGTCTGAGTGAGAACCCCAGCAAGGGCTCCGAATCGGAATCGAAACCAAAGCCGAGACGAATCTCGGCTCAGCAGGCTAAAGCCCGCGCCACGATGGTTTCAATGAGCGCATGCGATATCGTTAGTCTTTTGGAGCATGGCCCCGGGGTAGCTCCAAAGATAAGACAACATTATGGCATCCAACTTAGTTCCAATCACGGTCGCGCACGGCGACGGCATCGGCCCGGAAATCATGGCGGCAACGCTCCACATACTGACGGGAGCCGGCGCACGTATCGCGCCGGAAACTATTGAGATCGGCGAAAAGGTCTATCTACGCGGTATTGCGGCCGGCATCGAGCCCAGCGCGTGGGAATCCCTGCGCCGGACCAAAGTGTTTCTGAAGGCGCCCATCACCACGCCGCAGGGCGGAGGATTCAAGTCACTCAACGTGACCACACGCAAGACGCTTGGCTTGTACGCCAACATCCGACCGTGTGTCTCGTATCACCCTTATGTCGACACCAAGCATCCGGTGATGAACGTTGTGATTGTCCGCGAGAACGAAGAAGATCTCTACGCGGGCATTGAGCATCGTCAGACCGACGAAGTCTTCCAGTGCCTGAAGCTGATCTCGCGGCCAGGCTCGGAGAAGATCGTTCGCTATGCGTTCGAGTACGCACGCCGCAACAATCGGAAGAAGGTCACCTGCTTCAGCAAAGACAACATCATGAAGATGACCGATGGATTGTTCCATAAGGTCTTCGATGAGATTGGCGTGCTGTATCCGGAGATCGAGAAAGAGCATTGGATTGTCGACATCGGCGCCGCGAAGCTGGCCGACTCGCCGGAAGCCTTCGACGTCATCGTAATGGAAAATCTGTACGGCGACATCCTATCGGACGTGGCTGCCCAGATTGCTGGGTCCGTGGGACTGGCCGGGTCGGCCAACATCGGCGACCTGTGCGCCATGTTCGAAGCAATCCACGGTTCGGCGCCGCGCCGTGCGGGGCTCAATATGGCCAATCCGTCGGGTCTGCTGCACGGAGCGTTCCTGATGTTGGTCCACATCGGCCAACCGGACGTCGCCGAGCGCGCTCACAACGCCTGGCTGCGAACCATCGAAGACGGGGTGCACACGTACGACATCTTCCAGGAAGGCGTCAGCAAGCAGAAGGTCGGAACCAAGGAATTTGCGGAGGCCGTCGTGGCCCGGGTCGGTAAAGAGCCCGAAAAACTGAAGCCGGTGCGGTATCCGACGGTAGCGCAAGAAAGCATGAAACAGGCGCTGACTGCCTACCCGCCCGCCAAGAAGGAACTGATTGGCGTGGATGTGTTCATTCACTGGAATGAGCGCAATCCGCTCGCTCTCGGCAAGAAGCTCGACCAACTCAACGGTGATGGTCTCAAAATGCAAGTGTTGGGCAACCGTGGCGTGGCCGTGTATCCGGAGGGTTTCGGCGAGACCTTCTGCACCGATCATTGGCGTGCTCGTTTCCTTGCGGAAACGGCCGATGAAAAGGTTTCGCACAAGCAGGTCATCAGCCTGTTGGCTCGGATGGAAGCGGCCGGGTTCGACTTCATCAAGACTGAACACCTTTACACATTTGACGGCGCGAATGGATTCACGTAGGAGAGCAAAGTCCTCATGTCACACGCGCCTGCCACTAAGAACGCGATGATCGGGACGAACCCCCTGGTCGGCGTGATCATGGGCAGCAAGTCCGATTGGGAGACTATGCAGCGGACCTGCGAAGTGCTGCTGGCGCTTGGTGTCCCGTTTGAGCGCCATATTGTTTCCGCGCACCGCACGCCGGATTGGATGGCCCAGTATGCGAAGACCGCGGCCGAGCGAGGGATTGAAGTGATCATCGCCGCGGCCGGCGGGGCAGCGCATCTGCCGGGCATGGTCGCGGCGCACACGCTGCTGCCAGTGCTCGGTGTGCCCATCAAGAGCAGCATCTTGAACGGTATCGATTCGCTGCTTTCGATTGTGCAGATGCCGGCGGGCGTGCCGGTAGGAACATTGGCCATCGGTAACGCGGGCGCGACGAACGCGGGCCTGCTGGCTGCGAGCATTCTCGCGAATAAGTATCCAGAGCTGCGCACCAGGTTGGAAGAGTGGCGGAGGCAACAAACGGAGTCCGTGCTGCAGGATCGTCTTCCGTGAGCGGGCGGCTGCGAGAACCAGCGCTTCCAGGAAGCACGATTGGCGTTTTGGGGAGCGGGCAATTGGGCCGCATGTTCGCCATCGCAGCGCGGCGCATGGGCTACCGTGTCCATACGCTGTCGCCCGACGAAGATACTCCCACCGGCCAGGTGGCGGATCGCGAGTTCAATGCGTCTTACGATGACCTGGATGCGGTCCGGGAGTTTGCCAGCGGCGTTTCGGTAGTCACCTTCGAGTTTGAGAATGTGCCGGCGGCTACAGCCGCGGCAGCCGCGGAATGCTGCCCGGTGCGGCCGAGCGGGCAGGTTCTGCATATTACGCAGCACCGCTTGCGCGAGAAGACCTTTCTTGCCAAGACCGGCTTGCCGGTTACTCCGTTTCGGCGAGTGGATAGCCTGGAGTCTCTAAGGATGGCGGCGGCCGACTTGGGCCTGCCGGCCATCCTAAAGACCGCCGATTTCGGCTACGACGGGAAAGGCCAGTTCCGAATCGCGAACGCGGACGATCTGGCTACAGCCTGGACAGGCGTCGGAGAACGCGAGGCGGTGCTGGAGGCGTTCATCCCCTTTGAGTTGGAACTGTCGGTCGTGGCAGCAAGGGCCGAAGACGGTTCGTTTGTGCATTACGGCGCCGTCGAAAACCAACATGTGCGAGGCATTCTGGACTTGACCATTGCGCCCGGGCGCGCGCCGGAGAAGACGGCACGTGAGGCCGTTGAGATCGCACGTGCCGTGATGGAAGCTCTGGATGTGGTCGGCGTGCTTTGCGTGGAGTTCTTCCTGAAGAAGGACGGAACGCTGCTGATCAACGAGCTCGCGCCGCGGCCACACAACTCGGGACACTTCACCTTCGATGCCAGCGTGACCAGCCAGTTTGAGCAACAGCTACGCGCCACCTGCGCACTGCCTCTGGGAGGAGCGGGACAGATGACGCCGGCGGCGATGGCCAATCTGCTGGGCGAGATCTGGGCCGATGGCGAGCCGGATTGGGAAGCGGCGGCAGGAATGCCCAACGTGAAGCTTCACATGTACGGAAAACTGACCCCGCGACCGGGCCGGAAGATGGGACATTTGACCGCACTTGCAAACACCACCGAAGCGGCGCTACGCGACGTGCTGGAAGCGCGCAAGCGTCTAACTCGCGGCTGACAACCTGGCGTATAGATCCACGAACTGCGCCACCGATATCTGCTCCGCGCGCAGGCCGGCCTCGGGCAGCGCTTCCAGCGCGTCTGCGGGACAAAACGCCCTCAAGTTGTTCCGCAGCGTTTTCCGCTTGTGGGCGAAGCAGCGGCCGACGAACGTCATCAGCTCTTCCGGATGGTCGATAGCGTTCTGCCTCCGTACCAGCCGAACGGCGGCGGAATCTACCTTAGGCGGCGGCGAAAACGCCCCCGGCGGGACGCGGCAAACCAGCTGAACATCACACGCCAACTGCGTCTTCACAGTGAGATAGCCGTAGTCGCGGGTGTGCGGCTTGGCAAGCAGCCGCTCGGCCACTTCCCACTGGATCAGGAAGACCGCTGACGGGAACGAGGCAGCATCGAGTTCCAGGAACCGGTCGATGATGGGCGACGTGATGTAGTACGGCAGGTTCCCTGCGATGACCGCCGGTCCCCACCCGGCGAAGTTCGCTTCAAGTACGTCCAATTGGTGAACGGTCAGCCTCGGCTCACCGGCGAACTTCTCGTGAAGATAAGCGACGAGTGTGGGATCGATCTCAATCGCGTGCAACTCAGCAACCTTCGGCAGCAGATGCCGAGTCAACGCGCCACGGCCAGGGCCGATCTCGATGACTCGCGCTGGATAATCCTCGCAAGCCGCCTTAGCAAGACGCTCGAGAACGGAATCCCTGATGAGGAAGTGCTGACCAAGCTTGCGGGGCAAGCCCTAGTTTAGAGCAACTGCTACTGCCGGAAGCCGAGCGGCCGGAATGAGATCTGGATATCTCCGGAGATCGGTTCTGCAACACCCAGCACGGAGGGCAACGAAATGTTCGGCGTCAAAAGCTTGGACGAGTCACCGGCGAATGAAGCTTTGCCATCGGCCACGGCATATTCGGTAATCTTCCCGTTGTGATCCAGGCTCATGGTCACCGTTATGTCCGACGTGCGCAGTTCCACGGGAACCAGGGTTGCTTCGACGCGCGGCGGATTGTACGAAAGCGGTACATCGTAGGAAACTACGCGCGCCGTCGTACCGATGGCCAGAACCAGGGTGGCGAACAGAACAAAGCTGGAAATCAAACCTCCGGTAGCAGGCAAAGCAAACGGACGCATCAAGCCCTCGATACGGAAACGCCACCGCTCCAATAGAGCGGCGAGTTGCGAACCGTCGCTGTTGAGGATCAGGTCGCGTTGCCGGGACGCAATGACTTGCAGAACAGCATTCAAGTGCTCAGGCGCTTTCGGGCTGGGCGTGGAACGCAGCAGGTCGCGGTTGTAAGAAACTTGCTCGAAATAACCTGCACAGGCGTCGCACTCCCGCAAATGAGCGGCAATGCGGGCACGCTGTGGACCGCGCATCCGGCCGTCAAGATAGGTCGTCGATCGTCGTAGAGCTCTGATACAGGTCAGGCGCATGACTTTCTTTCCATCGCTTACGAAAAGGCTGCGATGTAGCCGGGTTCAAGACGTTGATTCAACTCGCGGCGCAAGGCACCCCTGCCCCGAAGTATTCGTGACTTAACTGTGCCGAGAGAGACCTCCAGAATCTCGGCAATTTCTTCATAGCTCAGGTCTTCGATATCCCGTAGTACAACGGCGGCACAAAACGTCGGATTGATGCGCTTCAGCGCACTGTCGACCAGCTGCCGGGTTTCCCGGTCGGAAGCGCATTCGAAAGGCGACCGGCCTGGATCGGTGGCGAAATCGTAAGCCTGGCAGTGGTCCGATTTATCTCCGTCGAGGGCAACCTCACGCTTACAGTGCCGGCTGAACCACCGCCGGTGGTTATGGGCTTCATTGACGGCGATGCGGTAGATCCAGGTACGCAGGCTGCTCTTTTCGCGGAACGAGCCAACCCCACGAAACACCTTCAGGAATACTTCCTGGACCACATCGCAGGCGTCGTTCTGATTGCCCAGCAGGCGATACACCATCCCGTAGACCGGCTGTTGATATTTCGCGAGGAGTTCCTCGTAGGCGTCCTCGATTCCGGATCGAAGGCCGCGCAGCAACCTGGCATCGTCAGCGGAAAGTCCGCTGGACTGGCCACCAAGAATGGAGAGAGCACTTAGAACGCCAGGCAAGGCCTACTCCGTTACTGAAATTGTAATCCCTGCGTCTCGAAAACCGATGCTAAAAAGAGCTTTCTACCACATTAGACTCCAGCACCGCTGATTCGGTTCCTGACTCGCACACCCTCCGGTAGTACGCCTCGTACCGCGGAATCAGGAGTTCCGTAGCGAAACGGCTCTCCGCGGTTTTGCGGGCGGCGTCGGCCATCCGGTCGCGCAGGGCATCGTTGGTGAGCAGTTCCGTCAAACGGGCGGCATGCGCCGGAATGTCCCCCACTTCTTCCATAAAGCCGTCGACACCGTCCGTGATCAGGTCCGGGACCCCGCCCGTCCGGGTGGCCACGGGGACTACGCCGCACGCCATTCCTTCAAGCGCGGCCAATCCGAAGGCCTCCAACTCACTGGGAAGGTGAAGCGCATGCATGCGCGGAAACAGACGCTCGACGTGGTTCTGCTTGCCCAGGAATGTGACGGAACCTTCCACGCCCAGTTCGCGCGCCAGGACTTCGACCGAACTTCGCTCCGGGCCGTCCCCCACCATTACCAGTTCCGCATCGACGTGCTGGCGCACCAGCGCGAAGGCCCGGACGCAATCGTGTACCCGTTTCACTGCCCGAAAGTTAGAAATGTGCATGATCCGCTTCTGGCCGGCTTGGGCTTCCGGACACGGTTTGTACAGCGAACAATTGACGAAGTTGTGGATCACCTCAATCGGTTTCTGAATACCGAAGAAATCCACGGTTCGCTTGCGCATGTATTCGCTGATCGTGGTGACGCCATCCGAGCGATTGATCGAAAAGCGTGTGATGGGGAGATAGGAACGGTCAGCGCCAACCAGCGTGATGTCGGTGCCGTGCAGCGTCGTGATGAATGGGAGGCGCCGGGTTGTGGTCATCTCCTGCGCCAGGAATGCCGAGATGGAATGCGGGATGGCGTAGTGGACATGCAACAGGTCCAGTTGATGCCACTCGGCTACCTCAGCCATCCGCGAGGCGAGCGCCAGGCAATAAGGCGGGTATTGGAAGAGGGGATAGGTGGAGACTTCCACTTCGTGGTAATGAATCCGAGGTGTATCGGGATCGAGGCGAATCGGGTTGGCGTAGGTGATGAAGTGCACCTCATGCCCGCGATTCGCCAATTCGAGCCCAAGTTCCGTCGCGACAATACCGCTTCCGCCGTAGGTGGGATAACACGTGATGCCGATGCGCATGCCAATCAGACTCAAGCTCACTCAAGCGGGATGCCGTCCCGCTTCTGTATCTTTGACTATCTCACGACGACATTGGTTGGCCCGCGCAGGGCAGTCGCGCCGGCAGCATCTTCCTTAAGTCCCGTTAAAGCAGTAGAATACCTGGGTATCGTTGAGAGGAGGCGAATTCCATGACCAGCACACACGAACACGAAGGCCACCTGAGTCCGGATGAAATTCAGTCCACCGACCGAGGTGGAGTCGCTGCGCAAGCCGGCGGCAACGTCGACAAAATTCGCGACATCCTGTTCGGTAGCCAGATGCGCGATTACGAGACGCGATTTGCCCGTCTGGAGGAGTCGCTTCTTCGGGAGTCGGCCGACCTCCGCGAAACCTCCCGAAAGCGCTTCGACGCCCTGGAAACCTACCTCAAACAGGAGTTGGAAGCCCTCCACTCGCGCCTTAAGTCAGAACGGGAGGAACGCACGGAAACCCACCGCCACGCGTCGAACCAGACCAAGGACATTCACGAGAGCCTCCTGGCGAAGATTCGGGATCTTGATGACCAGAGCTCACGCGCACACCACGAGCTACGCAACGGGATTCTCGAGCAATCCAAACATCTGAATGACGAGATCAGCCGGAAGCAGGAGGAGATCTCCGCATTGCTCGAAAGGCGATTTCAGGAACTCCGTCATGGCAAGACGGATCGCAGTGCCTTGGCCGCAATGTTGAGCGAGCTTTCGTTGCGGTTGAACGGGGAGTTCCAGGTCCCCGGCGCGGAAAGCTAATACCGGCCGGTGGACTGAATGGCAGAGGAACCGGCGACCAACGGCCGAAATACTGGCAACGACCGCTTTCCCGAACTGCGCGCGCTGATCGTCGGTCCTGAACTCGAAGATATCCGCCTTCTGCAGGAGCGCCTGAACGATCCGAACATCCGGGCGGAGGAAGTCGGCCACGTTCTGGCTGATGCCGTCCGCATGCAGACACGCGGCGGACCCGCGCTGCGCCATGCGCTTCAGCCCATCATTGAACAATCCATTCGCATCTCCGTCCTGCGCGACCCGAGGATGTTGGCAGATGCGCTCTTCCCCATCATTGGCGCCGCGATCCGAAAAGCCGTCGCGACCGAGGTGCAATCCATTTTGCGAACGATCAACGGGGTCGTTGAGCAACGTTTTTCCTTTCGCAGCCTGGCTTGGCGTTGGGAAGCCGTCACCACCGGCCGATCGTTCGGCGAAGTCGTAATGTTGCGCAGCTTGCTCTATCGGGTCGAGCAGGTCTTCCTTATTCATCGGGCGACCGGCTTACTTCTTGCCCATCGTGCCGCGGATACGGCCGTCGTGAAGGACGCTGACATGGTCTCGGGTATGCTCACCGCTATTCAGGACTACGTCCGGGATTCGTTTGGTGCGAACCAAGCCGACAAACTCGAGACCATGCAAGTTGGCGAATTGACCGTTCTGATTCAATATGGCCCTTCAGCAATTCTCGCCGGCGTCCTGCGTGGCTATCCCCCGCAAGGGCTCGAATCGGTCTTCCAGTCTGTTCTGGAAACCATCTCGTCGGAATACGTCGAACAGTTGGCCGACTTCAACGGCGATGTCACGCCATTCGAAAGTTGCCAGCCATTGCTCGCGAAGTGTTTTATGGGCCAGGCGCAACCCGCGAAGCGTCGCTATTCTCCGCTGCTCTGGCTGGTTCCAGCAGCTGGCGTCGTGGCCTTCGCCGTGTGGTTATTCTTCTCGATCCGTGAAGCTTGGCGCTGGGACGATTTCATCCGCCAGCTTCGCGGACAGCCTGGCATCCAGTTGACTCAGGTTGAGAAACGGAACGGACGCTATTTCGTGGCCGGTTTCAGCGACCCGTTGCGCGAGCAGTTTCACGAGACCGATCCCGTGGCGCTATTGGCAAAGACCGGCATCGCTTCTGATCGTGTTCAGTTTGACTGGGATAACTATCAATCGGGCCGGCCGCCATTCGCCCCGTTCCGCGAATTCATCCGGGCGAAGGATCGAGTGGAGCGAACCCAGCTGCACTTCGAGAGTGATTCGGCCCAGTTGTCCCGTGAGCAGATTGACGAACTTGTCGGCTTGGCCGCCGACATCCGATCTTTATTCAGCCTGGCCGAGAAGGCAGGAAAGACAGCCGCGCTGCAGATCGACGGGCAAACTGACGATTCCGGATCAGAGTCGCGAAACGCCCGGCTTGCCGAAGCCCGTGCGCTCGAAGTGAAAAAGATGCTGATGGCTGCAGGCTTGCCCGCGGACAAACTGTCGATTCAGGCTCACCCATTCGAGAAAGGTGGGCTGGGCGCGGAGACCGGAGAGCCGCCGCCTGATTTGATCGCTGGCTCTGAAGATGCGCAGCGCACGCGCAGTTTGGACCGTGCGGTTTCGTTCCAGGTACTAACGCAGTGACTTATGGCCTTATCGACTGGGTAAGAAAACGGAACCCAAACCATGGGCCCGCCCATTGCGAACTCAACTACGTGGTTGGCAGATATTTAATGAACATCACTTCGTTGCCCTTTTCGCTGTAGAGCAATTCGTCCGCGAAGTTCTTCGTCATCAGAATGCCGAAGCCTCCCGGCCGGATGCCGAGTTTGCTTCGAATCTCGGCGTGTTCAAAAGGGGAATCCACCGTGTTCGAGACGGCCGCGTGCGACAGCTTCTCGAACGAGAAGCCCTCGCCGGGATCGCGAATGTAATAGATGATGCTGTGGCTGGTGCGCACGTAGGTCAGGCTGACTTTCTGATCCGGGTCTGCCTTGCCCCCATGTTCGATCGCGTTCATTAGCAACTCGCGGAACGCCGCGCAAATGGCTATCGCGCTCATCGGCCTGCAGGTCGCCCGCAAACTCGCGAAAGAAGTTCGTGAGCCGGTCGGCCGTCTTCATCTTGCAGCGCACTTCCATCGAGACCCAACCGGGCCGGGCCGACAGAACCTCAATGTCGTCGGCTTCGATTCGCGTGCTCAGCGCGTTTAAAACTAGATCCACCAGCGCTTCTTTGGTGAAGGGCTTACTGAGATAACCGTACGCTGCGTTCGAAATGGAATGGATGATCGTCGCTGGCGTGGTCTGTGCCGTCATAATGATGACGGTCGTATCGGGCTGTACTTCGCGGATCCGGTTGAGCAGACTCAGGCCATCCATACCGGGCATATAGATGTCCGTCAGTACCAGGTCGTACGGGGCCGCTGCCAAGAGCTGCAGCGCCTCGTCGCCGCTGTAGGCGCTGTCGATCGCGTAGGGCCTGGTCTGCAACATGGCATTTAGCAAAACATGCATGGCCGGGTCGTCGTCGACGATCAGGATTCTTTTGCTCGGTTGCATCTGCCGGGAGTATGATACCAAGGTCTTGAAGCAGGTCGGGAGTCTTAAGTGGTCGCAAAGAAAGTCTGCATGGTGGGTGCCTATGGCGTGGGCAAGACGAGCCTGGTGAAGCGCTTTGTCGACAGCATCTTTTCCGACAAATATCTGACAACAGTTGGCGTGAAGATTGACAAGAAGCAGGTTCGCGTGGGCGCGGAGGATGTAACGCTGCTGCTCTGGGATCTCGCGGGAGAGGACGCCGTCACGGAGGTTCGGCTGAGCCACTTGCGCGGCGCTTCAGTGTACGTTCTCGTTGCTGATGGCACCCGCGGACCCACTCTCGACACCGCCCTGGATTTACAGAAAAGGGTCCGGGCTGCAATCGGCCCGGTGCCATTCATTTTTGTGGTCAACAAAACCGACCTTCAGGACAAATGGGAAATCCGGCAGGACTCTTTGGACAAGTTGTCCGCCGAGGGCTGGCCCGTTTTCCTGAGCAGCGCGAAAAGCGGTGCGGGCGTGGAGGAGCTGTTCTTGAAAGTAGCGGAAAAGTCGATCGGCTGATCATGTCAAGCGCAGCGCCGGGCTCCCTGAACTGCAAAGCGTGCTGGCTGCTCTCAACATTGCCCTGTTGGAACGCGAGTCGAATGGCGAGCTCACATTGCGCGGGAATCCCCCTGCATGGCTGAGCGATTTTGTTACCGGATCGATTCGCGACTTCGTTGCGCTGTTCCCATTTCTCGAAGCATTTCTTCCCGATGCCGAGGAGTTCTGGTCGTCTTCAGCAAGTGGGCGCACTGAATCCGACCTCTGGATACAAACCGGCGCAAGTGGAACCGAACACCATTTGCTGGCTACTGCCGTTTGTGCCGAGAACCGCTACTGGTTATCGATCGAACCGGCGGAGGAACGCTATCGGCAACGCCTCACTTTGCAGCAGTACGCCCATGACATGGAGCTGCTGAACCGCCAGGTGGAACAGGCAACGCAGGCCAAAAGCGATTTCTTAGCCACCATGAGCCACGAAATCCGCACTCCGATGAACGCAATCTTGGGCATGGCGGAGTTGCTCTCGAACACCAGCCTGGACGCGGAGCAGCGCCAGTATGTCGAAGTGTTCCAACGCTCAGGTGCGAATCTGCTCGCTCTGCTCAACGACATTCTCGATCTTGCGAAAGTCGAGGCGGGCCAGCTTGTCTTGGAGTCGGTCGAGTTCGACCTCGGGTCCATCTTGAACGATGTTGCCGCGATCATGGCCGCTCGCGGCCAGGCAAAAAGCATCGCTGTACTCGCATCGCCCTTGCCAGACTTGACCCCATATCGCCTGGGCGATCCTCACCGCCTTCGCCAAATCCTGCTCAACCTTGTCGGCAATGCCATCAAATTCACTGCTCAGGGGGAGATCGTACTCCGGGTTGCCTCTCCGGAAGCAGCAGACGAATTGCTCTTCTCTGTGACCGATACCGGCGTAGGCATTCCCACCGAAAAGCTTTCATCCATCTTCGATGACTTTACGCAAGTCGATTCATCGACGACGCGCCAATACGGAGGCACCGGTCTCGGCCTATCCATCTGCCGGCGTTTGGTCGACAAGATGGGCGGACGGATCTGGGCCGAGAGTGTGCAGGGAAGGGGCAGCACGTTCTGGTTTACTGCGAAACTGCCGCCCGTGGTAACGGCCGCTAAAGCCCAAGCGAAAACGTCTGGGCCGTCACCAGGTTCCCTTACGACGGTGCCCTCTCTGGCGGGTCGGCTGATCCTCATCGCCGACGATTCTCAAGAGAACATCCTGCTTCTCAGGTCGTTCCTGAAGCCGACCGGCTGCCGAATCGAGACGGTCAACGATGGCCAAGCTCTTCTCGACCATTTCGCACCTGGTCGCTATGGTCTGATCCTGACCGATCTCCAGATGCCCCGGATCGATGGATACACGGCCGTCCGCCGCATCCGCGAATTGGAACACGCCGGCCAGCACAAGCCGACTCCGATTTTCGTTTTGACCGCCGCTGCCTTTGAAGAGGAGGTTGCCCGCAGCGAAGCGGCGGGCTGCACCGCGCTGTTGGTCAAGCCGTTCAGCCGCGCCGGCCTGTTTCAAGCGATCGCCGCCCACGTTCCTGTTCGTAACGTGGTCACGGTAGACGCGGGACTTAAGGAGATCATCCCCTGGTACCTGGAAACCCGCCGCACGGACTTGCATGCATCTACCACTGCTTTAGCCGCCGGCGACTACGATCGTGTGCGTACGTTGGGCCATAATCTTCGCGGCACAGGCGCCGGTTACGGATTCCCCAAGCTGAGTGAGATCGGGGAAGCGATCGAATCGGCGGCTCAAAAAGCTGACGCCGCTGCTATCGAAACGCACCTCAGAGCACTTGCAAATTACCTCGACGAAGTGGAGTGGACCACGGCGGACTGACCCATAAGCAGTAACCTAAGCTTTCGAGGCTTGGTGAGTGTGCCATTTCAGAACCCCGAGTTCGCGATGTTCAATGTTTATGCGGGTGGGGATCTCTTGAAAGACACCATGGAAGAGTTGCTGGAACGGAGCAAAAACGTGATCGGCCTGGCTTCGCTCTACGATTCACGCTTCCAGCGTGCCTTCTCGAAAACGATGGAGGATCTGTGCCGCGCGCAAAAGTCCCGCCAGGACAAGGAGTTGCACGCGCTTGAGCAGCTAAAAGGCATTGCTTTGGCGCACATGCAGCAAAATGCCCCATTCGATCCGGCCCGGTTTGGCTTCTTCCGAAAATACAGTTCGGACCACGGGTTTTCAATCAATTAGGAGCATCAGGTTGGGCAGGGACGGAGGCGATGCGGTGAATGGAAATGCCGAGTTTGCCGAGGCGTCGGACATGATGTCGGATCATACGCTGCCTCTGCCGGTCGTCCAGTGGCGGTGTCTGTCGGTTGTCGAACGGCTGGCGTTTTTCGAGCACCTGATAGATCAGGAGCAGCATGACATGTGCAACCGCAATGAGGGCGGGTGCTTTCTCACCACCCGATCGACTGGTCAGACGCCAGAACTTATCTTTGAGAAAACAGTTCTTGGTGGCCGCTGCGGCCCAGGCGCATTCGGTGAGTGCGCCTCGCAGCCAGGGATTCCCGCCGGTCGTGTGACTGCTCTTGTTCTTGCCCGCGCTCCGGTTGTTGCCCGGACAGAGTCCCGCCCAGGAACTCAAATCCTTGGCTGTCGGAAATTGTTTCATGTCCGCTCCGGTCTCAGCCAGGATGCTGGCCGCGCTGCGGTCCTGAATACCGGGAACCGTCTGGATCAGTTGCCAGGCCTCGTCCAGACCCGCTGGGTGAATCGGGGCGACGATGTCGCGATCCAACTCCGCGATCTGTTCTTCGAGAAACATCATGTGCTGCAAGCTGTATCGGATCATTCGCCGGTGGTGATCCCTCATCTGGTGCCCTTCCAGCGCTCGAACGATCTCAGGAATCTTCTTCTTTGCTCCTGCTTTGGCGAACTGCGCAATCTCGGCCCGCTGCGCTTTGCCTTTCAACCGTGCATCCAGCATCAACTGCCCGGACACACCCAACACATCCGTGAGCACGTTGCCCAGTTTCACGTTGCCATCCTCCAGCACCTTCTGGACGCGCTTCTTCTCGGCGGTAGCGACCCCCAGCAGCTTCCTACGTCTTCGGGTCAGATCGCGCAACTCGCGAATCGCCCGCGGTGGTATGAAACTGGGTGAATCATGGCATGCCGCAACAGATGCGCCAGCCTCCTGCCGTCTTTATCGTCGCTTTTGTGGCCTTTGCGGTTCTTCACTTCCTGCGGATTGGCAAGCTAGACCTTCACGCTCCCCTCCAACTCGTTGAAGACCGGCTTCCAGTAGGAACCGGTGGATTCCATCACCACAGGTGTGATGCGTTCCGCTTTCACCCAATCCCGCAACGACTCCCAATCAGCCCTGATGCTTCCGAATCGTCGCCTTTCCACGCGCGCCTCTCCGTCCAGAGGCCCGCTCATCATGCAGACCGACAGAATCTTCTTTCCCACCTCGATTCCGGCGCATCGCTCCATCGCTGCACCTATCATCGTCTGTCCTCCTTTCCCGGCGGAAGAACAGCCCACATCTTCAGGTATATCTTCTTCCTCGCCTCAACTGCTCCATTCGGGGATTCACCATGTCGGCCTGACCAGTTTCGTTATCGGTTCGACTGCTCCATTAGCCATACCGCCCACCTGCTCCCGCCTGGGCCCACCATCGCACACATTTTCATAGGCTGGGGTGAACGGACGCCCCTCATGAGAGTTTCGTTTTTTCACGCGAACTACTCTTCAAGAAAGTACGCCTCGGCAATGCCAAAAAATGGCTCAGTTCTGCACGGCGAAGGGAGAGTCGAGAAAAAGGTCGTCGACTACGTTGCTCAGGTGCCTCCCAAGGCAGCCTAGTCAGTCCCAAACGATGCAGAAACACCTCGAACAAATCAGGGCGACAGAGAGATAAACGAGACGTGTCGGACCTTCTTCCCGGCGACCTGTGGCGGCGTCTTTCCTCTACCGAACTGCCCAAGCTCTGGGTTCCAAAGCGTGAGAACATCTATCAGATCGAGGCGATCCCGACATTGGGGACGGGCAAGCTGGATCTCCTGCCCACCTTAATGTGTCCAGCCCGTCTTCTCGAAAAAACCGGCCATTTGGCACGATCCTAGACTTTCGGCCCGGTTCCCAACTTGATTATCGGAGACTGGTAGCTTGGATCTATTCGATTCTTGTTGTTACATCTTGATTGGGAGGACTCTTTGCGCAGTCTCATTGCTCTTCTAGTTGTGACTTCTTTTTCGGTCGAGATGGTCGGCCAGCAACCTGCGCCTTCATCAAATCAGGCATCTTCCGCTTCCACGCCGTTGCTCGGTTTTTCATCCGCAGGAACGGTGACGGAAGAGACTTGGGAAAAGCGCTTTCGTGCCATTCCCGATGCGAAGCGTGTGCATGCCAACATGGTCCAGCTTTCCGGTCACCCTCACAACGTTGGTTCTGAGGCTCAGCGGAACAATGCCGAGTGGCTGGTGGCGCGGTACAAGGGATGGGGATGGGACGCGCACATTGAACAGTTTGACGTCCTCTATCCAACGCCAAAGACCCGCGTTTTGGAAATGGTTGCACCCACGCATTTCACCGCGAAGCTCGAAGAGCCGCCTCTTCCAGGAGACCCGTACACGAACGAAACGAAGACGCAGCTGCCGAGCTTCAATATCTACTCAGCCGATGGCGATGTGACCGGCCCGCTTGTTTACGTGAACTACGGCATGCCGGCGGATTATGAGGAATTGGAGCGAAACGGAATCTCGGTCAGCGGCGCTATCGTGATCGCTCGCTATGGAGGCGGCTGGCGAGGCCTGAAGCCAAAGCTGGCGCACGAGCATGGCGCTGTGGGCTGCATTATCTACTCGGATCCAGCCGATGATGGTTACGTCCAGGGCGACGTTTTGCCGAAGGGTCCCATGCGGCCGCCTGATGGC
Source organism: uncultured Acidobacteriaceae bacterium (assembly GCA_963771305.1). Taxonomy (GTDB): domain Bacteria; phylum Acidobacteriota; class Terriglobia; order Bryobacterales; family Bryobacteraceae; genus CAJCIT01. Next base: position 750,044 of record CAVYTS010000026.1, read on the forward strand.
GTGCAGCGAGGGAGCGTTGCGGACACCACGATCTATCCAGGGGACCCACTGACGCCCGGGATCGGATCCGTGCCGGGGGCCAAGCGGCTGAAGATCTCCGAGGCCACCACATTGATGAAGATACCCGTGCTGCCCATCGGATATGGGGATGCCCAGCCCCTGCTGGCGGCGCTCGATGGACGTGTTGTGCCCGCTGGGTGGCGCGGCGGGCTGCCCCTCACCTATCACTTTGGTCCGGGACCGGCGAAGGTGCACCTGAAGCTGGAATTCAACTGGGACACCAAGCCTGTGCTAGACGTGATCGCCACTATGAAGGGATCCGAAGAGCCCGATATTTGGATCGTTCGAGGCAACCATTACGACGGCTGGGTCAACGGAGCGGACGATCCTATTTCGGGCCAGTCGGCTCTATTGGAAGAGGCGCGCGCGTTGGGCGAACTTGCCAAGCAGGGATGGCGGCCGAAGCGAACACTGATATACACCGCCTGGGATGGTGAGGAGCCGGGCCTGATCGGCTCAACGGAATGGGCGGAAACGCACGCCGAAGACTTGCTGAAGCATGCCGCGCTTTACGTCAATTCGGATGAGAATGGCCGGGGCTTTTTTGGCGCCGGAGGATCCCATTCGCTCGAGTTGCTGGTGAATGATGTCGTAAAAGATATCAACGATCCGGAGACGCAGGTGTCGGTCTGGAAGCGCCAGCAAGCAGCGACGATTCTCCGTGGCGGAAGAAGGCCCAACCCGGCACGCGCTGCAGGAGGGAACGAGATGCTTGCGCGGGGCACTCTGCCGATTGAGGCTATCGGGAGCGGCTCTGATTTTGCAGCCTTCATTGATCATTTGGGCATTGCTTCACTCAGCATCGGATTCGGCGGAGAAGATCGAAGCGGCACCTATCACTCGGCCTACGACACGCCTTGGTTTGAAGATCAGTTCGGTGACAAGGATGAAGTGTATGGGCCGGTCCTCGCACAGACCGCGGGTACGCTTGTGATGCGGGTGGCCGATTCCGATATACTGCCCTACGATTTCAAAATCCTCGCCGAAACGGTGAAGGGATACGACGCGGAGCTAAAGAGCTTGGTGAAGTCGTTGCAAGACGACGCCGAAACGAGGAAGCGGAATATCGACCTGGATCTGTACACGCTGACAAACGATCCGAAGAACCCGGTCCATGCGCCCTCGCCACTGATTCCGCCTCCTGCGATGAATTTCGCGGCGCTGGACGATTCGATCGTTGCTCTCGCCAAGGCTGCTGCGAATTTCAGCCAGGCTGAGGCGAAAATGACAGCGCTTTCTCCCGAGAAAAGGAAGGCGCTGAACGCACAACTGGCGCTTGCGGAGCGTAAGCTCACCAGCGAGCAAGGCTTGCCCCGCCGTCCGTGGGTGAAACACGTCCTGTATGCGCCCGGGACATATACCGGCTATGGAGCCAAGACCATGCCGGGGGTGCGAGAAGCGCTTGAAGAAGGCCGGTTCCAGGAGGCGCAGGAACAGATTGCCGTCGTCGCCAAAGCACTCCAGGATGAGGCAGCGTTCATCGATCAGATTGCGACAGAGCTCGCTTCCTCCAATTAACATCTGGCTTCGGCGATCATCGGGACAGAGCGCTTCAGTAGATTGGGGCGGTCATACAAGCCAGGCAGGCTACGCTAAGGGGACCCCGCGTAACACGCGCGCCATGCACGAGACTGCCCCAAAAGTTTCCTCGCAGCCAAGAAGCCGCGATCCTGCGACGCAGAACAACTACGGCAGGAACACGGAAATGGTCTGATCGAACTCCACGCGCAAGCCCGTATCGGTTGGATTGGTGTCGATGCCTCCCACGCCTCGATTCCGGACCAGGAAGTACAAAGTAGCAGTAGCGCCGGCCTTGACTGGGACCTTTGTGAACTTGAAGTTCTTCCATACAACGAAATCGGAGGCGGAGTTCACGGCCGCATTGTCGAAAAGCAAGCCAGCCAACGGGATGCATTCCAAAGAACCGCTGCTCAGGTATATGCCCCAAACCTCATTGTCAGATAACAATTGGCCTTTGATTGTCACGAAGTTAGCTGTCGTGGGGACCTGGAACGTGATGGAGTAGACATACTGTCCACCCAAGTTATCCTCCACCTGCGGCGTGATCCACTCTGAGACATTGTCATTCGCGAGCCAAGCTGAATTGGGCAGATCGACCCAAGCTGGTTTATAGGTCAGCTTGGCCCCGCAATCGGCATTCACCTGCGCACATGGATTCACGATCGCGGCGGTGGAACTTGCCGACGGGGACGGAATGGCAATTTCCCAATTTGCATCGTTCGTTGAGCCGGTATCCGCGACCACCACGGGACCGGTGCACACGCCACTGCCGTTTGACAGACCGGTGTTGCAAAGACCGGGAACGGTTGCAGTTAGAACCCCGGCCGACAGTAGCAGGCCTGCGATAAGAGAGGGAAGCGCTCGCAAATGGCTTGGTTGGAAAAACATATTGTCTCCTGTTGAGTGGTTGTTGATAGGTGCAGGGCCATTGCGCGGCCGCTCCAATTCGTCGAAACATCGGCCTTTGCACCGCTCGGCGACCTAGGGGGCCGAAGGCCGAGGCAAGAGCCACGCGCGGTGAAAGCGGGGGCGTTATCCCCGTAGTGAGCCCCTTCCGTGCCGCGAATCGAAACATGACAGAACTGTTACGACCCGCAGGGGTGCAGTGATGATATACCCATTTACAAAGTTCGCTGCCTATTAATTTGTTGTAACGCTGTTTTTCTTCCCAACGGCTTTTGCCACCAGACAACTCCGGCTACGATTGCATAATCGAGAGGTCGCCGCGCGGCCGAAAACGGGGCTGGAAGACGTTGACGACGACGTCGTGCCGCCGCCGCTATGAGCCATACTGCCTCAAACCATATCTGGAATCAGTGAGTTAGTAAATTTTCTTTTGGCCGCACAGCCGATCTGCCGATAGCTGTCCCCCTCACGTTGGAGGGTGGGTCCCCGACCCGCAATCGACGCTCCGTCGATTCTCCGAGGCGTTCACGAATCTGCCAGCGCGTCGCGATCTTTTTCATACCCCGCTTGTGGTGCAGCCGCTATGAGCCATTCACGGAGCTCGCGCGCTAATTTCACCAACGGAATCAGTCGCTTGGGAGGCATCTGCATCGGGAGCACCTCAACTTGTCTCATCCTGGGAACCGGATAGGCTTCTTGCCGGCTCCGGCTGTTAAATTAAATGGGTTCGAATTTTCACATGCCTTCACGCAGTCGGTGTCATTATCGGCTGATTGGCTGGTGGCGGTTCGTTTCGCAGAAATCAGGCTGGGCCGAATCGTTCGCTGCCCTGAGGCCGAACCGGTGCAGGCCGGGCGTTGGCAATCTGTGGTAACTCCTCTGTATTCAATTATTTGAGTTCGTCTGCACAAGTTGAGCAGCTAGGCATCGGTGTGCCGGGCTCATGATTGGATTGCAAGTTGGGGAGTTCGTTTCGCAGAATCGTTAGCCCCGGGGTGGCTTTGTTTTTTTCGCTGCCCTCGACGCCACTTGCTGGGCTGGCTGTCGTCGGTTCGTTCGGCAGGGGGAGTTCATTTCGCAAGAGTCGTCTGGGCGGCTGATCCCCCCGGTGATACGATTCGTGTTCGGGTAACGTTTATGTCTTCAAGCAGCAAAGTGAAAGTTGGAATCATCGGCTCACAATTCGAAGCCGATATCCATGTGGCGTCATTTCAGATAATGCCCGAGGAATCGGAGGTGGTGGCTATTGCGTCGCCGACGCCGGGTAACGCCGAACAACTCGCGAAGAAGTATTCCGTTCCGCGCTTCTTTCTCGACTATCGCGAGATGTTGAAAGAGCCGGATATTGAGATGGTCACCATCACGGCGCCGAATCACCTGCACGCCCAGATGACCATCGACATCGCGAATGCCGGTAAACACGTGGTCTGCGAGAAGCCGCTCTGCATGACTTTGGCCGAGGCCGATGAGATGATCGATACCTGCCGCCGGCAGGGCGTTCTGCTGGCCTACGCTGAGGAACTCTTCTTCACACCCAAATACGTCAAGGCCAAGGAAATGGCTGACCAGGGTGCGTTCGGCAAAGTCCACCTTGTGAAGCAAAGCGAAAAACATTCAGGGCCGCATAGTCCCTGGTTCTGGGATGTCGAACGCTCCGGCGGTGGCGCACTCATGGATCTTGGCTGTCACGGCATCGCGTTCTGTTATTGGTTTCTCGGCCGGCCCGCCATCAAGTCGATTTACGCACAACTCGGCACGCTGGTTCACGGCGACAAGACCAAAGGCGACGACGAGGCGTTGTGCATTATCGAGTTTGAGAACGACGCACTGGGATTAGTGGAGGACAGTTGGAACCGGCCCGGCGGCATGACCGATCGCACCGAGATCTACGGCGACGGCGGCGTCACCTACGCCGACCTGCATATGGGCAATGCTCTTCCGACCTACAGCGAACGAGGGTTCGGCTACGCCGTCGAGAAGGCGCCCTCTACCCAAGGCTGGAGCTATCCGGTTTTCGAGGAGCATTGGAACTACGGAATTCCCCAGGAAATGCGCCACTTTGCGCGCTGCGCTCGCGGCAAGGAAACCCTCGACGCGACCGGCGAGGACGGACGCGTTGTGATGCAAGCGCTGTATGCGGCCTACGCTTCCGCCGGCCTCGGCCAGAAAGTTCACATGCCGTATCATCCCAAGACCACGAAGCCGATTGACGAATGGTTGGGGAGGATCAGTGGTTAAGAGGTTAGCGAAACACGTCGATGATAGCTGGCTGACGAGCGCGGTTGAGTGCTGGCAGGTGTCCGCTTGCTGACCCGCGCGGTTCAGTGCTGGATGTTGGTTGATCGGCATCGGTTGGGAAGATGCAAATGACTACTCCTCTTTTTGAGAACATCGTGGCTCAACCCACCGCTCTTCAGGTGGTGCGGGATTATCAGTTGGGACCTGGCCTCCCCGAACTCATCCGCAGTGCGGAGTTGCTTCGGAACAGTAAGCGCATCGTGCTGACCGGTATGGGCGCGTCTTTGTTTGCTTGCATCCCCATGCGTTACGTACTGGCGGCGAAAGGCATCGCCGTTTCCGTTGTCGAGACCGCCGAGCTGCTCCATTTCCTAAACTCCGAGCTCGACCACGATACAGCTGTCATCCTGGTTTCACGCTCCGGAGAAAGCGTAGAAACAGTCAAGCTCCTCGACCTGCTTGATCAGCGTCATTACCCGACGATTGGAGTGGTCAATGTTCCCGGTAGCACGCTGGCAGCGCGAACCACCGAATACATACTGCTCAATAGTCCCGCCGATCAGTTAGTCGCGGTCCAGACTTACATCGCGACCGCGGTTACGCTTCTTTTGCTCGCCGCCGCCTATCTGGACGCGTTGGACGAGGCGAAATCGGACTTAGAGTCAACCATCACGGACTTAGCTGGATGGATCGAGGAGTGTATCGCCGCCAGCCGAGCCTCGCAAGAGTTCACGTATCTCACTTCGCCGCTCTACATATTGAGCCGCGGACCCGGCCTGGCCTCGGTGGACGAAGGCGTGCTCCTGATGCACGAGGTGGCCAAAACTCCTGCTACCGGAATGTCCGTTGCCCAGTTTCGCCACGGCTTCGTCGAGGCTGCGGATGAACGCATTCGAGCCATTGTGATCGGCACACAACCCTTGACAGCTGCGATTGATCATCAATTCGCCGTGGACATGACCAAGATGGGCGCAGCGGTGCGTTGGATCGGGCCGCTTGATGCGGGCTCATCGCTGATGGCCCTCGGGGCCTGGCCGAAAACCGTTCCCGCGCGATTTGCTTCCGTGTTTGAGGCTGTGCCGCTCCAGTTGCTGGCGTATCGCACCGCCGAGTCTCGCGGCCTGACACCCGGATTGTTTCGCTGGGCGTCGACGGTCACCGGCTCGGAATCGGGCTTTCCGGGGCTTTCATGAATCGATCCGTCGTCTGCGTCGACATCGGAGGCACCTCCACCAAAGCCGGCGTGGTCGATTCGTCGGGCCAACTCCACCTGACGAAATCCATTCCCACCGAGCCGGACCTCGAGTCCTACTTCGAGGCACTCTGCACGCTCATCGAACAAACCGACACAGCCGGTCATACGATCGGTGGCATCGGCGTTGCCGTCGCCGGATTTCTAGGCCCGCAACGCGATCGGCTGGTCTATAACCCGAACATCGCGTGGCTGGAACAGTTTCCTTTGCTCGAACGCCTGCGGAGCCGGTTCCAGCAACCCATTGAATTGGAGACCGATTCGAACTCGGCCTGCATGGCGGAGTACCTGTTCGGTACCGGCCGCCAATCGCAACGCTTTCTGTGCGTAACGGCGGGAACTGGTCTCGGTGTGGGCATGGCGGTCGAGGGGCAACCTCTACGCTTTGCGTATGGATGTCTCGGCGATATCGGCCACGTCATTGTTGAACCCAAGGGGCCCGTCTGTTACTGCGGCGGCCGCGGGTGTGCCGAAATCCTGGTCTCAGCGCCCGCCTTGGCCGCGCGCTTTGCGCAAAAGTCCGGCTTGACCGCGGAGATCTCGCTTCGTGATGTCATCGGGGCCGCAGACCAAGGCAACCCCATGGCGCTCTCGATCTTGAAGGAAGCGGGAGAGCATCTCGGCATCGCCATCGCCTCGATGGCCAACACGCTGTTTCCCGATCACATCGCGGTAGCGGGAGGGCTGTCGGCTGCAGGCGATTCTGTTTTGAAGGTCGCTGAACGGGTGTTCCGGGATTCGGCGAGTATATTGGCTCGAGACGGTGTCTCGTTCAGCCGTGCGCATCTTGGTCCCTCGGCCACATTGATTGGCGCCGCTTGGCCGTTTTGGAAGAACTAAGGTAAAGAGAAATGGCGAATCAATCATCCGACCGTCGCGAGATGCTGGCGATGCTGGCCAAGGTTTCCGCGCTCGCTCAATTCCCGGGCTTCAGCCGCTGGGCCTTTGCAGGTGAACATTCCCACACGGAATCCGCACCGGTTCGGCCGGAGACCTACCAGCCGCTTTTCTTCACCGATGCCGAATACAAGACTCTCGATCGGCTCACCGAACTGATCATTCCGAAAGACGAAAGCCCGGGTGCCCGCGACGCGGGAGTGGCGGAGTTTATCGATTTTCTGGTGGCGCACGATGACAGCCTTCAATACCCATTCCGTACCGGCCTGGCATGGCTGGATGCGTTCGCCACCGAAAAGCATGGGCGCGATTTCTGTAGCCTTGATCCGGCGCAACAGGTAGCGCTGCTGCGCAAGTTGGCCTACAAGGCTGAGCAATCGCCGACCGAAGTGCAGGGCCAGGAGTTGGTCGCACTGCTTCGCAAATACACTGTAATCGGCTACTACACCAGCAAGGTCGGGCTGGAAGAACTCGATTACCCCGGCTTGAAGTTCTATTCCGCTTCTCCGGCATGTCCCCATCCGGGCGATCCCGAACACAAGCATCTTCCGCCGCCGAGGTTCTGAATGGCTAAACAGGTTTACGACGTCATTGTGATTGGCACCGGCGCCGGTGGCGGCATGGCTATACACGCGCTTTGTAAGGCAGGCGCGAAGGTGTGCGCACTAAATGGCAGCCGGCGGCTCAACCCGCACAAAGACTTCCGCAACCACAAACAGCCTTACGACATGCCGTTCCGTGGATTGGGCGACCCCAAGAAGAGTAAGAACTACATCGGTTATATGGACAACGAGTACACCGAAGGAATCTGGGAGCACGAAATCGCCTACACGACCGCGCCCGGCACGGTGTGGACATGGCGGCGCTGCTTCGCCGTGGGCGGCAAAACCAACTTCTGGGGACGATCATCCGCTCGCTTCGGCGATATCGACTTCAAGGCAGCCACGCGCGACGGCTACGACGTCGACTGGCCCATCAACTATGAGGAAATCGCACCTTATTACAGCCGCGTCGAGCGCATGATCGGTGTGGCGAGCACGGTGCAGAACCGTCCCAGTAATCCGGACGGCGAGTATCTGCCGCCGATGAACTTCCGCTGCATCGACTGCATTCTGGAGAGTGGATCGAAGAAGGTCGGCATTCCTTACCTGCCCGATCGCATCGCGCAATTGACCAAGAATCACGAAGGTCATCCGGCCTGCCACTATTGCGGTAACTGCACCGACGGCTGCGACACCGGCTCGTTCTTCTCCACGCCGTGGTTCTTTCTGCCGGCGGCTGAGAAGTCGGGCAACCTGGAGATTAGAACCAACGCGCTGGCAAAGAACATCCTCACCGATGAGAACGGCCTGGCTTCCGGTGTCGCCTATATCGACCGGGCGAACAAGCAGGAAGTAGAAGTATATGGTCACGCCGTAGTGGTGGCTGCGTCGTGCGTGGAGTCCGCCCGCATTCTTTTGAATTCGAAGTCGCGCCATTGGCCCACCGGAATTGCCAATTCCAGCGGCCAGGTTGGCCGCAACCTGTGCGATCACTTGTACGGCACCACTGCGCGCGGTTACTTTCCGCAATTGCTGGGCCAGCCCAGTTTCCCCGATAATGTCTCATCGAGCACGGTTGCCTGGATGCCGCGCTGGCAGAACCTGGAAAATCCCAGGCAGGAGAAATTCATTCGCGGCTATTCGGTTTATCCCGACGGCGGTTGCGCAGGGTTCCCATACTACGCGGATCGACTGGAAGGCTTCGGCCGCGAGTTCAAGCGCGAAATCAAACGCCGCTATCCGACTCCGGTGAACTTCTATATCCAGGCGCCGACGCAGCGCAGCGATTCAAACTACGTTTCCATCGACCCGATCGTTAGAGACGTGTACGGCATACCTGCCGCCCGCGTTAGCTTCGAATGGGACAAGAACTCGCTGCTGATGTGGGAGCACGGCAAACAGGCGTGTGAAGATCTTCTGCGCGCGAGTGGCGCCGAGTACCTCGGCGCGGGCGAGATCGATATACCAGGCACCAGCTTGCACGAAACCGGAACCCTCCGCATGGGAAACGATCCGAAGCAATTCGTTACCAACCGTTTCGGACAGACCCACGACGTGCCGAATTTGTTTATTTGCGATGCCAGCGTCTTTCTGAACTGCACCGACAAGACCACGACGATTTCCATACTGGCGTTCTCATTGCGGACAGCGGAGTATTTGATTGAACAGCAAAAGAAGCGAGCGTGAAAGTGGTGCAATGGCGATGCAGTGCGGTTAGGTGGTCCGTACCTGACTAACCGCGCTCAAACTCTTCCGGCGTTTGTACTTGTGTCGTGCTTCGACGAATTCCCATGTCGCCTTCTGAACCCGATCCGCAACGGCCTTGGGATCTGTCACCGTCCCGCTGGTTTCAACCGCTTCCATCTCTGCGTGCGCAAGGCCGTATCGCTCGAGCGCCTGCATGTATTGGTCGAGCAAACATTCCGAGCCAGATGACATTTCGGTCATTGCGCCATTATACGCCTCATACTCATCCCGAGCCGGGGTAGGGACCACGCACTTAACCGACAAAGGAGTGCCCGATCAGCCCAAAGTATGTTCTTACGAGCTATCCGCTCTTTGAGCCTGCGTGTCCCTTTTCCGATGTGACAGCGGGAGCCGTCCGGCGGTAAAAGCGGCGATTGCAAGGCAGGCATCGAAACGGTTCGCGCCCAAATAGATTAAACATCCAGTCTTTCCAACGCCGCCGCGATGGACGAATAACGGACGAGCCACAACTCGGGCAGCGTAGAGGACCAGAAGACGTGCCCATCAGCCAAGTCTAGTCACCCTCCGCCGGAATGGTCAACTAGCATGACTGCGAGTACGGGAGTGATTACTTCGGCGGTCAGATTGTGTCGTTTGTCCGAACCGTGTTCACTCATGAATGTCGCACAACGCGCGCACATGCGCTGCTGATGCCGATGCGAGTCCGCTCAGGTAATAGCCACCTTCGAGCACCGAAACCACCCGTCCAGCGGCATACTGATTAGCGGCATCGAGCAAAAGCCTGGTCAGGTCGACGAAGTCCTCATCAGTCAACAGAAAATGCCCGAGAGGATCATTCACCCGCGAATCGAAACCGGCGGAGATCAAGATTAACTCGGGCCGGAATTCGCACAGCTTCGGCATAAGAACTTGTTGGAACGCGCCAAGAATCTCACGCCGCCCTGCGCCTGCGGGAAACGGGCAGTTGATGGTTGTCCCCACGCCAGCTCCTGCACCCGTTTCGCCGGCAGCCCCCGTGCCCGGATACCACGGATGCTGATGCGTGCTGAAGAACAGCACGCTCGGATCTTCGTAGAAGATGTCCTGTGTGCCGTTTCCGTGGTGAACGTCCCAATCGACAATCGCAACGCGCTCCAGGCCGTACTGCCTTTGCGCGTGACGAGCCGCGACGGCGACATTGTTGAATAGGCAAAATCCCATTCCCCGCGCCTGGCTGGCATGATGCCCGGGCGGGCGAACCACGCAGAACGCGTTGTTGACCGTCGTCTGCATCACGGCGTCCGTCGCCGCCAGCGCACAACCGGCGGCGCGCAGCGCGGCGTCGAACGATTCCAATGAAATGGACGTATCGCCAGTGCTGAGCTGCCCGTGATTTTGCTTCACTTCCCGCTCCGCAAGCGCGATGTACGCGGGGGAATGAGCCAGCGCCAGTTGTTCCCTCGTGGCGGACTTCGGCTCGATGTGCGGGAGATAGTCGAACAGGCCGGTAAAGTGGAGGCGGTCCATGACCGCCGAATAGCGCGCGGGCTGCTCTGGATGTCCGGGCCCGGTGTCATGCGCGAGCATTGCAGGATCTGCCACCAAACCTGTCTTCAGCATAGTTTGAGGCTACTCTATGGGTGGATCAGCCAGCGCTGCCGTTGTCGATCGCCGAAGGGGGGCGCTTTGACGACTTATCCGCCGGCTGATTTGATGGTCACCAGATGATTCGAGGTTTGATCGAGGGGGGCCGATTCCAGCGTCTGTTTGCCCCGGAAGAAATCGAAGTATGAAATCTGATGCACACACGAAACCGTACACATGGGAGCGCACGACTTCTTGGTGATGTATTCTCGTCGGATGTCTTCCAGCGTGTAATCTTCCAGCGGCTTCCCCGGATAGCCACGCTGCTGCGAGCAGTAATGCACCAAGCCGTCTTCGCATATGTATAGATAGCGTGAACCCGCGCGACAGCGCCAGTCGCTGGGCCTTGCGTTGGCGATGTCTTCCTGAAAGTAGTTCAAGCGAGAGAAGTGCTTTTTCTCAAAACTCTTCATGGCGAGAAATACTTCGCGCTCCCGCGCGGAAAGCGGCCGCAATTGGCCGTCGTGGTCGTGGATGATCCCCACCGTGGAAGTGAAGCCGAGTTCCATGGCGCGCTTGCCCACCGTCAGCGCATCTTCCGGGAAATGAATCCCGCCGCCGAGCACTGAATTGATGTTGACGTGAAAGTCGGCGTTCTCGGAAAGAATCTGCAGCTTCTTATCGAGCACTTTCAGACTCTTCTTCGATACGTCGTCAGGCATCACATTGTCGATGCTGATCTGCATGTGATCGAGTCCCGCGTCGTTCAACCGTTTGACGCGATCGGCGGTCAGCAGATAACCATTGGTAATCAACCCGGCGATCGCTTTGTTGTGACGAATCCGTGTGATGATCTGGTCGAGTTCGGGGTGCAACAGCGGTTCGCCGCCGCTCAACGTAATGATTCCGGTCTTCAGACGCCCCAGCAAGTCGAGCCGGTGATACATGGTTTCCACGGCAACCGGCTTGGAATAGTCGTCGTACTCATTACAGTAGGTGCAAGAAAGATTACAGCGCCGGATCGGGATGATATGCGCCATCAGCGGATGACCCGTGAAGAGCGTACCTTTGGCCACAAACGCAGCTTCGCGCAGTTCCCGCTTTATTTTGCGTCGTGTGCGGCCAGGATGTGGGTTTGTTTCCGACATGGCTAGGAAAATCCCATTAAATCACAGACATGCCCCCATCCCGCTTCGGTTCGACACGAAGAGCGCACAAGTTTCAGTGAATGGCAAATGCACGAATTAAGTGGCAAACATGCACCGTCCGAAGGCTGTGCCGGGGTCAAGCCGCCGAGAACGCCCTCAGCCTGAACCACGTTCAAGGGGCGTCCCAATCCAGGGCAAAGATCTCGTCGGTGCCCACGCTGCGAAAGGTGATCAATGAATTATCCGGAGCGATCCCGAACCAGTTATCGTTCAGTTTGAGATCCTTCAAGGTCGCGATCGGTTCCACCTTTCGATCGCGCAACCTCAGACGCGACCACGCCGCATCCGCTAGCCCCAGGAAATACAGGGAATCCCCATCCGGAGACCAACTTGGGAAAGCAGCTTTGGTATGCAACGCCTGAGTCTGGCGCCGCGTTCCGACATCGTACAGCACGATCGTCCCATCATTCGCCGAAGTGCCGGCAAGGTAATGTCCATCGGGCGACCAGCGCGGGGATCGCATCCCGTCGGAGCCAGGCAAAACAGAGATATGCCCAGTTTTCACCTCGAGGAGGTGGAGCGGTTCATTGTCCGGCGGGGCCTGCGGGTTGGAGCCGAAGGCAATGGAAGCCGCGCCCGGCGACCAGGATGGTCCCCAGTCGCCCAGCTTTCCGCCCTCGCCGTTGGTTACCTTTTGCAGTTCGCCACCATCGGAAGGAACGATATATATCCGCGCAGGTTCGCCCTTAGGTCCCCCCGAAAACGCAATCCGCTTGCCATCTCGAGACCAGTGAGCCATGGTTACTTGCATGGGCGGCGATGTGAGACGCACTCGCTGGCTCCCGTCGGCGGCGCAGCGCCAAAGAGATCTCTCGGGCACGGAGACGTAGGTGACCCATTTCCCGTCGCTCGAGTACTCTGCAAAATCGCCCGAGATTCCGTTGAGTTCGGGAAGGAGACGTCCCTGTTTCAGGTCATAGCGCAGGTATTCATTCCGCGCCTGGTAGCCGTTAATGTAGACGCGCTTCCCGTCACGGCTGGGAACCGGGAACAAGGCCATCACCGGGCCCGTGGTCAGCCGGGCCGGTTCGCCACTGACTCTTTCGAGGAGCCAGGTCTTCTCACGGAGCGCCCAAATGTTGGCTTCTCCGTTTATGCTGCCCATGAAGACGTAATACTTCCCGTCGCGGGTCCAGTTACCACAGCAAGCGGTGGACGTCTTTCGCCAGTTCGGAAGCAGACGATGCCACTGGCCGCTATCGACCGATACTTCCCAAAGGGACAGGCCTGACCCGTCGTTGCCCGCAGCACCCATCGTGAAGCGAATGCTGCTACCGTCGCGTGACCAGCGAAGCCAGGTCGGCAGGCCATTCAGCGTCGGACGGGCACCTGGTAGGGTTGACTGCCAAACTGGCCAGAGTTGAAAATAAGCCGGGCTCCATCGGTGAGCAGGGGCGGGTTCTTTATACGGCCGTCGCTGGTGATCTGGGTTGAACCCGTGACGCGCGGGGGCGGCGGCGGCCCGGTGAGCCTGAACCAAAGCACTACCGCGATGATCGCTGCTGCTGCCACGAGATACGGCCATCGAGATCGGCGCGGGGGCGTCACCGTAGGGATGCGCCGGCTGGATGCTATTCCGGTCTTGGATCGCGTGGGGTCGAGATCGCGGCGCAGTCGTTTGAGCTCGGCCCGAAGATCGGCCGCCGTCTGATAGCGGACATCGGGGTCTTTTTCCAAAGCCCGGGCGATTATCTCATCGAGCTTTGCAGGAACTTCGGGGTTCAATTGCGAGGGCGGCTCAGGCGCTTGATGGAGAATCGCGCCGACGACGGCAGCGGAATTCTTGCCTTGGAACGGAACTCTGCCCGTCGCCATCTCGTAAAGCACGATGCCCAGGCTAAACAGATCAGTCCGCGGATCCGGTTCGTCTCCACAGGCCTGTTCAGGCGACATGTAGCCGGGTGTTCCAGCCGACGTGCCAGGCGTTGTCAAAGCATCTGCGGGAATTGCCACCGTTTCTTCGAGCAACGCCGGCGTGAGACGCCTCGGGCCTACTAGCTTGGCTAAGCCGAAGTCGAGTATTTTCAAATGGTCGCGCTTCGTCACGAAGATGTTGGCCGGCTTGATATCGCGGTGGACAACACCGCGACTGTGCGCCGCATCGAGGCCGTCGGTGATTTGGATCCCCCAATTGAGGAGCGTGTCGATGGGCACCGGCCTGCGGGCGATTCGATGCTTGAGGGTTGCACCTTCCAGCAGTTCCATCGCGAGATACGGGTGCCCTTCGTACTCTCCCGCTTCGTAAACGGTGCAGATGTTGGGGTGATTGATGGCGGCGGCAACCCGGGTTTCGCGCTCAAAACGTTCCAGCGATTCGCGATCCGGCGTGACATCGTCGGGAAGGAACTTCAGAGCGACTTCGCGGCCAAGTTTCAAATCTTCGGCGCGGTAAACCACCCCCATGCCGCCATCTCCCAGCTTCTCGACGATCCGGTAGTGCGCGATGGTCTGGCCGATCATCAGAGTATGTCTTCCACCTGGCTAGAAGAGTGATATCAGATTACCGCAGCAAGTAAGCCAGGATCGAGTCGCCATTCCCCTGGGCCGACTTGCCGTGCCGGAACAAAGGAGCGGAGTGCGCAACTATTAAACAGGGGCATGCCTAACCTGAAGATCCAGGAGCAACTCACGCGGCTCGATGCGTTCAAAGAAGCGCCTGCCGATGTCGCGATCGCCGGCCTGCGCAAGGCCCTGGCAGACCGCATCAACGTGATCGTCGCCAAAGCGTCGCGAATTGCCGCCGCGCGCCAGATGGCGGAACTCATCCCGGATCTGTTGAAAGCGTTTGACGTGCTCTTGACCAAGCCCGATCGCGATCCGCAATGTGCGGGAAAGAACGAAATTGCCAGAGCGCTCGTCGAGATGAGTTACTCCGGCTCGGAGCCGTTCTTGCTGGGCTCGGTGCACGTTCAGATGGAACCCGTCTGGGGCGGAAGAGTTGACACGGCCGTGACGTTGCGCGGGACATGCGTCATAGGGCTGGCACAATCGAACGGTCTGCCAAGGTTCGACGTATTGCGGCGGTTAGTCGCTGCACTGACGGACAGCGCGCATCCGGTGCGGTGTGACGCGGTCCGGGCACTCGAGCAAATGGGCGGCGAGGAGTGCGAACTGCTGCTGCGATTGAAGGCTCTCACGGGCGACAACGAGCCGCAGGTCACAGGGCAAACGATTGAGTCGGTCCTTAAGCTGGAAGGAGCGCGTGCCCTTCCGTTCGCGGCCTCATTCCTGCAGACAGCCGTGGATGGCGTTCGGGAGGAGGCAGCGCTGGCGCTAGGCGCGAGTCATGTACCAGGATCTCTGGAGATTTTGAGGGAAGCCTTGCCGCAAGCTCACGAAGAGACTTTTCGTCGGGCTCTTTTGTCCGCAATCGGTACGTCGCGGGAGGAGGGCGCGGCCGAGTTTCTTTTTGGCTTGCTTGAGGGTGACGGAACATCGGATGCGGAGGGTAGCCTGGAAGCGCTGGCGCTCCATCGACATCATCCAGACATAACGTCTCGCGTCCGGAAGGCGGTACAGGACCGCGGCAGCAGGCGGTTGCAGGAACGATTCGAGGTTCTATTTGCGCAAGGACGGCCGGAATGACGGCGGCGTGGTTTTCGGCTGCCCCGAGACGCTAACGCAGGGCGACTTGAAAGCGGCACCGGCTTTGCCGGGGTGGCGCCGTTGGGCGTCGAGATAACATGGAAGGGGTTTAGGGTGGCCGTTTAGAATCGATGAAATCTACAAATGCGGGATCGGGAGACAGGTTGAGCGGCCTGAGAGTAGATGCGTTGTAGGGACTGTGGTAACAGGTTCCCCGTCTGGCGGGCCATGTGTCCTTCCTGCGGGATGCTGCGGCCCAACTACGTGAAACGGGTCGCCATATGGCTGGTCGTGGTCATTGCGTTCGTTGTCGCAGTATACGAGTTGTCACATATCGCCATTTTCATCGGCAGCGGCGGGGATTAACCTTCGAACGGATCCGAACCGCGCTGGCTAACGAACGGACGGTGAGAAGCGGCCGCAATTCTTGCACCGTCGGAAAAGCACGGCTTTGCGATTCCCCAGCCTTCGGTTCGCGCAGAACAGGCATCTTCCGCTGACAACTCGGGGAATAATAAGGGCTGCGAGGGTGGCCACGACGGCGGTAACAAGAACTAATTCAACGATCTGTGCTGTTGGGTTCACGCTAAAGTGCCAGTATAGCGGCTTCACCGAATGACTGCCGCGATCGACGAATCAGTTGCGATGGTGTCCGGTGAGCGCGGTAGGAATCGGACCTACAACCTAGTGATTAAGAGTCGGGCCAAAGGCAGTTAGCACGATTGTTCTCTGTTGTGCAACACTCCTAGTTTCAATCACTTGGGGAAGCATTGACTTACTCTCCAATATTCACGGCTACCCAGCATTTTGAAGTGGGGTCCCCACAAAAGTCCCCACAGTGGAATCGCTCCATTCGGAGATGCGAAAAACGCGGGTTGGGGCCAAAATTGGGCACAGTGATTTGAAGTGGCGCACGGCACCGCGGTGCCCAACGATAGAATTCGAATCGGGGATGCGACACTTGTTTGGTGACCCATGCAGGCGGGCGGATTTCTTAACCCAGTATTCGCTTCGTTGAGCGCGAAATGTTGGATCTGGGTGCTTCACCGACAGGCGACACTAACGAGCGAGGCCGCGCGTTTATGTTCCGGCGGCGGACAAACAGCGCGAAGGCCAGGAGTGTGGGAACCATCAACACTGCGGTTGCCGGTTCCGGGGTCTGCAGTACGGCAGTGAATATGCCAGCGCCGTTATCGGCGATCTGGGTGTTCCGAGCCTCGTAGAGCGGCGACCCAGGGTAGTCGATGTTGTAGGTACCTCCCGTAGTGTTAAAGGACACCCCACCAGGAAAGTCCAACTGCGGCTGCGAAGGGCCGAGCAGGTTATCGTTGCTTTGGTAACCGCCTGGAGGCAACAAGATCGTGATCAGGTCGGGAATTACGCCACTGCCGAAAACACCCGAAATGCCGATAATCTGATACCCCGTAAACCCAGCTGGACCCGTAGTGACGGTTGGATTGGTTGTCAACGTGCCCATTCCACTAAATTGATTGCTCGAATAACTCCAGTCCCACGTGAGGTCGGTGGGCAGGGCAGGCACACAAAACGCCACCGCCAAGGCGGCAACCAGGATAGATCTGTCCACGAACGTCCGATAGATGTTCATTTGGCACTCCAGCAAAAGGATAGAAACCGAACCTGCCCTGAGGTGAGACAAACAGTTAAGCCGGGATTTCCACTATCGGTTCTCCAGGAGAGCCTAGTATATACCGATCGGCCTTTTTCTGACAACGGATTGTAGGATTTCAGCTCCGAAAGCTGGAACAAGGTAAAGCGTGTGACACTTCGCTCATCGGTGTGATGTGATGGACCGGGTATTCAAGACTCACACTTGCCGAAAGGACACGGCTTGCGTCATACTGCAGGATGCTCGGAGGCCAAAGTGGAAATCCTGTGTTATCCGCTTTTTATGCGAATTGTGTTTCGGGCAGGTAACACATTCGCCGTCTTCCTCTTCCTCGCCACAGCGGCATTCGCCAGCACCATTCCCTGCCCAGCCGCAGGTTCGGCGATTCCCGTAGAGGGGTTGCCTCCGGGCTCCGGGTGCGCGGAGATCGACAAGAGCTTCTCCAACTTTATTGACACCGTTCTCGTTGGCAGCAAGGGAGGAGGCGCCTCGTTCGCTTTTTCCGCCAGCGGGATGGCCCCCATGGGGGACACCATGTTTCCAGTTAGCACGCAGTTGGGCGTTCTTGGAGCACAGGAACTTACCCCTTCGTATCAGGAATCGGTGAATTACAACGTGGTGTCTAACACCGGTGGTTCCTACAACGGGGGTTCGTATCCGACTCCATCTACTCCCGGCGCGACCTGGGCCATTTCCGGCCTCACCTTTACTCCGAGCATCAGCGTCAACGGCAACGGTCAAAGTGCCACCGCGCTTGAAGAATTCTGTTTGAACGCCGCCGACGTGAGCGGCTGTCCATCAGCCGATTCTGGCGAGATTTCGGTTTCCTTCTCCAAGGGAGGCTCCACGACAACTTGCATTGGCATATATTGCGCCAGCGCCAACGGCAACGTAGTCAACTTTCCGACGCCTGTTACGCAGATTGCAATTGGCTTTGATGTGAGTGTCGGCGGAGCCGAGACCCTGGGGGTGACTCTTAACAACTTTGGCACCGATTTTAGCGGGGTCGCTGTGTCGGAATCGGTGCCAGAACTGCCCGAACCCTCCACATTTCTCATGGCGGGAGTTGGGCTGGCATGCCTCTTGCGGTGCGTGCGCCGCGCAGGCTGACCAACCCATTTGCCTAGGCGCAGGACGTCATATTGATCAACAACGCGATTTTTCAGCCGTACAACAGCTTCGCGGACATCAACAGCGATGGCGTTATGAACCTGACGGACGTGACCATTGTGCGCGGCAGGAACGGCGCCGATCTGCCGTAATCGAATCGGAGGAATCATGAAGCGACTTACTCTATTCTGTTTCGTCGTGGCGGGATTGTTCCCCGCATCGATCGACGCCGGCACGATTTTTGCGGTCGAGGGCACCGCGGCAGCTCCCGGCTCAACCGGGAACAGCCTTGACGTGGTTCTAGAAACCACCTCGACCCTCAACATCGGCGGCTTTGCGGTGGAAGTCACAACCACCGACCCGGGTATCACCTTCACCGGTGCAACCACTGCAACGGCCGCGACCTACATCTTCAGCGGTAATTCACTCTTCGGGCCCGATATCGGCACGACTCCATCGCCCTCTCAAACCTTCGACGCCTCTGATCTCGCGATCACCACTTCCACGGCCATGCCAGGGACTGTGGGCTTGGCGCACTTTACCTTCGATGTGGCAACCGGTGCGGCGACCGGGCCCTTTACAATTTCCCTCGCCACCTTGGGCAACAGCCTTTCTGGTGCCGCTGGCGCTAACATTCCCATCACGACTCTTGAGAACGGCGAGATTACGATCGAGGGGCCCAATTCGGTGCCGGAACCGGCGGCGCTGGGCCTGTCGGCCCTCGCCCTCGCAGCCGGCTTGCTCGCCTTCCGCCGGAAGTTGCCTCATGCGCTGCGGCACCTCTCAGCAAAAAGCATGTTTTGAGTGCAGAAGCCAGGAAAAGAATCGCTGCTGGTCAGAAGAAGAGATGGGCAGCGTTTCATAAGGCTCATAAGGCCAACCGATAGTCCCGCCTTACCCACAGATAGAGCTTACAGGCTTGTTTGCAATATAGAGGGCGGGTTGCGGCACATGAAATCCGAAATTGATATTCGCCCGAACCGGCGGTGAATTGGTTTTTCCGGTTTGCAGGACCAGCAAGTAGCGAAACCAGTCGTGCTCCAGAAGGAAGTGCCACACTTCGTGGCGGTACTTGAAGAGCATGTAAAGGAGCGCACGGAACAAACCGCTTGCTCGCCCATTTGATTCTCGCAGTTGCGATCCCCTCCAAGGCATCCATTTGGGTAATGCTCTCGCCAGCTTCGAGTGCGGCAATGATTTGTTGGGAGTGGGTGTTCACTGAAAACGTTGAGAGGTTCTACCAGTACTGGAACCTAAGTGGGTTCGACACGCTCTCCTCGTTCAGAAAGCTTGCTACGCTCGAATTACTCGCTTCTGGGTGGGCTCTCGGAGGTCGGGATAATTGCACTAATCCCGGATCACCCGGTTGCAATTGGGGGTCGGGCACTCGGGCAGTGGAAAAACATCCCTTGCATTTTGGTTCGACCCCCTTTTCTTCCTTCGGTGCGGGGCCACGATGTAACCGGCGTGCGCACAGGAAGGCCGAAGCCATCCTTCAAATGATGAATGGCTACGTATGAAGGTGCGAGGTGAGGGCCTCGGTCTTCCATTCCAGATCCAATTAGGTATACCGACCTCATATGTATTTTATGGCTTCAATATTCAAAGACGCAGTGTGCCCGGGTCCGGCGTCGCGATGTATCGGGCTTCAAGAGCCCACCCGTTCGATTTGGGGAGGTGCCGTGCATACTCTAAGGGTTCTTGTTGAAGAATCACGTTGGATGCAAGATTTTGGCCTTCTCGCACCCGGCCGGCGCCGGGGAAAGTCATCCCTTCTAGTTGGTATACCTCTCCTTGTGTTAGCGTTCGCTGGCCCGTTGGCAGTTTGCGCCCAGCCGAGCGCCACAACAACAGTACTCGCAGTCAGCCAAAACGCAGTTAACTTGGGCACGGTGGTGACCCTCTCGGCAACAGTCACGACAATCGCTGCGCCAGTCACCGTCGGTCAAGTTCAGTTCCTCGATGGAATACGCGTGCTTGGTGTTGCGCAATTGACTGGGGCCGGCGTGGCAAGCCTAAAAACTCGTTCGTTTACGTCCGGCACCCATAGCCTCACTGCGGCTTACTTCGGGGCACCGAACTCAACCCAATAGACTGCAGCCAGCAAGTCCAACGCGGTTGCCCTTCAGGTTGCCGGCGACGCATCGTCACTGACAACGATTGCCGCCGCTCCTGATACTCAGAACGCTTCAGCCATTGACCTCGCGGCCACTGTCTATGGACTCGGCGCCGCCCCGTTGTCGGGTTCGGTTCAGTTCCTCGACGGTGGCACCGGGCTTCTTGGAGCAGAAGCACTCCCTCAAAGCGAGTTCGGTCTGACACCTCCGACCCCGTCCTTTGCTTCGGCCCCGGTCGTGGGCTTGCCCACGGTTGGAGACTTCAACGGTGACGGAATACCGGACCTTGCGCTAAGCGTTCCCCAGCGGGGTTTCAATCTGGCTCGGTGACCCAACTCACCCGGGGAGTTTTTTAGCGCCAAACATTTACGCAAGCGGCCCCACGGTGCTATCGATTGCGACGGGAGACTTTAATGGCGACGGGGCACTAGACCTCGTAACCCTTTCGGCGCAAGCCACTTATGTCTCTATCCTCCCTGGCGACCCGGGCAATCCTGGCCAGTTTCTTCCGGCCCAGAACTATTCGATAGGATTTCAGCCGTCTACCTACCTTCTGGCCGTGGGCGACATAAATGGCGATGGCCTTCCGGACGTCGTTGTCGTAGGTGGTGGAGTCCTGGGAATACTCTTGAACGACCATACGAACCCAGGCTCCTTTCTTACCCCAACCGACTATGGCGGCCTTGGGCTAAGTCCAACTTCAGTAGCCCTGGGGGATCTGAATGGAGACGGAACGCTCGATATCGTTGTGACAAACAGCGACGGCACTTTAAATATCCTGCTCGGCGATCCTGCGCACCCTGGCCAGTTCCTGCTGCATCCCACGTACACCCTCGGTCAGTACTTGTCCGCCTTGGCCATTGCCGATCTGAACGGAGATGGCCTCGCCAGACGTTGTTGTGGGAGGAATCAACTCAGCGCGCGTTGAATCCGTGATTGTTTTGCTGAACAACGCGAGTAGCCCTGGCACCTTCCTGAGCCAGACCACCTATCCAGTTCCCGTGCTGCCGAATCTCATCGTGGTGAGTGACTTAAACAATGACGGTCTGCCTGACCTGCTCCTGTTGTCTGCGGGATCCGGGGCGGTCCTGCTTGGATCCACACAGGCAGGCTTGTTCACAGCCGAACCCCAGCCTTCGTTTTCGGTTCCAGGCATCTCCGCTGCTGCGGTGGGAGATTTTAATGGGGATGGAGTACTTGACCTTGTTGGGACGAGCCGAGCCACCAACCCCCCCCAGGGAGAAATCGACGTGTCACTGGGGGCCCAAGTCTCAACTGCTACGCTGGGACCCCTGACGTTGTCAACGCCCGGCACACATTCACTATCGGCGGCTTTCACCGGGAACGCACTCATTAGCGGGAGTGCCTCCATTGTGAGCGCGCAGGCCGTAGTGCCGGCGCCCTCTACTACTCTTCTTAGGCTGAGCAACCAAACGATAGCCTCTGGATCACCCGTAACTCTTACTGCCACGGTATCGGTTGGTTTGGAGCTCGTGACCACGGGCCAAGTTACGTTTCTGGACGGCAAAAGAGTCCTCGGCATCGCACAGGTTGGCGGAGCAGGGCCCAACGCCGGGACGGCGACATTTGTCACCACTTCCTTCGCGGTCGGCCAACACATACTGACTGCGAAATACTCAGGTTCGCCGCTCTTTAGACCTAGCCCTGCCGAGTGCGTCCGCTGAAGCCGGGTTGGTAGTGACAAGTGCCTTGAAAGTTTCATCTACGGTGACCCTGACGTCGTCCCCGAGTGTGACTTATTCGACTCTGGACCTGACGGCGACAGTTTCGGGTACCTCATCTGGTCCCACAGGAACCGTGAGCTTTGTGGATTTAACAACAAACACAGCCCTAGGAACAGTCCCGCTTGTAAACGGCCCTCTATCTTTTTCCGTCCAACCGGCGATCCCGTTGACTGGAGCGGCCTCCATCACCTCCGCTGACGTTAATCGCGATGGTCTCCCGGACCTCATCGTTGGTTCAGGCCAATCTGTCCTGATGTTTCTCAACAGTCTAAGCAGCCCCGGTAACTTCTTAACCTGCTGCCGCTCAGTTACACGGCGTCTGCCTCGACCTACTCAATGGTGGCCGCTGATTTGAATGGGGACGGCGCGGTGGATATCGTCTGTGTGATGGCGGATCTCACGTTGGTATTCTTTTCGGAGATCCTAACCATCCTGGGCAGTTCACCAGCGAATCGGATTACGCGAGTCCCGGCGGCAACAGGGGGGGCGCGTTGTCGCTGAGCGACATCAATGGCGACGGGTCATTGGATATCGTAATTAGGGGGGCTACCCAAACCCTGGCAGTTCCGTGTTATTTGGCGACCCCACGAATCCTGGAGCGGTTTCTAACCGCGAATCCGGTCTCGGGCGTCGTCTTGATGGGTGGCTATGAGCCAGCCGGGCCCACGCTCTATTCAGCAACCCCTACTCTCTCCACCGACCTCAACGGTGACGGCCTAGCTGACCTTGTTACAGCCGACACCCTTTATTACGTTCCCTCCTCGGTTGTTGTAAGGCTATGGCGGAAACGTCACCGTGAAAATCGCGGATCCGGAGCATCCCGGAGGCTTCCTTACGTCGGACACCTATCCCGTTGGGGTCGCCCCCACGCAGGTTGTGGCCGGCGATTTTAATGGGGACGGGGTGGCGGATCTTGCGGTCTTAAACAACGACACTTGCCCTTATCGCTTATAGCGACGTTACCTCCATTAGCCTCCTCTTTGGCCAGATCGCAAGGAGCGCCTCGCTACGCGGCGTCAGGGTCTCGCCGGGGGACACTTTGGTGGCAACGTATTCCGGAGATACCACAGATCTCCCGGCGAACTCTGCCACACTGGTTGTCCCAGAAAGCGTCAACATTCCCGCCCAGTTCAACGATGTGCCGCCAACCGGCCACGTTATTTCGATGCGGTGAACCTGATGTTCGAGGCTGGCGTCACTACCGGTTGCGTCGGCAGGGCAGCACGCCCCAAACACGCAGCTTTTGCCCGGACGACAACGTTACCCGCGAGGAGATGGCGGCGTTTATCGTTCGGGCGGTTACCGGCACGACGACACCGGCCTCTTACAACCACATTCCCTATTTCACGGACGTGCCGGCGACGAATCCGTTCTTTCCCCACATCCAGAAGCTGATGGATCTGGGCATTACGACCGGCTGCGCACCCGGGCTGTTCTGTCCCACCGATACCATTCCGCGCTGGGAGATGGCGATTTTCATGGTGCGTGCCCGTCTGGCGCTGCACGGGGCCACGTTCACCACGGCGACACGCCCGTATTTCGCGGACGTGCCGACTAACGTGGAGGGCAACGGAATGCCCGTTTCCCTTCATCCAGCGGTCTTATGAGGAAAACATAACCGCCGGCTGCGGAACCAATCCACTGATTTATCTGTCCGGACGATATAGTGACGCGGGGACAAATGGCGTCGTTCATCATGCGAGGATTGTTCAACAAGACAATGGTTCTGGACCTGACAGCGCCCTTGCTGACAGGCGCAAGCCCGAATATAAAGCTCCCCCACCAGCGACCCGCAGTGACCATTACCGGAGTCAACACGCACTTCCAACCGGGAGATACTGTGAGCGTACCGAGCGGGATACTGGATGTTGTCAAAGTAGTGGTGAACACGGAAACGTCGATCACCGCTACCCTGACGGCGCTCGGGGCAATTGCCGGTGGACCTCAGTCCCTCGTGGTAACGAGCGGAGGGCAGAATCTGACTCTGCCACTCTCGATTAAGGTCGAGTAACAGTGAGGCGCACAGTTCACACGGTTCTGGGCGGCACTCGCGGATCGGCCTTGATGCCAAGGCATTTGGAGTTGGTAGAGTGGCACGCGCGTCCACTGCGCCGTCGAGCTGCGGATAAGAACGGGCCACCAAAGAAAGATAGGTCCTGAACCAGACGCCGTTCCGGATGCGTTTTGCATCTTTCAGTAGATAGAGGCTGGTAAGCTCGTGTCCGGTAATCCAGTTCAACATACGACTGCCCCATGGCCGGACCCCGGTCTGGCTTAGCGCTTCCCGGCGTGCCCGTATGTTCTTCACAATCCCAACTTCCCCGCTGAGTTCTCGCGAAACAAACTTCCCTCGCGGATATAGCGCCGTACCATCTGAACCGACCTGTGCCCGGTTTGGTTCATGATCGACCGTTCTGATGCGCCCGCGATTGCCGCACTGGTAGCATGGCCCGCCCGTAGTGAGTGCCCGGCATACTTGGCAGCTTCCAGCCCGGCCCGTTGTGCGAGCTTCTTAACAACGCGCGCAACGTCGATGCCAGACAGCCCGCTAGCTTGAATGTGCCCGTGACGGTTGATGGACCGGAACAACGGACCGCTCGTTACTTGTGCCGTTTCCACCCACGTTTGAATGTTGCGAACAGGGCACGTCTCAGGGTTCGATCCGTAGGGTATGCCTATCTTCCGCCCCTGGCCTTCTTGATCGGTCTTAGAGCGCCGCAGCGTGATTGTGAGCCCATCCTTGGAGAAAGAGCAGTCGTCGACATTCAGCGCGACGAGTTCAGAACGGCGGAATGCGCCCGCGAACCCTAGTAGGATTAACGCCCGATCACGAACTCCGATCAGACCGGCATCAGTGGCGTCCACCATCGCCCGAATATCAGCCGTCAACGCTGCCGCCTTTTGCGTCGCTGCAACTCCCATGACTCGCCGAATGCCCTTCATGGTGCTTTTGACCATAGGGCTAACAGTCGGCGAATCGGCCCCAACGGCCTTGTGAACCTCGGCGATTGTGTTCAATCGGCGTTGAATACTGCCGACCTTCAGCGTCACGGCGCATTCGGCAATATAGGACGCTACAGTTTCGGGACTTGCCGGCATTGGGCAAAGGTCATGTGAGGCGCACCAGCGCGTGAAATCCTGCCAGTCGGCCTTATACCCCTGAAGAGTGCTCTTGGCCTTCGATTGCCGGGCGAACTCCCTTGCCCGTTCAAGCGGAAGGGCCGGAACTGAATCCGGCCCCCTTGGCTCCTCACTCTCTGCTGCCGGGGACACCGTGGTGGGGTCCGTCATACTGCTACCCCCTGCTTCTCCAGGTGCGCCCTAAGCGCTTCGAGTTCTTCCGAATCGAGCGCAAGCACGGCGGCAAACTGTTCCACGCTGAGAGTGCAGCCGTACAAAATGGCGTAGCTGAGTGCCCGCATAAATTGCGATTCGAGCACGATGAGAGATTTGCGGTTCATGCTGCTACCTCGTCATCGGCTTGCGCGGTCTCATCAGTTCGGCCCGGTTTGAAGTGTTCGCGCTGTCCGCTCAACAGTTCCAGTTCGCGCCAATACTCCAGTTCGGCCCGGAGATGATCCTCAGCCATGAGTGAAAGCTCGCAGTAGCGCGATTGCTGCCGCTGCCAATAAGCAGAGGCGCTGTTACGACGGCTGAGGTTTTCTGGTAGGAACCATTCAACCTCTTGGCGTCTCATCGCCGCGTGCTTCGCTTGGACCGGTGGTGGCAAATGCGTCGCATGGTGGGCACTCTGCCGCCGTGGTTTCGCCTTCCCACTCGCTGTTATCAGGACATGCGGTTTCGCGGCAGTCAGGTTGAACTGAACGTCATAGCTGAGTCCGTCCCGATGCAACAGGCGGCAGACTTCGGCGAACGTGTGCCAGTTCTTATCGAAGCAATCCGAGTTCTTGGAGCGAACCGGGCCACGATAGCCCGGTTCACTGTTCAATGGCGTGTAAATCAGATATCGGCCCGTCATGCCGCTACCTCTTTCACGCTGGCGGCAGATTCGGCCCGCTTGATGAGCCAGTCACAAGCCTGTTGCGCCTTCGATGCCGCCGTGAAGATGGCCCGCTTGTCCGCCTTCAATACCTTTAGTAATCAGCAGGACCTAATAATGTGAAGGATCGCCGATTCGCTCGAAGAGGATGTGAGTGGTACACGTTCGCGACGCTTTCTGTAGGTTGATTTGCTGCACATTATTTTCGGCTTCGGGAAAGCAATCTGCCGCTAGCCATTAAATGTGCGCGGCATGTGTCCGCTACCCAACCGGCATTTCTGCCTACGCTGACTTAGGCGTAAAATCCTTGGCTGCTGTGCGAGCACAGCAGAGGATATTGCCATGTCACATGATCACCGCGCCTTACTGGCGCAATTGAGAAATAACCTGACGCAACACCGATATAACGCGGCAGTTGTCCACAACTATTGCCGCAACGCGGATCACTTCCTTTCCCATCTGGAACAGCGAAGGATCGCCCTTGAGACGGTGACGCCGAAAACAGTTTCGACGTACCTGGACCTCGCGGTCCGCCAGTTCCATAAGCGTCACGGCCGTGCCCCCGCGCGAGACTGGGTTTCGATTCCGAGGTCTGGAATCCACGGACTGTTGAAGCTCGTGCTGAAACCATGGCCGGCCGAATCGACAACATCCGACACTCGCGAACTTCTCTGTCGGGAAGTTTGCAACCAGTACCAGACTTGGTTGCGGGAGGAGCGCGGTCTAGCAGTCGCATCAATCGATGCCTTGATGTGGGAAGCCCGACATTTTTGCTCTTGGTATATCGAGCGCGCCGACAGTGTCGGCTTCATAGAACTGGGTGTCCGGGAGGTCGATGCTTACTTCGAAATGCGGGCACCCGGACTGAGACGAAGATCTCTGAAAGATGTGGCTGAGCGGCTCCGCTCGTTCATGCGACACCTTCACAGGACAGGCCGTACTCCTGCCGATCTGGCTCCGCACGTTATCGCTCCCACGCTTTACGCCTATGAGACCATTCCTTCTGTTCTGAGCGCCGATCAGATCGCGACGGTTCTAACATTTGCGGAGAATGACCGGTCATCGATGGGCTTGCGGGACTCTGCCATCCTGCGCCTTCTGGCGACGTACGGGCTGCGCGCCGGAGAAATCGCGCGCCTAAGTCTGAACGATATCGACTGGCGCGCGGAGATCTTGCACATCCGCCATTCCAAGACCGGCGCACACTCGCTTTTGCCGCTGATGGATACGGTGGCAGAGGCGCTGATCAATTACCTACGGGAGGGGCGTCCGAAAACCGCCGTGCGGGAGATCTTTGTTCGTACGCGTGCGCCTTATCATCGGCTGTCGGTGACCGGGATTTACAGTGACGTTCGCAAGCGAATCGAGAAGGCAGGTGTCGAGCTCGTCGGCAAACGCGGCCCTCACGTCTTCCGGCACGCGCGCGCCGTCAGCCTGTTGCGTGCGGCAGTGCCGCAGAAAGTGATTGGCGACGTACTCGGGCATCGTTCGGCGGAATCAACGATCCCATATCTAAAGTTGGCCACGGAGGACTTGCGCGCCATCGCTCTAGAAATTCCGGGGCAGGAGGTACGTTCATGAAAAAGTGGCCCGACAAAGACGGCGGCACGATCGCCCGTTATCTCAGTCAACGCCGGCTGCGCTGCCCGATAAGCCCAATCTATTATCGTCAGGCGCTCCACAGCTTTCAGGAAGTCGTCATCCAGCGCAAACCTCTGCCGTCGCAGGTGACCCAGGACGTGCTCGAAGTCTGGCTGCGTAAACGTGCCAAACATTGGCGCGCTTCGACTCTACTGCACCGTGCCGATATCGTCAATCGTTTCCTCGATTTTCTGGTACGGGAGCGATTAATCGCCAGCAATCCTGTCGCCGATCTTCGTGCTGAATATTGTGCGAAAAGCAACAAAGCAGTCTGGCGAGCTCTGGCCGCTTCTGACCCCAATCAAGCACTCGAAACTCTGCGGCAGTTCCCACCCTTCGGAAGCGTCCTTGGAGATCTGATGCGTAACCATCTCGCATTGATGCGCACCAGGGGATTTCGATACGAGACGCAAGCCCGCTGGTTCAGTAGGTTTGATCGCTTTCTTCAGACCCATCCTGAGCTCGCGCATGAGTCGGTATCGGTCATGTTGCAGCATTGGTCAGCGGATCGTCCGACTCCAAATCACATCGCTGAATGTGAACGGCTCGCTTGCGCTTTGTCGAAAGCCCAACATCATCTTGATCCCAGCGTCGAGTTGAGACGTCGGGATTCGCGCCCGCAGCAGCAGGTCGCGCAACAATGGCGTCGGCCCTACATTTACAGCCGGGAAGAGATCCGCCGTCTGCTTGATATAGCTCAAACTTATCCGTCTCCACGCGCGCTGCTACGGCCAGTCAGCCTCTACACCATGTTGGTATTGGCTTATTGCGCAGGCTTGCGTCTGGGCGAACTTGCCCGCCTGAATCTCGGCGATGTCGATCTACAATCTGGCACGATCACCATTCGAGAGACGAAGTTCTTCAAATCCAGAATCTTGCCGTTGACCGACAGTGCGCTGTCGGCTCTACGCGAATTTCTTGAGGCAAGACGAAAAGCGAAGGCGCCGCAAACCCACGATTCCGGCTTGTTCTGGCACGATCAGGGGAACGCACGCTACACCTCACAGGCCATCTCATGGGGGCTCGTCGACATATTGCGGCGCGCTGGTATCAAGCCCGCAAAGGGAAAGGTGGGTCCGCGCATCCACGATCTGCGCCACTCAATGGTCGTACATCGCATCCTGGAGTGGTATCGTTCCGGCATCAATCCGCAGGACAGACTACCGTTCCTGGCAACCTATATGGGACACCGCGATATTAATTCGACTCTTATTTACATCACGGTGACTCAGGATCTATTGCACGAAGCAAACGAGCGCTTCCGAAAGTTCGGTGCGCATTGTCTGAACGTGACGGAAGAGGTCAAGCCATGAAGCCAGTCGACCCATTCCCCAGCCTACTCCATAGCTTCTTTTATGAGTGGCTAGTTCAGCAAAGGAATGCTTCTATCCATACTGTTCGTTCGTATCGTGACACTTGGCGTCTCTTTCTCAGATTCGTCGCCGAAGGTCGCAAGCGAACAGTCGCTCAGCTCGTATTGGCCGACCTTACTGCGGCCGAAGTTACCGCTTTTCTGCAGTATACCGAGAAGGAACGCGGTGACAAAATCGGCACACGCAACTGTCGGCTAGCTGCGTTGCGCAGTTTCTTTGGATTCGTCGCCGACAGAGAACCGACTGCCATCGCGCAGTGTGTCCAAATCCTGCACGTTCCGACTAAGCGGGGGCCGATCCATTCGCCCTGCTATCTCGAACCAGATGAAGTCAAGGCCATTCTGGACCAGCCGGATCGTTCGACCATCGCAGGCGAGCGCGACCACGCTCTCCTTTCGTTCCTCTATAACAGCGGCGCACGAATCCAAGAGGCACTTGACGTGTGTCCTCGGTCCATCCGATTCGATTCTCCAGCCTGTGTACGACTCTTTGGCAAGAGGAGAAAAGAGCGAGTGTGCCCACTGTGGCCGGAAACTGTATCGCTGCTCAAGTCTTTGCTTCGAAACCAGCCGAGAGCCGACGACGAACCGATATTCATTAATCGCTACGGCGTACCTCTGGGCGCATCAGGAGTGCGCTTCAAGCTGGCCGAGTATATCGGGATGGCCGCCAACACCGTGCCTGGCCTGAAGTCGAAACACGTTACGCCGCATAGCTTTCGCCACGCGACGGCAGTGCATCTGCTCGCATCAGGCGTCGACATTACCGTGATCAGAAGCTGGCTCGGACACGTGAGTCTTGACACCACAAACCATTACGCCCAGGCCAACCTGGAGACGAAACGGAAAGCGCTTGAACGACTAGAAAGCCCATCACAATCAAAACGCAAGAAGCCATCGTGGAAGCATGACGCGAGCGTTCTCGCGTGGCTCGATACCCTTTAAGGCGATCCGAGAACATAATGTGGAGGAGATTACCGCCATCGCATCTCGAAGCCGGGCGACTGTGGCGCTCCTTCACATTATTAGCTCCTGCTGATTACTCCAGAAATGGCGAGCTCGCCATTTGCTGAGCCAAGACTGAATGTATTGCGCATGATCTTCGCGCGGTTCGCTGCTCAATCCAAGATGGGCGCAAACGAAGGCCGCCCCCAGCTCAGCGATCAGCTCTTCGGCTGAGTACGCGTTATCGCCGAAACGCTTGCCTAACTGCCTGTCGCAGCGGTCCGCCTTCGACGTCCAATGGTTGGTTTCATGCGCAAGGGTCGAATAGTACGACACGTTCTCAATGAACGCCTCAAAAGGCGGCATCTGAATGTGATCCGACATCGGCGCGTAGTAGGCACGATTGCCGCCGTGACGGATGTTAGAGTCTAACCGCTTAAAGAACGCATCGGCGTGCTCGATCCGCTCCAATGCCGTTTGTTCCGGTTCTGCCTTCGGCGTGTATCCGTCCACCTGAGCGGCATTGAAGACAGAATAGCCACGAGTGAACAGCAGACGAGAACCGCTCGAAGGATGTTCGTCGCCGTCGTCTTGAGACTCTTGCGCGTTGTTGGCGAACTTCCAAAACACAACCGTAGTAGCCTTTTCGCCCTTGCGGACTTGCGCCCCGCGTTCCTGCCATTGCTTATAGGTTCCCCATTCGCCCGACTGGTAGCCTTTTGCTTCAGCAGCAGCCCACAAACATACGGTATTGATGCCCCGATAGGCTTTCTTGCTGGTTACGTTGATCGGGCTGAAGGCGCATCGGCCTGACGTGTGCCAAGGCATGCGCCAGTTCCCTACGCCCTTTTCGATTGCGTCGACTATTTGGGCCGTTACAGGAGCGTATACGTCCCGTTTATCGGATGCGGTAGTGTCATTAATAGACATCGTGAAACTCACCTTTCGCGTTGTTTAGGGGCCACGGCAGGTTCGCAGTCTGTCGCGGTCCCGTTTAGTTTCTAATGTTCGATTCTCCTTACTAATCGAACATCAGAACCAAGCTCAGAATACACCTTACCCCCTTAGCGTGCAAGTGAAAACAGCAGGCCTTCTCATCGCCAGTACCATACGCCCTTAGCAGTACTATGGATTGCATGAAGATCACGGCTGAGATTCGGGCGGCAATGAAGGAGATAGCGCGCAAGTTCGGCAGCGAAGGCGGCAAGAAGGCTGCTAAGAACATGACAAAAGAAGAGCGTGTAGCGCGCGCCAGGAAAGCAGCCTTCGCGGCAGCGGAGCAGCGTACAGCTAAGCGACTCGCGGCAGAAGGCAGCAAGCGGGACAAGAAGAAATCCTCAAAGAAGAAGTGACCCGGCATTGTGCGAGGGGTGTGCCCCGGTCTGCGAGGCGCGCGCGCTGGCCTGTCAGCTCTATGAGAGTTTTTTGAAAGAGCAGTTGAAATTAAACAGCTTGGCGGTCCCAATTCATTGAGCGGCAAGATCAACTCCACAGAGAAAAGGCGGAGATGAAGTGGCGTCACAGGCCGAGGTTCTGGTGATACTCTCATTCAAGATCGAACGGCTAGCTTTTAACCCCTCTGTTTTGCTAGCTGTCGTTAACCCTGGAGCACGCCCTTGGAACCTGTTGTGATTGGTCCTAGGGGCGTTCCCGTGTCTAAGGTTGGGTTGGCGTGACAGGACGAACAAGAAACTTAGCGGGCCAGCAACTTATACCAACTTTCCCCGTCCCAGCTTAATCGCAGTTCGCTTGGGTATAGTAGACGAAGTGATCTGTCAGCAGATTGGAACGTCACTGACGTTTCGCCAAAGGCCATAGCCAAATGAGGCGAACCGCTACCCTCGTTCTGCTTGTGGGTTTCCTCACCTTGCGAGCACAAGGTCAAGAAATACATGGAAGCATCGTTGTCGCTTACGCGGCAGAGGGTGAGGCGGCCGTCGCCGCTGACAGTAGAGGAAGTTTCGCCAAAGGGTACATTGACGACGGTGTTTGCAAGATCTCCACATTTGGAAATCAATTGATAGTGAGTCTTGCTGGTATCAAGGGTCACATGGGGGAACACGGCAAATTTGACT
This sequence comes from uncultured Acidobacteriaceae bacterium, assembly GCA_963771305.1. GTDB lineage: Bacteria > Acidobacteriota > Terriglobia > Bryobacterales > Bryobacteraceae > CAJCIT01. Next base: position 782,155 of record CAVYTS010000026.1, read on the forward strand.
GGGACGTTCTCGCAATGGCCCGGAATGTTTTCCGCAGTCTCCAGGTTAAACCTGCACCTTATGATCTCCCCTCGAAGTTCGCGACTGCCTGGGGGGAAGCGCTCAAAAATCAGTTCACGAAAGAATTGAGAATTAGGAGCAAAGAGACGCTGGCCAATCGTGCCGGCTACACTGATGACGGCTTGGCCAGTGGATTGGTAATTGGACGTGGCCGTGAAGGTGCGATTGAAATTTACGTGATCAAGTTGACCTATTCTAGGTCGCAATCTGGACTGTTCTCTGCCGATTACAAAGCCACATCCTTTACTCCGCCTGGCACTATCACTATAGGAGAAAGTGCTATCGCGAATGAAATCTTGTATAGAAATACCCAGCGTGGCACCCAGTGGGCCAGCGAGGTGGCGATGGAAAACATGAATGCCACAGACAGACTCCGCAATGTCATTCCGATTATCAGAATGGTTGAACTCAGCGTCAAGTACCTGCCGTTTATGGGCATTGACGGTGTCGGCGGTCCAGTTGATGCTGTGAAGATGACTGCGGACGGAAAGATCAATTGGATTCAGCGGAAACCAAACTGTCCAGCCGACTAAGGCGCAGAGAATCAGGTTGTATAAAGTCCGTTCCACGCGCAATTCTCCGTATAATTGAATTGGCGTTATCCCACTCACTCTACTCTGCGGTTCGTGACTCTGGCAAGCCGCGTACCCAAAAACGGTAGGGAGGGATGAGCTGTACCCTCAGGAACCAGTGTAGCGCAAAGCGTATTGGCCGAGGGCGGGGTTGTTCCAGCACTCTGGCAAACTACAACGAGAACCTTGGAAGCGGCGTGACAGGCTGGCGCTATTTCTGCGCCAAGGCTACGACCTCTTCGTAGTCGCCGCAATAGTCATCATCGCAGTTGTGCCGAACGCATCCCTCATAATTAAAATTCATCATGCCGCTCGCTATGGATGCGCTAGAGAGTGTCACAAGTCCGCTTCCGGTTACGTGGATACAGAACTCCGTCAAGTGGGGTTTTGTGTCTCTGAACACGTCCCGATAGCAGACCCACCCCCAGATATAAAGATGAGGATTGAAATGCGTCCGCGCTATGTTTTCTGGCGTAATGGCGGGGCCGAGATCAGTTCCCAAAATCAACGACTCGGGAGTGGGTGGCGTAATCGTTATGCCACGTGCAACATTACGCCCCATTCCGGTGATTGGAAGGTGCTTGTATGGTCCTTTAAACTGCTCTTCGGTAGGCTCCCCTCCAGGCAACTCTTTCATTTCGGCGACACCTTCTACGTTGATGGCGTTAGTCGCGCCCTCATTTACGAACATCGCTATTACACTCCAGATATGTGCATTGGGCTGGTTAGGAGGTTGTATCCTGTGATATTCAAAATTCTGCAGAGAGACGGAGGCTCTTTGGACAGACACCAAAGCTTCACGGTTAGTATCGTTCGAAATTCTCATCTCCTGCCACTGCTTCTTGGAATAACCGACGTAGAAAGAGGTGAGTACCACGATTGCTACAGTGGCAAGCGCAGTGATGCTCCCATCGTGCTTGTCGAGAAATCCGAATGTACTCTTGACCCAAGTCCCCATTGCTACGAGCGGCCACATTATATGGTTGCCGCGCTTTGTTTTCTGTTGGGGGTGATTTCCCTCGGATTGGCTGCCGGATGCTGGGGTACTGCCGAGCAGAGCCGTTCCGAAGGTCGCCAAGCTCTCTTCAGTCTTTTGGGTTTTATCCCTCTGTTCGCTTGTTTTTGGTTCATCCATCAAGCGTTTTCTCTCGCGGGTTTTGGCGTCGCGCCTTGCGCGTCTATTTTTGTTCCCCACGTGACTAGTGTCGTGACATCATATCAGCAAGGCTGTACCCGCAATGAAGCCAGTCACAATATCGGATGAGTTGGCTGCAAAATACACTGATCCGGGCCAGTTCGAGAAATTCGATGCGACAGTACGGAAGCTTCTTTCGGTGTCTCGCGAAGAGATCAAAAGCCGTGAAGCGGAATACAAGAAGCAGGCCGCACAAAAACTTAACCGACGCGGTCCAAAACCGAAGCCGAAATCCTCCGACGCCGGCCTTGACGCTTCGCTTTTAAGCTTAGAAAGCTTCCTCCGGCCTTTGCTCCTCCTAACCGATGAGTTGCGTATACGTCAGGCGCTCGTCAATGACTTTGCGCAGGTCCGAGTGGGGTGTGTGTTTCCATTCGCGAGCTACCTCTGGGCTTGCGTGACCGCGCCGCTGTGATTGCGTTCAAGCGGCACCCTCTAGCTAGAGTTAGAGTCTAAGCTGCGCGCCGTGAGGTTTTGACTCTAGGAATGGTGATCGCGCATCGTCCCCCATACGCAGCTTCAATGACTTACAGGACCTCCGCCTATTGATTTAGACAAATGGGGGATGTTTACAATCGTGGTATGGGAAGGCCGTCTCAATTTCATTCATCGCGGGATCTGGTTGAGGAAACCAGTTTCGATCGATGTCTCCCAACTCGGTCTTGGAAAGCCCTATTCGCCACGCCCGAAGGACCTAGATTACCTCCCGGCTGAGATGACGTGGCCAGGCGGGGAGCGGACGTCATATAGCTTGAGAATCCGGACCACAAGCCCGCACTTCGGCGGGGTGCGTTACTGGTTCGCGTGCCCCTGGTGTGGTCTCCGCGTCAGGAAACTATATTTCCCTGCTCCCGGTGCAGGTCTGGCCTGCCGCCACTGCCTCAGACTGGTTTATTTTCTTCAGTACCATAAATCTGGGGAATGCCGTTACATTCTATTTCTCCACACTGGAAAGCTTTCATACAAGGGAATGGGTCTCGTCGATGAGTGGTATCACCAATGGAAGCTTAGACACTCCAAGCGCCAAGGCGTGCAGTGAAGAAAGGCGCTCGGGGGCCGTCCCTTCATCACTACTTGTCCGACGACTGTGGTTTAGGCTTCCATTCGCGCGCTAGGCGCTGGGCGTCGGCGATCTGATTTGGCGTCATTATGCGGGCGATGGCGTCGCGGGCCTCGCGTGCCGGTTCGTCACCGCTCGCTCCAGCGATGTTGAACCACATGTGCGCTTGAATATAGTCTTGTGGAACGCCTTGCCCCGCCTCAAATAGTATTCCAAGATTGCGCTGCGAAACCTTTTCACCCTGGTCCGCTGCCAAGCGATACCACCAAGCGGCTTCAGCGAGATCCTGTGGAACGCCTTTGCCTTGTTGGTAGAGGACTCCGAGGTTCGTCTGCGCACGCACGTATCCTTGATCCGCCGCTGAGCGAATCCATCGGGCAGCTTCCTTGTCGTCTTGCGTGACCCCCTTGCCCTCTAGGTAGAACATCCCGAGATTGAATTGCGCCAGCGACACTCCTTTCTTTGCGGCGAGGAGGTACCACCGAGCGGCTTCTTTGTAGTCTTGTTCGACCCCTTCGCCGAGCTCGTACATAGTGCCTAAGTTGAATTGGGCACCTTCGTTTCCTTGGTCTGCGGCCAATCGATACCATCGACCAGCCTCTTTATAGTCATGAGCGACGCCTTGGCCTGAATAATACAGGACGCCTAGGCCGAGTTCGGCATCCGGATATCCTTGATTTGCCGCCATGAGATACCATCGAGCGGCCTCCTCGTAGTTTTGGGGAACTCCGTGTCCGAAGTAGTACATAGCACCCAGCCTAAACTGGGCCTCTGGATTACCCGCCTTTGCCAGTGCCAGCAACTCGGTCAGCGCGGCGGCATAGTCGTGCCGATCTAACGCCTTCTGCGCCGCCGTCATATCGGCGAAAGCGATTACGCAGAACAAAAGCAACAGTGCTACGGCCTTCACAGGCCCCATCATAGCGCTGCTCAGCGGTTTTAGTCGCGGCTCCCAGGGCCGATAGGGAGCTTGCACTTACCCGATTTAGAGTCTAACTTCCAAATCTGCCGCTCTCCGCTAACCTATCGCCAAACCGCACTCTCAGACCGCCGCTTCTATATGATGCATTGTGCGATTGTAGGTCTACAAATGAGTGGGACTTTTGCGGTTTTGCTTGGGGAATAATTGCCGCAGTCACAACCCGATCTGAACCCATCTTGACTGGCAGCGCCGTCAGGTTTTGACGCCAGGAACTTCACGCCACTTACAATTAGAGCTGAGGGCTAGGGTCGCTCCCGAAAAGCGGATTCCCACCGCCTGCCCGCACTAAACTCATCATGGGCGATTCACTTCGGGAGGTGGATGAAATGACTTCAGAGGAGCCGACTTCAGAGGGACCACGGCACACAGCTTTTAATTCGAAGTACTTGCACGGACTGTCGCCAACCGATGCGGACATCGCGCAACTGAAAAAAGACTACGGCCAAATGTCCTCGGTCGAGATCGCCTCCGCACTGGCCGACGCCCGCGCGCGCTGGGATGAAACTACGAGAGCCATCGCAATTCCAAGCCTCGACAGGGAGTCCGGCAACATGAGGGAGGCTTACCGCATCGACTGGCTAAAACTTGAAATATCACTTCTCCAGTCAGAGCGTGATGTCCGAAACTCTCTGGCCATTGGCAACGCGGGCGCGGAGGACGAATCGAATAAGGGTAATGTTCCTGGCACGGCGGAAATGTCTGGGCCAGATTGTCAGCGAGGTGATGAGCAAGACCAGTCCCCAGAGCGAGAAGGCGAATGCGGCAAGCGGAAAAAACTAGTCAAAGACTTTCTCCACCATTCCAACCGCGAGCTTCCGTTCAAAGTTCTAAAGAAGCACATCTATCTCGCCGCAAAGCATAAGACCGCACGCCAGTTCCAATATTGGCAGAGCTGCGACAAACGCACGACAGCCGAGGACGAAGCCTCTTTTCCAAGAATCTTAAAGTTGTCACCTTCCCAATTTCACTCGGTCCTCTGCAATTTGCGGGTGAAGGGTGTTCCACCTGTGGCTACACGCTGATTTTCTTCGCTTTTCCTCGCGTCTCCTCGTACTTCCTCGCATTAGTTCGCCTTGCACCTCGTGTTACGAGGTGAACTTAACTTGCACTAGCAGGATGCTGAAAAAAGGCTAATAGGGTGTTACGGGCCAGAACAGATTGACGTCTTAATGTTTTAAGATATGCGCGGCCAAGACACCCAGCAAAGCACAGCATTCAGTTATCTTTCACCAGAGGAACGAGTGCCGATGGACCATCCGTTGCGACGAATTCGACCGATGGTTGACAGCGCCTTGAAGGCGCTCTCCCCCTGCTTTGATGAGATGTACTCGGCGGTAGGACGTCCGTCTATCCCGCCAGAGAAATTGCTGAAGGCGCTGCTGATCCAAGTCCTGTATACGATTCGCAGCGAGCGGCTGCTGATGGAGCAGTTGAGCTACAACTTGCTGTTCCGCTGGTTCGTCGGTCTGAGCATGGATGAGTCGGTTTGGGTGCCGACGGTGTACAGCAAGAACCGCGACCGGCTGCTGGAAGGCGAGATTGCCGAGAAGTTCTTCGCCCAGGTGCTGGGCCAGGCGCGGGCAGCCGACCTGCTCTCCGATGAGCACTTCAGTGTGGATGGGACATTGATCGAGGCTTGGGCCAGTCAAAAGAGTTTTCAAAGAAAAGATGGCGGCGACTCAAGGCCGAAGGACGATCCCGGCAATCCAAGCGTGGATTTTCATGGCGAGAAGCGCCGTAATGAGACTCACGAATCGACCACCGACGCCGACTCACGGTTGGCGCGGAAGAGCGGCGGGCATGAGGCGAAGTTGGCCTACTGCGGCAACGTGATTATCGAGAACCGGCATGGACTGGTGGTAGACACCGAACTGCTGCAATGCAACGGGACGGCGGAGCGGGACGCAGCCCTGCTGATGGTGGAGCGGTTGGAAGGCACGCAGCGGGTCACGGTAGCCGCCGACAAAGGATACGACACCCAAGACTTCGTGCGGGAGATGCGCGGCATGAAGGCCACTCCGCACGTGTCGCAGAATCAGAAGCGAGCCGGCGGCAGCGCGATCGACGGCCGCACAACCCGGCATGCCGGCTACCAGGTCAGTCTACGGAAACGGAAGCGGATTGAGGAAGTGTTTGGCTGGATGAAGACAGTAGGGATGTTGCGCAAGACACGGCACCGGGGCGTCTTCAAGGTTGGATGGGTGTTCACCTTTGCGGCCGCCGCTTACAACCTTGTGCGCATGGGGAATCTGCTGTCGCCGACAGTTCAATCCGTATAAGCCGGGGGAGAAGTGTGTCCGGAGTCCCTAAAATCAGACTTTGGGCACATACTCCCCCACAGCGGAACTTACAATCAGCCTTAAATAGCGTCAAGAAGCGAAAAATGAGAAGGCCGACCGCTTCGACTGCCCCTTTTTCAGCAGCCTGTTAGGACCGGAATCCTCCGGCCACACTGCGCTGGCGATCTAATTACCAAAATAATTCCAATGGACTACGACGCCGACGCCACTGCTCCAGCTTGGATCAAATTCCTATACCGGACGCGTGGAATTACGGACGCTTCGTCAGCTGAGGAGCGCGAACAGGCCAGTATCGTTGTCGAATTCCTTCAACGCGCCGTTGGCTTCTCTGCAATGGGCTTATCGGGCAAGCACTTCTTTATGTGCGTTGGCCCAAAGGACACGGGCAAGACGACGTTTCAGGAAACGATTCGCGCCGTCTTAGGACCGGAATATGCCGGAGAGATTCAAATTGATACCCTCATGCGGACCGAGACCGACTTAACGGCTAAGGCCGATATAGCGGACCTTCAAGGAATGCGGTTCGTTTCGACGAGCGAAGTTGAAAGGGGCGGGAAGTTGGCCGTCGCGAGAGTGAAGTATTTGACGGGAGGAAGTCATATAAAAACTAGCCGAAAGTATGAGCATCCGTTCAGTTTTCCTCCTAGCCACACCATCTGGATGGACACGAACGAAAAGCCGGTGATTGGAAATCCGCATGACGCCGTGTGGGGCCGCATTCAGACTGTTCTGTTTGAATATGAGATTCCCGCGAACGAGCGGAGGGAGACCTTTCGAGAGGAGCTTCTCCGCGAGAAGAACGGTATAGCGGGCTGGGTGGTTCAAGGCGCTATGAAGTGTTTTCGCGAGGGGCTTAATCCGCCGTCTGAGGTACTCAACGCAACAGAGGCATACCGTCACGAGTGTGACCGGCTGAGCCCGTTCTTGGCAGAGCACTGTGAGATCAGCCCGGACCGAAGCGAATACTGGGTTGGGACAAACACGCTGTGGGAAGCCTATTCCCTGTGGGCCAACAACACCAGCGAGTCCCATATGAAGAAGAGTGACTTTGAAGCGCAGATCGCCAGACTCGGTTGTCAACGGAAGCACAGTCCTGATGGGAGCCAAAGAGCGTGGAGAGGAATCCGTCTGCTGAATGGAGCTTCTGACGCCTCCTGACATCAGAAACCGAAAGGCTCCTTTGTTCTGCGCTCCTTTAAGGGACCTTTCAGGATTTGCCGTCAGAAGACGTCAAAAGCATTTCGGGGCACAAAGACATTCTTGATCCGACAGAAACATACCCCTAGGTTTAAGGTGCGCGCATGTCTCTAGCCATTCCTGAAAATATCAGAGAGTTCTTGCGGGCCATGGGCCGATATGGCGGTCGCTCCCGTGCGCACAGTTACAGTAAGCAACAACTGTCTGAGTGGGGCAAACTTGGCGGCAGACCAAAGAAGCAGAACACCAACCGGAACGCCAAACCAAGCAGGAGCGACGGGAGTTCACAAAGGAGAGTTCAAGGGGATTAAGGAAACCGCCAATTCTGGTCTATTCTCTTCTCGGTGGAGACTCTCAACGGTCGGCGTACGCATAAATGATCAGCTGCTCTTTCGAGTGGTCAAAGCTGAGTTCCAACCACGAAAGCGGACAAGATTGAAGATGACCGTTGACAAACTTAAGAGTTACGTAGTTGGCATTGCATGTGAGGACCTTCGCTTGTTGCGGATCAGTATTGGAGTACCGGCCTGTAAACTCAGCACTCCACCCTCCTGGTGTTTTCTTCGGCGCTCGGGTGACTAACGAAACATCCTTGCCGACCCACTCCAGAATCATATGGGCCTTGCTGTTCCGCGATGCAATCAAAGCGGCGAACTGTTCAGGTGACGCATCAGTCGTCGATGGACCATTGCGTACGTAGGCTTTACCGGCGAAGTGGGGACGCAGAGGGCTCCCAGGCACGATGACGGCAAGGCAACCTCCCTCATCCGTGCGAACTGGTCGAATGTTGAAGTAAATCGCTGGATATGCCTGACCGATTACGGCGGCAACGCTCGTTTCTAAATCTTCAAGCTTCTCCGCTTTCTCTTGGGGAACACCGGCGTCGCTTACACCAACAAACAGGACCGCTGGCCGACCGATGGGTGCCGAATTGGCAAAGGCGACGGCAGTTTGAAGCCAGTCTCCTCTCTGGCTTTTGGGCTTCCGCTCAACGAAATCGTGTTCTGCGTCCTTGAGACGGATCAGGAGTTCTTCATCCGTCAGGTCGGCGATTGAGTTTGCGGCAAAGTGGCTTACATTTCCTGGCACTCATCAATCTTAGCGGCTCAGGCCAGTTGCAGGATAACGCCCAAACCGAATGTGCGACTGCTCGCAAGTGTCTCTTGATACTCCCTCTTGATTTATCCTAGGCCTAGGTTTATAGTTACGATGTGGCTAAACTCCACATCCCGGACGACGTAATGGAGTACTTCCGCAAGACTGGTTCACTAGGCGGTAAGAAGCGCGCCAAGAAGTACACCAAAGAACAATTGAGCGAGATGGGAAAAAGGGCGGGCGTCCGAAGGGAAGCGGCAAGAAGCGGGCCAAGAAGGCGGCGACGAAGGGGACCAAATGATCTACAAGCGAATTGGACACTGGCACATAGACGTAACGATCAACGGCGTTCGCTGAGGGCGCTGCGAGCGGAGGGCCTAGGATAAGATCGCATTGCGGCGCAAATGAACGCTGAGGGCATCCGGACGCGGACCGAGGCCGATGTGGCATGGCACTGTGGTGAACCGCATTCTGAAAGCGCAGGAAGGGCAGGGATAGGGACATGGTTTACAAGCGTGGCGATGTCTGGTGGTATGAATTCATCTTTGCTGGCCGGCGGGTGCGGGAGTCAGCAAAAACAAGTAGGAAGACCATCGCAATCGAGTCCGAGCGAAACCGACGACTCGAATTAGAGAAGACCCTTTCGGGAATGCCCGTCGAGAAGCGCGAGAACCGTATCAACTCCGTTTCGGACGTCGTGAAGCAGTACCAGAAACACTACGACCAAGGCCACAGGCCGCAATCCGTTTTGTTCTCGAAGGGGCGGCTTGCTCACGTTCTGCGACTGCTGGGGAGTGTCTTACTCCCGGACCTCAGCGAGAAGCGAGTGCGGGAGTACATCCGGACCCGCCTTGATGAAGGTGCGGGCGGCCGGACCATCAACATGGAAGTCGGAGAACTCAGCCGGGCGATAGGGAAGCCATGGTCCCAGCTTTGGCTGAAGGTTCGGAAACTGGAAGAGCGGAAGGACGTGGGCCGGGCGATCTCTCCCGAGGAGGAGCAGAAGTTGCTTGAAGCGGTCCTGTGGGTTCGTTCCCTATTGATCGGCGCGTTCATAAGAATCGCTTTACTCACGGGCATGCGGGCCGGCGAGATTACGAGCCTGACCTGGGGGCAGTCGATTTCTCGAAGCGCGTCGTCACGGTAGGGCGGGCAAAGACGTCCTCGGGCACTGGGCGCCAAATCCCGATGAATGAGGAACTGTTCGAGGCTCTCACGGTTCATGCAGCATGGTTTACAAAGCGATTCGGAGGGGCCGAAGCGGAGCACTATCTTTTCCCCTTCGGCAAGCCGATGCCAAGCGATCCCTCAAGGCCGATCACGGACATATCCAGCGCCTGGGACTCGCTGCGGGAACGGGCCGGCGTGAAATGCCGACTCCACGACATTCGCCACACGGTAGCCACCAAGATGGCGAAGCGGCACGCCTGAAAGCACCATGCTCGCAATTCTGGGCACATGAGCAGGGCAATGTTGGAGCGGTACTCGCATATCCGAATGACGGCCAAGCGGACGCAGTCGAGGCGCTATCGCTGAAGCCCGCGCCGAAGACTGAGAGTCGGGGGTTCTCATAGAGGACCTATTTCAAATGGGGTCCCCACAAAAGTCCCCACAGTGGAGAATCCCAGCTGATTCAGTGCTTGTAAGTGATTGATTTATTTGGTGAGCGCGGTAGGAATCGAACCTACAACCTAGTGATTAAGAGTCACTTGCTCTGCCAATTGAGCTACGCGCCCGACTCTAGGGATGGAGTCAGCGGCGATTGCCGCCAACGCTTCTCATCGTACCATTGGGCCTGCGAAGGACAACTTCCGCGAGATTTCGGCTGCAGCGCGTCGCATCGGCACGCTCTGCCGAGTCCCGCTTCAGGGAACCGGCTGCAATCTGGGCAATGTCGAGCAAATGCGGCGGGTTCTCTGAAGCCGACTTAGCGCATCACGAAACATGCTGTTGCAGAACGGGCAGGCCGTGCCAACCACGGCAGCTCCGGTGGCGGCTAGTTCTTTGGCGCGGGTTTCGTTGACACGCTGCCCAGTTTCTTCACCGAGGAAGACCAGTCCGCCGCCCGCCCCGCAGCAGAAGGATCTCTCTCGCGCGCGCGGCGGGTCGATGCACCGTCGCCGACTTGGCAATGACCTCGCGTGGCTCGTCATAGACTCCGCGGTAGCGGCCGAGATAACAGGGATCGTGGAAAACTACCGTCTGTGCTCCGAGGTGACTGGGGTAAGCGTTCCTGATGGCGAGCCATGAACTCGCTATGGTGTTCGATGGAGACGTCACGCCAAACTCTTTCCAGTCCTCGGCGATGGTGCGCACGCAATGCGGGCAAATGCTGACCATCTTCTTCGCGCCGCTCTGCCGGAGCCGGCCGAGATTCGTTTCGGCGAGCTGGCCGAAAACCAGATCGTTACCCAGGCGGCGCGCGGGGTCTCCGGTACAGCGTTCCTTCTTTAGGACCCCAAACGACGTACCGAGGTGGCCCATGACATCGGCGAATGCAGCGATGATTTCGCGGCCTTGAGGGTCATAGGCGCCCATACAGCCGAGCCAAAGGCAATACTCTTGCGAGCCATCGAACACCGGCAGCTGCTGTTTGGCAATGAACTTGTCACGTTCGCTTTGCGCAAAGCCCATCGCGTTGCCGTTTCGTTCCAGATTGAGGAAGAACTTGGTGCCGTACTCGTCTTCCCATCGTCCGGTGTTCACTTCGGCGCGACGCAGCCCGATGATGATCGGCAGATGCTCGATACCAACCGGGCACTGATATTCGCAGGCCCCGCAGGTGGTGCATTGGAAGATGGCTTCCTGCGAGACGGTAGCGCCGACAATGGGCGTTTCACTCGTCACGCCGTATTCGTTCAGGTAGTCCCGCATGCCCAGCGCAATCAATTTCGGGTTCAGTGTTTTGCCGGTGTTGTTGGCCGGGCAATGCTCGGTGCAGCGGCCGCACTCGACGCAGGAGAAAGCCTGGAGCGCAGTGAGCCGCGTCACGTCCTTGCCGGTCACCAGGCCGAAGTCTTCGTCGCCCGACCAGCGGCGGAATCTGGCTGAACCCACCTCGCGACAGAAAGACCGTCAACGGGCTAAGGAGCAAGTGCAAATGTTTCGTGTGCGGGATGAGCGGGAGGAAGGCAACAGCGCCAACGTGTGGACCCACCAGTTTACGCGCCCCGCGGCGGTGAGTTCGGGAATCCGGCCGTCGCGATAAACGTAACCATCAAGATGAAGATCAACAGCGCGATCACGCCGGATTCATACGAGAGGGGCTCCAGCCACTTCGGGCGGATGACGAACCGCCGGAACGCCAGCGCCGCGATGGAAATGGCAACCAGGATCGCCCAGGCAAAGGCAAACCAGTAATAAATGGCGCCTGGAATATGCGAGTAATCGAGAAACGGAGACCGAATCCCGAGGCGACGTGATTGAGCGTCACCAGCGCGAACGCACAGAAGCCCCAAAAGACAAAAGCGTGGGCCAGCCCGGTAACGGCCGTTCGCGAATCACTTTTGCCTGGCACAACACCTCCCAAACGAAGTCGCGGTTCGTTTGCTAGGGACGAAGTGCAAGCCCGGCGTCCGGGCGAGCGCCTGATGATCAAGAGATTCGCCGGAAACGCAGAAGAAGATGAATAGGGATACTGCGCTAAGTAGTAGGACGACCAGGCTTCCGGGGTCATAAACGCTTCGAATGGCAACGTAAATGACATTTAAGCCGGGCATAGATCCGATATAATCTGAGGTGGAGCCCTGGGTTGCCATGCCGATTAAAACGTAGGGAAATCGGAGGCTTGTGCGACACGTAATTTCCGGAGCTGCAGGCTTCATTGGATCACATCTGAGTGATCGGCTCATTCGGGAAGGACATCAAGTTGTCGGGCTCGATAACCTGATAACGGGACATACCGAAAATATGGAGCATCTGAAGGGCGAACCCCCGCTTCCAGTTTGTTAAACAAGATGTCTGTCAGCCGTTCGCCATCGAGGGCAGAGTAGATCGGGTATTCCATCTGGCATCTCTCGCGAGCCCGGTTGACTACCTGAACTATCCGATCGAGACTCTGGACTCCGGTTCCATCGGCACCCGGAATATGCTCGAGCTGGCACGCGAGCACAGCGCCAGATTCCTGCTTACATCTACGTCAGAATGTTATGGCGATCCGCTGGAACATCCTCAAATGGAGACGTACTGGGGCAACGTAAATCCGGTGGGCATGCGTTCTTGCTATGACGAGAGCAAGCGTTATCGCCGAAGCGCTCACGATGGCGTACCACCGGAAGTACGGCTTGAAAACGACCATTGCGCGAATTTTCAACACCTATGGTCCGCGCATGGCGCTTAATGACGGGCGGGTGGTGCCGGCGTTCATCGATCAGGCGCTGAATGGCGCGAAACTTTCGGTTTTCGGGGACGGCTCGCAGACGCGCAGTTTCTGTTATGTCTCGGATCTGGTGGAAGGGATTGTTCGGCTGAGCGAATCGGACGAGCGCTTCCCGGTGAATCTAGGCAATCCGGCCGAAATTACCATCCTCGAATTTGCAAATCGATCCGGGCGCGATTCGGCAACTCAGCCGAAATCGATTTCCAACCCCTGCCCTCCGATGACCCACGCTGCGCCAGCCCGATATCGGCAAGGCCCGAAGCGAGTCCTCGGTTGGGAGCCCAAAGTATCGCTGGAAGAAGGGCTTGGCAATCACCATCGAGTACTTCCGCCAAAGATGAACTCATCTTTTCCAGCGGACGCACGTTCGGAAAAGATGCTACTTCTGCGTCCCCGACCAAGTTTATCTGGGGCAGTAGTCTATGCCGTGCTTTAGCGCGGGCTTGCCGCGAGAAAGCTCCGAAGGTCTCGCTCATCAACGACGGGATCACCCGGCGCGACATGGTTGAGCTTGCCCTCTTCATCCATTGCTCGAGGAGGTCTACCATTTCGTACAGTTGGTCGAAGGACTCCACCACGAACAGCAGGGGCTGAAAGCGGTCCATTTCGAAGCTCTGATTGATGGCCCA
>CAVYTS010000027.1:0-55092 GCA_963771305.1 uncultured Acidobacteriaceae bacterium
CTTCGCTAATTTCGAAGATGACCGAGGCCGCTAGCGCATTGAAAACAAACGAAGAGCATCTGGTGCACGAAAGCTTGTGCTTTGCATGTATATGGCGGGAAAGGGGTTAGAGAAAGCGAATTCGTCGACTCAGGCTGTCCCCTTCGGCCCGTCCCTTCGGCCCATAGATCGACGGCCAATTAAGAGAAATAAGGGCCGGCGGCGATGAACGCAATCGGGAGGCGTCTTCGACGGCTCGAAGACCAAGTCAAACCCAGGGTTAACGAGCGCGGAGAAACAGCCGTCGACATCATTCGGGAGCGCCGGCGCTCGCTCGCGCAGCGAGATCATGAGGTACGCTCGTCAGAGGGCCAGGGCATCAAGAAACTGTGTAAGTGCTGCTACGCTGGCTTAACCAAAGTTCTTATAGAGCCTATTTCAAGCTTCGCTTCCGGACCTCTTCGATGGATCCCCAGACAGGCACGCCCTATACTGATATCTCCCAGCACAACGTGCTTATGCATTGCCCTCGTTGCCGTTCAAGAGATGTGGCGCCTTCCAGGTTCCGCTGGTATGACGTGATCTTTTCTCTGGTAGGAAGAAGGCCATTTCGGTGCCTTACCTGTTTTTATCGCTTTCATCGCAGACCATTGGGCAGCTGAAGCAGTCCGCCACAGTCGCTACGCCGAGGTAGGCTGCCCTTCGCCGAAAGCGGAGTGAGGGTAGCTACCGATAATGCTTAGGACCGTATCGGAAGCGCCGCGGCCACGTAAAGGGATCGGCTGGAGCGCAACGCAAAGGCGTGGCCGCGGTGGTTTCGATACGGTGCGATGAAGGAAGCCTCTCCGGATTGGCAGGAAGCTGCTATGCATTTTGATTCGACGGCGGCCGTGCGTGGGGCTGTGGGAGGGGACATCGGAAGGCAGCACGTTGGGATAGAAGTGGGCTCACGGGTGTAGATCGTGGTTGTAATGAGGCAAAGGATCGGTGGGAGGATGCCAGAGAGGCGGGCAGAAAGCGGGCCCACTGGAGAACTGCGATGTTGCAAGCGCAGCAGTAGCGACCTCTTGCCGAAGTGTTGGACGCTCGGCGATGAATACGCTTCGGCATCTCAGGCGACCTGGGCTTCCGGCGGAGAACGGAGCTTGATCTGGACGGCGGTAAGTCGCTCGATCACAACCATAGGACCACCGCACAGCGGACAGGTCCAGAACGGCGCCGACTGGCCTGGGGAATCAGAGTGAGTTGATGCGGGCGGCGTCACGGGTGAACCGGCCGGAAGCAGGTGCTTACAAAGAGGAACCAGTACCCCACGACGACGGCTGGCGAGGAAACCGAAGTGGCGGATTCGGACGAAGCCACGCGGCAGCACATGCAGTAAAAAGCGACGCAAGAATTCGTCGACAGGCAGAGTCAGGAATCGCTTCTTGTTTTTGTGAGCGGAGTCGCGCCAGCGGAACGTCACCTGGTCCTCAACGAAGGAAACGAGACGGTGGTTGGAAATCGCAACGCGATGAGTGTAGGCGCCGAGGTAACGAAGTACCTGCTCGGGTCCACCGAAAGGCGGTTTGCAGTAGACCACCCAGCGCGGCGCGTAAAGCTGACGGATCAAACTCCGGAACAGCCTGGGCTGAGCCAGGCCGCGAAGCAGGCCGTGAAACTGGAGTTGTCCGGAAGCGTGAGCCTGCTGGAGCGCTTCGAGAAACTTGCCGCGGAAGACTTCGCTGAGAACCCCTACCGGTAGAAAGAAGCGGTCATTTCGGGGGCGCACCCAGTGCGCGTGATCGCGAGACAAGCCGCCAGCGGCCACGACACAGTGAACGTGGGGATGATGCTGCAGCTTCTGATTCCAGGTGTGGAGGACGCTGAAGAAGCCGATCTCGGCGCCGAGATGCTTCGGGTCCGCGGCAATTTCGATCAAGGTCTGGGCGCTGCAGCGGAAAAGCAGCCCGTAGATCACTTCTTTATTTTGCAAGGCCAGAGGCGCCAATTGGTGGGGCAGCGTAAACACGACATGAGCGTAGGGCGTAGCGAGCAGTTCGGCGCGCCGGGCGGTCAGCCAGCGGTCGCGCGTCTGGCTTTGGCACTTCGGGCAGTGCCGGTTGCGACAAGAGTTATAGGAGATGGCGCGATGACCACAGCCGGAGCACTGATCCAGATGACCGCCCATCGCGGCGGTGCGGCACTGCTCGATGGCTACCAGGACTTTAAGATGCATCCAGGTGAACCACGCGGGAGGCCGGTCTATGAATCGGTGGCCGGCGGCGGTTATGATATCGGCCAACTCCAGGAGTGGCCCCTTCATTCACTTCTTTCGGGAACCGTTTTCAGGTTCGGGGCCGCCGCCAGGGTAAGCGAGTCGAGCGGGCTTCGAGTGGCTTTGAGATGCCGCTCCGACAGGTGCAGGTAACGGCTAGTCGTCCTCAGATCGGCGTGGCCCAGCAGGAGTTGAATGGTACGTAAGTCGGCGCCGGATTCGAGCAGATGGGTTGCAAAGCAGTGCCTCAGGGTATGCGGGTGGACGCTCTTATCCAGTCCCGCGCGCACGCCTGCTTGCTGCACGGCATCCCATACGCTTTTGGATGTTATGGGGACATCGCCGTTGGGATGAGTGCCTTTACTGGGGAACAGGTAAGTTTCCGGCTTGGGGTTCGCCGCGCGCCAGTAGTTGCGAAGTTCCTGTAGTAGCCTCGGGCTGAGCATGACGTTGCGATCCTTCTTCCCCTTGCCCTGACGAATGCGGATCAACATGCGCTCGCTGTCAATGTCGCTGACCTTCAACTGAACTAATTCTTCGCGACGGATGCCGGTGGCATAGAGGACGAGCAGCCAGATTCGATGCAGGGGGCTGGCGGCGGATTGGATTAGACGTTCGACTTCTTTCCGCGAGAGGACTTCGGGCAGGCGAATCGGCCGTTTGGGAACCGGCATGTCGTCAGCCTGCCACGGGCGCTTGAGAATCTTGAGAAAAAAGAACCGTAGGGCGGATAGTTGCTGAGCGACGCTGACGGCCTCCAGTTTGCGATCGGTGAACAGATGGGCTTGGTACTGTCGGATGTGCTCCAGGCCTAACCTGTCGGGAGGAGTCTTGAAGTATTGAGCGAACTCCTCAACGGAATGGAGGTAAATACGAGTGGTAATCGCAGACAAATTCCGACGCTGGAGTTCCTCCAGCATCGCTTTTCGTAGATGGGTCACGGGGACTCTCCTCGTGACCTACGATAGTCCAGCCAGCCAGCTGCTGCTTTATTACGAACCGCCCCCCCGTTCTTAGCAACGCGAAGCGTCTGCCGCGCTCGCGGCTTCGTTCAACACCAGATATCGGCGTCTCAATATCGTCAGCGGCCCCTGTCAACACCATATGGGCCGGGCGAAACGAGAAACCCTACGCGGACCTGCCGTGTAAGCCTTGTAACACTGATTGTTCTGTCCATTTTGCCCGAAAATTGATATACTCCTTATCACCGCAGATCTACTGGTGCTGACAGATCTTGGCCAGCAGAAACCCAGGCGAGGACGGTCGTGCGGTCATTTTTCTGCAGGTCGTCGGAGGAACCACTGATGAGCTTGCTGCGCTCGGTGCTGTTTCGTAGTTCGCTTTTTCTCGCATTCGCCGCGGCGGCCTCCGGGCAGTGCATCTTCACAGTGACGTCGACGGCCGATGACGGCAGTGCGGGGACCCTGCGTTCCCAAATCACGGCAGCGGAAGCCGCCACCTGCACTTCGGGCACGCCAGTCGTTACCTTCAGCGTGACCAAGCCCGCGACCATCACGCTCTCATCGCGCATCCTCATCAACGCCAGTCTCACCATCCAAGGCCCCGGCGCGAGCAACCTGACAATCTCAGGCAATAACGCAACGCGCATCTTCTTTGTGGGAACGGGGACCACGGCTGCCTTTAGCGGCGATGTGGCCATTAGCGGCGTAACGCTGGCGAGCGGGTTTGGCCAAGGCGGAGCAAGCTGGCATGGCGGCGGCGCTGCCGGCATGGGCGGTGCGATCTTTCTGAACGGCGGGACGCTTGTGATTTCCGATGTCGTCTTCGCCGGGAACACCGCCCTGGGCGGGGAGAGCAACGTCGGCGAGCTCGGGTGGGGCGGCGGCGGGTACTCGGCCAGCAGCTACGCGGACCAAGGCGCGGGAGGCGGGGACCTTGGCGGCACCGGTGGATCCTCAGCAGGATACAACGTAAGCCCCGGTGGCAATGGAGGCCCCGGCGCCGGCGGTGGACTTGGTTATCCGAGCGGTGGCAATGGCGGATTTGGCGGTGGCGGTGGTACGGGATACGGGGGGGGACCTGCCGTTGGCGGCAATGGCGGATTCGGTGGCGGCGGCGGACAAAGCTTCCTTGCCAATGGCGGCAATGGCGGGTTCGGTGCGGGCAATGGCTCGGATAGCTTCTCCACCAGCGGCGGCGGCGGAGCCGGGTTTGGAGGCGCGATTTTCGCGTACGCCGGCTCGATAACGCTGATCGATACCAGCTTCGCGGGCAACAGCGCCATGGGCGGGACCGGCGCAAACAACGGCCAAGGCAAAGGCGGAGCGCTGTTTGTCTACACAGGCGCGACAGCCAGCGGTGTGAACGTGACGTTTTCCGGTAGCACCGCCGGCGGAGCCGGCACGAACACGGCGAGCGGACTCGATTTTGACGGTAACCCCAGCGGGAATTCCGGCGCAGTCTTGCAATGCCCGGGCGCGGACACCGTGGATGTCTGCGGCACGCTGACTTTGGATACGGCAACCATTTCGGCGGGGAACAACCAAGTATCCCCCGTGAATGGGGTGTTCTCGCCGCTGACAATCCATGTAGCACAGGGCGCGACCGATGTCGTGGGCATTCCGGTCACGTTTACCATCAACGCCAATGGCGGCGCGGGCGCGACATTTGCCGGCGGCGTCACCACCGCCACCGTGAATACAGATTCCAACGGAAATGCTACCGTGAACCTCACGGGTAATGGCACGTACGGCTCGTTCACTGTGACGGCCGTGGGACAGACCTTTAACCTGGCAAACTGCTCGCCCGTCGTATCGGATTCGAGCGATGCCGAGCCTCCGACCGTCAACACATTGCGTTGGGCGGTGGCCAATGCCTGCTCCGGCGGCACCATTACTTTCAATCTGCCCCAGCCTTCCACCATCACGCTCGTCGACCGGATTCTGCTGAACAACAGCGTCGCCATCCAGGGCCCCGGCGCGGACAAACTGACCATCTCTGGCAATAGCGCAACGCGCATTTTCTTTGTCGGCACGGGGACAACCGCACCCTTTAGCGGTGCGGTGGCCATCAGCGGCGTGACACTGGCGAACGGGCTTGGCCAAGGCGGGTCGAGCGATTTTGGCGGCGGCGCAGCCGGTATGGGTGGGGCGATCTTCCAGCTCGGCGGCAGTCTCAACATTTCCAACGTCGCCCTCTCTGGGAATAGCGCGCAGGGCGGGACGAACGGCACACTCAGCAATGGGGCACTTGGTGGCGGCGGATACGGCGGCAACGCACCCTACCTTACCCTGAATGGCGCGAGCGGCGGAGATCTGGGTGGCGCCGGCGGTACCGGAAACCTCAGTAGCGCCGGGGGAAATGGAGGTATCGGCGCCGGCGGCGGCGGCGGTAATTCCGTTGGTGGCAACGGCGGATTCGGCGGCGGCGGCGGCGGCAGTAATTCGGTGGGCGGCGATGGCGGCTTCGGAAGCGGCGGCGGACAAGGTGTCACCGCAGGCAACGGGGGATTCGGCGGCGGCAGTAATGGGTTGGGCGGCGGCGGCGCCGGATTCGGCGGCGCAGTTTTCGCTGCGGCGGGCTCATTAACGCTGATTAACACCAGTTTTACGGGTGACAGTGCCATCGGCGGCAGCGGCACCAGCAACGGCCAGGGAAAGGGCGGCGCTCTGTTTATCTATAGCGGTGCAACCGCCATCGGCGTCTACCCCCCTGCAACCGCGATCGGCGCGAACGTAACATTCTCAGGAAGCACCGCCGCGCAGGCCGGCATAAACACCGCGGGTGGACTCGATTACAATGGAAACCCCAGCGGCAATGCCGGCGCTGTCCTGCAATGCCCCGGCGTCGACAACGTGAATATCTGCGGCACCCTGGCCATCGCGCCGAACCTCTCGGTAAATAAGACTGCGGTCGGAACGTTTACGCAGGGGGCAATGGCGGAGTGGGATGTCACGGTATCCAATGCGGCGGGCTCTGAGAGCACTAGCTCGGTCACCACCGTCAGCGACACGCTGCCGGCGGGATACACCGTGGCGAATTTCAGCACCACGGACGCCTCCTGGAGCTGTGCAGGGAGCGGAGGTGCGGTGACGTGCACGTCGACGAAGGTTGTTGCCGGTGGCAGTTCGTTCCCGGTAATCAAGGTCATCGTGGACGTGCCGGCCGGTTCACCGGTGTCGGTGACGAATACCGCTTTGGCCTTTGGCGGTGGCGATCTGATTCACGCCAATAGCGCGAACGCAGCGACGGACTCAAGCACCGTGACCGTCGTTCAGGTCCCTGCCTCGATTTCGATTGACGGGCTTTCTATGCAATCAGCAGCTGTCGGGATGGCGTTTGGCAGCCTCGCCGTTACGGTGAAGGATGCCGGCGGAGTGGTGATACCGAACTACCCCTCCGTGAAGTTCACGGCAACTACGGGCTCAAACGGACAGAGCGGAACCTTTAGTAACAGCACCGGGACAAAGACGGTGGGCACGAACACCAGCGGTGTGGCTGACCCCGGAACCTTTACGGCCAACAGCAAGGCGGGCGCGTATAGCGTGGGCGTCACCGCTGGTTCGGCCACGAATGCCTTCAATCTGACCAATACCATCACACCGGCTTCGATGACGGCGAATGGCGGCACCACGCCACAATCGGCGACCATAAACATGGCCTTTGCGAATCCATTGGGCGTGACGGTGAAGGACGCGTCGAACAATCCGGTCTCGGGCGTCGACGTCACGTTCACCGCTCCGTCGACTGGTGCATCGGGCAAGTTCAGCAACAACACCGCGACCATTACCGTCTCCACCAATTCGTCGGGCATCGCCTCGGCTTCCTTCACCGCTAATGGCACATCGGGCGGTCCCTATTCCGTGACCGCCGCCGCAAGCGGCCTGGCAACCATCAACTTCTCGCTCACCAACACCACCACGCCCACGACGGTCACCAACCTGACCTCGACAATCGCAAACGGCACGTACACCGTGGGCGCGTTGATTCCCATTACCGTCACCTTCTCGAAGCTCGTGAACGTTACCGGCACGCCAGTGCTGGCCCTCAACAGCGGCGGCATAGCGTCGTACACCTCCGGCTCCGGCACCACCACGCTGACCTTTAATTACACGGTGGCTGCGGGTCAAAACTCCTCGAAACTCGATGCGACATCCACCACCGCGCTTTCACTTAACGGTGGAACCATCACCGATGCCTCGAGTCAAGCCGCAACACTTACTCTCCCGGCGCCGGGCGCGGCGGGCTCGCTGGGTGCGAATAAGTCGATCGTGATCGATACGGTGGCGCCGACCGTGACGAACCTAACCTCGACAACCGCTAACGGCTCGTACACCGTCGGCGCGCTGATACCCATCACCATCACGTTCTCGAAGCTGGTGAACGTCACGGGCTCCCCCCAGCTGGCATTGAATAGTGGCGGCACGGCGACTTATTCGTCCGGCACGGGCACGACGACCCTGACCTTTAATTACACGGTGGCCGCGGGTCAAAACTCCGCCAAGCTCGATGCGACATCCACCTTCGCGCTATCGCTGAACGGCGGCACCATCACCGACGCCGCAAGCCAGGCCGCAACACTCACTCTTCCCACGCCAGGCGCGGCGGGCTCGCTGGGTGCAAATAAGTCAATCGTGATCGACACCACCGCCCCCACAGTCGTCTCTTACTCGGTGTTATTCGGCATCCAGAGTTACAACGTCATTGGCTCGTCGCGCAACCGGCTGCCTTGGCAGATTACAGGAATCAGCGTAACCTTCTCGAAGCCGATCGCAACCGGCACGGCGGCAAGTCTCAGCGGCGTATCGGCCACTGGCCTCAGCGGGCTGGGAACCAGCACACTCACTTGGACCATCAGCCCGGTGGCGCTGGGCGCGTTAAGCACCACGCTCGCCGGAAGCGGCCCTAACGCATTGAAGGACGCCGCAGGCAATGCGCTCGGCGGCGGCTCTGGCTTCACTCAGGCGCTGAAAATCCTCGAAGGCGACTTCAATGACGATGGCGTAGTCAACGCGCAAGACTTCGTGTTGATCAACGACGCGATTTTGCAGCCGTACAACATCTTCGCGGACATCAATGGCGATGGTATTGTTAGCTTGACGGACGTGACCATTGCGCGCGGCAGGAACGGCACGAGCCTGCCGTAATCTTACCGGAGGAATCATGAAACGACTTACTCTATTATTTTTCGCTCTGGCGGGATTGTTCCCCGCCTCGATCCACGCCGGCACGATTTTTGCAGTCGAGGGCGCCTCGGCAGCTCCCGGCTCAACCGGGAACGGTCTCGACGTTGTGCTGGAAACCACCTCGGCCCTCAATATCGACGCCTTTGCGGTGGAAGTCACAACTACCGACCCGGGTATCACGTTCACCGGTGCGACCACCGGGACGGCCGCGACGTACATCTTTAGTGGCAATTCGGTGTTCGGCCCGGATATCGGAACCACCACGCCGCCCTCGCAAACCTTCGACGCTTCCGATCTCGCGATGACCCCTTTCACGACAATGCCAGGGACTGTGGGTCTGGCGCACTTTACCTTCGATGTCGCCAACGATGCGACGGGCGGGCCTTTCACAATCTCGCTAACCGCCTTAGGCAACAGCCTTTCCGATCCCAATGGGAATAACGTTCCCATAACGGCTCTTGATGACGGAACGATTACCATCGCGTCGGTGCCGGAACCGGCGGTGCTGGACCTGTCGGCGCTCGCACTCGCAGCCGGTTTGCTCACCTTCCGCCGGAGGTTGCCTCATGCTGGCCAATGAGTGTAGCTATGTCTACTAAACTCGCGTTGCACCTGCGAATGCGCCGGCGCTTTCGGACGCGGTTAGGGCGGCCAGAAGGGTGTTTACGGCGTATGGTCCCGAAAGCCTGGTTGTATCCTTATGATTCTTCTTCGTAAGGACTCAACTCTTCGATCCAGCACAAGCGAGGGCTGGAACTACATCCTCAGAAAACACGGCTGATCGAGTTTGGCCGGTACGCTCGGAAGAACCGGCAAACGCGAGGGGAAGGGGAACCGGAAAGCTTCACGTTTCTGGGGTTCACGCATCACCGCGGGAACAACAGTCGCGGACACTTCACCATCTGGCGCTACACGGCACGGCACCGTCTCGAAGCGAAGCTGCAGCACGTTAAGCAGACGCTTCGAACGCGCATGCACGAACCGGTAGCGGAGGTGGGCGAGTGGATCCGACGTGTGCTCAACGGCTTCTACCAATACCACGCGGTGCCGGGCAACTGGGCGGCTCCTGCAACGCTTTCGGACTCGGATAGGTCGCTACTGGCAGCGAATGCTCGCAAGGCGCAGCCAACGGGGACGACTCACCGCGGAGCGGGCCGCTCGATACTTTCAACGCTGGCTTCCCCGGCCCCGGCTGGTGCACCCTTACCCCGAGGCCCGCTTGACGCTATTCATCCGAGGTAGGAGCCGTATGCGATATGTGGCCTCCAGAGTTATGTGGCGCCCAGCTGGCAGGCTCATTGGAATGAACAGAGCGTGGCTCTGGACACCACATAACGACGAGGGCTAAAGCGTGCGCAAAAATGCCATCAGTGTCGGATCATCCCGCCAATGCCGTTGCGACTTGTTTGCATCGGTAACTTCACACTTGGCCAAGGCCTTGGCCTTCATCTCCAGATCGATTTCTGCGTAAATATTGGTCGTGTCGAGAGAAACATGCCCGAGCCAGGCGCGGATGGTATTGATGTCCACGCCGGCGCGGAGCAAGTGTGTGGCCGTGGTGTGTCTAATGCTGTGGGGGCTAACCCGTTTTGCAGCCAGTGAGGGCATCTGAACCTGGACTTTGCGGACGTACCGCTCGACCAGGGCGTAAATGCCGAAGCGTGTTATGGGATACCCGCAGCGATTGAGGAAGACACATGCCGTCGGGGAGCGGTTCGCGATCAGAGCTTTGAGTTCCTCAATGGTGCTCGGCCACAGAGGACACTGCCTCTCTTTTCTACCTTTGCCGCGAATTTTCACAGAACAACCCGCCAAATCTAGTTCGCTGATGAGCAACTGTGCGGCTTCCTGGGCGCGAGCTCCGGAGTTGTAGAGGAACAGCAGCAGCCCGTGGTCGCGACGGCCTTGGGCGGTGTGAAGGGCTGGGGCGCTCAAAAGCGTATCTATCTCCGACTTTTCCAGATATGGGATGAGCGCCTTGCTGGCCTTTTTAAACGGGATGGAACGGATCTGTCCACACCAGGCAATGTGCTCAGGACTGTGCTCTCCGACGAAGCGAGCGAGCGCATGAATCGCCGCCAAGCGCTGGTTGCGGGTGGCGATCCCACACTGGCGGGACTGTTCTAGATCGGCCAGGAAGAGGCGCACCAGATCCGCTGATATCTCGACCAGGGTCAGCCGGTCCACGGATTGGTGCAGCCTGCCGGCGACGAATGGAATCAATAGAGTCAGGGCATCGCGGTAACTGACTTGTGTGTTGCGCGCCAAGTTGCGTTCGGCTACCAGGTGCTCGAGCAGAAACCGCCGCACCCAGGGTCCCAGCAAGGTCACATTATTCATGCTGGCCTCCTCGTGCATAGTGCTCAAAGCGCTGGCTGGCCTTGCACAGGAGTTCCGGCGTCAACGTCAGGTAATGCTGGGTGGCCGCAATATGAACATGGCCGAGGTAAGTTGCTAGTTGCGGCAGCAGGCGTTGTACGTCTGCTCCGTCGCGATACCACGAGATCAGGCGGTGCACGGCGGCGGTGTGGCGCAGGTCGTGCAATCGCGGCTGAAAACGACCGCCGTCGCGACGCAACACTCCTGCCTGAACTCGCAGTCGGCTGAAGATATGCTCCGCCGTGCGCCGCACGAGCGGGGTTGAAGCGCGGGTTAGAAACAACGCCGTGTCCAATTCGGAGGAATGCTCCTTGGCGCGCTGAGCCACATAGGTCCCAAGGGCACGGGTGAGATCCGGGCCCATGGGCACCAGCCGTGTCTTGTAGAATTTGCTTTCGTGAATAGTGAGGATGGCGGCGGGCAAATCCACATTGGCCAGCGTGAGGGAAAGCGCCTCGCTAATGCGCAGTCCCGCCCCGTACAGCAGCAAGATCAGCATGCGGCAAGTGTAGGGCTGCACCTTGCTTCGCGGGCTTTCACAACAAGTGCTGGCGTCGAGCAATCGTTGTAGTTCCTCATGCGAGAAGATGAAGGGAATAAACTGCGGTGGTTTGGGAATGATCTTGGGAAGCGGAGAACTGGCGGCGTATCCCCGTGCCATGGCAAAACGATAGAAGCCGCGGAGCACGCCGTATTTGCGGTGCCAGAAACGCGTGACGGGCCCTGTGCCTGCGATGTAGGCGTACACACGGTCGGCCGCAAGGTCGGCTACGGCGATGTCGCCCATGGTTCGACAAAACGACTTCAGGGTGCGGGCTTCGGTGTGGAATCGCATGCCCATAGCCTGTTTATGGGCAACATAGTGTGAGGCGAGCGCACACAGTTTCATCGCAAGCCTCCCAGATCAAAGTTCGCTACTTCCCGTAATCCAACCAGATTCACCTTGGCGTAGATACGAGTGGCGTAAGCACTACGGTGCCCCAGATGATCACCGATTTCCTTTAGCGAAAACCCCTCCGCCAGCAGGTGGCCAGCACAGGCATGGCGTAGCGAGTGCGGCCCGCGACGTGGCACGTGGATCCCGAGCGCGCCCAGGCGTTTGTTGACTAGATGGTACACGGCACCCTGCGAGAGTCGGCGAAATGGTGCCTTCAAGGTCAGGAAAATCTCCCGCAGCGTGCAACGGGGGCGCACCTGTTGGAGGTAGCGCAAGATCGCCTCGCCGGTCTCAGCAACGAGTGGGTATTCCTGAGCTCGTCGCTGTTTGGGACGGGCAATCGAAATTATTTCCCTTTCCCAGTTCACATCTTCCAGACGTAAGCCGGTGACCTCACCACTGCGGAAGGCATAGGTCGCCAACACGATAAGGATGGCCCGGTCGCGGATGTCTCGCGCCGCATCGCCGCTGGTGCTGTCGATTAATCGCCGCACGTCCGGCCAGGGTGGGCCGACCGGGAGGCCTTCATGCTGGAACAAACGTGGGCCCTCGATGGCCGTGGCAATACTGGTCGAACACCAGCCGCGCATTGCCGCGTGGCGAAAGAAAGCACGCAGGGCTTTGGCGCTGGTAGCCACCGACACACGGCACCAACCTTGCTTTCCGTTGGTGGCCAGAAAAGCGTCCACATCTTCCAGCGAAACACTGTCGAAAGAGCGATGCTGCTCGCCCAGCCAGCACAAGAACTTGTTCACATGCCAGCTCTGATTCCGGACAGTGGCCGGCGATAAACCGCGCTCGTCTCGCCGATAAGCGGCAAAATCCGCGAGCCGGTCCGCAAAAGGCACCATCTCGGGTTTGGGCACTTCCAGACGTCCCAAGAAGCGGAGCCAGTCCGTGGCCGTTTGAACGAAGAGTGTGCGCGACCACCGCAGGCTGCGCACACGTTGCCGTTGATGCTGCTCCCGAGCCCAGCGGTCGGCGGCTGCCTCTATGGCTGACGACTGGATAGCCTCGCCAATGGTGATATCGATTCGCTCGGCGACAACCAACAGCTCTTCAGCATAGTGTTGCAAGGTCGCGCGAGCCAAGCCTTGGCCAGCGCAATGGTTCAGGAATCGTTCTCGGGCTTCTGCAAACGGACCGCTACGATGCCGAGCGACGATCGCAGGATATTGGAACAGAGTTTCAAACATGGTCGGATCTCCTTTTTCAAGGGGGAGGTCCGACCAGTATCGAGGATTTGCTTATGTGATGCTCGCCGAGTGGCGCATGATCACAGCAATAGGGTTGCTTGCTGGGCGCCACATAACTCTGGAGGCCACATATCGCATAAAATGTGCTCGAGCACATTTTATGCGTTAGCAGTGCCCGTACGGATCTGTGCGGGGTTGTGTCAAGAATGCGCGAGAAGCGCAATGCTGTACCAGAGATGAAGGGGGACCCTTCGAATCCGGCTTACAGGAGCAGGTTTCAAACAGTCGTAAGCTGCTGCCGTTCAATGACGGTGGTGGTGAACGTTACGGAAAAGGCGTGAGGAAATCACGTCATGTGCGAGTGAGAGAGACGAACGCAAGTGAGCCACTGATGAGGCCTCGAAACAGATCTACAGATGGCATCAAAACCGGAGCGCCCCCGCTCCTCCGGGAGGAGCATGGCGGAAACCTGGTTACTGGCTATGCGGTGTCCGGGGTACAGGTGGCGTGACTCTGGCTTTGGCTCTGGTCCGGAACTTGAGAACCTGTTCGGCGGTGATAAGGGAAAAGGCGCAAGCGGCAGCTCCGCGAGGCCGAAAGTACTGATTCGCTGGGCAGGGGCGGACTGCCCCATAGTAGCCATGAAGCGGGGTAACGCCCGTGGAGCGAAGGGGGCAGGCCATTCGCGTCATGATCAGCTTGGTCAACTGGCAACAGGAGGAGCCGATTGGTCGTGGCGGAGGGCGGCAGCTCTCACTGGATGGTACGAGCCGTGTGACGGGAGACTGTCACGCACGGTTCTGTGAGCGCCTCGGGGTGAGATTCACCGGGGCGACTCGGCGGTGGTCAGCGATGGCCGTCCCTACCGCAACCCTTCGGACCCCTTCGGGCTCCCGAAGCGCTGAACCGGACCTCCATCCTCGCATTGAACCGCAATTCGGGGGGGCTTGCAAGTGCGGGTTACCCGATCAAGAATTTAGTCGTTAGATCTGGGCTGTACCACCGTCGACGAAGAGTTCGATGCCGTTCACGAAGCTCGAGTCGTTCGAGGCGAGGAAGAGCGCCACCGTTGCGATCTCTTCCGGACGGCCCAGCTCGCCGCGTGGGATGAGGGCTCTGAAGTTCTCCTTTGCGTCGGGGCCGAGCGGGTCCAGAATAGGTGTATCGATGGAGCCCGGACTAAGAATGTTCACGCGGATTCTTCGTTCCTTAAGCTCGACCAGCCAGGTGCGCGCGAAGGAGCGCACGGCGGCTTTACTGGCGCTATAGACGCCGAACGCCGGGAAGCCCTTGATGCTGGCGATGGAGCCATTGAGGAAGATGGAGCCGTTGTCGTTGAAGAGCGGCAGTGCCTTCTGCACGGTGAAGAGCGTGCCGCGGACGTTGAGGCCGAACGTCTTGTCGAAATGTTCTTCGGTAACCTGTTCGAGCGTCGCGAGTTCACCACGGCCGGCGCTGGCGAAAAGGATGTCGATCTTGCCCTTTTCGCGCTTGACGGTCTCATAGAGCCGGTCGAGGTCGGCGAGATTTGCGGCGTCTCCCTGGACGCCGGTGACATTCCTGCCGATGAACTTCGTCGCTTCATCGAGCTTCTCCTTGCGTCGACCTGTGATGAAGACGTGCGCGCCCTCCTCGACGAAGAGTTTTGCTGTTGCAAGCGCCATACCCGATGTGGCGGCGGTGATGACTGCTACTTTCCCTTCGAGCTTTCCCATAACTGTATCCTCTCGTGTGCTGGTCATTGGTGAGAGCCCACTGGCGGATCGCTACCGGCAGTGGGCACTTATAGAAAGACTAATTAGCGCAGGCCGCCGCCGGCCCGGACAAGCTCGCCCGTAATCCACTTGGAGTCGTCGGAGGCGAGGAAGGTGGCGACAGTGGCAATGTCATCGGCCTGACCGATACGGCCAAGCGGTGTCTGTGCAACGGTTCCCGACTCGAAGTCGGAGCCGATGATGCCCGCAGAATGTGTACCTTCGGTCTCAACCATGCCGGGGTTGATGGAGTTGACGCGGATCTTCTTGGGGCCAAGTTCCTTGGCGAGGACGCCGGTGATCGCGTCGACTGCGCCCTTCGTTCCCGTGTAGACCGCGGAGTTGGGCGGTGTCAAGCTGCTGACAACGGAGCCGATGTTGATAATGCTGGCGCCTTCGCCCAGGTGCTTGACGGCGGCCTGCGTGGTGAGCAGGAGACCGCGGACGTTGACGTTGAAGAGCTTGTTATAGTGCTCTTCGGTGAAAGACTCGATCGGGGAGAACTCGTAGACGCCGGAGTTGTTGACGAGGATGTCGAGGTGGCCGAAGTTCTTGATCGCCGCATCGATAAGGCCCTGGGCCTCGGAGGCCTTGGACACATCGCCGCCTACGGCGACAGCCTTGCCACCGCCGGCGGCGATGGCGGAAACTACAGTATCCGCGCCAGCCTTGCTGGAGGCGTAATTGACGACGACAGACGCGCCTTCGGCAGCGAGCGATTTGGCGATGGCGGCTCCAATGCCCTTGGAGGCGCCAGTGACGACTGCGACTTTACCTTTGAGCTTGCTCATAATCTATGTTCCTTTTCCAGTAACAGCTTTGAACTCGAGAGGGTCTTTTGGAGCCTCGCCGGGTTTCTTCTCTAGTAGTTCTAGCGGGTAGATGGAGTTGCGTAACGAAAAGATTCAATAGTTCAGGACTACGGAACTCTTGAAGCGACTCCTGGGGGTGACTACTCTAATGGGTGATGCGGCCCCTGTTCCATCCTTCGATTGAGGAGGTGACCGTGGAGGGAATCCTCCACGCTCTGTCCGACCCGGTACGGGTGGCAATGTATGCTGACATCGTCGCGCGGGACTGCCCGCAAAACTGCTCAAACTTCCTGAAGGTAAGCGATAAAGCGATCCCGAAGTCCACGCTCTCGCAGCACTTCAAGAAGCTTCGCGAGGCGGGCCTGATTCGGAGCGAGCGCCACGGTGTGGAGATGCGCAACATCTCGCGCCGCGCTGAGCTGGAGGGGCGCTTTCCGGGGTTAATTCGGGCGATCGTCAATGCGCATACCATCCAGTTGGCGGATCAGATGCGGGCGAAGATTCCTGCCTCGAAGCGACCTGCCAAACGGGCCGCGGCTAAGTAAAAGAGACTGTGCACCTACGCCAACGAAGACGTCCGTCTCTGTGGGTCGCGGGCCGGGCGCCGCGTTGATTCGGCTCCTCTCTGGAGGACACACTGTGCTTCTTGCGGAGCATACCCACATTCCTCCCGAGATACGCGCTAATGACCGGGAATCAGGCCTAGGAATCTCCTTGCGCCGTGGCCCACGCACGAGTAGAATCAGCAGACGATGGAAAACCAGCTCGAACAACCGCCGAAGACAATCTTGAGCGTCTGACCTACGAAGCGCCGGTGTAGTGGACTACGGTAACGCTGCGGAGCTCACGCAGATTCTCAGCAGACCCTAGGCGCTCCACCCTGATGCATAAAGCAGCGTGCGGCGCATCATCGGAGCTCTTCGCAAATCGCGGTTGAGTCGGCGAACGCTTTGGCGATCGCCTTTAGGACGGGCTCCAATGAAGGTTTCCGGCTTTAGCATTTTCTAAATCCAAAGACTGAGTTGGCGTCATCGGGCCGCTCGGTCATACTAGTGCTTAATCGCAGTAATACATTTATGTATTAAAATGTTTGGGGAGATGCCTAGACATGCACCTAAACTGGAATGCTCGATCGACGACAAGGCGAGTTTAGTGGCCCTCACAAAGAGCCGTACGACGGAGGCACGTGCCGTGGAGCGGGCTCGAATCATTCTGGCTTGCCTGGAGGGCAAGGAGATTCAGCAAGTGGCTCGGGAACTGAGGGTCTCTATCCCTTGCGTTTCCAAATGGCGCCAACGCTTCTCGCTATGGGGGCTGAGAGGACTACGCGACCGGTCGCGGCCGGGCAAACCAGTCAGATATGACACGGCGTTTCGCAACCGGGTGCTGGCCCTGCTGGAGGAGACACCGCCGCCCGGAATGTCCCACTGGGACGGCCCGGCGGTAGCGGAAAGGCTCGACGCCAGCGTGCATGCGGTATGGCGTGTTCTGCGTCGCGAAGGAATCTATCTGCAACGGCGACGCAGCTGGTGCGTGAGCACCGACAAGGAGTTTGCTCCCAAAGCCGCCGAAGTAGTGGGATTATATTTGAACCCGCCATTAAACGCCGTGGTCCTGAGCGTGGATGAGAAGCCGAGCATCCAGGCGATCGAACGGGCCTCCGGTTATGTTGAGACTGACAGCGGTAAAGTAGTGCGAGCGCTGAAGAGCACTTATAAGCGTCATGGGACGCTCAATCTGTTCGCGGCTCTTGAAGTCGACACGGGCCAGGTTCACACGAAATTCACCGAGAACAAGAAGCGGGAGGACTTTCGTGGGTTTCTGGACGGCGTGTTGGCCGATCAGCCGCAGGACCGAGAAATCCACGTCATCCTCGACAACTATTCCCCTCATAAACGAAACGACGACTGGCCTGCGAAGTTCGAGGGACGAGTCCGCTTTCACTTCACGCCGACTTCGGCAAGTTGGCTGAACCAGATTGAAATCGTGTTCAGCCTGCTGCAACGCAAGACACTCAACGGAGGAAGCTTCAAGACCAAAGATCAGCTACGTGAGGCGATTGAAGCTTTCATCCGGAGGCACAACGAGCACGCCAAACCGTTCCGCTGGCGGAAACGCGAGGTCAAGGGAAGCCAGCTCCGAAATACCATTGTCAACTTACGCAACTAAACACTAGTTAAGTTCCGCCAGGACAGCTCTGTCGTCGGCAATCGGCAGCCGGTCCGCCTGCGCAGCACTTCGCCTTCTTTCGCAGGAGGTTCCTTTTAACCTCCTCAAACCCGCCGGCTCGTCGCCTCCTGGTCGTTAACGCTATCCCTTTGTTTACTCGTTCCGCAGCGCTTCCAGCGGGCTCAGGCGCGCCGCTCGTTCTGCAGGTACCAGGCACGCTACGGCGGCGGCGGCCAGCAACACCAGCGAAGCGCCGACGTAGGTGAGCGGATCCAGCGCTTTCACACTGAACAGCAAGCTCTCGATTGCGCCGCTGACTGCCATCGCGACGCCCAGACCCAGCGCCAGTCCAGCCAGCACGGGAAGCATACCCTGCTTGAGCATGGTCCACCGCACATTGTCGGGCCGGGCTCCCAGGGCCATGCGTATACCAATCTCCGCCGTGCGGCGGCTGACCGTGAAAGCCAGGACACCGTAGATCCCAAGGCACGCCAGAATCACAGCAACGATGGCAAAGCCGGCAAGCAGCACAACCTGGAAGCGCGACTGCGCCACGGAATCGGAGATGATTTCATCCATGGTGCGGATGTGCGTGACGGGGACACCGGCGTCGAGGCCGGCGACGGCGCGGCGTACAACAGGCGCTAGGAGAGAGGGGTCTTCCGATGTCCGCAGCACCAACGACATTTCTCTTTGGGGTCTCTTCGATTCGGTGAAATAGACCGTGAGGGCGGGTTCCTGGCGGAGCGACGTGGCATGGATGTCACCTGCCACGCCGATGACACGATAAGCCTCTTCCTTGTCCTTGCCCATCATCCTGATGAGGGTCCGACCGATTGCGGATTGGCCCGGCCATATCCGCTTGGCCAGGCTCTCACCAATGACGACCACCGGCTGATTGCCGTCGGTTGCATCGAACGAGCGTCCGGCGAGCATGGGAATGGCGGCCGCGCGGAAGTAACTGGGACTGGCGGAGCGGTGGTTCGACATAGGCCACTGCGAGAACGGCAG
Source organism: uncultured Acidobacteriaceae bacterium (assembly GCA_963771305.1). Taxonomy (GTDB): domain Bacteria; phylum Acidobacteriota; class Terriglobia; order Bryobacterales; family Bryobacteraceae; genus CAJCIT01. The sequence continues at coordinate 18,641 of CAVYTS010000027.1, forward strand.
GGCCTTCATTTCGGGCGAAATCATGGGATTGATGTTGCTCTCGCCGGTCAACGGAAGTTCCGAGACGAGGCCGGCTTCAAGAACGCCGGGGCGGTTGCGAATCTCATCGAGGAGGCGTTTGTAAAACGAGATAACCTGCGGGTCGTCGTTGTAGCGATCCGGTGGCAGGCTGATGGCGGCCGTCAGTAGGTGCTGGACACGGAGGCCCGGATTCACGTTGAGCGTGCTCACGAAGCTGCGCAGCAGCAAGCCTGCTCCCAACAGGAGCACAACACTGAGTGCGACCTCGGCGGCAACCAGTAGTTGTCCGATTCGCTGGCCATAGCGGCCTTCCGTGGCGCTTCGGCTAGAGGATCGCAGTGCTTCCTGCGGATCGATTTGCGCGGAACGCCACGCCGGCCAGAGTCCAAACAGCACCGCGCTGAAAAACGAGGCGGCCAAGGCAAAAAGGAGAGCCGCCGGATCGACCGCGAGTTCATCGATGCGCGGTAAGTCGAACGGCGCTTTGGATCGAACCAGGGCGAGCAGCCATACCGCCAGAATGCAGCCCAGTGCTCCGCCGGTCAGCGAGAGCAAGAGGCTCTCCAGGAAAGCTTCTGCCATCAGGGCACGCACACTGGCCCCCATTGCCAGCCGGACGGCCCAATCGCGGCGCCGGCCGGTGGCTCGCACCAGCATGAGGTTCATCAGGTTGATGCAGACAATCAGCAGAACCAGCCCGACGGCGGAGAGCAAAATCAGCAGAGGCCGCCGGATCGGACTGGCGAATGATTCCTGCAGCGGAGTCACCAGCGGAATGATGTCGATTCCGGGCGGGAACTCCTTCGAGAGCCCCTTTTCGAGGCTGGTCAGTTCAGCACGCAGCTGCGCCGTGGATGCGCCTTCACGAACGCGCCCGATACAGAGAAAGTTCAGGTTGTTCAGCGCGCCACCGTCTTCGTCCTTTGAGAACACCAGCGGTATCCAGTACTCGGTTTTCTCCGGAAACGGAAAGATTGTGGATAGCTGCCGGCCACGCGGAAACGGAAACCACGGCGAGGTCACGCCAACAATCTGATAAGGCTTTCCATCCAGCAGGATCTTGCGGCCCAGAATGTCCGGAGACGCGCCGAACTTCCGCCGCCACAAACCATCGGAGATGATCACGACCTGATCTTTGCCCGCCTGCCCCTCTTCCGGTACAAACGCGCGCCCCACAGTGGGCTGTAGACCCAGCATGTCGAAGAGGTTTGTGGAAACGCGAGCTCCATCGACGTGTTCCGCGTCGCCCGCGCCGGATAGAGTGGAACCCGTCGTTCCGAGAAAGGAGAACTGCTCCATCAGTCGCGAACGTTCCCGCCACAAATGATAGTGGCGTGCACTGACCGGGATCATCGGGAACTTTTGAGCCAATGCGGGGACGCGGAGCAGGATGGTCTCCAGTCGTTCCGGCTGGCGGTAGGCGAGCGGCTTCAATAAGATGGTCCGTGTGATGCTGAACATGGCCGTGGTCGCGCCAATACCAAGAGCGAGAATTCCAACCGCCAGCAGAGTGAAAGCGGGGGAGTGGCGAAGGCTTCGGACGGCAGCGGTCAGGGCAGGCATGGGCGACCTCCGCTTTAGAAACAGCAATTTAACGGCCACCTCGTAGAGACTCTGGAACTCATCCCGGCGCACGGGGCGACCCACAACACCGCACCGCAATCATCCTCGCAAAGCTGTTTTCGCCACGGCGCTGTTCGGATTCGGACAGAAGGATGGGTGAGCGTGCGTCACCCCCGGTCCCCGGGACCGAAGACGCACTGGGACAGGTTGGGGAAAGGGAATTGATAACGCCAAGCGCTTCCTCACGGTCGCGCCTCGGAAACTCTGGCGACCTTCAGTTTCTCGTGTTTTCAGAACAACGCGACTGGCTGCTACGCACGGTGCGCCCCCAAGACCTCGTACTATCAAGGAGACGAAATCGACTGCTATGCGCGATCCGAACGAAGCCTTCGAAAACCTGCGGCCGCTGGATGTCCTGGCGCTGGCCGCGCATCCCGATGATGTGGAGCAGACCTGCGGCGGCACGCTGATCCGCATGGCCGAACAGGGCTATCGAACGGGCGTACTCGACCTGACGGCCGGTGATATGGGCAGCCGGGGCACGCCGGACCTGCGAATCCAAGAGTCGCAAGCGGCAGCAGCGCACTTGTTGCTGGCCTGGCGGCAGAATCTGCGCTGGCCCGATGCCCGGTTGGAAAACACGATTACGGCCCGGATGACACTAGCGGGCGTGATCCGGCGGGTGAAGCCGCGGGTCCTGATTCTTCCCTACTGGACCGGGCGACATCCGGACCACTACCGCGCCGCCGAGATCGGCTATGAAGCCTGTTTTCTGGCTGGCTTGCGCCGCCTTGAAGAAGATACACCGCCGCACCGCCCCTTCAAGGTTCTATACGCATCACTTTATGCGAACGTCACGCCTTCTTTCGTGGTGGACATTTCGCGGCAGTTTGAGCGCCGGATGGGTGCCCTTTTCAGCTATGTTTCGCAATACGGGAATTCGGGTGAGGCGTCGGATTTGTTCCCCAATCAGAAAGAAGCCGAAGACCGGCTGGCCGCAGTCGCGCGCTTCTACGGCAACCTGATCGGCGTCAAGTATGGTGAGCCGTACGTAGTGAAAGAAGCGATTCAGATCGACGACATTGTGGGCATGCCCGTACGCAGCATTTGAATCGTCTCACCCAAGGGCGCGCGAGCGGCCGGCAGGCAGATGGCTCGCCCAAGTCACCCACGCCACTTCGGCGAGATTTAAAAACACTTCCGTGTTACCCTTATTGACGACCGTAACATCCTAGTACGTCAATTGATTCCGGCTGTTTGTACCTCGAGGCATTTCGGTGATCTCAGTTAGGGCCAGCAGTAATCGAACGTCGGGAACTGAAAGAGAGAACCAAATGAAAGAAACAGGTACAGTGAAGTGGTTTAACGCCGCCAAGGGCTTTGGATTTATCCAGCGCGAGAACGGACAGGACGTATTCGTCCATTTTTCCGCCATCGCCGCCAGCGGCTATCGTTCATTGGACGAGGGCGCCCGCGTCTCGTTCGTTGTGAAGAATGGCCCGAAGGGCTTACAGGCGGAAGACGTAACACTAGCCTAAAGAAATCATCCTAGTGTGATAGGTGGGGTCCGCTCCTCCGCGAGACCCCACCCGAAACGATCCCTCCCCGCCGTCCTGGCAGATCTTCTTCCTCTTCTAATCTCTCCGCCGTCAACGCGAGCACGTGTGCTCGAAGATTAACTGAGCGCTCGAATTCTTCAGCCCCACAGTGTTGTTCAGAGAACATATAGAGCCTAAGCAACCGCCCCAACGTCTGCAAGCCTTATCGAGCCAGCGCCACAGGAGAGAGTAACGATTGACCGTATCTTGGGACAGGCCCGCTCTGTCCACGCGGCGAAGGGGCCGGGGTGACGAAAGTAGTTGTTGGGTCGCCTTGGGAACAGAGGCGCCAGTCCCAGTCGGCTTTGTCGTGTATCCGCTTGCTATGCGGGCGATTCAGTGATGGAGCAGCAACTCCATGACCACCGTGGCGTCGGTTGGGTTCGAGTAGTAGCGCGGGGTGGTGCGAAGAATCTGAAAGTGGAACTTTCGATTGAGCCGGATCATGCGAGTGTTGCGCTTGCGGGTATTGGTTACGATCCGTCGTAAGCCATGATGGCGGGCGTAGGCGACTTGCCAGGCCTTCAGTAGCTGGCCGTAGCCCTTCTGCTGAAAGCGCGTTGAGATGCCGGTCGACGCAATGTAGAGCGTGCCCTCCTCGCGTGGATTGATGCCGTCTTCCCGGATGTCCTCCTGAAAATCGACGTGTTCCCAAAAGGCACAGCAACCGACTCGCTTGCCGTCGATCAGCATCCAGTAGGCGTCGAAGTGACGCCATTGCGCGGCTGAAAAACAATCGGAAGGAAAAAGCTTACGATCGAAGGCCACCAGGCCCCGAAGGTCGTCGGGAAGCACCGCTTTCCTGAATTCGGTTTGCATCGCTTGTCTCGTGAGGGGATTCTACAACGGCGGGAAGTTCAGCTCTCCGTTATCATTTCGGCATGGCAGATGTCTCTTCCTTGTTCCGGCTGGATGGCCGAGTGGCGTTGGTGGCCGGAGCAGCCTCCGGCATTGGGCTGGCATCGGCACGAGGGCTTGCATCCGCTGGCGCGCTGGTGGTTTGCGCTGATGCCAACGCTGCAGGTGCGGAAGCCGCTGCCGCGGGAATCCGGCAAGACGGTGGACGGTCGGAAGCACTGGCGCTGGACATTACCGATCGGATGGCAGTGACGGATGCGTTTCGGAAGATCGAAGCGACACATGACCAGATTCACGTATTGGTCAGTACACCAGCAGTCAACATCCGCAAGCCGCTGTTGCAGTACTCGGATGACGAATTCGAAAAGGTGTTGCGTTTGAATTTGACCGGCAGTTTTCTCATGGTCCAGGCGGCGGGGCGCCACATGAGTGAGAAGAAGACAGGCAGCATTATCCTGTTCTCTTCGATTCGATCGGTGACGGTAGAGCCGGGACAATCTGTGTACGCGGCGACCAAGGCCGGCATCGTTCAGATGGCGCGCGGTTTAGCTGCGGAGTTGGGTCTGGATGGCGTGCGAGTGAACTGCATTGCGCCGGGCGTGGTGGAGACGCCACTCACGGCCCCCATCAAGCACGAGCCGAGCTGGTACGAGGCGTACGCCACGAAGAACGCGCTCGGCCGATGGGCCACTGCCGAGGAGATGATTGGGCCCGTGGTGTTTCTTGCGTCAGACGCCAGCAGCTATGTGACCGGAGCCGTGCTTTTTGTCGACGGAGGTTGGACGGCCATTGATGGGCGGTTCACGCCGCCGCTCAGTCCGGCAGCACAGGCGGGCTAATCGGCCTCAAACCCACCGCCTGGCTGACGGAATCGACTGTAAATGAGGTCAGGCAGGTCCCTGCGGTATGGTTGGCGGCGAGATGAGGGAACAGAACAGAGCGACGGCGAAGCGAGCGGGCCGCTGGGCTTCGGGGGGTGTTGGCGCCTTGCTAGTGGCAGGGGCATTACTCGCCAGCCAGGACGCGGTGAACATATCCAGGGGCGACTTTGGGTGGCAATCGGTGGTACTGAACAACCCGGCGGCAGAGGTCATCGTCGTTCCTTCGATTGGACGAGTGATGTCGTTTCGGCTGGCCAGGCCGAATGGGACGGGAGATGCGACTCCGTTTTGGCGGAACGCCGCATTGAGTGGCAAGGCGGTGGATCCGGCGTCCAGCGACTGGCTCAACTTCGGTGGCGACAAGACCGGGCCCGCGCCTCAATCGCAATGGTCCCAGTTGGCTGGCCGCGCATGGCCACCGCCGGCTGGTTTTGACGCCGCCGTCAACCAAGCGGAACTCCCGGGTCACCGGCCCGGAAGTCCGGGTGAGCGTCTGGGTGGTAACGCAGACGCGATCGCCGGAGCGAGTGTTTGCGGTGGTGTCAGCGCATTCAAAGTTTGCGAATGGCTTTCAATTGCTGGGTGACGTTATGCCTACGGATCTACGGCGCGACGGAGCTGCGGCTTCTCAAACAAGGGGACTCCATCACGCAAACCAACATCTACAGGCTGCGGCGACGGACCGAAACCGATCCGACCGCCGAAGCCCTGAAGATGCTGGCCGAGTAGGGAATCATTCCTCAAAAAGCTCTGAGCCCGCTTGGTCAGGAGTGACGAGTCGACTGCGGTGCATCTCCGGACAGGCCTGTCCCTGTCGGCTTCTCGGGTATCCCCTTGTATCCGCTTGCTCACGATTCTGTGTGAAACCTCCCGAAAAGAATCCGCTTGCTCACGCGCGCGGTTCTGTGCTGAACTTCGGACACACTCGTGAGCAATCGGATGCATCTACGGCTTTATCGTTACAAACGCCACGCCGTGGCTTGCGACCTTCGTCGAGTAGCTGCCGGTGAAGCTGCCAACGTCCTTGTGAGACCAGAGGTCATGGACCTTGCCGTTGAACGACGATGGGTAACCGATGTCGGTCCAGTTCACGCTCATCTCCTTCACGCCCTCGCTCCGGTTGAGAAGTACCACGGCACGGCTGCCATCTGCCAATTGCTTCGACCACACTTCAAAATCGCCATCCTTGCGAACGCGATTGCCTTGCACGCCCAGCGCATCCTGATCAATCGCTATTGCTTCTTTATTGGTCAGAATGTCGTGTGTGTCGGAGCTCATGTGCTGCAGATCATTGCCGGCCATCAAGGGGGCGGAGAACAGACACCACATGCTGAAGTGTGTTCTGTACTCTTCCGTTGTCATGCCTCCGTTGCCCACTTCGAGCATGTCCGGATCGTTCCAATGGCCGGGACCGTTGTACGACTGCAGCCCCTCCGTTTGGTCGATGATTTCGATGAGGCCGTTGCCGCCCCACTTCTCTTTCTTGCTCCAGTGGTCCACAATGTCGCCGGTTGTGCGCCAGAGGTTGCCGGTGTCTTTGGCCCATAGCCACGGCTTCGTGGATCCCCACTCGCAGATGCTGAACACGATCGGCCGGCCCGACTTCGCCAGCGCATCCCGCATGATGCTGAAAGAGGCTTCTGAATCCTGGGTGCTGTGATTACACCAGTCGAACTTGAGATAGTCCACGCCCCAAGCGGCGTATTGCCGCGCATCCTGGAACTCGTAGCCGCGGCTACCGGGCCGGTTCTGGCACGTGCCGGTGCCGGCATCGGAGTAGATGCCGAACTTCAGTCCCTTGGAATGAACATAATCGGCAACGGCCTTGATTCCGTTCGGAAAACGTTTTGCGTCGGCGACGATGTTGCCTTCGCCATCCCGGCTCACTTGCCAGCAGTCGTCGATGACGACATATTGATATCCGGCATCTTTCATGCCGGAGCGGACCACGGCATCGGCAGCGCCTTTGATCAGATCTTCACTGACATTACAGGCGAACTTGTTCCAACTGTTCCACCCCATTGGCGGCGTGCGCGCCAACCCGTTGTCCAATGCCTGCAGCTTCGCGGTGGCTCCGAGAAAGGCTAGCAAAGCAAGCGCACCCACCAGAACCATACGGCTCCGAGGTGGGTGCTGAAAAATGGTCTGTCTCATAGCCCATACTCTATCGCTCTGAGCAAACAGAATGCCGGAGTAACGGACGTGGCTACTGTTTGCGACGGCGACGAAAGCTCAGTCTCCCCTCCGTCGACTTAAAGTCCCCCGTGACGTCCGCTCGGGACGAGCGGAGCGAGTGACCCTCCGAGAGAAACGTGCAAGCAACCCGCCACCGGCCTCGTCAAGACAACTATGGCCCATCTTGATTGCCTTCTCAATAGATGGATTATGCTTACGTAATAGTACGACAGGTACCCGTGCTCACGCTGGTTCACCCGTGCGTGTAGGTGAGGTGGCTGGCAGCGCGCGGTCACGATCAAGATGTAATCACGCAACGCGGTCGAGTTTAGTAATAGTACGGATACGGATAAGTCGAATATGTGGGGCAGCCGTACCAGCTATAGGGGTCGCAATAGTAGCCCGGATAGGCGCCGTAGCCCCACCATGGCCCGTAGCCAAAACCAAAGCCCCAGTAGGGCCAATACCCACCGTAGTAACCTCCGTAGTAGCCGCGACCATAGTAACCGTTGTGGTAGTAACCGTTGCCATAGTAGCCTCGGGCGCCGTAGCCATAACCATAGCCACGACTTCCGTACGCGTAGCTGCGGCCGCCGTAGGCATAACTGCGGGTTCCGTAGCCATAGGCACCGCGGCCAGCAGAGGCGTATCCACGGCTAGCACCGTAGCTATAGCTTCGTGTAACGGCTCCGCCGCTGTAGCCGCGTGCCCCTCCGCCACCGCTGAAGCCCCTTGCTCCGCCACCGCTGAAGCCCCTTGCTCCGCCGCCGCTGAAGCCGCCGCCACCGCCGTGCATGCCGCCCCCGCCTCCGTGTTGAGAAAAAGCCGGAGTGGCTAGCGCCAACCCCAGCAGCAGGATGATTAGGTTCCGCATCGTCTGCTCCTCTACCTCCAGCCTACCTCCGAATTCCTGAGCTGGCGAAGCCAAAAAGTTACAGCTGTCAATGATGGACGATCAATTAATAAGATGAAGCCGGCTACTTCTTATGACCACAACTCTCCCCCAATTCGATCTTCCCGGCCAAGTCGCCTTGGTGACCGGCGCTGCTCGCGGATTAGGCCGTGCCATCTCTCTTGCCCTGGCTCATGCCGGAGCTGATGTGGCTCTTGGTTTGAAAAAGGTGAATGCAGACGGCGGCCTCGCCACTGAGATCGAAGCGCTCGGCCGGCGGGCGCTCCCGCTTCAGATGAATGTCAGCAGCCAAAGCCAGATCTTCCAAGCTGTCGACGATGCGGCCAGACACTTTGGCCGCCTGGACATCCTGGTTAACAACGCAGGCATCGCGCCCGGTAAACCGGCAGAAGACTTCAGCGAGAACGACTTTGACGCGACGCTGGCCGTCAATCTGAAGGGCACGTTCTTTGCCAGCCAGGCTGCGGGCCGAATCATGATCCGCCAGCAACAGGGTTGCATTATCAACCTCAGCTCCCAGGCTGGATTCATCGCGTTGCCTGGGGAGTCGGTCTATTGCATGACCAAAGCAGGCATCGCGCATCTCACCAAGTGCCTGGCGGTGGAATGGGGGAAGCACAACATCCGCGTGAATGCGGTTGCGCCCACCTTCATCCACACGCCCGGCACCGAAGAGGCGCTTGCCGACCCCGCGTTTAGGGCCGACGTGCTGGAACGGATCGCCGCGCTGCATCGCGTGGGCGAGCCGGTTGAGGTCGCCGGCGCCGTGGTGTTTCTCTGCTCTCCCTCGGCGTCTCTGATCACCGGGCAGACTCTGTTGATTGACGGCGGCTGGACGGCGCGCTAAAGTTCAGCACGCAGTTCTTAGCCTTTTTCGGCAGCGTCTGGGAAGATTGTAGATACTTGGCTTTACTATTGAACGTTCAAGGTCTCACGAAGTCCTATGGGGCCGCGCCACTGTTTCGAAACATCTCATTCCCTATTCAGGATGGCGACCGGCTGGGACTCATCGGGCCGAACGGTTCCGGCAAGTCAACTCTACTTGAGATTCTGGCTGGACGGCGCGAACCGGACACCGGTGAAGTGGCCGTGCGCAAAGGCGTGCGCTTCAGCCACGTTCACCAGGACTCGCAGTTCGAGTCCGGCGACACGGTGCGTTCCGTGATCCGCGCCGCGCTGGCGAAAGCCGGTGTTTCCGAAAGCGAACGGGATGCACGCGAAGCGGAGACGCTGGGACGCACTGGCTTCGAGAACTTCGATGCCGAGGCGCAATCTCTCTCCGGCGGCTGGCGCAAGCGGCTGGCGATTGCGGCGGCCGTTGTGCAGGCACCCGATCTGCTGCTGCTCGACGAGCCCACCAACCATCTCGACCTGGCGGGCATCGTTTGGCTCGAGAAGCTGCTCCAGAACGCTTCCTTCGGCTGTGTGGTTGTCAGTCACGATCGGTACTTCCTGGAGAACATCGCCACCGACATGGCTGAACTGAACCGGGCCTACACGGACGGCTTGCTGCGCGTGAAGGGCAACTACAGCACCTTCCTTGAGAAGAAGGACGAATACCTGCACGCTCAGGCGAAGCGGCAGGAAGCGCTCGAGAACCGCGTTCGCACGGAGATTGAGTGGCTGAGGCGCGGCCCCAAAGCACGCACAACCAAGTCGAAGGCCCGCATCGACAAAGCGCAAGAGATGATCGGAGAACTCTCCGATCTCAACGCGCGGACTCGTACCGCGACGGCGGATCTCGACTTCTCGACGACCGACCGCAAGACCAAGCGACTGGTTGAACTGGACAAGGTCAACTTCGGCCTCGGCGGACCGCAAGCTATTCGACAACTTCACGTTCACCTTCACGGCCGGTACGCGCGTAGGCTTGGTGGGGCCGAATGGCAGCGGCAAGACCACGCTGCTGCGGTTGCTGCGCGACGAGCTCAAGCCGGAGACTGGAGAGATCCGCCGCGCCGACAACCTGCGCATCGTCTACTTCGATCAGGACCGGGTGCTTGAGCCCGACCTCACACTGCGCCGCGCCCTTGCGCCCGACGGCGACTCCGTCATCTTCCAGGACCGCGTTCTGCACGTCGCTTCGTGGGCCACAAGGTTTCTGTTCGACCCGGACCAATTGAACCAACCAGTAGGTCGTTTGTCGGGGGGTGAACGGGCCCGCGTTCTGATCGCCAGGCTGATGCTGGAACCGGCCGATCTTCTGCTGCTCGACGAACCGACCAACGATCTCGACATCCCTACGCTCGAGATCCTCGAAGAAAGCTTGCTCTCGTTCAAAGGCGCGATGGTGCTGGTGACGCACGATCGCTACATGCTCGACCGCGTGTCGACGGTGGTTCTGGGCCTGAACGGAAGCGGCCAAGCGCAACGCTTTGCCGATTACTCGCAGTGGGAGGTCTGGCAAGCCGAAGGACGCCAATCGAGATCGAAGGCCGCCGCATTCCAGGCGGCGAACGGCCAGGCGTCAGTGGCCAAGAAGAAGCTACCCTATCTCGAGCAACGCGAGTACGAGGGCATCGAGCACCGCATCGCCGAAGCCGAGCTGGCCCTCGAAGCGCGCCAGCATGAGTTGCATGACCCTGCGATTGTGAGTGACGGGCGCAAGCTCCAGCACGCCGCCGTCGCGGTCGAGGAAGCGCACAGGGTCGTCGATGAGCTCTATGCGCGATGGGCGCAACTGGAGAAGAAGCTGAACTCATAGCGGGGAGCCGAAGTGGGACGGGTCTCCAGACCCGCGCCGCTCGCCGCCTCGGAGCAGGGTGCACACGCCCGACTCACCGAACGACGCGTACGCCACCTTACTAGCCAACCGGTATTTTCAGAGCAAACGCGCGTGAAGCAAGCGGATCCTAGTAGGATTCCCCTACTCACTGTGCTCGCAGAGCTGCCAGCGAAAACCGCTGCTTGCCGTCCGGGTCGAAATTGTTGGGATTCAGCCATCGCTCGAACGCCGCCCGGCATTGGCGCCACTCGGTCTCCAGCATGGAGAACCAGGCCGTATCGCGATTTCTGCCTTTGACCACCAGATGTTTCCGGAATATGCCTTCGAACGTGAAGCCGTAGCGCAGCGCAGCGCGGCGTGAAGGCGCATTTAAGGAATCGCACTTCCACTCCAGGCGCCGGTAACCGAGGTCATCGAACGCGTATTCCATCATCAGGAAGATGGCCTCGGTACCCCCGGGAGTGTGCTGCAGGGCGGGGGAGAGAAGGATGTTCCCGATCTCAATACACCGGTGCACGGGTTCAATCCGCATCAGCGACTCAAAACCCACCGCTTGTCCGCTGTGGTCGACTATGGCAAAGAAGAGGGGGTCTTCCGACGAAGCCTTCCGGACCAGGTATGCGTCGAAGGCGGCACGATCGGCAAACGGTCCTTCGGCCAGGTAGCACCACAGCCGCTCCTTGTCCTTCCAGTGGGTGTTTTCCCATAGGGCATTGCCGTGTCTTGTCAAGCTGAGTGGGGCCAGGTTAACGTATTGTCCTTTCCGGCTGAGCCGGCGGGGCCGGGACGCAGGGAAGGTGCTGACCGGCTCACCGACCGGAAGATCGCCCTGGGTTTGGTCGTGTTCCATCTTCAAATCAAAATCCCGGGTTAATGTTCTAGAGACTAGTGTAGTTGGACAGTTTCCCCCGTCTTGGCCGATTCCCGTGCCGCCGCGAGAATCGCAGTCACAATCATGTTGTTCTCCAACGAGGACAAGCCCGCCGGCTTCAGCTTCCCACGGACCACGGCCTTCAGATACGAAATGGAATCCGCCTCATCGTCCGGCAGCGGAGACAGATTCTGCAGCTGTTCCTGGCCCTGATTGGGCAGCCTCACGTGCAGTGTATTACCTCCTGTGGCGATGGCGTACCCGGTCTGGCCATATACCTCTAAATCTTTTCGTCCAAAGGGCCAGTTCCAAGACGCCTGTATCACCCCTTGTGCCTTTGGGTACTGGATAAGCACTGTAGCCTGATCATCGACACGCGGATAAATCTGCGGCTTCACGGTTTGGAGCAACGCGGTTACGGCGATGGGGCGTTGATTGTCCATCAGCCAGGTCATCAGGTTGGCGCCATAGCAGCCGAAATCGAACAGAGCGCCTGCGCCATTCTTGGCCGGATCTGTCAGCCAGCTCAGAAATTCCGGCCCCACATGAATCTCCTTTGGCCCCTCGTGCCCGTCCATGGCGACGATGCGGTTCAGATCGCCAAGCGCATGCTGCTGTTTCACCAGTTGCCAGATGGCGCCGTGGCTTTTATACCAGGTCGTCTCGTAGTTCACGATGACCTGGATGCCGCTTTGCCGGGCTGCACTTTGAATGAGCTCCGCCTGCGCGACGCTGACCGCGAGCGGCTTTTCCATCATGACGTCGATGTGACGTTTGGCAGCGGCTTGGACGATCATCGGGTGGTCCAAGGTGTTGGAGAACGCCGCCACCGCCTCGGGCTTGGATTGATCGAGCACGGCGCCCAGATCGGTGAAAAACAGCGAATCTGCCAGCTTGTACTGTTGGGCATAGTGGTGCTGAAGATCTTTGTCGGGATCGAAGATGCCGACCAGTTGAACGTCGGGACGCTTTTGAAGGGCTTTGAAAAAGCCGTCGACGTGGCCATGCACCAAGCCGGCAATGGCAAGGCGTAGCGGCTTGCTCTCATTGGTGGACTGGGCAAAGCACAAGACCGGCCCGATGGCGGTGGCCAGAACAAGGGCAGTGACGATATTGCGATGAGTCATGTTGTGAACCATGCTATCTCCCTTCCGGGTGTCGGCCAAGCACACGTGTTCGCCAGGCGGATCGACGGGCGTCGATCGCCGTTCGGGGGACTACCCTACCACGGGTTGCGGAGCTGAGCCGACTGTCCGGCTCCACGTTAAGATACTAGTGTTTTGGATAGCTACATTTCTGCCATACTTCGACCATCGGGTGAACCCGGAATACTTGTTTGCCCCAGCGTTCGGGAGGGGTATTGAGTTCGCAACCGAGCCTCAGCCAGTCGACGAACCACGACCCCCAATTCTTTGGGACGCCCAGCGTGCGACTTCTTGAGGCGGTTATCGAGGGTACCCCAAACCCTATCTTTGTCAAAGATCTGAACCGGCGGTTCCTACTATTGAATTCCGCGTGTGCCCGGCTCATGGGGCAATCGAGATCCCAACTGATTGGTCGAGTGGATTCCGAATTCCTCGCACCGGAACAGGCCCGGCATATCGAAGCCGTCGACCATCACGTTATGTCCACCGGCGAAACCATCGTGGCTGAAGAACCGGTGACCAAGGGCGGCCAGACACGAATCTTCCTCTCCACCAAATCACCATTTCGCAACCCACAGGGCGAGATCGAGGGGCTGATCGGCATCTCGCGTGACATTACCGACCGGAAACGGGTTGAAGACGAACTGCGCCGAAGCGAGGAGCAGCTGCGGCTGGCCTTAACTGCGGCTCATGCGGGCGCCTGGACCTGGGACGCGGTCACGGGGGAAACGAATTGCTCGGTGGAATGGTACGACATGTTCGGACTCGACCCGGTGGAGAGCCCTGCGTGCTTCAATACCTGGCTGGATTGCGTCGTGCCCGAAGACAGGGAGTCTGCCGCATCAGCGCTTACCGGCGCAGGAGCGGGTGAGGTTCGGCGCGAGTACCGCATTCGGAGGGGGGACGAGATCCGATGGGTTCTCTCGATCGCCCGGCGGCTTCAGCGGCCCGGGCAAGTGGCCTCGCTCATGGCGGGTGTGACGCTGGATATTACCCAGCAGAAAGCCACTCAGGATGCATTGGCCGAGCAGACGCGCCAGCTCGCACGTTCGAACCAGGACCTGGAGCACTTTGCTTCCATGGCCAGTCACGACCTGCAGGAGCCGCTGCGGGGTATATCCATCTTTTCAGAGCTGCTGGCGAGAGACTACGCACCGCTCCTGGGAGAGCGAGGCCAGCGATTTCTGGAGTTTATCCGTGCAGGCGCCAAGAAGGGATATGACCTTACGCAATCGCTGCTTGCCTATGCGCGTGCGGTAAGCGTGGATAAGGGCAGCTTCGTCCAATTCAGCCTCAGCAAGTCGGTTGGCGAAGCGATTTCGAGTTTGAAATTGAAGATCGCCGAATCGCAGGCGTCGGTCACCAGCGAGGAGCTTCCCGAGGTGCCCGGCGATGCTGTTCAAATCACGCTGGTATTTCAGAATCTGATCGACAATGCGATAAAATACCGGAGCGAAACTCGTCCCATCATCCATATATCGGTGCGAAGAGTGCGGGATGAGGTAGCGATCGCCGTCCGAGATAATGGCCGAGGAATCGCGAAGGAGTTCCGTGAACAGATCTTCGACCCGTTTCAGCGGCTTGAGGAGCGAGAGACGGCAGGATCGGGAATCGGGCTGACAACCTGCAGGCGAGTGGTGGAACGGCATGGCGGCCGTATTTGGGTCGAATCCGAACCAGGCCGGGGCTCGACATTTATTTTCACGCTCCCTGTTATGGGTAAAAGGTGAGATTTAATGTCAACAGGTTTCAATTTAGGGGTGATAATACGATGGCGTCTTTAGTTTGGTATTCAAGCCTAAAGGTTTGTTTTACTTGAGCGGGGCCAGCGCGGTCATAAAAGGCGCGGCTCAATAAACGGCAGCACTAGCTTGTATTGGAGGAGTAATAAGAACGTGGCTTCTTCAGATTTAATTCCCTTTCCACCGACCATTGTCTTGGTCGAAGACAGCAAAGGCGATGCCTACATTATTCAGGAAGCGATTGCAGAGCAGATTCCGGAATCACATTTGCGGCACTTCGAAGACGCCCCGAGCGCCCTCAAGTATCTGGACGATATAGATTCGTCTTCCGAAGGTCCCGCCCCGGCGCTGTTCGTGGTGGACCTGAATCTCCCAGGCGGCTGGGGTGGTTCGGTGGTGGAACGGATCCGCCGAAGCCGTTGCGCCGAAGTTCCCATTCTGATTTCCAGTTCAGCGCGGGCCGACAGCATTGGAGCCCTGGCGAAGTTTGGAGCCCATTTCTTTTCGAAGCCATCCTCATACGAAGAGTTCTTCGCCATCGGCAAGATTATTCGGTCGCTGATGATGGAGACCCAGGCTGCGGTTTAACGGCCACGCAGATTCGGCGGGGGACGGGCAGGACTTACATGACCCGGCTAGCGTTATGGCGTGCTTGTAGTCGCGAAAGCTAGGTGATAGGTTCGTGACTGGAGAACGCAATGAAGCTAACCTCTGTTCTCTTCGCGTGCCTTCTTTTTGTGACTGTCGCGAGCTCATGCCGGGGATCGACGATCCAGGGATACGATGCGACTGCGCAAACGTACACGATTTCTACCACGGTGACGTCGGAGTTTAATGTTCCCTGTTGCGAGGGAAAGGGCTCGTTTCAGCCTAGTTCTCCGTTTTTCTTTCGGCCTTGCCGGCGTGGCCGCGATGCTGTTTCTGACCGCGGGCTCGCTGAGGTATTGGCAGGGTTGGATCTTTCTCAGCGTCGTCTTTATTCCGGGCATCTCGTCGATCTTCTATTTCTATAAACACGATCCTCCGCTCATCGAGCGCCGGCTGCAAAGCAATGAGAAAGTCGGCGAACAGAAGCTGCTCATCAAGCTGTGGAAGCCGCTGCTCCTGGTTGCATTTCTGCTCCGGGCCTCGATTACCGGTTTGGCTGGTCGCGAGCCACGCTGGGCGTCATGCCAGCCTGGCTGGAACTGTTTTTTCAGGCACTCGTTCTGAGCGGGATTCTTTTTGTCGTGTGGGTACTGAAAACCAACAGCTTTGCCTCGCGCACCATTCAAGTAGAAGCCGGCCAGAAAGTTATATCCACGGGACCATACCGAATCGTTCGCCATCCCAATGTATACGGGCAGCCTCGTAATGTGCCTCGCGGCCCCGTTGGCGCTGGGCTCTTACGTGACGTGGCCAGGCTTTGCGCTACTGATCGCCTTTTACGTTTTCCGCCTGCTCAACGAGGAGGGAGTGCTTCGGCAGGAACTGCCGGGCTACGTTGAATACGGCCGTCGCACGACCTACCGGCTGGTGCCGTTCGTGTGGTAATCGAAGCCGCGCGGGGCGCCGCAGAATCTTGCGTGCGGGTTGCTCCCAGAATAGTGCTGCGGCTGCTGCGACAGCGCAGAAACGCGATAGACTATTCGGCTACCAGGGTCTTGGTCTCGGTTGGAGGGGAACTAAAGATTAACCGAGGAGTTCCATGCCTGAACAATCTATCGATCAATTGAAGAGTTCTTTCCGCGGGAGCTGATCCAGCCTGCGGATGTCGGGTACGAGTCTGCGCGCAAAGTCTACAACGGCATGATCGATAAGCGCCCGCGTCTAATTGCGCGATGCGTCGACGTGGCAGACGTGATGGCTGCCGTGGGATACGGCCGAGAGAATAAGCTGTTGACCGCAATTCGCGGCGGCGGCCATAATGGCGGCGGCCTTGGAACCTGCGACGGCGGTCTGGTGATTGATCTTTCGCGAATGAAAGGCATCCGAGTCAACCCCGCGGCCAAGACGGTCCGCGTTGAAGCAGGGTGTCTCTGGGGCGATGTGGATCACGCTACGCACGCCTTCGGCATGGCCACGCCGTGCGGCATCATCAGCACCACGGGAGTTGCCGGCCTCACTCTTGGCGGGGGCATCGGTTATCTCACCCGGCAGTACGGGTTGACGATCGACAATCTGCTCTCCGTGGACATGGTGCTGGCTGATGGGAGCTTCGTGACGGCGAGCGACGACGAGAATCCGGACCTGTTTTGGGCGGTGCGCGGCGGCGGCGGAAACTTCGGGGTAGTGACTTCGTTCATATTCAAGCTCCATCCGGTGAAGACGGTCCAGTTCGGCCCACTTTTTGGCCGCTCGAGCAGGCTGCCACGGTCCTGAGAGAGTATCAGAAGTTCACTAAGAGCGCTCCCGAGGATGTCAGCGGCTTTTTGCATTCCTTGTCGTTCCGCCCGCTCCTATGTTCCCTGAGCATCTCCATCTTAAGAAGGTATGCGGCGTCGTCTGGTGTTGCGCGGGGTCCGCGGAAAGGGCGGAACAGATGACCAAAACGATGCGAACGGTGGGTAACCCGTTGCTGGATGCAGTCGGCCCTGCCCCGTTTCCGGTGGTGCAGAGCCTTTTCGATGGGCTCTACGTTCCGGGTTTGCAATGGTATTGGCGGGCGGACAACTTCACGGAATTGAGCGAGGAAGCGATTGCCCGGCACGTCGAGCACGGCTCGAAGCTCCCGACGATGTGGTCGACGATGCACCTCTATCCGGTGAATGGAGCGCCACCGCGTGTCGGCAAGAATGCGACCGCGTACAGCTTCCGCGAGGCGCTGTTCGCCGAGGTGATTGTGGGCGTGGACGCCGACCCCGCCAATGCGGAACTGATAACAACCTGGTGCAAAGACTACTGGGAGGCCGTGCATCGCCACTCGGCCGGAGGCGCGTATGTGAACTTCATGATGGACGAGGGGCAGGAACGCGTGCAAGCCGGATACCGGGACAACTATCAGCGCTTGGCGAACATCAAGAAGAAGTACGATCCGAATAACTTCTTCCGGGTGAATCAGAATATTCGGCCGGCGGGGTAAGGCCTGCTCGCACCAAGTTGAGAACTGTGCTCCGGCAGGAACTACCGGGCTATGTTGAAGACTGTCGCCGGACGCCTTACCGGCTGGTGCCGTTCGTGTGGCAATTGAAGGGCTCTGTGGTAGAAACCATGCGAGTCTTGCCGCACTCAGAAGCCTTCGAGCATCCAGGCTTCCCGCTTGTCGGCCATTTCCCATATGGCGAGATAGCGACCGTCCGGCGAAGGTATTCCTCGGATTAGCCCGCCTCCCTTGTTTTGCCAAAGGACGCGCTCATTTCCCTTCAGATCGACGAAAAGGAGCGCCCCGCCTTCCGCCGAGAGCGAACCGCAATAAAGCCCTTTTCCGTCGGGCGACCAGTCCAGACCTGTGAGGTTCGGCCGATCCTTCAACGTGATTTCGCAGTCGGCTCCACCTGACAGCGAAAGGAAGCGAAGGTTAATGTCTGCCCCGCCAATGCGCGAAATCGCAACCGTTGATCCATCCGGGGAGAGATCCCCCCTGTAGCCTTTGAACGCGTCAGAAAAGTCTGGCTCTTTCTCCGTGGTCCGAAGCACCTTCCCTCTGCCCCTTAGGGGATCGAAGGCTGAGATGATGAGCTGTTTTTGGTCCGGACTTGTTTCGAAAATGACGCACTGGCTTGCAGGGGCTTGAGCACACCTGAAGTCGATCGCGTTCCGCATCTCCAATACGAACTGGGGCGCACCACCACCAACGGGGATGCGCAGCAGGCGATCCGAGACGACGCCCTGCTTCGCTGAAACTCCCAAACAAGTGGCCAGACGCCATCGGCACTCGGACGCATAAAAGCGGAGGCCCCCGTTCCCGTGAATACCCGCTCAGGAGACTCCTGGCCGATTCCCTCTTTGAAAACAGCCCATTTCCCGTCCCGGTCTGGAGTGAACAACACAGCCTTGCTGTCCGCCGTCCATGCCGTGGGCATATCGGAAGATTCGCCACTGGTCAACTGCTGCGAGGAATTCACGCGCGCCCCCCCCACCGTGAGCTCACCCAGAAAGACCCGTGCCGGGTACGTCCTCTTCAGGAGCAGCAGCTGCTTCCCATTCGCGCTGGCGCCCATTACCCAGAGGGCAGATCCAAACCACCGGCTCATACGTTCTGGCCCACCGACGAGGGTACCCGCATGATTATCGACGCGGATCTGCCAAAGATTGTCGTCACTCCCATAAAGAGATTCGCGCGGCGGGTAGACAATCCGCCCTTCCGGAAGCCAGCAAAAACCTCCCAAAAGCACGTCGGCAGTCACGACCACCGTCCGGCTCGTCCCGTTCAGGTCGCACGTCTCGATAGAATATCGGTAGATGGCCCCGCTGCTATGAATTCTCAAGTAGGCCAAGCGCTGCCCATCCGGCGACCATTCCCAATCCCAAATGAATTCGTCTTTTCCGACTGCGAGAACCTTTTGCGGGTCGTCTCCCTGGACACCCATCACCCAGACTTCTCGTGCGTCCTCCGAGTCCCCCGGGGGGGCTGAAACTGATATGAGTCCCGTCCGGCGAAACCGCGCCCGCCCATGAACTCTCACGGAGCAAGCGGGGCGATTGCCCCAGCATTGAGACCGTCCAAATACTCTTGTGCCGCCGTTTCCAGAGCGTTGAAAAGCAACCGCATGCCGTCTGGAAACCACGAGATCCCAGAACGCGCTCGCGGGGATACCAGCCGGCTTCGGGATGAGCCGCTCCTCCCCTGTTGGGAGAAGTTTCACGTGAATCGCGATCCGGTCCGAGTAAGCAAGGTACTTGCCATCGGGAGAAAGAACGGCCACATCGACACGGTTCTCGCTAGAGTTGAAGGTCAGTCGTTTCTCCGTTAACCCGGGGGAAGGCTTCTGCGCCACAGCGTCCGAAGGTCTATGCATGCGGCGTACGGCAAACCACGTCAGGGTAACCAGCGCAGCCACCACGGCAACACTCCCGATTGCGACTCTCTTGCGCCGCATGATCAGGCTGGCGATGACGGCGGAGTCCGACGTTGGCGCCGGCGGCGTCTCGCGCACTGGTTCTGCGGCCGCTGGCTGCAGCAACGCTGCCTCGGGCCGGTTCGAGCTCGTATCGCGCTTCAAGCGCTTCAAGTCGCCTCGTAAGTCCGAAGCATGCTGATAACGGACATCCCGATCCTTCTCCAGCGCCTTGTTGATGATCCTTTCCAACTCCACCGGCATTCCCGGATTCAACCGCACCGGCGACACCGGCGCCTTGTGCAGGATCGCGTCAAAGACTGCGGCTGTTGTGTTGCCGGTGAACGGCCGTGCTCCGGTTGCCATCTCGTACAGCACCACACCGAACGAAAACAGATCCGTGCGGGCATCCAGGTCTTCTCCCATCGCCTGCTCGGGCGACAGGTAGGCAATCGTCCCAACCGTGCTGCCCGGACTGGTGAGCATCGCTTCGGTCGCCACGTAAGCAGCCGGTGCCGCTTTTCGTCTCCGCGGGGTCCGGCGTCAGCTTGGCCAAACCGAAGTCCAGAATCTTGGCCTGCCCACGCGGCGTCATGAAAATGTTGGTGGGCTTGATGTCGCGATGAACGATGCCCTTGGAATGCGCGGCGTCCAACGCATCGGCAACCTGAATCGCGATCTCGAGCAATTCCTCGGTCTTCAGGCTTTTCGTGGCGATTCGCTCCTGGAGGGTTCGGCCCTCAGCAACTCCATCGCAATGAAAGGCCGCTGTTCGTCTTCGCCAATGTCATAAATGACGCAGATATTGGGATGATTCAAGGCCGAGGCGGCGCGCGCCTCGCGTTGAAACCGTTCTAAGGCAGCGCGGTCGTTCGCGTAACCGTCTGGCAGGAACTTGAGCGCCACGCTTCGACCCAAGCGGGTGTCTTCGGCCTTGTAAACGACTCCCATACCACCACTGCCGAGCTTTACCACGATGCGGTAGTGGGAGATAGTGTTCCCGATCATGAGTCGCCCCGCCAACCGGGTGATGAGCCGTAGGGAGGTTTTACCTCACGGCGCGGGCTAAGTGCCAAAGCAAGTTCCAGAGAATCTGAGACTTGAACCAACGGCAAAGGCTAAAATAGAAGGGTCCACATATTCGTGTTCTCGAAGAGGTCCTTCTTAATGTTTGCCAGAAGACCGAGCGTGCCCGTTATGGTTGCGCTGGTTGCTTGTTTCGCCCCACTCATGCACGCCCATGCGATTCTGCTTTCTTCGACGCCCGCCGCAAAATCGGTTGTCGACGGGCCTGATCTGACGGTGAGCCTCAAATACAATTCGCGCATCGATGCGAAGCGATCGCGGCTGACCCTTGTTTCACCCTCTGGCGAGGAGAAGACGCTCGTAATTGCCACACAGACTCCCTCGGAGGTGCTGGAAGCACCGGCCAAGGGGCTGAAGAGCGGCGTTTATATTCTGCGCTGGCAAGTGCTGGCCGTTGACGGGCACATCACGCGCGGGGAAGTGCCTTTCAGTGTGCGGTAAGACGAGGTGACGCAATTCCTCGACATCTTCGGCTTTCTGTCGGTACTGCTTCGCGGCCTGACGCTGGCTTTTGAGGCACTCACCGTGGGCGGCGTTGTCTTCCTGCTGGCCGTGGTCAGGCCGCCTGCCGGCGATGACGTAAGGCGCCGGATTGCACGCTGGATCATTTGGTTCGCGCTGGCGCTGGCTGTGACGCAAGTCTCCAGCGTGGCCGCGAATTCGGCCATCCTCATGGGATCCACCGACATGGTCCTCAGCGATGTGGCCGGCGCGGGATTCTGGTTTGCCGGTCTGTTGATGGTGTTGGGCGCCGTGGCCACTGCGGCCTTCGCAAGAACACGCTGGGTGACATTTGCCGGCCCCATCGCGTGCGTTTTGATCCTGACCGGTTCGGTGCTGGCTAGCCACTCTGTGGCGCGCGTGGACGACCGGGGGATTCTGGTCGCCATGACTCTGGCCCATCACGTTGCGGGCGCGTTTTGGATTGGCGGCATGCCGTATCTACTGGTGGCCCTTAGGCACTCGCCCGACAACTCGGTGGCGGGAACCATCACCAGCCGATTTTCGCGAATGGCCATGTTCTCGGTCGCCACGCTCGTCTTGGCAGGCTTGGTGCTGGCATTCTTCTACGTTGGTTCGCCATCGGCCGCGTTTGAAACAACGTATGGACTGATGCTGGTGTTAAAGATGATCCTCACCGGCGTCCTGCTGGTGCTGGGCTGGCTGAATTGGCGAGTTGTCCGTGCGGTGAGACGTGGCGATAGGCCGGAGCTGCTTCCGTTGCGGCGGTTTGGCGAGGCAGAACTCGGGATTGGATTCACGATCCTGCTGGCGGCGGCTTCCATTACCTCGACCCCGCCCGCCATCGACGTCCAGCACGACCGCGTTTCGGCACAGGAAATCGCGGAGCGCCTCAAGCCGAGAATGCCGCGCATGGATACGCCTCAGTTCACCGAACTCGCGTCCGTGAGGGCGATGGCGCTTCCCAGGGGGAACACGCAGCTCGGGTCGTTTGTCCCGGGACAGCTCAGGCTCCCGCTCACTGCCAAGGACAAGGCTTGGTCGGAATACAACCATAACTGGGCCGGTCTGGTGGTGCTCGCTATCGGTATTTTTTCGCTCCTCTCTCGCCGCTTTGCCTGGGCGAAGCACTGGCCGCTGCTGTTCCTTGGCTTGGCCGTGTTCCTGTTCATACGCGCCGACGGAGAGAACTGGCCGCTGGGCCCACGAGGTTTTTGGGAAAGCTTTCAGGTGGCGGAAGTTGCGCAGCACCGCATGTTCGTGCTGATGATTATCGCGTTTGCGGCCTTCGAATGGGCGGTACAGACCAACCGCATCCCGGCCCGGCGCGCGGGCCTGGTGTTCCCGATGGTGTGCGCTGTCGGTGGCGCGCTGCTGGTTACGCACTCGCACTCGCTCGGCAATGTGAAGGAAGAGTTTCTGGTGGAGATGAGTCACATCCCGCTGGCGATTTTTGCGGTCATAGCCGGCTGGTCGCGATGGCTGGAGATACGGCTTCCGGACACTGCCCGCATGCGGGCCGTGTCGTGGCTTTGGCCAATTTGCTTCATCCTGGTTGGTTTGGTGCTGGTGACGTATCGGGAGAGCTGATCGGGGAACTGTCGTTCATTGGATGAGGGTGCCCGCGTCTCGTTCGTTGTGAAGAATGGGCCCGGCGGAAGACCTAACACTCGCCTAAAGAAATCGTCCTGATGTGGTGGGTGGGACCCGCTCCGCTGCGCGACCTCACCTGCAGTGACCCCTCCCCGCCGTCCTGGCTCCGTCGTTCCGTCCTTTTCAAAATCTGCTCTACAGCTTCGTCGGTCTGCCATTGAGATGTCCGGCAGCCTCTGAAATCCGCTTCCACGCGGGCGGCTTGATTGCGCCAACCCGGGGATGGCGTGTCAGTAAAAAAACATTAAGACGGACTGTAGTAATTACTGGCTTATGCGACGAAAAGCAATGCGTAAATTACTAGTTATTGTTGTCATTACTATTGTTTATCTGATCCTTAATATGCGGTCCATACGAAGCCAGGCTTCCGGTTTTGGAAGAGCACACTGCCAACTCTGGAAGAACGTAGTTTAATGGCTGTATACTACTGATAATAAACAATTTAACGCGGTGTTACCAATCCGTAAATCGGTAGCTGATATTCGTCTTTTAATCGTCAGTAATAACGCTTGCTTTTCGGATCGTTGATCGCTATTGCGAGTCAACTGTAGCTCTGTTAAGCTGAGGACATTATCGACGATAAAGTTAGCATTAAGTTAGGTTTCCAGTTGATTTTGGATCGTCGTCGATCCGCTAACCCATCGGGCGGAACCCGCTCTGTGTGTTTCCAGCTCAAGAAGGGAGTTCATATGTATCAGCTTTCTCGAAGCAACTCGGCTAGGCGCTTGGCGTGTTTGCTCGCCGCCATCTCGATAACGGCGATTACGATCTGGGCGCAGGCGGAGACCGGTCAAATTGCCGGTACGGTGAGTGACCAGTCCGGCGCGGCCGTTGTAGGCGCGTCGATCACTGTGCGGAATGTCGACACCGGTGCGATCCGAGTGACGACGTCCAACTCGGATGGCATCTATGGCGTGACGAACCTTTTGCCGGGTGAGTACGAAATTAGCGTGGCGGCAGCCGGTTTCAGCACCTATAAACGAAAGATCAACGTCACGGTGGGCGCCAAGGTCGGCGTCGAACCACGGTTGGACGTCGGGCAGGCCACCACGGTAGTCGAGGTAACGGAAACCGCTGCTGCCATCAAGGTGAACACCGAGACTCAGACCATCACCCAAAACCTGTCAACCTCCCAGATGAACGAGCTTCCCTCCCTCAACCGCAATCCATATGACTTGGTTGAGACATCCGGTAACGTCAGCAACGCGGACCCGTCCGGCAGGGGCGTGGGTTACGCCATAAACGGGCTGCGTTCGGCCAGTACCAACGTGCTTCTGGACGGAGTTGCGAACAACGATGAGTTCAGCGCTTCCGTCGGCCAAATGGTGCCCATCGACTCCGTACAGGAAATGAGCATCGAAACGAACAACTTCACGGCCGAGGTCGGACGCGCGTCCGGCGGCGTGGTCAAC
Organism: uncultured Acidobacteriaceae bacterium; assembly: GCA_963771305.1. Lineage (GTDB taxonomy): Bacteria > Acidobacteriota > Terriglobia > Bryobacterales > Bryobacteraceae > CAJCIT01. The sequence goes on from CAVYTS010000027.1 coordinate 42,722, forward strand.
GTGACAACCAAGTCCGGTACAAACCAGTTTCATGGCACGGCCTACGAGTTCAACCGGGTCGCCGACCTGGGGGCGAACTCCTTCCAGAACAATGCAGAAGGCCTGCCGCAATCGAAGTACACAAAAAACAACTTCGGTTTCTCGGTCGGCGGCCCGATCATCAAGGACAAGCTGTTTTTCTTCAACAACACGGAATGGGTGAGGCTTCGCAGTGTCGCCAACACACTGGTCTGGGTGATCGATCCGGCCTACATCGCCGCTTCTTCGCGGTTGGCTCAACAGGTTTATTCGACCTACGGCAAGCTGGTGCCCGGCGTAGCGACCCTTGGCACTTTCAGCCGCAACCAGTTGATCGCCCAAGGAACGGATCCCTGTGCCGGAGCGTCCCCCACCGGCGGCTGTGTGGGCTATAACCCCAATGCACCGATGTTCGATCAGATCTCATATAACGCAGCCGCCAACGCGGGACCTGGCAACCCCCAAAACACCTACGACACCGTGAGCCGCGTCGATTACAACCTGAGTGAGAAAACCCAGGCATACGTCCGTTACGCGCTTTACAGCGAGGCTGATCTGCCCGGCTCGAATGTCAACAGCCCATACGCCGGCTTCAACACGGGCCAAAATATTTTCAACAATAGCGTCCTGGTCGGGATAACGCACACCTTCTCCCCGCAGTTTGTCTCTCAGACGAAGCTGGATTTTAACCGCTTCAACGACGATCAGCCACTGTCCTCCACTGGGGTCGTACCGGGCTATTACCTTGGTAATGCGAATGTGGCGACAGCCCTGGGCAGTTTTAACGTCGTGATGCCTGGCTACGGACCAACCTCTCCCGGCGGTGCGATCCCGTTTGGCGGTCCCCAGAACTTTGGCCAGCTCTACGAAGATCTAAGCTACGTGAAAGGAAAACATACCATCCGCTGGGGCGGGAGCTTTACCTACTTGCGCGATAACCGCACCTTCGGCGCTTATGAGGAGTCGGTTAACGTCTTGGGTAATGGTGTTGGAACCGGCCTGGATAACCTGTACCTCGGTCAGGAATATCAGTTTGCGGCCGCGATCTATCCGCAGCAGAAATACCCCTGCGTCGCCAATGTCCAAACCCCCGACTGCACCATCAACTTGCCTGTCGGGCCGCCCACGTTCGAACGCAGCAACAGGTACGAAGAAGGCGCCCTCTATGTGCAGGACGCGTGGAAGTTCAGCCCGCGCCTGACGTTCGACCTCGGTCTCCGTTGGGAATACTTCGGTGCTCAGCACAACGTGAATCCTAATCTGGATTCGAATTTTTACCTGACGAACAACGTGGGCGCGCAGAGTCCTTACTTTCCGGAGTCCGTCGCAAACGGCCAAGTCTTAGTGGCGCCGCAAAGCCCGATCGGGAAACTCTGGCTGCCCAGTCCAACCAACTTCGCTCCACGAGTCGGAATCGCTTGGGATGTCTTCGGCGACGGAAAGACCAGTCTCCGTGGAGGATACGGAATTGGCTACGAGCGAAACTTCGGCAACGTCACCTTCAACGTAATTCAGAATCCGCCGAATTACGCGGTCGTCAACCTGTTTCAGGGGACTCCCGGTTTCCAAACAATTCCGTTAAGCACAACGAATTTTGGCATTCTATCGGGCTCGAGCGGCTCAACCGCGCTGCCGCCATCAGAACTGCGCTGGGTTCAGCCGAATATCCCCCAAGCCTACGCGCAGTTGATCAGCGCCTCGCTGGAGCATCAAATCACCAGCCACATGCGCGTGGAAGTGGATTACTCCGGCTCGATCGGAGAAAACCAGTACGACATCAACGCAGCTAACTTTATCGGTACCGGCAATTACTACTTGAACATTCCTTGCACGAACAACACGCCGGCGATCGGCAACTGCAACGCCACGCTGAACCAGCAATACGGTTCCATCAACATGCGTGGCGCAGCCGGCCATTCCACCTACAACGCGATGAACGTGCGCTACAACATCCAGGACATCGGCCGCACCGGTCTGCAGCTGGTTGCCAACTACACCTACAGTCATTCCATCGACGATTTAAGCGACACGTTCAGTTCTTCGTTTAACCAATTCAACCTGGGGTACACTGATTTCCAGCATCCTTCAGTGGACAAAGGCAGCTCGCAGTTTGACCAGCGGCAGCGCGTGGTGATCTCGGCAATCTGGCAGATGCCCTTCTTTAAGAACAGCCATGGGATTGCGAAATACGCACTGGGCGGATGGGAATTGGCCCCGGTTTTCACGGCACAGAGCGGCTCGCCTTACACGATTTACGACCTCACGAATGCCAACTACATTTACACTCGTTTGGTTTTAGATCAAGCCATGCCGGGCGCTGGCCGAAGTCTCTCGGGAGCGGACACGTACACAATCTACAATTTCGGCAATATCAACACCGGCGCCTATATCAATCCAAAATGCGGCTGTTCCGATTTTGGACCCTTCCCAGCCAATATGACCGGCCGCGACGCCTTCGCGACGCCGGGCTTTTGGAATATCGATCTCGGCATGTACAAGAACTTCAGCATCAAGGAACGGGCGTCTTTGCAGCTTCGGCTGGAAGCATACAACGCCATCAACCACGCCAACTACTTCGTGAACACGGGCTCGGCTTATATCTTTGACGGAGCCGGAAGCACCATCACCGGATGCTACGGCTGCAACCCCACAGGCGGTCCCAACACGACCGCGCGTCAGGTGCAACTGGGAGCCAAAATTACCTTTTAGGCGAGGCCAACTGCGGCCTGATCGGGGAGAAGTCGTTCCTTCCGCCCGATTAATCTGAAACGTCCCATACTGGGTTTCGATTTTGTCCAGAAAACCCCGCAGCGTGGTCTTGTCCGAGGTGTTGCCGTCCATGACTTCATAGGCCAGCGGAAGTCCGGCAGGCGTCATCACCAGCGCGATGACCACCTGCTTGCAGTCCGGCCGCCCGTCCCGGCTGTATCCATATTGGGCTTTGGGATTTTGCTCGGCTTCCCCCTCCACGTACGTGCTGGTCAGGTCGTACAGCAGCACATCGAACTGCGCCTCGAACAGATCTTTCCAGCGTTGCTGCAAATGCACAAACAGATCTTGCTTATGTTCCAGCACTCGATCCAGACAGCGGTACAGCCGGTCTTTTTCCGCCACCGCAAAATCCTGGCCCAGCAAGACGTCCATCGCACTTTGATCGAACCACTGCCGGTGTACCCGAAACTCACTGCCCGGATCAATCAGCCGGTTCACCACCAGCAATTCCAGCACCTTCGCCCAGGCTACGCTTCCCCGTCCCTTCGGCAACTTCTCCGTCCAGAACCCATCCAATTGCAACTGCTGCCACAACTCGCATCCCAACCAGCAGTTGCCATACGGGCGTGCTCGCTCCAACTTCATCTGGCTGAGCTTTACCTGCACGCTGTCGATCGCGTCCGCCGGTACCAGTCGATCCTCAGCAAACAGACTCAGCGGCGTGAATCGATGTTGCTGCTCATCGAACACCTCCAGCGTCTTGCGCCATCCCGCTTGCTGGCTGTCGTTGATTTCGCCCAGGTACAGCACCTGCCGCTGAGCAACTTTCCCGCCTCTCAGACGCCGGCTTTCCACCACCGTGTAGTAGCGATGTTCCTTCCCATCCTTGATCCGCTTGTTGCTCCGCAGAAACATGTTCACTGGCAGCATGCCAGATTCCTGCCCCTCTGCCTAGAGGGTAGGTCTCCACTACAAGCTCTCTCGGAAATGTTGGATTGACCCGGATGGAGTTAGCTCGGCGATCCGCTTGCTCTTACTAGAAAACTCATCGCAACTGCGAAGGTTGGGCTAACAGATAGGGAGCCCCCGGGCTCCCTATCCCTTTGTCTTCTGCTCGCCAAGCCTGGTAGAACCCCGACAATCGGTCGTTCCTGACCCCTTTTATGCGCTCAGCGGCTCAGGCGCACGGCTTCGCTTAAAATCCGCATTTCGAAAGATTGCGATCCCGGATATTGGATCGCACGCCGAAGAATCCTAACACTAAGAAATGAAGCCGTTTAGGGCAAGCCTAACTATGTGAATTAATAGGAAGAAACGTCGCGCTTCCGATCCAGTACTTCCGGCCCTTTATCACCAATCAACTCTATTGCAAGGCAGATCACGAATCTGTTACGCTGGGGCAATTCTTTCGGCTTTGTTGTTGTTGGGTAATTCCGTTTTAGACAGACAGTTTATCGTCGCCTGAGGTCTGGTTAACGAAACCGAAAGGTCGGTAGCAGCACCCAGGCGGCCATGTAGACGTGAGTCACACGCGGGCATTTGCTGAAGCTCCACGACGAGCAGTCTGCCGCAGGACAAGTCCGAGGGCAGGCAACGAAATCGCCCGAGGGCATATAGTATGTGTCCTGCCGGGCCGTTGTAAGGGTCTATTCCAAGAATCTTGGAGAAGGGGTTAGTATGAATCTATTTTTTCGAAGCAAGTGGCTGGGGCTTTTCGCCCTGTGCTTCCTTTTGTATCCAGGCTTTGCTCACGCGCAGGCGATCAGCGGCGACGTAACAGGCGCCGTGTTGGACGCCAGCGGCGCGGCAATACCAAACGCAACGGTCGCGGCGGTCCACGATGCGACGGGCGTCAGGTCGACAGCCGAAACCAACGGCGAGGGCGTCTATCGTTTCACAAACTTGCCGCCCGGTATATATACGGTCACGGCTTCGGCCAAAGGTTTCGCAACCGACACGCTAAAGAATGTCGAAGTTACGTTGAACAATGTAATCACGGCGAATTTGACGTTGGCCGTCGGCACGGCCGCAACCACGGTTGAAGTCAGCGCGGGCGCCGTGCAGATCGATACGACAACTGCCCAATTGCAGACTTCGTTTGACACGAAACAGGTGGCGGAGCTTCCGCAAGGGGCGACTGGGTCGGGAATCTACAATCTCAGCCTGCTGGGCGCCGGCGTCTCTTCACCGGGCGGAACTTTTCGCCCTGTGCTTCCTTCTGTATCCAGGCTTTGTTCACGCCCAGGCCATCAGCGGTGACGTAACCGGCACCGTTCTCGATGCCAGCGGCGCGGGCATTCCAAACGCGAGTGTCATCGCGACTCAACGTATGCAACGGGTGTCAAGACACACAGCCGAATCCAACGCCAACGGCGTCTACCGCTTCAACAACCTGCTGGTGGGCAACCTATACGGTCACGGCTACTGCCAAGGGGTTCTCGACCGACACGCTGAAGAATATGGAAGTCGTGTTGAACACCGTCATCACGGCCAATCTGACATTGCCGGTCGGCAGTACCGCAACCACGGTCGAGGTCAGCGCAGGCGCGGCCCAGATCGATACGACCACGGCCCAGTTGCAGACGACGTTCGACACAAAGCAAGTACAGGAACTTCCGGCGGCTGCGAACGGGCTCGGGCGTCTACAATCTGAGCCTGCTGGGCGCCGGTGTCTCCACGTCGGGCGGAATTGGCCAGGGCATTGGTCCCGCCATCTCGGGCCAGCGCCCCGACAACAACTCGTTCAACCTGGATGGCATCAGCAATAACAACTATTATGAACCCGGCGCCCATTGTCTACGTCTCCAACGTGGCGATCGCGAGAGTTCACGCTGCTGCAGAACCAGTTCGCTCCCGAGTTCGGCGGCGGATCGGGCGGAATTTTCAACGCCGTGGTGAAAAGCGGTACCAATCAAATCCACGGGTCCATCTACGAATACCTCCAGAACCGCGACCTGAACGCGGTGAACTCGCACGGAGTGGACGGCCAAGGATTCACCTCCAATCCGCGCTATCGACAACAACCGGCTGGGCGCAACCATCGGCGGTCCCATCATCAAGAACAAGCTGTTCTATTTCGGAAACTTCGAATACAACCCGATCGGCCAGTCGTCCGTTCCCGGTGCGCCGACTACTTGCTCCCACTGCGGCCGGTTATTCGACGTTGAACAACATGGCGGGTCTCAGCCAGACGAACCTGAGCGCAGATGGAGAAATACATTCCGGCTGCGGCGACCAACGACAGGGCACCATCAGCGTGCTGGGCCGGCAGATTCCCGTCGGCTCGATCGCGTTTACAATCCCGTCTACACCAACAACTACGACGCGGTCGTGGCGATCGACTACAACATGAGCGACAAGGACCAGATTCGCGGACGCTGGATCTACAACAAGCAATGCGAGCATCGTTGCCGGCTGAGGTGCCGGCGTTCAATGCGCTTCAACCGAACAACAACTACATGTACAATCTGTCGGAGTTCCACAACTTCGCCCCGACGCTCCAAAACGAATTTCGCGTTTCGTTCAGCCGCAACGTGAATGCTCTGCCCGGTCGCCTCCCAAACGTTCCCCGGGCTGGACGCCTATCCCGGTCATCACCATCGACGACCTGAACAGCTGTGACTTGGGGACCAGTGGGACCCTCCGGTTCGCACCCAAGACCTGTTCCAGGTGCAGGACAACATGACCAAGGTCATCGGCAGGAACACCATCAAGTTCGGCGGCAACTTCATCGACATGATCGCCACCAACTACTTCATCCAGCGCGTAACCGGAAATTACGAGTATTCCACCACGGAGCTGTACCTGACTGACCTGGCTCCGGACGTTCTGGGTGAACGCAGCGCCGGTGCGACCAGCTATCCGGTCGGCTTCCTGCAAAGCTCAGCTTTCGTGAACGATGATTTCCGCATCCTGCCGAACTTAACGCTGAATCTCGGCCTTCGCTACGAATACGTCACCGTTCCGGTTGCTTCGCGCTACCAGGCAGTACAGTTCACCCGGCCAACATCTACGGCGGCCCTACCTTCGCCCGGCCGTACTATAGTCCAAACGATCTTGCCCCCCGCGTCGGCTTTGCTTATTCGCCCGGCAAGGAGGGCGACTGGTCCATTCGCGGCGGCTTCGCCAAGGCATATGACTTGACCTACTCGAACCTGACAGCGAATGCCGCGCCGCCCTACTTCCAGCAGACCAACGACTGCCCAGGCGTCAACTGCGCACCGGTTGGCTTCCTCGCCAGCGGCGGTTTGCCCGGCACTGCTCAACCCCTGCCGACCGACCCAGGCGGGTGCGCTCGGCGTGATCAGCTCCTACACCTTCGGCGGCAAGCGCCCTTATGGCCTCGATTGGACCCTGGGCGTGCAGCACGTGTTCGCTAAAGAACTACACGTTTGAAGCGCGCTACGTCGGCACCCGCGGCGTTCACCTCTGGAACCAAACGCGCTTCAATATTTTCCCGCAGGTCTCGCCGACCAACTACATCCCGACGTTCTTCACCATGCCGAGCGCGGCTACGCTCGCCTCTCTGAGCAAGACGCTTGGGACAGGTGAAGTCCTACATCGTGCCCGGCGGCACTGCCGACAACTCCAACCAATGAATATGGCGCGCTCGGCTCCGACGCGACCATCGTCGGCTACGCTCCGCAGGCCAACTCGCTCTACAACGGGCTGGCCCTGCAGCTGAACCGGCGCTTCTCCAATGGCTTGGCGTTCATCGCTGCCTACACCTGGAGCCACCTCGAGGACGACGCCACGGCGACCAACTTCTCTACCTACCTGACGCCTCGCCGTGCGCAGGATTTCCAGAACCTCAAAGCGGATTGGTCCAATTCCGCGCTGGATCACCGCCAGCGGGCCACTTTCACGCCCATCTATGACTTCCTGCCCTTCAAGGACAAGAATTGGTTTATGAAGAACGTCGTTGGCAACTGGAACATCTCCGGAACCTGGACCTACGAAACGCCGGAATACGCGACCGTGCAAAGCAATCTCGATTCGAACCTGAACGGCGATAGCGCGGGCGACCGTGTATTGTCAACGCCGGCTGGCGTCGCCAGGCCTCGGCACCGGCGTGACGGGCTACAATGCCGCACGGCCAAGCAGTGGCCGCTGGCGATCCATCCGATCGTGGCTTACGTTGCCAACAACACCAACGCCCGCTATGTGACGGCCGGCTCTGGCGCCATCGCCAACGGCGGGACGCAACACGTTTCCGCTGAAGCCGATCGATAACATCGACATGCAAGTGAAGAAGCGCTTTGCTATCAGGGAAAGCATGTCCTTCGATATCGGCGCGCAGTTCTATAACATCTTCAATCACGCCGCAGTACACCGGCGGCTCCATCAACGACGTCGGCTCCACAGGCTTTACCGGCGCCCGCAACGACCTGGTTCCGAGCGATCCGCTGTTCGGACAACTTCACCAGTTCTACAGCAGCAACTCGCGAACGATTCAGATTTTCGCCAGCTTCACCTTCTAGCTAAGACGTCAGGTCCTCGCATCGAGCGGGGACTCATCACAGAAAAGGGGAGCCTTCGGGCTCCCCTTTTTCTTGTGTGCCGAGCATGCTCGTCTGGTAGGGTAGAACCCCCGGCCTGCGACGCTCTTCGCTTAGGAGCACGACTCCTCGTCGGTCCGCTCTAGCCTCGACAATTGACCCAAGCTCCCATCTCCTTTTCCGAAGGCCACCCTGACATGATATAGCGATATCACTATATTGAGATTTTAGTTGAATGACGGATGAGCCCTCCTTAAAGCCTGTGATTTGGGTCGGATCGGCCCGCGAGGATATGCGCGCGTTTCCTGAGCCGGTCACAGGATCACATGGGCTATGCCCTGTATGTCGCGCAGCGGGGCGGCAGACATCGCGACACGAAGGCCCTGAGCGGCTTTGGCGGGGCAGGGGTGGTGGAAGTGGTCAAGGACTTTCGCAGCGACGCGTTCCGCGCCGTATACACCTAGCGTTATAGAGGTGCGGTGTACGTCCTTCATGCCTTCCAGAAGAAATCGAAGACCGGCCGCGAAACACCGCGCCGGGAAGTCGAGCTAGTGAAGCAACGGTTGCGCGAAGCCGAACTGATTGCTAAGGAGGGACAACCATGAGCAGAAAGGGATACCAAACTGGGAGCCGAAATGTGTTCAAGGACATCGGCGCACCGAATGCGGACGAGCACATGGTCAAGGCGCAGCTCGTGTTCAAAATCGACACCATCATGAAACAGCGCCGCCTGAAACAGGTCGAAGCCGCCGACCTGCTCGGCATCAAACAGCCCGATGTCTCCAAGATGCTGCGAGGCGAGTTCCGGCAGTTCTCCGTCGAGCGCCTGCTGCGCTTCTTGGTTGCCCTCGATCAGGATGTTGAAATTGTGGTAAGAGCGCATCGCGACGCGACGAATGCTCCGGCGTTGCGGGTCTCCTGAGACCAGACCTTTCCTGCCTTGATAGGGCACAACGCGTGACGGGCTACGATGCAATCGGGGATGTGGCCACGTCCAGCAGCAAGATCGTTGCCTACATTGCACAACTCCAACGCCCCCTACGTATTGGGAGAGCCGGACGTGGGCGTCCTGCTCCGAAGCGGAGAGCGGCGCGGGTCTGGGGACCCGCCCCAACGGCAGGGGCACCCCGCTCGAAGTTCGTTTCGCAACTAACCCGTGCTATGCGATGTTCAGGATCTGCTTGGTAACGCCGTGGTCGGCCCGGATCTTCGTCCTGCAACTGCATCAGGGCGTAGATCAGCTGCTCGGGGCGCGGCGGGCATCCAGGAACGTAAACGTCGACCGGGATCACCTGGTTGACCGGAACCAAGGCGTAGTTGCTGAACACGCCTGTGGACGTCGCGCAGGCGCCCATCGAGATCACCCACTTCGGCTCTGGCATTTGCCGGTAGAGCTGGCGGATGACCGGCGCCATCTTGTTCGAGACCCGTCCGGCTATGATCATGAGGTCCGATTGCCGGGGTGAGCCGCGGAAAACTTCGGCGCCAAAACGGGCACTGTCGAACCGCGAAGCCGCCGTCGACATCATCTCGATGGCGCAGCAGGCCAAGCCAAACGTCATGGGCCACAGCGAGTTGCTGCGGGCCCAGTTCAGTGCTTTGTCAAGCGTGGTGGTGAGGATGCTCTCGCCGGCGCCGCTGGCCCAGCCGTCGTCGATGCGGGCGAACAACTCTTCCGGTTGGCTCAGCTCAAACTTCTGATCGGAGTTCACATCGCGATTATCCCACGCCCCGGCCGCAACTGGGGTGAAGTATTACGCACGAGCCAGGGGCTTTTGCGAAAGGGTTACTTGCGGTCGGTCTTCTAGAATCAAGGTGAGTCTATGCCGCTTCCCCAAATCGTTTTTGAGCCTTCCAACAGCTACGAGGATGCACTGCACAAAGCTGCCGGCGAATGGGGAATCGAGCGGGAGTTTTGGGACATCTTCGGCAAGAGACACGTCGCATCGGCGGCGATGGAGAGCCGCATCCTGGCCGCGCTGGGCCTGGATACGTCGTCGCAAAAGACCATCGAAGACGAGCGTATCCGGCGCTTTCGAGCGCCGCGCCATGCCTCCCATCCAGCCGGTTTCGATCACCAGCGAACAAGAGAAGTGGATTATCCTGTCGCTTGCCAAATCCTATGCGTTCGCTGACATAGAGATCGGCATAACGCTGGAATCCGGCACGCAGCTTCGCGCCAACTATAAGTTAAGCCAGCTCAAGATGGTGGGCGAGTGGCATCTGGAGTCCCGCCAGTGGTGCGCGTACCTGGTTCCGCTGCCACCGGAGGTTCCGCTGGGATACCACACATTGCGGCTTCAGATCGACGATCCGCTGGTGGCGGAGGGCCGCTTAATCGTGACGCCCGAGCGCGCTTACCTACCGCCGCGGCTCGCTGACGGCGGCAAGTGTGCCGGACTCGCGATCACGCTGTACGGTCTTCGCTCCGGCCGTAACTGGGGTTGCGGCGATTTCACCGACCTGCTCAAGGTCGTCGACTGGGTGGCAGACGATCTCGCCGGCGCCTTCATCGGGCTGAACCCGCTGCACGCTCTGCACAACCGTTTCCCGTACAACCAGAGCCCCTATCTTCCGCTTTCCATCTTCTACAAGAACCTCATCTACATCGACATCGAAGCTGTGCCCGAGTTCGCCGCCGGCGGTTTTGCGCAACGCCTCTTCGCGGGCCCGCGCGTGCAGCAGGAGATTCAGGCGCTGCGCGCCAGCGAGTTCGTCGAATACGAACGAGTCGACCGCTTAAAGAAGATCTTTCTGAAGTGCCTGTACCTTCAATTCGAACGCGCTGCCAGTCGAAGCGCGAAAGCAGCAGTTCGAGGACTTCTGCCGCCGCGAAGGCCTGCTGCTCGACCGGTTCGCCCTGTACTGCGCCCTGGATGAAGTGGTGCACAAGCAGGATCGCACCCGCTGGACCTGGCGCGATTGGCCGGCGGAATACCACGATCCCGAATCGGACGCGTGTGTGCGCTTTGCCACCGAGCATCGCCGGCTTGGTTCGATACTTCAAGTACATTCAGTTCGTGTTGGAGGAGCAACTGAGCGCAGTGCATGCTTATGCGAAAAAACGCTTGCCGATCGGTCTCTATCATGACCTCGCGCTGGCCACGGACCGTTCCGGTTCCGATCTGTGGGCGCATGGTAGCTTCTACGTGCAAGGCTGCCGTGTCGGGTCCGCCGCCCGATGCGTTCTCGCCGACCGGGCAGGATTGGGCGTTCCCTCCACCCAACGCCGAAGCCCACCGCATGAACGGTTACGAGTTATTCCACCAGAGCATCCGCAAGATTGTTCGTTTCGGTGGAGCGCTGCGCATTGACCACGTGATGCGCCTGTTCCATCTGTTCTGGATTCCGGATGGGGTCAAGGCGGCCGATGGCGTGTACGTGAAAGACAACTCCGCCGATCTGCTGCGTATCCTGGCTCTGGAGAGTGTCCAGGAGAAGAACATCATCGTCGGGGAGGATCTGGGCACGGTCACCGACGCGATTCGCGAAGCGTTGGATCGCGCCGGATCGCTCAGCTACCGGCTGTTCTACTTCGAGAAGCGGCCGGACGGCTCATTCAAAGCGGCGGAAGAATATCCGCGTAATGCGTTGGTCGCTTCAACCACACACGATCTGCCGACCATCGCCGGCTTTTGGACCGGGCGGGACATCGAGGCGCGGCGTGCCGCGGGCCTCGCCGATGCAGCCGTCTATGAAAAACAGATCGCGGAACGTCAGGTGGATAAACAGCGGATGCTGGACGTCTTGCATGCGCGAGGAACTGCTGCCACCGAACTACACGCGCAACGCAGCCGACGTGCCGGAATTGGATGGCCCGTTGCACAACGCCATTATCGGGTTCCTGGCCCAGACGCCCAGCGTGCTGTTGTTGCTCAATCAGGAAGATCTCACCAAGGAGACCGAGCAACAGAACCTGCCCGGCAGCACCGCCGAGTATCCGAACTGGCGCCGCAAGATGAAATGGACCGTGGAGCAGTTGCGGGAGCTGAAAGAGGCTCGGGATTTCGGCCAGATGTTCCGGCATCAACTGGAACGCACCGGCCGGGCCAACTAGTTTCTGTCGCGAAATGGCTGAAATTCGCGGTGCCGGACGAGTCCCGAGAGGCACCACGCCCTGGTGGGGCTAGTAGGGAGCGTGCC
>CAVYTS010000028.1:0-230965 GCA_963771305.1 uncultured Acidobacteriaceae bacterium
CCGCGGGCGCAGTGGACGCAATCGGACAAGAACCGCGTCGCACGCTGCTTTCAAGCATTGGGTTGGGAGCGTTACCGCGAACGCCAAGGAGCGAGGCTGGAATGGCGATATCGCCGGCTGGAGGCGTAAATGTTCCCAGTGTTCCCAGTCCTGTTCCCGGTCTGTTCCCAGTTGAAACCTATGAAAAGAATCGCGGTTCCTAGTGTTCCCAGTTGCTCCGCTTCCGTCTATTTCGTCAAATGCGATTGGGTCGCCTGGAAAAGTTCTGAACGAAGTGGGAACACCGGGAACAGTAGGAACAACGCAGTGTATCAATCAGTTGCCTTGTTCCCAGTAGAAGATCGTTCTGGGAACAGTGGGAACAAACGGAGAGAACTAAAGAACCGAAGTCGCAGACGAATTCGGGGGAAAGCCCCCACCGAATCTAAGGGCTCCGGCCCTCGCGCCCGTCAAGCCGTATCCCCAGGCTTCCGCGCTGTCGCTTGTGCAGCCCTCCGCTGCGCTTCGTCGTGTCGCTTCGCTTCCACGATGGGCGATTCCCCTCAGCTGGACAGTTGCTACCCCCGAACCTCGCCGGTCAGGCAGGAGTTGCATTGCGCAACTCTCAATGCAATCAAGAAAGGAAGACTCAAACTATGAATCTCAATCGAATCACTCTCTGCGGCTTCACGGGCCGCGATGCAAAAACCTCAGCAACGCAGAACGGTCGCAATATCAGCCGACTCTCGATTGCGACAACCAAGCGCTACAAAGACGCAAATGATGAATGGCAGGAGAAGACCCAATGGCACTCCTGCGTCGCATTCGGCTCAACGGCCGACTACACCGCCAAGATTCCCACCGGCTCGCATGTATTTCTCGAAGGCGAACTCACCTATCGAGAGTACGAGCGCAGCATCGAAACCGAGAACGGACCGATCAAAGTGCAATGGCCGGTCACCGAAATCGTCATTGAATCAATCCACGTTCTGGACCGCAAAGACCGGTCAGAAAAACGAGGGGTCGCGTAAGCGGCCCCTTCGTCATCAGGTCTCGCCTGTGCAGCGATGGGCGTAGTGTCCGAAAACCCGAACCGTTATTCCCAAGCACGTTCGATCACGCCAGTAACAATGTCACAAGAACGCCGGCCAAGTCCTTGATTCTTCGTGAGGCGGAGTATTTGGTAGGGACAGTGCCCGAACCCGCTACGGTAATGCTATTCGGCTTGGCGATGGTGCTGGCTGCTGCCGTAAGGCGGCGCGGCTAAACTGTCCCGTGAACTCGCCGTCCGGCTTCTTCGTCGTATAGGTTTCGCCGTCCGCCACGATCCACCGAGCGTAGCGTCTCCAGCGCTTTTCGAATTCTTGAAGGTAGACTCACGGCAGGATCGTGGTATGGGTCACGGAGATCCACGGCCACATGATCACCAGATCCCGGAAGCTCAAAGTGAAGTTTGTGTACCCGCGCACGCACAGAACTATGATCTGTCGGTCGGCGTGCCGTCCCTTGCACAGAGATCTTCGATTTGAACGAGCCGTTGCATCTCCTCATCGTCGGCGCAACCCTCGCGTTTGCACCAGGGCCCTCGAACATCTTCAGGACAGCGAGCGCACGAATTCGAGCCATCGACAAGACATTCCTGGCGTGCCAAGCGCTGCGACTTCACTGAGGATGTGCCCAGACGCCCCCAGAATGGTTAGTGACCATGAACTTTGTCGAGACTTTTTTTCGTTTCGCCTGAGCCTTTTCATTCGGAGATTTCGGTTACTGAAATGGGGGGAATTGCAGCTTAGTCGATTCCCTTAAATGCCGGTGCATCCTATCCAAAGGATACCGGCGTCGCCCTGAGGTCCGCATCTGTGACATGCATCACTACTCCTGGGCCGGCCGTCCTTCTGCTGGTTGGCGGCGGGCTCGCTGTAATCGGGCTGATGAGGAAGCAGAGCCGGGCTCCATTGTCTTAAGGCACAAGGAGAATTTTATGCGACCTTCGCCGTATTTCTCTCTCACGCTCCTCGCGGTTCTGATCCCGGGAATCGCGAACGTTTCGCCATTGTCCATGAATTTGGCTGTGTTTTTTCTGCGCAAACGATCTCTGCATGGTGTAGGAAAGTGCCTTTCACTGGTACCGCTGGTTGCGCTCGCGATCGGTTTGAACGCGCAAACGCCATCTTTCTCCGCTCAAAGCCCCACCGCCGGGTTGGCCGGATCGAACTTCGAAGTGATTTTGCCGCTGGTGAACTCGGGCAGCGCTGCGGCGGGTTCCGTCCAGGTTACGGCCGTGGAACTTAGCTCGGCAGGTATCGTAAGTGCCGCGCTGCGGAGCCCCACCTTGCCTGTGCAAATAGGCTCATTTCCCATTGGGGCGCAGTATATTCTCGATTTCGCCTTCGATGCGCAACCTCTTAAGAAAGGCAGCAAATATCTGTTGACCGTGAGGGGCAATTACTCTTCGGGCGGAAACACAGTGAGCTTTGCCGTGGAATCGACCAGTTGTCTTTTCCGGCTCAAGTCCTTTTGGCGGCCCGGGTAATCCCATTGCCGTGACCCCGGAGCTCGATAGCGCGCACATGGCGAGCGAGATCATGGTCGCGGTCCTCGGTGGAACTCTGTCCAGTACTGGCGCGGACGGTACCGTCTTTACGCTCACTGTGCCGCCGAACGCGCTGCTCAGCGATGAACTCATCACGATGACACCGCTGGCGGGACTGGCGGGGGCCCCGCTTGCGGGGGGCGCGGCCGCGGCCGTACAACTTGAACCGGACGGACTGCAATTTCTTTCGGCGGTAACGCTGACGATACAGCCGTCGCAGGACGTGCCATTTGCTGACCAGGTTGGGTTCAGCTACCCGGGTAAGGGACAGGATTTTGCACTTGCGCCTTTGGCAAATTCGAACACGATCACACTCCGTTTCTCTCACTTTACTGGTTACGGCGTTGGCACAGGTCCAGTGACGCAGCCAGTTGCTCCGGCCTCGAGCATAGCGCAGCTAGAAACCGAAGTAGCACAACTGCTGCAACAGGAACGCACATGCCAGTTGAGCGGGTCAGGATGTGGCTCGGATCCTGACCGGTTCGCCGACAAGATAGAAGGATACGAGCAGCTTTTCTTTGACCAGATCGTTGTACCGCAACTGCAGAAAGCGCTCACAGATTGGACAAGTGCTTATTCCGCCGTTCAACAGGCGTGGGCATGGCTGCGAGAGGTGGAAATCAACCACCCAGCCAACGGGCTTCCGGAGCCATTTCAAACGGACAAAGAATACGTTAATCAAACGGTCAACAAAGTCTTTGTAAACGCCTTCAATCAGATCGGTTCTCTGTGCATCGCCAGTTCAAGTGCAGCGGAGCGCGCCGACTATGCCATCAAACTCCTGACCATAGCCAAATTTTTTGCGGTGCGAACGGGAAACCCAGCACAGTTCCTCGGTCCCGGGTACGAGAAAATCATCGAAGCGTGTGATGTCGGGCCATTGGATTTCAGCTTCGACTCTAACGTTGACGGTTCACAGGTCCAACCGAACTTGAACGCCGCAGAGAAGTCGCATGTCAAGGCGCAGACCGCACACCTCAAACCGGACAGTAACGGCGATTATCCGACCGTCACGGTGCCGTTGGATTATCTCTCCTTTAGCATTTCGAGTCCGGACTACTGCAGCCTCACGTGGTCAACTAACAACGGGACTCTAGATGTGAGCGGTGAGTTCGACTTAAATCTTTTCCCCGATCCGCATCCAGATCTTGTGGTGACGGTCGATCCGGACATCGAAGAGGATGTCACGTACGGAGAGCAGCTCCAGACCTGCCAGCCGTTTGGGCCATATGGGGCCAACTTCTACGATCAGAGTCTTGCTGTCGCTCACACGCCCAGCGGGGCTGCGTCATATCGAGTACTGGTCAATTCAAGCCAGGCATTCAAGTTCGCTGGTACTCAAACTACGTCAATACCCACGGGCGGTGTCGCGACCGCAACGGCATCGGAAACGAGCAGTATATCGCTGACGCAATCGCAGTAAGGCACGAGAGAGTTCAAACAGTCTACGGATCGACGACCGATTAAGAAAAACAGGCGCGGGCAGCGATGAACGCAATCGAGAGGCGTCTTCGACGGCTCGAAGAGCATGCTAAGCCCAGGGTCAACGAGCGCGGAGAAACAGCCGACGTGATTCGGGAGCGCCGGCGTCGCCGTTTGGAGGAAGCCGGGCTGCCGTTTGAAGAGCGCCCAAAGGAACTCTCTGGCGCTCGATCGCGAAGCGAGATCATGCGGCTGGCACGTCAGTGGCGCAGAGAACGAGGCGCTTGCCTTCCGGTGGGCCGATGCCGACCTTTGATCGATAACAGACGATATCGCCGTATCTGGGGACCAATCCGAGCGGCTTTCCCGTGAAGCTAACGGGCAGTGAACTGTTGGACAATTGAGTGGGCGATGCTTGCTTATTAGGGCACATCAACCTAAGTTTCCTAATTGGTCTATGTTTCACAAGCACGGCCATCTCTGGTTGTTTCGCGTGGCCGTTAGCCTTCTCCTGGCTTCTACTGCTTTTTCGCAGCTGCAAATCCGCGTGTCACCTACACAAACAGTCTGGCTTGCTGCGTTGCTTGGTTCGCAGTGGCGACCGGGCTTTCGCATAATTGGGGCGGTTGCGGGCAGGCAGCACCTCTACCTCGTGTTGAGCTCGTCGGATGCAGGGGAGCCAGACTCATTGCTCGTGGCGGTTTCCGAAACTGGCAGCGTGGAGGGCATAAAAGGCTTATCGGGTGGGTTGGCGCCTTGGCTTGGCGTGGATGGTTCGGGTAACGTGGTCGTGATTCACGCGGAAGATTCTCATACCGCCTGGACCGTAAAGTATTCCCCGGATCTCGCGACGGTCGTCCAAGCCAAAACAATACTGCCTGACAAAGGTCCTGGAGCTCAATTTGGTGCTGCATACAGGTCACGCGGCCTCGGCCCGCGATCCACGTCCGTGTCCGTTCCGGACCATCCCATTGCCAAGGTTTCACCTACGATCCCGGGCAGGAACGGACCGTATGTGGCAGCGGTTCTGGAAGACGGTCGTCGGGCGCGCATTGATCTGACCAAGGCAGAGATTCTGCTCTCAAACCCAACAAGCGGGCACTCCAACACTCTTTCGATTGACCGAGGGGTGTTGGGTAATTACGGTACGCATAAAGACTCTGCGCCTCCGAATATCTTTTATCCAGATTTGTACAGCCCGGTAATTAGCCCTCGCGGCGGCTTCTGGGCCCTCGTCGCAGGTCGCCGACTTGAGTCCGGCGTTGTTGCTGTCCGCGTCGACCTAGTAACCGCGACTGTTGATTCAGCTGTTCAATTCGACCTCCCACATTTGGATCAGCTGAAGAACAGTGACAACCCCATTGGGTATTTTGTGCCGGCGTTCTTCGCCATTTGCGACAACTACGCGGTGCTGATCGACCCAGGGGTCGCGCTTCTATGCATGCGCTGAACAGGAGGAGCGTGCACTGAGGTCGTCTTTATATAATCGGTTTGCGATGAAGTCATGGGCACTTCTTCTTGCCTGCAGCGGTGCGCTCGGGGCTCGAACGTACCAGGAATCCTTGTCCGCCTTGGACATCAGCAAACCGGCGTCGCTTTGTCAGGCTGCCGGACGCTTCCGTTCGGAGTTTCGCGACCCACAAGATGCGGCACAGCCGACGGCCCTGTTTGCGCTGTGGCACTTCTATGAACGCGCGGTCCGGGCTGTGAACTTCGGCCCCGGGCTTAGCATTTTCGAGGGTGTCCCATATCCGGAGCAGGAAACGGCAATCGCCATCTTGCGAAAGAGCGGTGGGTCGCCGGGGCGAGAACTCGCGGCGAGCGTACCGAAAGTCTGGCGGAACGCGGAACCCTGGATGCGTTGCGGGTACGGCGTCGTGCCTGACTTCGACGACACTATCCTGCTAGACCCCGACCCGCGCTTTCTGCTCCAGTTTGCCGAACGACTGCAACCCGATTGCCGGGCGTATCTGGGCATGTATTTGAAGGAGTCGCCGAATTGGCTGGATTACGACGGAGCGCTCGCGATTCCACGGGATCGACTGCGCTTCCGCATTCGACGTTGGGAACGTTTCCGCGCGGCACACGGATCAATCCCGGAACTCAATTGGCACATCAGCGGGGTAATCCACACGATGATGCAGTTGTACCTGTGCGGTATGGACAACTCCCCAGTGTTCAATGGCCGCGCCGCTATCGCGGACGATGTGCGGAACTCCTATGAGAAGTTCCTGTTGATGAACAAGGATTCAAAAGAGTTCCCGCTGATCAGGCAAGCCGTGGATATCCTGAAACGAAACAATTGGCACCTCAGCACGGACCTGATCAACCTCTACCGCGACCATGGGTACTCAACGGACGCGCTGGAGCGGACGCAGTAGCGATACACGGAAGCCGCGACGAGCTGTTTCCTCGAAAGTGCGGTTATCGGAAAGTAGCCCCAGACGGCGTTCCATGAAGCGCCTTTTGGATCTTCGGGTGGATCGTCAGCCGCTCGGACACTGGCCCCAAACAGCGTTCTGGGAAACTTGCTCGGTTTAGGACCGTGAAGTCCAGTGCCATTCATCTGCCGACAGGAGGCTTCGACCGTTTTACCGACTACAACGCCGTATATCGGGGTGCGCCGGGATAAACCGGCATGTTGTAGCGAATGAAAGAGTCGTACAAGAAAGGAGAAGCGAATCCATCTTGGCCCCTAGACTTGCGGTCAACATCGCGAGGTGTTGGTCGAAGCGTAGATCGGGGGTATCGGTGGGCCGGGCTATTGAGCTTCGAAAAACGGTTGAACAGGGTGCTGACTCCGTCCCGATTTTGGGGGAAAGCAAAACGGTCGGCCGCGTTAGGTCGCGAGTGGTCGGTCGGTCCTGCGTAGTCTAAGAACCCGCGCACGCTGAGAAACAACATGCACGAGAACCGGGAGACCTCCGGGGCTTCTCGGTCCAACCAGGATCGAGACCGGTTGGTGAAGGCTCAAAGCCACAAGGCCAACAGGCACGCGCCGGAGGAGTCGGACTGCGCTGTACTACCGATGAACCAGCCGAACAAAGAGGAGCAATCTTCAGCGGAGGTTGGGGAGGGAAGGGCGCAGGCCAAGGAGAACATCGTTCCGTCCCACACGAGCCCGACACAGAGCGGGGAACGAGTGTCCCAGGGATTGAGCGGTGTGCGACAAGCAGCAAAGGAAAAGAGACAGGAACAGTTCACCGCTCTGCTTCACCATATGAGCGTTGGTCTGCTCCAGGACAGCTTTTACGCTTTGAAGCGGCAAGCTGCTCCGGGAGTGGATGGCGTGACATGGAAGGAGTATGAGACCGGACTGGAGGATCGGATCGCCGATCTGCACAGCCGAGTACACTGTGGAGCGTATCAGGCACAGCCATCACGAAGAGTCTATATTCCGAAGACCGATGGGCGGCTACGTCCATTGGGCATCGCGGCACTGGAGGACAAGATTGTTCAACAGGCTGTGGTGACCATTCTCAATCAGATTTACGAGGTGGACTTCCAAGGCTTCTCGTATGGTTTCCGGCCGGGTCGCAACCCGCATCAGGCGCTGGATGCGCTGACCGTGGGAATCCAGAAGAAGCGAGTGAACTGGGTGCTCGACGCAGACATTCGAAGCTTTTTCGACAATTTATCGCACGAATGGGCATTAAAGTTTGTCGAGCACCGCGTGGCCGATCCCCGGATACTCCGCCTGATCCAGAAATGGTTGAAGGCGGGCGTATCGGAAGATGGCCAATGGTCGGAATCTAAGGTAGGTACTCCGCAAGGGGCAGTGGTTTCCCCACTGCTCGCCAACGTGTACCTGCACTACGTATTCGACCTATGGGTAGAAGCCTGGCGCAAGAAAGTGGCCGCAGGCGATGTGATTGTCGTCCGATACGCTGACGATCTTGTGGCGGGTTTCGAACACCGGGCGGACGCCGAGCGGTTTCTGAAGGATTTTCGGGAACGGCTGGCCAAGTTCGGTCTGGAATTACATGTGGAGAAAACTCGACTGATTGAGTTCGGGCGGTTTGCCGCTCGCGACCGGAAACAACGGGGAGAGGGAAAACCCGAGACCTTCACGTTCCTGGGCTTCACACATTATTGTGGGAAGCGCCGGAGCAATGGTACCTTCATCGTCTGGCGGGAAACGGCGAAGAAGCGGATGGTGGCCAAGCTGCATGCCATTAAGGCAGAGTTGCGCCGCCGGATGCATGAGCCGGTAGCGCTAGTGGGTGAGTGGTTACAGAAGGTGAGCCTGGGCTATTACCAATACCATGCGGTACCGGGAAATCTTGATCACCTCAGGGTCTTCATGTACCGGTTAAGAAGGCTGTGGCGGTTTATTCTAGTCCGTCGCAGTCAACGGAACCGGGCTACCTGGGATCGGATCAAACCGATTCTGAACCGCTGGATTCCAGTACCCCGTGTCTTGCATCCTTATCCAATGGACCGCTTTGTCGCCACCCATCCAAGGTGGGAGCCGTATGCGTAGACGCGCACGTACGGTTCTGTGCGGGGGGCGATCAGCGATGGTCGTCCCTACCGCGACAGTAATCCGACCCGAAGCTTCGCCGGGCGATAATAGGCCGTGCGAATGATGAAGCGAGTGCGAGGTGAGGAGGTCAAAGTGCTGCTCGCTCGCGTCAGCCCCGGTGACATTTCCAAGCCCTTGAATTAGTGAGCCGTAGCAACGTCGCTCCCGCGCTGCTCGCCGTAACGTCCGCCAACGGCTTCTTCAAGGACTGGGCATATTGCTGGAAGATGTAGCCCTGCACGGAGAAGCCGGACTTCGGAATGGCGGCGGAAGAAATAACCGATCCGGCAGTGGCGAGGAGGAATTCACGGCGTCTCGTGGCCAGGATTGTCTCAAAGAGCGGTCACTATGGGCAAGGCGCCTTACGGCGCAGCTGATGGGGCGGAGATTATTCGTACCGCAGCGCCACCATCGGATCGACCGTTGTGGCGCGCCGGGCTGGCAGGTAAGCGGCCAGCATCGAAATCAGCGAGAAAAGCGCGCCGACGCCAGCGAACGACAGTGGATCGAATGTGCTCATGCCAAAGAGCAGCGCCTGCAACAGTTGAGCGGCGCCTGCCGCAGCGAGAATGCCGACGATCAATCCCACGAATACGGGGCGGCCGCTCTCGCGGAGGATTAGGCCCAGTACGTCAGCCTTCTTCGCGCCCAACGCCATGCGAATGCCAACCTCGCGTGTTCGGCGAACGACGGCGTAACTGACCGTGCCGTAAATGCCGACGCACGCCAGCAAAAGACCAAGGCCGCCAACGATGGTGGCGAAAATGGCTGACAGGCGAGACATCACGAAGGTGGGGGTGGATGTGAGGAGATCATCCAACGTTGAGGAATAGACGATCAGATTTGGATCCACGGCCTTGACCTGCTTGCCCAAGTCAGCAATAAGCGCCTTGGGGTCGCCCTCCGTCCGGATCAACATGGGAACCGTATCGATCTGATCGGCAGGCAGGGGCAAATAGGCCTTCACTGCGTCGCGGCCGCCAGGAATGATGCCGCGCGTGTCTCTTGTCACCCCGATGACCCGATAGGAGAGTCCCTGCGGAAAAAGTTCTGGTTTCCAATGGCGCTGGTTTGTGGCGTCCAGCACCACGGTCTTGCCAACCGGATCGATGCCGGGCCAGAGCTCCTCGGCCGCCGATTCACTGAGGATGACGGTGGCTTCGAGGTCGCCTGACCCCTCTGAAAAATATCGGCCCCGCACGAGCGGGATACTCACAGTTTGAAGGTGTCCGGGCGCGACATAGCTATAGAACAGAGTTCGAGCCGAGTTATCGGCAGGAGGCTTATTGCCATTCAAGCCGACAGCCGCCTCGCGGAGGCCACCAGCGTCAGGAGCGTTACCGGACGAGACAGAGACAACACCCGGCAACTGCCGGAGGCGGTCTTTTAACTGGCGGATTTCGGCAAGTTGTTTCGAGTGGGAATAACCGAGGCCACCCGGGAAATTGGATTCCACCCAAACCGTGTGCTTGGTTTCATATCCGGGGCTAAGGGTAGTGCACCGGATTGAACCGCGGATCAAAAGGCCGGCGCAAACCAGCAGGAACAGGCACACAGCCACTTGTAGTCCCACCAGGAGGTCGCGGAGGCTGGCATTCCCGAGCCGGAATGCGAATCGGTTGCCCTCCTGTTTGAGCGCGGAGGAAAGACTGGGGCGCGAAGCTTCCAGTGCCGGAGCGAGTCCAAATAGAACGCCGGCGACAAGAGAGACACAGAATACGAAAACGAACACGTGGACATCGGGCTCCAGATGCAGTGCCAGGGTACCCCACTCCACCGGGAGATTGCCCGCGATTCCTATCATGATAAATCGCAGCGCCCACCAAGCCATGAGCAGGGAAGCGCCGCCTGACAGCAAACCGAGCAGAGCACTTTCGGTAAGCAATTGCCGGATGATGCGGCCGCGGCTGGCTCCGACCGACAGACGAATCCCCATCTCCTGCTGTCGGGCTGCTGATCGAGCCAATTGCAGGCTCGCCACATTGGCGCAGGCGATCAACAAGACTAAGCCGACCGCACACATGATCAGCAGAATGGCGAAGCCAAGGCCGGGATCATGGGCGAGGCTCGCGGGCTGGCCGAGATTCGAGCCGGGCGTCAGGCTGATGGTGGCCGGCTTGCTGCCATCCGAATGCGGGGCGTGCAGGGACCGGAGATGATCCGCAACCAAAGTCATCGCGGCCTGAGCCTCCGGTGCGGTGACGCCCGGTGCAAGCCGGCCGTGGAGGACGCAACAATTGTCTTCCCGATCGTGCAAGAACCCCGTACCTTGATGTAGTAGCGGCCGAAGGCGCAGGGGAATCCAAAAGTTGGGAACGTTGATGTTGGTCCCCATAAAATCCTGAGGCGTAATACCGACGATAGTAAATGCAGCGCCGTTCAGCTTCACACTCTTGCCAAGCAGCGCCGGATCGCCGCCAAAGCGCCGTTGCCAGTAATTCTCGCTGATGAGCAATGCGGGATGGGCGTCGAGATCGGGCGCATCCTGGGGTAGGAAGACGCGCCCGCGGATCGCATTCACGCCGAGCACGGAGAAGTAATTCTCAGAGACACTCAAGGAGCTAACAAACTGGGCGCCACCGCTCGTCACGCTGGGTAGCTGAAAACCAAATGCTCCGATCAAGGCGCCGGTAGCGGAGCCTCCTGAACCGGCCATGTCGGGCGCAGAGGTTAGAGCGAGTTCGTCGACGGCTGCCGCAATGAGGCCCGAAAACACGTGGTTCTGATCGCGGTAGTCCTCATAGTCCGGGTAGCTGAAGACCGGGTCATAGGCGACTCGCGGCGTGGTGCGGTAGACATTCACTAGCTTGCCTGGATCTTTCGCCTCCAGCGGTTGCAACAAGACCGCCTTGTAAGCCGTAAAGACGGCCGTATTCACGCCGATCCCCACCGCCAAAGCCATAACGGCTACTGCTGTGAAGCCGGGATGCTTGGCCAACATACGGGCCGCGAAGCGAACGTCTTGAGCGACGGTCTCGAGAAAGGTGACGACGTCCATGTCTCGGGTGCGTTCTTTCAACAGGGTCGCGTTGCCGAACCGGCGCCGGGCGTCGAACCGCGCTTCATCTTGCAGCATGCCCTGGTCTCGATTCAACTGCTCGCGCATAGCGAGGTGAAAGTGAAGCTCCGCATCGAGATCGGCGGCCAGTTGATCTCGCTTGAAAAGAGCGCGGACTCGACGAATCAATCCCACAGTGGGCCTCCCACTACGCTTGTGTTCCCGCGAAACTGAGCACTCGGGCTACCGCCTCCGTCAAGCTGTGCCAGTTCTGTTCTTCCTGGGCCAGTTGTTTTCGGCCCGCTGCCCTCAGCCTGTAGTAACGCGCGCGGCGGTTGTTCTCCGAAACACCCCATTCGGCTGCAATCCACCCCTCCTGCTCCATGCGATGGAGTGCCGGATACAGTGACCCTTCTTCGACGCGCAGCACATCATTCGAAATCTTCTGAATATGCAGGGTAATGCCCCAGCCATGAATTGGACCCGCCTGAAGGGTCTTCAACACCAGCAGAGCCAGCGTTCCCTGAAGGATGTCATTCTTAGTTTTGCCCACGAGCGGCTCGTTCCATAGGTAGCTATAGGAAGTCTGCCGTATCTAAGCAGCTTTGTCAAGAGGGTATTCCGCTTGATGACGACCTCCGGCTCAGTGGCCGAGCTGGCGCAGATGATGGTCTGCGGGGAGATAGCCCCAGCGCCACCAATCGCCCTCCGTCAGCGGGCCGAAAATCGGGTGCTGTAAAACCGGTTGAGGTAGCTGATCGCAGAAACGATTCAGGGCCGCGACCAGGGCCGCACGATCATGATTGAACGGGACTAATCTGGCGAAGCTTCCCATCACAGCGTGCCTGTCAACTGTAACCTTGGCCGGCCTAAGAACTCGTGAGACGGACGGCACAGTCCACAAGGTAACGGCTGACTGGGAGAGAACGAGGCTCTGGCGCTCTTTACTGGCTACCCGTCTCAAGGCGGTGTCCCCGACACAATATCGAGATTTAAGACGGAATTACGGCCGTGGCTTCGGAATCATGGGTAAGGGTGGTGGCGGAGCAGAGACCGGTGAAAAGGCCGGCTGCTCGCTTCCACTATCCGACTTGGGCAAGAAGTCGGGGGCTTTTCCAAACATGATTGTCATCCGCCGTTGAAGCTCATTTCCATACGCGGTTCCATCCAGATCAGAGCGGCGATTCTTCACGACTGTTATCCGGTCCCTGGGTCCAAGATACAGGTATGCATCCGCGGCATGTTCCCACGTTCCCATCGTTGATCCGCGAACGGGCGCGGGGAGATCGCCGATCCAATTTCCTTTCATCTCGACAAGGGACGGCGCCGGCAGCGCATTGAAACGGGAATCGAGATCATCGTAGCTGCGCACCATATTGCTCCCGGGCATAATAACGTACGGCTTCACTAAAGCCATGAGGAGTTCGTTTTCAATCGCGCCTGGGCGGCCGCCCGCTCGTCGAAAATGGCCCTCGCCCATAATGAGCAGCGCCTTACGTCCCTTCGCCAGCGCCTGGTAGCGAACTACACTCGCGTAGAATTGATCTCGAAAAGGCAGATAGAATGCGATGTCCTCGATGGTGCGTACGCGACCCCAGTCGATGGGAGGGTCACCTAACAACACTCGAAGGCGCCGCTGCTTAGGCCGGTTTTGATTCACCGCGCGCACGGCAACGTAGAATTCGCCGTAAAGCGGTGACACTGGCCCCAAGGCCCCGACGGTATCCCTCCAAGCTTTCTGAACGTCTTCTATGGGTATGTTCTCACCGGCAATGTAGCGGTCGACGACGTCCTGGTACCTCGCATTGCCGAATTCCATCACGATGTCATTAACCCTTTCGCTGAATCCCGGGGCAGCGATCAGCTTACGCAACAGCTCGTGCTCCTGGCGACACTCATGGATCTCGCCCAGCATAACGATACGGTACGTATCGAATAGCTCCACAATGCCCTGAATCGGGTCTTTAGGCTTCGGATTTTGCGCTCGCAACAGGGAGCACATCAGAATCAATCCAATTCTGTACTGCATTCGCCTACTCCTTCGCGATCCATTCCTTAGCGAACTGGCTCCACCACCGTGCGGTGTACGGGCCCTGCCACGACAGCACCCCCAGATGAATCGTTCCCATAGGCAGAATACTACATAGTGTGCGCTGAGCAGCGCATTGTTCAGGAGGGTTGAAGTCCCTCTGGCGCTCGAATGAGGAGCGCCATATCCGAACGCGGGGGTAATGCCTCGCGGGCCGGAGAAGGAAGGAAGGTATGGAGACGTCTACACGGGCACGAAAGCGAAAGCCGGAAACAGAACAAGGCGGACCTGGAGCCACCATTTCGCAGGACTCCGGAGGGCAGGGTGTCCACCGCGAGGTGGAATCCGAAGGGCATGAGGAGAAGTACCGGGCCGTAATCGATGGGGGCTGCCCCGAAGATGAACCGGTCGGCCAAAGGCGGGGCAAGGTCGAGCCTGCATTATGGAGGCGAAGGCGTTACTCATTCACCCGCCGCACCAAGGTGTTTGCGGATGGCACGGTACAGAAGAGTGATGCGTGACCTCAGGAGGACTGGCAGAGTTCCCCGCGGTATGGGGATAAGCGACCTTATAAGCGAAAGCGAAATGGGAAGCGATGCTCGGTCAGTAGTCGGACTGCCGAATAGTACTTCAAACATGGTGAAAGCCGTGTGACCGAGCAATCGGCGACCGGAGTGGGTCGGGGAAGGCGGCAGACGAAGGCAGGAGGAAAGAGAAGGGAAGTCAGCGCGTAAGGGCGATGAGGTGGATCAGTTCCTTTTGGGAAAAACCCGTACATCATCATCCGAGGATACTGGCGGACCAGATCAACCTGACAGGTGCGGAGCCAGCCCCACTCGATAGGGTTGGAATCGTGTCTCGTTGTTTGTGCCTTCGTGAAAGCGGGGCGCGGGAAAACCGCACACCCCGTTTGGGCGGCGGACGGTGGCCAGCACTCGGGCAACTGAGTGCGCCACCTCCGACCCGACAGGGCAGGAGCAACGGGAATTCCGAGCGGCTTGCAGTCTCATCCCACGAGCAAAGACTTGCAGAAGAATCCTGACCGCTTCGCGTACGTCTAGATTGGCGAGAGGGCGCCCGCCAGCATAGAAGCGGCCTGGACCTACACCGGACGACAAGAGCTGGTTCCCTGGACCCCGTTCGAGATTTATGTTGGATTCCCGCTTTGTGCGGAGATCGTTCCGGACAGGGTTCCACTCGTCATTGGCATATAGCTGGGATGTTGTGGCCATCTTCGCCGACCTGACGCCTTTTATGGAACATCGCGATGATACCAGCCGCAGCTGGTTTACCCGCGATCGCAGCCAAATCCGATACAAAGAGGTATCCGCGACGAAAGCTCTCGGGGCGCAAACATACGTCTTGCGCTGCCGTCCGCGAACGCATTAGCATCCAAGGTCCGCAAGCGTTATTTAGCTGTCAGGTCCGATCACGCCGATGGGGCGCAACCACAACAGTTAATTGGGCTGGGACCTGCGATGGCCGGACAGACGATGTCGCCGCGATTCCAGATGCTCGCGTTTGCGGCTCCTAATCCCGTAAGGTCAAGAAACTCGTAGAGCGATGTGAGGCCCGCATGGAGTTGAGGAGACATTTCCAACCTGTAGCTAATGAATGCGAGGTCAGCGCTTTTGTGACGGCACAACTTCAGACCAGAACAGGAGATTCAACGCCACACTGAGAATCCCGAACACCACAATTAACTCCCATCGGCCCGAACTCAGCCAGAATCGTACCCTTTGGTCCGCTCCCTCGATCCGCCTGAGCACGTTATCCGCAAACACCGCAAAACACACGAGCGCCAGCGATTGAAAAGCGTGCGTATGGCCGTGCTCTCGGGTCAGTACCTCTTCTTCGTTTATGCCAACGTCCGTGAACGTGAGCCAAACGAATCCCACACTGATGTAGACAAGATTGTGACCGAGCACCGCCCATGCCGGCAACAAGACCCGCCACCAGGTCCAGTGCTTCTCCACCGTCAGCTTCAGAAGTCCCAAGAGCAGGCACAGAAATCCCGCCCAGTAGAAACCTGCAGGTTGGATCGGCCGCGCCACTCCTCTAGGCTGCCTCCCGGTGATAGTACTTGAGCAACCCGCCCAACCGCTCCCGGCAGCAAACATTCCCACCGCGCGCACAATCCACCGGGCCTCCCGGATGGAATAACAATCTGTTTTCCTTGCCTTGGTGGTTCCTCTCGAGGTGATAATGTGCACAGAAGTTTCTTAATGCCCGACGCAACGAGACCTCCCCGAACAGAATGAGTTGGTTCAGACATTCGGCCTTCACCGAGTGCACCCAGCGTTCCGAATAGGAGTTCAAATTCGGGCTCCGTGCGGGCAGGGTCAAGCACTTCACACCGTCGCCTGCGAGCGTCTCCCGGAACTCGCGGCAAAACTTCTGGTCTCGATCATGCAGTAGGTACCGGCGCCCGTTCAGATAGCCGGTGCCCTCCAGGGTGGCGTTGCGTGCCACCTGTTGCATCCAGCTTGCATCCGGATGTTGTGTGATTCCGCCGATCCATACTCGCCGGCTCTCCAGTTCGATGAAGAACAACACGTAGTAGGTCACCAAACCTCGCCAACTCAGCACCTCGACCGTGAAGAAGTCCGTTCCCACCAACACGTCCATATGCCGCCGGATGAACTCTTTCCAGGTCGTCGGCTCCGGTCGGGGGCTGGTGCTATGCCATAGCACCGCAGAATATTGCCGACAGTTTGATCCGATAGGACATGGCCTAGGTTGGCCAACGCTCCTACAATACGGTCATAACCCCAACTCCTATTGTCGCGAGCGAAGCGGACGACCAGCGCTTCCACCTCAGCTTCGATGCGGGGACGGCCTGGAAAGCTGCGATAACGGGAACCGTCGAACTTGCGAGCGATCAGCCGTCGATACCAGGCTAGAATCGTGTCCGGCTTCGCGCTGGCGGCCACGTCCTTCAGTTTCTTCCGGCCGAGTCGCTTGCCGATTTCAGCCAGTGTGGACCGCTCTGGATCGGAGAGCCGCAACCGGTCAGGCAAGTGCGCTCTCAGAATGCGGTTCTCGGCCACCAAATACTCGTTCTTCAGTAGCAGCTCTTGGTTGACTAGGCCCGTGACATACGCCAGTAGGCGGGCCCAATGAAGACGGTCACGCATCGAAAACGATTATCACAGACAGCTCATGTGCCGGTAGCTTCGATGTTTTCGACTCCGCACCGAGGTTCGGCTGGATATTTTGACCATACGAGGTGCACAACATAAATAGGGTTAGGCTAGCTCTGTCCCAGTTGTCCGACACTCTTCCAAAGATCGACTTCGCTTTGCTCAGGAGGTCGGCGCTAAGCAGCTATGGAAGAGTGGCGCGTGATCAGGCCAGAGCGCTGCCCGGCTTCCTCGAACGGGACGTTCGGCTCACAAACTCGCTGCTAGGGTTGGAACGGATCGCGTCTCGGGACAGGGCAACAGTTGAGCCAGAACTCATACGCAACTCCGAAAACGCGCACGCCGCAGCGTCGCCGCAGGTCGCGCAAGAAGCACGCCGCCCGTCTCTCTCATTCCTTCTGAGACGCTGGCGTTGGGGTGATCGTGTCGATAAAGAGAATCGCGTCGTATGCCTCGATCGGGGCCACCATTACGATCGCGTAGTTTCCGTTACGGGTTTCATGTGCCGTTAGAAACCATTGATGGAGAATGCCGCCGCTCGGCAATTCGCGAAGATCCATTATGAATAGTGGAATCGAGAGCGAGCTCAGCAGTCCGTCCATGCCTACGGCGTCTTGCGGCAGGGGCATACGCTTGGCTGGAAAACCCGCTCCGTGTCCGAAGTAAGTGCCTATCACGACCAGGTCGCGCTCCAGGGCTGACCGCAGGTACATACCGGCGGGTCTCCTCCGTGAGTAGGTTTGCAGTGGGGGAGTGATTGGTCTGCTTGGCCAAATCACTGCGCTAGTCTGTACATGTTCATCGTGCGCGAAGAACAGAACTTTTCCGCGCGAGAGCTCCCGCTGCTGTACCCACTGCAAATTGTCCGCCATTGCGAGCTCGCGCATTTCATCGCTGTGGTCCCAGAGTTCCCCCGAGAACTTTTCCGGCGATTTCTGGAATAACTCCTGATCGAATTCCAATGGACGAGATCGCAGGAATGCGTCGTCCTGGGCCGCATTCAAAGCTTGTCGAACGACCCACTCGTAATCGTCGCCCGACGTTGCAGCGGTCAGCGGAGTGCGCTCTCGTCGGATAAGGGCGATCAAGTCCTGGATTTTCCCTGTGATTGCGTCTTTTTCCATGGAGGTCAACTTAAAATATCTGTCCGATCGGAAGACCGAAATCACACTGGCGTACTGCGCGCGCAGCTCGCTGCCGAGGCCTGGATCGGCATGCTCTAGAAAGGCTAGAATTGTTTCGATCGATTGATACGCGTAGGGTAAATCTTGGCCAGTTAGATCGATGCCGTAGAGGCGAACCCGTCGCGCTGGCGGCTGGCCAGCGTTGTAGGAACGAAGCCATTGAATCAATTCAAGATTCTCCGGGAGGCTCCCAAATCCGTAACTAAACGCCTCTTTCAGAGCGGAGTCTGTTTCTGTTGTTTGCCCAAGGACATGATCGTATAGGCGCTTTGAACGGCAGAGACCCGTTTCGAGCGCGACGGCCGTGAATCCAAGCCGAGTCACGGCATAGCGAATGAGCCGATTTCGCATTTCCAGCGGTTCGTGCCCACCATGAAAAGGCTCGCCGAAGGCGACTACTTGCGCACTGCCGATGATGTCGCGCAGCGGTCGCAGGTCTGCCTCCCCGTTAGCATTGCCGTCCACCGAAGCGATGGGATGAGCGTGGCTGCGAGCCCACTCCTGGAAGGCTTGGGTCGGGGCGTTCTGACCGGATGCTGTGGCCGAAAACGCAAACGCCAGTAGGGCGAGAAAGGTCGATCTCATTCATGGTTCCTCTTGGAACACAGTTTAGACCGATACGATATTCGTTCGCTTGTACGACTCAGCATCGGTCCACACCGAGCCCAGTCGCCGTTCCGCACCCAGGGTTTGAAGGGTGCCAAATAGTGTTTGCCTATCCACCGGCCGGATTGTCCGACACTCTTCCAAAGGTCGGATTCGCTTGCTGTGGAGGCCGGCTCCAAGCAGCTATGGAAGAGTCGCGCGTTATCCAGCCGAAAGCGCAATACAAATCGACAACGGGGTACAAGGCTCGGAAACTGTCTTTACGGGGGATAGAAGCTTCGTCACCATGCCTCATGCAGATCTTTCTCCCGTGGGCGGTTTCAAAAGCTCTCACCGGCGCCATACCTCTGTTCGCCGCGTCGAATATGACATCGAAAGGTAAATCTAAGCACTCGACCCCTATGGGCTCCCTCGCGGCGATTGGATCGCAAAAAACCTTCTGGGCGCCGCGCCGCGAACATCATGGCTTACACTCAGACGACGTGCTTAACCAGGGCTATGCCTACGCAACAATCATCAGCAGCAAACACCATGGACAGACCCTGCTTCCCCACTTGGCAAACCTTTATCCCCACTCGACTCTACAAGCCTGGCAACTAAAACTGAACAACGGCGAAGTCACCCTCAATGGCGTCACCGCCACCGGAAACGAATCGATCACTTTAGGTCAAACCCTTGTCTGGAACCGCCCACCCTGGATCGAACCAGACTCCCCTCAGCACTTCGAAGTCCTGTTCGAAGACACCCATTTGTTGGCCGTCAACAAACCCAGCGGACTTCCTACCCTCCCCGGTGGCGGCTTCATGAAAAACACCCTCCTGTGCTTGGTGCAAAAGCGAACCCCCAACGCAAACCCTGTCCACCGGTTGGGGCGAGCCACCACTGGTATCGTTCTCTTCGCCAAGACGCCGCAGGCGGCTTCTAATCTATTCGCAAATTGGAACACACCCAGAATTCAAAAAATCTACCGGGCGCTGGGTCAAAACATTGCACAGCACGACGTTTACGAAATCCTCGCCCCCATCGGCCTCGTGCCGCACCCTTTCATCGGTTCCGTGTGGGCCGCCAACCCAAGTGGCAAACCGTCAAAGTCATTGGCCAAGGTGATCTCACGCACCAACAACACAACAACATTTGAGGTAAGCCTGTATTCGGGCCGCCCTCATCAAATCAGAATCCATCTGGCAGCCATCGGCCATCCCCTAGTAGGCGATCCTTTATACGGCTTAACCGGCCAGCCTCTTGAAAATCTACCCGGCCTCCCTGGCGATGGAGGATATTTCCTGCACGCCCAATACCTGAAATTCCGCCACCCTATTACCGGAGAACTCATCAATCTTGAGGCTACGTTGCCGCCTGGATTCCCTTTGCATCAGTAGGTTCACAGCGGGAATCACATCATGGCGACCGAACTCGCGAAATGTCGCTTCGATGCATGAACGCACTGAGCGGATGAGCCATGAGGATGAGCGCCGCCACGATCCGCACAATGTTGAGACTTCGGCCCGTGTCATCCGCAGAACTCCTGAACCAGTTTCTCTTCCCCGGGCCTCCTGGGTGATTTTCTTCCTCGCGTTGTCCGGGTATCAGGGCGGCAAGTTAAGAGTCGATTTAGGCCACGAAATATCCTGAACGACAGTCTGAAATATCCTGAAGATCTCTGAAATCGCTCTAAATCCTGCGGCGAATCCCTCTTGCTCGCCCAGACTCTCCTGGCGATAGAATTGTGGACACCCGTGACTCTGACTCGTACTCTCTTCTCACTGTTTGCCGTTACCGTTTCGACCAGTGCTGCTTCGGTGCCCGCCCCATACGAACAAGTTCGTGGCGTGGTATGGGTTGTGCATGACCTGGATTCGACTGTTTCGAAGCTCCAAGCGTTTGGCCTGACCGAGGTTCATCGCTACACCCCCAATAACGTGGATGAAACCTTCCGCGGCACCCCTGTCTCTGCCAACTTTCAGCACGCCTCTGCCCGTTTCGGCGCCTTTTCGGTCGACTTCGTTCAGCCTGGATCTTCCCACGATGCATTCTCGGAATTCCTGAAGCAGCACGGCGACGGGATATTCGCCCTCGTCAGTAGCGTGCCGAGCAACGACAGCCTGAAGAATCAGGCCAGGAAAATGAAAAATGCAGGCGTGAACATCTTGGAACAGGTGACTCTTGGCGGCACTCCCTTGACTTTCTTTGACACAGAACCGAAGGGCAGGTATGTAATCGGTCTAACCACCGCTCCGAATCTCGACGCGACTCCGAGCGATCCACACGTTACTCACGTGGGCATCGCAATTGAGGATCCGCAAGCGGTCTCCGCGTATTGGCAATCGCTCGGATGGGAGCCGCTGACTATTGCCCATGCGACTCCTCGAGAGGACTCCCGTTATCGTGGGCAGCCCCTTTTGCTTTCTTTCGACGTTGCCTGGCACCGCCGCTCTTCGCTCACAATTGAGTGGATTATCCCGCCAAATGCACCACCCAACTGTTACGTAGATTTCTTGAAGGAACACGGTCAAGGCGTTCAGCACTTAGGCGTGACCGTGTCTGATCTGGATGCGGCACAGGCGCACTACAAAGAGCTCGGCTATACAGCCTGGCAATCCGGAGCCTGGGGTGACGTCGGCAAGAAGAACTCGGGCCGGTATGCATACATGGATACGGATCGCATAGGTGGAGTCTCGATTGAGATCATCCAGACCTATAACTGACGCCGTCCTTGCGCAACGATCCTGAAGCCGTCGACGTCCGCCGGCTTTCGCTCCTCTCGTGATAACTTTGCGCTGTGCGTTCCTTCGCTACGGTTTGGAAGCAAGTTCCCGGAGCCATCGCCCTGGCACTCGTCGCCGCCACCGTCGCACTCTCTCAAGCCAGGTCACACGCCCCGGCTGACACCTCAAACGTCGCGGTGGCCATCACCGAAGTGACGGTCATCAACGTCGTCACCGGCGAAAAACTTACCGGCGTGACAGTCCTCACCGAAGACGGTCGCATTACAGCCATTGGCCAGCCGGGTCGACGGAAACCGGAAATTCCTCATTCTGGGCCTTTGGGATATGCATAGCCACCATCAGGGCACCGGAGCTGAATGCCTTGATCTCTTCGTCGCGAAGGGTGTCGTCGGGACCCGTGACATGGGTGGCGACGCAGACTTTATCTTGCCACTGCGCGAGCGCGTCAAGGCCGGTACGCTGTTCGGCCCTGAGATCTACGCCGCGGGACCGATTGTCTATGACGCGCCAGCTGACTTTCCCTATCGCATCCGCGTTCAAAATGCGCAAGCGGCGGTGAAGGCGGTTCATGATCTAAAGCAGTTGGGTGTCGACTTCAAAAGGTCCACGACCATACGCCGCGCGAAGTCTTCTTTGCCGTCGCGACGGAAGCGCCCAAAGTGGGCTTGACCTTCGCCGGTCACGTTCCAATGAACGTCACCATTCGAGAGGCGGCCGATTCCGGGATAAAGAGCATTGAGCACCTATCGAACTACAACGTGTTCGGCGAATGCATGACTGGTGATGAATACTCGACCGCCGGATGCCACGACTTGTTTGCCAGGTTAGCCGCCAAAGGCGTTTGGCAGACGCCCACGTTCGAGTTTATGGAAACCATTCCCGACGTCTTTTCAGGCGTACCCTTGGAACACTCCGAATATGCCAGTGATTCGCTGCTGAAACTCACGCGGACAAATGTCGAAGTCTCGCATGTCCCTGCGAAGGTAATAGAAAAGTACCGTTTGGCCGGCAAAATCGCCCTGCGCGCGATTCCTGATCTCAAGCAAAGCGGCAGCCGGTTCCTCGCTGGATGCGACGGCCTGGTGCCGGGCTTCTGCCTCCACGATGAATTGGAGTGGTTCACCAAAGCCGGCTTCACTCCTCTCGAAGCTCTGCAGACAGCCACAATCAATCCTGCCCGCTTTCTGGGTCGCGAGAATTCGCAGGGCACGGTCGAGGTTGGGAAACGCGCTGATCTGGTTCTCTTAGACGCCGAGACGCCGACCCTTGTGTTGACATCCGCACCATTGATCTGATCTCGGCTGTGATCCTGCGGGGCAAACTTGTGGCTAAGCCCTCCATCGATTCGATCATCGCGAAGCATTTGCGACCATCGCGTCTCACCGGCTCGCTCGCTCCCGCTTCAGGACGCGCTAACCAGCCTTGATAGGCGGTCCAAGAATTCGACAGACCACGGTGCTTCAGAACGCATTGAGCGTCGCCAGATCCGGACGGCTTGCCACGATTTCTTTCGCCAGCCGGAGGAGAAGGCGACGGCGTCCATGGAATTCAGCATGAGCACACGCTCCCGGGACGGACGTTCGCCTTGACAAAAGCATCGGGAACGCCTCCCGGAACACAAATCAGATCGCCGGCGGATGCGCGAAATCGGTGGCCGTCAACCTCGTAAATGTTCACATCCAGCACGCGAAATACTCGGATTCGCGGTGTCCACGTCGCGGCGGTCCGAATCCGGGCTGGTTAACGCAAGTTTCCATTTGAGGTGGCAGGCAGAAAGCGGACGTGCAATCGCAGCCCCGTAGCCGGAATATCTAAGAGTCGGCCATCTTAGGACGCGGCGTAGACGAATTCAAAAAGGGGATAGTCACCTTCTTCGGCAAGGACCGCCGAAGTTATTGGAGTGAAAACTCGGCAGGGGTGATCTGAGGGCCACGAGTTTGGCCCGCAGTTGTCCGTGGAGGACCGGAAAACGTTGATCGCGTTTTTGAAGACGTTGTAGCTTAGCGCACAGCGGAGAAGGCTCCTCCCCAGTTGGCTCGGAAATTGTATTTTTTCGCGACTTCCCATCTGGCCAGACGCAGGGCCCAGCGAAGGCCAGGGCTCCCAAGATTACGGCGTTGGGGGAAGTGTGGGTTCCTGCCCCGAGCGAATTGTCCGACACTCGGAGAATGCGTGCCACATGGTGAGCGGCGGCGCCGACCCCGCATAGCCTCGTCCGAGTCACGCGTAACCCGCCCAAAGCAGCGAAGATCTCCCCACAGGCGGATCAGCCGTTGCTGGTTGGAAGGGGATTTATCGCCAGTTAAGCCCCGTTCAGCTTCGGCTGGCTTGGCCAGACCGGTGGATGGCAGCAACGAGTTTCACTCAAACACAAGCTGGTCAATGATCTACTTTCGCGGATTCCTAATTACATTGAATCTGCTTCCAGCCGGACGAAGGGTCCAGGCCAGCGACGATGCCCGTATTCCAATCTGCAGGTCTGACCGCAAACGAGGTTTTTCCGCCGCAAAGGAGTGCCGCCAGCCCACCGTGACGTCGACCAACTTCAGGTATCATCGGAGGCATTATTAGCGTTCAGGGTCCCGCCGACAACCGTAGGCGGATGCGATCCCTCTTTTGGGTACGCAAACGGATAGAAGCGGGGACCTTCATGAATGCCCATCAAGGCATGGCGAGCTGCACCGGGGAGGATCAAGATGGGATGGGCCGGACTCGCGAGACGCTTTCGCGCACAGCTCGCGATCGGTGCCAGCGTCTGCGTGTTGAGCCTGACATTGTATCTTCTAACGCAGGTCCCCACCCCCGCGCCGGCGCTCCGATTGCTTAGCACGATGGAGGCGCGGACCCTCGATATGCGCTTCCGGATGCGCGGGCCGCGAAAACCAACGCCGAATATCGTTATCGTCGCGATTGACCAGAAAAGCGAAGATCTGCTGGGGCGCTGGCCGTATCCACGCACCGCCTTTGCGCAGGCGCTGGATTTTCTGCGCGACGCGAAGGCGCGTGTTGTTGGTGTCGACATAGGGTTTCCCGAGGAAGACGAGAACCTGGCGCTCAAGACGCTGCACGAATTGAAACGCCGCGCCGCCGCAACGGGAATCGGCAAGCTGAACTTGGAATTTGCGGCGCAGCTTGACCGCACGGACACCGGCGCCGACAACGGTCGCCAACTCAGTGAGGCCATCGCCCGATTTGGCAACACGATCCTCGGATACTGGTTCCTTTTTGGCCGCTCGGACGCGCAGGGCCAGGATCCGCAGGATCTGGCGGAGTTCCTCAAATTCCTGTCGTATCGAGCCTACCCGCGCGTGCTGCCGTCTCCGGGGGGCGCGCAGTTCGAGGCGCTCGGACTCGTTCCAGTCTCCCCGAGCTTCGCCGTAAACGCCAAGAACTTCGGCTTCAACAACGTCTTGCCAGACATCGATGGCGGGGTGCGCAGCGCGACCGTCGCTATCCAATACCAGGACCGTTACTATCCTTCGCTCGATATCGCGACCGCCCTTGCCTGGACCAACGAGCCGCTGAACAAGGTCGAGTTGGTGTTCAACGCGAGTGGCTTGGCGGGGGTCAACCTTGGATCCACCATCGTGCCAACCGATCCTTACGGAATGGTCGGCATCGACTTCCACGGGCCGGCCGGCACCTATCCGACGTACTCGATTGCCGATCTGGTGCTGAGCAAGGCGCCGAGGGAAGCGTTTCGCGATCGAATCGTCCTCATCGGCATAACGGCCCCGGTGTTCTCCGACCTGCGCCCCTCACCGTTCGATAGTGTCTTCCCCGGCGTCGAAGTGCACGCCAACTTCATCGATAATCTGTTGGCTAGCTCCTTCATACGCCGCGGTCCGCGGGAGAACTTCGTCGATATGCTGATTTTGGTTCTATTCAGCCTGCCTGTGGGCGTGATCGTCGTCGCCCTGCGGCCGTTCCGGTCAGCACTTCTGTTGACGGTAGTCGCGGCGTCGTTCCTGCTTTACGTTCAGTATGCCTTCTCGGCGCACGGCCTTTGGTACGCCCTGTTCCTGCCCCTGGCCACGCTCTTCGTGACTTACTCGATGGTTGTCAGTTACAGCTTCTTTTCTGAGAAGCGCTGGAAGAGACTCGGCCAGGACTTGTTCAAGCACTAACCTGCGCCCTGGGTGCGCTGCGTTTTCTCTGCACGAAGACTTGAGCCACAGCCCCCGCGCTATTCAGAAACCTCTGACCATCCAGACATTGCTGTTCACGACTTCGCCCTGTATCGCAAGGTAGCGGCCGTCCGGGGAACTTAGGCCCCAAATTTCGTAGCTTCCTCCCTCTTCCTTCCACAGCACCCCCGCATTTCCCTTCAGATCGACGTAGAGTAAGGTGCTGCCTTGGGGCGACACAGAGCCGCAGTAAAGCCCTTTTCCGTCAGGCGACCAATTAAGACCTGTGATGTTCGGCCAACCCTTCACCGCGATTTCGCGGTCCGCGCCGCCTGCGAGCGAAAGCAGGCGAATGTGAATCTCTGCCTCACCAGTCCGCGAGATCGCAACCGTTGATCCATCCGGAGAGAGGTCCGCGTGGCCGAAGGTGTGCGATGGATCTTGCTCTATGGTCCGGACGTCCTTCGCTCTCCTGTTCACCGGATCGAATGCTGTGATCATGAGCTGTCTTCGATCATATCTCGGCTCGATGATGACACAAGCGCTTCCCTGGGCGCGGGCACACCACAAGCCAACCAGGTTCTTCCACTGCGTCACAAGCTGAGGCACTCCACCGTTCGCGGGCATGCGCATCAGGCGATAGAACGGATTTTCCTGCGTTGTCGGACTTTCCACGAAGACTAGCCAAGCGCCATCGGGGCTTAGGCGCAGATTGGAAATGTCCTGCTGTCCCGTGAACACGGGCTCGGGGGTCCCCTGACTGATCCCTTGCTTGAAAACGCCCTGTGTGCCGTTACGGTCTGATGAGAATAGTACGGCCTTGCTGCCTGCCGCCCATGCGAGGAGCATATCGAAGGCCTCGTCGTTTGTCAGCCTCCGAGGGGGATTGATGCGCGTTCCCCCTGCCGCGAGCTCGCCCAGGTAAACATGCTCCTGATACGCCGACCTGAGGAGCGCAAGCCGCTTCCCATCCGCACTGGCGCTTAACCCCGAAAGGTAAGATCCGGCCCACTGGGTAATGCGTTTCGGTTTGCCGGTGGGAGCGCCCATGTTATCAGTTCCGATTTGCCAAAGGTTGTCTTCAGTTGAGCCGGGCGCTTCTTGCCGCGCGTATATGATCCGACCGTCCGGAAGCCAGGAAAAATCCGACAGATACAGCTCGCTGGATATAACCACGGTCCGGCTCGCGCCCTTCAGGTCACAAGTTTCGATCGAATATCGGTACCAGTACACATTGCGCTGGCCTCTAATGTAGGCCAAGCGCTGTCCGTCCGGCGACCAGCCTACCGAGAGCAGCCATTCATTTTCTGGGACCTCAAGGAGCTCTTGCGGGTTGTCCCCCTGGATACCCATCATCCAGATTTCCGGAACGCCACCCAAGGCTCCGACTGGGCTAAAAGCGATGTGTGTTCCGTCCGGCGAAACTCCCAATCCAGTGGCACCTTCGCGGAGTTCTCGCGGAGGTGGCCCGAGCAGCGAGACCGTCCACATGCTCTTGTGTCTGCCCGGTTCGTTGGCGTTAGCGAGCAGCCGCGCGTCGTCGGGAAACCACGAGTCGACAAACCAGTAGGCGCTGGCAGGAACACCGGCCGGCCTTGGGATGATGCGCTCTTCCCCCGTTGAGATGAGCTTCACGTGAATACCGGCCCCGTCCGAATAAGCAAGGTACTTGCCATCGTGGGAAAGGGCTGCACTACGGACACCATTGTCGCTGGAGTTGAAGGTCAGCCGTTTCTCCGTTAACTCGGCTGAGGGCTTCTTAATGAACTCGTCTGAAGGCTTAGGCGCGCGCCGCAGGGCAAACCATGTCAGGCAAACCAGCGCAGCCACCACGACAACGCTCCCAATGGCAGTTTTTTTGTGCCGCTTGACGAAGCCGGCGATGATGACGGAATCCGACGTTAAAGCGCGTGGTGCCGATGCTTGCGCTGCCTCAGGCCGGTTAGAGCTCGTATCGCGCTTCAACCGCTTCAGATCGGCGCGTAACTCCGAAGCATGCTGATAACGGACGTCGCGATCCTTTTCCAGCGCTTTGTTGACAATCTCTTCGAGCTTCGCAGGTGTTTCTGGATTTAACCGCACAGGCGAGACGGGCGCCTTGTGCAGGATCGCGTCAAACAGTGCCGCTGTCGTGCTGCCGGAGAACGCTCGCACACCTGTCGCCATTTCGTACAGCACCACACCGAACGAGAACAGATCCGTGCGCACATCCAGCTCTTCTCCCAGAGCCTGCTCGGGCGACATGTAGGCAACAGTGCCCACCGCGGTGCCAGGACTGGTAAGCATCTCTTCGGTCATCGCGTCCGAGGGCAGCGCGGCTTTCGGGCTCGCAGCTCCCGGCATCAGCTTGGCCAAACCGAAGTCCAGGATCTTGACCTGCCCGCGCTGCGTCACAAAAATGTTCGCTGGCTTGATGTCGCGATGAACAATCCCCTTAGAATGCGCAGCGTCCAATGCGTCAGCGACCTGAATCGCAATCTCCAGCAACTCACCGGTCTTCAGCGATTTGCCCGCGATGCGCTCCCGCAGCGTCTGGCCCTCCAGCAATTCCATCACGATGAACGGGTGCAGTTCGTGTTCGCCAACGTCGTAGATCACGCAAATATTGGGATGATTCAAAGCCGAAGCCGCGCGGGCCTCTCGCTGAAACCGTTCTAGTGCAGCGCGATCTTTGGCGTAATCGTCCGGCAGAAACTTGAGAGCCACGCTTCGGCCTAAGCGACTGTCTTCAGCCTTGTAAATGACCCCCATACCCCCGCTGCCGAGCTTTTCCACAATGCGGTAGTGGGAGATGGTGTTCCCGATCATGACTCGCACCACCTGTCGAGCGGTGGGCCGTGTGAGAATTCTACCTCGCCGCGCAGTCTGTCTGCCGGCAACCTTGGTCCCGAAGCGGCGCGGATCGCGAATATCCCTGCCGTACGGATATCTGTTGCGAACAGCCCTTCCATCGAACAATTCGGGCACGAACACACTCCGGCGATCCCCTAACTCCGAGCGTATAAGTCGGCCACTCGGACGCAGCGCTGGCATTGTCCGGATTGCGCGTCATTCGGCCGGAGTGTCTGAAAGGGAGTTCCTTGGCCCTTTCCTGGTGCGAAGGCGATTTGTCGACAAGAATCGGGTTTCCGGACCAGCAATGTACGAGTAGCCGTACCTGGGTTGTGTGTAGCCAAAACCCCGTTTGGTCTTGACGAACGTGTTAAGCGACGGCGCACTGCGCTTCTTATGTTCGCGGTACGTGTAGCTGACCAGGCCAAACCGCCGCAGATAAGTGAGAAAACAGGAGGGAAAAATAGGCTGTGGCGGCGAGAGCGCCACCGGCCCCGTCTGTCCTATCGGTGGCGCGCACCGGTTGAGCGTCGCCGACCGCACTCCGGCGGCAGACCGCAAAGAGCACAGCAGGGTCAACAGACGCAAGTGAGCGTTACGCAGCGTCGCGCCAGCTATATCGATGATGAAGGCCACCGAGCCGGACACTGGAGATCACCGTCGCAGACGGAGAAGGCTTGCTTTCGACTGGCCGCCGATGCGGTGTGTCCTTATCGAGGGAATCGTGAATTCGGTCGTCGTGATAGTACCTGACGTAGTTGCGAACGAGCCGCTGGAGATGCCGTTCGTTCAGCGCGATGACATGATCGAGAATCTCGCGTCGGCAGCTTCCCACCCAGCGTTCCGCAACCCCATTTTGCCAGGGTGCCTGCACACTTGTGCGTTTCGGCGTAAGACCGGTTGCCTTCAGGAAGGCAATCACATCGGCATCGAATTTCGAGTCGTGGTCGAGGATGGCATAACGATGCTGAACCGCCTCGGGAAATGCTTCACGCAACTGTTGCACAACCCAATCGGCCGACGGATGGCGGGTAACGTTGAAATGCAGAATCCTGCGTCGGCCATGCTCGATAACGAAGAAGCAATGCAGTAGCTGGAAGGTCAGGGTGGGCACGGTGAAGAAGTCGAAGGCCACGATCACTTCGCGATGGTTAGCAAGGAAGGCCAGCCAGTGCCTGGCAGGATCACCGCGCCGCCGCAATCGTTGCAGATACCGAGCGACCGTGCGTTCGGAGATCTCGATGCCGAGCTTCAAAAGTTCTCCGTGGATTTTCGGTGCTCCCCAGTCCGCATTGTCAGCCGCCATGCGGCGAATGACAGTGCGAACCTCCTCGGTTACCTTCGGTCGGCCACCGCGTGGCCGAGATCGCCACCGCCAGTACAAGCGAAAGCCCGCACGATGCCATCCCACCACCGTCTCCGGCTTCACGATGACGAGGACGTCGGTCCATCGTGACCACAGGCGTTGCAGAGCGACCCAGAAAAGTCGATCGACACGGTTCAAAGGTGGACGCGGCCGTTTCCGTTTGAGGACGGCGACCTGCTGCCGAAGAGCGAGAATTTCAAGGGCGGTGTCGCTTCGACTTCGCAAGAAGACGCGGACGGCAGCGAGGAAACTGAGTATGCATTCCAGCACGAACTCACCGTTGTAACATGACGTAACGTCGCCTCGGTGGATAACCGGCTCAAAGGCGCCGGATCGCTGATTTTAGAAGCTCAGAATGTTCTGGCTACGGACACTGGGCGACGGGACGCTGCGACTTGTTGCATCTGAGCATGAGCGCCTCTCAGCAGCTTGTGCAAGCAAACCCTGCGGATTATAAGGTGTGTGTAGCCAAAACCTCGTCTGGTCCTGACGAACGTGTTAAGCGACGGCGCACTGCGCTTCTTATGTTCGCTTTACGTGTAGCTGACCAGGCCAAACCGCCGCAGATAAGTGAGAAAACAGCAGGGAAAAATGGGCTGTGGCGACCAGAGCGCCACCGGCCCCGTCTTTCCTACGCACCGGTTGAGCGTCGCCGACCGCACTCCGGCGCGCAGACTGCAAAGATCACAGCGGGGTCAACAGACGCAAGTGAGCGTTACGCAGCTTCGCGCCAGCTATATCGATGATGAAGGCCACCGAGCCGGATGCTGGAGATCACCGTCGCAGACGGAGAAGGCTTGCTTTCCACTGGCCGCCGATGCGGCGTGTCTTTATCGAGGGAATCGTGAATTCGGTCGTCGTGATAGTAGCTGACGTAGTCGCGAACGAGCCGCTGGAGATGCCGTTCGTTCAGCGCGATGACATGATCGAGAATCTCGCGTCGGCAGCTTCCCACCCAGCGTTCCGCAACCCCATTTTGCCAGGGTGCCTGCACACTTGTGCGTTTCGGCGTCAGACCGGTTGCCTTCAGGAAAGCAATCACATCGGCATCGAATTTCGAGTCGTGGTCGAGGATGGTATAACGATGCTGAACCGCCTCGGGAAATGCTTCACGCAACTGTTGCACAACCCAATCGGCCGTCGGATGGCGGGTAACGTTGAAATGCAGAATCCTGCGTCGGCCATGCTCGATAACGAAGAAGCAATGCAGTAGCTGGAAGGTCAGGGTGGGCACGGTGAAGAAGTCGAAGGCCACGATCACTTCGCGATGGTTAGCGAGGAAGGCGAGCCAGTGCTTGGCGGGATCACCGCGC
The DNA here is from genome assembly GCA_963771305.1 of uncultured Acidobacteriaceae bacterium. GTDB lineage: Bacteria > Acidobacteriota > Terriglobia > Bryobacterales > Bryobacteraceae > CAJCIT01. The sequence continues at coordinate 30,844 of CAVYTS010000028.1, forward strand.
CGCCGCAATCGTTGCAGATACCGAGCGACCATGCGATCGGAGATCTCGATGCCGAGCTTCAAAAGTTCTCCGTGGATTTTCGGTGCTCCCCAGTCCGCATTGTCAGCCGCCATGCGGCGAATGACAGTGCGAACCTCCTCGGTTACCTTCGGTCGGCCACCGCGTGGCCGAGATCGCCACCGCCAGTACAAGCGAAAGCCCGCACGATGCCATCCCACCACCGTCTCCGGCTTCACGATGACGAGGACGTCGGTCCATCGTGACCACAGGCGTTGCAGAGCGACCCAGAAAAGTCGATCGACACGGTTCAAAGGTGGACGCGGCCGTTTCCGTTTGAGGACGGCGACCTGCTGCCGGAGAGCGAGAATTTCAAGGGCGGTGTCGCTTCGACTTCGCAAGAAGACGCGGACGGCAGCGAGGAAACTGAGTATGCATTCCAGCACGAACTCACCGTTGTAACATGGCGTAACGTCGCCTCGGTGGATAACCGGCTCAAAGGCGCCGGATCGCTGATTTTAGAAGCTCAGAATGTTCTGGCTACGGACGGTCATCTGGATCAGTGCTCCGGCTGTGGTCATCGCGCCATCTCCTATAACTCTTGTCGCAACCGGCACTGCCCGAAGTGCCAAAGCCAGACGCGCGACCGCTGGCTGACCGCCCGGCGCGCCGAACTGCTCGCTACGCCCTACGCTCATGTCGTGTTTACGCTGCCCCACCAATTGGCGCCTCTGGCCTTGCAAAATAAAGAAGTGATCTACGGGCTGCTTTTCCGCTGCAGCACCCAGACCTTGATCGAAATTGCCGCGGACCCGAAGCATCTCGGCGCCGAGATCGGCTTCTTCAGCGTCCTCCACACCTGGAATCAGAAGCTGCAGCATCATCCCCACGTTCACTGTGTCGTGGCCGCTGGCGGCTTGTCTCGCGATCACGCGCACTGGGTGCGCCCCCGAAATGACCGCTTCTTTCTACCGGTAGGGGTTCTCAGCGAAGTCTTCCGCGGCAAGTTTCTCGAAGCGCTCCAGCAGGCTCACGCTTCCGGACAACTCCAGTTTCACGGCCTGCTTCGCGGCCTGGCTCAGCCCAGGCTGTTCCGGAGTTTGATCCGTCAGCTTTACGCGCCGCGCTGGGTGGTCTACTGCAAACCGCCTTTCGGTGGACCCGAGCAGGTACTTCGTTACCTCGGCGCCTACACTCATCGCGTTGCGATTTCCAACCACCGTCTCGTTTCCTTCGTTGAGGACCAGGTGACGTTCCGCTGGCGCGACTCCGCTCACAAAAACAAGAAGCGATTCCTGACTCTGCCTGTCGACGAATTCTTGCGTCGCTTTTTACTGCATGTGCTGCCGCGTGGCTTCGTCCGAATCCGCCACTTCGGTTTCCTCGCCAGCCGTCGTCGTGGGGTACTGGTTCCTCTTTGTAAGCACCTGCTTCCGGCCGGTTCACCCGTGACGCCGCCCGCATCAACTCACTCTGATTCCCCAGGCCAGTCGGCGCCGTTTTGGACCTGTCCGCTGTGCGGTGGTCCTATGGTTGTGATCGAGCGACTTACCGCCGTCCAGATCAAGCTCCGTTCTCCGCCGGAAGCCCAGGTCGCCTGAGATGCCGAAGCGTATTCATCGCCGAGCGTCCAACACTTCGGCAAGAGGTCGCTACTGCTGCGCTTGCAACATCGCAGTTCTCCAGTGGGCCCGCTTTCTGCCCGCCTCTCTGGCATCCTCCCACCGATCCTTTGCCTCATTACAACCACGATCTACACCCGTGAGCCCACTTCTATCCCAACGTGCTGCCTTCCGATGTCCCCTCCCACAGCCCCACGCACGGCCGCCGTCGAATCAAAATGCATAGCAGCTTCCTGCCAATCCGGAGAGGCTTCCTTCATCGCACCGTATCGAAACCACCGCGGCCACGCCTTTGCGTTGCGCTCCAGCCGATCCCTTTACGTGGCCGCGGCGCTTCCGATACGGTCCTAAGCATTATCGTCTGCGATCCTCTCCGACAGGGCCCTCAAAGGGAGAACTGCATATGGTTGCAGCGGCCGTGCTTTCGCTACCGATAACACCAGTTAACGGTACCCCAACGACCTGCGGTGCTAGACTTAGGGTGCCGTATCTTAAGGGTCGTTCCATTTGAGGACGTGGCTCCAGCTCTTTCCTGCGACGGAAATGAGCACCGCGATGGTGAGCAGCACGAGTCTGATGTCCTTGCGGGATACGTATAAATCGACACTCAGCATATACAACAGCGTCTTGCAAGAGACCTGTGATCGGACTTCGGTCCTATCGACGCCTATGTCGATCCACAGCATTCTGGACTTGGCACAGTGGCACCGGCAAGAAGAAACTGCCTATATCCATTACGCGAAGGCTCGTGAGCGTCTGTTGGCACATCTCAGGACCGCTTCATAAGGCTACCCCCGAGCCATGAAAGACCATGCCCATCTCTTTCCCATCGACGGTCAGGTCATGGACCTCCACGGCGGAACATGGAGAGCTCGCGTTGTAAGCACTCATGCTTCGGCTCTTTCCGACCGAGTTCTATTCAAACTCCTCTTCACTTCACTTGAAGAGCCGCCGAAATCCCCCATCAGTCTGGACTATTGGCTGTCCTTCGCGGGCCTTACCGTAGAGCCGGATACCTATGCTTCCGCAGCGAAAGACTTCCTGGTTGACTGGTTGTCCTGGCCATCTTCAGATGCCGAAGCTCACTTCTATGGAATCAACAGGTACGGACCTGGCCATGGATGAACAGTTTTTCGCCTCCGCTAAGACTTGCACTATCGCCAATATGACGTGTCCGACTGCGCTCTAAGCCGCTGTCCGCCGGGGCCAAAAGTCAAAGTAGCCATTACCACCCGCGGTTTCGGGCTGTGTTCCAATTTCAGCACCCATGTTCTGCTTGATGATTGTGCCTACAAATAAACCCGAACCACGCGGCCAAACGAGGGAGCGAGATGCGAACGACCCGTCATTAGAAACGTCGGAATCCTTAGTGGCCGGAGATTGACGCAGCCGCGTATCACTACGCGGCTCGGACTTATTTCAGATTTCTGTCCGTGTGTTTGAATCGCGTTCTTAGGCGGCGCGGCGTTCGTAATGATGGTGCAGGCCGCCCACTTCACGAATCTCGATTACTTTGCCTTCGGTGGAAGGCTGCATCCGTCGGAATCGCGGGGCGTCCTTGGCGAGCGACAAATGAGTTCGCCACTCATGGTAATAAGCAAAATAGGCCGTGAGCGTTCGATGCAGAGAGCCTTCGCCGAAGACGATGACATGATCCAGGCATTCGCGGCGAATCGACCCAATCAGCCGTTCGATGTACGCCCTTTGCCATGGAGACCGCGGCGCCGATAGCACCTGTTTGATACCCATCGCCTTCACCTGATCGACGAATTCCTTCCCGAAGATCTGGTCACGATCGCGAAGCAGATACCGAGGCGCACTGTCCCACGGAAAGGCCTCACGAAGTTGTTGGGCGGTCCACTCCGCAGTTGGATGAGCAGTCACGCCGAAGTGCACAATGCGCCGCCGATCGTGAGCAAGAACCAGGAAGACATACAGCAACTGGAACCGAATCGTGGGCACGGTGAAGAAGTCTACCGATACTATGCTCTTCACGTGATTCTCAAGGAAGGTCCGCCAAGTCTGTGAAGGCGGTTTTCGCAGTCGAACCATGTATTCGGCTACCGTTGGTTCGGTGATCTCAATGCCCAGCTTGAGCAACTCGCCGTGAATGCGTGGTGCACCCCAGCGCGGGTTGTTGCGGCTCATAATCCGGATCAGGTTCCGAACCTCTTGCGGCACGCAGGGCCGACCTGGCTTTCCCCGGTGGATTTTCCACGTCCAAAACAAGCGAAAGCCTTTACGCTGCCAAGCGACAACTGTGTCGGCCTTGACAATCATCAGGACCGATTTCCAGTCGCCCCACACGCGCCGCAGCCAGACCCAGAACATTCGGTCGGCCGGCGTTAGCTTCAGCCGTCTTGGCGCCGACCGATGTAAAACGGCGAGTTGTTGCCGCAAGGCGAGATTCTCTAGCCGCAGGCGGGCCGAGGTCCTGAACATCGAAATGAGTACGCCGAGCACTGTGAGCAGCTGTTCCGCGGCAGAAACGAAGAGCAAATGGAAGTCGATCAACCTCAATGATTGCAGGTCGACCAGAATATTTTGGAGGGACAGTCCCATTCCGGACCTGGAGTGGATCACCTGGAAGGATCGCAAGGTCATCATCGCCTTCGACGCCGACGCTCACTCGAAAGATCAGGTGCGGATCGCTCGTGCGGAACTCGCCCAACACTTGCGCCGGCAAGGAGCGGTCGTCGGTTTTCTGGAGTGGGATCTCGCGCAAGGGAAAGGATCGATGATCATCTCGCGGCTGTCGGGCCGGAGACGGTGCTGGCCGAAATCTCGCGGGTTTCGTTCACTCCGTTCGATTGGCGGAAGGAGTTGATTCGAGCAAAGCCCACCGCCAGCTATCCAGAGGGCAACATTTATCCGGTCTTGGCCAACGCGATCGCAGCGCTCCGGCATGCCCCGGAATGGAAAGGGGTGCTCGCCTTTGATGAGTTCGCCCTCTCACCCATCGCCCTGCGGCCGGCGCCGTGGGGTCCGGTCCCGAACGGAACATGGAGCGACCAGGAAGACCGTCTCGCGGCCGACTGGCTTCAGCGCAAGAGCATCCTGGTCGACGTCACCATTGCAGCGCAGGCCGTGCAGACGGTTTCGAAAGACCGTTCCTTCCATCCGGTCCGCCGTTACCTCGAAAGCATTTCCTGGGATGGGGTGGAACGTCTGGACCGCTGGTTAACGACACACCTGGGTGCTCAGAACACGAACTACAGCCGAGCCGTTGGTGCTCGCTGGCTGGTCTCAGCGGTGGCACGCATCTATCGGCCCGGTGTCAAAGCGGACTGCTGTCTGATTCTCGAAGGACCGCAAGGCAGTAGGAAATCGACGGCACTGAAGACCTTAGCAGGGCCCTACTTCACCGATGAACTGGCGGATTTGGGCAGTAAAGACTCAGTCTTACAGACGCGGGGCGTATGGATCATCGAGCTTTCCGAACTCGATACGCTCAACCGCTCCGAAGTCGGCCGTATCAAGGCCTTCATGAGCCGCACCACGGACCGTTTTCGGCCACCCTACGGGAAACGCCTGGTCGAATCGCCACGCCAATGCGTGTTTGCCGGGACCGTCAATCACTCCAACTATCTCCGAGACGAAACCGGTGGCCGCCGCTTCTGGCCAGTCGCGTGTGGCTCGATTGACATTGATGGTCTCGCGCGGGATCGCGATCAACTGTGGGCGGAAGCCAAAGCCCGGTTTGATCGAGGCTTCCTCTGGTGGTTGGAAACAGCCGAGCTTGTCCAAGAGGCCGCGGCGGAGCAAGCGGACCGTTACGAAGGAGATCCATGGGAGGAACTCGTTGCACGTTGGATTGAGGACCGGCCGAGTGCGGCCATCGGAGAAGTGCTCTCGTTGTGTCTTGATAAGCCGCGGGCGCAGTGGACGCAATCGGATAAGAACCGCGTCGCACGCTGCTTTCAGGGACTAGGTTGGGAGCGTTACCGCGAACGCCAAGGAACGAGGCTGGAGTGGCGATATCGCCGGCTGGAGGCGTAAATGTTCCCAGTGTTCTCAGTCCTGTTCCCGGTCTGTTCCCAGTTGAAACCTATGAAAAGAATCGCGGTTCCTAGTGTTCCCAGTTGCTCTGCTTCCGTCTATTTCGTCAAATGCGATTGGGTCGCCTGGAAAAGTTCTGAACGAAGTGGGAACACCGGGAACAGTAGGAACAACGCAGTGTATCAATCAGTTGCCTTGTTCCCAGTAGAAGATCGTTCTGGGAACAGTGGGAACAAACGGAGAGAAGTAAAAAACCGAAGTCACAGACGAATTCGGGGGAAAGCCCCCACCGAATCTAAGGGCTCCGGCCCTCGCGCCCGTCAAGCCGTATCCCCAGGCTTCCGTGCTGCCGCTTGTGCAGCCCTCCGCTGCGCTTCGTCGTGTCGCTTCGCTTCCACGATGGGCGATTCCCCTCAGCTGGACAGTTGCTACCCCCGAACCTCGCCGGTCAGGCAGGAGTTGCATTGCGCAACTCTCAATGCAATCAAGAAAGGAAGACTCAAACTATGAATCTCAATCGAATCACTCTCTGCGGCTTCACGGGCCGCGATGCAAAAACCTCAGCAACGCAGAACGGTCGCAATATCAGCCGACTCTCGATTGCGACAACCAAGCGCTACAAAGACGCAAATGATGAATGGCAGGAGAAGACCCAATGGCACTCCTGCGTCGCATTCGGCTCAACGGCCGACTACACCGCCAAGATTCCCACCGGCTCGCATGTATTCCTCGAAGGCGAACTCACCCATCGAGAGTAGGAGCGCAGCATCGAAACCGAGAGCGGACCGATCAAAGTGCAATGGCCGGTCACCGAAATCGTCATTGAATCAATCCACGTTCTGGACCGCAAAGACCGGTCAGAAAAACGAGGGGTCGCGTAAGCGGCCCCTTCGTCATCAGGTCTCGCCTGTGCAGCGATGGGCGTAGTGTCCGAAAACCCGAACCGTTATTCCCAAGCACGTTCGATAACGCCAGTAACAATGTCACAAGAACGCCGGCCAAGTCCTTGATTCTTCGTGAGGCGGAGTATTTGGAAGGGACAATCAGTTCAGCATGCATCGGTTTGCCGTCTGGCCCATTCATGATTCCGCGTTTTGTGAAGCCAAACGCTTTTTGATAGAAACTCACCGCTGCCTTCACATCGGCAACAGTGAGCACGACGGTTACAGCGCCGTACATTTTCTTGTTCAGGGGATCGATCTTCTTCGGCATTAGCGCACCTTTGAAGCAGCGCCGCTATTCTACATGATTCGGAACCGATCAAACATCGCCACAAAATTATCCGTGGCCACCCCCAAACTTGTCGCCATAGAAATACGCTTCCGGTCCGTGAGATGCCGAGGATAGCCAGTCAAGCAGGAAATCCCTTGCGGCGGGGGTATAAACATCCGGCTCTACAGTCAGGCCCGCCAAGGATAGCCAATAATCCATGCTGATCGGAGCTTTGGACGGATTTTCGAGCGATAGAAAAAGGAGCTTAAATAGGATTCTGTCGGAAAGCGTCGAAGCATGAGTGCTCACAACGCGAGATCGCCATCTGCTGCCTCGTAAGCCTAGGATCTGGCCGTCGATGGGAAACAGAGCTGCGTGATCCTTCATGCTCCGACGGTATCATCCCCCCGCCCCGTTCTGTAGCCACATAAGAGGCCCGCCGCACGCCGGATTGAAGCGTGCTCGCAAACTCCTGAAGATTCTGCTTGCTCGTTCTGGGCAACTGAGCGTCGTGTGCTAAGCCCGCGGAGAGAGACCGCTATACACATCAATTTCAAGGTTGAAAATCGATCACGGGCCGCCCCACTAGCACACCTTGCTGAGGATTCCTCAACGAAGCCTCCCACTTCTATGCAGCTGCTGCGGGCTCGGATTTCTTCTTTGATTCCACTGATTTTGCCTTCTTCTTGCCTGCCTCGTGCTCGTCTCGCTTGTCACCGGCAACACCGTCGATCGCCTTTTCAACGATCTTTCCGACTGCCTTCTCTGAAACACCCTTATGGAGCGCCCGTATGACGGCTTTATCAATCGCCCGTTCAGCCTTCTTTTTCTTGGCCATTGGATCTCCTACCTCAGTCTGACATTGTACATGTGATATCCGCCTCAACTACTGAAGTTCGCTGCCCAATCAGGCTCGAGATTTCTCAAAAACTCTGCTGACTTGTTTCTGGCAACAGAGCGATGAATCGACATTCGCGAAGCGCGCGCAGAAAAGGATGACCAGAAGCTTATGATAAACGTCGAAACCACCACCACCGCTAGCAACGCCCCACGCTGCGGAACAGGAACCGCCCGAAACGCCGCCGCAGCCCTCCTCGAAGAAAAGCCGCAAAACCCGGAGCGCAGCAACAAGAAGGCCGAGTCATCGCGATTGTGAAACGCGCGACGGGCGTGGTGTTTTGCGAGTTGGCGGATGTTGCGGCCTTGGGCGCGTTCTTACGGATGGTGGTCTTCATCGTCGTGGGTGCCTCTTCCTCCCGGCTGTGGGGTGCACACCGGCGGGGGTGAGTTCGGAGGGCATTTCCTGATCTGCCACGGTGACTTACCGGTCTGCATCACTTACCCACGCGAACGTCACAAGGGAACCACTTTCAATGGCGCCTCGAGAAGTCACGCTGCTGCCGGCGAAGACTGAGCAGGCTTGCATAGACCCCGGCAAGTATGGGGTGTCAACATTGTCGGAGGCAGAGCTTCGGATCGATGCCAACAGTCCCAGCCGGATGATCGACGGCGTTCGATTTCTGCACGCTCGGAACGGCGGAGCTGCAATGAACCACAACATTTGCACCCGACCTATACCGCGGTTTCACGCACGGAAGATGTTATGAACTGGCGGTTCGCGTCACATTCGCAAACCTTGCGGTCTACCCCGCTGGAACGATCAAGGAATTCACGAGCGTTGATGTAAAACGAGTAACTGCGCAGCTGAAACAGATCCTGGACTCGTTCCGCACACTGCCTTGATTGCAATCGGCTGGACTACTCCGGGAAAGTAGATTGTGCCATGTGCTGTCCTGACACCTAGCTCGCCACGATTGCAGACAATATGGCCCGTTTTCACGGGATGCATCTCTTCAGACAGGCTTTGATCGATCGGACTCCGCCCCGGCAGCGGTCTTCAAAGGTCGTGATGCTGAGATTAGACTCTCGATGTACGACTTTCGCCTCGTCTCTGTGCACCGTCGCGCCGCCTGCGTAACTGCGATAACCCTTGTCGGGTCATTGCTCTGGCTTCTGCGCAGCAGGTCTCAGAGCGCAGGCTAACCCTTGACCAAGAGAAGCAGGTCTATCTCATTGACGAAGGCCGATGGAAGCAGAATAGGGGATGGATGACGCACAATTCGGAAATTACTCGCTCATCAACACCGGTGGGGCAGTGTTTGCCGACGTGATAACTGATGTAATGAGGGCGGAGATAGAGGGATGATTCCAGGAACCGGAGGAAACGGGGTCTCCGTTGAGAACGTAGGAATGATCGCGGTGGCCGCGCCCTGCCGTCGTGGGAATCAGGAAAGATCCAAAGACCTGTGGTGATTCAGACTTCCTCTGAAACCCGGCGGCTCTGAGACGCGCCACGCCTCCGAACTGCGAGCGCAATCGGCGCGAGACCCACAAACAATAAGATCAGACTCGAGGGTTCCGGCACTTGCGAAATGGTCCAACCGCCCTCGAAACTGCGCTGTTCATTAGGCCTTGAAATCGGAGCATCAGCGTAAATTGAGAGCTGCTGGACTTCCCCCCCTCCGTCCACTTGCACCAGAACGCTGTTATATGTCATGAAACTAACGACATTATGATTAGAATAGTGAGCGGCGCCAAAGTTTGTCACTTCGTTGGGGGCTCCGTCACAATTCCCGGAGAGCATGGCGAACGTCCCGGCTCCCCCGGTTAAACCGTCGATGCACGCCGGAAACCCGGCGTCACCGCCATTAGCTAAGTTCGCCGGAGAGGTCAAATCGAAGGTGAATCCGTCCCAGACGACAGTGAAGTCGGAGAACATCGAGGTAGTCGAGTCATAGGCAAAACTCCCAGAAGTGGGCAGTAGACCGGATCCCGAGAAATTGATCTCATAGTCGATGTTGGCCCCGGCAGCCGGAACGCCGAGTGCTACGAGGGCGAGGAAGCAGATTCCCACAAATGTGCGCATGTACAAATGCTCCTTATCTTAAGAGTTCAATTGGAGCTTGACCTATGCCTGAGGCGGGAAATCGGCGTCGCGGAATCGAACGATTATCTGGAAGACTTAGTAAGCATAGCAGGCTTGGCCGTAAGATCTAACAGACAAACTGACCCGGTACCTCCAGTACCGGCACGGGGTCACGGAGTTTCTTCTTTCTCCTGCCGTCGGTTCGGCGATACCGGCGCAAACGGCGCTTAAGCTGGAACAGAGGTTCCCGTAGGATGTCGGGCGCCATCGCTGTCTCACCGATTCAGATCAAGCCTGATAAGTCGGTGCTCCTCTGTAATCCTCTCCGTTTTCACTCTCAGGAGAACTGCCGATGTTACACGCGACGTGTGGCAGCTGGTTTCGCTACCGATATCACCGCATATCGCTCCGAATTCGACCGCACTTCGGGAACTGCGACCGGGGTTGGTAGTAGGAAGGGCGGTTCTCACCAGGAATCGGCACCCGCTCCGGTCGAGGCTCCTCCGAGTGGCGTGACTCGCTCGGGCTTCACTTCCTAGGATGTGATTTATGGCCGTTTCAGTCGTCCGTCGGGGCCAACGATGCTCGGGGCCATAACCCGGTCTAGGTTGAGCCGTCCTCTTCTCTGGGCGTCCGGCAGCAAACAGCAAATACCCGGGAAGATGTAGAAAAAGGCTCATCCTCGGTTTTCGGAAGGGGCCGTTCGGTCAAGTTGCCAAGCTATACGTCGCCGAAGTATACTTCTGTAAAGTATAATGTTCAATCGCGACCTCTCCAAAGGCAGCGCCGAGCTTCTCGTTCTCACTTTTCTCGAAGCGCGTCCGCGCCACGGATACGACATCGGCAAACTCATTGAAGAGCGCACCAAAGGGCAAATTCGCTTTCGCATCGGTTCGCTTTATCCCATTCTGTTTCGCCTGGAGGATCGCGGCCTGATTGCCGGCCGCTGGCTGGAAAAACCGGCCGAACGGCGGCGGCGCCTGTACCGGCTGACGCCTGCGGGGCGAAAATTTCTGAAAGACCAGCGCAGCGCCTGGGAGGAGTTTGTGGCTACTATCAACCAGATTGTGCGGCCGAGCCATGCCTGACTGGCACGAATACGTACGGCGCCATCTGCGCCTCAAAGGCTTCCGTCCCGAGCGCGAAGCCGAGATCATCGAAGAATTGGCGCGCCAGATGGAGGATGCGTACTCCGAAGCGCGACGCATGGGCTCGAGCGAAGAGCAGGCAGCCGAGATCGCGCGGGAACACATCAGCGACTGGCAAGCACTGACCAATGCGCTGGCCGACGCGCATCACGGAAAGGAACCGATTTTGATAGCTTGGCAGCAGCAGACCGAAGACCGCGAACTCAACGCCCGTGGAAGCCTATCCTGGTTCACCGGCTGGCAACGGGACGTAATTTACGGCCTGCGCCTGCTCGCGAAAAATCCCGGATTCGCAGCCGTGGCCGTGCTAACGCTAGCGCTGTGCATCGGCGGCAATACCGCAATTTTCAGCGTCATCAATACGGTCATGTTCAAGGCGCTCCCGGTGCGTGATCCTAAACACCTGATGTTGCTCGAGTGGACCATGCGGTCAGGCCCAAAACTCCACAGCCACAGCTCGTACGGCGATTGCGACAACCAAAGACAGGGCGCCAACCAGCACGGCTGCTCATTATCAAAACCATTCCTCGACGATGTGCGCCAACGCGGACCGTTTTCGAGCCTGGCGGAATTCGCGAGTGGCGGACCGATAACGGTGAGCGGCATCGGCGGGGTACATCGCGCCAGCCCGCAGTATGTTTCGGGCGATTATTTTCGAGCGCTTGGCGTGGGGGCGGCGCTGGGGCGCGTGCTAATTCCCACGGATGACAAAGTTGGCGCACCCGCCGTGGTGGTACTGACGTATGGTTATTGGCGGCAACAGTTCGGCGCAGATCCTTCGATAGTTGGAAAGACACTAGACCTGAACGGGGTGCCCTTCGCAGTGGTTGGTGTGGCCGACGCGGAGTTTGCTTACCTCACGCCAGGCAATGTGCGCGATTTCTCGGTGGCGCTGTCGCAACGGCCTAACTTGGAGTTTGGCCCGAGGTGGACACCCAGCCAAGAGGATGCAGGCTCCTGGTGGATTGTGAGTGCGGGCCGCTTGAAGCCGGGAATCTCCGTGGTTTCCGCGGAGAGCCAGCTTACCAGCATGTTCGCGTATGACCTGCTGCATGCGGAAAGACCCATAGCCAAGGCCGAGGATCGCCCCGCCATTGAACTGCTGCCGGCGCAAACTGGTTTGACCGGGCTGCGCGGCGACATCTCCACGATGCTGTGCGTATTGATGATTGCGGTTGCGATCGTGCTGCTGATTGGCTGCGCGAACGTCGCGGGGCTCCTGCTGGCGCGTGCGGCGGCGCGGCAGAAGGAGATCGCAGTACGGCTGGCTCTGGGCGGGTCACGCGCGCGCCTGGTGCGCCAATTACTGACCGAAAGCATGACGCTGTCGCTGATCGGAGGTGCCCTTGGGATTCTCCTGTCTTATTGGGGTGCGCACGGGCTGGTCGATTTTGCCCTCAACCATTCAGACTCGTGGTTTCGATTTTCCGTTGACATCGATTGGCGCGTGCTGGGCTTCACGTTGGCGGCTGCTCTTTTAACCGGATTGTTATTCGGAATTGCCCCCGCGATGCGGTCCATGCGTATCGACCTGACGGCGGCTTTGAAAGATACCGCGGGCGGGCTGGGCAGCCGGCAGGGTCGATCCCGCCTGGGAAACATTCTGGTGGTTGCGCAAGTCGCGCTTACTGTCGTCGTCATGGTGGGCGCCGGATCGGTGGTTCATACTCTGCAGAACCTGCGAAGTATCGATCCGGGCTTTGCCACCGGTAATCTGCTGACATTCGATGTGGACGCCACGCTCACCGGGTACAAGGGCGAACGCACCGCGGCTTTCTATCGCGATCTGCGGGACCGGTTCGCCGCTATTCCCGGTGTGACCGGGGTGAGCTATTCCGGTTGTATTCTGCTCAGTGGCAGCTTGTGGAGCATCGACTTTCACTTGCCGGGAACGCCGCCGAAATCAAGGAAGACTGCTGACTATATGCCAGTCGGACCCCAGTTTTTCGAAACCCTGAAAATCCCGCTGCTCCAAGGGAGCGGGTTCAAACCAGAGGAATACGAACTGACAGCTAGAGTGGAGGCCGACAAGCAGGCTCGCGCCACCATCGCCGAGCCGGTGATCGTGAACGAAGCTTTTGTGCGCGCCTATTTCCCGATGCTGAACCCGCTCGGGCAGCCTTTCGGCGCTTATGTGCCTGGGGTAAATGGCGATCCGGCGCCCGATGAAACCGCGAGCGCCGGCTGGCAGATTATCGGGGTGGTGCGCGATGCCAAATATGAGAGTCTGCGAACTTCCATTGCTCCGACGATCTATGTGCCGGCGTCTGAGGGCGGCTCGTTCGAGTTGCGAACCTCGCGGGACCCCATGGCCGTGACGCCGGATGTGCGCAATGTTGTGCGGCAAGCCGGTAGCGACATACCGGTGGTGAATGTACGGACACAGACCGAAACGATCGAAAGGCAGCTTTTCCAGGAGCGGCTGGTTGCGCGCCTCGCAAGCCTGTTTGGGATGGTGGCACTGCTGTTGGCGGCCATTGGGCTGTACGGCCTGTTAGCCCACGAGGTGACGCGTGGAACCCGCGAAATCGGTATTCGCGTGGCGTTGGGTGCGCCCACGGGACGGGTGCTCGGGCGCGTCGTACGGCAGGGCTTCATTCTAGCCGCATCAGGGCTGGCGATCGGCGCGGCGGTATCGCTCGCGGTAACGCGCCTGTTAGGTAGCATGCTTTTCGAGGTAAAGCCGGGCGATCCGATAACGTTGATCGCGGTGGCTTTGCTGCTGATGCTTGTGGCACTGGCGGCCTGCTACATCCCCGCACGCCGCGCCAGCCACGTAGATCCCCTTGTGGCGTTACGCCACGAATAACGGTGGGCCGCCTTTAGTCCGAACTTCTTTTGTGGAGTTTGCGGTAATCAACAGCAATGATTGAAGTTACGCAATCTTGCGGTGTCGCCTACTGGGTACAGCTACAAAGACGCGGAGACCTGGAGTAATTGGAAAGCGCGCAGTTGGACGGGTGTTGTATTGGCTAACAGGCGGAGGTTTTGAGCGCCGACGCGAACCTCGTTGAGCGTCAGGGTGGCAAGATCTTTCAACAGAGTTTGAAAGCTGTGCACGGGTAAGTGATCAGCGGTGATCTTGGTGGCATCCTTGCGCTTGGCTTTGTCCGATCGCTGGGCAGGACTGACGATGCTGCTGCGCGCGGCGTCTGCCGCCTGCGCCTCGTCGTCGTCGAAGAGCAAAGGAGACAACTCTCGTCGCATGTGCCACTCAACGTAGTAGGCCAGCATGCACAAAAAAACATGCGCCCGCACTCGATCGGCCAGGTAATGATAAATGGGGCGGACCTTCAAATCCACGCTCTTCAGACTGCGGAAAGCGCGCTCGACGTCGGAAAGCCCCTTATAGTGACCGACGACCTTCTGGCTGCTGAGTGCCTCGGCCGGAACGTTGGTGCGGATGACGTAAATGCCATCCAGGGCCGCTTCCCGTTCAATGTTGTCCGGCTTGCGCTCGAAACGAAAACCGTCATCCTCAATGAACAGCTTGAAGTGTTTGCCCATCTTGTAGCGGCCTAGAATGCGGCCCACGGCCAGGCCGATCTCTCTGCGGCCGCGCAATGGTTTTTTCTTTCGCTGAGTAGATTTCACAATTTTGTTGAGCTGCTTTTCAGTGGCCTCCAGTAGTTCATTACGCTTACGAGTTCGCTCTTCAGCGAGCAGCGGGTTGAGGCAGGCAATTAAGCGTTCACCTGGGAAGGATGGATGCTGGATTTCCGCCATGTCCTGTTGATCGAAGAACGACAACTGCAGTGCGCCTCCCGTTATCAGTTTCTGAATCTGGACCGACTTGAGGGCCGAGATCCATTGCAGACCTGCATGCGGGTTAAGGTCTTCGCGGATGCGTGCCGAAGTCAGCATCCCGCGGTCGCCGACCAGGATCACTTTCTTCAGGCCAAAACGGAGCCGCAGTTTGTCGACTTGCGAGGCGACGGTCTTGGGATCGCCTGTATTGCCCTCGAAGACTTCCACTGCGATGGGGCGACCTTCCGAGGCAGTCAGCAGTCCGAAGGTGATCTGCAGATTACCACGGCGCTCATCGCGCGAATGGCCAAAGCGGGCCAGCGGGCAGTGACGGCCTTCGAAATAGGTGGAACTGAGGTCATAGAGGACCAGAGAACCGTCTGACAAGTGGCGCTTGGCGAGAGCATTTTCGATGCTGGATTGGCGGGTAAGCAGCCAATCCAGGGCATTGTAGAGTTGGGCCTCCTGAATGTCGTGACCCAGTCCGAGGAGGGAGCCAAGCGAAGAGGTGGCCGTTTCTTGTCGGAGACCGCGACAGGTGGCGAGTTTGGAGGATGGGGCAAGGATCCGAGCCACGATCAAGGCCACCACCAAATCACGTTCGGGGCAACGGGAGCGAGACAAGATGGGCTCAAGACCGAGCCGGCGAAGGGAGCCGAGGACAGCGGCAACATGACCATGAGGCAAGGAGCGCTGAATCTGGAATGCTTCCGACAAAGGAACCAGAGATTCGCCTTTCAGGACACGTCGAAGAGAATCGAGCTGGGATGCAGGCCAGTGGGAGAGATTGGCGAGAGTGGTTTTGACAACCTTGCCGTCCAGCCGCTGGGCTTGACGGAGGAGAATAGCGGGAGGAGAGTTGCGGTTGGGGACAGTCTCCACGTACATGGGAACATACTATCACAAATAACCTGACAATACAAATTAAATATAGTAATATACATGGGTACAAAACTAGAGTTGTAACGATGCTCTACTTTGGCGAAACTGCTGATGGTTCAAAGACTTAAACGCAAAGGGAGCCCAAACCGGCGCAAGAAGTTCGGCTTAGAGCCTCGCCGTTTGCGCATCGAGATGGCTCGATCCCCATGATTGGAGACGACAACGCCGTATATCGTTCCTAATCCGGCGAAGCTTCCCAGAATGAGGCATAACCGGACAAAACTGGTGAATTTTGACTCAACAAGGCGGTCGAGTCCTGAATCAGCAATGTGGTGCGGTCCGCCCGGTGGTCTCCCATGTGTCACAGCTCGGACGCCGATGATTCGAATCTCAAGGTTTTGTGAATCGGAACCGGTAGATGTGCCGCGGCAGTCCTTCACTGGTCAAGGTAATCACACCGAGCGAGAGTGCGGTGAACATCGGCAAGCCTTATCCGAATGTCCGGTGACGGATGGAGAGATTCCAAAGCCTGGTAAGCCCTCTGGATGTCATCTCGAACGGGGTGGGATCCCGCAGAACAGCCTGTCTTCGGCAAGCCCCGTATCATCTCGTCGACAAGATCGAGAGCCCAATCTTCCTCCTCGACTACTTTGTCCAAGGCCGATTTGCTATTGGGATCCGCGATCGCAAAGTCGTGCAGAATGGCTGCCGCCCTTAACCGGGCGTTGAGAGCTCCCTGTAGATCGCCGAGGTCTCTCAAATTGAAGGCCAGATTACTCAAGGTGTGCGCTATGCCTTGGCGCGCCCTCACATTACGTGGGTCGGCAGCGGCTTGCGCCTCACGGATGGCCAAGGCCTTCCGCTGATACTCAACCGCCTTTGAGAAATTGCCTTGCATGAAGTAGATGACGCCCATATCACTGTAAGCAAACGTCTTGTTGTATTCTGCGATACCATCGTTTGGGTGAGCCGCCGTGAGGCGTTCATCAATGACCAGCGAGGCCTGATACTCCCTTAACGCCTCGCCGAGGCGGTTTTCATGAAGCAGCAAGGCACCCACGCGCTTGTGTGCAAACGAGAGTTGAGCGAGAGTCCCCGTATCTGCCTCGTGGGCTTTGGCCACTTCTTCCAGGAGATCCAAGGAGCGGCGCTGATCCTCCATCGCGCCGACGAAGTCGCCTCGCTGGGAACGCAGGGCGCCACGCCTTTGGTAGTCGACGCCGAGACTTACGCGACGGGCCCAGTCAGAAGGCTGGTTAGAAAGCAGGTCGCTATGAAGTTGGATCGCGGCATTGATCGCCGACTCTGACTCCGAAGGTCCGGCAATGCTACTCAGGTTCTGGTAGGAAGACGCTAGGTCCCGCTTGGCTTCACTACTGTTGGGATCTCTTGCCAAGGCGGCTTTCCCCAGTCGTAGCGCCTCGCGATAACTTTTCACGGCTGCCGCTTTGTCGCCCCGATTAACGGCAAGCGGGTTTCCCTGAGCGTCTCCCAAACGCCGGTAGCCGGATGCTAATTCAAGATCCAAGGCTGAATCGTTATCAGCTTCTCTTGCCAGCCCATCCAGCATTTCAGTAGCGCGACGCAAGATCAATTCCTGAGCTTCTCTCGACCCACGTAATGGCAAAATGGCCGCATGTAACTCGAAAATCAAAGAGTTCGCGACCTTCCTTATCTCCGAAAAACGACGCTCAGCGCGCGCCCGCTCTCTTTCAGCTCGGTGTGCTTGCCAGAGAGCCCCAGCCGTCCCCGCGAAGATGGCGAGCAGCAGCAGCATTGCAACGAAGCTGACGGCCCTATTTCGAGCAAAGAATTTGCTCGCCAGATACCCCAGCGTCTCCTTGCGGGCACTCACAGGCAGTCCGCGTTGATAGCTGCGGATGTCATCAGCCATCTGTTCGACTGACTGGTACCGCCGGCCGGGCTCCTTTCGCAAGGCTCGAAGAACAATGTTGTCCAGGTCTCCGCGGAGCGTCTTCCTAAGCTTCGCGGGCGTGGTGGAGCGCTTGACAGCCACATCCCGGCAACGTTCCGTGGCAAGAATGGCCGCGCTTGGTCTTGTAATTACTTGGGCTTCCATCGATCGGGCGATAACGTCGAGTTGACGCGATTCGAAAGTGTAAGGGGATCGCCCAGCGACAAGTTCGTAAAGAAGCACTCCGAGAGAATAAACGTCACTGGCGGTAGTTATCGTTTCACCCCGAATCTGCTCAGGGCTGGCATATTCAGGCGTGAGCAGGCGTTCCGACGCCACTGTTGGCGCAAGCGTACGCTGATAACGTGCGGGTTCCAGGATTTTGGCGATGCCGAAATCCAACAGTTTGCAGTCACCCTCAGCAGTGACGAGAATGTTGCCGGGTTTAATATCGCGGTGCACGATCAGGTTCTGATGCGCGGCCTGTACCGCTGAACAGACCTGGAGGAAAAGATCCAGACGACGTTCTATGGAGAGCTTCTGATGGTCGCAGAACTGGGTGATGGGCTCTCCTTCCACATACTCCATAACGAGGAACGGTCGCCCATCCGGGAGTGCTCCCCCATCGAACAGTTGTGCTGTGTGAGGATGACGGAACTCGGCCAGGATCTGGCGTTCCGCCCGAAAACGAAGGAGCAACGCCGCGGTGTCCATCCCACGCTTGAGAACTTTAATAGCCACTCGCTGTTGGAAATGACCATCACGACGGTACCCCTCGTATACGTTGCTCATTCCACCTTCGCCGATGCTGCGACTAATCTCATAGCAACCCACGAACTCCGGCACCGTTCTGGAAGCACTCTCATGCGAAGCGAGAGCGGGCTCCTCAAGGAATTCGGTGTCGCCCTCGTAGGCGTCGAGCAGCGATTCAACTTCGGAGCGGGTGGCCTCCGAGGTGCAGGAATGAGACAAGTACTCATCTCGCATTGGCGCGGAGAGACCGCGGGAAGCTTCAAACACCTCTTTGACGGCATTCCATTCTTCAGACGTCATGCAAAGGCCTTGTGAGCTCGCGACGGATCCAGGTTTTGGCGAGTACCCAGTCGCGTTTTACGGTGGAAGTCGAAATCTGGAGTACGTCGGAGATCTCATCTATTGAGAGACCTCCAAAAAAGCGAAGCTCCACAATCTTTCCGTGCTGCGAGTCGAGTTTCGAAAGCCTCATCAGCGCCTGATCGAGCGCCAGAATGTCAATATTCTTCTCATCCGTTAGCGCGACTGCGTCATCCAACGCAATCGTGAATGCGCCGCCGCCGCGCTTTGCTGCGTGTTGCGCACGCGCGTGATCCACAAGAATGCCCCTCATCACGTGAGCGGCAACGGCGTAGAAATGAACGCGATCATTCAACACCAACTCGGTCTTGCCAGCCAGGCGCAAATACGCTTCGTGCACGAGCGCAGTGGCTTGTAGGGTCTGGCCAGGATAGGAGCGCGCAATTTGCCGGTTCGCTAGTTGCTTCAGATTGGAGTAAACGAGTGGAACCAGATGCCGTAAGGCGGCTTGGTCTCCCGCACTCCAGGCGCGAAGTAGTTCGGTGATTGCGTGCGGATCTGTCGAATCCATACCGCCCTCGCCTCTTCCTTGTACCACTTCCTGGAGGACGGCTGCTGCTACGTCAAAGCGCGTTTGAACCAAAAGCCCGTTGATTCTGACCGAACTACGTCGCGATTCCTGTGGCCGACAGGTTTGAATTCGTTCCCCGGTGGTTCGGCCGGCTAGCGGCCCAACGGCGGGACAGTTCGATGTCGTCCGGTTGGGCGCCAATTTCCGCGCTCATGCGGTACGCTCCACATTGCGGCATCGATCAGCGGCTGACCATGCGCGGCACCGTAGATTTTCGTCTGCGGCTGCTTTTGTCTCAGGTCAAGGGAAGATTGCGAGGTACATGGGCGGCTTACATCACAGATACACACGCATCGCAGCATGAGGCCAAGCACAGACATAATACGGGCGAACGACGGGATCGCATCGACTATCGTGTGAGTCGGCATGCTGGGCCGGCCCGCCGTCAAGAGAACTGGAGAGAGGGCCGTACAAACTAGCAACCTGCGTCGTATTGCTCAGTTTGTTTGATTCAGTCCGATCTTGCTCTTTTCGACCCCCGTAGCGGTGGCGGGGCCATTTGAAACAGTTGTTCCGCTGAAGTTAACCGTCGAATTGGAATTCACTAGTATCCGGTACGATGGCGGATCATCCGGCGTGTGAGCGACGACGATGTTCTCCTCGTAGAAGCCTGTCGGGAAGGGGCCTAACGGCACACAGCTTTTCCCAACAGGTTCTCCAACCGTCGCTTCCTCGCTGATTTTTACGATCAGCGTCAGCAGGAGGTTGGGATGAGGCTCGGCGAATAGATTCAAGTCGAACACTCCACTTACCTCCAGAGTTCCGTTGTTCGTGGATGTGCTCAGGCTGCAGTATCCCGGGTTCGACAGGGTGAAGTCGAGATAGTCCAGAGTACCGACACTTGCCGGATAATTGCCGTCGCTATCTGGTTTCAGACGGACGCCTTGAGCCTGAACATGAGATGTCTCCGCAGCGGCCAACTCGGGTGAAGTCTGTGACCCGCTTACTTCGGAATCGAAATCAAATGTTAGCGGTCCGACAATGCAAGCTTCGCTGATATTTTTGTAATTCGACGGAAGCCATTTTCCCGGATCTCCGGATGTGTTTTCAAAATATCTAACGATCGAGAACAGTTTGGCGAAGTAGTCGGCGCGTTTACTAGAATCCGAAGTCGCGATGCATAGTGGGCCGATTTGATTAAAGGCGTTCACATAAATTTTTGGGATCGTTTGGTTGACGTATTCCGAGTCTGTCTGGAAGGGTTCGGGAAGCGGTTGTTCCGCCGGGTACATTTGGATAACCAGCCTCTGCCAAGCAATCGCAGTCTGAGCGGCCTGGAAGGCTACGGTGTAATCGGTGAGCGCCTGTTGCAGCAAAGGCACAACCACCTGATCGAAGAAGAGCTGCTCCAATCCTGTGATCTTTCCGTCGAGTTGTTGCTCCGTCTGCGGATCGCATCCCGATCCGGTAACTACACAATTACGGGTCTGCGAAAGAAGTTGCGCAACTTCGTTCTCCAGTTGCGCCAAACTCGATGCCGGTGCGAGCGGTTGCATTAAGGAGCCCTTGCCAACCCCGTAGCCGGTGAAGTGAACCACATTGAACGTAATCGTATTCGAGTTAGCCAACGGCGCTTGCGCCAGGTCCTGTCCGCCAGCTAGATAACTCAAGCCAATCTGTTGATCGATGGGGATATCGGCAGGCGGTTGAATGGTAAGCGTAACAGGAGCGAGAAACTGCAGCCCATCAGGTTCAAATTGGACAGCGGCCAAGAGTCCGCCGCTCACCGGGGCTCCCGCGAGAGACGACACGGGTGTCATAGTAATCAGTTCGTTTCCCAGAAGCGCATCCGGCGGAACGGTTAAGGTGAACACGGTGCCGTCGGCGCCCGTTGTTGACAGAGTTCCTGCAATTCCGGCAACGAATAACTTCGTTCCTATATGGGCGCTATCGAGAACCGGAGCGACTGTAACCGGGCTTCCCGGTCCACCAAAAGGGCTCGACGCAGTGTAAAGCACGGGACGATTGACGGCGAAGCCCAACGTGCTGCCATTGAGCGAGTAAGTGCCTCTCACAGTGACGAGATAGGGCTTACCAACGACGAGCGCACTTTTGCCGAAGCTCAGATCCAAAAGATAAGATGCGCCCGCAGCCAGCGATCCCACGCTTAGCGGAAATTGCGCGGGATGCAGCACGGAGGCGACTGAGATGCCTCCCGAACTAAGTTCAGCCGATGTAATTTCGACGGATGCCGCACTGCTTTCTCCGGAATTCGCGATTGGCAGCAGAACTTCAAACCCTCCGGAGAGAGAAGCAACGGTGGGCGGCAGCGTGGAAAATGAAGGAACTTGCGCCTCTACGCTCACTGCCAAAGCAGGTAGCAATAACAGCGGAGCAAGCACGCATCGAGACCGATCGTAAACTGTACGCCAATCCCGCCCCCATAGAACATCACGGGCTGGCAGCACGTCCATTGCGCTTTTGTTGGACTCTCCGTCTGTGCAGTAAGCACGAGTCACTCGAAAATGCCGCCTGCGACGACTGGCCAGAAGGTCAACCCATTCACGCACGCACAACAACGCGAACCAAACGATATTTCTAAAATTCTTGCCAGCCATGATGTGTGTCCTTTCGTGTCAGCGCGCGGACTTGGGATCAGGGGCGGTGTTGGGCGTTGATGCGATTCAAGCCCCAATACTCTTCACTTAACAAACATTTCTATGATATTCTGTTCTAGAGCGCAGCCTCTCCTAGGGGTCACTCATGAACGAAACGAGGTTGGAATCAACCACTCTGCGGGCACTTGCGTACGATGGCCGCCGCGGGATTTTGCAACTGGAGTTCCGCACCCGGGCCATCTATCATTACTACGGCGTTCCTGCGGCGGTCTATGAAGCTCTGCTGGGCGCTCCTTCCAAAGGCAGCTACTTCAATCGGGTTATCCGGGGACGCTTTCCCTATTCTTTGTGCGCAAGTGCGCAAACCGGCTTGGCGGGGAAGGACTGATGTCACGCACAGTGGCTTCATTACCCGCTGGCAGCCGCATTACCGACTACATCAGTCTGGGCGTGGTAGCCAAAACCTTTCCGCTGGAAAAGATTCGTGTGGCGCTGGCGGCGACGGGGAAAGAGAGTGTGCGGCAGCGCGACCTGCCGGCGCATGTGGTCGTGTATTACGTGATCGCGCTGGCGCTGTACATGCAGTCGTCGTATCGGGAAGTGCTGCGTTGTCTGCTGGAAGGAATCCAGTGGCTGGTGGAACCCGCGGCGGGAATCAATGTGGCTGGTAATTCAGGGATCTCGCAGGCGCGAACCAGACTGGGATGGGAGCCGGTGCGGCAACTGCACGATGAAGTGGTCAGGCCGGTCGCGGTGGCGGCGACGAAGGGCGCATGGTATCGAGCGTGGCGTCTGATCAGCGTTGACGGCAGCACGCTGGATGTCGCCGACGAGAATGGCAACCACGAAGCGTTCGGGCGTCCGGGAGCCAGCCGCGGGGAGAGCGCCTATCCAAAGATCCGCTTCGTATCGCTGGTGGAGAACGGTACCCATGTCCTTTTCGGCAGCCGGATGGCGGACTATGCGACCAGCGAAATCGCGCTGGCAAAGACTGTATTGCCCAGTCTCGACAAGGGCATGTTGTGCCTGGCAGACCGCGGCTTTTTCGGGTTTGAGATGTGGAAGCAGGCGGCAGCTACGGGTGCGGACCTGTTGTGGCGGGTCAGAAAAAACATCCAACTGCCCTGCGAAAAACGCCTGCCGGACGGATCTTATCTGAGTCGCATCTATCCGTCGCAGCAGGACCAGCGGCGCGGGCGCAATGGAATCGTGGTGCGTGTGATCGAATACCGCCTGGAGGGAGTCGAAGGGGCGGAGCCGTTATACCGGCTGGCAACCACGATCCTCGACCACGAACTGGCTCCGGCCGCCGAACTGGCCGCGCTCTATCACGAGCGCTGGGAGATCGGCGTGTCCAGACAAGGACACATTGTCCAGTCGGTGAGAGACCGGCCGAGGTCAAAAGACTCAGACCTCGTAGCTGGGGAGGCACCGTGGCGCGAAAGCAAGACGGTGGAGCCCTCCGACAAACATACTCGAAAGGAGTGTGCGCAACGCACCAGGTTGCAACGTGCAGTGAACGCAGACGTAGCCTCGTTACACGAATCTCCGGTGGCTGAGACGGTCGATAACGTGCGAAAGCAGCAAGAGTTGTCCGAAACGAGTCCGACACGGCAGCTCTCACCGGCGGGGTATCAGCGGCGACATGGTGTGAAGGATGATGTGGAAACTGGAGAAGCCCTCGGTGCCCGGCGAAGAAAACTCGTCGAGGAGATGCCGGCTATAACCGCGAGTGGGAAGTGCTGGTATAGGCATCAGGGTGACGGATCGGATCGAAGTACCGTTGATGGGCGTGCAGCAAAACGCGCCCGGAGGGAAGGATCCGGACCGGTGAATGTTCCGTCCGTCAAGGCGAGGCAGGGGTGTTGTGTCAAGAAGACGCGAAAGCGTCATGCTGTACGAAGAGATGAGGGTGGGCCCCTCGGAGCCGCTCTGTAGGGGGAGGCTTCAAACTGCCATAAGCTGCTACGGTCTAAGGGCTGCGGTGGTGAACGTTATGGTTAAAAGGCGTGGCATTTGATCACGTCATGTATAGGTTAGAGAGACGAGTGTAAACGAACCTTCGATGACGCATCGAAAACTCCTTACAAGGCATCGAAACCGGAGTCGCACCCTTACTCCGGGAGCAGCCTGGCGGTTACCTGCTTACTGGCCGGGTGATGTCCGGTGTATAGAAGGCGTGACTCTAGCTCGGGCTTTTCGTACGGAACTTGAGAACCTGGTTGACGATGGTAAGGGAAAAGGCCCAAGGGGACGAACTCCGAGGCTGAAAGTACCGAAGCGTTAATCAGGGGCGGACTGCTTCGTAGTAGCGGTGATCCGGGGTAATGCCCGAGGAGCGAAGGGAGCAGGTCACTCGTGTCGAGACCGTCAGGGTCAACGGGCAACCGGAGGAACTCGCTGGTTTCGGCAGAAGGCGGCAGCTTTCACTGGGTGGCACGAGCCGGATGAATCGAGAGGTTCACGTCCGGAATCTGTGAGCGCCTCGGGGTGAAATTCCCCGGGGCGACTCGGCAGATGACAAAGGCACCCGGCAGTCTGCAGGAACTGAGGCGGCGGATTTATCGAAAGGCGAAGTCTGAAAAGACGCATCGCTTCTGGGGTCTGTTCGTGCATATCACGAAACTGGAGACCCTGGAGGAGGCTTATCGAATCGCCAAAGGAAACGGCGGTGCCCCCGGCATCGACGGCCAGAGTTTCCGGGACATCGAGTCAGCGGGACGGGCTGCGTTTCTGGCGGCGGTGCGAGAAGATCTTGTCACAGGCAGGTACAAACCAATGCCCAACCGCCGGGTGGAGATCCCGAAGGGCAAGGGCAAAGTTCGAATACTTCAAATTCCTTGTATCCGCGACCGCGTGGTGCAGGGCGCATTGAAACTGATCCTCGAAGCAGTATTCGAGGCGGACTTTTGCGCGAACTCTTATGGATTTAGACCCAAGCGAACACCACATGGCGCCTTGGCGGAAGTCAGGCGCAGTGTGATGCGGCGTATGTCCACGGTTATCGATGTTGATCTGTCGCGCTACTTCGACACGATCCGGCATTCGGTACTACTGGATAAGATCGCCCAGAGGATCCAGGACCCACGGGTCATGCACCTCGTGAAGCAGATCATTCAAGCTGGCGGAAAGGTCGGTGTCCCGCAAGGGGGACCGTTCAGTCCGCTGGCAGCCAATATCTATCTGAACGAGGTCGACTGGATCTTCGACGCGATTCGTCGTAAAACGGCAGACGGAGATTACGAGGCAGTCAACTATCACCGGTTCGCCGATGATGTTGTTATCACAGTCAGCGGGCATCACACCAAACGGGGCTGGGCAGAACGGGCCCAGCAACGCCTCCAGGAACAGTTCGCACTGATCGGTGTCGAACTGAACACGGAGAAAACCAAACTGGTGAATACGCTGAACGGTGACGCATTCGGGTTTCTGGGGTTTGATCTGCGGCGTGTACGCAAGCGAAGCGGGGCAGGATATTTCATCCTGATGACTCCGAAGAAGAAGGCTCGCCAGGCGGTCAAGGCGAAGATCCGCGACATCATCGCGCATGGGGGCGCAACTCCCGTGGCGGAACTGGTGAAGCAAATCAATGCCACGCTGGCCGGATGGGTCAACTACTTCAGGGTTGGAAACTCGAGTCGGGCCTTTAGCGAGGTTCGCGACTACGTGGAGCTGAAGATCCGCACCCTGTTGACCAGGCGGAAACGGCGGCGAAAGTCGAGCGTGGGCTGGCGGCGATGGAGTAACGAATACCTCTACGATGTGTTGGGGCTCTATTGGGACTGGAAGATTCAGCCCCTCCCCGGCCTCGGGAGTGGGGACGTGAAAGTGGCTGTTAGACACCAGGACTCATAACCCTTTTGACGAAATTCACTGGGTGAGCTGCTTGAGGGAAAACCTCACGAGCAGTTCTTATGGGGAGGGGTTGGAAACGGGCGAGGCAACTCAGCACCGCGCCAGTCCCTTACCCGACAAACCGCGTTCGACGAACTCAAGACTCATCTGCGGGGCGCGCATATCGTGCTCCGCAGTAAAACGCCGGATCTGGTACGGCAGGAGTTCTATGGTCTGCTGATGGCACATTTCGCCGTGCGCGGCCTCATGCACGAAGCGGCGCTGCGTGTCGATAAGGATCCCGACCGACTGTCCTTCCTCCACGCCGTGCGCGTTGTCCGCCGCAAGATGGCCGCCTTCGGCGCCATTCCCCCCTCGGGGTCGAAAAGAGTTCCATAACGCGGTGCTGGACGAGATCCTCGACGAGTCTGCCGCTTCCAGCCGCAATCGTCGCAATCCCCGAGGGGTCAAGCGCAAGATGAGTAACTTTCCCCTGCGCCGCGGCTACAAGCGTTCGCCACTCAGCGACATCTCCGCAGCCATTAGAATCGTTAAGTGAAGAGTATTGATTCAAGCCCAGGTAAAATCGCCCTTATCTGCGTCCGCTGAAACAGGCGTGCAATCGAGACCGATACCAGAGCCAGACATTGAACCCTTTTTAATCGAAACCGAATCGCCGCTGTTGCTGTATTCGAATTCGGTATTGCTGGGCGCAGGCCCACCGGACCAACTTGAAAACCACCCAAACGGGCCTTGCACAAACAAGGGAAATGGGGTGCAGGTTCCGCTGCTGTTACACGCGCTGCATGTTCCGCCAAGCAATGCGAGGTCATCGACCGCGAAAGTCATGTGTGTCGAGTCTACGGCTGTTCCAGTAAGAAAGAAGGTGTTGCTGCCGGCGGGTGCGCCAAAGAAATTTACTAGCTTGGGAGAGCCCTTCCACTTGTACGTGTCGCCACTCTTTGCTGGATAAGACCCGCTCGAAATAACGGTGGCCTCGGAATCGCTTGCTGAAGCTATAGGAACGTTGTCAGGCTCGATAGGAGCTTGGTGAATGACTTTGCGCCATTTCCGAATATCTGCGCGGAGATGAAATGCGAAATTCTGTTGCTGGAGAAGCGAGCCGGGACCTGAAATGGTGAACGAGAACTGGTCCATTTGGCTCCGCCACTCGGTTAACTGCGCCACGTTGCTTACATGCTGACGCGCAATTACCTGCACGTTGCCTGCGGAGCCATTTTCGGAGAGCGGCAAATCAACCACAATTTGGCCGGGATCCCAGCTCTCTATATTTACGCTCTTGCCACCCGTTACAACCGGGATACCATTCTTCATCTCGATTGTGCCCCCCACCTGAACGGAACCGTCGGGCCATGGATCGGTGCCGAAGATTCCGTAAATCGTTAGTTGACCCGGCTTGCCAGCCTCTTCTCCTTCGTTCATGACCATGTTGCTAATGCTCGGCGCGAGCAGACCGAAACCGGAACCGGAAGTTGCAGCCGTGAAGTCGAGCGACGTATAAAAACAGTCGTCTGGCCCAAGACAGAAAGTTTCAGCGCCCAAATCGTGAGATGGGTACTCCGTGTTTACCACTGACGGGTACGTGAAAGGACGCTGCGGGAAAATAGGCGGCTCCGCCTGTCCGGCAACGCTATGTGGGTATAACATCAGGCGATGTTTCAGGGCAGTATTGATTCGCTCCGAGCAGCCGGTCAAAGACGAGCCGGGCCGTGTTGGAGTCAAATGGATCACCGGTATCGCTTGACCATCCTGCGTATACGGAAGCGCCCGCCGCCATGATGGCCGCAATCCATTTGGGATCGATGCCAGATTGACAGGCGTCGATGTAAACGAGACTATTCTTACTGAATGTTCCCGCCTTCCAGTACGTGCTGACAAAAGCGGGAGTGATGGCCCAATGCCACTCCGCTACGCCTTTTTGAATCTTGGCGTTGAACAGTTCGATACGCCCCGGGACTGCGAATATGTCTTCATAATCCAATGGGGGGGGCTGATCGTTACTACGTCGCTGGTCCACAGCCCAAAAGAATAGGGATCAGTTTCAGTTCCAAACCCCACAGGCTCACCGTGACTACGCACCATGAAAATGCCGTAGTTTTGTCCATTCATTGCTCTTAAAGCAGCCAGGCTTGGGCTTGCGCCGTCGACCGGCGTGTAGTTTTGAGCTTTGAGCCAGGATGCCAGCGCGGGAAGCAGGCTCGCATCCGCGAGCTTGGGAACCGCATCCATGAACCGGAAGGTGGAAGACTCGGGAAATTCGCTGCCGCTAGCTCCGACGGCGGCAGGCGCGGCTTGCGCTTTTGGTAATTCCGATTGCCCGGCCGAAGGAACAGCGGACGAGGAAAACTTATAATCACTAGGTGCCGCCGCCGGGACCGGATCTGTAACGGAAAACGAATCGAAGGAGATCACAATTCGCTGTCCTCCGGCGAATGTCGCCCAGACAGCATTTCCGTTGGTGGACATCCCGGATTCAATAAATTCAGGACGGCCCTGCAAAAACAAAAGCATCGCCTGAGCCGACGCAGGCTCGCCGAGATTAAAAACGGCCTCCGATTCTTCACGAATGGCATCTAGTGCTACCCATTGATTGATGTCGCTGAAGCGTAGAACCGGTTGCGGTGGTGACCTGAAGTATACGGCTGACCGCGAAGCCAAGCTGGCCGACTTGGGAGTCGTAGGTCCCACGAATAGTGAGAAGATATCTGCTGCCGATGACCAGTCTGCTGGTCGGGAACTGCAGCACAAGCTGCTTGGGAGATGCCGCGGGCCACGGACCGAGGGGGATTGGAATGGAAGGGGCGGATGGCGAGACCGATCCCAGCATCGCGGAGGTGACAACCACGTTAGCCGCATCGCCGGTCCCACTGTTCTCGAGCGGAATCAGAACAACGAACGCATTTCCGGCAATTCCGGATTCGGGTGAGTCACTCGAAAATGCCGGTTGAGACGACTGGGCGAGAAGTTCAATCCCGCTCACCGACACGCAGAACAAAACGAACGATATGGCGTCTCTAAGACTCTTACGAGACATGGTGTGCTCCTTATTTATCAGCGCGCGGAGTGCTTACTGTTGTGCAAGTTTCTTTGTGCTCGGTGAAGCCCAGCGAGAAGAAAGAGGCCGACGCTTTTAGGAGAAGGATGGTCGAAGGCTCAGGCGTTGTGTGCGCGCCAGACAAACTCACCGTCACGGTCTGGGTCGCGGTTAGATCGGAGTTGATATCTTCGAGCTGAACTTGGATCGGGAAGCTCGAAGCGGATGGCGAAGCGCTGAACTGGACGTCAAAGAGGGCAACGTTGGCAGACGTTTCGCCATTCAGAATCGGGAAATCCTTGGTGATACCAAGATCCTGAATTGGAGTTAGGGAGGTAGGATCGAAGCCGAAAAAATTGAAGAAGAAATCACTCGCGTTCAGAGCGGCGCCAGAATCGTTGGTGACCGTGCCATCAAACGTCACCGTACCACCGGGCGGGCCGGCCAATTCTGTGTTCAAAACGGTAAACGAGATTGTCCCGGCGCGGGCTGGCCCTGACGCGCAGCCAAACCATATGACAGCCGACAGAAAGAGATACAAAACGCCTCGCGGGGTGAATGCATGCATGCGGCCGCCCATTTTTCTTTTGGTTGTGGAGGAGATCGAAATTATCAATCGCAGCCACTTTGGTTGCATTGCCAAAAGCAATACGGAAAGGGCTGCGCTAAAAGGGATGCAGCCCGCGCGGAGGTGGTTGAGTCGTCTCACGTGTGTCACCGAACACAGCGACAGGGCTGAAGGCGCCCGTCGCAGATTATCCTTCTATCTGAATAACCGGATTTCTCGAGTGAAAAAGCTCAACTGAAAATGAAGCCTGCTACATCGAAGGGTTTTCCGGACCGCCGTGGCACGTTCCAGTTTGTTTGACGTGGACGGTTCGACGAAAATGAGCAGCTCGTGCCTCAGCGGAGCCTCATTCAGCGCCGAGAAAAGCCGAGTTCCCAGAGCGTAATCACACGCTCGCGCGGCAGCTTTTGGCCAAGGGCGAAAAGCTGATCGTTTTTCGCAATTATGCGGGGAAACCGGGGACAGGGTTTACCAGGTTTCGTGAGAGTTCGCTGGCGTTAAGCGAGTGACGGTTTTCAGACGTCCGCCGACGGCATGGTCAGCGTTAATGTTCTCTGGCACTGGCATGCCGCGAAGCATCTCGGTGGTCGTAAGTCTATCTGGCACAGCACATTAGACGGATTCCGCCTGAAAAGTCCGGTTATCGTCTGTGATCGGGCTATAAGCAATTTGATTAGGGACCAACCGGAGGATCATCGGGCACAACCGGACTTTTAACTAGATCGCGGACGCTTTTCAGTCGAGCTTGGTCGACGCGACCAAGCGACTGTTCACTCTGTTTGCTCCCGAAAGACCAACGAAGGAAAGCGGGTTCTCGAGGTCACGAATGAGTCTGGGCTTTGTCAGACTTTGACTTTTGCCAGAATTCTGCCGTGTGTAACTTCATGAAACACCAACAACTTATGCGTGGTGTACGGCATGTCGTTTCCGGCCACGTCCAACCTAAAAACCTATCTATATTACTGAAAATAAATAACTTATTGCCTGGTGGACGGCGTGGGGTTCGAATACGACCCTACCACCAAGGATCAATGATTTAAACAACTTGCGAACTGCCTAAACGGACAAAACTGCACGAACGGCGTGGATTTGTCAGAAATCTGTCAGACCCCCTCCGTTGGACCCTGTAAAGGCGGAGGGCGCCACTCGCGAGCGGCGCCCTCCGCAGAAAAACTTGGTGAAGCCGTGCACATTGACCCGGTCACTGCTCAAAGTGTATCCGAATTCGGTAATTGCCATCCAGGAGAAAATGTCGGCGCAAGCTCCGGTGTCACGCTCAATGGAAACAACGGACCCTCGAGTTCGAATCCCTTAGGCGAAGAACGGCAAGTCCCGCGAAGTGTCGTCGGCCAAGAGCTGTCGGCCGCCGATCTGGCGGCACTCGAAGCCCGTTGGCTGGACCGGGATGTTGTCGAAGCCGCGTGTCTGCGCCGCGTCGATTCCTTCACCGGGTCGCAACTCGTCGGCGGACGAGGAGGGGATTACGCGGGCATCGCCATCCCCTACTTCTCGCCGGGCCGGGCGAGCGTTCGCGAATACCGGCTACGGCGCGACCACCCCGACCTCGACCCGACCGGCCAGACGAAGGTAAGGCAAAAGTACCTCAGTCCTCCGGGACGCGGGAACATGCTCTATCTGCCACCAGGGGCCGAGGCTGCGCTGAGCGACGTGGATCGATTCGTGCTGATCGCCGAAGGCGAGTTCAAAACACTTGCGTTGTGGCGACTTGCTCGTTGGAACGCGCAGGACGGTGCGCGCTTTCTGCCGGTCGGTATTGCGGGCGTTTTCAATTGGCGGGGCACGATTGGCAAGGCGACCGGTCCGGACGGTCAGCGGGTAAATGTCAAGGGTCCCATTCCGGACCTGGAGTGGATCGCCTGGAAGGATCGCAAGGTCATCATCGCCTTCGACGCCGACGCTCACTCGAAAGATCAGGTGCGGATCGCTCGTGCGGAACTCGCCCAACACTTGCGCCGGCAAGGAGCGGTCGTCGGTTTTCTGGAGTGGGATCTCGCGCAAGGGAAAGGGATCGATGATCATCTCGCGGCGGTCGGGCCGGAGACGGTGCTGGCCGAAATCTCGCGGGTTTCGTTCACTCCGTTCGATTGGCGGAAGGAGTTGATTCGAGCAAAGCCCACCGTCAGCTATCCAGAGGGCAACATTTATCCCGTCTTGGCCAACGCGATCGCAGCGCTCCGGCACGCCCCGGAATGGAAAGGCGTGCTCGCCTTCGATGAGTTCGCACTCTCACCGATCGCCTTGCGGCCGGCGCCTTGGGGTCCGGTCCCGAACGGAACATGGAGCGACCAGGAAGACCGTCTCACGGCCGACTGGCTGCAGCACAAGAGCATCCTGATCGACGTCACCATTACAGCGCAGGCCGTGCAAACGGTTTCGAAAGACCGTTCCTTGCATCCGGTCCGCCGTTACCTCGAAAGCATTTCCTGGGATGGAGTCGAGCGTCTGGACCGCTGGTTAACGACTCACCTAGGTGCTCAGAACACAAACCACAGCCGAGCCGTTGGCGCTCGTTGGCTGGTCTCGGCTGTGGCACGCATCTATCGGCCCGGGGTCAAAGCAGACTCCTGTCTGATTCTCGAAGGACCGCAAGGCAGTCGGAAATCGACGGCACTGAAGACGTTGGCAGGGCCCTACTTCACCGATGAACTGGCGGGTACGCAATCGGACTAAACGCCCGTCCGTTCCGATGTCCGTTGTGGCGACCTGGAAGAAATGGTGTTCAGGAAGAATGGAGAAATGGGGTCACCGTCCGACTCCTGCAGAAATCATTCTCTGTTAGAGACCCGACCGGGGGCTGGCCAAACATCATTTACAGTCCAGACCCCATTCTCCAACCTTGAAATACCCTACAATGGGCGGCAACGAGCGCTAACCCAATCCCATATCAACTTGGGGAAACCAGTATCAATGGCGCCGGGAACGTCCGTTAGGAGATTGTTGCCCAGGTAGTTATGGGGAAGACGAAAGGACCGTACCATGAGGAGTTCCCGCTGGGATCACTTGCAACGGTAGCGAATCTGGAAACGCTACTAAATTTCATGGATAGTTGGAAATATCACAATAAACTGCACGCTGAACAACTTGCGTACGCGGGAAAGACGGGAAGGGTAAAGTGGTTCGGCTTTTATCACGGCGGGGACGAACTCTATGCCCTCGAAGGAATACCCGGCATATGGCATGAACAGTGTCTGACGAACGCAGCTCAGACATAAGAGAAATGTGACGACGGAGCAGATTACGGAGCACGATAGCTCTTTAGCGAGGGGCCGCACTCAAGGCCCAATGCCAAGGAGCGCCAAGAGAAGCCGCGAAGGAAACCAGTGACAGTATACGCGTTTACCACGTTTCTGAACGGCTGACGGCCATTATGACACTGGTGCTGCGGTGCGGGCGACCACCAGGCTTCGGGGCCAACGGGCGGTTGAGGCCAGATAGCGATTGTGAAACGGCGATATCGTCAGGAATCGTGCCGATTCAGCTGCTGTGCCATCACCGACGAAAACCGGACATAAGGGGCGGAATCCTCGCAATGCGCTGTACCTAAGGGATATAGTCGTTCTGAGACATCAATGGCGCTGACAGGGCGGCAGAACGCTTCGTACCGTATCTCGCAGTCCAGAAGGTTCAATTAAAGTGGCAGCAGACGGATGCGGTGATTGACCGGGTCAACTGTAACTAGAGCGCCGACCTCGAGATGGGCGCGAGCGGCATTCAAGGCATCCACCACCAGTTGGCCAATCCTCGCGGGCAGAACGTCTTGCGTTCGGATCTGCACTACACTGGGGCCACCTCGATGGTGCAGCGCGAGAAGCCTTCCGAAATCCAGGTCATGGGTGAATACGACGAAGTTGCCGGCTTCGGCGAACTCCATTATTTGCGGGTCCGGGGCGTTAGCCGCCCCCAACTCCGACCAGTGAACCGCATCAAACCCACGTTCTATGAGAAACGGAACCCACAGTGGGCTAAGATTCATGTCCACCAGGAGCCTCATGCCGCAGGGAGAGGGATCTCGATCTCCTCCACACGCCATGCAGCGTACGCCAGAGCCTGCCGTATGTCGTCTTCTTCCAGGTAGGGGTATGCGGCGAGGATCTCCGCGTTCGAATGACCCGAGGCTACGAGTCCCACCAGCGTCCCCACTGTGACCCGCATGCCGCGTATGCAAGCCTTCCCACCCATAATCTCGGAGTTCCGGGTGATGCGATTGAGAGGTGGCATTTGCTCCCTTTCATTCTAAGCTTCTATCCGGTCACATGGTTTGCGCGAAGGTTTCTGGGGCGGGCAGGTTTCTTTTTTTGTGGCACAAATCCGTGCGTATGTACTACTCTAGGACAGGAGCCTACTACATCATGACCCTGTCACGATCTCTGGAATCGCTCGAACAACAGCGGGCCAACATCGCCAACCAGATCGCCGCTCTCGGCGACCTACGTTGTGGCTCGATCACTTCGACCTCAGGCAGGTGTGGCAAACCCAACTGCCATTGCCATCGGCCGAAGGATCCCGGCCATGGCCCCAATCTTCGCTTGACCTACAAGATCAATGGCAAGACCGCCACCGAATCTCTCCCTGACCAAGCCGCGCTGCGGAAGGCCGAACGGGAAATCGCGGAGTTCCGCAAACTGCAGAGCCTGCATCGGGAATTGGTCGATGTCAACGCGCAGATCTGTCGGTCGCGCCCGGTCGCGGACACGCTCTCGCCAGAGGAAAAAAAACGGCGGAAGCGATCCAGCAGGAAATGGCACGCGAAGTAGACCAACTGTTGCGCGTCATCTTCCACGGTCGGCGCAAAACGGGGCGTCTGGATTTGGAGGCCATCGAAATGGCGGTGCGTTCGGCGATGCATCATGCGGGGGCCGCGGCGCTGACGGAGTTGCTGCGATTCGCCGCCCCGGACGCCGATCAGCACTCCATCTCTTGTTCTTGCGGCCACCAAGCGCAGTATCACGAACTCCGTTCCAAGCCAGTCTTGACCGCCGTGGGCAAGGTGGAGGTGTCGCGCCCCTACTACTTGTGCCCGCACTGCCACACCGGCCAATTTCCCGCCGATGTCGAACTGGACATCGTCCATACGGAGTTCTCCCCGGGAGTGCGCCGCATACAAGCGGTCGTCGGCCAGGAGGCGCCTTTCGATCACGGCCGCCAGCAGATGAAGCTACTCGCCGATCTGGAGTTGACCACCAAAAGCGTGAAGCGGACAGCGGAAGCCATCGGAGAGAATATCGCCGCACTGCAGCGGGAGGAAATGCAACGGGCCATGCAGTTGGATCTGCCCATGGTGGTGGGCCCGCCGATCCCGATCCTGTATGTGCAAATGGACGGCACAGGAATCCCCGTGGTGAAGCAAGAGACGGTGGGTCGGCAGGGCAAGATGGAAGGTCAGCCATCGCATACGCGCGAAGTGAAGTTGGGATGCTCGTTCACCCAGACCACCCGGGACCAGAAAGGCTACCCGATCCGCGATCCGGATTCCACCACTTACACCGGCGCCATCGAGACCGCCGAGGAGTTCGGCAAGCGAATCTATGTGGAAGCCTGGAAGCGCGGCTGGAGCCGTGCCGAACAGAAGGTCGTGATGGGCGACGGGGCCGAATGGATCTGGAATCTTGCCGACCAATACTTTCCAGGCGCGGTACAGATTGTCGATCTGTATCACGCCCGCCAACATCTGTGGGAGTTGGCACGCAGACTGCATCCCAACGACGCGGCGAATCAGAAGGCGTGGATGAAAGTTCACCAGCTGTGATCCGCAGAAACTTGGTCCGGTGGCCGGATCACAGCTCGTAACGTCCGGGAACGTGCGATCCTGGGCGTTCATGTCGGGATTGTTAATCTTCCTCACCGCTCTGCGACACTGCATCCTAACTGCATGCGTCGCCTTCTTCAACCTGGGTCGGCTGCTTGTCCTGGTGGTACGTCCCCGCGCAGCGTTGGCTGCGGAAAACCTGTTTCTGCGAAAGCAATTGGCGCTCTTCCAGGAGCGGCAGGTCAAGCCGCACCGGGCCCACGATGCTACCAGGTGGTTGATGGCCACCGTGAGTCGGCTGTTCGATTGGCGGGTGGCGCTGGTGGTCGTCAAGCCCGATACCCTCATCCGCTGGCACCTCAAAGGATTCCGGCTCTTCTGGCGCTGGAAGTCGAAGCCGACGGGACGACCGCCCCTGCCCAAGGACCTCCGACAATTGATCCGCAAGATGGCCGCTGCGAATCCGACCTGGGGCGAGGAACGCATCGCCAACGAATTGAATCTGAAACTGGGGATCCGGGTGTCGCCCCGCACCGTGGAGGAGTACCTGCGGGTAGGTCCTGCGCGAACACCCGATCCGAAGCAGCGTTGGCTGACCTTCGTTCATAACCATGCCAAGGTGATCGTGGCGTGCGACTTCTTCGTCGTGATCACGGCGACGTTCCGCACCCTTTATGTATTCGTGTTGATGGAAGTGGGGACCCGGCGCATTTTCCATCACAACGTGACCGCCCATCCGACGGCGGAGTGGACTTTGCAGCAGTTTCGCGAGGCGCTGCCGGGCGATCATCGGTATCGGTTCGTGATCCACGACCGAGACAGCATTTTCTCTAAGGAGCTGGATCAATCTGTGACAGCCATGGGTGTGCGAGTGCTCCGAACTCCGGTGCGGGCGCCCCGGGCGAACTCTGTCTGCGAACGCTTCGGCGGCTCACTACGTCGAGAATGCCTGGACTTCATCATTCCCTTCCATGAGCGCCACCTGAAACTGATCTTGAGATCGTGGATGGCGCATTTCAATCACGGGAGGCCGCACATGAGCCTTGGCCCGGGCATACCGGCGCCCATGTGTCCCTCCCCGCCAGAGAGCACGGACCGCCATCGCCTTCCTGCCGGGCACGTGATCCGGAGCAAGCCGGTTCTCGGCGGGCTTCACCACGAGTATTCGCTGGAAAAGGTGGCGGCATGAGCTTCGGAGGAGCACTTCGGCGAAACCCGCGCCGCGACATGTTACGAACCGTTACGGGGTCCGTCAGAAGGGGCGGACAATGTTCTTGCGGACTACAGGGGTCTTCAATGGAGGCTATCTCCTTATCTTGCGCGGTCGCGAAGCTATGGAAGCGCACGGAGGTTTCACCTTGAGCACCGGGGATGTAGTAGATCCCGTCGTCCATGACTTCGAACTCCTCGAACCCAACTGATTTGAGGACCTGCTTCTCCTCGCCACCTTCGAGCGGGAGGACCCACAGCCCGGGGTCGTTGCCGGGCTTTGTGTAATACAACGACTGGCCATCGTGTGACTCGAAGGCGACCCATCCGCCGTTATGCGTCAACTGGATGGCTTTGCCGCCTTGCGCCTCCCGCCTCCATACTTCATAGCGGCCAGTCCGGTTGGAGGCGTAGTTGATCCACTTTCCATCGCGGGACCAGCTAGGGATGTTCGCGTCGACCTCATCCTCTGCCAATTTCCGGAGTTGGCCGCCGTCCGACGCCATCACATAGATTCGCCACCCGTCCTTCTCTTGGTGATCAAACGCGATCCATCGTCCATCCGGAGACCACCTCGGCGTGCCAGAGTGCCCCAAATCGAAATGTGTTAGTTAGCTGGAGAGGGTTCGCGCCGTCCCCTTCGCATATCCAGATCTGATGCAAACCAGTACGGTCGGACGAGAATGCAACCCGTTGTCCGTCAGGCGAGTACTGAGGGCTAAACTCCAAGCGCGTCGATGACGTAAACGTGCGCGCTGGCTTGCCCGGCTGGACCTGCCAGATATGGGTTTCGAACAGTCCATGGGTATAAGCCAGACGGTTCCCACGAGGAGCAACTGCCGGCGATGAAGCACGCTCACCAGTAAGAGCCAACCGCTCCGGCAGCGACCCGGCCTGAGCCCGAATTCTCATCAGATGATAGTTCATACCTGCGTCCCCGGAAAATGCATAGATAAGTTCTTTGCCGTCTCTCGCCCAAGCAGAACCGTCAATGCCGCCATTCTCCTGTCTCAGCAGCCTGGGGTCTCCTGATGGAAGGTAATCCGTTGTAAGGTTCAGCAGAAACAGCCCGCATCTGAAATCCCGTTCACATCTTGTAAACAGCAGTAAGCGGCCATCCGGGGAAAAGACTGGATCTTGGTCAGGCGTCGTCGATCTTGTCGGCTTCGTCAGCGAGCCGATCGCCGGTCTCGACCCGAATCAGCGACAACGACGCCGACTCTGCTTTTGGGCCTAGCTCGCTTACCGCCAAAAACCGGCTATCGGGCGACCACGACATTCGGCCACCAAAACGGCCCTCCGCCATCTTGCGCTGGGCGCCGCCCAACGCCGGCATGGTGTAAATCCGGCAGGCGTCGCCGAGGGATCGACAGAAAGCGATGGTACGGCCATCGGGAGACCAGGCGGGGAACAAGTCGGGCTCCGGCCCAGACGTCAGTTGCACGGGTTTGCCTTCCCCAATCACTTTTACGTAGATGTGGGCGGAGTCATACCCCCCTTACGCTCGTCCCAAACATACGCAACTTGACTGCCGTCGGGCGAGAAGCTCGTAAAGTCCTCGAATCCCGTGGCCGCAGTCAGCGGTACCGGCGTTAGAGTGACAGCCTGCTTTTCTCGTACCGGCCGCTGCGCCGCCCACCAGAGAGCGGCCGCAATCACACAGGCCGTCAGTAGGACCGCCCATTTCAACCAAGACATGCGTTTGGTTTGCCCATCTCGCTCTTGTAACGGCGATAAGGATCTCAGCGCAAAGCCAAGGTCCGCAGCCGACTGAAACCTCCGTGCAGGTTGCTTTTCGATGCACCGGCGCACGATGCGATCCAGTGCGGGAGGCGATGCTGGCGGCAGTTCCGGCGGCTCGTCCTTGAGGATCGAGTTCATTACCTCAATCGAAGAGCCACCGCTGAAGGCCCGTTTGCCGCAGGCCATTTCGTACAGGATCACTCCCAGGCTGAAAATGTCTGAGCGTGCATCGGTCGGCTCACCCCGCACCTGCTCCGGTGACATGTAGCCCGGAGTGCCCACGATCACGCCCGGATGGCTGGCCTGCATCGTGGAGCTCTCAGCTCCTGGAGCGTGATCCTGCCGCGCCAACCCGAAGTCGAGGATCTTCACGCGCCCGTCGCGGGTCAGCATGATGTTCCCCGGCTTCAGGTCACGATGGATAACTCCTGCTGCGTGCGCTGCCGCGAGTCCGTCCGCGATCTGCGTGCTCACTTCAATTAGCTTCCGTAGCGGGAGGGGTCCGCGTTGGATGACTTGGGCCAGCGTCTCGCCCTCCACGAGTTCGGAGACGATATACGACACGCCGCCCTCTTGGCCGATGTCGTGGACGCTCACGATATTGGGATGGTTCAGTGCGCTGGCAGCACGCGCCTCGCGCTCGAAGCGGGCGATGCGGTCGCGATCGCCGGCAAAGCCGGGCGGCAGTGTCTTGATAGCGACGTCGCGCTTCAGACGCAGATCGCGCGCGCGGTAGACCTCACCCATGCCACCGCGGCCGATCATCGCCACAATTTGAAAATTGCCGAGTTTGTCGCCCGGCTTCAACGCGGGCGGGCGTTCGGCTATGGAAGACAGCGGCGAACCATCCAGCAGCGGGTCGCGGGAGTCAGCGGCCTTCAGCAACGATTCGACCTCAGCGCGAAGTTCGGGTTCCGCCGGACACGCTCGCCGCAGAAAGTCGGCGCGCTCGTCTGCAGGCCGCTGCTGCGCAGCCTCGAACAGCTCCTCGACCTTCTTCCACCGCTCAATTTGCACTGCGAGCCTCACAGGCCAGTTCACGTTTCAACCAGGTCCTGGCTAAACCCCAGTCATTGATGATTGTATTCTTGTGCACCCTGTAGCCTGATGCGCAGTCCATTCGTACGCATTTCTCCGGGCCCGCGCGTCCAACGTGAAGTTGCCGAACCGGGAGACCGACGGCCTTGTCGCGGCGTCGTTGATTTCGAGTTGGAGTCTAACAGAAAATCGGCCATCGTTGCCGGACAACGGCCAAAAGGCACCAGCAACACTACTCGCGGTTGACGTTGAGAAAGGGCGCCGGAACTCGGAACGATATGACGTGTTATCGGAAGCTATCGGCAATCTTCATTCCGGGGACGGGTGCGGACGCCAGTTCGCACGACAAGGTCCGGTAGCTCTCGCCATTTATTTCCCTCATCACCTGTTTCACCGTACGCAACTAGAAAGATACGCAGCGTGGGGATCTGCTATGGATTCAAGACCAGTAGGTAGCTGCCAATAGACTAAGCGAGGCTTGCTTGGGATGCTATCGGCTTCCGCAACATCCCTGGTGATAGCTTTAGATTTCTAGTTGTTGGAGGCGTCCGGGCATCCCCGGTTTGTTCCAAGATGATTTGCAGAAGATACCGGACGGTGTTCTAGGATGACCGAACCGATGATCGGCCGGACCGTCTCGCACTATCGCATTCTGGAGAGACAGGGCGGCGGTGGCATGGGTGAGGTCTTCAAGGCCGAGGATCTGAACCTGGCCCGGACCGTTGCCCTCAAGTTTCTCTCGGAAAAGCTCAGTCACGACGATGAGGCCGTGGAGCGATTCACGCGTGAGGCCAAGGCTGCGTCCGCCCTCAACCACCCCAACATCTGTACCATCCACGAGATCGGGAGCTGGGAAGGCGAGGGTTTCATCGTCATGGAACTGCTCGAAGGCGAACCGCTCAACCACCGCGTTGCGGCATCCCCGCTTGCGGTTTCGGAGATCATCGAGTTGGGAGTTCAGATCGCGGATGGCTTAAAAGCCGCGCACTCCAAAGGCATCGTCCATCGCGACATCAAGCCGGCCAACACTTTCATAACCTCCGGCGGGCACGTCAAGATACTGGATTTCGGATTGGCCAAGATGATGCCGGAACCGGCCAATACCCTCGCCGCCACCATGACCGAGCCTCAATGGTTGACGAAGACCGGAGTGGCTATGGGAACGGCTGCGTACATGTCGCCCGAGCAGGCGCGAGGGGAACCCGTGGACACGCGCACCGATCTGTTCTCCTTCGGCGTGGTCCTGTACGAGATGACGACCGGTCGCCTCCCGTTCCAGGGTAAGAGCCAGGCCGCGATGCTGGGCGAAGTGCTTCATGTGACTCCCGCCGCACCCTCCGCCAGCAGGCCGGACATTCCCGCCGAATTGGACCGAATCGTTTTAAAGGCTCTTCAGAAGGATCGCGATCTGCGGTATCAGAGCGCGACTGAATTGCAGTCTGATCTGGTTCTCCTGCAGCGCCACTTGGGTGCCGCTCAAAAGCCGGTAAAGGTGTCGCGTCGAGCCCATTGGCTCCGCGCCGCTGCTGCCGCCATCGCCGTCGGTCTGATCGTCATAGCGGGATTGTGGTGGCGAGCCCCTCCGCGCACACGATTGAGCTCGCCGCACGTTTCTACGCTTCAGACCGAGGTTCATGCGCGCCGCTCCGTCGCCGTCCTGGGTTTTCAGAATCTAACTGGCAAGCCCGAAGCAGCGTGGCTCTCTACCGCATTGTCCGAAATGCTTTCGACGGAGCTCGCCGCGGGAGAAGAGCTCCGAGTCATTCCTGGCGAGAATGTAGCGCGCACGCGCATCGATTTATCACTTACCGAGTCGGGAGCTTTTAGCGAACAGACGCTACGGCGCATCCGGCAACATCTCGGAACCGATCTGGTTGTGCTCGGGTCCTATATCGATTTGGGTCCGTCAGCCGGAGGCCAGATCCGTCTCGACCTGTGGCTCCAAGACACCGAAGCCGGCACCACTGTTGCATCCATTTCCGAGACGGGCACGGAGGCCAACCTGTTCGAGCTTGTGTCCCAAACCGGCTCGCGCTTGCGGGAAAAGCTCGGCATCGCCCGAGTGCCTGAGAAGGAACAACAGCACGTCCTGGCGTCGCTGCCGTCCAGTCCTGAGCTGGCGCGCTTGTACTCCGAGGGTCTGAATAGCCTGCGCATATTCGATATAGAAAAAGCAAAATCGTTGTTTGAGAAGGTCGTCGCCGGCGAGCCCGATTACGCACGCGGCCGGGCCGCTCTGTCGCTCACGTATTCAGCCTTGGGCTACGACGAAAAGGCCAAGCAGGAAGCCAAGAGGGCGTTCAATCTCTCGAGCAGTTTGTCCCGCGAAGATCGTCTCTATATAGAAGGACGGTATCGGGAGGCCAGCCGCGATTGGGCCACTGCTGCCAAAGTCCACCAAACTCTGTTCCAGTTGTTTCCGGACAACATCGATTATGGTCTTCGGCTAGCCTACGATCAGGAGAATGATGGCAAGCCGAACGACTCCTTAGCAACCGTGCAGGCTCTTCGCAGACTAAAGGCCCCGCTTCGCGACGATCCCAGAATCGATCTGGCGGAGGGCGACGCCATCGGCTCGCGCGGAGAGTTTTCGCAGCAAGTTCAGTTGGCCCGGTCGGCAGCCGCCAAGGCGAAGGAACAAGGCTCGGGCATGGTCCTGGCGCGAGCTCGCGCCATGGAAGGCCGTGCACTCTGGCGGAGTGGAAAGCCGGCAGAGGCGGGGCAACCTCTGCGAGAGGCACAGGAACTCTACACGAAGGCCGGCAATTATCAAGCAAGCGCCGGGATCATGAGAACTATCGGCGGCCTTGCGTACGACGCGGGCGATTACGAGAAGGCTCGGCGCGAGCTCGAGCAAGCCCTTGCTGTTTTCCGTCGCATCGGTGCGCGCGGCGGAATCGCCAACACACTGAACGATCTCGGGAATGCTTACTACTCGCAAGGCAATTACCAGGCCGCCAAGAAGATCTATCAACAGTCTCTGGACGTCCTGCGCGAACTGGATGACAAGAGCGGCATCGCGGGCGGTTTGGGGAATCTTGCCAATGTTCTGGACAGCGAGGGCGAGCTCCAGGCGGCCGAGAGGATGCAACGAGAAACCATTGAGGCATTCGGCGCGGTGGACGATCAGCGGGGTGTTGCCGCCACAATGAACAATCTGGGCATGCTGTTAGCTGAGCAGGGCAAGCTTCTTCCTGCAAAGCAGATCAATGAGGATGCTCTCGCGCTGCATCAGAAGATCGGATTTCGAAGCGGATCGGCCTACACTCTACAGAGCATCGGGGAAGTATTGGAAGCCCTGGCCGATCTGTCCGGCGCGCGAAACGCATTTCAGAAGGCACTGACGATCCGGCGTGAGCTGGGCGAGCACGGAAATGTCGCTACTACTCAAGTCGATTTGGCTGAGCTGTCGCTGGAAGAAGGCAATGCGGCTGTAGCGGAAGACCTGGTCCGGCAATCCATCCAGGTATTCATATCCCAGAAGGACCGGGACCAGGAGGCGTGGGGCGGTGCTGTTCTAGCTCGTGCGCTGGTGGCGCAGAAGAAGCTGCCGTCCGCGCAGGCCGCGATCTCACGCGCGAAAATAACGCTGCCGTCCGGTGCGTCCTACACCACTCGCTTTGCGGTTTCGTTAGCCGGGGCGCGGGTGGAAATGGCGTCCGATCGTACCACCGAGGCTGCGGTTCAGGCGCAGCAAGTGCTTGCGCAAGCCGAGCAGCACGGATACGCGGGTTATGCATTGGAAGCGCGGCT
Source organism: uncultured Acidobacteriaceae bacterium (assembly GCA_963771305.1). Classification (GTDB taxonomy): domain Bacteria; phylum Acidobacteriota; class Terriglobia; order Bryobacterales; family Bryobacteraceae; genus CAJCIT01. The sequence continues at coordinate 73,501 of CAVYTS010000028.1, forward strand.
GGTTCTGGGCGAGCTCAAGATGAAGGTGGATCGCGCCGCCGGCGCTAAGCAGCTTCAGGACTTGGAGGCCGAGGCGCAAAGCCGGAACTACATGCTCATCGCGCGCAAGGCCCGCACGCTCCGCACCCGATCGTAATCGCACTCTCGGTTTACCGATCGAACTTAGTTAGTGTGGCCAGACAGAGACGATGAGTGCGGCGATGAAAGAGCCCTGCAAAGAGCGCAGGGCGTTAATTTGTATTATCGGAAGCCAACGGGGCTTCCCTGGGGAGCCGTTGAATCGAACCCCGTGTGTCCGCGAGCGGAGAAACGATTGGATAACAGATGAGGAAATCGTAACTGTCGGCCCAGTAGATCAGGTTCACTTCTAATGGTGTGCGCATTTCCACCGCAACGGAGTGGAGCTGGGGCCGAAGCGCGCGAAGATCGAATAGCGTCACATTTGATCCGGCGATCTGGGAAAGCATCGCGAACGAAAGTTCATCGTGTCGCTCGTCCGCATCGAAAGTCTCGCCCCCCAGGTGCTCTTTGGCGCCTGCAGCAAAGGCGCCGACATTAAAGACGGACTTATTCTCTGCCCGCGCCCACTCAGCTACAAAGTTGCCGAGCGTAGAGACTCCGCGCGCATCATAACCACGGTGAAGGTGATTCCGACCGAAGCGCAGGAAGACCTTACCCGAGGGCTCATGCCGGTAGTGACTGAGGAAGAGCTCTTTCATCACCAGCTCGCGGGCTTCGGAGGCGTCGAGTCTTTCGTCGGGATTTGAGCGGAACGCCTCCACGCGCAACGTCTGACGAATACTCTGCCAACGCCAGATGCCGCCGATCGTTGCGTCATGGGCCGGATCTGCGGCCTCGGAGAGGGCTAGCAGCTCTGGTGCTTGTTTGCGCTTATAGCCGTGAGCGGTGATATCAATCATTTGCTGAAGCTTGGCATCCCCGGGGTTGAGCTTCGCCAAATCCAGAATTAGGCGTTCAGGCTGGCCTTCGTCTATGTCGCATCCCCAAAGAACGTCTTGATAGGGTTTGGCGAACTGATGAACTACCGCAGCTTGGTCTTGTGACCAAAGGCTGAAGATTGAATTGATATCGGCCCCTCTCATCCGCTGAAGATTGTGCCTACAAATAAACCCGAACCACGCGGCCAAACGAGGGAGCGAGATGCGAACCACCCGTCATTAGAAACGTCGGAATCCGCAGCGGCCGGAAATTGACGCAGCCGCGTATCACTACGCGGCTCGGACTTCTTTCAGATTTCTGTCCGTTGTGTTTGAATCGCGTTCTTAGGCGGCGCGGCGTTCGTAATGATGGTGCAGGCCGCCCACTTCACGAATCTCGATTACTTTGCCTTCGGTGGAAGGTTGCATCGGTCGGAATCGCGGGGTGTCCTTGGCGAGCGACAAATGAGTTCGCCACTCATGGTAATAAGCAAAATAGGCCGTGAGCGTTCGATGCAGAGAGCCTTCGCCGAAGACGATGACATGATCCAGGCATTCGCGGCGAATCGACCCAATCAGCCGTTCGATATACGCCCTTTGCCATGGAGACCGCGGCGCCGATAGCACCTGTTTGATGCCCATCGCCTTCACCTGATCGACGAATTCCTTCCCGAAGATTTGGTCACGATCGCGAAGCAGATACCGAGGCGCACTGTCCCACGGAAAGGCCTCACGTAGTTGTTGGGCTGTCCACTCCGCAGTTGGATGAGCAGTCACGCCGAAGTGCAGAATGCGCCGCCGATCGTGAGCAAGAACCAGGAAGACATACAGCAACTGGAACCGAATCGTGGGCACGGTGAAGAAGTCTACCGATACTATGCTCTTCACGTGATTCTCAAGGAAGGTCCGCCAAGTCTGGGAAGGCGGTTTTCGCAGTCGAACCATGTATTTGGCTACCGTTGGTTCGGTGATCTCAATGCCCAGTTTGAGCAACTCGCCGTGAATGCGTGGTGCACCCCAGCGCGGGTTGTTGCGGCTCATCATCCGGATCAGGTTCCGAACCTCTTGCGGCACGCAGGGCCGACCTGGCTTTCCCCGGTGGATTTTCCACGTCCAAAACAAGCGAAAGCCTTTACGCTGCCAAGCGACAACTGTGTCGGCCTTGACAATCATCAGCACCGATTTCCAGTCGCCCCACACGCGCCGTAGCCAGACCCAGAACATTCGGTCGGCCGGCGTTAGCTTCAGCCGTCTTGGCGCCGACCGATGTAAAACGGCGAGTTGTTGCCGCAAGGCGAGATTCTCTAGCCGCAGGCGGGCCGAGGTCCTGAACATCGAAATGAGTACGCTGAGCACTGTGAGCAGCTGTTCCGCGGCAGAAAAGAAGAGCAAATGGAAGTCGATCAACCTCAATGATTGCAGGTCGATCAGAATATTTTGGAGGGACAATCGTTAGAATCCATAGGCCGCTGCGCCGACACCGCGCAGCTTTCCACACCGCGCAGCTTTCCATCTGGCTTAACACTTCTGTCAACGCAAAGTAGAAGTGTCCTAATCTCTGCAAAGTAGAAATGTCCTATTTTGGAGAAGGTCAACAGGGTGGTGAGAAGGTCCCCTTTCCCTCTGTGTCCATTGTCGAGAACGGTGCTCGCCGTCAAGGGTTGGCATTCGCCGCGCAATAAGCGCGCGCCCTTGACCGCTCCGCGCCGTTCTGAACGCGCTCCTGAAATGAGGGAAAGGGGGAGTCAGCAAACGCTGCTCATTAGGACATTTCTACTTTGCTGGAATAGGACATTTCTATTTTGCGCCGACACTGGCTTAACACTTCTGTCGTAGCAAAGTAGAAATGTCCTATTTTGGAAAGGTCGACACGCTGGAGGAAAGCTCCCCTTTCCCTCTGTGTCCATTGTCGAGAACGGTGCTCGCTGTCAAGGGTTCGCATTCGCCGCGCAACAAGCACGCGCCCTTGACCGCTCCGCGCCGTTCTGAACGCGCTCCTGGGATGAGGGAAAGGGGGCGTCAGCAAATGCTGGTCATTAGGACATTTCTACTTTGCTGGAATAGGACATTTCTACTTTGCTGGAATAGGACATTTCTACTTTGCGCCGACACAGGCTTAACACACAGGCTTAGGGTGCACATCAGATTTATGAAGTGAAGTCACGCGGCAGGCTCGATCGGAATTGAACGACGTTCCCAGAAGTCCTCGAAGCGTCCACTGAGTTTGGAACAGCGCAGAGCGATGATGTTGTTGGCTCCGGAGACACTCCAGTGCATGCCGGACCGCTTGAGTCGTGTTCCGATCAGAACTTTGCAGCCAGCCTCCAGAACGCCGGTGGAGGTGCATAAACCCTGTGCATGAAACTTCGGGTATCGCATGCGGGCGCGATTGCGGATGATGTAGAGCATGCATTTGGCCGCTTCGGCGAAAGAAATAGCATAGGGACGGAGTGCGTGGACAACGGCCTGCAACTTTCCCTCATCCAGTTCTGTGCAGCGCGCCGTTGCCCATGCTGTGGCTTCGTCGCCGGTGACCCCGAAGATCGACTGAGCAGTGCGGTGCAGGGTCTGTTTGACGTGGAACCGGTCAAGGATCTGAATGGCGTGTGGAAACAGTTCATTCGTGGTATTCCAGATCCAGGCCGAGCCATCGCCCAACACCGCGTATCTGGGTGCTTCCGTGAATCCTCGCCGCGTGGCTTCCCGCAAGACACGCTCGGCGAGGTCGGATCGTTTGAGGCTGGTGTCCGGAGCGGCGGCGCTTTCGATAGCGGCTGAATAAGTGATCGATCCCGGGTCCCGCATCGGCTTGTCCTCCTCATCCCGCGATTCTGCGCTCCACACCGTGACGACTTTGGCCTCGCGGGTTCGTGCGGAGCCATCCGGCTGTTTGCCGGCGCGTCCGGCGACTTCCGAGGGGCGCATCGGCACGCCGGTGCCATCCATCCCCAGGTACATGGTGGGAGCTGGCTGGGCCATTCTTTCCACGCAGACGCGTTCGTCGGCAGCAATTTCTGCGCCCAGCGATTCGGCGGCTCGCTGCACCTGGCTGACACTGACCTCCACTCCTGCCAACTCGTGCAGTAAGGCGCTGCTCTCCTCGAAGCTCACCAGCGCCGCCGTACTGCCTGTCATGCGCAGAACCCCGGGTGTGAGCGAAAACAACTCCAGCCGCAGCACGCGGTCGCGCGGGCAGAAGCCGGCCTGGCACCGGGTGCAGTGATAGTAGGCCCGCTCCAGCCGCAGAGGCCCCAGCACGCTCTCGAACGTCTTCTCGTGACGGCCCCGATACCGGGCCGGTTCGCCGCAGGAGCATGGCAGTTCCGGTCCGGCGTGATCGGAAGTATCAGCGTTCAGCCGTTGTTCCAGCGCTCGCGCGGCCAGCCGGAGAGCCTGGCGCCGCGCCGCCATCTCCACGGCTTCGAAATCGAGATCGGCAACCGCGTGCGGACCTAAGAGGGTTTCGATTTCCTGGACGATTTCGTTTTGGAGATTCTCCTGGAGCCCCTTTTTTTGGCCTCTCCGGAGGAGGCTGAGACATGCGCCAGCTGACTGTCTGCCCATTCTTCGCAGGCATCCCAATAATCGTCCACACGGGTACGAAATTCACGACCGACATCCAGCTGCTGCCGGACTATACCGGCCTGATCGGCGGTGAGGAAGCGCGAGCGTGTCTTGCCTCCCACCGCACGGGTGAGGCTGTAATACGGACCGTGACGAGCTTTGGGGTCTTGAGCACAGGCGCAACCCGGCTTGCCGCATTTGATCGTGCGTTCAGAGAGCGAGCCGCGGCGCATCGGATTGGCATCGGCTAACTCGGTCGCTAGTTGACGAACCCGGGGCGGCGCCTCAGGAGGAGAAGAAGTGGGCATGTCTTTATATTACGGCTAATATGGCCGTAAGATAAAACAAAAAATCAGGGCATCCAACAAAGTTTCATTCTGGTGGTGTGCGCCCACAGGCTTAACACTGGCTTAACACACAGGCTTAACACTTCTTGACATTGATCAATACCAGGAATATACTACCCGTGTTTTTGGTCAGATCGAAAAGAGTACTACAAGTACCATCCGGGAGGGTTCGATGCCGCGCAGCTCGTCTCTACGGTCCCTTGTGGGCCTTCTTATTTTCTCCGCCGCTGCCTTCGGGCAGAGTCAAAACGCAACCTTGGAAGGCCAAGTGTCGGACGCGACGGGCGCCTTCGTACCACAAGCTAAAGTCACGATCACATCCGTTGACCGCCAAATCAGTTCGAGCGTTCAAACCGATGAATCCGGCCGCTACTCGTTTGCCAGCTTGTTGCCCGGCAACTACGACCTCAGCGTCGAGGCCAAAGGCTTTAAGGGATATGTTCAACACAGCATCCTGCTGGCAGTCAATCAGACCGCTCGTATCGATCCCGGCCTGCAGGTCGGTGAGGCATCCACTAAAGTGGAAGTCACGGCGGACGTTACTCAGCTCAACCTGGACAATGGCGTCAAGCAGGAGGGTATCGCCCCCGGCATCATCAACAAGCTTCCGCTACTGGTTTCGGCCGGCACGCCCCGGAATGCCGTGCAGTTCATCACATTCCTCCCTGGGGTCAATACGGGTACCAGCGTGCAGGCTTTCAATTCCCGCATCAATGGCGGCCTGAAAATGGGGGACGAAGCGGTTCTGGATGGAGTCAGCATGCAGGAAGGCACCATGTCCCAGAGCGGCATGGTGTCGTTCTTCGATTTCGCCGTGACACCGGATATGGTCAATGAAGTCCGGGTACTGACCTCTAGCTACGAGCCCGAGTACGGCACAACCACGGGAGGCGAGATTATCGCCACCACCCGCAGTGGTACGAATCAATTCCACGGCGGCGGGTTCGAATACTTCCGCAACAAGGATCTGAACGCCCTGCAGTTCACGAATGATCGAGGACCAGGCGACCAGCGCCCGAAGGACAACGAGAATCAATTCGGCGGCTTCATAGGCGGCCCGGTCAAGATCCCACTGATTCCGCTCGTCTGGGGCCCTAACCACAAGACCTATTTCTTTTTCGATGCCGAGTATCTGCGCAGCCTCGGCGGCGCCACCCGCCCCTTGTCGTCGATTCCCTCCGACCAGGAACGCACCGGGAACTTTTCCGACTTAACGATTCCCATCTACGATCCAACCAGCACTGTGATTAATAATGGCGTCCTCTCTCGCGCGCAATACCCCGGGAATATCATCCCGACCTCCCAGCAGAGTCCACTGGCTCTGCAGTGGATGAAGTACCTTCCAGCAACCACCAGCCCAGGCCCAATTAACAACTTTCTAGGACAACCCGTGTCGGATGGCATTCTGTCGAACTTGGACGAGTATCTGATCAAGATTGATCATTACTGGGGTGAGCACGACCACTTCTTTGCCACCATCTGGCGGCAGTTGACACAGCCCAACGAGCAGTGCATCATGCCGGTTCAGCTTTGCACTTCGAGTCCCGCAAACCCAGAAGATGCCTGGGTGAGCCGCTTTAACTGGGATCATATTTTTACGCCGACCTTCTTGAATCATTGGGCCGCTGGCTATGTAAACCGCAACGAAGGGTATGGTTCCGTCACCGGACAAAACCCGGCTGATCTTCCCATGATCCCGAACGCGGCGGCCTACAATGCGTCGCCGGCTGCCAACTTCAGCGGAAACGGAGTGACCAACTACCAAAGTTGGGGAAATACCCAAGGGCTTGGCGTCCTCAACAAAACCACCCGGCCGTCTTACATCACGAACGACCTGGTCACCTGGGTCAAAGGCGCGCACACGCTGAAATTCGGCGGCGAATTCCGCCACTTGCAGCAAGTCTTCCGCCAGAACAACAACCAGTCGGGAACGCTCAATTTCTCCGCCCTTTCTACCGCGCTACCGGGTATCCAGAGCGGCAGTCCTTACGCCAGCATCCTCGCTGGCGCCGTTGACAACGGAAATCTCAGTGTCCTGAATATTGCCAAGTACGGGGCTGACCAACACGCGTATTCGCTATTTGCTGGCGACACCTGGAAGATCAAACGCAATTTCACGATTAATTACGGCCTTCGGTGGGACCAGTTTTCGCCCACTTGGGAGACCGGCAATCATTTGGCGTTTTTTAGCTTCGCACCAAACCCGGGCGCGGGAGACCGTCCGGGCAGCCTCGCTTACTCCGGAAGCGACTGGGGATCTGCCAGCGCCGGCGTCCGTTACCCGGAAACTCTCTGGCATGGGGGTATTGCGCCGCGCGTCGGCTTCGCCTGGAGCCCTGATCAAAACCTCGTGATCCGCGCGGGCTATGGTATGTTTTATACGCAAGCGTTTTACCCGGGCTGGGGCGGCGGCATGAACCTGGACGGCTTCAATCCGGCTGTGAGCTTCCCTGATTCGGGGGCTGGTTACGTGCCCGCTTTTTACATGGATAGCGGTTTCCCCGCCTACAATAAGGCCTCAGATATCAGCGCTACCGCCGATAATGGCCGAGCCCCCGTGTACCGTCCCACGTACGCCAACCACCTCTCTTATTCCCAACAGTGGAACCTCAGCATCGACCGTAAAATCGGAAACAGCGGGATGGCCAGTATCGCTTATGTGGCGAACAGAGGTGTTCATCTACCTTCAGCGTTGCAGCCGCTGAATGCCATCAATCCCAACTTGCTGTCTATGGGAAGCGCCTTGAACGCCGTCTTCGCGCCCGGACAAGGCTCGCTGAATGGCGTCGCAGCCCCGTATGCGGGTTGGGCACAACAGCTGCTTAACGCCGGCTGCAGTCCTACTGTCGCGCAGGCCTTGACGCAGTATCCGCAGTTTTGTGGCGGCCTTACGGGCTTGAACGAAAACGAAGGAACCTCAAACTACCAGGCCTTTCAGGCCAAGTTTGAAAAAAATCTTTCGGGCGGTTTGTATGTCGGCGCGAACTACACATTCTCGAAGCTGATGACAGACGCTTCTTCGACGACCCAGTCGGGCCAGGCTGGCTACGGCGCAATTGGCAATGTCATTAATCCGTACCAGGGCTATCGTAACTGGTCTCTTTCGCCGGACGACATCGCCAACAACTTCTCGGTGCTGGCGGTCTACGATCTTCCCTTTGGCAGCGGAAAACGTTGGTTGAACCATTCCGGGTTCCTTAACTACATCGTCGGCGGCTGGAACCTCGCCACCAGCATGAAGTTCACCTCCGGTATGCCGACCTATTTCTGGGACCAATCGGTTTGTGGGCTTCCATCGCAGCTTGAGGCGCAGTGCATTCCAGGAATTGTTTCCAACCACGTGCTGCTTCAGTCGTGGAGTGGCGTTAACGTGAATCAGCGGGTGTATAACGTAGCAGCCTTCGAGCCTTCCTCGAATTTCAATGGCTTTTATCTCGGTACTGGCTCACGCGTCACTCCCATTCGCGGCTCCGGATACAAGGACGTGAATCTGACCATCGCGAAGCAGTTCACGATCAAGGAGTACGTCAATCTGGAAATTCGGGCAGAGATGTTCAATATTCTGAACAATCACTATTTCACTTGTGATGGCCAGGCATTCGGCGATTGCATTCCGTTCAATAACGATCCTTCCAGCGCCGCGTTCGGCACCTGGAACGGCACCGTCTCAGCACCGAGGAACATTCAGCTGGTGGGCCGCATTACGTTCTGATCCTTCGCGATCGACAGTCGTGGAATCGCTAAGCTTTGTGCCCGCCGCGATTCCGGTTGCCTCCTGCTTGATTAATTAGATGACTTTAAGCGCCGCTGCCTTGGCAAGAGTTTCGGCAGTCTTCTTATGGATCGCCTTCAAGGCCGACTTATCAGCCCCGGTTAAGCGAATCGCAGCTGCAGGCGCCGTTCGCGCCAACGCAGTTACTCCGGCCGAATTCAATTGGGACAACAGCAATTGAACCGCTGCCGAGACTGCCTTGATTACCGGGACAACCTCGGGAGCGTTCGCTCCAAATGCAGGTACTACCACGTTCGCAAAGGCTGTCGTGATGACAGGATCTTTTGCGGATTCGGATCGGACGAATTGAGTTCGGAAACCGCCGTATTCACGGCGGTGCCGATGACCGTCGCACAAGATGAAACTTCGGCCGCAACGGCGGGGTCAACCTTGCCTGTTGCTGCAAGTGATGACGTAATGACCACTGCCAGGTTGGCAGCATCGGAAACAACATTGAGCGCTGTGATCAGGCCGGACGTCGTCCCTGCCCACGGATGCCAGGCACAGAACCAACGCCATCAGGACAGCGAGAGTAGACTTCATATTCTTCATGGGCATGAGAGGTTCAATCTCTCCCTTTCAGAGGTGACACAGGGCCGCCTCGCCTAGCGGGAGTTTACTGAGAGAGCCCCTATAGTCCATCGGCCCATTGGGCCAACCTCTTCCATATCAGGCGCATAGTCCATCCGTCCCGTATCAATTGTTGTATTACCCTATATCTAACATTTCTATTCTGAAATGTTTGCGTGTCCTTGATCCTCCAGCGAGATTAGCGTATATTTGTATTACCCTATTATGGGCTCGCTTGTCGCCAAGAAGAAGGGCAACCAGCTCTATTACTACGTGGTGGAAAGCGCCCGCGTCGAGGGCAAGCCCCGCATCGTTCACCAAGCGTATCTCGGCACTGCCGATAAAGTCGCTGCTTTAGTCAAGGACCGCACCGCCCCCGTTCCTGTTTCTGCCGCCTCGCGCGACTTCGGCCTGCCCGGCTCGCTTTGGCTCGCGGCACAGCAAACTGGAGTCTTTGACGTTTTAGAAGCTCTCTGGCCCGCACCTCGATCCGGCCCGTCGCCGGCCCGCTACCTGTTGCTGGCGGCCATCCACCGTATCTGTCAACCGGGGCCCAAGACCGAGGTGGCCGATTGGTACGGTTGAACCATTCTGCATTCGATCTGGGGAATCCCGCCAGAACGCTTCACCTCGCAAGCCTTCTGGGATGCTTTTGAAAAGATTCTGCCGGAGCGCCTGGATGTGCTGGCAATCGACGACTCGCTGGACCGCGCCCCACTGCGTTTGCTGGATTTGTGGAAGCAAAAGCAAATGGTGAGCCGACGTTTGCTCGCCTACGATACGACCAACTTCTTCACCTATATCGCCAGCAACAACACGCGCAATGATCTGGCCCAGCGCGGGCACCACAAACAGGGCCGTCACAATCTGCGCCAGGTAGGCCTCAGCTATGTCCTGGACGGGGAAAACGGTTTGAGCTTGTGCCATCATGTCTATCGCGGCAATGTGGCCGACAGCGAGGAGTTTTCCAACTCACTGTCGCGCATGCTGGGCATGCTGGATCGGTGCCAGATCGCCTGGGACACAGTCACGCTTGTGTTTGACAAAGGTTCTGCCGCCCTGGCCAACACTGTGGAATTGCAGGAGGCGGGAGTGGGTTGGATCTCGGCCTTGCCGTGGAACCAATCCCCAGCGGCTTTTCGCGAGCGCGCCGTGGAACAGTTGCCGATCTGCAGTAGTGCGCAACCTGGAGTGCGGGCGGCGGCAGAGAAACTGTTGGTGCACGGGCAAGAATACCTCTGCGTGCTGAAGTATTCGGCCTCCTTTGCCGGCGAGCAGTTGCATAGTTTGACCACCAGCCTCAGCAAAGTGCTGCAAGCCTTGCAGCGGTTCGCCACGGAGTTGAATAAGCCGCAAGCCCGTTGGAAGGAAGATCAGATTCGCCGCAAGATCCAGCGTTGGCTATCGGGACAGTTTTTGGAGCAGCTGATCCGTTATCAGATCCAATCCCAGGATGGTCAGTGGCATTTGCAATTTGATTTCGATACCGCTGCCTGGCAGCGGCTCGTGGAACATCGCCTGGGCCGCACGGTGCTGCTCACGAATCGGATGAATTGGAGCGCCGAGCAAGTTGCCATCGGCTATTCCGGCCAGCAAGTAATTGAGAGAGTCTTCCGCGGACTCAAGGACGGAGACTGGCTGGGATGGGGCCCGATGTACCAGTGGACCGATCGCAAAATTCGCATCCATGCTTTTTATTGCATGCTTGGCATCTCGTTGCTGCAGCATCTCCATAAGCAAGCGCAAAGCGCCTGGAACGGAATCTCCACCGAGCAACTATTGGAAGAATTGCGCCAGATTCAACAGTTTGTTCTGCTATACCCGCCCCAAGGTGAGAAAGGCCCCAACCGTATCGCTACGGTACTGTCTAAACAAACTCTCACGCAGCAAGCCTTGGCCAAGACCCTGGGCTTGGACCAGTTGCATATTACCCAACGTAGGTAATACCGCCCGCCGCCGTTAAACTCCTCACGGCAAAGCTCCTTATCGTCTTGCCCCTAGTGCTCGCAGTAAACTCCTGCTAGAGGTTTGCATGGGGCTTGCTGATCGCCCCCCCGCGATTCCTCCTAAGCTTGGAATGCCGGCGAGAATCGGGGAAGACGAGCTACAATCGCATCCAAGGGCGCACTTGAGCACACTCGTTTTTCGTTACGTTCTGATTGTCACCTCGATTAGTTCGCTGCCACTGTTGGCACAACCATTCGCTCCCAAAGCCGCGCTTGCAGCCATCCAGGATGCTGTCCAGGCCGGCAATTATGGTGACGCCGATCATCTCATCGCAAAGGCGTTAGTGGTCTTTCCCAACGACGGTGCGTTGCTCAATCTGCGCGGCGTGGTGCATGCCAATCGGAATGAGCTTGCTGATGCGCGCAAAGACTTTGAACGTGCGGTTGCTTTCGCGCCCTCCCTCACCCCTGGTTGGCAGAATCTAGCCCGCTCCTGTCAGCTGACTATGGCCCAGGATTCCGCCGCCTCCCAATGCGCAGCTGGGGCCTGGCAACATGTCCTCAAGGTGGAACCTGAAGACCCGGAGGCCCGGTATTCACTGGCCGCGGTTTACCACCGGCAGGCCAAGTATGCCGATTCCCTGCGCGAGATCGATAGGCTGGGAAAGGAGGAACTCGCTCGCGGCCCCACGCTAGCCCTGAAGCTGGCGGATTTGGCTGGCCTCGACCGGCTCCCGGAAGCCGATGAAACGGCTAAGCGTTTATCCACATGCGCCGATTTTTCCACCGCCGACGCAGAGTGGCTTCTTCCCGAGCTGGCAAAACCAAAGCTGGCGCCTTTAGTGGTGACACTGGTGGAGGGTTTAGATGCGCGGGGCGGCATCGCAGCCGAAGCCCTGCGGCAGCTAGTCGTGGCGTATGAGCAACTGAACCGTCTAAGCGATGCGAGAAAGATCTTGGAACGTCTCTATGTCGCCGATCCCCAAAATGCTCGGCATTTGTTCGAGCTGGCGCGGGTTGCCTACCTTTCGCACGACCTCGAAGGATCGGTAGGCTACCTCGGCCATGCCCGCGATCTGGTGCCCAACGACCCGCAAGTGCATTTCCTGATTGGCCTGGTTGTGGAGCAATTGGATTTACCGTTTGAAGCCCGCAAGTCCCTCGCGAAGGCGGTTGAGCTTGACCCTCCCAATCCGGACTACAACTACGCGCTCGGCGCAATCATCCTTCGCACGCGCGATGCGTTTGCCGCTATCGCATGTTTTCGGATCTTTGTTGAGTCTCGACCCACCGATCCCAAAGGACACTTCGCCTTGGGGGTCGCCTACTTCACGGCGGGTGATTATGAAAACTGCAAACGCGAAATGTTGGGAGTTAGTAACGATGCGAAAACGGCCGGCGGTGCAACTTACTTTCTTGCCAGGATCGCCCGTCTTGAGGACAACCAAGATCAAGCTGTAGTTCTGTTGAATCGTTGCATCAGTCTGCTGCCAAAGTTCGCCGAGGCATACATCGAGCTAGCGCGCGTTCGTCTGCGTCAGGATCGCATGGACGACGCCCAGGACGCCCTCAGCCGCGCATTGTCGCTGGATCCGGACAGCTTTCAGGCGAACAACACGCTGCTCATCATCTACCAGCGGACCCGTGATCCGCGCGCCAGGGAGCAGAAGGCTCACCTTCAGAAGTTGGATGAGGAACGGAGCAAACGGCAGGAGTTGATGTTCCGCAGTATCGAGGTGAAACCGTACTGATGTTCTTCAAGCTGAGCACCGTGCTGTTGCTCGCAATCCCGCTGCTAGGGCAGAAGACCGATGCCTTAACGAAACGGATTGAGAATGCCCCTCTTCCCGCCGAAGAGCGTCACGCAATCTCGGCCGCGCTGGCCGCCAAGGATTTCGCCCGCATCGAGGCGATCCTGACCGGCTCCGCCCTGCCCGGTGTGCTGAAGAGTGTTCAGCCCGATTTGCCGCCCGCGTCAGCGGCCGAGTTACAAGCCCTGCTCGGCGCCCTTGATTTCGTGGGCGGACGGATGACGCAAGCCGTCCAAGCTTTCGGGCGGTCCGAGTCGCTTAAGCCTCTTAGTGATGCAGACCGCTTTACGCTTGCCATGGCGCTGGTCAACCTGGGAGACGTAACGGATGCCCGTGTCCAGCTCACCAAATTAAACCAGAGCCACCCCGACCAGCCGGTCTATCTCTATTGGCTGGCCCGGCTCGATTATGGACAGCGACTGTACGACTCAGCAGTTGAAAAGCTGAAAAGGGTGGTCCGTCTCGAGCCGGCTTCCGTGCGGGGCTACGACAATCTCGGCCTTTCCTACGACATGATGGGACTAAGCGACGAGGCCCAAAGTGCGTTCGCTACGGCGGTAGAACTGAACCGCAAACAGCCTCAGCCATCTCCCTGGCCGCCCGACAACCAGGGTTTCCTGCTGCTGCGTCTGCAGAAATTCCATGAAGCCGAGGAGAGCCTGCACGAATCGCTGAAATACGATCCGAAGTTTGCGTTGGCCCATTATCACCTCGGTCGCGTTCTGGAGAATCTGGGACGGAAGGACGCGGCAATCGAAGAATACCAATCAGCCGCGTCCCTCAATCCTAAGCTTCCGGAGCCCTTGTACTCGCTCGGTCTGCTTTACCGCCGCCTTGGTCGCCATGCCGAGTCCGAGGGCGCTCTAGCGGAGTACCGGAGGCGAAAAGCACTTTCCAACTCTGCTTTGTAATGGTGCAACCGGCATAGATCCCGGACGTCCGGAGCATCGCAAACGTCCGGGCAATCGCTTCCTGACGGTCGGCTCAGACTGCTCCATCGCCAAACGAAAGCCCCGACGCGTGCGCGGATAACGCTTTCCTCTGGAAGGATGGCGTCCTGAATAGCCAGGGTCCGTTCCCAGGAGGATTCAGCAGTTTTGGATATGCGATGAATGAAGGCGGCGTGACAATCGAATAATAGGAAAAATGACCCACTACTGGGGTTGCCCGAGCGCGTGACGCCGTGGTCTGGCTCAATGGGCATATCGTCGACCTCGGTAGTTTCGGCGGAAATGAAAGCAATCCGGGCGACATCTACAACCGCGGCTAGGTTGTCGGAGGATCGCTGAACTCGACGGCCGATCCTTTTGCAAACGACTTCGGGAAATTTTGGTTTTACCCAGCTACAACGAGACAGCTCATCGTTGACTGGCATTCTTTCCTTCTTCCGTTAGATTGGACTTACCGGCGCGCGCAGATCAGGTTTCTCGGAGTCGCTGCCAACGGTTGAAACCATTCTGGGATCCGAAGTCCTCGAGATCGCTAGCGATAATACCTCTTAACGCCCAAACGCCTGGTCAACGAAGAACTGAAGCTGTTCAGCGACGATTACCGGTCACATGCGTTTCCCTGGGAGTGATCCGCTTCCCCGACATCTCGCTTGCTGGAATCGCTAGACTTGCTCTATGCCACTGGCTCCTGGCACTCGCTTAGGACCCTACGAAATCCTCGCGTCCATCGGCGCTGGCGGCATGGGCGAAGTCTATCGGGCACGAGACACCACGCTCGAACGTGAAGTAGCTATCAAGGTTCTTCCCGCCGCTCTCGCAGAAGATCCCGAACGGCTCGCCCGGTTCAAGCGCGAAGCCAAGGTCCTCGCCTCTCTGAACCATCCCAACATCGCTCAAATCTACGGCGTGGAGAATCGCGCGCTCATCATGGAATTGGTAGCCGGCGAGTCTCCCAAAGGACCTGAAGTGCGCAAATAATCATTCCGGCGCTAGGCAGCCAGTTTTTGCAGGGTGTACTCGTGATGTAGACCTCCGAGAACTGGCTTGGCTTTCACGCAGCAATTATTAGGAAGTTGATGGCGGTTCGCGTTTGGCGACGGAACAGGCACCAACGGCGCGGGAATACCTGGCCCCAGGCTCCGATGTGGGCGGCCGTGGTTGTAATGGGAAATCCACTCTTTGAGCGTGCACCGAAGGTGGTTCTCCGAAAGGGTAATGATGAAGTCTAGATCTAGACACTCTCTCCGTATCGTGCGCACGACGCGTTCGCAGAAACAATTTGCCCTCGGGGCGCGCACGGGTGTGCGAAGTACCCTTACGCCCGTCTCATGTACTGCGCGGTCAAGTTCGCTTGAGTAGATTCGGTCGCGATCGTGAATGACATATTCGTAGCCGTGCTCTCCTGGCAGCGCCTCGCGGAACTGTTGCAGCGTCCACTCCGCTGAAGGATGGGCGGTAACGTTGTGATGCACGATCCTGCGTGTCCCGATTTCCATGATCACGAACACGTAGAGCAATCGGAACGTGGCCGTCGCAACCACGAAGAAGTCGCAGGCCACGATACCTTTGGCGTGATTTCGAACGAAGGTCATCCAACGGTGCTTCGGGTCCGGCGTGCGTCCCGGTCCGCGTGCTGCGGCCAGGTACTTGCCGACAGTGCGAGGAGAGACTCGCATGCCGAGCTTGAGCTGGAGTTCGTCGGCGATTCGGGCTTCGCCCCAGATCGGGTTCTCAGCTGCCATTCTGAGGATGAGTTGTCGGAGATTGTTCGGTAGCCTGGGCCGGCCACGCGGTCGGGACTTCCATCGCCAGAACAAGCGAAATCCTTTTCGATGCCAGCGGATGAAAGTGTCGGGCTTGACCACACGGAGTGCGGGGTGCCAGGCGAAGAGCCTGCCCAGGGCGGCCATCACGAACCGGATCGAGTCGGTGGCTCGGCGCGGTTTCGCCTTACGCTCCTCGAACAGGGCGAGTTGTTTACGCAGAAACAGATTCTCAGCGGCTCAGGCGGCGCGGGACCGGAAGCACAGGGCGAGTAAGCGTCCCAGGTCGAACAGCACCGCGCGGCCGGTTGCAGTCGCATGTGAAAGAGCTGTGATTAGCTCGCACGCGCTCATGATGGCTTAGGTTCTCACAAGTCGAGACCGTCGCAAGCCATTGAGACTGCGGCCGGATTATTTGCGCAGTACAGGGGGGTGCTTGGGGTCCAGATCGTAGCCCCCCGACTGAAGCCACTGCATCCCACAGGAAACGGTGGCAGGTTCGTCGTAGGCTTGGCTGAAAACAGAATACGTGGAGTAAATGCGGATCATCCCGATGAGGATGATGCTCCATAGAATGATCCAGGCTATGCCGCGGCGGTGCAACCAGCGCGATGAACCTTTCGGCAAGGGCTCTGAGGCTGCCCGAGGGACATCAGTGGGTGGGCTGTTCACGGGCGGTAGTTGGCGATCGATGAACTCCGGCAAGGCGCCGGCGTGCGCGGGTGGCTGGCAGTGCATCCCCGGTCATGCCGAGAACAAACGTGGTGCCGAATCCTATGGATTTTGCGCATTGGGGAGAAGTGAAGTCGGCGAGGAGCGCGATCTTCCATTTCTGCCTCCGCACAGAGTGTACACCTGGGTACCTCAGTTTGCCCCGGATTTTGCAGAAATTCGTGTTGGCCGTCGCCGTGTGGGGTTGTGCACTTATCGAACTTGGCTTTGTTTTTTGCTCGTGTCACAGTCATGATCGTAGCCATACCTTGGAACATGGCACCTGCCGCATGGGTCAGTTGCCTCCTGGAGTGGGTCCGATTTCGAAACCTGCCCATCGCTTTTCCAGATGTGAGCGCACTGTGAATGCCCAGTTGAGAAAGTATCTGGTGACTCCGCCGATCTCATCGCAAATCTGTCATTAGATTAGGGCCGCTGGTAGTCTGTAATCCTCTCGGAAAGGACTCGACTCTCTGGAGAACTGCGGGCGGTTGTTAGCCGCTGCGGTCGCTACCGATAATAACTGATAACGTCTTGCCGGACGCGCACAGACCCATCAGAACAGCGTATCCCCGTGCCAGCCACGAGGACACTAAAGCCGAGGAACCAAAGACCCAAAGATCAGCTGCGAACGAATGCCAAAGAAAAGCCGCTTGAAGAGCCGGATGAGGCCGATATCATGCCGGGATGAACTCGGCGAGCAAGACTCAGAATCTCCGCCGAGCCGAATTGTCTAGATGGCGTCAAAGAAACGCCCCTGGTTTCGGAGGATTACTGGGGCGTTTTCGCTTTCAGCACCGTGTACGCAACCATAGCGTCCGACGGCATCATAGTGCCCTCGCTATTGCCGGCATAGCCGACGGCAGGCAGCCCTAACAATGCGACTGTAAGCACACTGACGACGCAGCAAGTCTGGCTCGGTTTCATACAGCCACTCTCTTCCTTGTTTATTTCAATGGACGAGTCTTATGAAAACATGCTGAGTCGCCTTTTGATCGTGGGTCAAGTCCTGGTACTAAACGGCTGAATGGTGCGCTTCGCCGAAGCCGGGTGACTGTACTCCAGCGGATGGGGGTGTCCCGGCTTTGCTCCCGATAATACAAATTAACGCCCAGGTTGCACGGCTGGAGCACTCGGGTCCGTCGCGGCCTGCGTTCGCTGACACTTATGCGGTTTGGCCGTGATTGCGTCAACTTAGTGAATGGGGACTTTGCGGATGATCGATTCTGCGAATCGTCCGGAGCTTTCTCCGAGTGTCTGACAACACACTCGGAATACGGCAACCCGATCCGCGGGTAGCGCGTTTACTCGGAGGGTGAGCAGCGCTCCACACGGGCACGGCGTAAGATCGTCAACAGCCCAAGCCGGTCCAATTGATACGAAGGCATTGGATTGAAATCTCGGACGAACCATGGTGCCCGCAAGGCATTCGAAACGCGGTCACCGATTACTGCCGCTTTGTCACCGAACTGAGCGGAATCTACCACCCAGTCGCACCGCTGTTGATTGACGCGCTCGATCGGACCGGCGGCCGGCTTGTGCTCGACCTTGGGTCTGGAGGTGGTGGGCCGTGGCTCCGCCTACAGCCGCTTCTCCGCAAGATGGGCATGGACGTGACCGTCTGTTTGAGCGACCATAATCCGGACGTAGTCGCGTTCGAGCGAGAACGCCGCCTTTCGCGGCACGCCATTGTGTATCACGCCGAATCGGTGGACGCTACACACGTGCCCAGCACGTTGCCCGGCTTCCGGACGATGTTCTCGGCTTTCCACCATCTCGATCTCGGCCAAGCCCGCGCCGCTCTGGCGGACGCAGTGGCGCACGGCGAAGGCATCGCGGTATTTGAAATGGGCGGTCGCAGTGTTCTGATGCTCCTTGCTGTGCTACCCGTCCCCGTGCGAGTGCTGCTCACCGTCCCTTTCATTCGGCCATTCCGTTGGTCGACTCTGCTGTGGACTTACCTGGTCCCCGTCCTGCCCATAGTTTTGCTGCTTGATTCGATCGTCTCGGTTCTGAGAATGTACAGTGCAGAGGAGTTGCGCGGCTTGACCACAGGATTGGACAGCTACCGCTGGTCCATCGGCACGGTGCGCGGCAAGCCTATACCGGTTCCCGTCCTTTACCTGGTGGGAGTTCCGGCAGAGTCCCACTTTGCGGCAGAGTGAAATCCTGGCAAGCGCCAGTCACGAGAACCCGCAGAGAATGCCCTCTCCAATTCACTTGGGCGTATAGTCGTTCCGTAGAAGTGACTCCATCTGTTTCCGGATTACGCGCCACTCGAGAAAGCGCGGCTTCGGTTTCTGTTAAAGTCTGATAAGGCCGTTTGAAACGAACCACCGGATGCCCGATTGGGGCTTGAGAACCGCTACCGATAACACGTCATATCGTTCCGAATTCACTCTGCAGGCAGGGCGAGGTGCTCAAGACATCCCAGTACGAAATTACCCAATTGTGAGACGTCAGGTAACCACAGAGCGCGAGTGCACTTGCAGCGCTGATCTGCCCGGTGTATTCTAAACCGCATTATGCGTTACCGTTGCTCGCTCCTGATTGGACTGTTCTCAGCCGCGTTGCTTAGTGGACAAACACCGCCATCCGCACCGCGCGTCGACCATCGTGAGGTGCGGCAGGGAGCCACCGTGATCGACGACTATTTCTGGCTGCGTGAGAAGTCCAACCCAAAGGTGGCCCAGTACCTAGAGGCGGAGAACGCCTACACCGCCGCCATGACCAAGGACCTGGGGCCGTTCAGCGACGCGGTCTACACAGAGATGCTGGGACGCATCAAGCAGACCGACCTTTCGGTGGCCACGCCGCTCCGCGGCTACCTGTACTATTCGCGCACCGAGGAGGGGAAGCAGTACCCTATCCAGTGCCGACGCAAAGGGACCATGGAGGCGCCCGAGGAGGTGCTGCTGGATCTCAACGAACTGGGCAAAGGCAAGAAGTTTGTCGGTCTGGGCAATTTTCAGGTGAGCGACGACCAGAACCTGTTGGCCTACACCATCGACTACGCCGGGTTCCGCCAGTACGCGCTGAGCGTAAAAGATCTGCGCACCGGACAGACGTTGGCCGATACCGCCGAACGCGTCACTTCGCTGTCGTGGGCCGCGGATAACAAGACCCTTTTTGTGGTGACTGAGGACGCTGTCACCAAGCGCAGCGACAAGTTATCGCGGCATTTGCTGGGCACCACGAAGTTCGAAGAGATCTACAACGATAAAGACGAGCTATACGACATCGAGATCGACAAGACCCGCGATCGGAAGTACCTCTTGCTGCAAAGCGAGTCCAAGGATACCTCGGAAACGCGCTACCTACGCGCCGACCAGCCGGCGGGCCAATTCGCAGTGTTTCTGCCGCGTGAAAAAGGCCATCGCTATTACCTGGGTCATCGCGAAAAGCTGTTCTATATCCGGACTAACAAGAGTGGCCACAATTTCGCGGTGATGACCGCGCCGGATAACGACCCGGCTCCGAAAAACTGGAAAGTGTTTGTGGCGCACCGCGATAACGTGCGCATCCAAGATATCGATGTGTTCAAGGACTTCGTTGTGTTGGTGGAGAAAGGCGACGCACTGGATCACTTACGCATCCACGATTTCAAAACCGGCACGTGGAAGGAGGTAGCGTATCCGGAACCGGTGTATTCGGTGTTCCCCGGCGGCACGCCGGACTACGAGTCTCACACCTATCGCTACAACTACCAGAGCTTCGTCACGCCTTCGAGCATATTCGACTACGATGTGATCACCAGCAAATCCACACTGCTAAAACAGCAGGAAGTGTTGGGCGGGTACGATCCCAAGCAGTACGCCAGCGAGCGCCTCTGGGCCACCGCCCGGGACGGGGTCAAGGTACCGGTCTCGATCGTGTACAAGAAAGGCTTCGCGCGCGACGGCAAAGGGCCGCTTTTCCTCTACGGCTATGGCAGTTACGGTTTTGGCACGCCGGCTACGTTTTCCAGCACGCGGGTGAGCCTGCTCGACCGCGGCATGGCCTACGCTATCGCGCACATCCGCGGCGGCGACGAGATGGGCGAACAATGGCGCGAAGACGGCATGCTCATGAAGAAAAAGAACACCTTCTTCGACTTCATCGATTGCGCCCAATTCCTGATTCAACAGAAATGGACCTCCCAAGACAGGCTGGTGATCGAAGGCGGCAGCGCCGGCGGCCTTCTGATGGGTGCGGTGGTCAACATGCGGCCGGATCTTTTCAAAGCGGTGCACGCTGCGGTGCCGTTTGTCGACGTGATGAATACTATGATGGACGCTTCGCTGCCGCTGACTGTGGGCGAGTATCTGGAGTGGGGCAATCCCAACGAGAAGACCGCATACGATTACATGAAGACTTACAGCCCCTACGACAACCTGGAGAAACGCGCCTACCCGGCGATCCTGGTGACTACCAGCTTCAACGACAGTCAGGTGATGTACTGGGAACCTGCCAAGTACGTAGCCCGACTACGCACGTTGAAGACCGATTCGAATCCGCTGCTGCTCAAGATCAAGATGGACCCGGCTGGTCACGGCGGGGCCAGTGGGCGGTATGACCGGCTGCACGACACCGCCTTCGAGTATGCGTGGTTGCTCAGCCAGGTGGGGATCACCAAATGAAGGGAGCGTTTCCCGTTCGCGGAAATGGGTGATTCTCGAAGGCGAGGTGGGACAAGGTGGCCAATACCTGATTCCAAAAAACCCTTATCAACCCACAGAAGCGACTTAGTTTTGGGGTTCGCTACCGATATGGGACGATAACGTCCGCGTGCCTCCGACCGTGACCCATTAATCCGCTTGGGCGTTAACCCAAAATGAACCTTGTTCGCCTGGACAACGAGAGCAAAAGGCGCTGAGCGCTATCCGCCGCACCATGCTAAATGAGCTGGCTCTCAAACGCAGACTGAGCCGCTGGCTCTAGCAAACTGAGCCGCTGGCTCTAGCAAACCAGGAGCGCGGCGACCTGGACTCGGCCATCGCGCCGCAATCTTTCGCGGAGTAGACTAATCTGATGACACGCAACCGGTTGGCTTACACAGTCCCGTTCGCGCTGTTACTGGTGGGCGCCGCTAGCGGGCAAAACGGACCACCACTTGCCATCCTCGACGCCAACTTAGTCGACGTGGTTCACGGTTCTGTAGTCAACCACCAAAGCGTCATCATCGAGAACGGCCGCATCGCCGAGCTCGGCCCCGCCGATGCCATCAAACTTCCCCCTAAGGCCGTTCGTATTCCAGCCCAGGGCCGCTACTTGATTCCCGGGCTTTGGGACATGCATATCCATCTGCGCAACGCCCCGCCCAGGCCGTGGGTGCCGCTGATTGAAGAAAACTCCGCCCTATTAGACCTTTTCCTCCCAAACGGAGTAGTTGGCGTCCGGGAAATGGGCGGCGACCTTCCTGACCAGGTTCTCCAGTGGCGCGAAGAGATCCGCACCGGAAAACGCACCGGCCCCCGAATCTTGGCAGCCCTCCGCAAAATCGAGTCCGAGCCCCCGGACTTCCCCGGTTCCCTCGGCGTAAAGACTCCCGGCGAAGCCCGTGAGGCAGTCCACCAAATGAAGCAAGCGGGTGCTGACTTTATCAAGGTCTGTTGCTCCAGGTTCCAATATGAAAACCTCAGCGCCGTTGTTGAGGAAGCGCACAAACTGAACCTGCGGGTCACGGGCCACTGGCCGGACAATCTCCCCATTCAGGCTGGAGCCGATCTCGGCATGGACGGCTTTGAGCACCAGTTGCCCGTTTACCGGCAGCCCGAGTATGAACAATTCCAGAAGGAACTCGCAGCCAGGCGTGGCACTCCGCTTCAAGCCGATCTGGCCGAAATCTTGGCGCGCCAGCTCTATCTGCGTGACGACCAAGCGGCTGAACAGGTATACCGATCAATGGCTGCGAAGTCGGTTTGGCTCACTCCGACCATAGCTTCCTTCGCGCCAGGAGTTGCATTGCATGACCTCAGTCAGGACTCCCGTCAGGCAATTTGTCTTCCCTGCGATCTGGGAAAGTTGGGGGTCCGATCCAAAACTTGGCAGTCGAAAGCCGGTCCCGGAAGGTCGGGTCCACGATCTCATTGAACTCAACATTAAACGAAACCGGGAGTTGCTTCTGGTGGCTTATAAAGCCGGCGTACCCATGCTGGCGGGAACCGATGGTGGTGCGTACAACCCATATATCCCCGGATGGTTCCTGCATGACGAATTGGAGAGTCTCGTAGCCGCGGGAATTTCACCGGCGGATGCGCTGCGTATGGCCACCATCAACCCAGCGCGCTGGCGAGGCGAAACGGATTCTGAAGGCAGCGTCGAAAAGGGCAAGGTCGCCGATCTCGTCCTCCTGCGTTCAAATCCCCTGGAGGCCATCCGCCACACCCGCGAGATAGAGGCAGTGGTCCACCACGGCAGATACTACTCGCGGATGGACCTGGACGCCATGTTGCAGCAGGTCGCCAAACGCGCGGCGGCCGCGCGCGAGTGATTGGCCCAGCCCACCGCGTTGTTAGTCTTATGGTCAAGTTATCCGCTTCGCCGTGACGCCGACTCGTCGGAGCTCCTTCTTGCTCATATTCTCTCTGAACCCGCCGACGCCATGGGGGACCGACCTGCAGAATAGCTTCCGATATTGCTTAGGACCGTATCGGAAGCGCCGCGGCCACGTAAAGGGATCGGCTGGAGCGCAACGCAAAGGCGTGGCCGCGGTGGTTTCGATACGGTGCGATGAAGGAAGCCTCTCCGGATTGGCAGGAAGCTGCTATGCATTTTGATTCGACGGCGGCCGTGCGTGGGGCTGTGGGAGGGGACATCGGAAGGCAGCACGTTGGGATAGAAGTGGGCTCACGGGTGTAGATCGTGGTTGTAATGAGGCAAAGGATCGGTGGGAGGATGCCAGAGAGGCGGGCAGAAAGCGGGCCCACTGGAGAACTGCGATGTTGCAAGCGCAGCAGTAGCGACCTCTTGCCGAAGTGTTGGACGCTCGGCGATGAATACGCTTCGGCATCTCAGGCGACCTGGGCTTCCGGCGGAGAACGGAGCTTGATCTGGACGGCGGTAAGTCGCTCGATCACAACCATAGGACCACCGCACAGCGGACAGGTCCAGAACGGCGCCGACTGGCCTGGGGAATCAGAGTGAGTTGATGCGGGCGGCGTCACGGGTGAACCGGCCGGAAGCAGGTGCTTACAAAGAGGAACCAGTACCCCACGACGACGGCTGGCGAGGAAACCGAAGTGGCGGATTCGGACGAAGCCACGCGGCAGCACATGCAGTAAAAAGCGACGCAAGAATTCGTCGACAGGCAGAGTCAGGAATCGCTTCTTGTTTTTGTGAGCGGAGTCGCGCCAGCGGAACGTCACCTGGTCCTCAACGAAGGAAACGAGACGGTGGTTGGAAATCGCAACGCGATGAGTGTAGGCGCCGAGGTAACGAAGTACCTGCTCGGGTCCACCGAAAGGCGGTTTGCAGTAGACCACCCAGCGCGGCGCGTAAAGCTGACGGATCAAACTCCGGAACAGCCTGGGCTGAGCCAGGCCGCGAAGCAGGCCGTGAAACTGGAGTTGTCCGGAAGCGTGAGCCTGCTGGAGCGCTTCGAGAAACTTGCCGCGGAAGACTTCGCTGAGAACCCCTACCGGTAGAAAGAAGCGGTCATTTCGGGGGCGCACCCAGTGCGCGTGATCGCGAGACAAGCCGCCAGCGGCCACGACACAGTGAACGTGGGGATGATGCTGCAGCTTCTGATTCCAGGTGTGGAGGACGCTGAAGAAGCCGATCTCGGCGCCGAGATGCTTCGGGTCCGCGGCAATTTCGATCAAGGTCTGGGCGCTGCAGCGGAAAAGCAGCCCGTAGATCACTTCTTTATTTTGCAAGGCCAGAGGCGCCAATTGGTGGGGCAGCGTAAACACGACATGAGCGTAGGGCGTAGCGAGCAGTTCGGCGCGCCGGGCGGTCAGCCAGCGGTCGCGCGTCTGGCTTTGGCACTTCGGGCAGTGCCGGTTGCGACAAGAGTTATAGGAGATGGCGCGATGACCACAGCCGGAGCACTGATCCAGATGACCGCCCATCGCGGCGGTGCGGCACTGCTCGATGGCTACCAGGACTTTAAGATGCATCCAGGTGAACCACGCGGGAGGCCGGTCTATGAATCGGTGGCCGGCGGCGGTTATGATATCGGCCAACTCCAGGAGTGGCCCCTTCATTCACTTCTTTCGGGAACCGTTTTCAGGTTCGGGGCCGCCGCCAGGGTAAGCGAGTCGAGCGGGCTTCGAGTGGCTTTGAGATGCCGCTCCGACAGGTGCAGGTAACGGCTAGTCGTCCTCAGATCGGCGTGGCCCAGCAGGAGTTGAATGGTACGTAAGTCGGCGCCGGATTCGAGCAGATGGGTTGCAAAGCAGTGCCTCAGGGTATGCGGGTGGACGCTCTTATCCAGTCCCGCGCGCACGCCTGCTTGCTGCACGGCATCCCATACGCTTTTGGATGTTATGGGGACATCGCCGTTGGGATGAGTGCCTTTACTGGGGAACAGGTAAGTTTCCGGCTTGGGGTTCGCCGCGCGCCAGTAGTTGCGAAGTTCCTGTAGTAGCCTCGGGCTGAGCATGACGTTGCGATCCTTCTTCCCCTTGCCCTGACGAATGCGGATCAACATGCGCTCGCTGTCAATGTCGCTGACCTTCAACTGAACTAATTCTTCGCGACGGATGCCGGTGGCATAGAGGACGAGCAGCCAGATTCGATGCAGGGGGCTGGCGGCGGATTGGATTAGACGTTCGACTTCTTTCCGCGAGAGGACTTCGGGCAGGCGAATCGGCCGTTTGGGAACCGGCATGTCGTCAGCCTGCCACGGGCGCTTGAGAATCTTGAGAAAAAAGAACCGTAGGGCGGATAGTTGCTGAGCGACGCTGACGGCCTCCAGTTTGCGATCGGTGAACAGATGGGCTTGGTACTGTCGGATGTGCTCCAGGCCTAACCTGTCGGGAGGAGTCTTGAAGTATTGAGCGAACTCCTCAACGGAATGGAGGTAAATACGAGTGGTAATCGCAGACAAATTCCGACGCTGGAGTTCCTCCAGCATCGCTTTTCGTAGATGGGTCACGGGGACTCTCCTCGTGACCTACGATAGTCCAGCCAGCCAGCTGCTGCTTTATTACGAACCGCCCCCCCGTTCTTAGCAACGCGAAGCGTCTGCCGCGCTCGCGGCTTCGTTCAATGCTGGATATCTTCGCGCTTTCCGTGGCTCGCTTTGCCTCTAACCCCAATACGATGAGTTCTCCAAGGTCATCGCAGAACTGCAGTCTAGCGATGCGAAAGCGATTCTCGGCGGCAGCAAAATATCGCTTCATGTCACGTCTGCGGCTTCTCCTGAGCGGCGTCAACGAAGGAACCAGCCAACTGCCACCGCAACGATCATGAGCTTTATAAGCCAGCCGATGGCGTAAGACACCACAAACACTCGGTGTAGCTTCATAAATGCTCCATTAGTCAGGATCAGGGGAAACGGGCCGATCAACCACACCGCAACCGCCAGTTTGATGGCGTCCGATACTGAATGAAGACCTAGCCGGACGGTGACATAGGCAAAGACCCCACAGGTCAGAAACGGTAGCGGGCTGGTCAGAGCAATCGCTCTCGCTTCGACACCCTGACGCCAGATTTCTGGATAGCTGTAACGCCGATGAATCCAATCGCCGGCGAAGAACCAGTCAGTCAGCGACGAGACGACACCGGCGCCAACAACAATCACCACGAGTCGTACCACGCTCATCATCATCGCCTCCACGACAGCGTTGTTGCCAACGATAACACCACTTGACTCTGCGGAGACGAGACGGGATGCGCAACACCCGTGAAGCGGTTTGGCGATGGCTCCGGGCTGGCCAACTTAGTAAATCGACCAGACGCCCGGTGTCGCAATCTCGATCAGATGTCGGTCTGGATCGCGGAAATAAATACTTTGGCCACCCAACTCCCACGCTCGTTTCTCTTCCAGTGCGATCCCGTTTTCCGCGAGCCAGTCTTCCCAGGCCGTCAATTCTTCCGCTCGGATCGCGAACGCGACATGAAGTTCGCCATCGCCATCGTGCGGCGTCTCCGTTGCACGCGAGCCACCCTTCATGAATAACAACAACACCTGGCGGGTACCCGCTTCCATGGCGCAGCCGCACCCGCCGAAGTCGCTGATGACCCGAAAACCGAAGATCTTCTCGTAGAACCGAGCAGACCGGGCCACATCATCTACGTAGAGTGAGGACTCTAGATTCCCTCCGTCTTCGGATGCATATCGCCCAATACTACTGCGGCGCGTCATGTGTCGGTGCGCCGCGCTCGCGTGTCCCGGGATCACGGCATACTAGAGCGCGCGCTTCGCACCGTTTGAGATGTCGGTTTCACAATCAACCGCATAAAACGCCTTTCCAGCTTGATGCCTCCGCCGTCCCGAGGTAATGTCCACATGGCTACCGATATAGCCCATTAAAAGGACTGAAAATGAACGATTTAGTACTGGCTGACCGAGCCGCAGATTGGCGCAGACTGAAGGCCCTAGTCCTCGACAGCGTCTCGTCGCCGATTACGAAGCGTGTCTACAATCTGGGGCTTGACGAGTTCTTCGCATGGTATAGCCACGAGCCGCGGGCTGGCCTAACGAAGGCCACCGTGAGCGCCTGGCGCGTTGGCCTTGAGGCCCGCGGGCTCGGCTCCGTATCCATCAACGTTCGGATTACGGCGGTTCGGAAGCTGGCCGTCGAGGCGGCCGATAACGGGCTGCTGGCGCCGGAGCTCGCTGCTGGCATCGCCCGCGTCAAGGGCGCCAAGTCCATCGGCGTGCGAATGGGAAACTGGCTTTCGCTCAGGCAGGCGCAGGCGCTGCTGAACGCACCAGATGTAACCACTAAGAAGGGGCTGCGGGACAGGGCGATGCTTGCGGTGTTGCTCGGCTGCGGGTTGCGTCGATCTGAGGTGGCTGCTCTGACACTGAAACATATCCAGCAGCGTGACAGTCGGTGGTGCATCGTGGACCTTGTTGGCAAGCATGGTCGTGTGCGCACGATCCCGATGCGCCTACATGGGTGAAGAGCGCAATTGACGCCTGGACAACAGCAGCGTTAGTTACCGATGGCCATGTGCTGCGACCTGTCAGCCGAGGAGATCGGATTCAAGGTGAGCGCCTAACCGAGAAGGTCATTTGGCAACTGCTCCGGCCGTACGCGGTGGCTGCGGGAGTGCCCGGAATTGCGCCTCAAATCGTGCGGCGCAATTCCGGGGACTCCTGCGGCGATAGCGTACGGTCGCAGCAACTGCCAGATCACCTTCTCCGTCAGGCGGTCACCCCGAATCTCATCCCCTCTGCTTACCGGTCGCAAGACATAGCCATCGATCAATCCCGTAGCCGTCGTCCAGGCGTCGATCGCGCTCTTCACCCAGGTCGGCATCGGAATTGTTCGCACGCGGCCGTGTTTTCCGACAAGATCCACGATGCAGTAACGGTTGTCGCGCTGCTGGATGTGCTTGAGCGTGAGTGCCGCTACTTCGGATCGCCGCAGTCCGCAGCCGAGTAACACCGCAAGCATCGCCCGATCCCGTAGTCCTTTCTTTGTGGTGACGTCCGGAGTATTCAGGAGCGCCTGAGCTTGCCGCAAGGAGAGCCAGTTCCCAACCCGCACTCCCATGGACTTGGCCCCCTTGACGCGGGCTATGCCAGCGGCGAGTTCCGGCGCCAGCAGACCGTTGTCTGCGGCTTCGACGGCCAGCTTTCGAACGGCGGTGATCCGGACGTTGATGGATACGGAGCCAAGACCGCGGGCTTCGAGTGCCACGCGCCACGCGCTCACGGTGGCCTTCGTTAGGCCGGCCCGTGGCTCCTGGCCATACCATGCGAAGAACTCGTCAAGCCCCAGATTGTAAACGCGCTTCGTGATCGGCGAGGAGACGCTATCCAGGACCAAGGCCTTCAATCTGCGCCAATCCGCGGTCCGGTCCGCCACAACTAAATCATTCATTTCAGTCCTTTTAATGGGTTTTATCGGAAGCCACATGAACGTTACCTCCCAGGGGGTCGGGCATCAAGCTTTATTGGCTGACTTCTTGCTCAGATGTTTTTCGTGATCGGTGTTTCAAGGGAGTAATCTCCCATAACGAGACTTCCGGCCCGCGCCACTCAACATCCGAGCTTTGTCCGAGTAGCGTGATCCAACCAGAGGTCGGTCCGACGCTTCCCAGATTGAGACTTGGGGACCGCCTGAAGATCCAGCCGGGAGCTGGGCGAGGTTTCAACGTGTCTCGAATCTCCTTCTCCAGGAGGGCCTAGCAGGAGATATCGCAAAGTCCGAAGCCCTGCGCCACGTTTTCGAGCCCAAGCTCTCCCGATGAACAGAGGTTCGTGCTAAACAAAGAATCAGGACTCAATTGAGGCTAATCGGCTTGGATGTCCTTGCGAGTTTGCCTTGAGGCTTGACACACCGATCTTCGATTCGCGAGAGCGAGAGAGCCTCGACACCAACCTCTACGTTCAGCCGTACACCTCGATCACCAAACGGCGACTGGTAGGGCTGCTCGCCGCACTCGGTGAGTTTGAAATTCGCGTACCAGCCCCGGAAGGGTTTATCAGATGGGTTTCGAATGATCCCGAATTACCTGAGATGTGCCGCGCTCTGATCAGTTTTCGTCGCCGGCCACGGAACAGGAGCGCCGCGGCTTCGAGCGGCCAGTGGGTCTTCGACGCGATAGAACGCAGTGATCTCTCAAAGCACAAGTACATCAGTGGTACTGAAGACCCTTACCAAGCAGGAGCTGATCGGTCTGTTGGAGGCCCTAGGGCGGTACTCACTCCACGCACCGAGAATCGAACAGGTTTTTGGACCACTTCGTGGACTCGTCCGGACCGTCCATGCGCATAATGCCCTGATGTGCTTCCGCGATAAACCGTTCACTGTGGCGGAATTCAATTCGTCAGTCCAATCCGTGGTACGCGGAGAGAACAGCTGGCTGACAGCCTTGTCGCCGCATCTAAGAATTGTCACCCTTAAATTTAAAAAGGACGCATCACCAAGCCGACAGGGTGATCGCGACTGAGCCCCTCCGGCAATCACTGCCAAACTTTTTTCAAAGCGTCTGTGATAAAAGGCCGGAACCACTCGGCATCGCCAGCGTTTTCCTGCACAAACACTAAGAATGCCCGGATCGCCTGAATCTGTGACGGATTCATCAACCGAGCCCGCTGCAGGAGCCAGCCTACGCCAACCTGGTCCTCTTGGCCGTTCTTTTCTGGCTCATTTGGGCACAGACTATAAACGGTGAACTCCACGACGACGCTGTGCCTGCCTAAATCGTCCAACGCGCGAAGCAGGTACGCGGCGAGAAATGCACCGAACGCCTCCGGCGTGAGTAGCGTTGGGTTACACGTAAAGTCCAGGAAGGCCGTCGGAATCTCGTCCCATCTCTTGTGTCGAAGTTCTTCTCGATACTTGTACACTCCTCGCAATCGCAGGAGGTAATCAGAACTGAGTGGCCGGAAATGCTTCACGAATCTGATCTCTCAGTTCCAGGGCCGCTATCTTTTCGCATCATTCTACACTTGTGCCGTTGCTCCAGCGCTGCACGGGGATAAGGGATAACGCCCCGTATCGCTTGATCGACCAACGGCTGATAGCCTCGGAGCTATGCGGACGTGCGTTCTGGTCGCTTTGTCGCTTATGACTGCGCTTAGTGCTCAAGACCCGCCTGCGCTGGCCGAGGCCAAAGCTATGGATAAGGAAATTCAGATGCTGCCGAACCTCCCCGAGCCAACGCGCGACGCAGCCTTTCGGCAAATGTTGCAACGGATTCGCAAAGAGCCAAAACGATACCGACTTACGCTCGCCTCCAATTTGGCCGTCTCTGCCGGGGAGGTTGCCACCGAATCAACCACTTTGCAGGGGACCGCCGATTTACTGGTCGATGAACTGCGGGGCGAGCCGGGAAGTGGCGCGGAATTAGCCCTGACAACTCTTGCAGAATTTGCCTTCTATCGCCACATCCGGGTTTCTCTGGACGCTCCGCTTTACCGTGCCGAGTTGGTTAAGCTTGAAGATCAAGCGAAAACGCGGGCCACAGCGGACTTCACACTTACTGACACAAACGGAAAGGCGTGGCACTTGAAGGGACTCGCCGCCAAAGTCGTGCTGGTCAATTTCTGGGCAACATGGTGCCCTCCTTGTCAGCGCGAATAGCGGATTTTCAGACAATGCACAATCGCTTCGCCAATCAAGGACTGCTCATTCTAGCCGTCACAGGAGAAGACGTTGGCACCGTTAAGCGGTACCTAGCTGAACACCCGATTACCTTCTGCGTGGTGCTCGATCCGAGCGGCATCACACAGAAGCAGTCTTTGGTTAACGGCGTCCCGCACAGCCTACTCTACAACCGCGAAGGCAAGATGGTCGCGCAGATCCCCGGCCCACTGACGACACGACAACTGCTCGAAACGCTTGGTCAACCTGGGCTAAGGTAAACGAGCATGCGACCCACAGTAAAATTAGTTTTGCACTGCTGTCGGCCACGAAAGGCCTCCTGCCGGTTATTGGACGAGCATCTCTATCTATCAACACGGACAGGCAGTCTCACAAAGAACCCTTTCGAAACAGAGGCGAGGAATGCACTCGGCAACACCGTCTGCGAATAGGGACTGATATACGGCGATATCGTCCTTAATCGGGCAGCCGGTCAAATGGCATATCCAGGGGCCTACGTGGGTACTGTCTTCGTCAACCCAAGAACCTTCGGCGCTTACGAGAAGTTGACCACCTGTGCTCGGATAGAGTTGCCACGTCAAGAAGCTGGACATGAAATAGCGAGAAAGCCGCTGGGCACACGGATCATCATCCGCGCCGATAGGCGCGCTGTCGGATGATGTGTTGATGGGAGAGACAACATCATCCACGCCGCAGGCGTGAATGGGGGCAGAGCTAGGACGGTTGTTGAAGGATGCGGGCCAAACGCTGGCGAAGATGCCGGAAGTAGGCGTCATCGACGCGAAGGGTGAGCACTTCGTCAATGACCGGAGAGAAGTAGGCAAGCGAGCGGATCATGCTCAACGGAGCAGCCTCCGCCGGACGCTCCAGTCGCCGCGCGCATGCCAACACCATCGCGTTCTCGACCACAGCCAATGGCACGCCGCGGGCGAATAACTGCAGAGCAAACGCGCGGTCCGGCTTGCGCGCCGCGCCACACGTTCCGGGCGTCGCGCGATAAGCGCCCAACACGCGCCGCACGTATTCAGAAGAGTCCATCAGCATCAGCCCTGCGGCTCACGCAGCGACGGACCGTCAATCCGCACCGTGTGGCAGTAATGCCGCACACGGCTCAGCAAAGCATCGACCATCGTCTTGTTGCCCAGAAAACCAGCCCATTCTTCATAGGCAAGATTCGTTGTAATGATCGTCGACCGCTGATGATAACGCTCCTCCATCAGCTTGAAGAAAACATTGGCCTGCTCCGGTCTGAGGTTGGCGTAACCCATTTCATCGACCAATAAGACGTCCAAACGCGCCAGGCGATTCACCAACCGCCGCGTCGAACGATCGGCGAGCGAAGCGTACATCTCATCGAACAGATCCTGCGCGCGGATAAACTGGCAACGCAATCCATTCTGCAAAGCTTTCAGCAAAATGCCGCAGGCGAGTCCGGTTTTACCGACGCCTGTCGGACCAATGAACACCAGGTTCTCGTGCTGGGCCACGAAGTCGAGTTCGGCGAACGCGCGGATCTGCTTACGGTTCACGCCCGGTTGTTTGGCAAACGGAAATGTTTCCAGAGCCCAGCGTTCCGGCAGGCACGCGCGGCAGATGCGCCATTCAAGCGCGTTCTCCTGCCGGTCGCGCCATTGCGCGCGCAACAAGCCGGCGACGAAGTCCGTGTAGGTGATCTGTTGCTGATCGGCGGCCCGCAGTTGTTCGTCGAAGAGCGCATGCATGCGGTGCAGCTTCAGGTTGCGAAACAACTGATCGAGTTCTTCATTCATCGTTGTGGTCCTCCAGCAGGAAGAAGTCACGCTGCACGCGGCGCAGGATCATGCGTTCGACGCGGTCGAGGTTGTAGAGCCCGTATTGCGCAGCTTCGGCGATGGCGCCCAGAAACGGCTCGCGGGGATATTCGCGCAACATGCGCAGCAGTTGCCGCAAAGCGAGTCCGATGACCTTGCGGCCCTTGCGTTTCAGGTTCTCCACATAGAGAGCGATCTCCGGAGCAGCGTTGAGGATCGCTTGCTCATCCGGATGCGGATCGCTACGCTTGCGGGCTTCGCCGCGTGGAGATCGATGCTCGCGCAGTGTCACACGCTGATCGGTTGTGAGAAGACGTGTGTGCGTGACGATACGTCGGGCGTCGAGTTCGATCTCGATCTTCTCGCGTGTTTCGCGAACCTCCACACGGCGGCTAATGAAAGCCGCGGGAACCGAGTAGCGATTGGTGTGTAGCGCCACGTAGCCTTCGGTATCGACGATGCGTTGATGCAGTCGGTAGACTTCCGGAAGCCACGCCGGTAGCGGTTTCAGATGCAATCGTTCGATCGCATAGAGTTCGCGCGGAATCGCGCGAAGATGCTTCTTGTACGTCGTATTGACGCGGTCGCACCACTGGCGCGCCTGGCTGTTGAGATCCTGCCAACTGGCGAAGGTGCGGCCTGCAAGGAAGTTGTTTTCGATGAAGTGGAACGGCCGCTCGACGCGCGCCGAACGATTGGCGTCGCCGATCTCGTGCGCCGCGAAACGGAATCCCATACGCTCTGCGAACGCCGCCATCTCGGGCACTGGTTCCATTTGCTTGCCGCTGCCACGCAACACCACCACGTGCGTGTTATCGATCATCGTGCGTTGTGGCGCGCCGCCCATATAGCGCAGCGCTGCGGTGAGAAACGCCTTGCAATCGAAACGTTGAAACTGCGGCCAGATCTCGAAGTAGAGCAGGCGCGAGTAGCACAGCACCGCCGAGGCGGTCTGCGCTTTGTATTTGCGTCCAGCGACGATGACCTCGTGCGGCGAGGTGTCGTGCTGCATCTCGACGCCTGGCTCGAAGTGATAGCGGCCCGAGGGCACGATGGGCTCTTGCCCGATCCCTTGCCGGCGGCAGAACGCGGTCAAAGCCTGATACGACAGTGCTGCGCCATCGGCCAGTAACTCCTCATGGACTCGCACTAGATTGCCTTGGCAGGTGTGCAATAACTCGAGGATCCGTTGGCGGTGCGGCGCGGCTTTCTCTTGGCGTTCGATCTTCGGCACAGCAGTGGAGTTCGCCTGCAGCACCTTGCGTACGCTCTGGCGCGAAAGGTTCAGCAGTTTCGCAATCTCGCGTTTGTTCATACCCTTCGCGCGTAGTTCCAAGATCGTTGTGCGTTGCGATTGGCTCAGCATCTTTTGTGTCTTGTCCCTCGATTCGTTCCGCAAGTTGCCTTAACAGCCGCGTGGCGTGTTGGATCTTGCTTTGGATGACCGCGCTGTTTGGCGTTGTTTGTTCCGCGCCATCCAGCATCCGCCGCGCGATGGCGGCGATCTGATTCAGATCGCTTTCGAGCGTTGCATTGGTGGGCTCCCGTTGCTGCTCTTGCGTTTTCAGAAACAGCTCCGGTTCGGCCAGGATCCGCTCGCGGGTCTGCTTGGTTCTGGCGTTGCGCCAAGCGTTGTACAGTAACGCGGCTTGCCGCGTGGTCCAGTGCTTTTGAGTGAAGACTTGCGCCATCTGCTGGCAATGTTCCACGCTGATGCGCGCCACCGGAGCCAAATACCGCATGGCAATCTGCGCGGCGATGTGGCCTTCACGCACTTGCTGCTGCACCCCTTCCGGTAGTGTGTCCACCAACGCCAGGCGGCGCGCCACCCAGGTCGCGCTGCGGTCGAAATGACGCGCCAGTTCTTCGATCGTGTAGCCGTGCTTCTCTTCCATCTCGGCTAGCAGCCAGCCTTGTTCGAGCGCTGTTTCCGGCTCGCTGTTGCTGCGTAGCGAATGCACAAACAGCAAGGCTTCGGCCTCGCTCATCGTGTTATCCAACACCAGCACCTCGACCGTGTCACGCCGCAGTTGTCGGAGCGCGGCGATGCGCTGATGTCCATCGATCACCAGATACTGATCGGCTTGCTTAATGACGAGGATCGGCGTTTGCTGCCCGGCTTCAGCCAACGACGCCAGCAGTCGCCGGAATCGCGCTGGGTGGCGGACCCGGAGATGCTCTAAGCGGCGGTCCAGTTGATGAAACTCCAGTTGCTGCGCCACGGGTTTCAGTATGCGGGGATGGCGGACTGGTCTTTTGCGGCCCGATGGGGTTATTGCTCGGAACCCGTTTCGGTTCAATGGGATGGCCGGATGATTGGTCTTTCGCCGTTCTTTGGAGTAGTGCGCATGCAAGTGCAATGAAATCAGCGCCTTTGCCGCCGAACTGGTCTTTCGCCAGATCCCAGGGCAGTTCGCGGAACGGCGCAGGGACTCGCAGCGGCTCCGGCTCTTCGGTTGGGCTGCGATGGCGTTGATCGATTCGGTAGGCGGCGGCGTAGCCGGGGTTTTCCGCGCGCCAGTTTGCTTGGGTTTTCTGGCGCCGGGCAGCTTGGCAGTCAGGACGACTGCAGGCTCGCTGGCGATCTCCCGCTCGCGGATCCGGATAGAACCACCGTCGGCAGATCCGGCAGGGGCGCTTCCGGGTTCGTGACATGCTCCTTCATCGCATGACCTCCTCGGTGGTCAACTTCTCGCGAGCGCCGAAGACCCAAGAACCGAACGATAATGAATAGAAGCACTCCATGCAGAGGGAGGAGTGATGCATGCGGCTCGTTGCGTTCATTTTGTGGGTTGCGGTTACTTTAAGTCGACAGACAAACCCGCCAGTCGATGCCTTCTCTTCGATTGAGGGGCGACTCACCAACGCACTTACCGGCGAACCGATCAGGAAAGCTGCCGTCTTTCTTCACATCTCAGAGTCGAGGGCCTCGCGGACGACTTTCAGTACTGTCTCCGATGCCGACGGACGATTTTCCATGAAGGGGATCGAACCGGGATCTTATCGCCTGTGGGCCGAGCATTCGGGTTTTCTGGCGGTGGAATACGGAGCTCGAACGCAGCCGCAGCGAGGGACATTGCTCGTTCTCAAGGCTGGGCAAACGATGAGCGACCTTAACTTCGCGTTGACGCCTCAAGCTGTGATTTCGGGACGGGTCGTCGACGAAGATGGTGATCCCGTGGTGAACGCGCAGATTCAGGTGCTTCGGCTAGGGTATTCCGGCGGTAGAAAGCAATTGCAGTCGCAGTCTTCCTGGCCTGCGATTACAACAAACGACCTCGGAGAGTATCGAATCTCTGGTTTGAGAGCGGGGCGGTACTCTGTCTCAGCGACATTTCGCTCGAGGAACAGTGAGACGGTCGACCGGTCTGTGGCCGGGTGCTTAACCGTTTTGGGGGCGGCTGGTGGCGACCACTGCTGCCCACCTTGGTGTCTCGATGCCGCGACCACCGGCCAACCGTATTCGTTGTGAAGGGTAACGATGGCGTCCGTTTTTCAGCGGGGTGTGCGAGGAGCACGGCGAGCCGGTTGAGAGTTCCCCCCTTCGTCAAGCTTCGTCCGTGCGACCCGCTGCCTGCAATAACGCAGATTCTCTTTCGCCAACTCACCGCTCGGATCCATCGAGACCGCCCGCTCCAGGGCTTCCCTAGCCTGCGGGAGGCGGCCGGCCTGTAAGAGAGTCCAGCCGAGGTCGTTGACCAACTTCTGATTCTCCGGTTCGAGTTCCAGTGCCCGCCGGTTCGCGGACACCGCTTCCTCGTGCAAACCTGCCTTGCTGGCGCAGTAGCCGAGCCTTGGAATAACGCGGGATCGTCAGGGTATCTCTTCACCGCTGTTCGGTAGAGCGCCATTCCATCCTGGTACGCCCCGAACCTGGTGAGAAACGTACCGGCCTCATCGATGATTTGGCGGATGTAGTTTGGACGATTGCGCCGTTTTTAGCTTCACTCTGCGATTCTAAAAGTATAGTCCAGGCCTTGTGCTTCGGTCGTGCCTCGGGTTCGATAAAACATTTCAGATTGGGCTTGTTCTATCTGGATTCTGATTGTATTATTACTATCAGATGGCAGTTCCAGACTCACCCGTAGGGCCAGAGGCCGGCGCCTTGAAGCGCCGCAAACGCCGACTCTTGGCGCGACTCCGCATTCCCGCTGACGCTCTCCCCGGCTCCCTGGTACTGTCCCATCGGCGGTGCGGAAAACCGGGCTGCCATTGTGCCGAAGGGGCCGCTCATCCGTTCTACACACTCACCTTCATGGCCGACGGCAAGAAGCACGTCGAATCCATTCCTGCGGAGTGGAGCGACATGGTCCGCCCCGGTGTCGAGGCGGGCCGTGGATTCAAGGACTCTGTCGCCGAGTTATTTGTCATTAACGCTCAACTACTGGTGCTCGCACGCCAACAACGGCGTCGACATGCTCCGGCCGACACATCGTCGGAGTGAAAGGAGATAGCCATGGCGCAGCGGCGCCGGTCTCAACCGGAACCGGTGGAACCACCGCTCCGGCCTCGGCTCGCCGATCAGCCGTCGCGCTTCGTTCTACTGGAACGTGAGGTGGAGTTGGAGTACAGGCCGCAGATGTTGGAGGCATTGCAGCGTAAGGTCAACACGGTCGCCGAACAGGCCTGCGCCACGGTGCCGGAGTGTCCCCGATGCGGCCGACCCATGAGTTATCACGATGCTCGTCCGGTTTCCTGGCTGGCGCACTGGGGGCGGCTGCATGCCTCTCCGGCGCGGTACCGTTGCTCGTCGTGCAAGCAGGAACGGCGGCCCTTGCTGGATCTGCTGGGCGTAGAACCAGGGCGCATTTGTGGCTCGTTGGCCCGCCGGTTGGGACTGCTGGCCGCTGTGGCGCCCTACGAACTGGCGGCGCGCTTAGCGCAGTTGCTGTTGGGAGTGACCATCAGCGCCATGGGTGTGTGGCGGGTGGCACAGCGATTGGGGCAGGCGGCGGCTGACTACAGTGAAGCCTTGAGCCAGTACCACGCTGACAGCCGGAGTGAAGGTAGTTTGGCAGCAGAGACTCCGCCGGCGGTGGTTTTGGGAGTCGACGGTTGCACATTGGGAATGCAGGTCCGCACGCACCGCCGCCGACGGATGGGCACGGAACCACTGCCCGCCTTGCCACTGGTCGAAGAGGGCCATTTCCGCGAAGTGAAAACCGGCGTTCTGCTGTTGCCGGGGGAACGGGTCGAAGCCTCGCCCGGGCGCCGATCGGTGGTCCGGCGATTTCTGGTCACCTGTCTGGGGGAAGCCGACGAGATCTTTCGACGCTTGTACGCTCAGTTGCGAGAATTGGGTTGGGTGGGCACTCACACCGTTGTGGTGATAGTCGGCGACGGCGCCGAATGGATCTGGAACCGCGCCACGATGTTTGTGAACCGCTGCGAAATCCTCGATTTTTGGCATGCCCTGGAACACGCCTGGACCTTTGCCCGCCTGCGTTACGGAGATGATTCCGCACAAGCCGACCGCTGGGTGCATCAGATTGCCGAAGATCTGCGTGCAGGCAAGGTGCAAGACGTAATCGCGGCTTTGAAACGCCTGCGGCCTAAAACCGAGGAACTGCGCGCCAGTCTGCAATCGCTGGTCGGCTATTACAGTGAGAATGCTGGGCGCATGCGCTATGACGAGTATTTACGCTTGGGCTATGGCATTGGTAGCGGCGCTGTGGAGAGCGCCCATAAACAGGTGGTCCACGCCCGTCTGCGGCAAGCCGGAATGCGCTGGAGCGAGGCTGGGGCGCGGCGTCTTCTCGCGTTGCGTCTGTTGTTGTTGAATGATGACTGGGCGCTGTTGGATCGCATGAAAATGGTTTCCTTGTAATCCTCAACCCGTTGACCTCGGCTATGCGATGCGCCATGCTCGGGCTATGGCTCGCCGTTCCACGGCGATCTGTTGGCTCTATTCCGTGCCCTAGATCGGATGTCGCCCGCAGAAATCCCCCAACGCCTGATAGGCCAGTTGTTTGAACTGGATGCCGATTATGTGGAGGCTCTCTGGGCCTTGGACCAACCTCCCACCAGCCTGGATCTCCACGCCATGCTCCGCGATACTCTGGCAGCGCTCGATCAACTGCCGGAAGCTTGTGCTAGGCTCCGCTCTCATCTACCCCGCCGCGCCCATCCCATCCTGACCCAACTAGAAATCACCGTGCGCAGTAGTTTGGACCCAGCAGAGGCTTACAGTATGGTGCCTGGTCGCAGTCCCCAAAACGGTTAAGCACCCTCTGTGGCCTCGCGGAAGCATGAGGAGTACGTGCCGACCTATCATCCCGGAACCCCTGATCCAGACGCGGCGATGCTCTTCGATGTCGTTGCCGGAACGGAGGCGCACGGAATCGACATCAAACTTGTGAAAGTGCGCGCGGTTCGGGTTCGCGGAACTGTTGTCAACGACGCCGTACCCGGCCGAGTCCACGTCACCGTCTCGCTTGAATCCGGGAACGGAACAAAAAGTGGCATTCGGCGAAGGTCCTATGAAACTGAGCCATCCGGACGGTTTGAAATTAAGAGTGTGGCAGCTGGATCATATACATTGGTCGCGACCGCTTCCGACGACGAAA
This sequence comes from uncultured Acidobacteriaceae bacterium, assembly GCA_963771305.1. Lineage (GTDB taxonomy): Bacteria > Acidobacteriota > Terriglobia > Bryobacterales > Bryobacteraceae > CAJCIT01. The sequence continues at coordinate 112,439 of CAVYTS010000028.1, forward strand.
GGTTCAGCCAGACACGGATGCCGCTTGAGGTACAAGATCAGGACATAGATGATTTGAAGTTGGTCATATCTCCGGGACCAGAACTGGCGGGGGATGTAGTGACTGAAGGCAACGAATCCGTTGATCTCGGACATATTGATTTCAATTTGATCTCGCTTGAGGGAGACGTCGACAGTTACGCTGTTATGAACCAGGATCACAGCTTTCGGTTCCGCAGTGCATGGCCGGGACACTATTACTTAAGGGCGAACTTGCCAGACGGACTCTACGTCAAAGGCGCTCGCGCCGGCCAAGTTGACGTTCTTGCATCTGGCTTAGACCTTTCGAGCGAGGTTCCTGCTCCACTGAAGGTTGTTGTCAGCTCACATCCCGCCAGGGTTGCGGGCACGGCGCGCGATCCAGAAACAAAGCGGGCAGTCCCGTTCGCCATCGTTGTCCTGGTTCCTCAAGACGCGGGGCGGCGTGAGCAATTGTGGTACTACGCCACAAGCACCGCCGATCGGTCCGGCAACTTCAACGTGAAGAATGTACCTCCGGGAAAGTATAGGGCATATGCGTGGGACGAAGTTGAAGACGGTGCGTACATGGACCCCGATTTTGTGAAAGCGTTCGAGGCCGACGCCGCAGACGTTTCTCTCAATGAGGGCGACCAAGTTAACAAGGACCTTGATGTGCGTTCGTCTGCGACCCACTTCGGGACAGCTGTCCGGCGACCCTAGTCGATTCTGGGGCGCGCCCGTCGACCGGTCGGCTACCAAGTACTTAAGAACGACTTCGCCTTTGTCTAATCATTTCTGAACGTGGAGGCTATTTCGCCCCAACAGAATAAGGACCGGGAAACGGCGATATCGTCTGGAATCATGCGAATCGAGCCACAGCTTCAGCCAACGCCGACAACAGGCAACCCACCGCGCGGATCGTACGTCCATTCAGGGTCGACTTAATGAGAAGTCTGTTAGCATACTGACAATTTCCGGATTATCGATTGCCCAGTGCTCACAGGAAACCAGCCATGAGCAGCCTGCGCAGACGTACGCGGTGGCAGAAGCATATCAAGTCTATTCCGCCATCCTGCCGGATGAATGGACGTGGCGCTACACCAATTCGCAAATGTTTGTGATACGAGCCGAAACTGTCTCGTACAAAATGTGCCTTGTGCCAACCGGCCAATACAGAGAACTCTTGAAGCCGGCGATAGCTGATTTCAGAATTGAGAACCGAAAGCCCTGGAAGCTCGAACGGTTACTTGCCATAAACAAGCCCTACGAGTTAGTGGGTTCGGACGCTCTGTCGGCCCCATTCGCGGTCAGCGGCCCGGATGGCTGGTCGAGGTTTAGTTCAGAGCATCCGGGGTCAGTTGGGTGGATCGAATTCTCCGCGGTTGGTTTCAATGAAGCCAAGACGATCGCGGTGGTGTACGTAGGACATCACTGTGGCAACGCCTGTGGCGGCGGTGGCTTTAACGTCCTTCGGAAGGTAAACGGCAAATGGAAGGCCCTTTCGTGGACCGGTCAGATTTGTGGTTGGGCGTCGTGACGAAAACCTCGGGAGACACCCCAGAAGGGACGACGACCGGCAGGATAGTGACTGGGAAACGGGCTTGTCGTCGGTAATGGTGGCGGGTGGATCACGAGACGGACGCTTTGCGTTTTCGAAAGCCGACGATGAATCCGATCACCGGACCGACGAGCGCGAAAAGCAATACCGCGTGCCACTGCATGAACAACGATGGCGATTCCTGAAGTATCGCCGGTCCGACGTCCGCGTCCCAAAGCTCGGTCATGCTTGCCCACACGGCCAGCAAGTTCAGGGGTACGAATAGCGCCAAACACCAGCGCCATCGCCGGCACAGCACGAATCCAAGAATCGCTAATGTCCCGTAAGCTGACCAAACGAACAGGGGGCCTGGTTCCTTGTCCAGGGCCTCTGCTAGGAAGAAGGGTAAGTTCACCACCTTTAGTATTACCGAAGACCCATCGCCGTTTGAGTCGCTGACACACGGGCGTTTTCGAAACTGCCTGCGCGTGGAGCGTGCCGTTTTCAAGGATAGGGACCTATACACGGCGTTAGCGTCCGCAATCCGGGTTTCCTCGTTCTTTCGCGCGCTCCTGTTGATCAGCGGCGATATTCTCAGTACGTCAGGACGAATTTTCGCAATACCTGCGTTAGTTCATCTCCCCCAAGACTCAACAAATCGTTATGGCCGGCCTTCGGAACAAGGTAAAGCTGTTTGGGCGGGTTTGCTTTAGCGAACAGCCTTTCCGCCATCCAGCTGGGTGTCAGGGTGTCCGCCGTACCTGAAACGATCAGTAGCGGCACGTGCACCGATCCGATCTTGGATTGGTTATCAAAATGTGTGCGTAGCATTAGACCCAAAGGATAAATCCGGAAGTACCAGGAACCGGCTGCAGCATCGTCAATGCTGCTGAACGGGCTTTCCAGAATTAGGCCACCCAATGCGGAATTCCTCAGGGCAAGAAACGTCGCCGGGCCGCTGCCAATGGACCTACCTAATATGAAAACTTTGCCGACGTCAGTTCTTCGCTGGAAGAGCAAATAATTGAATCCCGCGATCGCATCTTCGTTCACTGTCCGCTCATTTGGGCTGACACGCGCGCTGGATCCATAACCGCGGTAATCGATCAGGAGCAGGTCAATACCGATCGCCCTGAGATCCAGTACCTCATCGCCTGCCATATCTTCCAAGACGTAGCCGTTGCCATGGAAAACGAGCATTACCTTCCCTGTTGGTTGAGCAGCCGGGACCCACCAGGCATGAAGATACTCCGTCCCCTTCACCAGGATCCGCAGGTCCTCGTAAGGAACGCGGGGCACCGTTTTGTCGAAAGCTTTTGGCGCTGGAAAGAGAATTCCGTCTTGCGTAAAGTAAAATACCGCTCCGACGATCAAATAAGCGCTTATGGCATAAGCCGAAAACCTGATCGCTCCGAGTCGAAGCCATCGCCAGCCCGTCAACGATTCCATGTGTAGAGATCATATCGAGGCGCGGTAGCGTGTCTGCCCTATCGGAATACAAGTGGCTTCGCACTTGGTTGATGTCGCTGTTCGGATTAGGACCGATATACGGCGATATCGTCCCCAACCCGCCGGGCCTGGACGTACAGATTATCGGGACCGCACTATTAGCGTCCGGCGACTATGCTGGGTATATGGTCCGGGGCGGGGTTCTTCTGCTACTCGCGGTGCTCATCATTTCGAGCAGCACTCTGGCCCCTACCGGCGCTGTCAAGTCGGTTTGTGAGCTCTCGAAGGATTTTCCGAGGTTTCGCGACAAGGTTGTTGCCGTAAGAGGTGTTTACTATTATGGCCTTCGACAGGAAGAATGCCCTCAGAAATGCACTGATGGTCTGTGGCCATCGTTCATCAATCTCGAAGGAGACAGCGATGCCACCTGGACAGTCTTGGCCACAGCAACTGAGGACGTCGAGACCAAAGCGAAACAGACTGGCAATCGGTTCGAGATCTGGGTGACCGTCGTCGGCCGCCTACAAACGAGAGCCAAGCATTCATCACTTGGCCCGTGCGACCGAAAGAGCTGGGGGCTCGGTTATGGCCATCTGAACGGATTCCCGGCCCAAATCGTGGTCGAGAGCTTCAGAGACATTGAGGTTCGAGTGAACCCGCAATCGGCTTACGATTACGCCCACATGTACCATGGACCGCTGTAGCCTATCGGGTTTGCGCAAACCGTCGCTGAGATAACGCCATTGCTGGTATGTGCGCCTGTCGGTGCTGCCGGCGCGTTGAGTGTGGAATGTAGTCTCGAAATCCGGTTCTGGGGAGTTTTTGCCGATTAAGAACGATAGACGTCTACGCTTCGCATTTGGAATCGCTGGTTGAGACGGCCTTTGGTTCTTGCTCGCAGCTTTCACCGCTTAGGGATTTTAGGCATGCTGAGTGGTGTATCGGTCGGATTGTTACCGGTGTCCTGTTTCCCGGCCACGGGGCCGAGCATTCTAATCCTTACGTGACCTCGCGGCGTTAGCTCCCTTGTCGAACCGTTAAATTCCGCCTCGTCCGCATAGACACAAACACGGTTCATAAACACCCGAACGTGACCCTTCAGAGTGAAAAGGTTTTGGTCGGTGCTAATCTGCTCAGCCTGAAGACTTACCTCGCCGACTTGCTCGGCTCCAGAACGCTTCTCCTGGCTGACGAGATCTATGGAACACAAACATAAAAGGCCTAGCAAACTGATCGATCGCATCCTGCGCTCCTGTACGGCGTCAGTATACCCTCAAAAATCGTTCTTAAACTCAGGATGGCGCGGCGTTCTGGGATTAGGAATGATATACGGCGATATCGTCTGGAATCGTGGCGATGCAGCTGCCGTGACATCACCGACGACAACCGGACTTCCCGGGACGAATCCTTCCAAAACCTTGTAACGGGGAGGCTTAGGCTCCACGAACTGGAATTCGCCGACGTCGATGGCGCGGTTTTCGCTCTGGGTCAACGCCCTCTGTCCGCTACTTTGAGAGCGGCTTCGGCTGAGCGATCCCCTCAAATCCTGCGACACGCGCTTCCTTTGAGCGCTGGTCGCAGATTTTGTTCTTGAATAAGACGATCGCCGATGGGTTCGTATTCTGTCCCCATATCACAGCCGAAATAATGGTCAGCTTTTGGTAGTCCTTTGCCTCTTGGCAAGAGCCATGGCAAACCGTCAGTGTCCGTAACGCTGGCCCACTGAATCGCAACGGCACCGCCCGATCAAAGACGGCCATAACCTGCTGGTCCGTTGCCAGTCCGTGCATCTTGAGCACACAGGCCTGGTCCTTCGGTCCGTCGAATGCGGTCATTGTTATGCCGGGTCCAACCTGGTAAGAGCCGCCGACCGCGTTACCGTACAAGGCTTGCAGACTCTTTTCGCTGACCTGTCCAAAAACCTGTGCACCAAGCACGACCGGGCAGATTAAATGAAGCAAACGCCGCATGCCATGCCGCCTAACAACAAGTATGTGGTATCGGGTATAAGGCCAGGCTAGTCGTAGCGCAGGGATCTAGCAGGGTCCACGCGCGTGGCGCGGCGTGACGGAAGGTAGCAGGCGGCGAGACCAACCATGGTGAGAAGCGCGATAACCGACACCAGGGTAGCCGGGTCATACGGTGAGACGCCCCAGAACTGGCTGGCGAGCGCACGCGCAATGATGAATGCGAGTACCGTACCGATGGCCATGCCGAAGACGATGAAGCGCAACCCGGTCCTGAGCACCAGGCTTCGGACGTCGCCGGCGGTAGCGCCGAGAGCCATCCGTATGCCGATCTCGTGGCCCTGTTGCGAAACGCTATAAGAGATGACGCTGTAGATGCCGACGCTGACCAGTATTAGGCCGATGGAAGCAAAGATGGCGAAGAGCCTGAGGCCGAAACGAGGCTTTGCGTACTCGAACAGATCGAGCGTCTCCTCAATCGAACTGGTTTGCTGCGGCACGATATTCCGGTCGACGGCCCAGATCTGGTCGCTCATGGCTTTGGCGAGCGAGGCGGGATTGCCGGGGGTGCGCAAGAATACGACGAAGCCGCCATAGCTCGAGAAGATGTGCGGCACATAGGCCTCGGGCACGATCGGATCACGGATTCCATGGTTCTTGATGTCGGAGGTGATGCCGACGACTTCGAACCAGGGCTCGGGAACCGGCTCCGGCGCGGAGTCGAGACCGGACAGCCTGATGCGCTTACCGATGGGGTCTTCGCCGGGGAGGTACTTCGATGCAAAGGCTTGGTTGATAGTCGCTACCTTGCGTTTCCCAGCCGCGTCCTGTTCCGTCAGCAACCGCCCTTTGAGGAGCCGGATGCCCAGCGCATCGAAGAACCGCGGGCTACAGAGGACCATCTGTCCCTGCCACTTTTCGGAGTGAGTTTTTCCAGCGACTTCAAAATCAGTATTGATGCCTCCAAACGGCGGAAACACGAGTGCCAGGGATGCCGCTCGCACACCCGGGATCGTCTCGAGCCTCGGTAATAGTTGAAAAGCGAATTGGATTTGCTGATCGCGCGTCTTGTATTGCTTGGGAGGAAGGTTGATCTGGGTGGTGAGTACGTGATCTTGATCGAAGCCGAGATCGACCTGGCGCTGGACGAAGAAGCTCCGCATGAGCAGCCCGGCACCGGAGAGCAGGACGAGAGACAGCGCAACTTCAGTCAGGATCAGGACGTTGCGCAAACGGCCCCGGCGGAATCCGCTGTTGCCGCGGCCACCGGATTTAAGCGACTCGTTCTGATCGCGGCGGGAAGCGCCTAAGGCTGGAGCGAGTCCGAACAGCAGCGCCGTGAGGACAGCAGCTCCTAAGGTTGCCAGCAGCACCGGAATGTTCAAGCTGATAGCGGCTTCGTCGGGGAACGTGAACTGCGGGAGTATCGCCACGAGACCCTTCAATCCCGCCCATGCGAATAGGCAGCCGACGGCCGCACCGGCCAGCGCAAGCAGGAGACTCTCGACCATCAGCTGCCGGACAATACGGAAGCGGCCTGCGCCGAGCGTGGAGCGCACGGCGAATTCCTTTTCGCGGGCGGTCGCCCTGGCCAGCAGCAGATTGCCGACGTTTGCGCAGGCGATCAGCAAGAGGAGGCCCACAGCTGCCAGAAGAGTATAGAGCGTCGTGCGAAATTTCCCGACGACGTTATCGACCAGCGACTGCAAACTCACGTCGAACTCTTTGGGATAGTTCTTCGGGTAAATCTTCGAGAGGCGCTGCGCGATAACGGCAACGTCCGGTTGCGCAGTTTGCTGCGTAAGCCCAGGCTTGAGGCGGCCCAATAAGGAGAAGAACCGATCGTTGGGACCGTTTTCCGCGCGGTCGAGCGAGGTCGGCATCCACAAATCGGCGCCCCACCAGGCGAATCTCTTCGGCATGATGCCGATGAGTGTCGTCGGCTTGTCGTTCATGATAAAGGTTTTGCCAATGATAGTAGGGTCGCCCGCGAATCGTCGCTGCCAGACCTTGTAGCTCAGCACAAAAACAGGCGGCGCGCCGGGCAGTGCGTCGGCGGGTGTGATGGCCCGGCCCAGCAGTGGCGGCACTCCCAGAAACACAAACGTATTGCCGGTGACCGTGCCGCCTCGGAAGGACTCAGGGGCGCCGGCGCCGGTCATGAGGACTCCGTCCTGGCGGATACCGATGGACTGGTCGAAGACGTGATTCTGCTCCTGATAATCGAGGAACTCCGGAACCGAGAAGAACTGACGTCCGTCGTTGGGGTCACTGCTGGCTTTGTCGCGAATTTGGATGGCCGTCAGCCGCTGTCCATCGGTATAGGGAAAGGGCTCGAGAAGGACATTGTCGATGACGCTGAAGATGGCGGTGGTGGACCCGATGCCGAGTGCCAGGGCGAGTACCGCGGTGAGGAAGAAGCCACGGTCCTTGAGGATGGTCCGGAAACCGAAGCGCGCGTCCTGCAAAAGCCAGTTCATGTACTAAGTACGTGGCACGGGCCATTTGGTTCCGTGGTGGGTGGAAAGTTCGATGTGCGCGGGGAGGAGGGAATGGGGCCATGTGGCTTTCGGGTCACGGCCACTTCATGTCCAGGGCGTAAATTTCCTGAATGCTCAATATCGTTAGCGAAAAACGGCGGCCGCACGTCGCGTTCGACCATTGGCAGTTCTCCAGAGAGTGAGACCTTTCGGAGCGATTACGCATACTAAGAGGGCGCCCCTTTCAGATAGGTTAGGTGAAGCCAGAATCGCTGGCGGAAGGAGCACCTTTTAAATGGACAGTACAAAGTATATCGGGATGGACGTTCACAAAGAAGCAACCACGATCGCGGTGATGAACGCGGCCGGCAAGTTGTGTGATTTCGCGGTCGGAGCCACCTGTCAGCGAACGCAAGCGAATGTGAATCCCTGGCTCGCCAGTTCGCGAAAGGGCAAACATGGATCCATCCGGAGATAGTGCCGCTGCGTAGGGGGCATCCCACGCTGCGGTCCGGAGCACCTTCCCTCTGCCCTTCAGCGGGTCGAATGCCGTGATCACGAGTTGTTTATCACCCCCGCTCCACTCGGGGAGGACGCAGAGGCTGGCCGGGGCGCGGGCACACCCGTAGTCGAACGTCCGCGTCTCGAGCACAAACTGTCCCCCGCAACCCTTCGTGGACAAGCCAAATCGCCCATTGCACTTCGGCAGAATCCAGATGCCCGGCGCGCCCAAGGATTAGTCCCGGGAAACGGCGTTGTAGTCGGTAAAACGGTCGAAGCCCCCTTTCGGCAGATGAATGGCACTGGACTTCACGGTCCTAAACCGAGCAAGTTTCCCAGAACGCCGTTTGGGGCCAATGTCCGAGCGCGTAAGGTCAAGAAACTCGTAGAGCGAAGTGAGGCCCGCATGGAGTTGAGGAGGCATTTCCAACCTGTAGCTAATGAATGCGAGGTCAGCGCTTTTGTAACGGCACAACTTCAGACCAGAACAGGAGATTCAACGCCACACTGAGAATCCCGAGCACCACAATTAACTCCCATCGGCCCGAACTCAGCCAGAATCGTACCCTTTGGTCCGCTCCCTCGATCCGCCTGAGCACGTTATCCGCAAACACCGCAAAACACACGAGCGCCAGCGATTGAAAAGCGTGCGTATGACCGTGCTCTCGGGTCAGTACCTCTTCTTCGTTTATGCCAACGTCCGTGAACGTGAGCCAAACGAATCCCACACTGATGTAGACAAGAATGTGACCGAGCACCGCCCATACCGGCAACAAGACCCGCCACCAGGTCCAGTGCTTCTCCACCGTCAGCTTCAGAAGTCCCAAGAGCAGGCACAGAAATCCCGCCCAGTAGAAACCTGCAGGTTGGATCGGCCGCGCCACTCCTCTAGGCTGCCTCCCGGTGATAGTATTTGAGCAACCCGCCCAACCGCTCCCGGCAGCAAACATTCCCACCGCGCGCACAATCCACCGGGCCTCCCGGATGGAATAACAATCTGTTTTCCTTGCCTTGGTGGTTCCTCTCGAGGTGATAATGTGCACAGAAGTTTCTTAATGCCCGACGCAACGAGACCTCCCCGAACAGAATGAGTTGGTTCAGACATTCGGCCTTCACCGAGTGCACCCAGCGTTCCGAATAGGAGTTCAAATTCGGGCTCCGTGCGGGCAGGGTCAAGCACTTCACACCGTCGCCTGCGAGCGTCTCCCGGAACTCGCGGCAAAACTTCTGGTCTCGATCATGCAGTAGGTACCGGCGCCCGTTCAGATAGCCGGTGCCCTCCAGGGTGGCGTTGCGTGCCACCTGTTGCATCCAGCTTGCATCCGGATGTTGTGTGATTCCGCCGATCCATACTCGCCGGCTCTCCAGTTCGATGAAGAACAACACGTAGTAGGTCACCAAACCTCGCCAACTCAGCACCTCGACCGTGAAGAAGTCCGTTCCCACCAACACGTCCATATGCCGCCGGATGAACTCTTTCCAGGTCGTCGTTCGGCTCCGGTCGGGGGCTGGTGCAATGCCATAGCACCGCAGAATATTGCCGACAGTTTGATCCGATAGGACATGGCCTAGGTTGGCCAACGCTCCTACAATACGGTCATAACCCCAACTCCTATTGTCGCGAGCGAAGCGAACGACCAGCGCTTCCACCTCAGCTTCGATGCGGGGACGGCCTGGAAAGCTGCGATAACGGGAACCGTCGAACTTGCGAGCGATCAGCCGTCGATACCAGGCTAGAATCGTGTCCGGCTTCGCGCTGGCGGCCACGTCCTTCAGTTTCTTCCGGCCGAGTCGCTTGCCGATTTCAGCCAGTGTGGACCGCTCTGGATCGGAGAGCCGCAACCGGTCAGGCAAGTGCGCGCTCAGAATGCGGTTCTCGGCCACCAAATACTCGTTCTTCAGTAGCAGCTCTTGGTTGACTAGGCCCGTGACATACGCCAGTAGGCGGGCCCAATGAAGACGGTCACGCATCGAAAACGATTATCACAGACAGCTCATGTGCCGGTAGCTTCGATGTTTTCGACTCCGCACCGAGGTTCGGCTGGATATTTTGACCATACGACCTCGACAGATAGGCCGTTATACGTCAAGTTGACGTGGCGGCGACATCAGTGGACTGATCTCCCAGAACTCCCGTTGTCGGGAGCAATCGGCCTGGGTCGGTAGCGACGTTCGTCCGAGCCTCAGCCTAAGCAGATTCGTGCTTTGAGCCGCCTGCTCAGTCCGAATGTCCCATTACCGTCAGCACGCCATATTCGATTAGTTTCTTGGCGACAATCAACTTTGAGTTGTCAGTTAATCGGGGATGCAGATCGGCCACCGGAAAGATGCCCTTGCGCGGCATTAAATCCGCGAGCACCGGCTGGAGCTTTAACGGCAGCGCTAGGGTGTCACCGCCGGCTAACAACAAGAGAATTTTCTCGCCTTGGCATGCGATGCGATACGCCAAATTGCTTTGTATCTGGACTTGGGTTCGCAGCGTGACTTCGCCTGTGCAGTAAGCCTTCCAGCTGCGATCGCGGCGGCGGCGGTGACCCCTTGACAAAGCCGTCGCCAATCTTGTCGACAAGGTCCTGTGCCGTTAATGCCGGTAGTTTCCCGGCAATGATCCTCAACCGGCTTTCCATTGCCGCAGCGATTTGAGTGGAAGCGCCATTGGTCCAGCTCAGCCCGGCCGGCAGTTGTTCCATGAACTCGCGAGTATTCCCCAAGTCGTCAGCGATCATGGACAAAAGCTCGCGCCAGGTTAAAGGCCTGATGACGATCGCCACGGAGCAAGACACACTGTCTTCGCTCATGACTTCGTGGACTTGGCCGCGTGGATGATAGAGCATGTCCCCGGGTCCGAGCGAGAAATCAGCTAGGGGTTGGTCCGTCGCACACCCTGACGGTTCGACCGCCGCCACTCGATCAAAAAATCTCCAGCGCTTACGTCCGGATATCTGTAGGGTGAAGATCTCGTTTTCGTCGTAATGCGCACCCAGACACTCACGCCCAGGCGGGGTAATAAAACAGTGAATCGAATGTCCTGGATGTTGAAGCCGCTCTGCAGTGTTGTTGTACAGATGACGTATCGGCGAGTCAGGGGCCAGAAACTGCTCCAGGTCCGGGAGATGGATAGAGGCGCCCGCCCTCATTTCCGAGTACATGTCGGTAATTGATTTGAATTTCTGTCGCTTAGGCGCCTGATGCGAGCGCAGAAAGACATGATCGTCTAAAATGCCGGGCAGCGAAAAGTAACTCTCGATGTCGCCTAGGGATGTCAGAGAGGAGAACAACTTCGGGTTTCGGCCCCGAATTAATACCGGATATTTCCCCCAATAGGTCGAGCAGAACGCCTCGAAAGATAGCATTCCCAGCAACCTATCGAAACTCCAGGGCGATCCGGCGGCGTCCTCCGCTGACGCGGTGAATTCGAGGGGTGGACGCTCTTCGGGTTCCTCCAGCGAAAACGATACTTTTGCGTTGCCGAATGCGGAGCTTTTCAAGTGACTATCCCACTTGCCAATCGTCGAGAGTCCGGAGCGTGCTGTGAGCAGGATGCGCAAACGAACAGCGCAACAGCTTGATGACCCGGCGTTCTCTGCTTCCGTGACACTGAAGTTGGCGCTTGATGTTAGTCCATCATGCCGGGAAAGGGGTCGTGGCCGCCGGCAACCTTGTCGGCGTCTTCCTGCTCTAGTTCGCCTGCTTCGATTTCCAAGTCTGGCGAGGCGGATTGGTCTTGGATCGACTCTTGCTGTTTGGGTTCTTCGTTGGCCGACATAGTCCTCCTTTGGGTTCTCTTTCGTTTGAATTCATGGGATGGCGCGTTCTGGCAGCGCGTTGAGCGAACCTTCTCTGCTTCCGCGAAACCGCGGGGCGCCAGTCTTATCCAGACATGTAAGGCATAGCGAGGTGCCCTCCGGCGACCTCGTCGGCGTCTTCCTGCTCTAGTTCGTCCGCTTCAATCTCCAGGTCTGGCAAGGCCGGTTGGTCTTTGATCGATTCGTCTTGTTTGGGTTCTTCGTTGGCGGGCATAGTAAGTTCTCTTTCCGTTGAATTCATGGAATGGCGCGTTCAGGCAGCCGTTTGAGCCCCTTAAGATCAATGCATCTCTTTTTGTTAATGACCCATGGTGGGCACTATTCCACCGCCGCCAGCGACCTGGTCGGCATCTTCCTGCTCCAGTTCTTCGGTTGTAATTTCCAGGCTGGCAAGGCCGGTTGGTCTTTGATCGATTCGTCTTGTTTGGGTTCTTCGCTGGTTGACATAGTACGTTCTCTTTCCGTTGAATTTATGGAATGGCGCGATCGGGCACGCGTTTGACCGGCCGGGTCTCCTTCCGCCAGGCCGAGTGGGTGCCAAGTGTTAGCCAGACATGTACATTCCAATGGGGTGCCCGCCGGAAACCTCGTCCGCGTCTTCCTGCTCTAGTTCTTCCGTTGCAATTTCCAAATCTGGCACGCCAGGTTGGTCTTTGATCGATTCTTTTTGCTTGGGGTCTTCGCTGGCTGGCATAGTCGGTTCTCTTTTGGTTGAATCCACGGGATGGCGCGTTCGGGCAACCTCCGTGGGGTGAATTCCCAGTCGCTTGGGGGCACCTGTTCATAAAACATAATGCAGAAAACCTACTGAGTCAACGGAAATCGCGCATACCATACTTTCTCTGATTCGCTAACAGCGATGTTGGGCGTTTGATCTTACGGAAACCAGGGCCGTAGAGTCCATCGCACTACTAAGTGGCTCACCGTCATCGGCTACTCGGGTTAACATAGTTTCCGATAGAAATTCGCTGAAGCGGAGGACTGTGGTCTCGAATCGTTGGCGGGGCGACAAGGTTCTCTTGTTTTTGGCCGGCGGCGATACCCTGACGCTACCGTCAAAGCTCCGCCCGTACTCGCGGATTTACTGGTGCCTAAGGGTATTTTTTCGGTCGCCGATCGGCATCCCCGATTGACCGGCAGCTCAAATGTGATTCTCGCTCAAAAACTCGTCGAGAAATGCGCGCTGACGATAACGCAACATTAAGAGGACTGAAAAATGAACGAGCTGGTGGTTGCATCCAAGGCGTCGGACGGCCGAGACTGAAAGCGCTTTCCTCGACAGTGTCTCATCTCCGATTACGAAGCGGGTTTACAACCTAGGGACTTGCTTCGGTTTTGGTTCAGACCCTTGCGGATCGCAACCTTTACCTCAAAAAGAACGACAACAAATGCCCTCGCCAGCCGCATACCGTGTGGCTATCGGCCAGTATGTGAGTCCTGGTAAATAACGAAGGAACAAAAGAAAATGGAAAAACGAATCTTAGGCCGAACCGGCCTAAAAGTTAGTGTCCTTGGGTTGGGCGGGTTCTTCGTGTCGAGTGTGGGATCTGCACGAATGGAAGGCGTAGGGACTGTCCGCCGGGCTGTCGAGCTCGGCGTCAATTACATCGACACCGCGAGAAGTTACGCCGATAGCGAAGAGGTCATTGGGGAAGGTCTGAAAGGCATTCCTCCAGAAGGGCGTCCGCACGTCGCGACAAAAATCGGCGGCTGGCCGGTTCCTTTCGACGCTAAGGACATAGCCACTCTCAGGACATCATTTCCTGAGAGCTTGTCGAAGCTTGGCTTGGATTCAGTCGCAGGAATACAGGTTCACGAACCAGATCGTCCCGCGCTCTTCGACTGGTGGGAGGACGACACTGTCGCAAAGGGACCGGTAATGGACGTTGTGGCCGAGTTGAAGCAATCAGGTCTAGTTAAGTTCATCGGCCTTGGCGGCACCACGGCTTACGAGCTCGGACGGCTTGTGCAAACTGGCCGCTTCGATACCGTCATAACGGCCTTTAACTATTCTTTGCTATGGCGCGAAGCTGAAGAGCCGGTCATCGCAGAGGCGAAGAAACTTGGCGTCGGAGTAATCGTGGGAACTCCTTTTCAGCAGGGAGCGCTTGCTCGCCGCTACGACGCCGAATTGTCAACAGCCAAGTGGCTTAGCCCTCCGCGCCGCAAACAGTATCAACTTCTCTACAGCTTGCTCGACGATCTACATATGCCGATTCATGAACTCGCACTCCGTTGGGTCATCTCGAATCCCGATGTTGCAACTGTTGTAGTTGGTGCGAGATCAGTTAAGGAAATCGAGATGAACGTGGAAGCTGCGGAGAAGGGGCCACTTGAGGCTAGGACTCTCGCCGATCTCGATCAAATCGCTGCGCTCGTGCCTTTCCGTCCCTTCGAGGAACCAGGCGGCGCTTTCGGGCTGCCGTTTGGTCGCCGTTATAAGGGCCCAGGACCCCTGCAGGGAACGCGCGTTGTAGGTGGCATCACTTCAAGAGACCGTAAATGAACAGGAAAACGCGTTGAGGCATTATAGGCGGGTCTTCGGCGTCGCAGATCTCTTTCTTGCGCAGACCGTGCTCCTTCCGCTCATGCGACAGCAAGCGTGGCGTTCGATCTGACAGATCTGCGGCCAGGAAGCCATCTCAGCAGCGGCGGCCAAGACCGGGACTGCCTACCTATTTCTAAGTGGCTAAGCGCCATCGGCTACTCGGGTTAACATGGTTTCCGATAGAACTTCGCTGAACGGAGGGCTGCGGTCTCGAATCGTCGTCGGATGTTTTTTTGTTCGGACCTCGCCCGGTCATTTGACCTGCCGGGGCGCAGCTTTTCATGAGGGCCACTGTCAGCGTCATCATCCCCTGTTTTAACGCAGCGCCCTGGATTCGAGCTACGCTCGCTAGCGTGGTTTCTCAGGGCTACGAGGACATGGAGATCATCGCTGTCGACGACGGCTCAACGGACGCCACTCCAGAAATCATCAGCAACGAATTTACGTCAGTGCGTCTGATTCGGACGGCAAATCATGGAGCAAGCGCGGCCCGGAACCTCGGCACAAGCGAGTCCTTGGGCGACTTCATCCAGTATCTGGACCATGACGATCTTCTCGCACCCGGGAAGATCGTGCGGCAGATCAATGCGCTGAACGAAGCGGACGGCGATGTGGCTTATGGAGCCTACCAGGAGATCGATGAGCAGGGCATGGCTCTTTTGAACGTGAAGGGCGACTGGCCTATGGACGACCCAACGGCGGATTTGCTAAACCGTTGGTGGCCGACAGGGGCTTACCTGTTCCGCAAGGGTATCGTCGAGGCGGTGGGTGGTTGGGATGTTCGATTCGTGATCGTCCAGGATCAGCGGTTTGTTCAGGATTGTTCTATCCGCGGCGCCAAGTTTGTCTATTGCCCCGGGCTGGCGGCCTTTTATCGGGTTGTTCGGAACTCACCAAGCAAGAACAAGACAATGGTGGCGCGAGACCTATCGAAAAATGCCCGCGAAATTCGCGAATTGTGGGATAGTCGCGGAGAATCGACGGAGGAGCGGCGTTTCGCGCTGATGCAGAGCTACTGTCATATCGTTCGGATATCTCGGGGCGAGGACCCGGATTTGCTTGCTGCGGCAAAACAACAATTAGAGGATTTGAAGGCGCGATGCCGGCCAAGTACATGGATCGCGTTGAGCAGAAGATTTAAAGAGCAAAAGGAATCGCAACTGCAAGCATTATTGCAACCGGTTGAGGTGACGCTTGCGACCCAGGTGCAGATTCAAAGCGATTTGTCGTATCGCATCTCATCGCAGGGCGATAAGGTTCTCTTGTTTTTAGCCGGCGGCGACACCCTAGCGCTGCCGTCAAAGCTTCAGCCGGTGCTCGCGGATTTAATGCCGCGCAAGGGCATCTTTCAAGTCGCCGATCTGCATCCCAGATTGACCGACAACTCAAAAGTGATTCTTGCCCAAAAACTCGTCGAGAATGGCGTGCTAACGATAACGCGACAATATCGCCCGGAAGGAAACCTCCGCTAAGACCATTTCGTGACTTGCATGCGAAAGGCTCAGTGACCCGTTGACGAAGGATCTCGATACTCGCATTCCTCCCGATCCGCAGGGCCGGATTTGGGACGTGGTTGTTGTCGGCACAGGCGCGGGTGGCGCTACAGCGGGTTTCAATCTGGCAAGACGCGGACGATCCGTTCTGTTTCTTGAACGCGGGCCGGTTTCCCCCGTTCCATCTGCCGTGACCCAAGCGGCGGCCGTGCAAAGTCATGGCGTTTCCCTAGGCTGGTGGCCGGATCCTGTGTATGAACGAACCGCTGCCGGCGATGTGCGGAGCCCGCACCCAATTGGGTGCGGCGCCGGTGGATCAACGGCGCTTTTCGCCATGGTGATGGACCGGTTTCGGCCAGTGGATCTAAGTCCGCGCAGTTGGGTTGACATCCCTTCCAACTCCTCTCTGCCGGAAGCCTGGCCGATTTCTTACGAGGACCTGGAGCCGTACTACGATGAGGCCGAAGCTCTCTTCCGTGTTCGAGGCACGCACGACGCGCTGACTCACGAGCAAGACACGCTGCCCGAACCGCCTCCGCCCTCGAGTGCCGAAGTCGGGCTGCACGAAATGCTCACGGCCGCCGGACTGCATCCGTACCGGATCCACTACGCACGGGAAGCCGTTGCAGGATGCACTGGCTGCCCCGTCCGCGTGTGCCATCACGAATGTCGCAACGACGCAAGCCGCATTTGCCTCGTCCCCGCACTTCAGCGCCATGATGCCTGCGTTTTGCCGCAGTGCCGGGTCGTAACTCTCGGGGTGAACGGCCGAAGAGTCACCCAGGCGAAATGTCTCGATCACGGCCGCGAGATCATCATACGAGGTAAAGTGTTCGTGCTTGCGCTTGGAGCGTTTCAGACTCCCGCATTGCTCCTGCGTTCAAAAAACGGAGCGCGGAACAATGGGCTTGGCAATGGGCTCGGATCTTGTCGGACGCAACCTGATGCTACATGTCTCCGACGTACTGCTCGTGCGATCCGAGGCATTCAAAGGAGTGGTGAACAACTCCCTCAATCACGGCCTTGCACTCAACGACTTCTATGTCGATAACCGCAAAAAGCTTGGTAATGTACATGCGCATGCATTCTGCTTTCCGGGTTCCGTGCCCGACGGGCTGTCGGGTGCCGCGATATTCCATACAATCGTCGAGGACTTCCCATATCTCACGAATCGGGTCATCCCTAAGGGGGGATCAACTAGTGAAGTGGTTTGGGAGTATCGGTATCCGGAAGAATTGCGCGTACGTTGTAAGAGACTAGTCGCGTCCCTTGCGCACGCTCTCGCTCGTGTCTGCGAAGTACATGCCCGTGATCCGGTAGGCCGGCTGAACGTTTCGCATGCTTGTGGTACGTGCCGTTTTGGAGACAACCCGAAGACTAGCGTGCTGGATCGGGAAAACCGCATTCATGAGTTGGACAACGCGTTCGTCGTGGATGCGTCTTTCCTTCCCTCAAGCGGTGGCATCCATCCAAGCCTGACCATCGTTGCGAACAGCCTTCGAGTTAGTGAGCTGATAGCAACGCGCCTTTTCTCGACATGACCCATTTTCGCGCCACGCAGGCACCGAGGTTCGGACCGCTTTGAAATGTACAACTGAGCGCTATGGCTCGCGGTCTTCAGCCGCCGCGGTGTCGAGATCTTCGTACAGCACAGACACTTGGGCACGACAGCCGAGGACCGGCTAGCGGCCTTGATTGAAGACCTTCTGTAGTGGGGCGAACCGGGTGCGCGATGACGCGTAGGGCATTATTACTATTCTGCTCTACTGAAACATCTCGGTGGAATGCACGCGCGCCTCACAATTAGAGTTCACTGGTAACAAGCCTGTGCGAACTGCTCGCAGGGGGTTGTTACCCAAGACTCAGTCTTCTGCCTCCTGGCGACTACGGGGCACCACTTCGCGCTTTTCAGCGCCGCTGCGAAGCTCGCAGTTTAACTACTCGGACTCGAAGTCTGATTCTGGGGCATTACTTCTGATAAACGCGGTCGCTGGAAACCACCTGAGTGAGAAGTCGGCTTCTCGTCGAAGTGGTTGGTTGTTGTGGGCTGCTTTGGTCGGATGACGCATTTAAACCGGCCAATGTTCTAAGTGAGGGATTGGCGCTGAGTCGGGGAAAGCGATATTCTTTTTTCGTTCGAAGGTAACTTAACCGGAGGGTGAAGGCGCAGGTTAGCAGAACGACTCTTTGGCAGGACGAGTTCTGCGAGCGAGGCCTTCACACCCGCCTTGATTCTCTTTATCGTACTGCCTGAGACAAAAGACAACCTCGATCCGGGGTAGTTCCGTTAGACCGCTTACCGCGGCAATGCCCACTTTGCGGAAGGCACACGATCATCGGACACGGACGGCGGCTTCGGCCCGCCCACGATGAGCGGTGCGAACGAATCTGGGTGCGTCGTGGAGTGTGTCGACCGTGCCGGAAGACCTTCACAGTTTTGCCGGACTGGCTTGCTCCATGTGCGCCGTACACGCTGCGTTGTCGGCAGCAGGCGTGTGAGCGATCAGTGCCGGCAATTCGATGGAGCAAGCAGCCCCGCACTGCCAAGATCCGGCGCGTTTGCCTGATCCTGCAACGGTGCGCCGCTGGGCGCAACGGAGACTGCTCAGCATGTGGTGGTGGGTCAAGGCTCGCGCAAGGTTTGAACATTTTCTGCAAGCACCCACCATCCTTGCCTGGGATCTGACCTCTTTTTGCCGTAATCTCCCGCTAGAAGCAAGAAGTCCATGAGCACGCGAGCTCTCGACGAGTTAAAGCAGCAGATTCCGCTGCTGGATTATTTGCAGTCGCAGGAATGGAGGCCAGCGCGGGCACTGCGAGGTGGCCGCTGGCTGGGATTGTGTCCGTTGCACACCGACCACAAGCCCAGCTTCCTGGTCGATCCCCACAAGAGCTTGTTCTACTGCTATGGCTGCGGCCGTGGTGGGGATGTGATTCGCTTCGTTGAACTTTACCATCAGGTGAGATTTCCGCAAGCTCTGACTATGTTGCGAGAGTGGTGCGGTGTAGCGCCGTTGCTCAACGCCGCCATCGAGTTTTATCGCTTTCAGTTGCACCGTTATAACGAACCACTGTCGTATTTAGACCAACGGGGACTCCGCTCGCCGGAGGTGATCGAACACATGCGAATTGGCTACGCAGCCGGCGGCGGCTTGCGAGGTTGGCTTACGCAGTTGGGATATCCACTCTCGGTCCTATGCACTGCTGGCCTGATCACGAAGGCTGGCTACGACAGCTACATTCGACGCATCATCATCCCTCTGGAAAGCAATCTCTATGGCCGCAGTATTCGTAGTTCGGCACCAGCCCATCGCTTCTTACCTGGCTCGAAGGGCGGCTTGTATTTATGGGAGCCAGTGCGTCGCTGCACGGAAGTGATTCTAGTGGAAGGTCTGTTCGATTATGCAGCGGTGTGGCAGGCCGGTTTTCACAACGTCACCTGCTCGCTCGGAAACCATCTCAACGCTCGCCAGTTCCAGCAACTATGTGACGGCCCACGCACTGTCTATCTGACTTTCGATGCCGATGCCAATGGCAGTGGCCCACGCGCCGCGCAACATCTTTCGCGTCGTCTCTGGGCGCAAGGAATCAAGGCTCGTCGCGTTCGCCTGCCGGACGGGTACGATCCGAACAGCTTTTTCGTGGAAGGTGGCCATGCCAGCCAGTTCCAGTCGCTGTTGGAGGCGGCTCAACCATGACTTTCTGTGTCATACACCAACCCTCTCCGAACAAGGCACGTAGTCCGGTCCGCTTGGTCGAGCGGGCCACCGGCCGTGAAATTGAGTGGATCAATCGTTACCTGGATTACGAGTGCCTCCGCCGCTTATCGACCGCTACGCTGCGCAGCTATGCCTACGAGTTGCTGCACTTTCTGCGCTGGTGGGAGAGTGTTCATCACACTGAAGCCGTGGCCGAAGGCGAGATCAAGGACTCGCTCTTGCTGGAGTATGTGCGCTTCCAGTCCAGCCAAAAACCCGAATGCACCGGTGCTACCATCAACCACCGTGTAGCCATTGTCGATAAAGCCTTGCGCGTTGTCTTTCCTAACGCTCCCGCGCAAGTGGCGCCTGGTTTTCAGAAGACCTACTGGCAGCGCGCCCCTATGGATCTCGGCCGGCCCAAGCCGGCCTTGAGTCGCTTGCGGGTGAAGACGCCCAAGCGCGCGATCGTGCCTCTGTCCATCGAGCAAGTGGCGCGCTTCTGGTCTAGCTTCCGCACCTCTCGTGATCTGGCCATCGTGGGTCTTTTGCTAATGCAAGGACTGCGCTCGCAAGAAGTTCTCGATCTGAATTGCGAGGATCTTCTCGCATCGGAGGCACAGATCCGGGTGCGCGGCAAAGGCAACAAACTGCGCTTTCTCCCGCTGGCTCCTGAAACCATTCAACTGCTCGATCACTATCTACGGTTGGAACGCCGTGATTTCAAAACCACCGCCCTCTTCGTCTCCCTCAAAGGCCGCGCTCGTGGCGCCCGCATGACCGCTGCCGGGTTACGTTCGCTGTTCCGCCATCATCGCCAGACTACCGGCGTCACCAGCGCGAACCCCCATCGCTTCCGACACACCTTTGCCTCCGATATGCTGTGCGCCGGTGTGAGCCTGCCCGCCCTCATGCACTTGATGGGACACGCGCACATCCAAACTACTCTCATCTACGTGGAAATCACTCCGCTCGATGTCTTCCAGCAATATGCGCGTGCCGTAGCTCAACACATCCGGCCCCTTCCGGTAACACCGCCATGAAGCGCTCTCGCCTTGCCCCGGTGGAACATCCATTGCTTCCCCTTTTCCAGCGCGCGGTTTACTCCCTCACTGTGGCCATGGCCCCTGACTCTGCTCGCTCATACCGCGGCGTGGCACGGCATTTCCTGATCTATCTCGAAATCGAGCACCCCGACATCGTCACTCTTGCTCTGCTGCGCCGAGATCCACACATCCTCGGTTGGCTAACCATGTTGCAATCCCAGAGTCCACCGTTGGCGACGAACTACTACATCCACCGGATTGTTCATCTGCGGGGTCTTCTTCACGAACTGGCATACACAGAGCAGCTGCCCCAGCTTGCTCACCTCTTCCGCCGTGAAGACATTCCCCGCCCTCCGCAACGCGTCCCGCGCGCCCTGCCTCCCTGGCAGGATCAATTGCTCCAGCAAGAACTGCTACGCCGCAACGATCTCGGCGCCAATGTCTTTCTGTTGCTTCGTCACACCGGCATGCGCATCGGCGAAGCGGTCGATCTTTCCTTCGATTGCCTGTATGCCGCTACGCAAGATCAACGCGCGATTCACGTTCCTCTCGGCAAGCTCAAGACCGAACGCGTCGTCCCCGTCGCTTCCTTCGTCTGTGACTTGGTTTACCGTCTCCGCTTCTTTCGCTCACTCGATTCCTTGCCCCCAGACGGCCGCCTCCTGGCCCGCCACGGCAGCCGAGCGAGGTTGGTGAAACGACTCCGCGACTACTTACACGAAGTCACCACTGCTGCAGGCATCTCCTCGCGTATCGTCCCGCACCAACTGAGACACACATATGCCACTGAGCTAGTTCGCTCCGGGGTTACCCTTCCTGTTCTCATGAAGCTGCTCGGCCACTCCTCGCCCGCGATGACCATACGGTACCTAGATATTATTTCGACCGATGTACAGCGCGAGTTCGACATGGCCCGCTCGCACCCCAGGCACCTTGCGCCACCCCCCAAAGCTCACGCCCTCTCGCCCCGCACCGATCTCGATGGCGTCCTTGACTCTTTGCGCACCACGCAACATGTTATGGAAATGTTCCGCCGCACTCTGCCCGACGGTCCTGCGCGAAGCCATCTGAATCGCCTTTCCAACCGGCTCACCAAAATCCTCTCGCTTACCCGCAAACTCAACATCCCACAAAATTAGGCAGAGATTGGCCGGATAAACGCGCCACTCGTACAAAGGTGGAATTGGGCAACGCTGGCACGGAGTCTCGATGTGGGAAGTTTCGCCGGATTAGGTAGGAACGATACACGGCGATGTCGTCCGTGATCCGGGGGCGTCCAGGCGCCCGGTCACCGAACACAAACCGGACTTTTAGTCGTAATCTGCCGATGGACTGCCTGAGGTCGTGCTCTTCCATCTCTTTGAGGCACGGTAGACTTGATGCGTCAATTCGTTCGAGAGAGGATCATCCTCTGAGGTGATTTCCCCATGGCAACGGGCACTAATTGGTACACTCGGCCGCTCGCTTTTGCCGGCGGCCTGCTCGTATTGGGTTGTCTAATTACCTGCGACCCCGTGCCAGCCTGGCAAGCCAACGACAGGCTGGCTGTAAGCACCCTCTGCAAGCTATGGAGATCTGAGCAGCTTTATTACCGGAAGAAACTTCGTTACGGCTTGCTTTTCGAACTTGGTCCCCAGGGTGCTGGGCTGGTTGAACGTCCATTAGCGGAGGGTAGGGAAGGCGCGGTCAGATTCGAGGTTCGGCTCACCGAGAGCGGCTACGACGCGTTCGTTTTCCCAGAGACCTTCAGCGGGGCAGCGGGTCGGCGTTCGTTCTTTTTTGACCAGGCGGGCGCCGTTCACGAAGCTTGGCTGCACGCTGCGTCGGCGTCAAGTCCGGTGGTAAGCCAACTGGACGGCGCTTGCCCGGCAGTACCGCAAACCAGGAATTGAATGAATGTTCGAGGTTTAGGGTGGGCGGATAGGGACTGACATACGGCGTTATCGTCTGCGATCCGCTTGGCTTGAACGCTACAGATAACCCAGTGCCAGCCGTTATTTGAGGAGGGTGCCATCAGGCCGCACGACTGCTCCGACGCACCCGCCGCTCAATCCGTCGTATGGAAGTCCGCTTTGCCCTATCTGAGAAGGCCTCTGTCCCCTGCGTGGCGCCATAGAATCACGCGCCCGTCTGGCAGAATCAACCATCTCGCGCCGTAGCCGATGTTCAATAGAGCCACCTTCTCCTGACCCGGCCCGACTTCGTCCGCCAAACCCGCTTTCCCAATGCGCCCATATCCGCAGCAAGGAGAAAACCGGTTTCCCTGTCACCGGTTTCCCCTGCTTCTCTCGTCCATCGCACCCTTATAGACCTCCCTGGCCTTGGTTTTTAGCTTGAGGGGACCCGCTTGCCCCTGTCTAACGGCAGGGCCGGTGTCACGCCGCCGGTCCGTCGTGCAGGAGAAACCGGTGGAGTATCCTCGTTAACTAGGTTTTGTGAAGGTCTGCAGACGCCGAGGTGAACAGGACTGCGGCAGTTTGGTATAAGTCCTTGAATCCTCATAGCCAGCCAGGCTGGTCGCAACATCGGATAAGGAAGAAGGAGGCAGGAGATGAAGTGTAAGAAAATGCACCTCGTCATGGTCGTTGTCTTGGTGGCAGTGGTGCTGCCGACCAGAATTCTGTCACAATCGCAGACTTCGAGTAATGAGACTCAGGAATTGCGCAAGCTCGTAGAGCAAATGCGCGTACAGATGGTTCACATGCAGGCGGAGATCGATCAATTAAAGGCCACAAAAATGGAGACGGGGCCCCAGCGGCGAGAAAACGCCCTCACGCCGCAGCGAGAAACACAAGAGGATACAAACCAATCTCAAAGTGTAACGCCACCACCAAACCTGGCCGAGCAGAAGACGCTGCTCGGGACTGCGGGTACCACGCCGGCTTCGCCCGTCGACTACTCCGAGAACGGTAAGGCTGACGACGATGTGCAAGCTCGAAGTAAAAGTGATCCGCAGTCGCTGACCCCTCTCCAGGAGCAGGTGTTAGGAGAATTGCAGCGCGGCCCGGAAATAGCCGACGTGACGCCGACGACACCCGCCATACAGCTAGGCCCTGCGAAGATCCGGTTGATCGGTTATCCTGCCTTGACCTCGGTTTGGAGATCGACCAATAATGGCGGCAACGTAGCTACCAACTTCAACAACATGCCGTTTGGGAACTCGGTGCCCGGCACGACCAGCGAATTCCGTTTGTCGCCGCAGAACACTCGCCTGGCGATACGGGTCGACGCCGACCTGAAATCCAGCGACTTGGCCGGATACTTCGAAATGGATTTTGTCGGTTCGCCAGTCGGTGGCAATCTTGTGACCCAATCCGGCTACCCCTTTCGCCTTCGTCAGGCTTGGTTTGACTGGCGCAAAGGTAAATGGGAGATAACGGGCGGCCAGTTGTGGTCGCTTATGACTCCCAACAAGGAGGACATCCTTCCGTGGCCGGGTGACGTTGCTGTCACGCAGGTAATCGATCTCAATTTTGTCGCCGGTCTGGTTGTGGCCCGCGATCCTCAGTTCAGGCTTGTCTATCGCCCCTCTAGGAAGGTGGCGTTTGGTTTCTCAATCGAGAATCCTGAGCAGCAAGTGTCCAACAGTGTCGTCTTCCCCAGCAGCCTAAGTAGCACCCTCAATACGCAGTACAACATCGGAAACAGCGTGTTGAGCGTCCCGAATATGACTCCTGATTTCGTATTCAAAGGTTCCTTCGACAATAAGATTGCGGGTGATCGCCGCATTCATTTCGATGTCGGCACAGTGATGCGATCCCTCCGTAGCTGGGACGGAGGCACCGCGTCTGGCAAGGGCTACGCTTTCGGTTGGGGTGTAGGTGCCAACTTCAATGTGGAGGTCACCAAGCATGTTCGCTGGCTATTAGACGGCTTTGCCAGCGATGGTGCCGGCCGCTATATCGGCGGTCTGGCTCCCGACGTAGTCGTTAGACCCAATGGCAGCATTTCCCCAATCCACTCCTACTCGTGGGTTAGCGGTTTCGAGGTTGCTCCCAACAAGGCTACCGGACTCTACTTCTACTACAGCGGCCTATACGCACAGAAGAACGCGTCGTTAAACAGCGACGGCACATGCTGTGTGGGATTCGGTTTCCCCGGGGCGAGCAACGTTGCAGACCGATTCATCGAAGAACTTACAGGCGGCTACTCGCGGGTAGTCTGGGCGCACGAAGGACTGGGCTCGGTACAGTGGGGCGGCCAATATGCCTATGTATGGCTCTATCCCTGGGTGGCTGCCAGCGGTCCGAACTCGGCCCATGGCAACATGGTGTTCGCGCAACTGCGTTATAACTTGCCGTAATGACTTGGAACTGTCCGAAGTGCAGAGTTTCGAGTCCGGACTTGTAAGTTGGGTTACGACGGCAGCAAGCTTCTGACTCGCCCACAGCAACGTCGGCCAAGGTCGAGCTTCAAGAGTGGGATCAAAGCAGAAGCATAAATGAGGCGCAATTTGGGAGCGCCCCCCAGTCTCGCGCGGGTCATTCCCGTCAACGACAGTTCCGCGGCTGCGGAGGCGTAACAGACACGTCTAGGCTGTAAACTAGGGCCGATGGCGAATCTCGAACTCGTGGCCCTGGTGGTGCGGGATTACGACCCGGCGATCCGGTTCTTCGTAGATATGCTTGAGTTCGAGTTGGTAGAAGACACTCCTTCGCTGACCAATGACGGACGGCCAAAGCGATGGGTTGTCGTCAGGCCGGTTGGAGCGAGGACCGGCATCCTGCTTGCCCGCGCTGACGGCGAGCAACAAACAAAGATGATTGGGGAGCAGTTCGCCGGCCGCGTGGGGCTCTTTCTCCGTGTTGATGATTTCGACGTATCCTACGAGCGAATGGTGGCAGTCGGCGTCCGCTTCGTCTCATCCCCTCGATTCGAGCCGCACGGCAAGGTCGCGGTGTTCCTAGACCTCGAAGGGAACCGATGGGACTTACTCGGTCCGCGCCTTCAAAGCGCCGAGGAGCAATCGCCGACTTGCTCCCGGTGACGTGGGCAGTAAGTCCCGCTGAGGGATGTTTCGCGGGATTGGGAACGATAGACGGCGTTGTCGTCGGTAATAGCCGTCTGCAATTATCGGGCAGAACTTTGAACTGAGGCCATCGCGTCAGACTCTTGGCTCACGCGAAGAAGCGAGCGAACGGTAAACGGCTTTTCTCCCCAAGCGAGGTATAACTTGCACGGAACTTCCACCGGGTAGCTGTCCCTGGTGCCGGGTGAGAATCTCCAGCGGCGAACAAAGGAGATCGCCTCGGCGCCCCAAACGGGCTCGGTCGCGGCTTCAATCCGGAATCTGACCGGCTGGCCAGACTGATCGATATCGAACGACAGGGTAACCAGCGCTTGCCTGCCCATCGCTGCTATCAGCCGGGCATCCTCTTTAGCGGCAGGACCGACGCCGTCCCCCAACGGGTAGTCGGACTTGGAGAAGTGTGGGCGCGACTCTCCATCAGGTGTCGTGAAAGACACTCCGAGGAGATGCCAACGAGATCGCTTCGAAGGAAGTAGGAAATTGACGCTAATGTTAGTCGTTACCTCTGTTGGGCCGTGTTGCGTTGCTGCCGGCTCGAATGACCAGCGCTTCGCCGCGGCGGCGGCTTCCTCGTCCAGACCCAACCCCAATGGCGTGTCCACTCCCACTTCCCGCACGGAGCCGTCCACTGCGATTGTCGCAGTTAACATGACCGTTCCTTCGAGTTCCGCCGCGCGGGCTTCCTGCGAGTAGTGCGGCGCGGATTTCACGATGGGCTTCGGACTTCTGATATACTCAACCTGAACCCGGTGAAAGAAAGCCTTTTCTCTCTTGCCCTGCTCACTCAGGCGCAGGGTCGCGAGTTCCTGGGCGCCTTCCGTGTTGTCCTTTGTTCGCAGCGCCAGACGATACTCTACGGCCCCTCGGTCTCGTTGTCCCGTGATGTCGAACAGTTCGCCAAGATCGATGTGTGCCCACACGTCGATCCATTTGGGATGCAGATCTCCGTTTAGTGCTTCATAAAACTCATTTGCCGAAGACTGGAAATTGCGCTGCTCGAAAAACAACTCGCCCAAACGAAAGTGGGCCAGTGCGTTGCGGGGATCTTGTTCGGCCATCGCTTGGTACGTCCGAACCTCACCCGAAGTGTCTTGGGCGAGTCCGGCGATGATCGATACAAGCAGCGCTGCTAGGCCCAGGTTTGCCATCGGAGCTCTTATCGCTTCAGTCTATCTTGCAGTAGGCAATTCAAATCGGGGTCGCTGCCCAACAAGAGCGGGCCCTGGGCGAGCTCAACTGGTGTCAACAAGGGGCCGCCGGGCGAGATACGTCCCGTGAAACGGCGTTGTCGTCGGTGATCATTGCGGGGTCGCCGGAACTACTCCTCAGCGTCCGGCTTACACCTCGCTCCGAAACCACCCCAAGTTCCCAGGAGCGGCTTTAGGTTGCTGTGCTGTTGACGAGTTGTGATTTGTAGATCGCCATGCATTCAGCCTGAAAACCGGTATAGTTAGGCCTTATGATTCATCGGACATAGAGTTACCGAACGCAAAAGGTACCAAGCATCGATGATCGAGATCGATCGTTTCGTGACGAAGCACGGTTCCTTTTAGAGATCACAACGCCGTTTCCCAGTCCTAATCTCAAAAGTATTGCCATCCTACGCGAAGTCTCGAAATAGACAAATGTGGCTTCTGCGGCAACACTGAGGTGAATGAGAGAACGCGATCGCTGGGGATTACGGGGTCCGGTGCAAGTCTGCCGCCTTCAACGTACTTGGCACGCACGCCGATGCGGCGAGAACGATTGCGTGACAGAAGAGAGTGGCGACAGCTCCACCATCGAATTCCTCCCGAACGGTTCGCTCGCGCTCTACCGGCTCCTCAATCCGGACGGCTCAAAATGGAACACCATCTATGAGTACGATGACACTTCGCGACTGAGGGTTAGGCGCTCCGGAGACGCGGCAGGGAACACGAATCTCCTACTCTACGAATATGACGATTCGGGACGGCTGTCACGGATTATCGAACGAAGTGAAGGAGGCGACGATCGTACTGCCGAGACCTACGATTACTCCTCTTCTGGCCGCAAAACCAAGACCCAGTACGTCGAATTGGCTTCCCAGCGCCCGAACACCCATTATTCCTTTAGCGTTGAAGCAACGGACACCTGCTACTCGGCGCCCGGCGCCGTCACCTTGACGACGGTTTATAACGAGCGCGAACTGCCGATTGAAGTGGTTTTTTGCGACGTGACCGGGCGCCGGTTGTCCGGTGTTGAGTTCCGTTACGACACGTCGGGGAACCTGATTGAAGAGGCTCAGACAACTGCGGCTGAGGCGCTGCCGGAAGAAATAATGATGTCCCTGAACAAGGCACAACTGGAAACCTTCCGTGCCTTGTGCGGCGCAACGATAATGCATCGATACAACGAACAGGGCCGCCGGGTGGAGGCTCGCTCGCGCCTGGGCGCAGTCGGCGGGATTATCAAGACCATGACCTACAACGAACACGGCGATCAAATCGGTGAGGTCAATGAACACGAGGGGCGTGATTACAACCTCGACGAGGAAGGGCGGATCTCTGACAGCCCGACGCAGGAAATCGCCACTCGTTCCGAGGTCCGTTTCCATTACGATTACGACACGCGTGGCAACTGGGTGATGAAAACTGTCGAGAGCCGGGGTGGAACCGACGACGACTTCACGGTCTCAACAGTCGAGCGGCGAACGATCGGTTATTTCGATTGAGTCTCTCCCATCCGGACTCGCAAACCGGCTGTACTGCGCAAATAATCCGTCCGGCCGCAGTCTCAATGGCTTGCGACGGTCTCGACTTGTGAGGACCTAAGCCATCATGAGCGCGTGCGAGCTAATCACAGCTCTTTCACATGCGACTGCAACCGGCCGCGCGGTGCTGTTCGACCTGGGACGCTTACTCGCCCTGTGCTTCCGGTCCCGCGCCGCCTTAGCCGCTGAGAATCTGTTCCTGCGTAAACAACTCGCCCTGTTCGAGGAGGGTAAGGCGAAACCGCGCCGAGCCACCGACTCGATCCGGTTTGTGATGGCCGCCCTGGGCAGGCTCTTCGCCTGGCGCCCCGCACTCCGTGTGGTCAAGCCCGACACTTTCATCCGCTGGCATCGAAAAGGATTTCGCTTGTTCTGGCGATGGAAGTCCCGACCGCGTGGCCGGCCCAGGCTGCCGAACAATCTCCGACAACTCATCCTCAGAATGGCAGCTGAGAACCCGATCTGGGGCGAAGCCCGAATCGCCGACGAACTCCAGCTCAAGCTCGGCCTGCGAGTCTCTCCTCGCACTGTCGGCAAGTACCTGGCCGCAGCACGCGGACCGGGACGCACGCCGGACCCGAAGCACCGTTGGATGACCTTCGTTCGAAATCACGCCAAAGGTATCGTGGCCTGCGACTTCTTCGTGGTTGCGACGGCCACGTTCCGATTGCTCTACGTGTTCGTGATCATGGAAATCGGGACACGCAGGATCGTGCATCACAACGTTACCGCCCATCCTTCAGCGGAGTGGACGCTGCAACAGTTCCGCGAGGCGCTGCCAGGAGAGCACGGCTACGAATATGTCATTCACGATCGCGACCGAATCTACTCAAGCGAACTTGACCGCGCAGTACATGGGATGGGCGTAAGGGGTACTTCGCACACCCGTGCGCGCCCCGAGGGCAAATTGTTTCTGCGAACGCGTCGTGCGCACGATACGGAGAGATCGTCTAGATTCTTGGATCGAAGATCGTAAACAAGAATACTTCAACATTTGAAGAGGTAACATCAGGCGGCGGCCAGCAGGTCGACGATATCCTGTATCGCCTTGTCGGCCTTGTGATAGGCGGCTTCCAATTTGCTGTTTGGTCGAGATGCGGGATCAGGCTTGTGGTGGAAGCGGCTGTTGGCGAGAGGGCCGCAGAGGCGCTTGTGGAAGAACAGGAACAGCAGCGCAACCTGTAGTCCTTTGGAAGTGAGGCGGTAGGCATAGCGGCGGCCGTCGCGTTCGAGCAGACCATGACCTTTCAATTTGCGAAGGTCGTAACGGAGTTGGTTCAGACCGTAGGTTTTGGCGGAAAGTTCGAAGGTGGTGAGCACAGCTTGGTGAATCTGTTTGGCCGTCCAGCCGCCGACGGTGGTGGCACCATGCAGGAGTACTTCCATCAGGCGAATGATCCGCGGTTCATGGATTTTGATTCCGGGGTAACGGACGGTACCGATCGTCACGGGCAAGGCTAGACGTTGCAGCAGCGGGAAATCCACATGGACGTTGAGCCAGTGGGCCTGGCAATCGGCGAAACGATCCGTAATGATCTGGAATCGTTTGCGCACGGCATCGAGATGATTGAGACCCTTCTTCAATCCGAAATCGCGCAGATTGTTGGAAACCAGTTCGTTGCGCAGGAACCGGGAAAACTTTTCATACTGTTTGAGGAAGGAGTTTTTCCAATAGGCCCGGAAGACATGATGACCGTGCTCGATCTGCTCGATGACCGTCGCCAGTTTGCCGCGCAGTCGCTTGTTGAGCCGGACGCCGAAGATCTCGCTGATGCGATGGGCCGTCAGCCGCCAGAGCCCGAGTTCACAGCTTCGCTCGAAGATCTTGTGGATGGGAAAGTGGCGTTTGAAGATGAAGTTGCGGCAGTACTCGATCTGGGCGATGGCGTAAAACCGCGACAGGTTCATTTGGCTGCGTTCCTTTTTGGAGAACTTCGGCCCCAACAGGAATGTCCAGTAGTCGAGTTGCTTGCCGATGATCTCTGCGCTCAGCCGGTCGGCGGCCGCCTGTAGTTCGGCCACATTATCCACCGCCAGGAAAGCATTGTCGTTTTTGCGGAAACCGATCTGCTTTCGCTTCAGTTCCTGTTCGATGAAAGAGTGGCCGTTGAGCCAGTAGGTGGCAGAAAAGGGAAAGAAACTCGCCACACGCACGATGATGGGCCCCAGGACTGCATCCCGGATATAGAAGTAGTAGTGGGTGAAGCGGCTTCGTTGGTGTGCCAGAATGCGATGGTTCGGATCCTTGGTCGGGAATTTGGGCACGCTGATGCGGAAGGTTCGGCCTTGCTCCATGCTTTTGAAGATGAAGTAGACGCCGTAGGCGTTCTTCTTCTCCAAGCGGCGCAGCGCGGGCAGGACGTAGTCCCCTTTGCGGGTCCCTTTCTCCGCCCACTCGATCGGGATCTTGTGGTTGCGGGCGTAGGCCTCGACCCAATCCCGGTAGTCGTTGGTGCGCTGGCTGAGAATCTCTTTGCTCACCACCGGGATGCCAAGGACCTGCCGAAAGAAATAGACCACCTGCTCGGGCCGGGACAAACCGTTCAAGTACCCGTGAATGACGATGCGGTCGAAGCAGTGATAGACCAAGGACAGGAAATCCGCGAACAAATGGATGAACCGTTCCATGTCAACGCACTATACTCGATGGAGAGAAAAACGGTGGGCCGCAGAACTATCAAACGCGGACAGGCTAGACAGGTGGTGGACGGCAAGGGCCTCCGCCTGGCCGACGAGATTGCCTACATCCAAGACAAGGCCTCCGATCACGACGGGCGTATTGTCACCATCGGCCAACTCGTCCTCTTCGCTACCGACACCGGTGATGCCTGGCTACTCGACGTCACCGACCAACTTGCGGCCCGTCTCGCCAGAGATGGCGACCCCGAACCGATCTCCCTGGAAGAGACCGATACCAGCTTCGCCATCGAATGGAAGGGCCACTATCGCATTGAGGGATCCGCCTTCGTCTACTCCGATCGCGACACCGGCCGTGTCACCACTATCCTCGGCTATCCAACACAAAAAATCGCTCAAGCGGGCTGATCTAGAAATTTCAAATATCTTTGGCTAGGATTCCGATCAAATCCGCGGCTCCAAAGTGGCCGCAAAGCCGATAAGTTCTCCAGTGCGTGTTCTACGCCCTGCTCGTGAGACCTCGCCAAACTCTGGACAGTCGGACTCGGATGGAGCACGTCCGGGGCGGCTGTCAAACCTTTAGGCAGGCAAACCAATCCGTCGAGTTAGAGACGCAAATCTCGGGTCGGAGCGCAGTCCGTTTAACCCGGGATCGGTCTTAAGAGAAGTCATGAAGAGGGAGCGCGCGTCGTAGGCCTTCTCAAGCCAGGCAAATGCGCTGTCCTTGTCACCGAGGCCTGCGTAGATGATCGCCAAGTTATAAGGTGCAACGTAGTGATGTTTCGACTCCTCCTGCAGTTGCCTGATCACCTCTCTCGCCTTTGCCGGTTGACCGGCTACGGCATAGGCTCTTCCTAGCTCTCCCAGTGGGTCCGAAACCAAGGGCTCCATCCGCGTAGCCGTCCGCAGCGCAGATATCGCTTCCGTGGTATTGCCGGCTTCTAGATACGCGCGGCCCAGGCTCACGTAGGTAAACCAATAACCAGGTTCCAGCTGCAGGGCCTCGCGGAGTTGCTTTATCGCCGCGGCGTAGCGGTGGGCATAATAGTAGTCTTCGCCCAATGTTCTGGAAGCTTCCGCCGAAACCGGATCAAGCGTAAGGGCAAGCTTGCCTTCCGCTATGCCCTTATCGGTCATGCCCACCCAGACCAGAGCGGAACTGTAACCCTGGCGAGGGCCGGAGTCACTCGGATCAAGCTCGATGGCCCGCAAATATTCGCGCTCGGCCGTTGTCCAGTTCCAGTCATACCAGAAGTGGACCGTCCCGAGGATGGCGTGAGGGTTCGCAAGAGTATCGTCAAGTTGGAGAGCCTTCTAGGCCGCCCACTTCGCTTGGGACATGGCCTGGCTTGGCGGGAGAGCCCATTCCGTCTGAGCAATGTAGTAGTTGGCCATGCGGGAGTACGGCCTTGCGTATTTCGGATCGGCAGCAACCGCTAGTTGGAAGTACTCGAGCCCCTTGCGCAGCCCTTCCTGGTTGAGCCGGTTGGCGTAGTGCCGGCCTTTGAGATAGGCCTCGTACGCTTCGGGGCTTACGGTAGGCGCCTTGGCCAGTTGGATTCTCTCCCGTGGCGTGAGGATGATATTGACAGCCTTGGCGATAGCGCCCGCGACCTCCCTTTGCACATTTAAGATGTCGGCGATATCCTCCTCGTAACTGGCGGCCCAGAGATGTTTGTCATTCGAAGTCTGAATGAGCTGAGCGGTAATTCGCACCCGATTGCCGGAGCGCACCACGGCCCCCTCGACAATCGCATCGACGTTGAGTTCACGCCCGATCTGCGGTACGGTCTTGTGGCTGTCCTTGTATTGGAGAGCCGAGGTACGGGAAATCACCCTGAGCGACCGGATTTGAGCGAGTTCAGTGATCAATTCCTCCGTCATGCCTCCGGCGAAGTACTCCTGGGCGGGGTCGCCGGAGAGATTCAGCAGGGGTAAGACGGCGATCGAGCTAATACGCTGGTCACGGTGCGCGTCCAGGAAATGGTCTCGCAATCCGCCAGCATTCGTTGCCAAAAGAACCGCGCCAGCCGCGAAGACAACGACAGCCGCGGCGGCCAGCTTCCGCTTCTTTCGCGCCGAGCCTCCGATTGCTGAGTTAGCGTTAGCAAAGACTTCGGCATTCTCAACCGACGACCTTGATGGAACGTTGGTCAGGGCAGGATCTTGAAATTGTTCCGCCGCAACGGGAGCGGTGAAGCGATAGCCCCGTCGAGGCAAGGTCTCGATATATCGGGAGGACCCAGCGTCCCCAACTAAAGCGCTTCGCAGCTTGTTTACGGCGATGTTCAGACCGTTATCGAAATCGACGAAGGTATCGGCGGCCCAAAGCTTCTGGCGAAGTTCCTCCCGGCTAACAACTTCGCCCGGCCGCCCGAGC
Organism: uncultured Acidobacteriaceae bacterium; assembly: GCA_963771305.1. GTDB lineage: Bacteria > Acidobacteriota > Terriglobia > Bryobacterales > Bryobacteraceae > CAJCIT01. Next base: position 145,740 of record CAVYTS010000028.1, read on the forward strand.
AACAGGACGAGAATCTGGAATGGCTGCTCCTGCAGCTTGATCCGGATGCCGTCCCGCCGAAGTTCTCCCGACTGAACGTCCAGTTGAAAGCTCCCAAAGCGAAATTTCGCGGCCGAATGAGACGTTCTGTCCATGCAGGCTCCAGGGTTTCTACGTAACTTCTGTATGTTACTGCACTGCAGTGGGCTCTGCATGTCTCTGACTTGCAACGGCTTTTGCAAGGAAAGGCCGGGTACATGTGCAGTACAGATCCAGTTAATTGAGTACCAGCGACAATTCGCTCAGAGTGGCTGACATTGAAGGTTCTCTACCCAAGGCTGACTTCTGTTTGAGGGCGATTCGCCGGCGCCGTGCCATGGCATCGAATGCACAGCGGCGTTCCCAAGGGTAAGGTATTTTCCTCTGAGGGTAGAAGTACGTAGTGCGATCGAGTTTGCAAAATCATAACTCAACTCAAGAAGAGCAGAGCCAATGAAAACGATCATTGTATGCAGGGCGCTCTTAGCGGTTGCAGCACCATGCATTCCCGTAGGGGCTGCCAACACTTGCCAGAGCCTGAGCGCGCTCAACCTACCCGAAACGGCATTGATCGTTTCCCAATCTGTACCGGCTGGAACCTTCACCCCGCCCAAACTGGTTGACGGGCCCGGGCCTCCCCTCGACAATTTGCCGGCGTTCTGCCGTGTCGCTGGATCAATCAAGCCAACGAAAGACTCCGACATCCGGTTCGAAACGTGGATGCCCGTGTCCCGTTGGAATGGAAAATTCATGGGAGTGGGGAATGGAGGTTGGGCGGGATCGATCCCGTATCGTGCCATGGGGGCAGCACTCCGAGAAGGCTACGCCACAGCGAGCTCGGATACCGGGCACGAAGGCGATGCTGTGGATGCGAGCTGGGCACTGGGTCACCCCGAGAAAGTGAGTGACTATGGCTATCGTGCCGCCCACGAAATGACGGCTAAGGCTAAAGCAATCATCGCCGCTTATTATGGAGATGCTCCGAGACTTTCCTATTGGAGCGGCTGCTCTTCGGGCGGCCACCAGGGGCTCAAAGAAGCCCAGCGCTTTCCTAACGACTACGATGGAATTGTCGCCGGGGCACCCGCCAATTTTTTCACACACCTCATGGCGAGCGGCGTTTGGATCGCGCAGGCGACTTTCAAGGACCCGACGAGCTACATTCCCGAATCCAAATATCCATTGATACACCAAGCGGCGATCGCTGCCTGCGACGAATTGGACGGGCTGAAGGACGGTCTTCTGGAAGATCCAACGGCCTGCCTCTTCGATCCGAAAGTGCTCCAGTGCAAAGACGCGGATGATCCAAAATGCCTAACCGCCGCCCAGGTTGAGGCGGCGAGAAAGATCTACGACGGGCCGAAGAATCCGCGGACTGGCGAGCGAATCTTTCCAGGTCTGAACCGAGGGAGCGAACTCGGCTGGCCGTCTTTTTTCGCGGATCCTGACCCGCCCATCGTCGCGTCGCATTCTAAGTACCTCGTCTTCAAGAATCCGAACTGGGATTTCAAAACTCTCAATTTTGACAGCGATGTGGCGCTCGCCGACAGGTCGGACAACGGAACGATCAATGCAACGGATCCGGACCTGGCGGAATTCTTCAGGCATGGAGGGAAGCTCCTGCTCTATCATGGTTGGTCAGACCCGGCTATCGCCCCGGAGAACACCGTCAATTACTACAAGAGCGTATTGCGGTCGATGGGCGGCGCGGAGACGGTTCGGAACTCTATCCGTCTGTTTATGGCGCCCGGCATGGGGCATTGTTGGGGAGGTGACGGTCCCTTTGACTTCAGCACAACCAATGCGATCGAGCAGTGGGTCGAGAAAGGGATAGCGCCAGACCGACTCATCGCAGCTCACTTTCCGAACGGCGGGGACTCTGGCAAACCAGACCGCACGCGCCCACTGTGCCCGTATCCTCAGGTGGCCAAGTACAAAGGATCCGGCAGCATCGATGTGACGGCAAGCTTCACCTGCGCCTTGCCCTAACCAGAATCGGGACGAACCTCGAAAGCCGTTGAGGCTCGGACTCGCAATAGAAACCGCCGGTCAGACATTGACCGAAACCATACGAAAAGGAGAGCATCATGATTCTCAAGCAACTTGTCTCGTTGGTCAGAAAGGCATCCTGGTTAAGGTTAACCGCGCCCGTAGGCCTTGCCGTCCTTGGGTTTGCCGGATGGTCTACGAAAGCACACTCGCAACAGACGCCGAGCAATCCCACCTACACATTTCCGTTAGTGGGGATCGTCTCCGGCGAAACCTTGCGCCTGAATATTGTCAATCGAAGTGGATCGCCTGGGGACTTGCCTCCCGACGTCTGCGATGTCGAGCTTAAGCTCGTCGACGGCTACGGCAGAATTCAATCCGAATCCACAATCAGCGCTCTGGTTGCGGGCCATGCCAACCACCTTGACCTCAGAGCCGATGACGTCAAAGGCAATTTCGGCACGCGCCGGGAACTGCGCGCATTCGTCCGGGTCATCCTGCCGGTGGGCAGTGTACTGCCTCCGGACGTCTGCAGACCATCGGGTGAAGTGTATTCCGAATCGACAGGCGGTACGAAATTCCTAGTTCACCCGCCGGAGCCTGACCTTCCGGTCCAGTAACGACGCCGAGTGCCTCTGACACGGAAAGGGCGGACCGGCTTTCCTGGATACGTCTTCTTGGTCTAACCGTGAGTCATCAGCTCTGGACGACTCGGCGAGCGAGGGTCAGACTGGCCCGCATTACTCCTCCCCGTTCACGTGCAGCTATTCGTCGTGATCGACAACGGAGTTTAATAATCCAGATGTGTGCGGGAACCCAATTGGGAAAGTGCCATGGAGTCGACCAAGGGCGTTAGCCCGCGAACAAGGAGACTGAGTTAACGATCTCGTGAAGAACGAGTTGCGACGCTTTAACATGCGCATGAGAACCACGTTTGCAGGTCTGGTGATCGCCATGACGGCAGTTGGGCTGAGCTGGGCGGATGACGCTGCAACCCTGGCTGCAGTGCCGTCTGGCGGACCAGGGCAACTTGCAAAAGGCGATACCCCTTCTCGCCCGAAGCGATCAACAGTGGTTCACGAAGCAGGACTGCTCCTCATGCCATCAGCAGGCGCTCCCGATCATGGTCTTTCGTGAAGCTAGGCGACGCGGAGTACCGATTCCCGAGGATGTCATACGTGAGCAGGCCGATAAGACAGTGAACATGTACCGCTCCGCCGGCGCTTTCGATCGAGCCATTCAAGGCTCAACCATACTGGACCCGGGGTTGAGTGAGAGCTACATGCTGGTCGCAGCGGGCGCCGCCGGCTTGCGGCCTTCCCCTGTGACGGCAGCACGAGTACGGTTCGTCGCCTACCGCCAGGCGCCGGAGGGATTCTGGCGCACTGTCGAACATCGGCCTCCGTTGCTCGGGAGCCTTATTTCCTCTACGGCGATCACTTTGCGTGCCATTCAGCTCTATCTGGCTCCGTTCACTCCAGAGGATGCCGGGCAGCGGGTTCTGCGCGCGAAGCAGTGGCTTCTTCAGGCCACCGCCTTCGACACCGAAGATCTGACGTACCAAATGCTGGGCCTAGGATGGGCTGGCGCAACGGAGGCCGAAATCAAGCTCATTGCCAAGCGACTGCTCGCAGCACAGCAAGCGGACGGTGGATGGGCGCAGATTCCCGATCGCCCGAGCGACGCCTATGCGACCGGCGAGGCCCTGGTGGCACTTCATCAAGCCGCGGGGCTGCCTGTGAGCGATGCGGCTTGGACGCGCGGTTTGAACTACCTATTGAAGACTCAGCATAGCGACGGCTCCTGGGAGGTGACCACCCGCCTTCCCGAACCCGCTCCGCTTAGCCCGCCGTACTTCGAGAGCGGTTTCCCTTATGGCCACAATCAGATGATTTCGTGTGCAGGCACCGCTTGGGCCACCATGGCTCTGCTGGTGAGCCTTCCCGCAGCCGCGAAGCCCGACGGGTCTCCGTTCGTTTCTGCGTCTAATGACGACTCAGCCGAGCCCTGGGCAACTACCGTGTTATTCGGCTCCTTAGCCGACACTCGCCGATTGCTCGATGGCGGATGGGATCCGAATAGCCACACGAAGGGAGGCACCACCGCGCTGATGATGGCCACCCCCGACTCGGCGAAGTCCGAGCTGCTGCTTGCGAGTGGGGCCAATGTACAGGCGCGGGCCGAGACGGGCTATACGGCGCTGATGGTAGCCGCGAACTACGGCGGCACGGGGAAAACGGTCCGCCTGCTCCTGGAACGGGGCGCCGTGGTCTCGACCGACAAAAAAAAGCCAGCGCTATTCAACGCGTCGCCGTTGCTGCTGGCGGCTTCCGCCGGCGACCGGGAGAACGTTGCGCTGCTGTACGAGCGTGATCGGGATCTGAAGCAAAGCATGTTAGCCGGGGGGATAGCTCCTTCCACTGCGCTGGACTTCGCGCTCTTTAACGACGACCCAGAAATGGTTCGTTACCTGGTGGCGCGGGGCGCCGATGTAAACGAAGCTGCCGAACGTGGAGTAAGCGAGTTGAGTTTGGCGACGCTTAGCGGAAAGCCGGACCTTGTAAAGACGTTCATCACCTTGGGCGCCGACGTTAACCACAGAGACGAGCTCGGGATGACGCCCCTACTGTGGGCCTGCCTGATCGACAACGGTACGTCCGAGGTGGTGGAACTGTTGCTGCGGGCTGGGGCGGATACTAATGCCCAGACGAAAGACGGGCTCAACGCGCGTGAACTCGCTCAGAAGTATGGGTACACTCGGTTCGTCCGTGCGCTGGATGAGACGAAACCCGTCAAGTAAGCCGCAACGATTGGCTCGTCTCTCAGTTTGATCCGCCACTACCCGCTTCATTTCCAGTAAATCCTCAGGCCGGACCTACGGAGCACAGGCGCCACTTCTCGGTTATGGCGGCGTGTTAGTGAGATCATTCATTGGCGCGGGCATTGTGATCAGATGACCAAAGAAGGCCTAGCCAAAGATATTTGAAATTTCTAGATCAGCCCGCTTGAGCGATTTTTTGTGTTGGATAGCCGAGGATAGTGGTGACACGGCCGGTGTCGCGATCGGAGTAGACGAAGGCGGATCCCTCAATGCGATAGTGGCCCTTCCATTCGATGGCGAAGCTGGTATCGGTCTCTTCCAGGGAGATCGGTTCGGGGTCGCCATCTCTGGCGAGACGGGCCGCAAGTTGGTCGGTGACGTCGAGTAGCCAGGCATCACCGGTGTCGGTAGCGAAGAGGACGAGTTGGCCGATGGTGACAATACGCCCGTCGTGATCGGCGGCCTTGTCTTGGATGTAGGCAATCTCGTCGGCCAGGCGGAAGCCCTTGCCGTCCACCACTTGTCTAGCCTGTCCGCGTTTGATAGTTCTGCGGCCCACCGTTTTTCTCTCCATCGAGTATAGTGCGTTGACATGGAACGGTTCATCCATTTGTTCGCGGATTTCCTGTCCTTGGTCTATCACTGCTTCGACCGCATCGTCATTCACGGGTACTTGAACGGTTTGTCCCGGCCCGAGCAGGTGGTCTATTTCTTTCGGCAGGTCCTTGGCATCCCGGTGGTGAGCAAAGAGATTCTCAGCCAGCGCACCAACGACTACCGGGATTGGGTCGAGGCCTACGCCCGCAACCACAAGATCCCGATCGAGTGGGCGGAGAAAGGGACCCGCAAAGAGGACTACGTCCTGCCCGCGCTGCGCCGCTTGGAGAAGAAGAACGCCTACGGCGTCTACTTCATCTTCAAAAGCATGGAGCAAGGCCGAACCTTCCGCATCAGCGTGCCCAAATTCCCGACCAAGGATCCGAACCATCGCATTCTGGCACACCAACGAAGCCGCTTCACCCACTACTACTTCTATATCCGGGATGCAGTCCTGGGGCCCATCATCGTGCGTGTGGCGAGTTTCTTTCCCTTTTCTGCCACCTACTGGCTCAACGGCCACTCTTTCATCGAACAGGAACTGAAGCGAAAGCAGATCGGTTTCCGCAAAAACGACAATGCTTTCCTGGCGGTGGATAATGTGGCCGAACTACAGGCGGCCGCCGACCGGCTGAGCGCAGAGATCATCGGCAAGCAACTCGACTACTGGACATTCCTGTTGGGGCCGAAGTTCTCCAAAAAGGAACGCAGCCAAATGAACCTGTCGCGGTTTTACGCCATCGCCCAGATCGAGTACTGCCGCAACTTCATCTTCAAACGCCACTTTCCCATCCACAAGATCTTCGAGCGAAGCTGTGAACTCGGGCTCTGGCGGCTGACGGCCAATCGCATCAGCGAGATCTTCGGCGTCCGGCTCAACAAGCGACTGCGCGGCAAACTGGCGACGGTCATCGAGCAGATCGAGCACGGTCATCATGTCTTCCGGGCCTATTGGAAAAACTCCTTCCTCAAACAGTATGAAAAGTTTTCCCGGTTCCTGCGCAACGAACTGGTTTCCAACAATCTGCGCGATTTCGGATTGAAGAAGGGTCTCAATCATCTCGATGCCGTGCGCAAACGATTCCAGATCATTACGGATCGTTTCGCCGATTGCCAGGCCCACTGGCTCAACGTCCATGTGGATTTCCCGCTGCTGCAACGTCTAGCCTTGCCCGTGACGATCGGTACCGTCCGTTACCCCGGAATCAAAATCCATGAACCGCGGATCATTCGCCTGATGGAAGTACTCCTGCATGGTGCCACCACCGTCGGCGGCTGGACGGCCAAACAGATTCACCAAGCTGTGCTCACCACCTTCGAACTTTCCGCCAAAACCTACGGTCTGAACCAACTCCGTTACGACCTTCGCAAATTGAAAGGTCATGGTCTGCTCGAACGCGACGGCCGCCGCTATGCCTACCGCCTCACTTCCAAAGGACTACAGGTTGCGCTGCTGTTCCTGTTCTTCCACAAGCGCCTCTGCGGCCCTCTCGCCAACAGCCGCTTCCACCACAAGCCTGATCCCGCATCTCGACCAAACAGCAAATTGGAAGCCGCCTATCACAAGGCCGACAAGGCGATACAGGATATCGTCGACCTGCTGGCCGCCGCCTGATGTTACCTCTTCAAATGTTGAAGTATTCTTGTTTACGATCTTCGATCCAAGAATCTAAGGTGCGTTCGGTCCGATAGATACCGTGAAACGGCGTTAGCGTCTGTAAACGAGGAGAGCAACTTTCTTCTGTCGACCATCGAGCGAGGGGATCTCAAAGCTGCAGAGCACCCGGTTCCTCTGAGGCTCGTCAGATTTAATCTCCGTCCGTCCTCATTTCCCCTGGAGTGAGGTGCTGCTTACCCCAGCGTGTCTCCGAATAGCCGGTTGAAAATTCTCACCCTTGACAGGAATCAGATCAAATATCACAATGTATTAATAATGCTCGGTGAGTTCGAATATTTGCTCCTCACCTCCGCCGCGCGATTAGGCAAAGACGCTTACGGCGTTGCGATCCGAATTGAGATCGAGAACGTGACATGCCGATCTTGCTCGATTGGTGCTCTCTACACCACGTTAGATCGGCTGGAGTTAAAGGGTTTTGTGAAAACGTGGACTGGCGATGCTACTCCTCGTCGCGGTGGCCGACCGAAACGCATGGTTCGCGTGACCCCGCAGGGTATGGAAGCGGCGGCGGCTTTCTATGACACAGTGCTACGCGCAGGCCACGGCATTTCCTGGCAGAAAGGCTTGGTCCGGTCATGACTCGATTCGGCGGATTTCTAAGCACCGGATTGCTTCGTTTCGTCGAGCCTAGTACGAGAGCGGTTGTCCATGGAGACCTCGAGGAATTAAACCTGGGGTCACTGCGATCGGTTTGGGAGGTTTGCGGTCTGATTGCAAGACAACAGGCAGGCTTTTGGAAAGATTGGCCGCCCTGGCTAGCGCTGTTGGGAATCGTCGGTTTAATCGGCGTTCGCCTGACAGTGATCACTCTCAACTTGACAGCGTGGCCCGCCAGATTTATCAGCACCTACCGCACGTATGGAGTCGTTTATCAGAGCGGCCTCACCCTGAACGAAGAGCTGTTTGTATGGTTCTCAATGGCGGCGGCCGTCATACTGTTGTCCTGACGGCCGGGTTTGCCTTCACGGCCATGGCTCGCAAGACCTCGTTAGTTACCGGCGCTCTCCTGGGAATACTCTGGCTAGGATTGAAACGGTTTGATGTTGCTCCGGATGCCGTGGTGGCTCGGTGTTCTCGCACCAGTCCCCTCGCTTCTCTTTTTTGTTCCGTCAGTTTGGGGAGCCAGGCGAGCATTCAGGTGCGGGAGCTTGTCATTTGCTCAGGCGGTTGTTTTGCTGTTTGTAGCGGCTGGCGTGCTTGCCCTTGTGACGTGGACCAGTGGCTGGCAGGAATCCGCAGTCGAACGGTGGAGTGAGGGCTCCATAAACGGAGGAACTCCCTGGTATCGACGATTGTCTCCTTACCTGCTCCTAAGTTGGCCCACGGTCTGGATGGTATTGAGCGGCACCCGGCATTTGCCTTGGATGCAATCGAAGCAGCGTCTTCCTTGAAACCAGGATCCAGAGATTTGGATGATGAGCCCCCACAATTTAAGAGTCTTGACCGCATGCGGCAAGGATATAGCGACCATTCGGACTAAATCGAAGCTGTGGAAGGTAGGAGGACGGTTCGCGTGAACTCGGGGCCGAAACACCAAACGCCGACCAAGCTAACGAGACGGCCAGACCTACGAATCGGAGCACGGTCATATGGCCCTCCACGATATTACTCCTGACTACTGCAATTTTTCCCATCGCCCTCGGTGGCTAAGTCTAGTAACTCTGACCCAAGCTGAGAATCGATCTCCTGCGCTATTGAGTACCCCGAACCGACCAAAAGCAGATAGGGAACGGGAAACGGCGTTGTCGTCTGTAATCCTACTTGCCATTCCGTCGTATGAGGTCGGTTGAGAGGCGTGACACCTAGCCTTGTTGCCAACTCCGCCAAGCCCGGAAGTTCGCCGTGGTCTTTCTTGCGCCTGTCATAGAGCATCAAACCAATGTGGAGTTGGAGATCAGCGGTCTGTTGAGGCGAGAGCAACGAATGCTGAGTGAACTGGTGCACAATTGCCTGATAGATAGAACGCTGGGTTCGAATCCACTCTCGAACGTCCGCCTCCAAGACCAGTGCCGCCAGATCGGCGGTCGACAGCTCTTCGCCGATGACACTTCGCAGAACTTGATGTTCTTCGGCTAACGGATTTGGACCTGAGTGTCCCTTGTTTCCATTGAGCTCGGCCCTGGAACTTGCGACAGCATTTTCTCCTGGATGGCAATTACCGAATTCGGATACACTTTGAGCAGTGACCGGGTCAATGTGCACGGCTTCACCAAGTTTTTCTGCAAAGGGCGCCGCTCGCGAGTGGCGCCCTCCGCCTTTACAGGGTCCAACGGAGGGGGTCTGACAGATTTCTGACAAATCCACGCCGTTCGTGCAGTTTTGTCCGTTTCGGCAGTTAGCAAGTTGTTTAAATCATTGATCCTTGGTGGTAGGGTCGTATTCGAACCCCACGCCGTCCACCAGGCGTAAGTCGTTACTTTTCAGCAATATAGAGTGGTTTTTAGGTTGGACGTGGCCGGAAACGCCATGCCGTACACCACGCATAAGTTGTTGGTGTTTCATGAAGTTACAGACGGCAGAATTCTGGCAAAAGCGAATAGTCGCTTGGTCGCGTCGACCAAGCTCGACTGAAAAGCGTCCGCGACCTAGCGGGAGTTTACTCGTAAGCCGCAGCGGCGGCGAGTCCTGTAATCGTAAGTCATTCTGAACGCGGGCCTTGGAGCGCCGCGCGCCATTCGTTTGTGTATTACCCCATATAAATAATTTCTATCGACGATTGCGCCCTTCTCTATTGACGGCGGAGGCTGGACGCCGTAGACTGGTATTACCCTATATGGCGTCCCTCATCGCCAAGAAGAAGGCCAACAAACTTTACTACTATGTCGTCGAGAGCGCCCGCCTGGACGGTAAGCCCATTTAACCCATCGCCAAACGATAGCGTATTCCCCGGATCGCCTAGCCAGAGTAACGTCACATTCCAGGCGCCGCCGGACCAGAGCGCCAGCGAAGTAGGCTGCTTCGCGATAATACGAGAGTAAGCGCCGCTATTGCCCCTCGAACAGCACGATAATTTGACCCGGGCCCAGCAGGCAGAATCGGTTCCTCGTTCTAAAGTTATTGATATGCACCGTCTCAGGCGCTTCATGTTGGTTACACTGATCGCTCTGGCTAGCGGACGCGCCGCCTTCTCCGAGGATATTCAAGGAGCGGCTGCGTCCGGCAACATGGTAAGGGTCAGTGCGTTGCTTAACGAAAACCCAGCTCGGACAAGAAGGTCTGGACACCTTTTACACTATGCGGCGGTCTATTGTCACAAAGACGTGGTTGGATTGCTGCTGGCCAACAAGGCTGACTTCAATGTCAAAGACAAACACAGGGTGGACGCCTCTGCGCGCCGCGCTGTTGCTGGGCCAGAAGGACATAGCAGACTTCCTGCGTCAGCACCGGTAAGCTTTGGGACGCAACACGAACGCGGCAAGATCAAGGGAATGCAAGTCTCATAAAGTCTGTCTGAGAATCCGCGTCTTGAAATGCTGCTGCCCAACTCAGACCCGAATGCCGTGTTCGATGAGAACCGTCCCGCGATGGCCGCCCCGCGATCAGCCGCTGAAGGTCGCCCTTCGCTTCTAGGTCGTCCGGGAGAATCGCCACCGTGAGGTTGCGCCAGATAGGTCCGGATATACGGCGATGTCGTCCGTGATCCAGGGGCGTCTAGGCGCGCCCGGACACCGAACACAAACCGGACCTTCAGTCGTAATTTGCCGGTGGACTGCCTGAGGTCGTGCTCTTCCATCTCGTTGAGGCACGGTAGACTTGATGCGTCAATTCGTTCGAGAGAGGATCATCCTCTGAGGTGATTTCCCAATGGCAACGGGCATTAATTGGTACGCTGTTCAGACACGTCCGAGAATGCGATTCACAGCTTTCTTCTTCGTAGCCCTTCTACTGAGCGGCTGCCAAGCCAAGAAACCGCAGGCCCACTACGTGCTGATCGCTTACCCGGAACACTGGAATGAAGGAGAACACAAGCCATGCTTTTTTGGATCAGCAGGCGGGTCCACGGTAAGCCGAGCGATTGGGCAACCTGATATTCCGCAATTAGATTGCGACCGTTTCGTCCAAGGTGAACTGATACATCGCACTCCCGCAGAGAGAATCTTCGCGATCGACGTGGAAATTAAGGGCGGCGTACCTGAGTTGAAGCGGACCGACGAAATCGCGTTGACTTGCCAGCGAGAAGGGGAGGACGCTATCATCACTTGCGCGCCGTGAGCGCTGGGGACGAGCGTGGCTGCGCGTCTGCTGTTTACCTTCGCCGCGTACAATGCCGGCCCGATTAGTCCCGATATACGGCGATATCGTCTCCAATCCGCTTCGCCACTCAGCATCAGACCGGCAACACAACCGGCATGGTAGTCGGAATTCGTTGCAAAACCCTCTATACGCTGAGGCCAAACAACCAGGAACGAATTAGGTTGAGCATACTCAGAAGAAACCTTCGTCCCGACTCAACACTCAGTCTCTGATGATCCGCGAACACTTCGGTTGCAGAGAAAATGACTGGCGTGCCCCTAATTGGTGCGTTGCCGACAAACCGTCAACTGGCTCTTTCGTCTTCCAGCATCGGCGTCCATTTCCCCTCGCCGTTCATCACGGTTAACATTTTGCGGTCACCAACCGTCCTGTAAGCATGAATTTGCGTGATCTTGCACTCGGATTCGCAATCTGCTCGGTTTTGGCCTTCGCAGCGGATAGTTGTCCTGTAACAAAACCACCGGACCCGGCGTTTGTTCCACCGTCTCCATACCCCGAAGCGCAGGGCAACTCCTTTTACGTCGGCGCGCCGAAGCTCTGGGTCCTGGTTTACTCTGGGCCTTGGCGCGGCTTGCCACATTGGCCCGAAGGGTATCGGCAGAAGATCGTCTGGTGGAGTCAAGGTTACAACGCGAAGGCTGATCCGCTCCCCGCCATTGCCATCAGCGGGCGACGGATGGATGGCTATACGTCGCCGTTGGTTGTGACGGGCGCGAACGGGAGTTGGACGACCGTTGACTTCATCATGTCCGGGGTAAACTTCCCCACAACCGGTTGCTGGGAGATCACGGGCAAATTCAAAGGAGCCGAGGTTAAATTCGTCGTTTCAGTTGAATAACCCGAACCCAATCCGTTGCTCCCATTCCTGGGAAGTTCAGCGCCGGCGGCACTTGGCCGCGTAACGGCTTAGCCGCTGAAGTGCCCACCCGACTCGCTATGCTCGGATCTGTGAAGTTCTTCCGATTAGGACTGATATACGGCGATAGCGTCGGTAAACCGGTCGAGCGGAAAGTCGGATCGCGTTTGTCAGAAAGGTCCTTAGTGAGATGTTACGAAACAATTTCTCTGCGCCGTGAAAGTGCCCGTTGTGAAATGCTAGTTGGTGATGACGAGGCTAGGCGCTTGCCTTCTCGGTGTTGTTCTCTGCTGGAACAGCGCTATCGCGCAGGTCAAGCGCGATAGCTGGAAGCTGGAGCCCTTTCCAGTTCATTTCACCCACTCGCTTGCGGACGCTCCGCTTTCCAACAGTGAACGAGCACAGATATTCAGTGCGCTTGATAACAAGAGCGTCACGAGTCGTTCACAGATCAACGGCGAGAAGTAGAGCGGGCGACGGTCATGCGTTCCCTGGTCGGTTCAATAGCGCTAGCGCGGAACGGGAGCCAACAGGTCCTCGTGGAGGGCCCGCCGGATTGGTGCGGAGCACGGACACAGTGCTGTGTGTAGCCAAAACCTCGTCTGGTCCTGACGAACGTGTTAAGCGACGGCGCACTGCGCTTCTTATGTTCGCTTTACGTGTAGCTGACCAGGCCAAACCGCCGCAGATAAGTGAGAAAACAGCAGGGAAAAATGGGCTGTGGCGACCAGAGCGCCACCGGCCCCGTCTTTCCTACGCACCGGTTGAGCGTCGCCGACCGCACTCCGGCGCGCAGACTGCAAAGATCACAGCGGGGTCAACAGACGCAAGTGAGCGTTACGCAGCTTCGCGCCAGCTATATCGATGATGAAGGCCACCGAGCCGGATGCTGGAGATCACCGTCGCAGACGGAGAAGGCTTGCTTTCCACTGGCCGCCGATGCGGCGTGTCTTTATCGAGGGAATCGTGAATTCGGTCGTCGTGATAGTAGCTGACGTAGTCGCGAACGAGCCGCTGGAGATGCCGTTCGTTCAGCGCGATGACATGATCGAGAATCTCGCGTCGGCAGCTTCCCACCCAGCGTTCCGCAACCCCATTTTGCCAGGGTGCCTGCACACTTGTGCGTTTCGGCGTCAGACCGGTTGCCCTCAGGAAAGCAATCACATCGGCATCGAATTTCGAGTCGTGGTCGAGGATGGCATAACGATGCTGAACCGCCTCGGGAAATGCTTCACGCAACTGTTGCACAACCCAATCGGCCGTCGGATGGCGGGTAACGTTGAAATGCAGAATCCTGCGTCGGCCATGCTCGATAACGAAGAAGCAATGCAGTAGCTGGAAGGTCAGGGTGGGCACGGTGAAGAAGTCGAAGGCCACGATCACTTCGCGATGGTTAGCGAGGAAGGCGAGCCAGTGCTTGGCGGGATCACCGCGCCGCCGCAATCGTTGCAGATACCGAGCGACCGTGCGTTCGGAGATCTCGATGCCGAGCTTCAAAAGTTCTCCGTGGATTTTCGGTGCTCCCCAGTCCGCATTGTCAGCCGCCATACGGCGAATGAGAGAGCGAACCTCCTCGGTTACCTTCGGTCGGCCACCGAGTGGCCGAGATCGCCAACGCCAGTACAAGCGAAGCCCGCACGATGCCATCCGACCACCGTCTCCGGCTTCACGATGACGAGGACGTCGGTCCATCGCGACCACAGGCGTTGCAGAGCGACCCAGAAAAGTCGATCGACACGGTTCAAGGGCGGACGCGGCCGTTTCCGTTTGAGGACGGCGACCTGCTGCCGGAGAGCGAGAATTTCAAGCGCGGTGTCGCTTCGACTTCGCAAGAAGACGCGGACGGCAGCGAGGAAACTGAGTATGCATTCCAGCACGAACTCACCGTTGTAACATGGCGTAACGTCGCCTCGGTGGATAACCGGCTCAAAGGCGCCGGATCGCTGATTTTAGAAGCTCAGAATGTTCTGGCTACGGACAGGGCCGAGGTCCTGAACATCGAAATGAGTACGCTGAGCACTGTGAGCAGCTGTTCCGCGGCAGAAACGAAGAGCAAATGGAAGTCGATCAACCTCAATGATTGCAGGTCGATCAGAATATTTTGGAGGGACAGACGTTAACGCGCTGGGTGCCGCTCAGCCCCTTGAATAAGGAATTTCTCGCTTAGAGCGAAACTTGACGACAAGTGTTCCCTTTGCGAGCTCGCCGACGCGTGCCTCAACCTTGAGGAGCGTCGATCACGTAGTCTATAACTGATTCTTTTCCACACACCGCATCAACAGACGGCCCAATTCCGCACCATGCGCCGCTGACACGCAGTCATCGTGTCCTCCCGGTACATGGTGCACTTCCACTCCGGCCGCGGCGACGGCTTCCCAGCCCATGCGGGCATCTCGGCTGCGAAACAGAGTCGGCACCTTCGCTCTCAAGAGGATTACCTTTCCCTCGTACGGCCCCGGCTTATACGTTAGTAGTGCCCGATACCTGACGGCTAGGAAGTCTCGATAAGCGGCCGGAAGGCTCGCCGTTCCAAAATAGACCCGGGAATCGAACTCGTTCGCGACGGGCAACCCTCCGAGCGATCTGCCAACTCTTGCCAAGTGGCCCTGGGCCCGCACGAGAAATTTGCGCGGTTGGAAGTTTGCCGCCTCGTTGGCCAACCATGCCGGAATGTTCCCGGCCACGTCCAGCGCCTGCCGCCAAAACGGTGGGTGGCGCGCTCCAGGAGCGTTTGTAAGGGGCATGTCGATGACGATCGGAAGCGGTTCGTGCGCACCGCCTTTGCGCAGTTGCCTCGCGATTTCAAATGCTACGGTGCCGCCGAAGGAATAGCCGACGAGAACCACCGGGCCAGTTGGAACCACCACGCTGAGCTCGGTCACAGACTCCCTCGCAATCGATTCCACAGAAACGGCGGAGTTTGTAGTCAGTCCCAAGGGCGCCCTGAACTCGTAAGATGGATGGCGGAGCGCCATTTCGCTGGCAATGTGTGCATAACCCGTTACGGAACCTCCGATGCCGGGCACGAAGAAAACGGGCGGGCCCGATCCGCCCCCCTGCAAAACGATCACCGAGCCGGGGTGGATGCCTTCCGCGCAAGCATGGTCCACGTAGGCAGCCAAATCTTTCAGTCTGGGGAACCGCTGAATGCTGTCGGACGGAAGGTCACAGCCCAGGTTTTCGCGAATGGCCACCAGCACATGTACGCCGCTGAGGGAATCGCCACCCACGTCAAAGAAACTGTCTCCTGGAGAGCACTGTGGCCGGTGCAAGATCTCCGTCCAAATGTCATGCAAGATCTCGATAGTCGTGGCTTTGGATGGTCCGCGGCCTCCGATGTTGGGTCCGGGGTATGCAGGAAGACCGCTGAGATTGACTTTGCCGTTGGCGTTCAACGGTAGGTCTGCCAGAAAAATGAAGGTGGCAGGAACTGCATAGGTGGGCAAGTGCTCTCGAAGAAACGCCCGCAAAGCTTCCTCGGCAACTGAATCACTCTGGAGGGCCACGGTGTAGGCCACCAGCCGTATGTTACCGATTGAATCCTCGCGAGCCACGACTACCGAGGCCCGGACCGCCGGATGGAGATTGATGGCTTGCGAGACAGCTTCTAGTTCGACGCGGTGGCCCCGGATCTTCACCTGCGAGTCCGTACGGCCCAGAAAGATCAGGCTGCCATCGGCTTGGAACCTGCCGAGGTCGCCTGTCCTGTATAAAACCGTGCCATTAGGCTGGGTTTGGAATTTCGCGCCGGTGCCTTGTGGATCGTTGTAGTACCCATCGGCAAGATAGCGGCTGCGTACGGCGATCTCGCCAGCGGCTCCCTTGGTGACCGGGGCTCCACTCTCGTCGAGCAAGACCACTTCTTTCCCGGCGACCGGCCAGCCGATCGAAACCGGGCTGGGCGTGGGCCCCAAACGAGGCACAAAGTACTGTGCGTAGGTCCGCGCCTCGGTGGAGGCCATAGCGTTCTGCAAGACACTTGGCGGCGCAAAGAGCTCGTGGAAAGCGACGACATCGCCGACCAAGAGCGCTTCTCCTCCGACAGAAACCAAGCGGAGGGCCGGGTCTCGATACCTTCGACGGGGACGCAGAAACACGGAACGCAGCGTCGAGACCGACATAGTGGTAATCGAAATCCGGCGTTCTTCCAGCTTGTCAGCGAGCCGAGCCAGATCGCGGTTCAAATCAATCAAGTGCAATTCGGCGCCGTTCAGAAGCGCACCGAAGAGAGGGGCGAGAGACGCGCTGAATGCCAGCGAAAACAGCAGGTCGAAGCGGTCGTCCGGCCCCAGGTAGAGGTCATTGGTTTGCCGGCCGACGTCAAACAGAATCGCGCGATGCGAAAGCGCGACGAGCTTTGGTTCGCCGGTAGAACCAGAGGTCGCGAACAGCACGGCAATATCGTGCGTCGAGGCAGCCCGCGGAGGCCCTTCGCGATACTCGGTGGCGTCAAGCTTGGCAATATCGATGAGGCGGTCTTCGTAGTCGGTCAGGAGATCTCGAAAGCGCTCCCGAGAGGCGGTGTTCGTGAGGATCATTGCGGGGTTGGCAGCGGCCAGCAGCTTCGCGACCTGCGCATCAGGCCAGGCAGGATCAACGGGAAAGTAGGCACGACCGGCGAGCAAGACTCCGAAAATTGCCTCGATTGCTGGGAGGCTGAACGAGATCAGAAGAGCGACGGGCGGCGGCGTTGCGGAAGGAAGGCTCTTCGAACTTGTGCGCTCGAGTTGTGCAGCAAGACTGGCTGCAATTTCACTTGAGCGCCGCCACAGTTCTTCGTACGTGCATCGCGCGCCGTCGGTTCCGATGAGCGCGAACGACCCTGAATGGCGGGCGGCCACCTCGCGAAAGCGAATCGCGACGGTGCTTTCGGCATGGGCGAGATGGAATGGCACGAACCCGGACTGCGGCACGAACCCATTCTGCTCGGCGCCATCGGATTGAAAGAAACGAGCTTCAGGCACGTCACCTACCGGTCCGGTAGAAAATGCCACAGCGCGGATACCCCCACGGTTTGCAGGCCTATCCGGCCCATATTGGTTTCACTCTGGCTGCCTTCAAAGGCCCAGGAGAACACATCCTGACATCCGAGTTCGCGGACGAGCCTAACTCGCGCTGCCAATAAGGCAGCATGACACCCTCCGTTCCGATAGGAAGGCAGTGTGGCGCCTGCGCAAAAAACGGCTGTGTGCTGGTTGTGAAGGAGCATGGCAATTCCGGCCGGCTGTCCCTCTTTCCAGGCCAGCAGAAAGAGCAGATCGGGCCAGTCGAATAGATGACGCATGTTGGAAATGGCGGCATTGAAACGGTTCGGCTGCGCCTCAAAGGCTTCAAGGTAACAACGTAGAAACAATTCCCTTTCGTTTAAGCGGGGTGGGCTGACGACGAATTCAAGGGCCGCCTCCGGCTCCTCGAGGCGAGTAATCGGCGCATGCAACCAGCTGTAACGCGGACCTGGCGCCCAACCGCGCTGCTGGCAAACGGCTTCGACTGCAGGCGAAGATTCCGGCGGACCGACCAGATAGCACCCAAAAGGGCTGCCCCGATAAAACGCCTCCGCTTCCGCTAGTCGGCCCGCAATGCTCTCGTCCGGAGCGTAAATTCGGTTGAAATAGCCGACGTCATCGAACCTGAGCGCCATGGCCCCTCCAATGGAGGAAATGCGAATGTCGTGGTCCTCGCGCTCCTGGTACGTCTCCAGCCGCCGTTGATCGTAAAGAGCAAAAGACCGGTGCGCTGCTGCGCCGTGGGAAGCGGTCGCGCGCGCCTCGGCCTGCTGGAGATGGGCCAAAGCGAACGGATGGTCGGAATTCACGAACAAAGCCTCCTCGAGCTTTCTTAGGCGATAAGGCCTCGTCGGTCACCCCATTTTAGGAGATGGCGTTCGACACGGATGATTCTCAATTAGGGCCTGAAGCTAGCTTCCGATATGGCTGGTTAATGTGGCTGGCTTATAGCCGGCAAGTCTCTGGCGTACAGCGTGCTATCACCTGGCGTCGAAAGGCACGCAAGGGCTATAAGACGCGGCGGCGTTTGATCGAGGGAGCGCCTCGATCGAGCGCGCCGAGCGGAGGCAGGATGCACCCGACGCCCCATGCCTTCGCAGAAGCGGGATTGGAAAGTGAGCCGGCAGCCTATTCCGTGCGCAAGGCTGCCATCGGATCGACGCGAGACGCACGGCGAGCGGGAAGCCAGCCGGCCAAAGAGGCGGCGGCCAGAATCGTTACGGAGGCTAGCCCGCCGGTGAGCGGATCGAAAGCCGCCACGCCATATAGGCTGCCTGAAACCAGCCTTCCCAGAAGGGCTGCGACAAGGCCGCCAATCCCCAAGCCCGCTACCGTCACGAGCATCGTCTCCTTCAAAACCATACCGACTACGTTGCTGCGGCTTGCGCCCAGGGCCATTCGGATACCCATTTCGGTAGTGCGGCGCTGTGTCAAATACGACATGACGCCGTACAACCCGATGCTGGCGAGCGCAAGCGCAAGCAGGCTGAAGGACCCGGATAGCTTGGCGATCAAGCGCTCCTGTATTAAATCATTGTCGATCAGTGATTGGGCGGCTGAGACGGACTGAATTTGCAAGTTCGGATCGACGCTCCC
This sequence comes from uncultured Acidobacteriaceae bacterium, assembly GCA_963771305.1. Lineage (GTDB taxonomy): Bacteria > Acidobacteriota > Terriglobia > Bryobacterales > Bryobacteraceae > CAJCIT01. The sequence goes on from CAVYTS010000028.1 coordinate 164,555, forward strand.
AATCTGTCGCCGGATCAGTTCCTCCGCTTGTGAAGTGGCCCCGTGAGCGCGAAGCTCTAGTCTCATGCTGCCGATCGCATCGCCCGTACCGAGCATGAATTGCGAATAGAAACGCCGGGCCGCCGGCTCGCGAAGGTTGTTTTGCTTGGCGTCCCGCACGACGCCAACGATAGTCATCCAGCCTTTGCCATTGTCAACTGAGATGTGGCGCCCCAACGGATTGACGCTTGGAAAGTAGAAGCGCGCCATGGATTCGTTGATTACGGCTACGGGTGCGGATTCCATGTCACGCGCTTCAATCCCGCGGCCCTTCAAAATAGGAGTGCCGATGGTTTCGAAATAGCCGGGTCCCACTCGGTCAGAGTGGCTTTCTTTGTCGGTGTCGGAGCGCGGCGTGAACCCTTCGACCATCAGACCGGAGGTGGACTCAGTTCCACTAAACAAACCATTTTCGGAAATAGTTACTCGCTCTATGCCAGGCGCGTTGTCCAGCTTGTCTAGCAAGCGTCTCCCGAGTTGGATGAGCTTATCGCCTTGATAACCGGATGCGACCGGGTCCAACTCGACGACGATCAGTTGGTCCCGTCGGTACCCGATGTCGCTGTTCTCCAGGTTCTGCAGAGTCCGAATGAACAGGCCGGACCCGAAGAGCAGCACCCAAGACAGAACAATCTGGAAAACCACCAGGCCTTTTTCAAAGCGCTGCCCGCCCTTGTGGGAACGCCCGCTTTTGCTTTCTTTCAAGTTCGAAGCTACGCTTGCTTTCGTTGCAAAAAGCGCTGGAGCCAACCCGAAGAACAGGCTGGCTGCTAGGGACAGGGCAACCGTGAAAAGGAGCGTTGTCCCGCTCAAGTGGAAGTCGAGCGGTAGGCGATTATCGCGCGAGACCAGGCCGAGAAGCAAATGGCCGACCCAGATCGCTATGAACAAGCCGACCACTCCCCCTGCTGCCGCCAGCGCTAGGCTCTCTGTCATGAGTTGGCGCAACAACCGCGGTCGGCTTGCGCCGATCGCTAAGCGTAGACCGATTTCTCGGGCCCGGCTGGCGGCGCGCGCCAGTTGCAGATTGGCCACATTAGTGCAACAGATCAGCAGGACCAGACCCACCAGAGCCATCAACATGAACAGTGGCTTTGAGAAATTGCGGCGGATTCTCGAGAACCCACCCGCAGCCGGTCGCACCGGGATTCTCTCCCGCTCCAGAGCGTTCTTCTCTTCCGGCGAGGAGTCTGAAGGGATTTGCTCTTTCAGGATGCCGAGCCCGACCGTGTTAGTTACCGTCCCTGCTTGCGCTAGTGACACGCCAGGCGCCAAACGGCCCATCAACAGCAACCACTGCGTCTTCGGATCGTTCAGATAATTGCGTCCCGGGTTGGCCAGGGGCTGCGCTTCGATAGGGAGCCAGATGTCGGACTGATAGCCTACAATGTCTCCAAAAAAATCGCGCGCAGTGACGCCGATGACAGTGAACGACGTGCCATTTATGCGAAGCTTGCGGCCAATCACCTCCTGCGCGCGCTGGAAATGACGTTCCCAGTAGGCGTGGCTGATGACCACAACTGGCTCCTCCGCGCTGGTGAACGTACGCCCCAGCAATGGAGAGACGCCTAGCACCGAAAAGTAATTGTCGCTGACGAAACGCGCCAAGGGGCGTTCCGCACTTCCCTCCAGGTTTAAGCGCTCGCTTCGCCCGGTAGCGTAGACGCCGGCGAACACGCCGTTATGCTCCCGGAACCGTTTGTAAAACGGATAAGAAAAGATGGCTACGTCTCGAACGTCGCCTTCGTGAACGCTGCCAATCGCCGAGGGATCGCCGATAGAAACCAGTTCTCCCGGATTGTGGATCGGCAGTGACTTCAGCATGATGCTGTCGATCAAGCTGAAGATAGCTGTGTTCGCGCCGATTCCCAGGGCCAGCGAAAGAATGGCGGTCAGCGCGTAGCCGGGATTCTTTCCAAGCACGCGCAGTGCGTACCGGAGATCGTTCACCAGCGCTTCCCAAGATGCAAATCCCCACATTTCTCTCGTCATCTCTTTGATCAAACCTAGGTTTCCAAATTCGCTTCTGGCGGCTTCCTCGCCTCGATCGTTGGCGGCCATCCGCAGGTGAGTCGATACTTCTTCGTCCAGGTCGCGATCGCGTTTTCGGCGGAACGCCACGTTAGCTCTCGCTTTCCAAAGTTTTCTTTACCGGATTTAGGACTCCGGCAATGGCGTCAACCATCTGACTCCAGCGATCGCGTTCGGAGAACAGTTGCTTCTTGCCGCCCGGCGTTAGACGGTAAAACTTGGCGCGCTGGTTCGCGTCACTGAGTTTCCACTCCGATTTAACCCAGCCCTGCTTCTCCAGCCGATGCAGGGCGGGATAAAGAGATCCGGTTTCCACTGTCAGCAATTCGCCCGAGTTCGCGCGGATGGCGTTGCTGATGGCAAATCCGTGTTGGGGACCCCATTGCAAGCTCTGCAGGATGAGCATGTCCAAAGTCCCTTGGAGCAGCTCGATACGATTCTGATAGCCTTTCCTTGGCGGCATGTAGATATTCTACACCCATGAGCGGAGAATTCCGCACGGCGGTGATCCGGACGTTAATAGATACCGAGCCGAGGCCGCGGGCTTCAAGGGCGACGCGCCAGGCGCTCACGGTTGCCTTCGTCAGGCCGGCCCCGCGGCTCGCTGCTGTACCAGGCGAAAAACTCGTCCAGCCCAAGATTGTAGACACGTTTTGTAATCGGAGAAGAAACGCTGTCCAGGACCAAGGCCTTCAGTCGGCGCCAATCTGCGGCCCGGTCCGCAACAACTAAATCATTCATTTTTCAGTCCTTTTAATGGGCATTGATCGGGATAGGGGAGAGCTTCGCGGCTCCCCTCCTCCCACACCACCGTGCGTACGGGTCCGTACACGGCGGTTCGAGTCGGTTACGCTAACACTCCTCGAACAATGAGGGAAGTCCGAGCGATTTGAAGTAAGCGTTAGAAAGCCCTACGCAGAGGGCCGTGGCCTTCGCGAGATACCAGGGGCCGCGACCGCTGCCGGCGGTATTGCTCGCCAGCCGCTCCCGTACCCCCAGTTCCAACAGAGCCGCTCGGCGACGGCGCGGAGTTTTCCACTGCCGCCACATAGCCGCCCTGAGGCGCAGCCGGACCCAGCGGGTCAAGCCGATCAACACTTCAGGCGTTTCGCAGAATCCGAAATAGCTGCGCCAGCCCCGCATATACGGTGCCAGTTCCTCCATCGTCGTCTCCATGCTGACGCCTTTGGCCCGTCGCGTGATCTCCCGGATTCGCCGCTTGAACCGATCCAAGGCCTTACGCGCAATCACGCGCTTGACCTCCGGACCGGCCGTAAAGCTGAACCCGAGAAACTTCCGTTCCTGCGGTCGTGCCACCGCACTCTTCGTCTCATTCACCTTGAGCTTGAGCTTTTGCGTGATGAATTGCGTCACGCTCTCCATCACCCGTTGCCCCGCCCGCTCGCTGCTGACGTAGATATTGCAGTCGTCCGCGTATCGAACGAAGCGATGGCCCCGGCGCTCCAACTCCCGGTCGAGTTCGTCGAGCACGAGGTTACTGAGCAGTGGTGAAAGTGGGCCTCCTTGTGGAGTCCCTTCTACGCTTGGGCTGACCAACCCGTTCTCCATCACCCCGGCATTCAAGAATGCCCGGATGAGTTTCAGCAGCCGCTTGTCCTCGACCCGTTTGGCGATCTGACCCATCAGTTTGTCGTGATTGACCCGATCGAAGAATTTCTCCAGATCAAAATCAACGCACCAGCCGTGGCCGTCGGCGATATACTGCTGCGCCCGTGCCACCGCCTGATGAGCCGACCGTCCCGGTCGGAACCCATAGCTGTGATCGGAAAACGTCCGGTCCCACCGCCTCTGCAGAACCTGCAACACCGCCTGTTGGATAAATCGATCCAACGCCGAAGGAATGCCAAGTTTTCGCACCCCTCCATCCGGCTTGGGGATTTCCACCCGTCTCACCGGTTTCGGTTCATAGGTTCCATTCAACAGTTGTTCCCGGATGGTTGGCCAGTGCTGTTTCAGGAAGTCCTTCAGTCCGACGACGGTCATCCCGTCGACGCCCGGGCTTCCTTTATTGGCCTTCACCTGCCGCAATGCTGCCTTCAGGTTTTCTCGCTCACATACTTCCTCCATCAATCGATTGGTTCTAGCTGGGCTTTCGGTGTCATGGGCCGTCACCTGCGATTCAGTCTCTTCCCTCCCCGTTCCGCAGGCTTCACCCGCTCGCATGGGAGAGAAGTCCAGTTCAGTCTGGAGATTCCGCTGCCTGTCGCCTTTGAGATCCATGTCGTACTTGCCACTCCTCTCGTTCGGGCCTTCAGTTACCGTTTCCGGCTTGGCCTATCTGTTGACTCCGCCTTTCGGCATTTGGAGTGCCTCACGAGCCTTGCCGACGACGTAACCTAATATGCCCTCTGCTGACTTCTGCTCTGTGGTCAGACCGCCTTTCGGCCATCTCAGTCGCCGAAGCGACACACAGCAGATCTCCTGAGGTAAGTTCAGCTGCCTTCCGTGCACAGTCGCCGAATCTACGTTTCGCATCTTTGATGGATATGGACTTTGCGGTAAGTTGCCCGCTCGTCCGACGCTAACGCCTTGTATCCGGTTTTTGTCCATCGACTCGCACATTTGATCCATGCTTCTTTCAGACCCCGCCTCGCGGCGGTAGCCCTTGCATATCTCTAGCCCTTCACCTCCATCAGGTTGGGCCGGGACTTTCACCCTTAAGCTGCTGAACATGCTCAGCATTATCGGTAGCCATTTGGACATTACCTCGTGGTGGCAGAGACATCAAGTGGGATGCTTGGCGCACGGTGTAGGAAGACGTTTGCACCGTAGTGCGTCAAGCTGCGGCGAAGCACGGCTCGGCTGCCGCACTCACGTATATGAGAGCCGCCGCTGGCAGATGTTGGACGCCGAAAATCACCGCTAATGCCGTTGCACCAAACGAAGGCGGCTGCCTGGTCTATACTCCGGTATGCGCCCTCGTGTTTGCTTGCTCGCTTTGGCCGCCGCCGAGCTGCTGTGGGTTTCCGCTGCCGTCGCTCAGACAATCACGGTAAGCTTTCCAGCCTCGCGCTCGGACAAGCCCGTGGACGGCCGCCTGTTGCTCTTGCTCTCGAACGACCCAACCGAAGAGCCGCGGATGCAGATCGACGATACGCTCAAGTCGCAGATGGTTTTCGGCGTAACCGTAGACGGATGGAAACCCGGAGACGCGCTCACCTTCGGCGACAATGCACAGGGCTATCCGCGCGAGAGTCTGAAGGACGTGCCTCCAGGAGACTACACGGTTCAGGCGGTGCTGAACGTATACGAGACCTTTCACCGATCGGATAACAAGACGGTTAAGCTGGCACCGGACCGGGGCGAAGGTCAGCATTGGAATCTGGCTCCAGGCAATCTGCTGTCGCGGCCGCGATTGGTTCGCATAGGCCCCGGAGCACCCCCGATCGAGGTCTCTCTCGACGGGGTGATTCCACCCATTGAGCCTGAGCCAGATACAAAGTACATCCGCCACATCCAAATCCAATCCAAACTTCTAACCAAGTTTTGGGGTCGACCGGCTGATCTGTCGGCGGTGGTTCTTGTTCCAGAGGGCTACGACGCTCATCCGCAGGCGCACTATCCCCTAATCGTCTTCCACGATCACTTCGTAACCGGCTTCAACGATTTCCGCGAGACTCCGCCGGACCCGAATCTAAAGCCCGATTATTCCGACCGCTTTCACCTCGCCGGCTACAACCGCATTCAACAGGAGGAGGCGTACAAGAACTACCAAGCATGGATAGCGCCCGGAACGCCGCGCATGTTGATCGTGAAACTGCAGCATGCAAATCCTTACTACGACGACTCGTACGCGGTGAACTCATCAAATCTCGGCCCATATGGAGATGCGATCGAGACCGAGCTGATCCCCGCGATCGAGCGGCAGTTTCGCGGCCTCGGCCAAGGCTGGGCGCGATTTGTCTATGGAGGCTCGACGGGCGGCTGGGAGTCCCTCGCCGTTCAGATGTTCTATCCCGATGACTACAACGGCGCGTTCGTCGCCTGTCCCGACCCAGTCGACTTCCACGCCTTCATGACGGCAGACCTCTATAAACAGGACAATCTGTTTTACCTTCAAGGAGCAAACAAGAAAGTCGAGCAGCCTGCAATGCGCGACTATTTGGGCCGCACGCTGATCTCCATGCGGGACAATGTTGCTTATGAAGCTGCGCTAGGCGACCATGGCCGGTCCGGCGAGCAGTTCGACATCTGGCAAGCGGTCTATTCTCCCACTGGGGAGGACGGTTATCCGCAGCCGATCTTCGACAAGCATACCGGCGTGATCGACCACAGGACCGCCGCCTATTGGCGCGAGCATTACGATCTAGACGCGATGCTGCAACGTGAATGGACCAGGCTCGGGCCGAAACTGCAGGGCAAGATCCACCTCTACGTCGGCGCGGATGACACGTACTTTTTGAATGATGCGGTCTACCTGATGGAGGACTTCCTGATGCAGACCGGCACCCCAGGACACGGAGTACCCTACGAGGGTGAGGTCCGCTACGGGCCACGCGCCGAGCATTGTTGGAATGGCGATCCAACGAAGCCGAACTGGTACTCGCGTCTGCACTACAACCAGATGTATTTGCCGCAGTCATGGAGCGCATTCAGAAAACGGCACCGCCCGGATCAGACCTAACAAGTTGGCAATACTGATTGCGCAAACGGCGGCTTGCGGCGAGGCCAACAAACGCAGCGAACGGAACCATCTGTGGTTCTCGCAAACTCCGATGCGGTTGATAAATTGGGAGTTGCTGCTCATCCTTCGTTTTCGGTTGGGGCCCGTTCTCAGGGCTGTCATCGCCTTCGCCATGGCCTCATTTCGGAGCCGTGCCGCGCTTCAGTTCGAGATTCTTGCGCTCCGTCATCAGATCGGTGTCCCGCAGCGCTCCGTGAAGCGCCCAAAGTTGACCCCGGCTGATCGTGTCTTGTGGGCATGGCTCTGCTGCATCTGGAAGGGTTGGCAGTCCGGTGCGTTCATCATGAAGGCCGCCACTGTCGTTGGCTGGCATCGCAAGGGCTTTGGTTTGTTCTGGAGCTGGAAGATTCTCCGCGGCAAGCTCGGCCGCCCCGCGGTCCCCACAGAGGTTCGCGAGTTGATTCGCATACTGAGCCGCGAAAATCCTCTTTGGGGAGCTCCCCACATTCATGCCGAACTGCTGAAGCTTGGCATCCATGTCGGTGAGACCAGCGTCAGCAAGTACATATTCAGACGTCGAAAGCCGCCCTCGCAGACCTGGAGAACGTTCCTCGACAATCATCTGAAGACGATGGTGTCGGTGGACTTCTTCACCGTGCCAACGATCCGGTTCCAGATCCTATACGTGTTCTTGGTGCTGGCACACGATCGGCGGCGGATGGTCCACTTCGGCGTGACCGCCCATCCGACGGCGGAGTGGACTGCACAGCAACTGCGTGAATCGTTTCCCTGGGAGACCGCGCCACGCTATCTGTTGCGGGATCGCGATCGAGTCTTCGGCCAGGACTTCGTGGAGCAGGTGAAAGCCATGGGTATTAAACAAGTGCTTTCGGCACCACGTTCACCGTGGCAGCGAGCGTATGTCGAACGTGTGATCGGTACGATCCGCCGCGAATGCCTGGATCACATGATCGTCTTCAACGAGCGAAGCCTGTACCGCCACCTGCAAGGATTTCTGGAATATTATCATCGGAATCGCACGCACTTGGCATTGGAGAAAGACAGTCTAGAGCCACGGCCGATCCAGCCGCCGCAGTCGGGCCGGATCGTCTCGATTCCGGTGCTGGGCGGGCTGCATCATCGTTACGGACGTCGAGCGGCGTAAATCGGGCGATTCTGATGATCCATCTCTCGGGAGGAGTGTCGACAAACCGGCGATCATCTGCCGGGCCATTACCGACGCGCTGCAAAACCGCTCGGCTCCGACCTCCAGTCGAGCCACCCGACCCGAACGCCCCGAACCGTAATGTTCGAAGACCGCTACTTGTAACCACTGAAGGCCGCGCTGCATAGTTTGCGAGAACCACAGTCTCGCAGCCGGAGGCATCGTGACAGCTAGCAATTCTTCTGGACATCGTTAGATGGTCAAGGACGCAGCTCGATCCAGGCTGGAGCATGGTCGCTAGCATCTTCCCGCCCGCGCACCCATCGGTCTACACTGCCGTCGACGAGTCGCTCCGCCACGCCCGGCGATAGGAGGAAGTGATCGAGCCGCATGCCCTTGTCAGCCGGCCACCGCTCGCGCTTGTAATCCCAGAAGGTCCAGAGCGGCCCCTCCGGGTGCAACCTTCGGAGCGCATCGGTCCAGCCTTGAGCCAGCAATCGCGCAAGCGCCTGGCGGCTTTCGGGTTGGATCAGAGCGTTGTCATCTAATGAACGCGTTGGATCAATGTCATGCACCGTAGGCACAACGTTGTAATCTCCCGCTAGCACGACGGGTAAACCGGCCATCATCAGCTCGGCACCGTGGCCGATCAGACGCTCGAGCCAAGCCAACTTGTATTTGAACTTTGGCCCAGGCTGAGGATTGCCATTCGGCAGATAGATGGACGCGACAAGAATTCCTTTCACAGCCGCTTCGATGTCGTAGTGTCCGAAAACCCGAACCGTATTCCCAAGCACGTTCGATCACGCCAGTAACAATGTCACAAGAACGCCGGCCAAGTCCTTGATTCTTCGTGAGGCGGAGTATTTGGTAGGGACAATCGGATCTGTCAGCCGGGTCCCAAGACGGAGGTGGCTGGCTGGTATGACCGCACCATCCTGCGTTCGCTTTGGGACTTGCCTTCGGAGCGATTCAGCTCGCAGGAATTCTGGGACTGCTTCGACCGCATCCGGGAGGAAGATCTGGAACAAGCCCAGATTCGTCTACGGGGCGTGTGGAAGCAAAAGCAGTTGGTCGGCCGCCGCCTGTTGGCTTACGATACGACCAACTTCTATACCTATGTGGCCAGCACCAATACGCGCAACCAACTGGCGCAGCGTGGACACAACAAGCAGGGCCGCCACAACCTGCGGCAGGTCGGGTTGAGCTATGTCATGGACGGCGACAACGGCCTCAGCCTGTGCCATCATGTCTATCCCGGCAACCGGGCTGATGCCGAGGAACTGCCCGAGGCGCGGTCGCGTATAGGGGCTTTGCTGGACCAAAATCAGATGGCCCGCGACTCGGTCACGCTGGTGCTCGACAAAGGTTCGGCGGCACTGGCCAACACGCTGGAATTAGAGCAGGCGGGCCTAGGCTGGATTTCGGCTCTGCCCTGGAACCAGGCACCGGCGGAACTGCGGAACCGGAGCGTGGAACAGTTACCGGCCTGCGGCAGCTCCCAACCCGGCGTCAGGGCGGCAGCGGAGAAGCTGGTCGTACATGGCAAAGAGTATCTTTGCGTGCTCAAATATTCGGCTTGTTTCGCCAGCGAACAACTCAACAGCACTACCGCTGCACTCGCCCGTGTGACTCAGAAACTACGGCGGCTGGCACCGAACTGTCCAGGCCACAGGCTCGCTTTACCGAACCAGGCATTCGCAACAAGATCCATCGCTGGCTGTTGGACCCGTTCGTCCGCGAAGTGCTCCACTACGGACTGGAACAGCGCGACAACCGCTGGCATCTGACATTCGAGGTGGACAACCAGGCGCTCCAGCAACTGTGGACACAACGTCTCGGCCGCACCGTGCTGCTCACCAACCGCATGGATTGGACCGCCGAACAGGTCGTGTCCGGTTACTCCGGCCAGCAACAAATCGAACGTGTATTTCGCGGATTAAAGGACGGCGACTGGCTCGGCTGGGGACCGATGTACCACTGGACCGACAGCAAAATCCGCGGGCATGCTTTCTACTGCATGCTGGGAATCTCGCTGCTCCAGTATGTTCACCGCCAGGCCCAGTGCGCCTGGCCTGATCTCACCGTGGAACAACTACTGGAACAACTCATTCCCATGCAGCAGTTCACTTTGCTGTATCCTCCGCTAGGCGACAAAGGTCCCTATCGCATTGCTACCGTTCTATCCAAACAGACTCTCGTTCAGCAAGCCCTCGCTCATTCCCTCGGTCGGGATGAACTCTGTAGTACCCAACGTGGGTAATACAGCGACGCCGCGCTAACCCTCCCTAAAACAACTATTTACAGTCTTCCCTTCCGGCTTACGAGTAAACTCCCGCTAGCACGCAAGGTAATGAGATTCGTCAGCTGGATACTATCCTCCCGGTTCCATCCGCCCTACGCATGGGTGGACCCGTCATGTACGACTCGATAGAGTGGACGATGAGTTGCTGGCCTCGTTGCGTGGGGAAATCGTTCGCCTCCCGATTAAGACGGGCGAACGTCGAACAATTGCAGACGGATGGTCGGCCAGGTGGTCGCCAGACGGCGTATGGATTTCTTACTTGACAAGGAACTTTGAGGCAGTTCTACTCAACGCGGAAAGCGGCAGGACCCTTCTCATCGATCCCGGACAGAAGGTGTACATGCCTCTTGAGTGGTCACCTGACGGCAGGTATCTTCTGATCCGGGAAGGTCAACCGTCTCCTATACCCTTTGTCGCCTACTGGGTATATCGGCTTTCGGATGGCGCATATTTCCCCCTACCCGCAATATTCGCTGCCGGCGAATTTGCGAATTGGATCTACTACCAGGAAGGACGGGGACGCTGATTCGGACCCGGTACGACGGCCGATGCCCGTGGCCGGTAGGAACAGATCGGGACCGTCTCAGTCGTGCCGCATAAGCCACCGCTCTTTCGGGCTTGGTGCGAGCGGCGCTGATTCGACTAGCACTAAGGGATGTTTGAATCGGTGGTGGGATCTGTTTGGTCGCGGGGCGGATATCTGGAAATTACGCTCCCTGCTTGGTTATCCACGACTCCTCCGCATCGAGGTGCGCAGCGACTCGATGTGATGCGCCGTGAGTATCGAGCGATAGGGACCGGGAAACGGCGTTATGACCGCCTATCGACCTGAGCGCATAGTCTCGTGGCCGTAGAAAGCGCACGGCCGTTCAACTCCCGAGATATGCTGCTGCGTGGCATTTGGTGAAGAGCTGGACTTCCAGATCTTCGGTAGTGCGAAATCGGACTTACTCACCCACTTCCTCCCGCAACACTCGGCGACCCGGATATAATCTCGGAGCCCTGGCCTTTGAAGGAAGCCTCACAACACTGGGATACTCCGCAAGTCGCCAGACAACCATTGATGTGACCAGCCTTATCGTGCCCCAGGCCAGCATCCGTAGTCTCAACATGTTCGCTCAGCCGATGGCGGCTGTTGCTGAGGCTTGGAGAGTTATTGTGTCTCTCCTTAAATCGGGTGCGATCAAGCCGATCGTGGCTAAGAGGTTCCCGCTGACCGAGGCGGCTGAAGCACTGCGTTGCCTGATTGAGGACCGGCCTTTCGGCAGGGTCATCCTCACGATTTGACGACCTCAACTCGGTTGAGAGATAAAGGGAACACCATATTACAGGGAAAAGTTGCAGTTATCACCGGCGGCACGGAGGGTATCGGGTTGGCAACAGCGCAGCTGTTCGTCAATGAGGGCGCATATGTTTTCATTACGGGTCGCCGCCGGAAGGAACTCGACGAGGCTGTGGCGGCGATCGGCAGCAACGCGACAGGCGCTCAGGGGATGTCGCCAAACTGGCCGATCTTGATCGTTTATACCCGGCGACCAGGGCTTTCCTAGACATCGCGCGCAAGCAGTTTTCGAATACGGGTAGGTCTGTCGCATCAATTCAGCCGAGGCCAAACGGGATTACGGGCGCAATAACCCTCGACTCATAGAGTGGTCACATCTGCCGTTAAAAGGATTCATCGGCTCTCGAGAGTTGAGCTTTCCCGCGTTGGAGAGTGCTTTTGAACCTCCTCAGTTCGGCGTGAACGGGGATTTGAGAACGTAAGCCTGGGCGAAGTGATGAGGGCCGCCGGCCTAACGCATGGGGTGCAACGCTGAGCGATCCGGCGGAAAATGGACGAATGGCCACTATCGCGAGGCCTCCCTGCGACGAAGCCGCGATTCGCAGTATTCGATGCTCCCAGCCGGCCGCTGTGAACGGACCATGGATTTTGGCCGCGACCATCCTGGGTTCGAGCATGGCGTTCATTGACGGAACAGTCGTAAACGTGGCACTGCCAGCTTTGCAATCTGCACTTCACGCCACGCTATCGGACGTTCAATGGGTGGTGGAATCGTACGCGCTGTTCCTGGCGGCGCTGCTGCTGATCGGCGGCGCTTTAGGGGACTTGTACGGCCGCCGCAAGGTTTTCGCCATTGGTGTTGCGCTCTTTTCCGCTGCCTCCGCCTTGTGCGGCTGCTCGCCCGATATTCGATGGCTGATTATTGCCAGAGGCGTACAGGGGGTTGGTGGAGCATTGCTCGTCCCCGGTAGTCTGGCGCTGATCAGCGCTAATTTTTCCGAGGATGATCGCGGCCGCGCGATCGGAACCTGGTCCGGGTTCACCTCCATAACCGCAGCCGTCGGTCCGGTGCTGGGAGGATGGTTTACCCAGCACGGTTCCTGGCGATGGGTGTTCTTCATCAATGTGCCCGTAGGGCTCGCGGTACTGTTACTGACGGTTTGGAAAGTCCCCGAGAGCTCTGCAGCCGATCAACGCCGTCGATTCGACTGGGCTGGGGGCCTGTTGGCCGTGCTCGGATTGGGTGGAATCGTCTTCGCCTTCATCGATTCGAGGCCTGCTGTCGGCCTCGCGGGTGCAATCTTCTTGATCGGGCTTTTGTACTGGGAGACGCGCTCGTCGTCGCCGATGCTCCCTCTCAGTCTGTTCCGTTCCCGCAGTTTCAGTGGCGCGAATCTGCTGACCCTCTTTCTCTACTCCGCCTTGAGCGGCATGCTGTTCTTCTTCCCACTGGATTTGATACAGGTGCAAGGGTACACTCCGACCCAGGCCGGCGCCGCTCTTCTGCCGTTCATCCTGTTGATGTTTCTATTGTCGCGCTGGTCGGGTGGACTTCTCGATCGATATGGCGCAAAAGCTCCCTTGGTGATCGGCCCTTTGATCGCCGCGACCGGATTTGCGCTATTCACCCGGCCCGGCATCGGCGGGTCCTACTGGACGATGTTCTTCCCGGCGCTCGTTGTGCTTGGGCTTGGCATGGCGATCAGCGTGGCGCCGCTGACCACGACGGTGATGAACTCGGTCGATCAAAACCATGCGGGGACCGCGTCGGGAGTTAATAATGCCGTTTCGCGCATTGCCGCTTTGTTGGCTGTCGCGGCGTTCGGGGCACTGCTCGCGGATGCTTTTCAGAGCGCATTGGATCGGAATCTGAATCATTTAGGTGTTTCACCCGCGGCGACGGCTCATGTTGAGGCACAGCGTTCAAGACTTGCCGCGGCGGAAACAGATGACGCGTTGGCCCGCCAAGCAATTGACGAAGCTTTTGTTGCTGGCTATCGCATCGTCTTGTGGGTTGCGTCGGGACTTGCGATCGCCAGTTCCTTGACCGCCGCCATGCTGATAACGACTAAAGCAATACCTCCACGGAAAGCACAATAGCTCATACTTCCCCATGAGCGCCCTGCGCAGGAGCGCGAGCGGGCAAGGTTGACCTCGGCGCTGGCATCAACGGGCCGGGGGGATTACCTCTGGAACGTGTTCCAGCTGGATTACGCGCCACTCGGAGAATTGCGCTGGATTACGTGCTGTGGAGGATCGGTCCCAGGATAGGCGCTCTGGGAAACTTGCCCGGTTTAGGACAGTGAAGTCTGGTGTCAATCATCCGCTGACAGGAGGCTCGACCGTTTCACCGACGACAACGCCGTGTATAGTTCCTAATCCGCCGAAACTTCCCACTCGAGACTTCCGGGGAGCGTGGCAGAGCGGCAGCCCATTCTCCGAGTGTCGGACGATCCGCTCCGAGCACTTCTCTCAGGTCGGTAAACGCTGCGCCGTTGATCGTTACTTTTACAACACCCAACGGGCGAGCATCGCCACCGTCCGTTGCCCTGGACTACTGGGGCCGGCTCCGTCGCAGATCCCACAGTCCGCGCGCCGAGAGGATCAAGGTGAAGCCCCCCAGCCCGCCGAGCGCCCAGAGTGTCCAGACGAAGAAAAAGCCGCCGGAGGATTTGGCTATCTCGCCGTAATGTGCCCCCCTCATGTGCATGACGGGCATGGCTGCTGCGAACAATCCGATGAGCAACATGATGACGTGCCCCGATCGCCGTTCCCGGAGCACGAGTGTCCCGTACAGGAAGATCGCGAGGACGAGCAGCGCAGTGTTCGAGCTCTCTGCCTTCGATATCCCACGAACGATGTCGTCCGTAATGTGAAGCGTCAGGAAGAGGAGCGACAGCAGAGATGCGACGGTCAACATCGTGTTGTGTTTCATTGGAAAGTCTCCTTATTGGATTTTATGTGTGCCTCATTGCCCTACTGCCTTTGCCTACTCCGCCAGCGCTGCTCATTCACACACAAACACCAGCAGCGACAGCGTATTTGAGAACCAGACGACAACGGCGAAACTCACGATTTAGCCAGCAATTCGGTTATGCCAGCGGCTCGTACAAGTAGGCCAGCCAACCATCCCCACTGCCGACAATACGCACCGGATGCGAGGGAAAAAGGTGGATCTGGAGACCAGATCGCCTTGAAAGACGGTAAATACCTTCTGGTTATTCAATATATTCGGCACGGCCCGTTCCGGGCCTCCGCCCTGCGGCGCATTTAAAGACTACCGGCTAAAGCCGGTAGAATCTTTTGCGACTGAAAGTCGGGTTGCGGCTGAAGCCACCTGAAGCCCACCCCGGCTGAGAGCCGGCTCAAGGCTCGGTGGGCGCGGTAATCTTGAAGCCCTGATCGTCTTCGTCCCACTTCTGGTTCTCGATATATGCCTTGATCGTTGCCTCGTCCACCGCGCCCACCGTCGCGCAGAAGTACCCGCGAGCCCACAGGTGTTGCCCCCAGTACCGCTTTCGCAACTCCGGGAACTCCTCCTGCAGCCGACGCGAAGACCGTCCCTTCAGGAATTGCACCAACTTCGACGGCGCCATATGCGCCGGCGCCGACAGCAGCATATGGATATGGTCCGGCGATACCGCTCCCCGCATGATCACCACTTCCCGCGCCTCGCAGCTTTGTCGGATCAGATCGCGCGCCCGCTCCGCTACCCTCCCGCGCAGTATCTTGTACCGGTACTTTGTTATCCACACCACGTGATACTTCAGATCGAACACCGCGTGCGCGCTCCGTCGATATTCCGCCATCCCCTCATTCTCGTAGAGTTGCGCTCGAAGCTCACCGCCTGAAAGGCGGTGGGATTAGACCCGCAGGACGGAGCTAAAATGGCAGCAGTCCCAGCAGCGAGCGACGGCAGCTTTATCGCCGTTGCGAAGGTGACGCGCCAGTGCCAGGCGCGCACCTGAAGTGCGCAAATAATCATTCCGGCGCTAGGCAGCCAGTTTTTGCAGGGTGTACTCGTGATGTAGACCTCCGAGAACTGGCTTGGCTTTCACGCAGCAATTATTAGGAAGTTGATGGCGGTTCGCGTTTGGCGACGGAACGGGCACCAACGGCGCGGGAATACCTGGCCCCAGGCTCCGATGTGGGCGGCCGTGGTTGTAATGGGAAATCCACTCTTTGAGCGTGCACCGAAGGTGTTCTCCGAAAGGGTAATGATGAAGTCTAGACACTCTCTCCGTATCGTGCGCACGACGCGTTCGCAGAAACAATTTGCCCTCGGGGCGCGCACGGGTGTGCGAAGTACCCGTACGCCCATCTCATGTACTGCGCGGTCAAGTTCGCTTGAGTAGATTCGGTCGCGATCCTGAATGACATATTCGTAGCCGTGCTCTCCTGGCAGCGCCTCGCGGAACTGTTGCAGCGTCCACTCCGCTGAAGGATGGGCGGTAACGTTGTGATGCACGATCCCGTAGTGTCCGAAAACCCGAACCGTATTCCCAAGCACGTTCGATAACGCCAGTAACAATGTCACAAGAACGCCGGCCAAGTCCTTGATTCTTCGTGAGGCGGAGTATTTGGTAGGGACAATCGCCGTATCATTCGCGAGCTCAATACGGCGGGTTTTGACGAGCTACGTCTGCCACATATCGCCGTGTTGCAGTTTCCCGGTCCGGATGAAGTTAGCCCAGGCATTCTGGCGGACCGCGCGGGGATGAGCAAACAGGCCATGAACCAGCTTCTCCGAAGCCTCGAAGCTCTCGGTTATATCGTCCGGTCCGACGCGCCCGACGAAGGCCGCATGCGAATTGTCCGCTTGACCAAACGCGGGCGCGCCGCATACCGCAAAATACACGACATACTTCGCGACATCGAGCGCGAATGGAGCGCTGAGCTTGGGTCCACGGATTTCGCTCAGCTCAAAGAACTACTCTCCCGCGTCTGGGAGAGTCCGCTGACCCGCTAGCCGACAAACACTTGGTGCGCTGTCCTGGACTGAGGCGTCGCAGCGGGGACAGCGGATCGTGGACGAGTCGTCAGACACTCGTATAGGGCTTGCATTGATTTCACACGGCTCCAGTCCGGTAACTTGCCACAAACGGCGTTCTGGTCACCTATAGGTCGAGAACTCCTTGACCCGACCGAGAGCCTTACACCAGCTTGGACACAACTATCCTTGTCCTACTCGCTCAAATCGTGAAGACTCGAAACAACAACGCGGCCGCAGTCATCACGAGCGACGCTCCGAAGAGAAACGGTATCGAGAATCTCTGGTGCTTATCCAGGTCGATCTCACAGAGTCCGGTCAACAGGAACGTGGCAGGCGTCAGCGGCGTCACCGGAAATCCCGTCGTGTGTAAGCCTAGCAGCGCTGCTTGCGCCAGATGTACCGGTGCTACGCCGGCTTGTTTGCCGATTTCAGCCAATACCGGCAAGACTCCAAAGTAGAAGGAATCCGGGTCGAACAAAAGTGTGAGCGGCATAGAAAGAACTGCCAGCACCACAGGCATATGCTGGGTGGCTCCGCGGGGCGAGATCTCCACTGCGGCCCTGGCCATCGCAGCCAGCATTCCCGACTCCCTCATGATCCCCGTGAACGCACCGGCGGCAAATAGGATGCTCGCCATCATCAGCGCCGCCTCCGCATGCGCCCGCAACCTGTCTCGCTGCACACGCGGATCTCCAAAGTTCATCGTTAACGCGACCGCAAGTCCCACCATAAAAACCACTACTGGGGGTGCCTTGCCTGCCACCATCGCAGCGATCATCAAAAGAGTGAGAGCGCCGTTAAACCATGTACGCCACGGAATCCTAGGAGGCGCCGCTGGGGCAGCCTTCGGCGTGTCCATGCGTTTAGCCCAGGCCAGCCTTCGCTCTTCTCGTCTCCCCAGGAACCACGTGACGGCGAAGACATACAGCAGCCCAATTCCCTGGGTACCCATCAGTGGCCGGAACAAATCACTTACCGGAACGTGTAACGCTGCCGAGGCGCGCAGGACGGGTCCCGTCCAGGGCAGAAAATTCACGCCCGCGGCCAACGAACACGCGCAAGCCAATACCCGCCGGTCCATGGACAGTTTGTCGTAAAGCGGCAGCATCACGGGTATGGTCACCAGGAACGTCACCGCGCCCGATCCGTCCAAATGAACCAACAGCGCCAAGAACGCGCTGCCCACCACGATTCGTGCCGGCCGCCCACCGAGCATCCGCAACAGCCACTGGATCACCGGCTCGATTAACCCGGCATCGGTCATCACGCCGAAATACAAAATAGCGAAAACGAACATCCCCGCTACGGGAGCAATCTCTTGAATGCCCTTCAGCATGAATGCGGGTAGTTTAGATCCAAGTCCGCCCGCCAGGCCCGCGGCTATGGGAACTACAGTGAGTGCCACTAGTGGCGAAACGCGCTTGCTTAGAATCAAAGCGAGCAAACTCACTATCGCCAGAACACCAAGCCACGCAAGCGTCACTGCAGCGGTCGCGCGATCACGCCCTCATGAACAAGGCGTCCGATTTCGCCACCATCCATCTGCAGCAATTCCTGCAAAACTCCGACGGTGTGCTCGCCCAGGCGAGGTGCCGCTGCACCAGGCGAACCGGGCGTTTGAGAGAGCTTAATTGGCGTCCCAGTAATCCGTTGCGGGCCAGCCTGAGGATGCGCAATGACCGGAAACATCTCGCGCTCTTTCGACTGCGGGTGCGCCACAACTTCTTCGAAATCCAAGACGGGAGAACAAGGAACACCAGCGCCGCGTAGCCGCTCCAACCAATCCGCCATTTGTCTCTCGCGAAACACAGCTGCGAGTTCCTTCTCAAGGTCTCGCCGGTTTCTTGCACGCTGAGCGTTGGTCGCGAATTCGGGCTTTTCAACCAAGTCACTACGCCCGATTGCCCCGCAAAAAACCGCCCACAATTTTTCGCTTCCGACCGCAATCGAAAAGGCTCGATCCTCCGCTCGAAAAACCGTGTACGGCACTACCGTTCCGAATGAAGCGCCCAAAGGCCGAGGCACCACATTGGAACCCAAGTAAGACATATAGTTGGAACTCATGGCTGAGATCACGGAGTCTTGCATCGCCACATCCACGTATTGTCCTTCTCCGCTTACATCCCTTACTCGCAGCGCCAGCAAAATGCCAATTGCCGAATGCATCCCCGCGTTGATATCCGCCACCGCGTAACCGCTTCGAACCTGCTCGCCCGCCTCAGTTCCCGTGATGCTCATAAAACCGGAGGAGCACTCGACGATAAGGTCCATCGCAGCTTCGTCGCGGGAAGGGCCGCTCTGCCCGTAGCCAGAAATCGAACAATAGACTAATCTGGGATTCCGCCTGTTGAGAGTCTCAAAGCCCAATCCCAGCCGTTCCATCGCTCCCGGTCTGAAGTTCTCGATCAGAACATCCATCTTATCGATGAGCCGCAGACACAAGTCCATGCCGCTGGCAGTCTTCAGATCAATGGCAACTCCCTTCTTCCCTCTGTTGAGTCCAAGAAAAAACGACGAATACGGTCCCACAAAAGGGGGGCCCCAACCACGCCCCATATCGCCGGAGGTTGGACTCTCCAACTTGTAGACTTCCGCCCCGAAGTCCGCCAGCATCATCGTGCAATACGGCCCGGCCAGTGCGTGTGAAAAGTCGAGCACGCGAATCCCGCTTAATGGTCTGGTCTTGGAAGGCAAAGGGAATTGTGACACATGCGATTCACTCGCGGTATCTCAGGCAAAGGCTGGAGTCTCCCTGACGCAATTACTGGGCGTGTAACCGGCGTGTCGACGGAGTGAGGCTTCTTAAGGGCGGTCGGTCCCCGGATACGGCGATATGGGAAGCGTCGTCCGCGCTCCGAGCGAGTCATTCGGCCACTCGGAGAATGGTCACCTTCCTAAGTGTCGTTCGGCCGTCACTCCCGTGAAGTCGCGACCGGTGATCTGCCGCGGAATGACAAAGCGGATTCCAGACGATATCGCCGTTTACCGTTCCCTATCCGCGAAGGCTGAACTGTTGCCAGTCAGTTCAGCGGTTTAGTTTGCGGTTTTCCGCCAAGTTCAAGTGACGCCCCGGTCACAGTAATCTCCCAGAACGCGGTCCCGGACAGCTTGGAGTCGTAGCGTCTATAGTGCGGGAGACTGACCAGCCAAACGGGATCAAAGGACGCAAGGCCTTATGGCCAAATCTTGGGGAACGGCTCCGCTTGGCCCTTCAACAGTCGCAAAGATAGCTACGGCCGCCCTTAGCGCTGGCCGCCGGACCGAAGGGCCGCCTCGACGCCGGCTGGATTAAGGTGCACTTTCTTCTCCGTCACCGACTCAACACTAGAGCGGGAAAACAGAATTGGGAAATATTTGCCGCGCGCCCACAGCTCGTAGAGATCACGGTAGTGAGGATCGCTGATATCGCCCGATTGGCCGGGATTGTTCTGCGCAATCGAATTATCCCAGTCCTCGGTATCCACGATTACCTTGAGCGATTCGCCAGCGACCTGATTGTCAGTACCGCCGGTTGCATTGATTGTGTAGCTGTCTCCGCCGCGCGGCAAATCGCCGACGTCGAAGTGCGTACGGTCTTCTGCTTTGAGCGCGGAAGAGATGGGATGCACGATGATCGCGCGGTGATACGCGCCTAACGCCCACTTCTCCATGTCGCTCCCGAAGCGTTTGGTCAGTTCGGCGACAGCTTCTTCGAGGCTCTTTGCCAGCACAGCATCCCGCCCGACGGCAGGATCGCCGCCAAAGCGGCCATCGGGAGCGTAAAGCCAGGCGATGACCCTGCTCATCGTTGGGACTCCAATGAACTCCCGTACGTTCTTTGGAACGACCAGCACCGCTACATTCTCAAGCAAGCGCCGTTGGAACATTTCATAGATTCCGGCTTCCACAGAATCCTGATCGAGCATGAAGTTCCAATGCGCGAGCCTTGCCTGTGCCTGGCGAGCAGAGCCCGTCATCTTCAGGTCGCGCAGTAAAGGGACGATACGACGCGCGGGAATCGACAGATTGTCGTTCTGCAACTCAGCCATATCCGCCACCGTAAAGCGGCGGCCGGAACTCAAGAATTCGGCGACGGCCTCGGCGCGAGAAGGATCAGCCCACGTGTAGTGAAGCGCCTCACGATACGGCCAGCCGCGGGGGATCTGGTACTCGTTCGATGTGTTGTAGAACCCTTTGTCTGGGTTAAACGCATTCGGCAGTGATTGGCTCGCCAGAAAGCCATCCCATTCGTAGCGGCCATCGCCCGGAACTGGAACCAGACCACTCCAATTGGGTCGCTGCGGCGCGATACCCACCGCCTGATAACCAATGTTCCCATCACGGTCGGCCCAGATCATGTTCTCGGCAGGCATACGGCTAAAGGTGCAAGCGTCGCGGAATAAAGTTCCAGGATGTCCCGATTGAGGAGATAAGTATCGATGGCGGGGTCAATCGTAAGGTCCGGATCGGAGGGCTGAAAATACTCCAGATCCTTCACCTTGTCGGCTCCGATGGTCCGAACGGCAAGGGCGATTCCGAGCTCTTGATTGATGTTGGCCGCCAGCCCATTGAAGCGACTGATGACCACGGCCGGAGTCCAATCGCCGGGCTTGAGTCCGAGCAAACCGAATTCCGGCGTGAGCAAAGAAGGATTGCGGTGGGTTTCGGCGATAAAGGCATTGATGCCGGCCACAAAGGCTTCGACGATTGACGCGCCGCGCGGGTGGTACCAGTTGAGCTCCTGCGTCAAATCGCCGCGGTACAGGAAGAGGCGATTACCGATATCCCGTTTCAGCTCCTTGCGACCTGCGATCTCGGCCATCGTGCCGGTGGCTTGGCGGCGCCACAGTTCTAATTGGAAGAGGCGGTCGCGGGCCACGTTGTATCCCTGCGCGAAAAAGAGATCGTGTTCGTTGCCCGCGTAGATATGGGAGACGCCCCACTTGTCGCGAAGAATCTCAACCGGCCGTTTCAGGCCCGGGACGGATATCTTCTCCACCGGAACATTGGCGGCATTTACTAATGTGAAGAAAAAGAGGAGTGGCGCTAGCACGCCCAGCGGCCTCGATGGTGGAGTTATACAAGTCTTCATGTACGTCGAGACCCCGTGTTAGGTGAACAATCCTTAGATCATAATCGTTTGCTGAAAGCGCGGAGCAGAGCGAAGTGATCTCGCTAACAAACTTCTCGGATGGACCGAGCTTGGCGGCGGTCGGTAATTGGCCGATAGCCGCGCCGGGCTGTCGCAATTTTTGCTGCTAGTTGACTCTGTTGCTGCTAGTTGACTCGAACGCCGTATCTCGGGAGTATGGCATACTGGCACGCCAGTGTTGGCTGTGGGATCGTTACTCGCAGCAAGCCCGGGTTTATATTCTTTATGCCAGTCTCAAGGAGATGACGGGTCTTTAGGACTACAGGCTCAGTCCAGCCGGAATGGGGGCGCCGCAGTGGCTCTTGATGTGCCGGCCGGGGCCAACAAGGAAACGAGTGGAGTTCAGTGACCATCGGGCCGACCCTGCACCTTCCATAGTGTTCGACCATATCCCGCTCCGACCGCTCTGTTAACAAAAAGACCCGCGCTGATTCAAGCTTGTCTCCGAATCGATCGAGTTCAGTGCAAAACAAGGGAAGTGTAGGGCTAAGTCGTGGAGGCACGTCGAGAAAAGCGTCGATGACATGAATTAGATCCTCGTAAGTACCGCCCTGGAACGTGATGAACAATGCGCGGTTTGCTCGGGTTATGAAGATGTCCGATAGGAGTTTGTCGAGTTGATCCGAGCGCACTCGGTGATCGCTTCCCGGTGCGAATTTCTCCCCCGGAGTAGTAGAGGTCGTCATGGCCCCGAATGCGCACGAAGACCGCAGGGTCACGATCGTCAGGTGGAGGCATTGGCAGATCGCACGGCCCGAGCATGCCTACCGTGAAGCCGCTGGGGTGGGCCGGCTTCATGGGAACCGAGTCTCGCCAGCTGATCAATATTGCGGCTAGGGCTGTTGCGACGATCAATGCCGCAAGTCTGTACAGCGGCAGCGAGATGCGCATACTAGAAGATTTGACACCGGCTACCGAACATCTGTGCCAGGATCGAGGGGGATGCAACTCCGACTCCAAGTCTCTGCGTTGTCGCGCTGTCGGACTTCTGCCCCTGCAGTCCAGACGGCGTTCGAGGAATCAGAACACATTCCGCCCGCTAAGTCCGGCTGTGACCGGTGATCTGCCCCGGACTGGCAAGGAAGGATTCCGGACGACAACGCCGTTTCCCGGTCCCTATCTGCGAAGCGGGGATGGATGCTGGTTAGTCTTGGAGACGAGGACGCCACGTTTTCTCCACACGATTAGGATCGCCCGGCAGTGCCGATGCCAGGCCGAGTGCTGCTCCGGCGAAGAGCAATGTGTCCGCGACGTAATTTAACGCTTCAGTGATCTCCGGCGTTGATCCGCCGTAGGCGAGGATCAAAATAAGCAGATATGGGAATACAGTGAGGACAGTCATTAATGCGCCAATCGAGGCTGCGGCTGTCCGAGATTGTTTGTTCAGGGCTAAGCCGATTCCCGCTGCCAGTAGGATCGCTCCTGCGAGGTATCCCCATACCTTGGGGAACGGAATCCAGGATGGCGTCATCTTCTCCAAAGGAACGCCGGGCGCAAACTCTGGATGAAGAAAGTGTTCTACGGCAAAAAAGATCGCAGCAATCGCTACGACGAATCGACCAAATAAAATCATCCATTTCGATTGCTGCGTCGACGAGGCATGCAGTCCCGCGAGAGCCCATGCACCTCCGGCAAAAGAGAGATCTCGTAGCGCGACGGCCCACGCGAATCGATCTTTGGGATGCGAGAGCGCATTCGGTATATGAATCATGCAGACAAATAGAAAGAACATCAATCCGAGCAGGGTGGACGACAAGCGTACGAACTTCCTCACAGTAAGACTGGTAGCTGCTGCGAGCAGCACGCATCCCACAAAATACGCCCAGAACAAGTGGGCCGGCATCCAGGAGGGGACCATATTCTGCAAAAACCTCGCGCCGCGGAAATGCTCGGTCGCGAATACAGCGAGTGGAGCGGCGATGAAGACACATCCCAAGGTGATGAGCTTGTCCCAGCCGCGAGCCGCGCTGATCTCTTTTCGAAGTATCAGAACTCCAGCGACAAGATAGATAAGCCCGGCAAAACACATCCAGAAATTTGTCGATGAAAGCATCAGGACCTCTGTCGCGAAGGTGCCCAGAGATTATATCCGGGTCGCCGAGTGTTGCGAGAGGAAGTGGGTGAGGATGTCCGATTTCGCACTACCAAAGATCTGGAAGTCCAGCTCTTTCACCAAATGCCATGCAGCACCATATCTCGGGAGTCGAACGGCCGTGCGCTTTCTACGGCCACGAGACTATGCGCTCAGGTCGATAGGCGGTCATAACGCCGTTCACGGTCCCAATCGGTGAAAATTCCCAGGGCCAGGAGTCCGGGCGCTGGAGGTTGTTGCGAACCTAAGGATCTTAGGATCAAGTCGCCAGCTTTATGAGCCAGGGATAAGTTTCAGCTAGAATACTCGCCAGTGGGACAGCCAAAGGCAGATCGGCGGACGAACAAGTTGGTCCTCCCCCTGATTCTGTCGTTATTGTTCAGCGCTACCGCCGCAAAAGCGGTGATCATTATCATCAAGAGAGTTGGGAACAAGACAGTTAGCTGTATGCACACCGGCTTGTCGAGTAGTCTCAAGGACTGTGGTATCCGGCCCGACTGGTACTCGTACGTTTTTCTGGGGTCAATCTCAGCCATCACCTCTGTCGAGAACGACGAGAACGAACTCAAAATTATACCGGAGGAAGTCTTCGGGGGGAAGCCCGCTCCCCTGTTGACCGTGATGACTTCGCAGGCAGCGTGCCTGCCGAAACTTTCCGTTGGCGATCGATGGCTCTTTTTTCTTCGGGATGAGCCGGGAAAACCCATCGTTCTCGATTACTACGGCAATGACAGCCTCCCGGTGGCCAGCGGTCAGCAGCAAATTGAGACGCTTCGCCGTCTGAGGGCCATTGTCGATTCCGGCCTGCTGCAAGGTACGGTTTGGCGCCTCACTTCATCTGGAGCGGAGGCCGTTATCGGCGCCACGGTCATCGCGCGGCGGCTCACTGATGGTCAGCCCTATGTTGCGATGACAGGAACTGACGGACGTTACGACTTCCAGCCACTCCCACCCGCTACCTACAAAATCACTGTTGAACCCGTCGGAGCTTTTCGGCCGAACGACAGTCAGGTTGATTTGAGCCGAGGGTCGTGTTGGGACGTGACACTTTCCAGGTCTCCTCACGCTCAACTGTCTGGCCATGTGCGGCGCTCCGACGGCTCGCCTGTGGCGAAGGCGAGCATCATCCTTACGGACGCCGACAACTCCCGCTCCCAGATGACGCAGACCGATGAGAACGGTTATTTTTACTTCGGCTCTCTGGAAGCCGGTACGTATTTCGCAGGGATGAATCCCCCTGAGACACCGGGTGCGGTGCTCGGTGCCGGCGCGGGCGTAAAGATTCCCGCAGCCTCCGTCTATTACCCCGACTCGAAGGAGCGCTCAGGCGCTGTAGCGATCGAACTCGCGCCCGATGAAAAGCGGGATAGCATCGACTTCGTAGCCCGGACTCCGTAACGCGAATCGACGGTTTCCTTCGTTATGGGCGCGAACATCTTTGCGCCTGATCGTGCACATGGCTCAGCTAACAAGAAAGCGACCTGGGCTGCGAAGCCGCGCCAGGAAGGGCAAACGTCCTCGCTTTCTGTGGGCGTTCTTCATCCCATCTGTGTGGCTCGAAATTGAGGGCTAAACGATCATAGCTGGGAGGACAAAAGCGTGCTCCACTGTGATGCCAGAACACAAGCCCGTTTCCCGGTCCAAATCGGCCATAAGGCCGCGAGGAAACCGGGGACAGTATCCTGGACTGCACCCCTTCCGTGAGACACGGAAATTGGTGACCGCTTCGTTGGGCAGGTCTGGCGGCGTTGGGTACTACAATCGTTGCTGACGTGAGTCGGGTACTTCTTTGGCTATTTGTGGCGTCTTCGCTCTTCGCGCAGGTGACAAGTTTCGACCGGCTCAAACTCGA
Source organism: uncultured Acidobacteriaceae bacterium (assembly GCA_963771305.1). GTDB lineage: Bacteria > Acidobacteriota > Terriglobia > Bryobacterales > Bryobacteraceae > CAJCIT01. The sequence goes on from CAVYTS010000028.1 coordinate 190,090, forward strand.
GTCCGCAGCAATTAGAGCTCTTTCGCGCTCCGACGCGAAACACATCCCGGTCGAAGCACTGATGCCTCTGCGTTTGGCCCTGCGGGACTGGATAGAGTCGCATCTGCCGCAAAAGTTGGGAACTACTGCAGCCGAATTCAGTGCTCTTGAGACCAGGCTCCAGGAAGAACTCCGCGTTGCTGGATTGAGTCGGCGGGTGCTAACGTCTGGCCGCTGGGCTCTCCCCTTGGCTCTGTCGGTTTCAGATTTAAGTGGATTCCGAGGTTGCCCTCAACAATGTTCGTAATCGCCAGTGTGACTGTCGACTGCGGCTTCGATGACACAATCTATTTGTACCGGTTTGAGTCTGCCGGACGAACACGCGTGCTGGAGGACCATCCGAAGAGCGAATGGGGATATACCCAATGGGGGTTGAAACTGTCCGATCCGGATCCGCGGGGCCGTCGGCTCTTGCTGGCCAGTTACACGTCGGTCCAATGCGCATCTTCGTGGGCGGGCATGGCTTACTCTGTTTACCGATTGGGCCGGGATATCGAAAGCGAGTCCCTACTGGCTGATCAGCAGGGCTTCTATGATGGCAATGTCAATGGTGGGCCCGAGTTCATACTCAAGCCGGAGGAGATGATCATCGAGTTTACGGATAGGAGCCTGGATTCAGGCATCCTGACCCGCACGCGGATTTTTCGCTACAGCTTCGCTCCAGCAGCCCGTCGTGTCGATCCAGTCGCGCTCCGGCCCCAAGACTTCGCTGAAGAATGGTTGACCAGGCCCTGGGACGAAATGCAATCCAGCTCCGCGGAACAAACCAAGGAGCAGCACAATCGGCTGTACGCGGACTACATTTTTGGTGACTTCTACAGCGTTACCCTCTGCGACAAAATGCACCAACACTGGCTCATCACAGTGGACACTCGTGATATGGGCGAGAAGAAGCTGAACGGGCCGCTGCGCACCTATTTACTTCTCAGCGAGCTCGATAAACATCAGTACCGAATGGAGAGTGTGGGCCAATCCAGGCCAGCAGGCTGCTCGGGTCGGAAGGTGTACATCAGCATTGACTTGTCGCTTGAGAAACGGCCATGGCTCTTGACAACAGAGTTAAAAGAGTTAAGGTAGAGAGCGGCACGCGAGCGGGCCGGTCGGATCGAAGTCGCAAACGATCTTGGGAATGAAGTCTAGCCAAAGATATTTGAAATTTCTAGATCAGCCCGCTTGAGCGATTTTTTGTGTTGGATAGCCGAGGATAGTGGTGACACGGCCGGTGTCGCGATCGGAGTAGACGAAGGCGGATCCCTCAATGCAATAGTGGCCCTTCCATTCGATGGCGAAGCTGGTATCGGTCTCTTCCAGGGAGATCGGTTCGGGGTCGCCATCTCTGGCGAGACGGGCCGCAAGTTGGTCGGTGACGTCGAGTAGCCAGGCATCACCGGTGTCGGTAGCGAAGAGGACGAGTTGGCCGATGGTGACAATACGCCCGTCGTGATCGGCGGCCTTGTCTTGGATGTAGGCAATCTCGTCGGCCAGGCGGAAGCCCTTGCCGTCCACCACTTGTCTAGCCTGTCCGCGTTTGATAGTTCTGCGGCCCACCGTTTTTCTCTCCATCGAGTATAGTGCGTTGACATGGAACGGTTCATCCATTTGTTCGCGGATTTCCTGTCCTTGGTCTATCACTGCTTCGACCGCATCGTCATTCACGGGTACTTGAACGGTTTGTCCCGACCCGAGCAGGTGGTCTATTTCTTTCGGCAGGTCCTTGGCATCCCGGTGGTGAGCAAAGAGATTCTCAGCCAGCGCACCAACGACTACCGGGATTGGGTCGAGGCCTACGCCCGCAACCACAAGATCCCGATCGAGTGGGCGGAGAAAGGGACCCGCAAAGAGGACTACGTCCTGCCCGCGCTGCGCCGCTTGGAGAAGAAGAACGCCTACGGCGTCTACTTCATCTTCAAAAGCATGGAGCAAGGCCGAACCTTCCGCATCAGCGTGCCCAAATTCCCGACCAAGGATCCGAACCATCGCATTCTGGCACACCAACGAAGCCGCTTCACCCACTACTACTTCTATATCCGGGATGCAGTCCTGGGGCCCATCATCGTGCGTGTGGCGAGTTTCTTTCCCTTTTCTGCCACCTACTGGCTCAACGGCCACTCTTTCATCGAACAGGAACTGAAGCGAAAGCAGATCGGTTTCCGCAAAAACGACAATGCTTTCCTGGCGGTGGATAATGTGGCCGATCGGGATAGGGGAGAGCTTCGCGGCTCCCCTCCTCCCACACCACCGTGCGTACGGGTCCGTACACGGCGGTTCGAGTCGGTTACGCTAACACTCCTCGAACAATGAGGGAAGTCCGAGCGATTTGAAGTAAGCGTTAGAAAGCCCTACGCAGAGGGCCGTGGCCTTCGCGAGATACCAGGGGCCGCGACCGCTGCCGGCGGTATTGCTCGCCAGCCGCTCCCGTACCCCCAGTTCCAACAGAGCCGCTCGGCGACGGCGCGGAGTTTTCCACTGCCGCCACATAGCCGCCCTGAGGCGCAGCCGGACCCAGCGGGTCAAGCCGATCAACACTTCAGGCGTTTCGCAGAATCCGAAATAGCTGCGCCAGCCCCGCATATACGGTGCCAGTTCCTCCATCGTCGTCTCCATGCTGACGCCTTTGGCCCGTCGCGTGATCTCCCGGATTCGCCGCTTGAACCGATCCATGGCCTTACGCGCAATCACGCGCTTGACCTCCGGACCGGCCGTAAAGCTGAACCCGAGAAACTTCCGTTCCTGCGGTCGTGCCACCGCACTCTTCGTCTCATTCACCTTGAGCTTGAGCTTTTGCGTGATGAATTGCGTAACGCTCTCCATCACCCGTTGCCCCGCCCGCTCGCTGCTGACGTAGATATTGCAGTCGTCCGCGTATCGAACGAAGCGATGGCCCCGGCGCTCCAACTCCCGGTCGAGTTCGTCGAGCACGAGGTTACTGAGCAGTGGTGAAAGTGGGCCTCCTTGTGGAGTCCCTTCTACGCTTGGGCTGACCAACCCGTTCTCCATCACCCCGGCATTCAAGAATGCCCGGATGAGTTTCAGCAGCCGCTTGTCCTCGACCCGTTTGGCGATCTGACCCATCAGTTTGTCGTGATTGACCCGATCGAAGAATTTCTCCAGATCAAAATCAACGCACCAGCCGTGGCCGTCGGCGATATACTGCTGCGCCCGTGCCACCGCCTGATGAGCCGACCGTCCCGGTCGGAACCCATAGCTGTGATCGGAAAACGTCCGGTCCCACCGCCTCTGCAGAACCTGCAACACCGCCTGTTGGATAAATCGATCCAACGCCGAAGGAATGCCAAGTTTTCGCACCCCTCCATCCGGCTTGGGGATTTCCACCCGTCTCACCGGTTTCGGTTCATAGGTTCCATTCAACAGTTGTTCCCGGATGGTTGGCCAGTGCTGTTTCAGGAAGTCCTTCAGTCCGACGACGGTCATCCCGTCGACGCCCGGGCTTCCTTTATTGGCCTTCACCTGCCGCAATGCTGCCTTCAGGTTTTCTCGCTCACATACTTCCTCCATCAATCGATTGGTTCTAGCTGGGCTTTCGGTGTCATGGGCCGTCACCTGCGATTCAGTCTCTTCCCTCCCCGTTCCGCAGGCTTCACCCGCTCGCATGGGAGAGAAGTCCAGTTCAGTCTGGAGATTCCGCTGCCTGTCGCCTTTGAGATCCATGTCGTACTTGCCACTCCTCTCGTTCGGGCCTTCAGTTACCGTTTCCGGCTTGGCCTATCTGTTGACTCCGCCTTTCGGCATTTGGAGTGCCTCACGAGCCTTGCCGACGACGTAACCTAATATGCCCTCTGCTGACTTCTGCTCTGTGGTCAGACCGCCTTTCGGCCATCTCAGTCGCCGAAGCGACACACAGCAGATCTCCTGAGGTAAGTTCAGCTGCCTTCCGTGCACAGTCGCCGAATCTACGTTTCGCATCTTTGATGGATATGGACTTTGCGGTAAGTTGCCCGCTCGTCCGACGCTAACGCCTTGTATCCGGTTTTTGTCCATCGACTCGCACATTTGATCCATGCTTCTTTCAGACCCCGCCTCGCGGCGGTAGCCCTTGCATATCTCTAGCCCTTCACCTCCATCAGGTTGGGCCGGGACTTTCACCCTTAAGCTGCTGAACATGCTCAGCACACAACTACAGGCGGCCGCCGACCGGCTGAGCGCAGAGATCATCGGCAAGCAACTCGACTACTGGACATTCCTGTTGGGGCCGAAGTTCTCCAAAAAGGAACGCAGCCAAATGAACCTGTCGCGGTTTTACGCCATCGCCCAGATCGAGTACTGCCGCAACTTCATCTTCAAACGCCACTTTCCCATCCACAAGATCTTCGAGCGAAGCTGTGAACTCGGGCTCTGGCGGCTGACGGCCCATCGCATCAGCGAGATCTTCGGCGTCCGGCTCAACAAGCGACTGTGCGGCAAACTGGCGACGGTCATCGAGCAGATCGAGCACGGTCATCATGTCTTCCGGGCCTATTGGAAAAACTCCTTCCTCAAACAGTATGAAAAGTTTTCCCGGTTCCTGCGCAACGAACTGGTTTCCAACAATCTGCGCGATTTCGGATTGAAGAAGGGTCTCAATCATCTCGATGCCGTGCGCAAACGATTCCAGATCATTACGGATCGTTTCGCCGATTGCCAGGCCCACTGGCTCAACGTCCATGTGGATTTCCCGCTGCTGCAACGTCTAGCCTTGCCCGTGACGATCGGTACCGTCCGTTACCCCGGAATCAAAATCCATGAACCGCGGATCATTCGCCTGATGGAAGTACTCCTGCATGGTGCCACCACCGTCGGCGGCTGGACGGCCAAACAGATTCACCAAGCTGTGCTCACCACCTTCGAACTTTCCGCCAAAACCTACGGTCTGAACCAACTCCGTTACGACCTTCGCAAATTGAAAGGTCATGGTCTGCTCGAACGCGACGGCCGCCGCTATGCCTACCGCCTCACTTCCAAAGGACTACAGGTTGCGCTGCTGTTCCTGTTCTTCCACAAGCGCCTCTGCGGCCCTCTCGCCAACAGCCGCTTCCACCACAAGCCTGATCCCGCATCTCGACCAAACACCAAATTAGAAGCCGCCTTTCACAAGGCCGACAAGGCGATACAGGATATCGTCGACCTGCTGGCCGCCGCCTGATGTTACCTCTTCAAATGTTGAAGTATTCTTGTTTACGATCTTCGATCCAAGAATCTAATCCAGTAATTCGTACTCCGTCGGGCCACTACCTAGTGGCGCGTCGCGCTCAAGCTTCCATAAATGCAAATATTTGGTTGCGAACTCCGCCTCGCCTCCGAAACAGCGTGACGGAATCAACTTCAGGTGAACAGTTGCGTTCTCATTCTCGTGGAGCTGGACTTCCGCGCCGTCGGACTCGAACGACCTAGTAAACTCTGGGGGGGGAAGCCTTACTATGCAATCCGCGAGTTACCTGTTGATAAATCCCCTTCGCACTACTAAACGCCCAGCAATGTAGGAAATTTCGCCGGATTAGGAACGATATACGGCGATATCGTCCGTAATGCGGCCAGCGGGTTCTCAGGACATCATAAGCCACGGCCTAATTGCCGGCTGGCGCATCTCGGGATCTCGCCTGGCTTTTACAAGATCAACGAGCAGCAGCCGAGACCTGTGGATGGCCCGTCGGAGGAAAGTCGGTAGGGCAGAAATCGGTCTAGATGTTTGTCTACGTAGCATTGCGCATAGCGAAGATCCCCGTAGTGTCCGAAAACCCGAACCGTATTCCCAGCACGTTCCATAACGCCAGTAACAATGTCACAAGAACGCCGGCCAAGTCCCTGATTCTTCGTGAGGCGGAGTATTTGGTAGGGACAGGTTGGCGGCGCTGAAGCCGGCGATTGTTGTTGCCGGTCACAAGAAACCAGGTGCGCCCGACTTACCTCGGCGATCGAGGACACTAAGCGCTATCTGCTGGACTTCGATCGGCTGAAGCAGACCACGGCGTCCGACGAAGAGCTGTTCAACCAGATGACCGAGCTTTACCCGCACTGGGTAGCCAATCAGTCGTGGTTACTGTTCGGATTCCCGGGCGGTTGATGTGAACGCTCGCTCGCGTATGATCGGAATCGGAGTCGTCAATGAACAGCGTTTTCTCACTGTCGCAATAAGATGAGCGGCTTTTGTCAAGACACCAGCAAGATCTTCCCGGCACCACCCTTCTCTGCCGCTGCTTGAGCCTCGGCCGCCTCACTGAGTGGCAGTTTCCGGCTAATCGGGATCGCTAGCTTGCCATCTCGCACCGCTTCAGCCATGAACTCGAGTGTTTTCCTGGCGAATTTCGAGAATACTGCCACCACCTTTACAGATGGGTACTCCGCAGCGTTCTTCGGTGCCCCGACAACCGATGCATAGACTCCTCCCGGCTTGACCTTGGCGATCAGCTTTTCGGCGGTTCTTCCGCCGACCGCATCCGCAACTGCATCGAGCGGAGAAAGATTCGCAATCGCGGTGTCGTCGTCGGTCGCGACGACCTGGTCCGCGCCGACAGTCTTCGCCTCATTCATCTGCCTCTTCAAAACCCCCGCGATCACAGTCGCCCCGCGTTCCTTCGCAGTGAATACCGCCGAACGCCCGACACTCCCAGCAGCACCAACGACCATGACCGTCTGGCCCACTTTGATTCCCGTAGCTGAAAGGAGCTGGTTGCCGGTCGTCGTCACCAGTGGCAGCGCCGCCGCTTGGATCAAATCGAGCCCCTTGGGGATCTTCGCCAAGATCGCTGCATTCACGACACAAAGTTCGGCGTAAGTATTGTCCGCCATAGCGAATACCTGGTCGCCGACGGAAAAGCCTTCCACTCCCGGCCCAATCGTCACCACGGTCCCCGCAATGTCGACTCCTATCAGTCCCGGAAAAGTGATGGGATAGAAGTCTTTCGTTAACCCGGAGCGCCGCTTGTAGTCGATCGGATTCACGCTCGTGGCGGCGACCCGAACCAGTACTTCGCCGGGACCCGCCACGGGATCAGGGTATTCCTCGAACTTGAGTACTTCAGGACCGCCATATTGGTGGACAACAACTGCTTTCATAGTCATCTCCTTGTACGGTGCACAAACAGTCACTAACAAAACTTAGATGCGCGAAGATAGCATTGGTCACCGACGCCATGGACTCCTAAAGATTCGAAACTGGAAGCGGTTGAGATAGTCATGACCGAAATAACTTAGTGAGAAACGATGTACCGGTTCTGGCGCTCAACATGGCTCGTCTTCGCTGAAGCTGCGTGAATCGTGGTTTGCCAGACCGACCCGCTCAATTTCTGTAATGAGCAACCCGTGTATTCCAACCAGGCTCGATGGGTGGTGCGCCTTGTGTTTCAGTGGTCATGCTTTGCGGACTTTTGCACGAGCTTCCTGGTCCAGGGCATTATAGACCGAAAGGGAGGCCGAGGCCACGGGTTTCGACATTCGCCACAACCGCGATATCACGTTGCGCTGGAACCGCGCTCCGCCCGGCCCGTTCCATGAAAAGAGCCGAACCTAAAGCAACGCCCGAGATTAAGCTGGTTCTGGCTTCGGCGTATCTTCGAGTTTTGAGTAAGAACCCGATGATGGCATCGAGAGCAATCGCTTCTAAAACACCGACCTCTCGGTGTGGCAGTTTGTCCTTCACCTTTTCAAGCATGTCATCTGGCACGTGAATCGTTAGTTGCATATGCGTAGCCTAATTCGTTTCTGATTGTTTGGCCTAAGCGTACAGGAGGTTTTGCAAAGGATTCCGACTACTATGCCGGTTGTGTTGCCGGTCTGATGCTGGTTGGCGAAGCGCATTGGAGACGATATCGCCGTATATCGTTCCTAATCGGTGAAACTTCCCAGAACGGACTTGGGCCCGCGCCACCCAACATCCGAGCTTTGTCCGAGTGGCGCGTCACACGCCGAAGCCGACATATTGGTAAACGCTGCGCGACTGATCGCGAGTGATCGACCCTCCCGGCCAACTTTCCGGGAAGTTTCTGGAGCGGTCACCGAACAGCCTGGCGCTCTCTACCTCCAAAACGACGAGATACGTTGGCTTACGATACGTCCGCCTTGTAAGCGCCCTTCCCTTGCGGCTGGTGCAGAAATTGCCGGATTCATGACGCCACCAGCCGAGGCGAGCTCCGCGAGCGTATCTTCATCGGGATTTATGACCTCTACTTGTGCTCCGCCGCTCTGTAGCGTATTTACTGCGGCGTCAAGCTTGACCAAACTCATGGAAGGAACGCCCAAAGGACCCGGTTGGAGCGCGAGGATCATTACTCGATCGAAGCCAGTCGCCAGATCCGCGTTGTCAGGGGAATAGAACCCGCCATCAATGTAATGCTGGCCTTGAAACAGGGTGGGCGGCCAGCCGAAGGAAGCGGTGCTGGCAATTACCGCGTCCACCAGATCGATGCCACTGTTGCGATCGAAGGCGCGTCGCTCTCCAGTGTCCGCATTGACGGTGACAATCAGCACCTTTTGTTCCGGCCAAGTCTCCATGGGAAGCTGCGCCGCGACGATTTCTCGTCGGGTTGAACCATTCCTTCCCAAAGCGGCGGCCAGCGCCAGCGATCCGTATCTCCGGAGAATTTCAGTTGGACCGCCGCCAGCCTGCTTCGCACGAGCTAGGCCGTCGCGAAGTTCTACCCAGTCAACCGCAGCAGGCCGCTCGGCAGACGGAGGATCTGGGCGAAGGCGTCTTTGAAATACTTCTTCGTGCGCTACTCCGCTCGCAAGATGGAGCGCGACCCTGGAGCCCGAGGAGGTTCCCACGAAAAGGTCAGCGTTTCGAACGTCGAGACCCGCGTCAGCCATGCCCGTAATGAGGCCGATCTCCCATGCGCTCGCAGCGTATCCGCCACCCGCTAGAACCAAGACGACCGTAACTCCTGGCTATTTTGGCGTTATGAAAATCCTGCTCTTACAGGGCCGTATGTTGGCCGTCAGCGACAATCATGCCTCCGAGCCCGTGGTGGTCGTCAGCCAGGCGTTTGCGCATAAGTTCTGGACGAACGGCATCAAGAGCAACCCTCTTGATGCTCAATTAATATTTCCCGATGTCCCCGAGAATCATTGGCGAATTGTCGGAGTGGTCGGCGATATTCACGCAGCTGGATTGGAGAGCCAGGCTCCTCCCATCATTTACTTCTCAATGGCGCAATCTCCCGACGGACTGACGGAGTATATTGTTCGCAGTCCCATTGGATGGCTCATTCGCACCCGTGAAGACTCGCGTGCGATTCGCTCTTCACTGGAAGCACAGCTAACCCAGTCGAGCGGCGGTCTACCCGTAGCGAACATACGCTCTATGGACGAAATCTTGGGCCGATCTGTCGCGGAGCGGCAATTCAATATGATTTTGCTCAGTGTCTTCGGGGCATCCGCGCTCCTGCTCGCAGCCGTCGGCGTATATGGCCTGATGGCGCACTCCATTCAACAGCGCACCCATGAGATCGGAATTCGTGTGGCCCTTGGGGCTGACCCCGGAAATGTGTCTGCGATGGTAGTCTTTCAGGGTCTTCGCATTGCGATTTACGGAGTCGCTGCTGGGGCGTTCGGTTCTTGGGCACTGACGCGCTCGATCCAGAACTTTCTGTTCAGTTTCAAAGTGCAAGACCCAGTTGCATTTCTCAGCGCGCCGATCCTGCTCACTGCGGTCGCGCTCTTCGCGACTTGGGTTCCGGCGCGAAGGGCTAGCCGCTTGGATCCCGTACGGGCGTTACGGCACGAATGACCGATTTCGAAACGACTTCGATCCTCCGAGACTGAGCCGAGCTTTAGAAACGAGATTCTGGCCTTCGTGATCGGAGGCAGCCCCAGAAGTAATCGGAGCGATATAGGCAGGCTAGGTTCCTAGCCCGGCCATTCTGAGAATTCATCTCTCAGATATTGGGCTTGGATACTTGGCATGTAACGTTGTTACGTCGTTACCTCGGCTTCTGCCTGGGATTTCAACGGCGGAGCCCGGCGGAGCCTCGGCGGAGCCCTTGGCTATATTTAGGATGCAAGTAGTCCCAGACTGTCTCAGGGACTCTCAGGGAAAATGTGCCGCCGCCCCTATACGCTCGTTTGGCGCCTAACGAAGTCGGCAGCATCAGCTCTAGTCGACCCGGATCAGCGGAATGCCAGTCACCGGGCGTCTCGCCGACTTCTTCATGGGTGTTACTGATCTGAGTAATACCCGTCCCGCGCCTGAACGGTCAGGCCTTTTTGCTTCGTCGTGAGCCGGATTCTGTGATAACCCTCGCCCGTACCCGGAGTCGGTGTATAGCCCAGTACGTATTCGTTCCTCAATTCCTCTTCCGCCTGCGCATATATCTGAGCCACCGTTAACCCATGGAAGATTTTAAACATGCGTCCGCCCGTCTCGGTCGAGATTCTCTCAAGTACCTTTTTGCCGCTCGGACCTGGCCAGTTCTCGGTCACCAGGATCGAATACACGGAAGTATCAGCTCGCAGCGCCGCCTCAACTGCATCTTCCAGCGTTTCCTTGCTACCGCGATCTATCCCGTCCGACAAGATGAAGAGTGCTTTTCGTCCGTGCTTCGTCTTCATCAGTTCGTTCGATGCGAGACAGACAGCATCGTAGAGCAGCGTCCCGCCGACGCGCCGTTCACTGCTGAAGTCGGTCGATTGCGTGAGCTGGAGGGCGGCATGGAGCTTCGGGAGAGAAGAGGGTAAACCCTGCAAGAGTTCGACCTTCCGGTCAAAACTAACTACGAACGCCTTGTCTTTATCTTCCCGCAGCATGTGGTCCAGGAACGCATAGCTCGCGTCGCTTGCATTGTGGAGCGCATCTTGCTGGTGCGGACCCAGGCTTGTTTGCAGAAGCAATCCCAGCGTCAAGGGGAGGTCGCTCTGACGCATGAAATTGTTGATCGCCTGGAGGTGCCCGTCTATGTAAAGCACGAAATCGTCTCTGTTTAACGTCGGCACAATTTTTCCCTGCTTGTCGCGCACAGTGGCGGAAATAAGCACCAGTTTCACTTCGACGGATATTTTGGGCGACGGTGGCGCCTGTTGCGTTTGCGGCGCAAGAGCCACGAACACAGGCACGCCGATCAAAATGGGCGCGAGGAATCGGCACGTTCGCGCCCTACTCCGGTTTCTCCAAAATGCAGCCTCAGGTTTGGGCATTTGATTACATCTTCGGCCGTTTCCGGGCTCGGCCGGAAACCTTCGGAGATGTTGTCTTCTCGGATACCCGTTTGGCGGCCATTTCGAAGCCATCCTCCAGCATGGTCGAAGAGTGTCCTTTTCCGGCCATGGAGCATTCATCGTAACGCTATGCCGAATCTGCGAGGGGCACGGTTCGCGCCAGCGTCTGGCGATAGTTCCAGGGCATTAGGAATGATATACGGCGTTGTCGTCGCTAAAACGGTCGAGCCTCCTGTCGGCGGATGATTGACACCAGACTTCACGGTCCTAAACTGAGCAAGTTTCCAAGAGCACCTTATCTTCGGAGCGATCCTTCGCAGCACGTAATCCAACCATTCTCCGAGTGGCGCGTCACACGCTCGGAGCAGCAGGATTGGTAAACGCTGTGCGGCCAGGCATGAGTAATCCCTGCACCGCTCTGGCATTGGCGACAATCGGTCAATGTGGATACCGAAAGGCAGCGAAATCCTGCGTCTGTACGCGTCCCGCCGCTCCGCTCCCGGAACCATTCCCGAGATGCGGCTCGACTTATTCGGTCTGCGGCTACACCGTTGCAATCAGCTAGAAATCGTGAAGGGCGGGTCCCATTCTCGGACACGTGAACCCCGAAAATCGACCACCGACTGACCTTACCGTTCAATAGAATCAAGCACCTACTTAGGAAGTCAACTTGCACCCAGAGCGCTGGAAACCACATGCGAAACGTCCTTGAAGACCTGCGGTATGCGATGCGTGTCCTCCGCCGGACCCCGACCCTGACCGCGGTCGCAGTGCTTACTCTGGCGCTAGGTATTGCCGCTATCACGACCGTCTTTGGCTGGATCGACGGGATGGTCCGACACCCGTTCCGCGGCGCCAGGGACGACGGACAACTCGCCGTGCTTGAGTCCGTCAGTTCCAGCGGCATGCAGCATCAGGTTTCGTACGCCGACTACCGGGACTTCCAGGACAGCCTTCGCAGTATTTCCGGATTGTTGCTGAACCAAAAAGGCCCCGCCTCCATCGGCGACGGAGAGAAGCCCTATTTCGCGTGGTACGAATCGGTCTCCGGAAACTACTTCGACGTTCTGGGCGTAAAGCCGGTCCTGGGTCGCGCGTTCACTCGCGACGAATACGGCGACCGGGCCAAAGCGTTCACGGCAGTCATCAGTTACCGGGTGTGGAAGAACTATTTTCATGCCGACAAGTCCGTCCTCGGGCGCACCGTGCGGATCAACCGGTACCCGGTCACCATCGTCGGGGTAGCGCCTCCGGAATTTCGCGGCGATTTCCCGGGAGTGGCGCTCGACATCTGGGTTCCAGTGCGGCTGGCCGGAGAACGCGAGCGCGATGCGCGGCACTTCCAGGCCATAGTCAGGCTCAAACCCGGCGTCAGCGTCTCGGAGGCAAACGCCGAGGCGGCGACGGTTGCGGCGCGCCTTGCCCGTGGCTTTCCGAAAACCAACCAGGGGATCGGCGCACAGATCGTGCCGATCTGGAAGGCGCAGGAGGGAGCGTCGAGCATTGTGGCATGGCCGCTGGCCATCCTCGGTGCGGCGTGTGGACTCGTGCTGCTGATTGCATGCGCCAACGTCGCCAATCTTCTACTGGCTCGTTCCGCAGCCCGACAGACGGAGTTCGGCATCCGTGCTGCCCTGGGCGCCAGTCCGGGTCGTTTGAGCCGCCAGTTGATTTGTGAAAGCCTACTTTTGGCGACCCTGGCAACGCTTGCCGGGTTGCCGCTGGTTCTGTGGCTTGAAAATGTGCTTATCTATTTCGTACCGCCCACCGGGGTGCCGGTGAGTTTCGAGGTACAGCCGAGCGCCCGGGTGTTCCTGTTTGCCGCTCTGGTCGGCTTTGGGTCCGCGCTGATTTCCGGGATTCCGCCCGCGTTTCAGTTGGTGCAGCGCAGCCTGGTGGATGCACTGAAGCAGGGTGGAAGAGGCGGTACACGGAGCGGGCACGCGCAGCGCATCTCAGGGGCGCTGGTGGTAGCCGAAACGGGGCTGGCGCTCGCAGCTCTGGTGACGCTCGGACTGTTTGTTCGCAGCCTTTACGGGTTAGAGAACACTCCGGCCGGTTTCAATCACCGCAACGTGACAGTGGGCCGTCTTTTTCTATCGACGAACAACTACACGGCCAGCCAGGAGCAGGAGTTCTCGCGGCGGCTCCGCGAGCACCTGCTGGCCGTACCAGGGGTGACACGCGCCGCCTATTCCGACTCCATCCCACTCGGCTTCGGGCTGGGAAAGTGGGCCACCATCGTGGTGGAAGGGTATGCGTCGCGGCCCGGCGAGAACCTGGATCTGCATCACGCCTCGGTGTCGCCCGGCTATTTTGACTTGCTGCGGATCCCGCTTCTCGCCGGCCGCGATTTCCGGGCCGAGGATAACGAAACGGCACCGCGCGTCATGATCGTCAACGAGTCTTTCGCACGGCGCTTTTTCGACAGCCGCGACCCCGTGGGGCACCGGGTGCAGATTTACGGCAAACCGTTCCAGATCGTAGGAATGGTCAAGGACAGCAAGTACTACAATCTGTCGGAAGCGCCGCAGCCATACTTCTACATGTCCTTCGACCAGGTGCACTACGGCAGTGGCGAAACCGGAGTGGCCCTCTACGTTCGGACCGACCGTGACGCGCGCGATTTAGTCCCCGTACTCCGCCGCGAAATGTCAGCCATCGATCCAAATTCCACCGGCCTCACGGCGATGCCCTTGTCGGATTACATCTCGGCTGCCTGGTTTGGGTCGCGGATCGCCTCGTCGTTCCTAGCAGTGCTCGGCATCATTTCCATGCTGCTCGCCGGGGTGGGCCTATATGGAGTTATGGCTTACTCGGTAAGCCAACGGACTCGGGAAATCGGTATCCGCATGGCGCTGGGGGCCGACCATGGGGGCGTGCTTCGGATTGTCATGAGAGAAGGCTTGCTGCTGGCTTTATTGGGGATCGCCGCCGGCCTCGCCATCGCCCTGGCAGCGACGCCGCAGATCGCGCCTCTGCTTTACCAAGTCAGTCCAGCCGACCCTGTGAGCATAGCGGGGGCAGCGCTGTTCCTTATTGTGGTTGCGGTACTCGCGAGCCTGATCCCAGCGCTGCGAGCCACGAGGGTTGACCCGATTCGCGCGCTCCGCCAGGAGTGACCTGCTGCGCGCTGCTGGCAACGCCAGCCGGCATTTGGCCGGTTGATCAAGAAAGCGCTTGCTGTGTGCACCCGGTTGCGTAACGCCCGACGACGAGGAGTGGCCGACGCCGATTGATCCGCGGTAACGGCGTAGTATTTACGATGCACTGGGTGGATTGTCGGACATTCGTACAGAGGGCCGTGCTCGAAGCGGACCGTCCCGCAGTGGCCGCCCCCGATCAAGCGGCGAGGTAGCCATTCGCTTTTAGGTCTTGCAAAGAATCGCCACCCGAGGTTTCGTCGGATAGATCCTGATATACGGCGATAGCGTCTGTAAAATCCGCTTGGACCCAGAACCACATGCCGGAGAGAAGAAACCTGGTAACCGTGGATACTCACCTGGCACCCCCAAAGCGCAAAGGACGCATCACCAAGCCGACCGGGTGATCGCGACTGAGCCCCTCCGGCAATCACTGCCAAACTTTTTTCAAAGCGTCTGTGATAAAAGGCCGGAACCACTCGGCATCGCCAGCGTTTTCCTGCACAAACACTAAGAATGCCCGGATCGCCTGAATCTGTGACGGATTCATCAACCGAGCCCGCTGCAGGAGCCAGCCTACGCCAACCTGGTCCTCTTGGCCGTTCTTTTCTGGCTCATTTGGGCACAGACTATAAACGGTGAACTCCACGACGACGCTGTGCCTGCCTAAATCGTCCAACGCGCGAAGCAGGTACGCGGCGAGAAATGCACCGAACGCCTCCGGCGTGAGTAGCGTTGGGTTACACGTAAAGTCCAGGAAGGCCGTCGGAATCTCGTCCCATCTCTTGTGTCGAAGTTCTTCTCGATACTTGTACACTCCTCGCAATCGCAGGAGGTAATCGGCCCATAGAACTGAGTGGCCGGAAATGCTTCACGAATCTGATCTCTCAGTTCCAGGGCCGCCATCTTTTCGCATCATTCTACACTTGTGCCGTTGCTCCAGCGTTGCACGGGGATAAGGGATAACGCCCCGTATCGCTTGATCGACCAACGGCTGATAGCCTCGGAGCTATGCGGACGTGCGTTCTGGTCGCTTTGTCGCTTATGACTGCGCTTAGTGCTCAAGACCCGCCTGCGCTGGCCGAGGCCAAAGCTATGGATAAGGAAATTCAGATGCTGCCGAACCTCCCCGAGCCAACGCGCGACGCAGCCTTTCGGCAAATGTTGCAACGGATTCGCAAAGAGCCAAAACGATACCGACTTACGCTCGCCTCCAATTTGGCCGTCTCTGCCGGGGAGGTTGCCACCGAATCAACCACTTTGCAGGGGACCGCCGATTTACTGGTCGATGAACTGCGGGACGAGCCGGGAAGTGGCGCGGAATTAGCCCTGACAACTCTTGCAGAATTTGCCTTCTATCGCCACATCCGGGTTTCTCTGGACGCTCCGCTTTACCGTGCCGAGTTGGTTAAGCTTGAAGATCAAGCGAAAACGCGGGCCACAGCGGACTTCACACTTACTGACACAAACGGAAAGGCGTGGCACTTGAAGGGACTCGCCGCCAAAGTCGTGCTGGTCAATTTCTGGGCAACATGGTGCCCTCCTTGTCAGCGCGAAATAGCGGATTTTCAGACAATGCACAATCGCTTCGCCAATCAAGGACTGCTCATTCTAGCCGTCACAGGAGAAGACGTTGGCACCGTTAAGCGGTACCTAGCTGAACACCCGATTACCTTCTGCGTGGTGCTCGATCCGAGCGGCATCACACAGAAGCAGTCTTTGGTTAACGGCGTCCCGCACAGCCTACTCTACAACCGCGAAGGCAAGATGGTCGCGCAGATCCCCGGCCCACTGACGACACGACAACTGCTCGAAACGCTTGGTCAACCTGGGCTAAGGTAAACGAGCATGCGACCCACAGTAAAATTAGTTTTGCACTGCTGTCGGCCACGAAAGGCCTCCTGCCGGTTATTGGACGAGCATCTCTATCTATCAACACGGACAGGCAGTCTCACAAAGAACCCTTTCGAAACAGAGGCGAGGAATGCACTCGGCAACACCGTCTGCGAATAGGGACTGATATACGGCGTTGTCGTCTGGAATCCTCTTTGCCATTCCGCGGCAGATCGCCTGTTTTCACCACAAGTTCGGCGATCATTTCCCCTGCCGGACATTGTGCGTCGCCAGCGAAGAGCCGAGTTCCAAATCAGTCGGGTAAGCCGCGGACGTAACGGGCCAGGCCCCATGACCAAGGCCTATGTGCAGATGCTGGGCCGCATGGACTACCTCTTGGCGTGGCCGCTTTTAGCACCATGACCAGCGGAACCAACTCACGAGGGTTCGCGCGCTGACAGTTTAGGCCATGGGATTGCACGGTACGCGGGGCTCTGAACCGTAACATCAGAATAGTCCCCAGCCCGAAAACTAGTCTTGGCGAGATGCCCGCATGCAGATCCTCCAATTTGAAATGCGAAAACACTGCAAGACGGCTAAATCGATGGACTTCTACAGCGGCACCGACCCTGTTCGTTGGCGGTGTTTCAGCGACTAGCTTTAGCTAAGCTAGGTGCAATACTCTTCACTTAACGATCCTAATGGCTGCGGAGATGTCGCTGAGTGGCGAACGCTTGTAGCCGCGGCGCAGGGGAAAGTTACTCATCTTGCGCTTGACCCCTCGGGGATTGCGACGATTGCGGCTGGAAGCGGCAGACTCGTCGAGGATCTCGTCCAGCACCGCGTTATGGAACTCTTTTCGACCCCGAGGGGGGAATGGCGCCGAAGGCGGCCATCTTGCGGCGGACAACGCGCACGGCGTGGAGGAAGGACAGTCGGTCGGGATCCTTATCGACACGCAGCGCCGCTTCGTGCATGAGGCCGCGCACGGCGAAATGTGCCATCAGCAGACCATAGAACTCCTGCCGTACCAGATCCGGCGTTTTACTGCGGAGCACGATATGCGCGCCCCGCAGATGAGTCTTGAGTTCGTCGAACGCGGTTTGTCGGGTAAGGGACTGGCGCGGTGCTGAGTTGCCTCGCCCGTTTCCAACCCCTCCCCATAAGAACTGCTCGTGAGGTTTTCCCTCAAGCAGCTCACCCAGTGAATTTCGTCAAAAGGGTTATGAGTCCTGGTGTCTAACAGCCACTTTCACGTCCCCACTCCCGAGGCCGGGGAGGGGCTGAATCTTCCAGTCCCAATAGAGCCCCAACACATCGTAGAGGTATTCGTTACTCCATCGCCGCCAGCCCACGCTCGACTTTCGCCGCCGTTTCCGCCTGGTCAACAGGGTGCGGATCTTCAGCTCCACGTAGTCGCGAACCTCGCTAAAGGCCCGACTCGAGTTTCCAACCCTGAAGTAGTTGACCCATCCGGCCAGCGTGGCATTGATTTGCTTCACCAGTTCCGCCACGGGAGTTGCGCCCCCATGCGCGATGATGTCGCGGATCTTCGCCTTGACCGCCTGGCGAGCCTTCTTCTTCGGAGTCATCAGGATGAAATATCCTGCCCCGCTTCGCTTGCGTACACGCCGCAGATCAAACCCCAGAAACCCGAATGCGTCACCGTTCAGCGTATTCACCAGTTTGGTTTTCTCCGTGTTCAGTTCGACACCGATCAGTGCGAACTGTTCCTGGAGGCGTTGCTGGGCCCGTTCTGCCCAGCCCCGTTTGGTGTGATGCCCGCTGACGGTGATAACAACATCATCGGCGAACCGGTGATAGTTGACTGCCTCGTAATCTCCGTCTGCCGTTTTACGACGAATCGCGTCGAAGATCCAGTCGACCTCGTTCAGATAGATATTGGCTGCCAGCGGACTGATCACTCCCCTTACACAAAAGGTAATTTCGAATTTGAGAGGGTATTGTCGGGGTGGCGGGCTATTCGTCCGGAGCTTGACATGCGCCGTAAAAGGTAATATGTTTATGGCAGATGGCCCGGTCGACCAAAGCAGACAAATCTCGACAGCTGAATGCAGCTTACGCAATGCTGCAGCGCAATGTTGCCTTGTCCGAGGCCATGCAGCGCTTATCCCAACAGTTCGCCCTGTCAGAACGTCAGGCATACCGCTACCTGGAAGAAGCGACCCATCTCGACCAACCGGTCGAAGTTTCGGAAGCTGCGGTACCGATCACGCTCAAGCTGCCTGTGGGAACGGCTCGCCTTCTGCGAGCCTATGCCAGAAGCAGCGGCCTGACAATCGGAGCGATCGTGACGCGCGCTTTGGCGGCGTTTCTCGGTACTCAGAGAAGGCATGGCTGAGCTGCGCCAATCCCACGGCCCGCTTCAAGTTCAGGTTGAATATGCATTTGATCGCTTGCACGATGCGAAGCTCGGTCAGGCCTACCGTATTCTGGTGCCCGTTCGGGAGCGTCCCGTTAGCGGGAGTGTAAAGGAGTTCGATCATGAGGATGGCGGCGATTTATGCACGGGTCTCGAGCGAGCAACAGCGCGAGGCGCACACGATAGCGAGCCAGACGGCGTTGCCGATCGAGTTCGCCAAGGGGCACAATCTGGAGGTACCCGAAGAATGGGTCTTCGAAGAGGAGGGCTATAGCGGGGCAACGCTAGAGCGGCCGGGCCTTGAGCGTGTGAGAGACCTAGCCGCAGAAAGGCAGATCCAGGTTGTGCTCGCGTACGCACCGGACCGCCTGAGCCGAAAGTTACGCATACCAAATTCTGCTGATCGAGGAACTGGCCCGCAACGGAGTCGAGACGCTTTTTGTCAAGGCGCCGCAGGGTTCCAGCGCGGAAGATCAGCTGCTTGTTCAGTTTCAGGGGATGATTGCTGAATATGAACGGGCGCAGATTCTGGAGCGGTCGCGCCGCGGTAAACGACACCGGGCGCAGTCTGGTGAGGGGGAGTGTAAAGGAGTTCGATCATGAGGATGGCGGCGATTTATGCACGGGTCTCGTCCGAGCAACAGCGCGAGGCGCACACGATAGCGAGCCAGACGGCGTTGCTGATCGAGTTCGCCAAGGAGCACAATCTGGAGGTACCCGAAGAATGGGTCTTCGAAGATGAGGGCTATAGCGGGGCAACGCTAGAGCGGCCGGGCCTCGAGCGTGTGAGAGACCTAGCCGCAGAAGGGCAGATCCAGGTTGTGCTCGCGTACGCACCGGACCGCCTGAGCCGAAAGTACGCATACCAAATTCTGCTGATCGAGGAACTGGCCCGCAACGGAGTCGAGACGCTTTTTGTCAAGGCGCCGCAGGGTTCCAGCGCGGAAGATCAACTGCTTGTTCAGTTTCAGGGGATGATTGCTGAATATGAACGGGCGCAGATTCTGGAGCGGTCGCGCCGCGGTAAACGACACCGGGCGCAGTCTGGTGAGGTCAGCGTGATGAGCGGTGCTCCGTATGGCTACCGTTATATTCGCAAGACAGACGAGACACTTGCCGCGTACGCCGTTCTTGAAGCGGAGGCCCGGGTGGTGCAGCGTATCTATGAGATGTACACAGTTGCAGGACTCAGCATTGGGGAAATCACCCGCCAGATCAACACCGAAGGCATCCCGACTCGCAAAGCCAGCGCTCGCTGGGAACGCTCAACTGTCTGGGCTGTATTGCGCAACTCTGCCTATCGCGGTGTGGCCTGTTTCGGCAAGACCCGCACCTCCGCACGGACGCGCGTTGTCCGTCCGCAGCGTCGGCGGGGTGTGATTACGCCCAGCACTACAGCAGGGCATGAGCGCCCACGCGAAGAGTGGATCGAGATCCCCGTGCCGGCACTGGTAAGCGATGATACCTTCGCCCGCGCTCAGGAGCTCCTGCAAGAGAATAAGTTACGATCGCGCCGCCACACCATAGAGCCGAGTATCGTGCAGGGGCTGGTCAGCTGTCGGAAGTGTGGCTATGCTTTTTCGCGAACATCGACGCGCACCAGCGCACGCAAAATTCATTACTACAAATGTATTGGCTCCGACAGCTGGCGAAAACTGGGTGGCCCTGTCTGCGACAACCGCCGCCTGATCCGGCAGGATCTGCTCGATCAGATCGTCTGGGCCGAGGTGATCCGACTGCTGGAGGACCCAACCCTGATCCAACAGGAACTTGACCGCCGGCTGGCGGCAGCGCGCTCGTCCGATCCGACCCAAAAGCGTGAACAGAGCCTGCAAAGAGAATTAGTGCATGTTGGCAAGGGTATCGAACGACTTCTGTGCGCCTACCAGGAAGCACTTCTTTCGATCGAGCAGTTGCGCGAGCGCATGCCAACACTGCGCCAACGCGAACAGGCGCTCCGTGCTGAGTTGCAGGCAATCGCTGACCAGGCCAACGATCGGGCAACCTTCCTTCGTCTGGCGGAAACCCTTACGGCGTTTCTCGTCCGCCTGCGCAGTGCTGCTGATACGTTGAGTATCACCGAGCGCCAGCGAATCGTACGCCTCGTCGTCAAAGACGTTCAGATAGGAGACGATACCATCACCATTCGTCATAGCATTGCCGTGCCACAAGGACCCCCGCCAGGCGGTTGCCTACCGCCAAACCAGACAAGCACCCCAAATTACCTTTTGTGTAAGGGGAGTGAACGGTCCCCCTTGTGGGACACCGACCTTTCCGCCAGCTTGAATGATCTGCTTCACGAGGTGCATGACTTGTGGGTCCTGGATCCGCTTGGCGATCTTATCCAGTAGCACCGAATGCCGAATCGTGTCGAAGTAGCGCGACAGATCAACATCGATAACCGTGGACATACGCCGCATCACACTGCGCCTGACTTCCGCCAAGGCGCCATGTGGTGTTCGCTTGGGTCTAAATCCATAAGAGTTCGCGCAAAAGTCCGCCTCGAATACTGCTTCGAGGATCAGTTTCAATGCGCCCTGCACCACGCGGTCGCGGATACAAGGAATTTGAAGTATTCGAACTTTGCCCTTGCCCTTCGGGATCTCCACCCGGCGGTTGGGCATTGGTTTGTACCTGCCTGTGACAAGATCTTCTCGCACCGCCGCCAGAAACGCAGCCCGTCCCGCTGACTCGATGTCCCGGAAACTCTGGCCGTCGATGCCGGGGGCACCGCCGTTTCCTTTGGCGATTCGATAAGCCTCCTCCAGGGTCTCCAGTTTCGTGATATGCACGAACAGACCCCAGAAGCGATGCGTCTTTTCAGACTTCGCCTTTCGATAAATCCGCCGCCTCAGTTCCTGCAGACTGCCGGGTGCCTTTGTCATCTGCCGAGTCGCCCCGGGGAATTTCACCCCGAGGCGCTCACAGATTCCGGACGTGAACCTCTCGATTCATCCGGCTCGTGCCACTCAGTGAAAGCTGCCGCCTTCTGCCGAAACCAGCGAGTTCCTCCGGTTGCCCGTTGACCCTGACGGTCTCGACACGAGTGACCTGCTCCCTTCGCTCCTCGGGCATTACCCCGGATCACCGCTACTACGAAGCAGTCCGCCCCTGATTAACGCTTCGGTACTTTCAGCCTCGGATTTCGTCTCCTTGGGCCTTTTCCCTTACCATCGTCAACCAGGTTCTCAAGTTCCGTACGAAAAGCCCGGGCTAGAGTCACGCCTTCTATACACCGGACATCACCCGGCCAGTAAGCAGGTAACCGCCAGGCTGCTCCCGGAGTAAGGGTGCGACTCCGGTTTCGATGCCTTGTAAGGAGTTTTCGATGCGTCATCGAAGGTTCGTTTACACTCGTCTCTCTAACCCATACATGACGTGATCAAATGCCACGCCTTTTAACCATAACGTTCACCACCGCAGCCCTTAGACCGTAGCAGCTTATGGCAGTTTGAAGCCTCCCCCTACAGAGCGGCTCCGAGGGGCCCACCCTCATCTTTTCGTACAGCATGACGCTTTTCGCGTCTTCTTGACACAACACCCCTGCCTCGCCTTGACGGACGGAACATTCACCGGTCCGGATCCTTCCCTCCGGGCGCGTTTTGCTGCACGCCCATCAACGGTACTTCGATCCGATCCGTCACCCTGATGCCTATACCAGCACTTCCCACTCGCGGTTATAGCCGGCATCTCCTCGACGAGTTTTCTTCGCCGGGCACCGAGGGCTTCTCCAGTTTCCACATCATCCTTCACACCATGTCGCCGCTGATACCCCGCCGGTGAGAGCTGCCGTGTCGGACTCGTTTCGGACAACTCTTGCTGCTTTCGCACGTTATCGACCGTCTCAGCCACCGGAGATTCGTGTAACGAGGCTACGTCTGCGTTCACTGCACGTTGCAACCTGGTGCGTTGCGCACACTCCTTTCGAGTATGTTTGTCGGAGGGCTCCACCGTCTTGCTTTCGCGCCACGGTGCCTCCCCAGCTACGAGGTCTGAGTCTTTTGACCTCGGCCGGTCTCTCACCGACTGGACAATGTGTCCTTGTCTGGACACGCCGATCTCCCAGCGCTCGTGATAGAGCGCGGCCAGTTCGGCGGCCGGAGCCAGTTCGTGGTCGAGGATCGTGGTTGCCAGCCGGTATAACGGCTCCGCCCCTTCGACTCCCTCCAGGCGGTATTCGATCACACGCACCACGATTCCATTGCGCCCGCGCCGCTGGTCCTGCTGCGACGGATAGATGCGACTCAGATAAGATCCGTCCGGCAGGCGTTTTTCGCAGGGCAGTTGGATGTTTTTTCTGACCCGCCACAACAGGTCCGCACCCGTAGCTGCCGCCTGCTTCCACATCTCAAACCCGAAAAAGCCGCGGTCTGCCAGGCACAACATGCCCTTGTCGAGACTGGGCAATACAGTCTTTGCCAGCGCGATTTCGCTGGTCGCATAGTCCGCCATCCGGCTGCCGAAAAGGACATGGGTACCGTTCTCCACCAGCGATACGAAGCGGATCTTTGGATAGGCGCTCTCCCCGCGGCTGGCTCCCGGACGCCCGAACGCTTCGTGGTTGCCATTCTCGTCGGCGACATCCAGCGTGCTGCCGTCAACGCTGATCAGACGCCACGCTCGATACCATGCGCCCTTCGTCGCCGCCACCGCGACCGGCCTGACCACTTCATCGTGCAGTTGCCGCACCGGCTCCCATCCCAGTCTGGTTCGCGCCTGCGAGATCCCTGAATTACCAGCCACATTGATTCCCGCCGCGGGTTCCACCAGCCACTGGATTCCTTCCAGCAGACAACGCAGCACTTCCCGATACGACGACTGCATGTACAGCGCCAGCGCGATCACGTAATACACGACCACATGCGCCGGCAGGTCGCGCTGCCGCACACTCTCTTTCCCCGTCGCCGCCAGCGCCACACGAATCTTTTCCAGCGGAAAGGTTTTGGCTACCACGCCCAGACTGATGTAGTCGGTAATGCGGCTGCCAGCGGGTAATGAAGCCACTGTGCGTGACATCAGTCCTTCCCCGCCAAGCCGGTTTGCGCACTTGCGCACAAAGAATAGGGAAAGCGTCCCCGGATAACCCGATTGAAGTAGCTGCCTTTGGAAGGAGCGCCCAGCAGAGCTTCATAGACCGCCGCAGGAACGCCGTAGTAATGATAGATGGCCCGGGTGCGGAACTCCAGTTGCAAAATCCCGCGGCGGCCATCGTACGCAAGTGCCCGCAGAGTGGTTGATTCCAACCTCGTTTCGTTCATGAGTGACCCCTAGGAGAGGCTGCGCTCTAGAACAGAATATCATAGAAATGTTTGTTAAGTGAAGAGTATTGAAGCTAGGTGCTAGGGAACTAAAGGTAGGGCAGTCAATCCCAACGCTCGCGCGATTTCTGCCGCGCACTCCTGAAGGGCCGACAACGATTCCATTTCACGCCCATGGTTTTTGCCTCCCGCCAGAAATGGAACCGCGAGCGCCGCGTTGACACCAATTTCCGGATTACCGGCGATCACGGCCAGGTCCATTCCAATTCGACTGACACTCTCCAGACTCGCGTACCCCTTGCCGCGGATAGACCGCAACTCAGCGCGCAATCTTTCCCGCTTGGCCCGCCTCATTGTCTGGTAGTCGGCGTCGGCATCGAGAAACGCGGCCTGGGCCTCCGGCTTCAGGAAGGCAATCAACAGCCGCCCGGAGACAAACGGGATCGGATTGACCTGCGAACCCACCTCAACCGAGAGGCGCACACGGTCAGGACTCAGTTCCTCAACAACCGGGATCAGTTTTCCGTGGACGAGGATGCTCAGATGGCACGATTCGTGGATTCTGTGGGCCAGCGCCCTCATGGGAAAAACGGAAGCCTTCAGCAGTTGATCGACCGGGGAATGAGTGTGCGCCAGCTCATAGAGTTTTAACGTCAGATGATAGGCGCCGGAGACAGGATCCCGCCCAATGTAGGCTCGCTTCTCCAGGGCGTCAATAATTCGGAAAATCGCGGCGGACGACCGATGCAAACTTCGAGCGAGCTCCGTCAGGGTTAGGGGGCCGGGCGCCAGCGAGAGGGCCTCAAGCACGTCCAGCCCCTTCTCCAGCGCCGGTACGAAGTAGGATGGCTTGTCGTTTTCGGTAATGCGTCCCTTGCTCATGGTCTCCTGCTTCACTTTAAACTGTGATCTTTTTTTGTGCTGACAGTAGCAAGCGTTGGCACTAATATTTTACTATGAAAATAGATTTTCACCTGTAAAAGCAAAAAGACCGGGCCTGGGAGGAGTTGTTCATGAAAAGGTGTGCCAACAAAGTATCTTCCGTCAGCAGACGCCAATTCCTGGCGACGGCCGTGGCCTCACCGCTGCTTGGTCTGGCCGGTTCCGGAAACGCCTTGAAAGGGCGGCGGGTGTATGTTGTCCCGAACTTTCACCCCGCCAGTTGCGGCTGGCTGACCAACTTCTCAACGGAGCGCGTGTATTGCGCCAATAGCTACTTCGACCACCTCGACCGCGTCCGGGACGACCCCCAGTATGCTTTCGTGCTCTCTGAAGTCAACAACTTGATCGCCATGATGAACTTCAAGCCGGAGCGGATGGCCGAGTTGAAGAAGGGGCTTCAAGAGGAGCGGGTGGAGCTGGTGAACGGCTTCTTCCTGGAGTCGACGATCAATCTCTCGGGTGGGGAGGCGCTGGTCCGCCTGGGGGTAGAGGGTATTCGATGGCAGAGGAAGATGTTCGGCGTTCGGCCGCGCTTCGCCTGGACCATCGACGTCTGTGGGACGCACGACCAGATGGCGCAGATCTCTGCGGGACTCGGTCTGGAAGCCATGGTGTACACGCGCAAGAACCCGACCGGCAGCGCGGTGCACTGGTCCGTTTCGCCGGACGGCACGCGAGTGCTGAGCCTGTCGCCGGGCCACTACAGCGAGTTGGTAACCGTGATGACTACCAAGGAGCCGCTCACGGCGGCGCAGACGGCGGAGGTGGAGAAGGAAATATCGAGCAAGCTGAAGATCACGCCAGACGGTGCGCCGATCCTGATTCTGGCCGGATCAGGTGATTACACCTTGGCGCCTCACCGCAAAGAGTTTCCGCGCGAATTCCTGGAGCAATGGAAGCAAGATCCAAACCATCCTGAGATTCGCTTTTCCATCATGAGCAAGTACCTCGACGAATTGCAGGGACTTGAGAAAGCCGGCAAACTCAAGATTCCTTCAATGTTGGGAGGGACAGCCTACGATTTTGACTCCTTCTGGATCGAAAGTCCTCGCGTGAAGTCGGCCTACCGGCGGTGTGAACACCTGCTCCAGGCGGCCGAATCGATATCCGTTCTAGGCAGTCTCTGCGGAAAACAGACGTATCCGTCGCAGGAACTCTACAACGCCTGGGCGCTCCTGTTTCTGAACACGGACCGCAATACCCTATGGGGTTCGGCAGGAGGGATGGTTTTCGAGAATCCTCAGTCATGGGATGTGAAGGACCGGTTCGACTGGATTCAGCAGCGATCAACTTCGACCGCCGAGGCCGCGGGTGCAGCGCTCCTGCCGGCCGGAGATGGACTGGGTCTTTATAATCCGCTGAACTGGACTCGTCAAGATCCAGTCATCCTGCCGCAAGGGCTTCAGGGTGTGCGGGGCCAGATGGTTGAAGGAGGCGGCGTCCTGTGCGAACCCGAGCTTCCTCCCTGCAGCGTTGGCGGCTGGGGGAAAGTGGCAGCAACATCCGCCGAAGCAAAGTCGATATTGCTGCCCGCCCGCATCAGGACCAAGCACTACGATGCTCTGATTGACCCTCAATCCGGAGCAATTACCGGCGTTATGCTTCACGCCTATGGGAAGGAGATGCTGGCCGGCCCGGCGAACGTGGTTGTGGCAGAGAAACCCAAATCACAGAACGGAGATCCAGGTGACTTCATGCTGCCGCGGCCTGGACGGCAACGGCTCGACACGACCAGCAACCATGCACAAGACATCAAGGTGAGGCAAGGCCCGTTAGCGACGATCGTCGAGGTGCAAGGAGAGTTCATTGGCGGGGGATTGTGCCGCCGAACCATGACGTTCTACACCAATTACCCGCGCATCGATTTCACGACGGAGTTGAACGACCTGCCGGATCTTACCGTGGTGGTCGCCGAGTTTCCGCTGGCCGGCGAGATTGTGGAGATCCGGCGGGGCATTCCTTATGGTTTCTCCCATGGCGCCTGGAACAGAGACAATCCAAATCTTCATGGATGGACGAAAGGGATTGTGCCGGCAGTGCGCTGGTCTCACTATGCGCTGGCGGTCGGCGGTGGCGTGGCCCTCTTAGACCGCGGAGTGACAGGGCGCGAGTTGAATGGGAACACTCCCATCATTTACCTGTACAACGCCACGGATAAATACTACGGGTACCCAAATCCATGGCTCAGTGGAAGGGGCAAACACACTCTCCAATATGCGCTTGTCTTTCACGACGGAGGCTGGAAACAGGCGCGAATTCCGCAGATGGCATGGGAGTACAACTGTCCTCCGGTGACGCTCGCTGGCTGCGGGCCTCACCCTACGAAATCTTTCCTCAACACCTCAGACAACGTTGTGGTGGAGGCCGTGCGCCGAATGGAGAGCGACATTGAGGTCCGTTTGGTGGAATGTCTGGGATACTCAGGCACGGCGGAAATCACGCTCCTGTTGCCTCACAAGTTAGCAAGGATGACCGATTTGAACGGCGAACGCCCCAAGGCTTTGAATGGAGGGCCCAGATACACTTTCCCCGTTCGCCCGCAACAGATCGTGACTCTTCGCTTCGCTACCGACGAAGCAGTTGACGAGCCAGAACTGGTCACAAAATGGGATGCGATAGTTCCGCCCGAAAAGCTGGCGATGTTGCTCCAGTATTCGACCCAGAAAGGTCATCCTCCCAAGGGGAATTAACGCGCCTCATCGACGAGTGAGGATACGTGATGAAACCCACCAGACGAACCGTCCTGAGCGCCGCGAGCGGGGCCGCCGCCCAGTTATCCCTCGATCGACGGGCGCTACCACGCTTCGATGCCGTTGCTGTCGCCCGGCGGCATCCCTTAATCCGGACTCAGCCCACGCCGGATTTCTTCGAGGGCCTTCTTCTGGGCAACGGCGACATCGGTATCGGTGTCACGGTGCGACCGGATGCAATGGGAATCCAGCGCGGCAAGAACGATGTTTGGGACATCCGGGTAAGCGAAGAGCACAACCACGTATGAGTGCACCTGTTTCCAGTCGTCCCATCGTCATCATTGGCGCCGGCAACATTGTTCGGGATGCCCACCTGCCCGCCTATAAGAAAGCAGGTTTCTCCTTACAGGGCATCTTCGACGTCCAACTGGAACGCGCGCAGCAATTGGGCCGGCAGTATGGCATTCCTGTTTTCCAGACATTGGAGGACGCAGCGAGCGCGGCGAAAGTGGAAACAGTCTTCGACGTGGCCGTGCCGCCCTCATCCATGAAGGACATACTGCATGCGCTTCCGGACAACCACGGCGTTCTCATCCAGAAGCCGATGGGTAGCAACATTGAGCAAGCTCGATCGATCCTCGAGATTTGCCGGAGCAAGAAGCTGGTAGGGGCTGTCAATTTCCAACTGCGTTTTGCGCCGCCCGTGGCGTTGGCCCGCTCGATGATCCTTCGGGGGGAGATCGGCGACCTGATCGATATGGAAGTGCGCGTCACTTGTTACACACCGTGGCAGATCTGGCCATTCCTCGAGGGGGTACCCCGCATGGAGATCCTCTACCATTCGATTCACTATGTGGACCTGATTCGCTCGTTTCTCGGCGACCCGAGTGGCGTGTATGCCTTAAGCACCCGTCACCCCATTGCGCCACGACTCACTTCGACTAGCTCCACGATCATCATGAACTACGGCGATATGGTGCGCGCGAACATCGAAACCAACCATGGCCATAACTTCGGCCCTAAGCACCAGGAAAGCTACGTGAAGTGGGAGGGTACCAAGGGCGCCATTAAAATCTGTCTCGGGCTACTGCTCGACTACCCAAAGGGGCGGCCCGATCACTTCGAGCAAGTCCTTCTCCAGGAAGGCAAGGAGCCGGACTGGCTCAGCACCCCCGTGGATGGGTCATGGTTTCCCCATGCCTTCATGCATCGCATGGCAAGCCTCATCTCGTATCTGGACGGCTCGACGGACAATCTGCCCGCCTCTGTCGAGGATGCATACCGGACGATGGCCGTCGTTGAGGCGGCGTATGAATCCAGCGGCGGCGGCGGTACGACGGTGCACTATGACTAAGCTGCGTGGCATCACCTGGAACCATACGCGTGGCTACATGCCCATGGTCGCCACGGCTCAACGGTTTTCGGAGTTGTTTCCGGACATAGAGATCAGTTGGGAGAAGCGCTCGCTGCAGCAATTTGCGGATTGGCCCATTGAAAAACTTGCTGGTGTCTATGACTTGCTGGTAATTGACCATCCATTCGCTGGATATGCCGCCGCCCACGATGTCCTGCTCCCCCTCGATGAGTTCCTTCCCGCCTCTTTCCTTCAGGACCAGGCGTCGAATTCGGTCGGCGCCTCGGACGTCAGCTACTCGTACGGCGGCCACACGTGGGCGCTCGCCGTTGATGCCGCGACGCCAGTTTGTGGTTATCGGCGGGACCTTCTGGAACTGGCACATATCTCTCCTCCTCGCACTTGGGAAGACTTACTCGAAATGGCCGGTCGAGGCTTGGTGGTTGTCCCGGCCATCGGTATCGATAGCCTGATGAACTTCTACATGCTTTCGAATGCTCTCGGCGAAGAGCCATTTTGCAACTCAGAAGCAATTGTGAGCGACACAATCGGGCTCAGCGCACTGGGCATGCTCTCCTCGTTAATCAACCTTTGCGATGCAGGCTGCCTGAAACGCAACCCTATCGCCACCTGGGACCTCCTGGCGGCCGGAAACTCGACGGCTCTATGCCCGTTTGCGTATGGCTATTCGAACTATGGTCGTCCGGGCTACGCGGCACATGTTCTTGAATTCGGTCCGCTAATCGCGACGTCAGATGCCAAGCCCTTTCGTTCGACACTAGGTGGCACCGGTCTCGCTATCTCCTCCCGCGCAAAGAGCGTCGACTCGGCGCTCTCCTATTGCGAATTCGTCGCTAGCGCGGTTTGTCAGCGCACCCTGTATTTCGATAGCGGCGGCCAACCCGGCCATCGTCGGGCGTGGCTGGACCAGGAGGTGAACCGGCGCTGCGGAGGCTTTTTCGCGAATACGCTTCAGACCCTCGACGAGGCATGGCTCCGGCCTCGTTACAACGGCTATTTGCACTTTCAGGATGCCGCCAGCGTGGTCATCCACTTCTATCTCCAAAATCAGGTCAGCGCGGAGCAGGCGCTGATTGAAATGAATCGCATTTACATTGCTTCCCGGAGGGTCGAATGAGACCGTTACAAGGTCTGCTTGTCATCGATTTCAGCCAGTTTCTCGCCGGTCCGTCGGCCTCACTCCGACTGGCCGACCTGGGTGCGCGGGTCATTAAGATTGAGCGGCCCATCGGTGGCGATCTCTGCCGCCAGTTGTACGTCTCCAACCTGGAGCTCGATGGCGACAGCACGATCTTTCACACCATCAACCGCAACAAGGAGAGCTTCACCGCCGATCTCAAAAAGTCGGAAGATCGGGATGTGGTCCGCGAGCTGGTTCGCAGGGCGGATATCGTCATCCAGAACTTTCGCCCGGGAGTCATGGAAAGGCTTGGCTTCCACTATGAAGCAGTACGGGAATACAATCCCAGAGTCGTTTACGGCGAAGTGACCGGTTACGGTAAGGAGGGTCCCTGGCGGGACAAGCCGGGTCAGGACCTGTTGGCACAGAGCGTGACCGGTCTTCCCTGGCTGAACGGCGACGCAGACCAGCCGCCGGTTCCCTTCGGCCTGGCAATCGGCGACTTGTTCGCCGGAGCCCATCTAGTGCAGGGCCTGTTGGTGTGCCTTGTTCGCCGCGGAATCACGGGCGAAGGAGGAAGGGTGGAGGTGAGCTTGATGGAATCATTGCTCGATTTCCAGTTCGAGGTCCTGACCACCCATCTCAATGACGGCGGCCTGCTTCCGCAGCGCAGCGCAATCAACAATGCCCACGCTTACCTGGGGGCCCCCTACGGCGTCTACGCCACAGCTGATGGATTTCTCGCTTTGGCGATGGGCTCGGTCAGCCGCCTAGGCGAACTCTTGCAATGCCCCGAGCTTTCGGCCTTCACCGACGTCAAGCTTTATTTCACTGAGCGTGACCGGATCAAGGTGATCCTTCGACGCCATCTTGCCACTCGAACCACGGCACACTGGCTATCCATACTCGAGCCTGCTGACGTTTGGTGCTCTGGCGTTCTTACATGGCACGAGATGATGGAACACAAGGCGTTCAAGGTCCTGGATTTTATCCAGGAGGTTACACGGCGCGAAGGTGTCACGCTTGAAACCACGCGTTGCCCGATTCGCATCGACGGCGAAATATACAAGAGCGCGAAGGGCGCCCCCAGCCTGGGTCAGCATACCGAGACGATCCTGGCCGAGTTCTCTCAAAACAAGGAGGCAGTGAAGTGAATCCCAATCCCGACCCGTCCAAACACAAGGACCTTCCGCAATTCAATACGGAAACGTGGCTGTATGAGGATTTCGAGGTAGGCTGGCGCATCCGCTCGATGCGGCGGACCATTTCAGAGGGGGAATGCATGCTTTTCAACTCTCTGGTTCTGGACTGCCATCCCTATGTTGCCGATGAAATCTTTGCCCGTGAAGAGGGAATCTTCAAACGGCGTCTAGTGGCCGGCGCCATGGTGTTCAGCTATGGTTTGGGCCTGATGGCTCACAACAACGTCAACACGTTCAGCTACGGATACGACAAGCTGCGGTTCATCAAACCTGTCTTCATTGGCGAAACCATATACACGATTCGAACCAACCTCGAAAGGAAGCCTAAGTACAAAGAGATGGGTTTGGTGCGAGTCTCGTATGAGGTCTTTAAGAACGAAGGTGAGTTGGCACTTTATTGCGAACACCTGCAAACTGTGAAGTACCGTCATCCTGAGAATTTTGTCGCTCCCGTGGAAACGAAATGAGGCAGAATACCTTTCGGATTGCGGTCCGCAAGTATGGCCCGTTCGAAGCCGCAATCGCAAAGCAATGGGACAGCTTTGAAACAAACGCGCGGACCGGCCTAAAACTTGAGGCCGTCCCCATGGATTTGCATCCGCTTTTCGATACGACGATTGGCGACAGCGCCGGGACCGACTGGGATGTTGCTTTTGTCAACACGGACTGGGTGTCCGCCGCGCAACGCTCCAAGGCTGTGTTGGATCTTTCGAATCTCATTCGTGAAGATCCCCCCGAAGATTTCCCGGCGGGCTGGTCAGCTTCGTTGCTCCGTTTGCAAAACCTGAGGGATCAAGTCCTGGGCCTTCCGTATCACGACGGCCCTGAGTGTCTCATCTACCGTAAGGACATCTTTGAGGAAGCTGGCGAGCGTGTTCCTGAAACCTGGCTCGAGTTCCGGCGTCTCGCCCGGTTGTTTCACGAACCTGCCATGAAGCGCTACGGCACGATCTTCGCCGCCTATCCTGACGGCCACAACACGGTGTATGATTTCTGCCTTCAGCTTTGGACGCGCGGGGGAGAGTTGACTGACACCAGCGGTCATTTCACTCTGCATTCGGCTCCAGCCCTGGAGGCTCTCGGGTTCCTTCGCGAAATGTTGAACGACAGCACTTCGGTCCATCCCGCTTGCCGCCAGATGGATTCAGTCAAGTCCGGACTGGCCTTCGCCGCTGGAGAAGCGTCCATGATGGTCAACTGGTTCGGATTCGCGGCCATGGCCGAGACAGTAGCGGATTCGCTGGTTAAAGGCAGAGTTGGTTGGCATCGCTCCGGTGCCTCACGTCCCCGGATGCCATGGAACCTCACTTAATATCTACTGGATTCTTTCTGTGATGTCCGGCGCAGTCCACAAAGACGTGGCCTGGCGCTTCCTGCGCCATTGCGCCAGCCCCGCCATGGATAAACTGCTCACGCTCGAAGGAGGCATCGGTTGCCGGAAGTCCACCTGGGCTGACGAGGCAGTGAACCGCGTAGTCCCCTTCTACCGCGGCATGGACGAGTTGCACTCAAACGCAAGAGAGATGCCGCGCCTCGATGAATGGCCACAAATCTCTCAGATCGTGGATCGGATGGTCATGGCGGCGATCGATACTACCGAACCGCTGGATGCGATTGTCATCCACGCACAGTCGGAAGCTGACCAGTTGCTGGTTTGATGAAAGACTCGAGAGGTGACAAACAAATGATGGCTCCGCAATTTTTCGAAGACAACGACTGAAGCTAACATCGTGATTCACGCCAGCCAGAGAGGGGATTTCTGCGCGCACCACATGGACGAGGAATGGCTCCGCCGCACCCCTTAGGGGCAAGAAACAATGGCCCCCGTTTTTCCACCGCTGATAGCACAACACATAGGGACTGGTAAACGGGCAGAGCGTCCGGAATCGTGGCGATGCGGCTGCGGTGACATCACCGACGATAACAGGACTTCCCAGGACTGATACTCACAAAGCCTTGTAACGGCTAGGTTTAGGATCCCAAACAATGCTATTGAGGACGATCTCTTAGTCTGCTCGAGTTAGGGCAATGTTGGCCGATCCAACCGCATGGACGCCCCTTCGAGTCGAGCCCTTCGTTGGGAGGCGGCCTCCTGCGCCGCCTCCTCTAGTGCTAACAGGTTTTTGGCGAGTAGGGCTCCTATCGCTAGTCATAGTAAACACTCCCCAACCTTGCGGGAGAATCGTTGATTGGGCGTGCACGTTGACCGAATCACCATGGCTTGACCCAACAGAACGCAGTGCCTTGTTCAACAACTCTGATAGCCCTTGACTACTGGGAGAGGAAGGTGATCCGTGACGAGACCGACGATACTTGTGTCGACGTGGGGCGATGGGCTGTTCGCCCTCACCGGCGATAGGTGCACGCAAGAGATTGCGAACCAGCCCGTCAGAGGGCTCGCACCGGATGGACGCGGCCGTACGCTAGCCATTGTCGACCGACACTCGCTGCGCAGGCGTGAACCAACCGGCCAATGGGCAACTGTCGCTACGAGCGACTTGGAGCTCTCGTGCTGTATGGCTGTTAAAGACGCCATCTACGTCGGAACGGACGATGCGCGCATGCTGCGGCTGAGCCATGGGGGCGGTGTGCTTGATCCTATCGATGGTTTCGACAGCGTCGCGGGGCGGGATACTTGGTTTGCTGGTTCGGCAATTGTTAATGGGCAGCGTCTTGGGCCACCGCTAGGTATTCGCTCGGTCGCGGCCACCTCGAACGGGAGCATACTGTTCGCCAACGTTCACGTGGGAGGAATTCCGCGTTCAATGGATGGCGGAAGAACTTGGCAGCCCACCATAGATATCAACAGCGATGTTCATGAGGTGCGCGCGCACCAGGCAAATCCCGACATTGTCGCCGCGGCGGCCGCTATCGGCCTTTGCGTTAGCCGCGACTCCGGGACGACGTGGGTCATCGAACGGGAGGGCCTCCACGCACCACATTGCTCCGCAGTGGCGTTATCAGGCGACGACATTTTCTTCTCGGCGTCGACCGATCCTTTTGCGGCTCAGGGGCGAATCTATCGGCGGCCGGTCAAGCCGGATGGATCCATAGTAGCTGTTGAAGGTGGGATGCCGGCGTGGACCGAGGGAAAGGTTGACACCGGTTGCATCGCCGCGAACGGCTCGTCAATTGCCGTTGCTGATCGAGCTGGCAACTTGTACGGCTCGGACGACTTCGGGCGGGCTTGGTCACGCAGGAGCACCAGACTGCCGACCCCGAGCGGCCTTCTAATCTGTTGAGGAATGCGAGTACTTCAGTTCATGGCTGAAGTGCGCAAATAATCATTCCGGCGCTAGGCAGCCAGTTTTTGCAGGGTGTACTCGTGATGTAGACCTCCGAGAACTGGCTCGGCTTTCACGCAGCAATTATTAGGAAGTTGATGGCGGTTCGCGTTTGGCGACGGAACGGGCACCAACGGCGCGGGAATACCTGGCCCCAGGCTCCGATGTGGGCGGCCGTGGTTGTAATGGGAAATCCACTCTTTGAGCGTGCACCGAAGGTGGTTCTCCGAAAGGGTAATGATGAAGTCTAGCCAAGGACTCCGGTAGAGTAGGGCACAGGCGCGTTGCGCTGTCGCACGTTTCCTGCGCCCCCTCATCGAACTGGACGTGCGGATTTCCCGCATCCAGCTCTCCGACCATCTTCTTCCGGCGGCGTGCGCCGCAAGCCGGGCAGATGGCTCACTCTTCCTACCATTTGATACAGCCGACACCGTTTGTACAGGAACTGATAGTTCCAGTGCTTGCGAGCGGACCGCCAACTGCATTGGTGTTTGCGTCGGAGCCATAACTGCAGCTCGCTCTGCACGGCCCAATCGATCTGATGGAAGACCCGGTTGCTGTTGCCGACCCGAAAATAGGTACACCACCCATTCAGGATCGGATGCAGCTTTCGAATCACCTCTCCGATCGTCGCGCTACTGGGAAACGACCGCACTACTTCGCGTACCCGATCCCGGATATGTTGGCACGCCTTCTTGCGCGGCCACATGTACAGCGTCCGTCTCGGGGGTTTCCGAAACTCGAAGCCCAGAAACGCGAAACCCTCCTCCACCGTGGTCAAACGACTCTTCTCCTGGTTCACCACCAATCGCAGAGCCGCAAACTGGCTTTGGAGTTGCTCCCACGCTTGCCTGGCCTCTGATTCCGTACGCGCCAGCAGCACCATATCATCCGCGTAACGTACCAGCACGACAGAGTTACTCATCGTGCCGTCACCGCGACACCACTGACGATCCACTTCGTGAAGCATGACGTTGGAGAGCAGCGGTGAAACCACCCCGCCCTGAGGAGAGCCCCGGTCGGGATGCGTCACCCTACCTTCCTCCAGAACTCCTGCTTTCAACCAAGCTCGGATCAGGCGTACGACTCGCACATCTCCAACCCGACGTTCCACCAACTCTAAAAGCAGTTCGTGCGAAATCGTGTCGAAGTAGGATCTTAAGTCAACGTCTACCACGTGAGTGTAACCGGCCTGGGTTTTCTCAGCGATGATGCTGAGCGCCATGCGCGGTGTCTTCTCTGGGCGGAACCCGAACGAGCAGGGCACGAAATCAGCTTCGAACAACGGTTCGATCACCAACTTCACGGCCATCTGGATCGTTCGATCCTTCACCGTGGGGATGCCCAAAGGCCGGGTTTTCCCCGGCTGTCCGGGCTTGTCGATGTATACTCGCCGGACCAACGAAACACGATAGCTGCCGTTACGAAGTTCCTGTTCGATCTCGCCCAGAAACCGCGCTTCGCCATACTCCCGTATCTCGTCGATATCCACGTCGTCCACACCGGCTGCACCCTTGTTGGACTTCACCCGTCGCCAGGCCTCTTGCAAGATGTCCTGCCGACAGACCTTATCGTAGAGAAGCGTGAACCTCCTTTCCGGTTGTTGCTTGGCCACTCGGTATAGCGTCCTCTGCAGTTTGCGGGCAGGGTCAAGTCTCGCGGGCGCTTTGCGCTTGGCGAGGCGGGGCCGGGGTTGAGCTTTCCCTTGCGGGGGCATTCCGGCTGCCTTTCCCTGTTTTGGTCGCTCGATGAAAGTAGCGGCCCTTCCCTCCCTCCGGTTTTCCCGAAGTTCAACGGTACTGTGGCCACCTCCGATTCCCTGTCCGGTTTCGTTCCCGCGCTTTCGGGTTCTCCCCTTATACGCCTCCCTACCACTCGGAGTTTCCTCCGGCGGGCCGAACAGGGCCTCTCCGGTTGTGCTGATGCGCTGTCTTTGCGTGCTGCCGCCCTCTACACCGTCCCGGCGGGCCGGATTTACTCTCGCTGTATTCCGGTCCGTGGCAGGCTTCACCTCCAAGGGACAGGCTCGCCCCGGGAAAAGATCCAGCTGAATTGGCATGATTGCTGGTGGATTTGACGATGCTGTAACGGCGTTTACTTCTGTTGCGGCCCGCAAATTCGCCTCGCCCTCCTGCCAACAGGTGAGGGCTTTGTCGTCCCGCTTCTCCGTATCAGGTTGCCCCGCGACAGAGGGGACCAGGCTATCGGGTGAACGAGTCATTACCCGAGCTGATTCCTTTCATTCAGCAAGTACATCAACATCACGTCGGACACACCCCTTGAAATCCCAATGGCTTAACGGGCGGGAGGTAACAATGTTACACGCCGGATTGTTGAAGTAGTTCTGTTTACGATTCCCCGTCCAAGAATCTAGACACTCTCTCCGTATCGTGCGCACGACGCGTTCGCAGAAACAATTTGCCCTCGGGGCGCGCACGGGTGTGCGCAGTACCCCTTACGCCCATCCCATGTACTGCGCGGTCAAGTTCGCTTGAGTAGATTCGGTCGCGATCGTGAATGACATATTCGTAGCCGTGCTCTCCTGGCAGCGCCTCGCGGAACTGTTGCAGCGTCCACTCCGCTGAAGGATGGGCGGTAACGTTGTGATGCACGATCCTGCGTGTCCCGATTTCCATGATCACGAACACGTAGAGCAATCGGAACGTGGCCGTCGCAACCACGAAGAAGTCGCAGGCCACGATACCTTTGGCGTGATTTCGAACGAAGGTCATCCAACGGTGCTTCGGGTCCGGCGTGCGTCCCGGTCCGCGTGCTGCGGCCAGGTACTTGCCGACAGTGCGAGGAGAGACTCGCAGGCCGAGCTTGAGCTGGAGTTCGTCGGCGATTCGGGCTTCGCCCCAGATCGGGTTCTCAGCTGCCATTCTGAGGATGAGTTGTCGGAGATTGTTCGGCAGCCTGGGCCGGCCACGCGGTCGGGACTTCCATCGCCAGAACAAGCGAAATCCTTTTCGATGCCAGCGGATGAAAGTGTCGGCCTTGACCACACGGAGTGCGGGGCGCCAGGCGAAGAGCCTGCCCAGGGCGGCCATCACCGGATCGAGTCGGTGGCTCGGCGCGGTTTCGCCTTACCCTCCTCGAACAGGGCGAGTTGTTTACGCAGGAACAGATTCTCAGCGGCTAAGGCGGCGCGGGACCGGAAGCACAGGGCGAGTAAGCGTCCCAGGTCGAACAGCACCGCGCGGCCGGTTGCAGTCGCATGTGAAAGAGCTGTGATTAGCTCGCACGCGCTCATGATGGCTTAGGTTCTCACAAGTCGAGACCGTCGCAAGCCATTGAGACTGCGGCCGGACGGATTATTTGCGCAGTACAACTCGGTTCTCTTCGCGCAAGTACTCGATTACGTTTTCTTGCTGCTGATTCATCCATCCGGCGATAGCCATGAGAAGAAATCGGAAAGGGTCTAACTGCTTCGGCATCGCTTTGCAGACTAGCATTCTTGCGTTTGCCTAGGCCATTGTTTCACTGCTTTCACAACGGTCCAGTTTCCAGATATTACGCCGTCCGTCCCCATTTCCCCATCGTCCCCATTTCCCCCCATTTCCCCCTAGCAATCCCAAAATATCGGCCCCGTCCACGTACTGGATTGGGGCGAGTCGCTGCCACTCGCCAACGTCACCATCCACTGCGTGCCGGCGTTGCATTTTTCGGCGCGAGGAGTCTTCGATCGCGATCGAACGTTATGGTGCGCGATAAAGGTCAACGCGACGCTCCTCCCCGCTTCCTCGGCTTCATAAGCCCTCCGCTGCAACTATGCGTAAATAGAAACTCGTGCAGCAACCCTCCGGCGTTCCGCCTTTTCCGAAGCACTTCGATGGGAAGCGCTTCTTCAATCCGGGCGCCCCGCAAGCGCGTGGCTTTCTCGATGCCATACGGTGGAAGCTCAACAGCCGCCCGGCGCCGTCCCCTCGTTTCGTTGCCGACGTCGTGCCATCCAAACCGCCAGCCAGCGTCTTGGGCGATCAGCTGCAGATTACGCTCGTCAACCATTCCACACTGCTGCTCCAACAGAACGGTTCTAACATTCTGACGGATCCCATCTGGTCGGAGCGGGCCAGTCCGTTTAACTCCGTGGGTCCTCGCCGCCGCCGGAAGCCTGGAGTGCTGTGGGACGATCTTCCCCGCATCGATACCGTTCTCCTCAGCCACAATCACTACGATCATCTCGATTTGCCCACCTTGCGCCGGCTCGCCGATCGTGGACAATCCGAGTTCATCGTTCCGGTCGGCGTTGCCCGGCTGCTGCGATCCCAAAATATCGGCCCCGTCCACGAACTGGATTGGGGCGAGTCGCTGCCACTCGCCAAGGTCACCATCCACTGCGTGCCCGCGTTGCATTTTTCGGCGCGAGGAGTCGATCGCAATCGAACCCTCTGGTGCGGGTACGTCATTGAGGCGGCTGGACGCATCGTCTATTTTGCGGCAGATACAGCGTTCGGCGGCCATTTCGCCCAAATCCGCGAACGCTTCGGCGCGCCGCGTGTGGCGCTCCTGCCCATCGGCGCATACGAGCCGCGCTGGTTTATGTCAGCGGTTCACATGGGCCCTGAAGACGCCGTCCGAGCCCATCAGATCCTGGGCGCAGAAACCAGCATCGCCATCCACCACGGGACGTTCCAGTTGACGGATGAGGCCCTTGACACGCCCAGGAAGGGGCTCATCGAGTGCGCCGTGAGCGATTCGTTTCTTGTACTGGACAACGGCCAGTCCATCACGCTGGCATGATGGTTTTCGCGTGACCATGGACCGGCACACGCTCGCGCTCATCAGCATCATCGGCAGTTCGCTCGATGTCCTCGGAGCTTTGTACCTCGCCTACGATCTCCTGGGTGGCGAGCACGGACCGCTGCGGACGCTGACGCGCGCCGTCACTTACGGTGCGCTTTTCGGAATCGGTTACGGATTAGCGCTGGGACCTATGTTCGGGCTGGCGAGCGGTGCGGCTCATGGCATCACCCTCGCCTGGGAGTTTTCCCGCGCTTCCCGCCACGACCCCAAGCCGGGGTTCTGGGTGGACACAGCCATGAGCGGGATTCGCGCGTGTGGTTTTGCGTTGGGCGCCGCGTATTTATTCGGTGCGCCCTTCGGCATTACATTTGGCGTGTTAAGCACCGTCGGACAGGTCATCGCCTATCGGTTTGGCATCCGCCCGACCCTCGATTACCAACCCGCCACCCGCCCGCGTGTGACCAAAACCCTACTTCTCGCGGCAGTGAATCGGACGGTCGGCTACGCAGTCACCGGCTATGTCAGCAGCCTGGTGGCACACAACCTGGTCCACGCATTCGCCATTGGGCTGAGAGCGGGACTGGCCATCGGGGTGGTAACGGCAATCGCGGGTTCCTGCACACCTTTCGTCGAATGGACCGCCGATCATGTGCCCGCCCGCCGCATGGGTGTCTTTGGCGTCGCCCTGATTCTGATTGGCTTCACGCTTCAATCCATTCAGTACTGGGCAACGCTGCTGGATGTAACTTTCCGCTAAAGTGTCCAGCGCAGAACCGCGCCAGTCCTCGACCCGACCTCTGATCCGGCGAAAAGCGAGCCGGGAGAAGGGGCCCTTCGTAGAATTACCTACGCTGTCTGTTTCAGGCTCCAGAACTCTTCTCCTGGCCCACCGCTGCACAGGCGAGACCTGATGACGAAGGGGCCGCTTACGCGACCCCTCGTTTTTCTGATCGGTCTTTGCGGTCCAGAACGTGGATTGATTCAATGACGATCTCGGTGACCGGCCATTGCACTTTGACCGGTCCACTTTCGGTTTCGATGCTGCGCTCGTACTCTCGATAGGTGAGTTCGCCTTCGAGGAATACATGCGAGCCGGTGGGGATCTTGGCTGCATAGTCGGCCGTTGAACCGTATGCGATGCAGGAGTGCCATTGGGTCTTCTCCTGCCATTCATCATTTGCGTCTTTGTAGCGCTTGGTTGTCGCAATCGAGAGTCGGCTGATATTGCGACCGTTCTGCGTTGCTGAGGTTTTTGCATCGCGGCCAGTGAAGCCGCAGAGAGTGATTCGATTGAGATTCATAGTGTTGAGTCTTCCTTTCTTGATTGCATTGAGAGTTGCGCAATGCAACTCCTGCCTGACCGGCGAGGTTCGGGGGTAGCAACTGTCCAGCTGAGTGGAATCGCCCATCGTGAGAGCGAAGCGAAACGACGAAGCGCAGCGGAGGGCTGCACAAGCGACAGCGCGGAAGCCTGGGGATACGGCTTGACGGGCGCGAGGGCCGGAGCCCTTAGATTCGGTGGGGGCTTTCCCCCGAATTCGTCTGCGACTTCGGTTCTTTACTTCTCTCCGTTTGTTCCCACTGTTCCCAGAACGACCTTCTACTGGGAACAAGGCAACTGATTGATACACTGCGTTGTTCCTACTGTTCCCGGTGTTCCCACTTCGTTCAGAACTTTTCCAGGCGACCCAATCGCATTTGACGAAATAGACGGAAGCG
>CAVYTS010000029.1:0-80265 GCA_963771305.1 uncultured Acidobacteriaceae bacterium
CGCATTTAAACCGGCCAATGTTCTAAGTGAGGGATTGGCGCTGAGTCGGGGAAAGCGATATTCTTTTTTCGTTCGAAGCTAACTTAACCGGAGGGTGAAGGCGCAGGTTAGCAGAGCGACTCTTTGGCAGGACGAGTTCTGCGAGCGAGGCCTTCACACCCGCCTTGATTCTCTTTATCGCACTGCCTGAGACAAAAGACAACCTCGATCCGGGGTAGTTCCGTTAGACCGCTTACCGCGGCAATGCCCACTTTGCGGAAGGCACACGATCATCGGACACGGACGGCGGCTTCGGCCCGCCCACGATGAGCGGTGCGAACGAATCTGGGTGCGTCGTGGAGTGTGTCGACCGTGCCGGAAGACCTTCACAGTTTTGCCGGACTGGCTTGCTCCATGTGCGCCGTACACGCTGCGTTGTCGGCAGCAGGCGTGTGAGCGGATCAGTGCCGGCAATTCGATGGAGCAAGCAGCCCCGCACTGCCAAGATCCGGCGCGTTTGCCTGATCCTGCAACGGTGCGCCGCTGGGCGCAACGGAGACTGCTCAGCATGTGGTGGTGGGTCAAGGCTCGCGCAAGGTTTGAACATTTTCTGCAAGCACCCACCATCCTTGCCTGGGATCTGACCTCTTTTTGCCGTAATCTCCCGCTAGAAGCAAGAAGTCCATGAGCACGCGAGCTCTCGACGAGTTAAAGCAGCAGATTCCGCTGCTGGATTATTTGCAGTCGCAGGAATGGAGGCCAGCGCGGGCACTGCGAGGTGGCCGCTGGCTGGGATTGTGTCCGTTGCACACCGACCACAAGCCCAGCTTCCTGGTCGATCCCCACAAGAGCTTGTTCTACTGCTATGGCTGCGGCCGTGGTGGGGATGTGATTCGCTTCGTTGAACTTTACCATCAGGTGAGATTTCCGCAAGCTCTGACTATGTTGCGAGAGTGGTGCGGTGTAGCGCCGTTGCTCAACGCCGCCATCGAGTTTTATCGCTTTCAGTTGCACCGTTATAACGAACCACTGTCGTATTTAGACCAACGGGGACTCCGCTCGCCGGAGGTGATCGAACACATGCGAATTGGCTACGCAGCCGGCGGCGGCTTGCGAGGTTGGCTTACGCAGTTGGGATATCCACTCTCGGTCCTATGCACTGCTGGCCTGATCACGAAGGCTGGCTACGACAGCTACATTCGACGCATCATCATCCCTCTGGAAAGCAATCTCTATGGCCGCAGTATTCGTAGTTCGGCACCAGCCCATCGCTTCTTACCTGGCTCGAAGGGCGGCTTGTATTTATGGGAGCCAGTGCGTCGCTGCACGGAAGTGATTCTAGTGGAAGGTCTGTTCGATTATGCAGCGGTGTGGCAGGCCGGTTTTCACAACGTCACCTGCTCGCTCGGAAACCATCTCAACGCTCGCCAGTTCCAGCAACTATGTGACGGCCCACGCACTGTCTATCTGACTTTCGATGCCGATGCCAATGGCAGTGGCCCACGCGCCGCGCAACATCTTTCGCGTCGTCTCTGGGCGCAAGGAATCAAGGCTCGTCGCGTTCGCCTGCCGGACGGGTACGATCCGAACAGCTTTTTCGTGGAAGGTGGCCATGCCAGCCAGTTCCAGTCGCTGTTGGAGGCGGCTCGACCATGACTTTCTGTGTCATACACCAACCCTCTCCGAACAAGGCACGTAGTCCGGTCCGCTTGGTCGAGCGGGCCACCGGCCGTGAAATTGAGTGGATCAATCGTTACCTGGATTACGAGTGCCTCCGCCGCTTATCGACCGCTACGCTGCGCAGCTATGCCTACGAGTTGCTGCACTTTCTGCGCTGGTGGGAGAGTGTTCATCACACTGAAGCCGTGGCCGAAGGCGAGATCAAGGACTCGCTCTTGCTGGAGTATGTGCGCTTCCAGTCCAGCCAAAAACCCGAATGCACCGGTGCTACCATCAACCACCGTGTAGCCATTGTCGATAAAGCCTTGCGCGTTGTCTTTCCTAACGCTCCCGCGCAAGTGGCGCCTGGTTTTCAGAAGACCTACTGGCAGCGCGCCCCTATGGATCTCGGCCGGCCCAAGCCGGCCTTGAGTCGCTTGCGGGTGAAGACGCCCAAGCGCGCGATCGTGCCTCTGTCCATCGAGCAAGTGGCGCGCTTCTGGTCTAGCTTCCGCACCTCTCGTGATCTGGCCATCGTGGGTCTTTTGCTAATGCAAGGACTGCGCTCGCAAGAAGTTCTCGATCTGAATTGCGAGGATCTTCTCGCATCGGAGGCACAGATCCGGGTGCGCGGCAAAGGCAACAAACTGCGCTTTCTCCCGCTGGCTCCTGAAACCATTCAACTGCTCGATCACTATCTACGGTTGGAACGCCGTGATTTCAAAACCACCGCCCTCTTCGTCTCCCTCAAAGGCCGCGCTCGTGGCGCCCGCATGACCGCTGCCGGGTTACGTTCGCTGTTCCGCCATCATCGCCAGACTACCGGCGTCACCAGCGCGAACCCCCATCGCTTCCGACACACCTTTGCCTCCGATATGCTGTGCGCCGGTGTGAGCCTGCCCGCCCTCATGCACTTGATGGGACACGCGCACATCCAAACTACTCTCATCTACGTGGAAATCACTCCGCTCGATGTCTTCCAGCAATATGCGCGTGCCGTAGCTCAACACATCCGGCCCCTTCCGGTAACACCGCCATGAAGCGCTCTCGCCTTGCCCCGGTGGAACATCCATTGCTTCCCCTTTTCCAGCGCGCGGTTTACTCCCTCACTGTGGCCATGGCCCCTGACTCTGCTCGCTCATACCGCGGCGTGGCACGGCATTTCCTGATCTATCTCGAAATCGAGCACCCCGACATCGTCACTCTTGCTCTGCTGCGCCGAGATCCACACATCCTCGGTTGGCTAACCATGTTGCAATCCCAGAGTCCACCGTTGGCGACGAACTACTACATCCACCGGATTGTTCATCTGCGGGGTCTTCTTCACGAACTGGCATACACAGAGCAGCTGCCCCAGCTTGCTCACCTCT
Source organism: uncultured Acidobacteriaceae bacterium (assembly GCA_963771305.1). GTDB lineage: Bacteria > Acidobacteriota > Terriglobia > Bryobacterales > Bryobacteraceae > CAJCIT01. The sequence goes on from CAVYTS010000029.1 coordinate 3,009, forward strand.
TCCGCCGTGAAGACATTCCCCGCCCTCCGCAACGCGTCCCGCGCGCCCTGCCTCCCTGGCAGGATCAATTGCTCCAGCAAGAACTGCTACGCCGCAACGATCTCGGCGCCAATGTCTTTCTGTTGCTTCGTCACACCGGCATGCGCATCGGCGAAGCGGTCGATCTTTCCTTCGATTGCCTGTATGCCGCTACGCAAGATCAACGCGCGATTCACGTTCCTCTCGGCAAGCTCAAGACCGAACGCGTCGTCCCCGTCGCTTCCTTCGTCTGTGACTTGGTTTACCGTCTCCGCTTCTTTCGCTCACTCGATTCCTTGCCCCCAGACGGCCGCCTCCTGGCCCGCCACGGCAGCCGAGCGAGGTTGGTGAAACGACTCCGCGACTACTTACACGAAGTCACCACTGCTGCAGGCATCTCCTCGCGTATCGTCCCGCACCAACTGAGACACTCATATGCCACTGAGCTAGTTCGCTCCGGGGTTACCCTTCCTGTTCTCATGAAGCTGCTCGGCCACTCCTCGCCCGCGATGACCATACGGTACCTAGATATTATTTCGACCGATGTACAGCGCGAGTTCGACATGGCCCGCTCGCACCCCAGGCACCTTGCGCCACCCCCCAAAGCTCACGCCCTCTCGCCCCGCACCGATCTCGATGGCGTCCTTGACTCTTTGCGCACCACGCAACATGTTATGGAAATGTTCCGCCGCACTCTGCCCGACGGTCCTGCGCGAAGCCATCTGAATCGCCTTTCCAACCGGCTCACCAAAATCCTCTCGCTTACCCGCAAACTCAACATCCCACAAAATTAGGCAGAGATTGGCCGGATAAACGCAATCCTGACAATGTCAGCTCCGCGTCCGAGTGTCCGACAATCCGCCCGGAGCCAGTTAAGGCACTTCGACAGATAAGGCCAAAGCGTTTGATTCTAAGTCGCTTACGCTGAGGATTTAGGTCAATCACTTTGGCCGGCTTATTTAGGTTTTACGGCCAAGTGGAATCTCCAGTACGGGAGCTAAAGTGAGATCCCAGTCGACAGGCCAGCTGTTGAGGACATATTGCCTATCGGTCAACCAGCAGCGATGCAATTCGATCAAGCTTTGGAAGCCAAGGCATGATCGACGAACCGGGCCTAAGCCCAACCCAGCAGGCTTTCAGCATTTTTGCAGGATGTCGTGCCTTAGCAAAGAGTTAGACCAACCGTGGTCCACAATCGACGTTAATCGTCTCACCGGTGATCCCCTCGTTCCGTCGTCGAGACCGTGGGAATGTGGGAATCCCGAAGGGATTCGCAAAGAGCGTGGGAAGGGTGGGAAGCCGGCATCATGACCCTCCATGCTTTCCATACTCCGTCATTTCCATGGTCTGCTTTTCGTCCGGCAATGCTGGGTGAACGGGTGCGCCACCCCGCCACGAAACACCTATCGTGACCAGTAATCTGTGAGTGCATTGGTGATTTGGCACTCGTCCAGAGGCAAGCCCGCCGAGAAGTGCGTTAGATTTGCTTGCCAAGAATCAGGGGCACATAGCTTCGGGCGTCTTGCAGCAATTGCTCGCGCGCAATACCGGCCTTGGCGCGAAGTTGCAAACCCTGCATCAAGTCAACGAGCGCACGGCCTCGCACCTTGGCTGAGGGTGTGCGAGTTAGGCGCCCCGCCTTCATCTCCTGCTCGAAACGTTTCGCGAAAATATCAGCGGCTGCGGTGAGGCGCTTCGCGGCATACGAACGGATCTCTGTTACCCGCTCCGACTGTCCCAGCGTAGCGGCGGCCATCATACAGCCGCCGCAAGCGTCGCCAGTAGCGGTGTTGACGGTAGTCTCGCAAAAGGCGGTCAAGGCCTTGTGGATGTCCGGCTCCGCGTGAAATGCTGCCATTTTGGGAGCTCCATACGTTGTTGCATAGCGCTCGACCGCCTTGAGCAGCAGGGTGGACTTGTCTCCGAAAGCGCGGTATAGCGCGGGTTTAGTGACGTTCACGGCCCGTGCGATCCGATCCACGTCGACTCCTTCATACCCGTGCTCCCAAAACATCTCAACGGCACGGTCGAGTGCTTCGTCGGGGATAAAGCCTTTTGGACGTCCTCGGGGGCGCTTCGAAATATTAGTTACCATCGCGTACGAAACTCCTTGCATTGCCACTGTGATTATCGTACTCTAGCGTTTGTAATACTTCAAGCGAGATAAACACAGGAGACAACATGGATAGGTCCCAAGGGAAAACAGCACGACCTTCACCCTTCACCAGGGAGACGCCCATGGAGCATTCTATCGCTCTCGTCACCGGCACCACCTCAGGGCTCGGTTATGCGGCAGCCAGCATGCTCGCCGCCGAGGGCTGGCGCGAGATCATCGTCACTGGCCGCAGCTTGGCCCGGGTAAAGGAAACGGCCGCTCAGCTCGCGGCTGAGACCAAGAAACAGGTTTTCACGCCGCTGGAGCTGGATCTGGACTCGCCGTCCAGCGTTCAGTCCGCCCTCGCCGAGCTGGTCAAGCGGGGTCAGCCGATCGATTTCCTGCTGCTCAATGCAGGGATGGTCCCGGGTAAGAAGCGCGTGACCACTGCGGCGGGCTTCGAGGCTTCTCAGGCCCCGCTGATCGGCCATCATCAACTGACTGTCGGTTTGCTCAGCGCCAACCTGCTGAGCCCCAACGCGCGGATTGTTATCGCCGGTGCGGAGCCTGCCCGAGGGGGCGTCCCCATGTTCAAGTACACCGACGTGCCAGCCTTCGCGGCCAAATACCACCAGGGTGACCGAACCGCCGCTGTGGAAGCCCTGATTCGCAACGGGCCGAACGTGAAGTACGTGCCCAACAATGCGTATGCCGACGCGAAGCTCATTATCGCTTGGTGGGTCGCGGCGCTGGCGCGCAGGCTACCCTCCGGCATGGCCGTGTACGCTGTCTCGCCCGGTGGGGCGACCGCCACCAAGGTGGTGCGAAACGCTGGCCCGTTGTTGAAGTATCTGTTTATCCCAATCGTGAACCTTATTCCCGGCATGAATCAGACGCCGGAGACCGCGGCCCGTCGGTACCTCCAGGCGTCGGAGTTCGGAACCGACGTCTCAGGGCAATTCTTCGCCTCGGCTCAAGGGAAGTTCTCAGGCCCAATTGAGGCGCAGCGCCAGCCACACCTCCACGATCGCGCCAGCCAGGAAGCCGCGTGGCAGGCTGTCGTCAAGGTCTCTGGCGTCGATTTGTCTTACCCAGCATCCGTGAGCGCGGTGTCCTGAAGGTAGCGACGGGCCGCGGTCGCGGTCGAGTGCTTCGTCGGGGATAAAGCTTTTTGGACGTCCGGGGCGGGCTTTGCAATATTAGTTACCATTGCGTACGAAACTCCTTGCATCGCAGACTGTCATTATCGTACTCTCAAGTAGGTAATGCTTAAAGACAGATAAACACAGGAGACAACATGGATAGATTCAAAGGAAAAACAGCAGTTATCACAGGCGGAACCAGCGGCATGGGGCTCGCGACGGCGAAGATGCTCCTCGATGGGGGTGCGCGTGTTCTGGTGACGGGTCGCTCGCCAGCCGGCCTGGAATCGGCGCGGAACGAGCTTGGAAAGGACGCCATCGTGGTTTCGAGCGACGCGCGGTCGTTAACGGACATCGACGCCCTCGCCTCTCGGGTGAAGGCCGAGTTCGACACCTTCGACCTGCTTTTCGTCAACGCCGGGTTCAGCATCCGAGCGCCTCTCGAGAGCATCACCGAGGCTGTCTACGACGAGATGTTCAACTTGAACGCCAAGGGACCGCTTTTCGCGGTGCAGAAGCTTGCGCCGCTGATCAACCGGGGAGGCTCTGTCGTCCTCACGACTTCGATCGCCAACGTCAAGGGGATGGCCGGCAACGCCACATACGGAGCCGCCAAGGCCGCGCTGCGATCCTTCGCTCGGACGCTCGCCGCTGAGTTGCTTCCTCGCGAGATTCGCGTCAACGCGGTGACGCCCGGTCCCATCGACACGCCGATCCTCGACAAAGCGTTTCCCAGAGACGCGGCTGCCCAGATCAGGGAGATGATGATCGGTATGGTTCCCATGAAGCGCTGGGGGACGTCGGACGAGATCGCCAAGGCCGTCCTCTTCCTCGCGTTCGACGCGACCTTCACGACCGGTGCCGAACTGCCCGTCGACGGGGGTTGGTCGCAGCTCTAAGGCTGGATCGAATTAGCTGACATATTTTGAGAGCCCCAAAGGAGTCCGATGAAAAGAGTTGTTTCGAGTCTTTCTTTCGTCCTGTTCGCCGCTGCTACGGCCTTGCGAGCCCAGAACCCCATGACCGCCGAGGTAACTGCGGTGTACAAGGGAGTGAGCGCTAATATCCTCAAGGCAGCTGAGAAGATGCCAGAAGCGGATTACGCGTTTAAGCCAGCCCCTGAGGTCCGAACTTTTGGACAACTGATTGCGCATGTCGCCGACGCGCAGATGGCGATGTGTAGCATGACGAAAGGTGAAATGAAGCGGGGCGACGCCGCCTCAAAAACAAGCAAGGCCGATCTGCTTGCCGCGCTCAAAGCGTCCGGCGAACTCTGCGACGACGCTTACAGCGGGATGACCGACGCCGACGGGGCGGCGATCGTCAAAACGCCGCTCGGCAATAAATCAAAACTCGGCCTGCTTGATTTCAACGTGGCCCACGACAACGAGATGTACGGGACGATGTCGGTTTATCTGCGGATCGTGAGCTTCCGGTGAGCATGCGTGACTAAAGGCATCGAAACTTGCTAGCGTCAGCAGAAGGCAGGAGACGCCAAGCAATGATGCGAGTAACCCACGACAGCAGCTTCGATGATGTGGAGGAGCTAAGAAAGCGCTTTGAAGAGTTTCGCAGCCAGCACAAGAGGCGGACGCGACTCCCAGAAGAGCTGTGGCGGGCTGCCGCGGAGATCGCAGGACGGCGCGGTATGAATCTTGTTTGCCGGTGTTTGCGGCTGGACGCGAATAGCCTGAAGAAGTGGATGGGCAAGGGAGTGAGTGGGCCTAGGCCGAAGTACACGAGGAGAAAGCGCTCTGCCGTGACTCCGCCGGCGACTTTCATGGAACTGCTGAGGCCCGCGTCTGGTGCCGCGAGTTGCATCATTGAAGTCGAATCGCAACGTGGCGGTAAGCTCCGTTTGGAGCTGAAAGGCATCGCAACCAGCGAGATTGCGCAGTTGATTCACAGCTTCGCAGGCCAGTAGGACATGCTGCAGATCACGCCGCAGATGCGCATCCTGGTCGCGCTGGAGGCCGTCGATGGAAGAAAAGGGGTGGACGGTTTGGCGCAACTGTGCCGCGAGAAACTGGCAAGCGACCCGTTTTCTGGCTGCGTGTTCATCTTCCGAAGCCGTAGCGCCAAGTCGATCCGACTGTTATGTTATGACGGCCAGGGCTTTTATTTGGTCCAAAAGCGCCTCTCCAAGGGACGGTTTCGGTGGTGGCCGAGCGGCGATGGACCAGCGCGATCGGTGGAAGCCTATCAAGCACAGATGTTGCTGGCCGCCGGCGATCCGGACACCAAAGCCGCCCCGATGTGGCGGAGAGTGAGCTGATCTTAGCCGCGAAAAGGAAAGTGCATCAAGGGGCTTGCGTTCAAAAAGATTTTCTGTCACACTGCTGCTGTGGCGGGAGAATGGCGCTATCGAGGACGTGAGATTGGCAGTTCGGAAGTTGCGTTCCTGCGGGAGCTGATTAGGGAGCATCCTGACCTCAGCCGTTACGCCTTGTCGAAGAAAGTGTGTGAGGCATGGGGATGGAAGCAGGCGAACGGTGAGTTGCGCGGCATGGTGTGCCGCGGCCTGCTGCTGATGCTGGAGCGTGCGGGTGAGATTCAGTTGCCTGCGGCACGCCGCGGCTCACCAAACCGGCCAGGGGGACCAGAACGCCCGGAACCCTTGGTGCCCGACAATCGACCCGTGCGCGGTCCTTTAGGTGAGCTAGGCACGCTGGAGATTCAGCAAGTGCGGCGCTCGCCACAAGAGCCGCTGTTCAACAGTCTGGTGGAGCAGTATCACTACCTTCGTTATCAGCAACCAGTTGGGGAACACCTAAAATATTTGGTCTCGGCCAAAGGGCAAGTGATGGCATGCCTGGCGTGGTGTTCGGCACCGCGGCACTTAGCGAGTCGCGATCGCTTTATTGGTTGGAGCGCGGAGGCTCGCAAACGCAATCTGCGATTGTTGGCATATAACACTCGATTTTTGATTTTGCCCTGGGTTGCTGTGCCGCACTTGGCCTCGCACATTCTGGGCCGCATGGCGAAGATCGTGCCGCGCGATTGGCAACAGATGTATGCGCATCCGGTGTATTGGTTAGAAACCTTCATCGACCCAGCACGTTTCAAAGGCACGTGCTATCGCGCGGCCAACTGGCAATGCCTGGGAACCACCACGGGCCGCGGTCACAATGCGCCCACGAAGAGACGCACCCAGCCGGTGAAAGAGTTGTTCGGGCTACCATTGACACCGCGCTTTCGTCAGTTGTTGAGCGAGTGAGAGTCTGTGATGAGAGCGCGCGTCGAGATCAACCTGCCGGAACTGGATGCGGTGTTGGATCAGGCGCGACTTGAACCGTTGAGCGAGCCTGACTATCAGAAACTCAAAACCGCTTTGCATACGTTAGCGGGTCTGGCAGCGCCGACGCGCACGACCGAAAAAACGAAAGCGGTATTGCCTGAAACGGAAACGGCTTCTTCCTCCGATGAGAAACCAACCGGGAAGAAACCTCCGCCACCGGGGCACGGACGCCATGGAGCGGCGTCGTTTACCGGAGCGAAAAGAATAGTGATTGCGCATCCGAGCTTAAAGACCGGGGATGCTTGTCCCAGTTGCCAGCAAGGAAAAGTGTATGGTCAAAAGGAGCCGAAGACGCTCGTGCGAATCGTGGGGCAAGCGCCGCTTTCGGCGACGGCCTACGAATGCGAGCGCTTGCGCTGCAACGCTTGTGGAGATGTATTCAGCGCACCGGAGCCGGGCGGCGTGGGGCCAGAGAAGTACGATGAGAGCGCCGCGGCGATGATCGCGCAGCTCAAGTATGGCAGTGGCATTCCGTTTTACCGGCTGGCGAAGTTGGAAAACAGTCTGGGCATTCCGCTGCCGCCCTCGACCCAGTGGGAAATCGCAGAAGAAACGGCCGCCGTGATCCGGCCGGCGTTCGAAGAACTGATCCGCCAAGCAGCGCAGAGCGAGGTGCTGCACAATGACGACACCGGCATGCGCGTGCTGCATTTGGCGCGTGAACCGTCAGACCAGCGCAGCGGCGTATTCACCAGCGGCATTGTGGCGGTCTATCAAGGCCGCCAGATCGCGATCTTCTTTACGGGGCGGCAGCACGCCGGCGAAAACTTGGCCGATGTGCTGAAGCACCGTGCTGCGGGCTTGCCGGTTCCCATTCAGATGTGCGATGCGCTGTCGCGGAATGTGCCGAAGCTCAGCAGCGGCGTGGAGATTTTGATTGCCTTGTGTAGCAGGCTGCTGAAAAAGGGGCAGTCAAAGCGGTCGGCCTTCTCATTTTTCGCTTCTTGACGCTATTTAAGGCTGATTGTAAGTTCCTCTGTGGGGGAGTATGTGCCCAAAGTCTGATTTTAGGGACTCCGGACACACTTCTCCCCCGGCTTATACGGATTGAACTGTCGGCGACAGCAGATTCCCCATGCGCACAAGGTTGTAAGCGGCGGCCGCAAAGGTGAACACCCATCCAACCTTGAAGACGCCCCGGTGCCGTGTCTTGCGCAACATCCCTACTGTCTTCATCCAGCCAAACACTTCCTCAATCCGCTTCCGTTTCCGTAGACTGACCTGGTAGCCGGCATGCCGGGTTGTGCGGCCGTCGATCGCGCTGCCGCCGGCTCGCTTCTGATTCTGCGACACGTGCGGAGTGGCCTTCATGCCGCGCATCTCCCGCACGAAGTCTTGGGTGTCGTATCCTTTGTCGGCGGCTACCGTGACCCGCTGCGTGCCTTCCAACCGCTCCACCATCAGCAGGGCTGCGTCCCGCTCCGCCGTCCCGTTGCATTGCAGCAGTTCGGTGTCTACCACCAGTCCATGCCGGTTCTCGATAATCACGTTGCCGCAGTAGGCCAACTTCGCCTCATGCCCGCCGCTCTTCCGCGCCAACCGTGAGTCGGCGTCGGTGGTCGATTCGTGAGTCTCATTACGGCGCTTCTCGCCATGAAAATCCACGCTTGGATTGCCGGGATCGTCCTTCGGCCTTGAGTCGCCGCCATCTTTTCTTTGAAAACTCTTTTGACTGGCCCAAGCCTCGATCAATGTCCCATCCACACTGAAGTGCTCATCGGAGAGCAGGTCGGCTGCCCGCGCCTGGCCCAGCACCTGGGCGAAGAACTTCTCGGCAATCTCGCCTTCCAGCAGCCGGTCGCGGTTCTTGCTGTACACCGTCGGCACCCAAACCGACTCATCCATGCTCAGACCGACGAACCAGCGGAACAGCAAGTTGTAGCTCAACTGCTCCATCAGCAGCCGCTCGCTGCGAATCGTATACAGGACTTGGATCAGCAGCGCCTTCAGCAATTTCTCTGGCGGGATAGACGGACGTCCTACCGCCGAGTACATCTCATCAAAGCAGGGGGAGAGCGCCTTCAAGGCGCTGTCAACCATCGGTCGAATTCGTCGCAACGGATGGTCCATCGGCACTCGTTCCTCTGGTGAAAGATAACTGAATGCTGTGCTTTGCTGGGTGTCTTGGCCGCGCATATCTTAAAACATTAAGACGTCAATCTGTTCTGGCCCGTAACACCCTATTAGCCTTTTTTCAGCATCCTGGTAGGGCCCACGGAAGAAGACAGTTTGTGGAAGTGGTGGCTAACTTTCCCGCCGAGTGCCAATATGTGTTGGAGATGTTGGGTCAGGTTTATGGCTGGGAGGCCGAAACCGCCGAGCGTGGCCTGACACCAGCGGAACGGCTGGCGTTTCACCAACAGCATAGCGGCCCGGTCATGGAGGCATTGCACGGCTCGCTGGAGGCGCAGTTGTCGGAGAGGAAAACAGAGCCCAACTCCGGCTTGGGCAAAGCGATCGCCTACCTGCTACGGCACTGGCAGGGGCTGACACTGTTCTTGAGAGAAGCCGCCGCCCCACTCGGTAGAGTCGAGATGTGGCGCGGTGGTTTAGGTTGGGCCTATCTGTTGCCGGCCTTTCGGTTCCGGTGCCTCACGAGCCTGACCATGCTCCGTTTCCACATCCCGCTCGTCAAACCGGACGTGCCCATTTCGGGCATCCGGCTTTCACTCGCTCCATCAGACCTTCGTGCTCGACAGGTCGGCACGTCGCTGCGGAATGGCATACAGGCCAAGCGTCTCATAGAGATACCTGTCCGGGATCTGGGCGAACCCGGCGCCAGACCTTCCCGCGCGGCGCAGCAACCAGCGCCGCACCCTACGCTCTGTGTAGTTTCGAACGAATTCATACGTCCGAATTACCGGTCCCTGGTCGAAGTAGCCGCACCAGCCGCGTAATAGGCTGCTGATAGAGCTGATCGTCGTCTCGGGGTGCTCGGCATAACAGTGCGAAGAGGTACGTTGATGGATCCGTTTGAGCAAACCGCGTACGGCCTTTCGCGAAGGGCAGGTCCCAATATAGCGGCGACCATCCTTCCCGTAAAAGCCGCCGACCGTGTAACCCAGAAAGTTGAAAGACTCCTCTGGTAGTCGTGCAATTCGAGTTTTGGCAGTATTCACCTCCAATCCCAATCGCGCCATCAACGCCTGCATCTTCGCCATCGCAGCCTCCGCATTTCCGGGAGGACAACAGATCACAAAGTCGTCGGCGTAGTTTACGATATGCGCATCGAGTTTCTGTTGGTGACCGTGGAGTTGCCACGCCAGAACGAAACGCCGGAAGTACACGTTGGCCAACAACGGCGAAATCACTCCGCCTTGCGGGGCCCCCCGTTTCTTCCTGCGAGCTTCCGCCGTCTGGACCGAATGCCCATCGACGCGCTCCACGACTGGCGCTGTCATCCAGCGCTTCACCGTTTTCAACACGCGCCCATCAGCAATGCGGCGAGCCAAACTGCGCATCAGAGGAGCATGTGGAATCGAGGTAAAGTAGTCGCGTAAATCTGCGTCCACCACCTCGCGTCTCCCCTGCTGTGTTACATGCCAATACACTCGACGGACAGCCATCTTGGCATCCAACCCTGGACGAAAACCATACTGTTGTGGCAGCAGGTCCGCTTCAAAGATGGGGCCGATCACCAGCACCACGGCCATTTGCGCGACCCGGTCGCGGATGGTCGGAATGCCGAGCGGTCGCTGGCCTCCGTTACTCTTCGGTATCCACACACGCAGAAGGGGCCTGGGAGCATATCGTCCCGACAACAGCTCCTCCCGCAGCTTTTCCAACCACCGCTCTACTCCCTGAGCTTCGATCTGCTCGAATGTCACGTTGTCCACCCCCGCCGCTCCCGCATTGGCGCGGCAACGGCGATAGGCTTCCTGTAATATGTCCATCCGACAGACCTTATCCCAGAGCGAGTAAAATCGGAAAGCTGGTTCGGTCTTCGCTTTCGCCTGTAGCGAGGTCTGTAGCTTCTCAACCGTATTACCCGGTGTTGCTAGACTCATCGTCAATCACCTCTGGCTCTCTGCTGCTTCCCTCACTGGAATCGAGTCAGGACTCCTTCCCTCCACCGGCATTACCCGGTTTCCTCGGTAGTACGAGCCCATCCGCCATCTGCGTCCGCCGACAACCTCCCTCGCGGGCTTGGCGTTGGGTCCGAGTGCCGCTCTTTCCCACGAACACAGACTTCTCTTGTTGCCTACCGTTCATATCCCGTGCGTGCTGCCATCACTACCCCGGTGGAACCTCCAGTTGCGCTTCTCGTTCGCTTCACTGTTGGCGGCGACCTTCCTCGTTATTATGGCGAGTCGGCTTCCACATTGACGATTTCGAGGCCTGCTCAATGTTCACTCACGTTACGGCCCGCACGGACCGCTGATCCCCTAACAGGGACCTTTTCTCGAAGTGCTTCAAACCATTCGTTTCCTCCTGATTCGCTCCAAGTGCTTCCGGCTGGAACGAGAGTTAGCCGGCCCGGACTTTCACCGGGGAGAACAGTACGCCTTAACAAGACGCACACAATAATCGCGTCGAAAGAGCATTGAAACGTGCCATTCTTCATCGCAAGAATAGCCTGTTCTATAAGACGCTGAACGGCGCGCAAGTCGGTGATCTCTTCATGAGCCTCATCCACACTTGTGAACTGTGCGGCGCCAATCCGTTTGACTATCTGACTGAGCTGCAAAAACACGCCCGTGAGTTGGCGCAAAAGCCTGCGCAGTGGATGCCTTGGAACCGGCCGAGAACCGCTACCTGCCGAGTGGACCGCCGATGAGTCCGCTCACGACATCCTACTTCAACTGCTGGGCCCTCTTTGACGCTTGCGCTGGGTCCACTCACGAGACCATAGGTACGACGGTATTGCAGTTGGGGGTGGCTTTCGGCATGTCACCCGACTTGTTGCGCCTCATCCAGTCGCTGCAGGACTCGAGAATGGGCCTCTATATCCATCGAGGTGTGGAGGGTAACTTGGTTGTACTCGAGGACCTCGTCACCGGTGGTATCTGTCGCGCCATAGCCCCGGCCGGCTATCGCGGCGACAGGAACGAACTGTGGTACGTTCGCGTGCTACCACCGCCCATTCCTGGCAGCTCGGAGCACGTCGCTTTCACGACGCCGTACATCATATTGCAGCCAGAAGTGCGCGACTGGCTGGCGTACTTCAGCCGCACGTTCGCCCACAACCAACAGGCGCGCATCGAAGATTACGAGCGCCATATGAAATACGGTCCCACGCGGGCTTACTGGAACGATTTCGTGTTTGAGGCCTACGTGAACCACCGTCAAGAGGCCATCTATCTGGCTGGTCTTCCCGATGTTCCAGACAGCAGGCCACATTCGCGAAAGTGAACCGGCCGAGCTTTCGGCGTAAACTTAGATGGCCTGCTGAGACTCACGTACCACGTGGCCGAAAACGATCGACTGCGGCCAGGCTTAGGTGACACCCTCGAATGGCCGCCAAACGGGCCTTTCCCAAGGCAAAATCCGATAACGTTTTTGGCCAGCGACGGAAACCGGAGAAAATGTTGCGGGCTGGCCTGTACGCCCGCGTTTCTACCAACGATCAGCAGACACTTTCAATGCAAAGCCGCGCCATGCGGGAGTATGCCGCCCGACGGGGCTGGACCATTGCTATGCAAGTCCGCGAGGTTAACTCCGGTGCGGCGCGACGGGAAACTCGCGAGAAGCTACTGGAAGCCGCGCGCCGCCGTGAGATCGATGTGGTGCTCGTGTGGCGGCTGGATCGCTGGAGCCGCTCCGTCACGGACCTGTTGACGACACTTCAGGAACTGCAGCATCTCGGCGTCGGCTTCGTGTCGCTCACCGAGGCGTTAGGCTTGACGACGCCAGCCGGTCGAGCGATGGCCGGCTTGCTGGCTATATTCGCGGAGTTTGAAAGGGAGATTCTGCGGGACCGAACGCGGGCTGGTTTGGCCCATGCGCGGGAGAAAGGGAAACGGCTGGGTCGGCCGGCGACCGCGGCCGTACACGCTGCGGAAATCCGGAGTCTGCACCGTGCGGGCGTTAGCAAATCCGAGATCGCCCGCCGTCTTCAGATCGGCCGGACATCGGTTCGGCGAATCCTGGGGGTAAAGTCATGAAGCGACCTAAGAGAGACCCTGTCCGAGAAGACCGCATCCACAACGAAGCCATCGCCGACGCCAATGGGCCGGAAGAGCAGGTTATGGGATGGCATTGCTACCTCGACGACAAAATCCGATTCCCTTTTCAGGCCAAGTGCATCACTGTCAAGATAGTTTCTCCCCTGAGCAAAGGAGAAACCGTCGAGGTGCTCCGTATCGCGCCGGAAGATGCCTGCTCCGCTGACATGCTCGTGCTGATCCGCTGGCAAGGCCGCACCATGGCAGTTCCTTTGTCACAACTGGCGGCTGTTGATCCGGACGACTCAACCGCCCAAGCCATCGCCGACTGGCATTATTGGGTGGCACAAGGCTACTTCTTCTGATTTACGCACGCTAGCCGAAAGCTCACGTTGCTTCTTAGTCTCTCAATACTCTGCTTTTCTCGGAACGGGGAGCTCTGCCCGCGATATCGCGCCAACGCGCCAGGGGTTCGCGGCGCTTCAAATTGTGTGGTTCGAGAAGTGAATTTGACCTTCCGACGTTCCGCCCCGGTAACGGCGCACCCAGAAATTGAGTGATCGAAACTACAAGCCGATATCCAGGCTCCGTCTTCACGGGGGCCGTATGTCCAGTTGTGGGAGATCACCGAAGTCGGTCGGTTACGGCCCATATCACCAAGAATCTGTCGTGAGTTCGAAGGGGATTCGCGGACAGCACTGGTCCGAGCGAGTTTTTACACTGTGTTAGTCGATTCTCCGAGGGGAGATGCAAACCCAACACATTCCTTTTGCGGGGACTGTAGAATTGTCGGACCTTAAGAAGTTCTCTCTTGCCGTCCTAACAGCGCCCTTCGTGTCTCGGCCAATTCCTCGGCGAGTCTCTTTTCGGAGGGCAGCGCCAGTTCATATTTGCGGGCCAAGATCGTGTTCGAAATCTGCCCCAATGCATAATGCGCTACCGCTTCGTTCTTTTCCGAGCACAGGATTAAGCCGATAGGCTCACTCTCACCTTCGTAGCGCCAGTGTTCGCGGGCGTAATTCAGGTAGAGATTCATTTGTCCCGCGTCGGCATGTGTGAACTTGCCTAGCTTTAGATCAATCAGCACCAGCGCACGAAGACGACGGTGGAAGAAGATTAGGTCGATTCTGTACCATTCCGGGCCAACACGCAGGCGTTTCTGGCGGCCGACAAAGGCGAAGTCATTTCCAAGTTCCAGCAGAAAGCGTTCCAGGTGGAGGATCAGGGCCTCTTCCAGATCGCTTTCCGAATACTCGTCTTTGAGGTCTAGGAACTCGAGTACGAACGGATCTCTTATTTCTTGCTGAGCAGTGACAACTTCATCGGGGTGCGCCTTCGGCGAGGCTCCCGCAGCTTTCTGAGCCCGCTCGTAGAAAAGTGTTGAAATCTGCCGATCTAGTTGCCGGACGGAGCAGCCGCCCCGCAAAGCCTCGTCCTCATAGAACCGGCGTGCGTCGTCATCTTTGACCGAGAGAAGGCGAACATAGTGAGACCAGGAAAGAGGGAAAACTGGACCGCCCAGAGAAAGTCCAGACTGTGTCTGGACTTTCTTCTGCTTCGAAACGGAGAGTTCAGACGCCGTCTTGATTATTCGTCGGTGGGTGAGGAAGAACTGCCTCATCTGAAACAGATTCGTTCGAGAGAAGCCCCGGCCCAACTGTGCCGTCAAATCCGCAGCGAGCTGTTCTAACAAACGCTCACCATACTCCGCGCGTCGCGAGCCCTGTTGCTCGTGCTCCACAATCCTTCGGCCGATCTCCCAGTACGTTGCTGTCATGACCTGGTTAACGGTGCGGCCTGCCGTACGCCGAGCGAGTTCGAGGAGCGATACCACCTCCGAACACAGGTTTTTGTACGTGGCGTCTGCGAACGTGCTTCGAGCTATGGGATTCTTCTTCATCGAGGAGACCGGTGGAGTCTCAAGCTTAGATTAACGTGCAATCGATGATCCTATGCCCTCTGCGGTCAGTACGGCGCGGCCTCGGTCAACGATCAAGCTTCTTCCGTCCTTGCTCAGGTGGGCGGGACAGTCAGGCCACAGCACCCGGATAGTTTTCAGCCACTGATCGAGCTTCTCTCGAAAGCGTCGTGCCCGAGCATACTCGATCGAGCCGATCTGGCTCGCGAGTCCGAAAGGACCGAGAAGCGGAATGGCCTCCCGGCCTCTTGTCACGAAGCAGCGATACGAGAGCCACATGAACAAATCCGACACGGCTGGCGCTCCCGCCAACACCTTCACGGCTTCGAGATCCGCCGGGATCGGATGCGCCGTGATTTCCCGATAGAACTCGTCGCTCAGAACAATCACGTTCTCAAACTGATCCGAGAGGGGATACTGGTCCGGCTCACGGCTGTACCAGATCTGCGCCTCTCGGAAGAAGCTGAACCGGCAGCGTTGAACTACTTTTGCTTGCCCGCGGACTCCGTCCGTTCCAAAGAAGATGGTTGCCCCGAAGATGCGTTCGAAAGCGGCAACCAATCGTCGATACTCCTTGCCGCCCTTATGCATGCCGAAGGTCTCGAGCATTTCAGCAGCAGTTCGAAATCGGATCGTCTGGCTCTGCTGCCGGACGGCGAGGGTGGCCAGGTAAATGGGAACGATCCGATCCTGGCCAAAGGGAAGCCCGTAGTGGGGGTGTCCCGTCACCTGGAGAACGAAATCGCCGTTACGCCGTTCGTAAACCGTTTCGCCTTGGAGCGGCTTCCTGATTGGCAGTCCACACAGGACGAACGGTCTGGAACTGAATCCCAAGTTCTGTCTCCCCTGTTCCCGTTTCAGCCGGACTAGGCAGCTTCCTTCGGCTTGGCGAAGTTTTTGCTTCGAGACAATGAACTCCGGCGCCATCCCCTTTAGAAGCGAGCCGGCTGACTCCATTCCCGCATTAGGTGCTCCGGTTCGTCTGGGCACACTTTGGGTGCGTGTTTCTTGCAACTCTCACCTCGCGTCAGCGTCCAGCTTTCGCTGGGCGGTTTGGTGAGCAGCTCTGAGGTACGTTTTGGTGATTTCGAAAGAGCTCAAACAGCAGACGGGCCCGTTACTGCGATTACTGCGTTAAGCCTGCCTTTTTCGCAACTTGCTGAAACTCCATGAACTTCTATGGTCAGGATTGATCGCTATGGACGCGGATGTTCTTTATTTACAAACGACAGCCGGTTTCCCAAGCTGGACGTCGCGGGTTCGATCCCGTCTCCCGCTCCATAGAATCAATGATTTACGGGGATTTTCTCCTGAAAGACGCGGGATAAACAAGGTACAAACGAGGTTCATCCCTTTCAGCGGATCGCATCTCTCTGAATTCAAAGGAGCTGCTGCAGCACAACTGCCAGCAAACCGATTACCGGACAAAGAAGCGTCTGCTCGATATCTGCCGCGATATCTAATTGACCGTCTCACAACAGCTTAGGCAGTTCTACGGGTGGTTTCCTGTCTCGACTCGCTTGTTGGCGGATTCGAGACGATAACGGGACTTTTCAGGACTCGTCCTTTTAAACTCTTTGGCTCGCAGAATCTTCTTGACACTTTCTGTTGGCCGAGTATACTGAGTATACTCACATGAGCGGCGGCTTCGTCATCTCACAATCCGACAAACGGCCCATCTACCTCCAGATCATGGAGCAATTCAAGCAGCGGATTGCGGTGGGAGATTGGAAGGAAGGTCAAGTCCTCCCCTCCATCCGTCAACTCGCGGTGGATCTCCAAGTTAGTGTCATCACGGTAAAGCGATCCTACCTCGAACTCGAACGGGAAGGCGTGATCGTGACCCAGCAGGGGAAGGGCTCCCACGTCGCCTCGAGCCCAGGACTGGGAATGCGCTTGCAACAAGAGGAACTGGACAAACACCTGGAGCAGGCATCGCGGCTGGCTGAACTTCTTGGCATCCGCTCCAAAGAACTGCAGGAACGGCTCCGCGAAGCAGGAGACCGCCGTAAGGATCAGGAAAAGGAACAGGTATGAACGATCTTGCCATTGAGCTCAATGGAGTGGGGAAAGCATATCCTTTCTTCTCACTCAACAACATCCACCTGGAGGTTCCGCGCGGCCAGATTATGGGCCTCATCGGGCCGAACGGCGCCGGGAAGTCCACGACGATACGCATCCTAATGGGGCTAGTGCATCAGGATTGCGGCGAAGTGCGAGTCCTCGGACACGCCATGCCAGACCACCAGGTCGTCGCCAAGTGGGACATCGGCTTCGCGTCCGAAGACATGCGGCTGTACGAAGGGATGACCCTCGAGTGGCACATGAATCTCATTCGGTCTATCTATCCGAACTGGGACGCGCCGTATGCGCAACTGCTGCTCAAGCGCTTTGGGCTCAGAACCGAGCAGAAGATCAAAGGGCTGTCCCATGGCCAACGGGTCAAAGCTACGTTGCTGCTGGTCTTGGCGAGGCGGCCTCAGTTGCTGGTGTTAGACGAGCCGACCACTGGTCTTGACCCTGTGGCCCGGCACGAGGTCTTGAAAGAGCTGACGGCGGTCATGAGTGACGAAGGCCGCAGCGTCCTGTTTTCATCGCACAACACCCAGGACATCGAGCAGATCTCCGATCAGATCACGTTTATCGACCGCGGAAAGATCATTAACTCCATGGACAAGGAAGCGTACCTGGAACGCTGGCGCCGCATGCGTCTGGAAATCCCATTCGGAACTTCGCTACCGTTGTTGCCTGGAATCATCGGAGTCCGGCAGGAGGGGCGGCTGGCGATTGCGACCGCCAATGCGTTCGAACCGGAGATGGCATTTGCGTACGAGAGCGCCGGTGTCAAAGTGAGGACTGTCGAGACAATGACGCTCGAAGAGATTTTTGTTGCCAGCGTGGAGCACAGCCGCGAGGAGGTAGAGGCATGATCAACCCACTGTTCCAGACTCTGATTTTGAAAGACTGGAGGCTGCACCGCGTGCATATTCTGCTGTCGATGCTGGCCGGCGGGCTGGCGATCGGGATTCTCCAAATTCCGAACGGCACGGCGTTCATGCTCGGCGCCGTCTGGTTCTTCACCGCGCTCATCGTGCTGGGCAGCATGCTGCCGGTCTCTAACGTGGTCAATGAGCGGAAGAAACAAACCGCCGTATTCCTCATGAGCCTTCCGGTGTCAGCCGTGCAATATGCCATTTCGAAAATGGTGTCCACCCTAGGTTTATTCCTTTTGCCCTGGGCGGCCTTGGTCCTGGCCGGGTCGGTGTTCATCCTGAGCCACCGCGAGGTTCCGCACGGGATCATTCCGCTGATGCTCATTACGTTTGGCTTTCCCTTGGTTGGCTTCTGCCTGAATGCCGGGGCAGCCTTGATCAGCGAATCGGAAGGCTGGACCATAGCGGCGACGATTATCTGCAATTCGTCGTACGGATTGGCCTGGTACTTCATGATCAGCAACCCGGCCATCAATGGTGCACTGAAGAGTCCGGTGGCGGTGTGGAGTCCGCCAGTACTCATGATCCTAGGCGGGGAGGCAGCGGCGATCGTGTCGATCCTGGGGATTACTCTCTACCTGCAATCGAAAAAGCGGGAATTCGTTTAGAGACAGCGAACTTAAGTTCAATTCGATTCCGCGACAACACCGGCGCGGTTGTCTAGTCACGTTCAAAAACCTATAAGGAGATGCTATGCGATACGTGTGTCTTTTCATTTCAATGATTCCAGTCTTGCTGGCTCAAGACGGAGCCGCGATCTACAAGGAGCGTTGCGCGTTTTGCCACGACGCTCCCCAGGGCCGCGTCCCGGCACTGAGCGCCATCAAGGCCATGAGCGGCGAGGCCATCTACGTCGCCCTAACCAGCGGTAGCATGAAGTCGCGGGCGGAAGGCTTGTCCGTGCCTCAGATCTTTGCCCTGATCGGGTATATCGGCCCGACCGGTGGGAAGCAAACTGCGCCTCCCGCGTTCGAGCGGACATGCAAAGGCGACTCGTCGTTTCAACCGGCCGCAAACAGCCCTCGCTGGAATGGCTGGAGCACAAGCCTGACCAACTCACGGTTCCAGGATGCGGCTCAAGCTGGACTTGCCGCAGCGGACGTACCGCGACTGAAGCTCAAATGGGCCTTCAGCCTTGGAGCAGTCACCACGGCGCGAGCCGAGCCGACAGTGATCGGAAATCGAGTATTCGTCTCCTCCGTCACCGGGTCCGTGTATGCACTCGATCGCGAGACCGGCTGTACGCAATGGGGATTCAAGGCGGCTGCAGGAGTCCGTTCCGGTGTTACTATCGCCGAAGTCAGCGGAGCTCATTACGTCTACTTCGGCGACAGCGGTGCGAATGTGTATGCGCTGAACGCGTCGACCGGCGAACTAATCTGGAAGACCCATCCGGTGGATCACTTCGCCAGCCTCGCCACGGCGACGCCGCAGGTTTACAAAGGGATTGTCTATCAGGCGTTCTCGTCGTTCGAGGAGGCGCTTGGACCAGATCCGAATTTCGAGTGCTGCACATTTCGCGGCGTTGTGGTCGCACTGGACGCGACGACCGGAAAGAAACTGTGGCAGACATTCACCATTCCGGAAGCCGCCAAGCCGACGCGCAAGAACGCGACTGGTAAGCAGCAGCATGGACCTTCAGGTGCCGCGGTGTGGTCCACGCCAACGATCGATGAACGGCTTGGGTTGCTGTACGTCGCGACCGGGGACAACTACTCGGACCCGCCAACCAATACGAGTGACGCCATTCTCGCTATGGATCTCAAGACCGGCAATTTGGTTTGGTCGAAGCAACTGACGGAGAACGACGCCTACAACAACGGCTGCATCACGCCGCAAAAGACGAACTGTCCGGAGAAGAGTGGTCCGGATTTCGATTTCGGACAGCCTCCCATACTGCTTCGATTGGCCGACGGGAAACAGGAACTGGTGATCGGACAGAAGTCCGGAGTGGTGCACGCCATCGATCCTGACCAAGGGGGAAAGGTGTTGTGGCAAACCCGGGTCGGCGTCGGTGGCATGCTCGGCGGAAGCCAATGGGGTTCAGCCTTTGACGGACGAAAAGTCTACGTCGCGATCTCGGACATCGGAATCGGAGGAGTTCCCGATCCCAAGGTTCCGGGGGGTGTCCGTCTGACGCTCGATCCGAAGAAAGGCGGCGGTTTGTACGCGCTCGATCCCGCGACCGGGAAGGTCGTCTGGAGCACCAAGCCGGATCCGTGTGCGGATGGCCGGACGGATTGTTCGCCGGCGCAATCGGGCGCCGTAACCGCGATCCCCGGAGTTGTCTTCTCGGGCTCGATGGATGGCCATCTGCGTGCCTACTCAGCGGCGACCGGGAAAGTGGTGTGGGACGTGGACACGGCCTGCGAGTTCAAGGCCGTCAACGGCGGCACCGCACGCGGAGGCTCGATGGATTCGGGCGGACCGGTTGTAGTGGACGGGATGGTGCTGGTCCACTCGGGTTACGGACAATTTGGCGGCATGCCGGGGAACGCTCTCCTTGTTTACTCGGTCGACGGAAAATGACCAGAACAAATCGGTCGCGACCGACAGCACACTGAGACATCTTTGAGTGTGGACCATGGGTCAGGGTTTGGCCGGCGAGGGCGGGCAGCGCTTGAAGGGCTCGCCCTTGCTCGACCGTTTGAAACACGCATCGAGCAGGTAAGCAGTGCCTCTGCTCGTTTGGACTCCTTCGAGCGCTTTTCGCAGATTGAGAAGGAGCTTGAGCCAATTGAGGCCTGTGTTGATAGGGTGGCAGGGGCGATCGACAGAGCGATCGAGGCCGAGATCGATAGGTGACGTGGGAAGTAACCGGCCCAGAGTCGCCTACTGTCCGTTCCTAAACTTCCTTGCCTTCTTTAACATCGCGGGTCGGCGGTTCGCTCTGGGGGCACCTGATACCCAGTTCCAGCAATATCGGAAGCGATGCGCGGTGTCCTGCAGTTGGACTCACCTGCGGTCACGCCCCAGTGGACGTAGCATGGATGCATGGACTAATTGGGTGGCCGGTGAGCACTGACTAATATTTGATGTTTCATGCGAAAGGTTGAGATTACTGTCCGCGAACTGCTCGACAAGCTCGAGAGGCTCTATGGCAAGCAGCGGCCGAGTTGGCCCGTGGATGTATACGAGTTCATCGTCTGGTGGAACTGCGGATACCCAGCCAGCGATGTGACGTGCGCGAAAGGCTGGGGCAAGCTGCAAAGCGAGGTTGGTACTGATCCGCGAAGCTTGCGGAAAGCAACATCTGGAAAGATCGCTTCTGCGCTGCGGGCGGGCGGCATAGTTCCCGAACTGCGAGCGTCGCGACTCAAAGAGATCGCCACACGGGTAGAGGAAGAGTTCGGCGGCGATCTCCGCAAGGCGCTTACTGTAGCTCTTCCCCAGGCGCGAAAGACCTTAAAGAAGTTTCCAGGGATCGGCGATCCTGGAGCCGATAGGATTTTGCTCTTTGCTGGGATCGCTCCAGTCGCGGCGGTTCCCTCCAATTGCGCTCAGGTCCTAACTCGTATCCTCCACGGCCAGGAACGAGAGAACTACGGCGTCAATTATCGTCAAGCGCAGCAAGCGATCGCCGCGGATGTGCCCGAGGAGTTCGAGGCCCGCACGCGCACTTACCTGCTTCTGAAGCAACACGGCCAGGAAATCTGCAAGCGCGCGCATCCGAAGTGCGAAGAGTGCCCTGTCAGTGCCAACTGCACTTACTTTGCCGTTGGTCCCGATCGGCCGAGCCAACCACCCTAAAACGTCCCTTATCCGCAGCCATCTGGCGAGCGTTTTCCTGCGTGCTTTTGACGTGTAAAAATGCTTTGGTGTTGCTCTGCAGGTCCTCGCATTGAGCCGAAGCGGTGGCTTTCTAGCCATCCGTGGTCGCCGGTGAGTATTAAAAGGGGGCCAGTGACCTTCTGGATTCAGCAAGAATTGATCTCGAGATTCAACTCCTTAGGTTGGTTCAAATCGCTCTTGCTGGGGCTCAGATCGTGACGCAGCGATCAGAAGACGTAAGGCACCAGGGCACGTCTTATGAGCATAAGTGGCATACGTCTCGCCGAACTGGGAACGCATCCACTGTTCCTCCATGCGGAGCTTGATCCAGAACGCGAGGAAGATGAGAACGAAAACGATGAACCCGCGCACTTGGGAGATGGCAATCGCCATGCCAAGGAAACCGGTCAGAATGCCGGTGTAGATGGGGTGACGGACCACGGCATAGGGTCCAGTGGTGATCAGCTCGTGGCCCTGCTTAATGGTGACGGAGCGGCTCCAGTTGCTGCCGAGGTGCTCGCGCGCCCAGACAGCGAACAGAAGGCCGGCGATGGTGACGGCAGCTCCCAGCCAGAAGGGCCAAATGCCAGAGCTGGAGATAAAGCAAGGGCAGCGGGATGCGAGTTGTCGAGAGGAGGACGATCGCGATCAGGAAGATGAAGACACGCAGGATGCGCGAGGCCGCCGGCTCGAGGCGCTGGGTGGATTTGGTATTGGCGGCCTTGATCTGCCAGTAGAGAAGAAAGAAAATCCAGACCACCGGAAAGAAAGATTCGTAGAACCAGGGCATTCAGGACCTCAGGGCGTTGAAGGTGTTTACGCAGGTGAGCGAGGGGAAGCTTCAGGGCACGCGACATTCCGCCGTTTTGAATGATAATTAAGGTCAGTTTTGTTCCGAGGCTATTCGCGAGGCGCGTGTGAGATTCCCGTAACTAACAAGAGCATCGAATATGATAATCCATGCTTGAAGTCACCGCTCTCCATAAGAGCTACGGCAAGGTGGTCGCGGTCGATGGCATCTCCCTGCGCGCGGGCAAAGGCGAGACCATCGGCTTGCTCGGCCCGAATGGGGCGGGAAAGACCACCACCGTCTCCATGATCGCTGGTCTGCTGCGCCCTGACTCTGGCGAAGTCCGGATCGCTGGCCGCCACTTGTGCGGCGATGCCGACCCAGCCAAGCGCAACATCGGGCTGGTCCCCCAGGACATTGGTCTTTACGATGAGATGTCTGCCCGCGAGAATCTCCACCTTTTCGCCGCCCTTTATGGCATGGACCGTACGAGTCGAAATCGCGCGATCGACGGGGCGCTCGACCTGGTGGGGCTTGCCGAGCGGGCGAAGCACAAGGTAACTGGATTCAGCGGCGGCATGAAGCGCCGCCTGAACCTGGCCGCGGCACTGATGCACGATCCCCAACTGCTCCTGCTTGACGAACCGACCGTCGGCGTCGACCCGCAGAGCCGCAACGCTATCTTCGACAACCTCGAGACGTTGAAAAAGCGCGGCAAGACCCTGCTGTACACAACCCATTACATGGAAGAGGCGGAGCGTCTCTGCGACCTCATGGTGATCATCGATCATGGAAAAGTGATCGCGGACGATACCCTGCAGGGCCTGCACCGCCTGTTGCCTGCCCTAAACCTATTGACCGTCGAGCTTGACGATCAAAAATCCGAGGGCTTGCGACTCGAGGAACTCCGGTCCGTTCCGGGCGTTCAATTTGTGGAGATGGGTGGCGGGACCCTGAAAGTCGGAGTCCGGGATCTTGCGGCGGACTCGCCACGGGTCCTCCAATGGCTGGTTGAGCGCGGCTACACGTTCCGGCACCTTGGTAGCGAGCGGGCTAACCTCGAAACGGTCTTTCTCACGCTCACGGGAAGGAGCCTACGAGACTGATGCTTACCCCATTCTTAGCATTGGTCCGTAAGGACCTCAAGCTATTCTTCGGCGACCGGCGCGCGTTGTTGATGACCGTCGCCGCCCCTATCTTAATCGCGTCGTTCTTCGGCTACATCTTCGGTGGACGCTCGGGCCAAACAAAAACCAGCCGAATTCCTGTTTTTTCACCGCCGATCAAGACGGAAGCGCTATTTCCCGCGAGATCGTCAGTCGCCTATCGACCGTTAAGTTCTTGGAAGTCAAGCCCTCCAACCTTGAGCATGCTCGCGAAGCCGTACGTAAAGGCAACGCCACGGTCGCATTCGTTATCCCCAAGGACTTCGGGGCCGATGCGGGCCGCGCATTCTTCAACGCGGGGAAGAAGCCGGCAATCACGGTGCTGTACGATCCATCCCACGGCATGGAAAGGAGCATGCTCGAGGGAATCCTCGCCGGTCATGTGATGGAAGCAGTTAGCAAGGAGATGTTCGGAGGTCCGGGCGGGCGCCAAGTCATTCAGGAGTCTTTGGCTCAACTCGACCAAAGCGCCATGCCGCAGGAAGAGAAAAAGAGGTTGCGCGACCTGCTTCGCGGCGTCGAGGAGTTCAATGCCGGGCAGGACGCCAGTAGAGAATCCGCTCAAACGGGTCCGCGTGAAGGGTTGACGCTTCCTTACCAGGTCAGCTCCGAAGCGGTTACGTCGGCCAGTGGCGTTCAATACAACGGCTACGCTCATTCCTTCGGTGGCATGGGCATTCAGTTCATCCTGTTCCTCGGGATTGAGGTTGGAGTCGGGCTGCTGTTGCAGCGCCAGCGTGGTGTCTGGAAACGGTTGCGGGCCGCGCCGCTCTCGCGGGCCGTCCTGCTGGGCAGCCGGGCAACCAGCGCGGCGATGATTTCGATGTTCGTCCTGACAGTGCTCTTCGGATTCGCGTGTGTAGTCTTCGGGGTCCGGATTGAGGGCAGTATGGCGGGTTTCCTCGGCGTCTGCGCAGCCTTCTCGCTGATGACTGCAGCCTTCGGATTGTTGATCGCCGCGCTCGGCAAGACGCCAGAAGCGACCCGTGGCCTGGCGATCGTCACCACTCTCTTAATGGTGATGCTGGGTGGCGCTTGGGTCCCGACCTTCATCTTCCCGCAGTGGCTACAGAAGCTGACGGTC
Organism: uncultured Acidobacteriaceae bacterium; assembly: GCA_963771305.1. GTDB lineage: Bacteria > Acidobacteriota > Terriglobia > Bryobacterales > Bryobacteraceae > CAJCIT01. The sequence continues at coordinate 27,388 of CAVYTS010000029.1, forward strand.
GTCATTCCGACCCGTTGGGCAATGGATGGCCTGGACGCAATGACCTGGCGCGGCCTCGGCTTTTCCGCCGCCGCTATCCCCATCGCCCTACTTCTCGGTAGCGCTCTAGTGTGCGGCGCGCTGGCCGTGTCACGGTTCCGCTGGGAGGCGGTTGACTGAGAAGTGATACTTGGTGATGAGATGGACATGTTACCTCGAGGGTGTGTTAGCTGGTGTTATCGGAAAGCGAAGCCTGACCCCAGGCGGTTTCGAAACGAGGGCGAAGTCTCCTGGGAATCGAGTCCGTTCCGAAGATCGCAGACGATAACCGGACATAACGGGGACTGATCCTCGCAAAGTCCTGTAAAGGCGATGTTTATCCCGTAAAGGAGGGCCAAATGGGGTGAGCACAATCAGAGAGAATGTTCCAGGGGAATCGGCTCTTTGTGCGGGCCTTGAACATATGCGCTCCGTCTCGCAGCAACACGAAGGCATCAAGTTTGGTGAGCCACTGGAAATCTCCCGCCCCAGTTATTGCGCGCCACGGGTAGCGGAAGTTCCTGAAATCTATTTGGCGGACGTCTGTAACGGCGGACGTCAATCTCGCACAGACGACGCTGGCTGGCTCCCAAGTCCCCATTTAGCACCGAAATCAGCGCTGCCCCAGACTCGGACTTGCGAGTCCACAATCCGGCTGCGAGTCCTGCATGGCACAACAAAACCGTCCATCACAGATCGCCCTTGTCTGTCGCACTTGTCCAGCACTTGAGACTCCATGTTGATACACTCCCGGCGGGGGTCACACAATTTGCCTTCGTTGATTTGCGGTTTCTCTTTGACATTCATACTTCCGTATCAAAGGGGATCATTTCCTATGCGTTCCCTTCCTGCTGGTTTCACTCTGATCGTTATGGCCATCACTGCGCCGATGGCGGCTGCGCAGAAAGTCGAGTTTACCGTTGATGTCGCCAAGACTGGAGCGAAGATCGACCGCAACATCTTCGGGCAGTTCGCTGAACATCTTGGCCACGGCGCTTATGAAGGCATTTGGGTCGGGAAGAATTCCAAAATCCCGAATACGCGCGGAATTCGCAACGACGTCGTCGCGGCATTGAATGAGATAAAGGTACCGAATGTCCGCTGGCCGGGCGGTTGCTTCGCGGATGAATACCACTGGCGCAAGGGCATCGGCGCGCAAAGGACGGTAACTCTCAACCCCAATTGGGGTGGCGTCACTGACCCGAACACTTTTGGGACGAGTGAATACATGGATTTCCTGAGCCAGATCGGCGCAGAGGCGTATGTCTCCGTCAATGTCGGTTCAGGGACTCCCCACGAAGCGGCCGAGTGGCTGGAATATCTGACCACCGACCAACCGACGACGCTGGCGAAAGAGAGAGCCGCCAACGGACACCCGGCCCCGTACAAAATCGCCTTTCTCGGCATCGGTAACGAGAGCTGGGACTGTGGGGGGAACATGTCGCCCGAATACTACGTGAGCCAGATGAAGATCTACAGTCGCTTCGTCAGGAACTTCAATCCGGCGCAACAAAGCAAGCAGCAAATGCTGAAGATTGCTGTAGGTCCGGGAGGCGACGGTCCCCGCTGGACCGAGTGGACAGACACTGTCATGAAGGCCTATCAGCAGCACACCTGGAGCTGGGAGATCAACGGCCTTTCTATGCACAGCTACACGGTGGTGCATTGGCCACCTTCCTACGCGTCCGTGGGGTTTGGTGAAACCGAGTACAGTCAAATCCTCAAATCCACGTTGGAGATGGACGGTCTGATCAACAAGCACGCGGCCATCATGGACAAATATGACCCGGACAAAAAGGTGGCCTTGGTTGTGGACGAATGGGGCGGCTGGTATGCGCCAATGCCTGGCAGCAACCCGGGGTTTCTGGTCCAGCAGAACAGCCTACGTGACGCTATCCTCGCGGCCCTGAACCTGAACATCTTCGCTCGGCATGCCGACCGAGTGCGCGGAGCCAACATCGCGCAAATGATCAATGTGCTGCAGGCAATGATCATCACCGACAACGAGAAGATGGTCCTGACTCCAACCTATTACGTATTCAAAATGTACGTACCGTTTCAGGACGCCACGCTGGTGCCGATCACCTTCGACGCTGGTCGGTACACGCATGGGGACATCGTATTGCCGCGCGTGGATGCGATCGCTGCGAAGGATGGGAACGGCAAGTTGTGGATAGCGCTCACCAATCTCGATCCGAATCAGCCTGCGGAAATCGAGGCAAGCGTGTCTGGCATCTCGGCTAAATCCGTAGCCGGAGAAACTCTGTCTGCGCCCAAGGTCGATAGCGTCAACACCTTCGAGGCACCTAATGCGGTCATGCCGAAACCTGTTTCGGCGAACTTCCAAGGCGGTAAGCTGATTCTGAAGCTAGACCCGAAATCTGTCAGCGTCGTCTCAGTTGAGAGGTAATGGACGCTGGAAATACCGGCCTCAAGCCGCGAGTCGGGTGGCAAACCCCCATTGCTCGCAAGCGATATAGTTGAAAGTCCACATCAAAGAGGGAGGTTACACGTTACACATGCGACGGCTCGGAGTATTAAGTGTCTTGTTATCGAGTTTTTGCTGGGCGCAGGGGGCGGGCGATTTCCAACCCTCTTCAACGAACGTCTGGGGAGCAGAGTATCCACGGGTGGACGGCACAGGCAGAGTTCAGATCCGCTTGAAAGCTCCCGACGCCATGAAGGTGAAGTTGAACTTCTGGAGCGGGCCGAAAGTGGACATGGAGAAGCAGCCGGACGGATTCTGGACTGTTACCACAACTCCGCTTGTTCCCGGATTTCACTACTACACGTTAGTCATTGACGGTGCGGAGGTCAGCGATCCCAACACTCATGCCTATTTTGGCGGTGGTAAGCCCGCCAGTGGAGTCGAGGTTCCCGAGCCGGGCTCTACCTATTATTCAATTCAGGATGTGCCTCACGGCCCGGTGCGGGAGGCTTGGTACAACTCGAAAGTGACGGGAACGTGGCGGCCCGCCCTGGTCTATCTGCCGCCGAACTACGACACGCAGGTCAAGGTGCGCTATCCAGTGCTCTATCTGCAACACGGGGGCGGCGAGGATCAGACAGGGTGGATCCGGCAGGGCCGTGCAAACGTCATCCTCGACAATCTGATCGCTGCCGGAAGCGCGAAGCCCATGATTATCGTCATGGCGTATGGGTACGCCCGGCGTGCCGGCCAAGTACCGCCGGACTTGACCGGAAAGCCCTTTGGTTCTCCGGAGATGTTGAAGGCCATGCAGGACATGGCATCGGCGTTCGAAGATGACGTGACGCAGGTTCTGATTCCTTACATCGATTCGACCTTCCGAACTCTCTCCGATCGCGATCATCGCGCCATGGCAGGCCTTTCAATGGGAGGGATGCAGACATTCCAAATCACGCTCAATCATTTAGACCTTTTCTCCTACATCGGCGGCTTCAGCGGTGCGGGCGGGATGCTCGTGATGGGCGACCGGAAACTGGATCCGAAGACCGATTACAAAGGGGTATTTGCCGACCCGGCCGCGTTCAGCAAGAAGGTCCATTTGCTCTGGCTCGGCGTCGGAACCGTGGAGCCTGAGCGAATGCGCGCGGGACTTCTGAGGCTGAATGCCTCGCTCGACGAAGCTAAAATCCCGCATGTCTTTTACGAATCGCCGGGGACCGACCACGAGTGGCAGACCTGGCGCCGTGATCTGAAGGAATTCGCGCCGAAGCTCTTTTGAGACGGCTGCTTGGTTGCGGCTGCCGCGATTCTTTTGGGGTCTTCGGAGAATGCATCAAAGTCCATTGCGGCTGTGAACCGCGCGATCGGAAGATTAGCCCGAACTTCTTTTGTGGAGTTTGCGGTAATCAACAGCAATGATTGAAGCTACGCAATCTTGCGGTGTCGCCTACTGGGTACAGCTACAAAGACGCGGAGACCTGGAGTAATTGGAAAGCGCGCAGTTGGACGGGTGTTGTATTGGCTAACAGGCGGAGGTTTTGAGCGCCGACGCGAACCTCGTTGAGCGTCAGGGTGGCAAGATCTTTCAACAGAGTTTGAAAGCTGTGCACGGGTAAGTGATCAGCGGTGATCTTGGTGGCATCCTTGCGCTTGGCTTTGTCCGATCGCTGGGCAGGACTGACGATGCTGCTGCGCGCGGCGTCTGCCGCCTGCGCCTCGTCGTCGTCGAAGAGCAAAGGAGACAACTCTCGTCGCATGTGCCACTCAACGTAGTAGGCCAGCATGCACAAAAAAACATGCGCCCGCACTCGATCGGCCAGGTAATGATAAATGGGGCGGACCTTCAAATCCACGCTCTTCAGACTGCGGAAAGCGCGCTCGACGTCGGAAAGCCCCTTATAGTGACCGACGACCTTCTGGCTGCTGAGTGCCTCGGCCGGAACGTTGGTGCGGATGACGTAAATGCCATCCAGGGCCGCTTCCCGTTCAATGTTGTCCGGCTTGCGCTCGAAACGAAAACCGTCATCCTCAATGAACAGCTTGAAGTGTTTGCCCATCTTGTAGCGGCCTAGAATGCGGCCCACGGCCAGGCCGATCTCTCTGCGGCCGCGCAATGGTTTTTTCTTTCGCTGAGTAGATTTCACAATTTTGTTGAGCTGCTTTTCAGTGGCCTCCAGTAGTTCATTACGCTTACGAGTTCGCTCTTCAGCGAGCAGCGGGTTGAGGCAGGCAATTAAGCGTTCACCTGGGAAGGATGGATGCTGGATTTCCGCCATGTCCTGTTGATCGAAGAACGACAACTGCAGTGCGCCTCCCGTTATCAGTTTCTGAATCTGGACCGACTTGAGGGCCGAGATCCATTGCAGACCTGCATGCGGGTTAAGGTCTTCGCGGATGCGTGCCGAAGTCAGCATCCCGCGGTCGCCGACCAGGATCACTTTCTTCAGGCCAAAACGGAGCCGCAGTTTGTCGACTTGCGAGGCGACGGTCTTGGGATCGCCTGTATTGCCCTCGAAGACTTCCACTGCGATGGGGCGACCTTCCGAGGCAGTCAGCAGTCCGAAGGTGATCTGCAGATTACCACGGCGCTCATCGCGCGAATGGCCAAAGCGGGCCAGCGGGCAGTGACGGCCTTCGAAATAGGTGGAACTGAGGTCATAGAGGACCAGAGAACCGTCTGACAAGTGGCGCTTGGCGAGAGCATTTTCGATGCTGGATTGGCGGGTAAGCAGCCAATCCAGGGCATTGTAGAGTTGGGCCTCCTGAATGTCGTGACCCAGTCCGAGGAGGGAGCCAAGCGAAGAGGTGGCCGTTTCTTGTCGGAGACCGCGACAGGTGGCGAGTTTGGAGGATGGGGCAAGGATCCGAGCCACGATCAAGGCCACCACCAAATCACGTTCGGGGCAACGGGAGCGAGACAAGATGGGCTCAAGACCGAGCCGGCGAAGGGAGCCGAGGACAGCGGCAACATGACCATGAGGCAAGGAGCGCTGAATCTGGAATGCTTCCGACAAAGGAACCAGAGATTCGCCTTTCAGGACACGTCGAAGAGAATCGAGCTGGGATGCAGGCCAGTGGGAGAGATTGGCGAGAGTGGTTTTGACAACCTTGCCGTCCAGCCGCTGGGCTTGACGGAGGAGAATAGCGGGAGGAGAGTTGCGGTTGGGGACAGTCTCCACGTACATGGGAACATACTATCACAAATAACCTGACAATACAAATTAAATATAGTAATATGCATGGGTACAAAACTAGAGTTGTAACGATGCTCTACTTTGGCGAAACTGCTGATGGTTCAAAGACTTAAACGCATAGGGAGCCCAAACCGGCGCAAGAAGTTCGGATTAGCGTCCGCAATATCGCGTAGTGACCTATGCGCATCCCTAAGACGGTAAGCACGGCCTCGCGTACTGCGCGTTCGCGAATGCCGTCCTTCAGCATCCGTGCCGGAGCAGGTTCCAGTTTTGCGCCGAGCTTATTAGCGAGCCGGTTTTCCAACCGGACCCTATCCAGCAAGGCATTCGCGTCCGTTATCGGATTCCGCTATGAGGTCAACATCTGATTGTGGCGTGGCTTCGTTCCGAGCGGCGGAGCCAAACAGGGACAGAAGCACCATACCTGCGGCTTTTTGGCTCGGCCTCATTTGAGCGCTAATGGAATCCAATTCGCGAATCTCACCTTTGCGTAGCTGATCGCTGCAGCCGGCCTGTTTGCACCACAGGGGAGCCGCAGGGTTCGCTCGCGATCCACGATTGTGCGGCCTCATGCGGCCAGCTGCGGTACGAAGGCATCCGTCGACTCTAAGGTGTCGTGCAACTGCTGGCACTGCAAACAATATGCAGCCCATGGCACGGCAGCGAGGCGTTTCGTGGAGATCGGCTCCTCACACTCCAGGCAGATCCCAAACTCGTCGTGATCGATACGTTTGAGTGCTGCGTCGACCTGTGTCAGGCTCTTACTCTCGCGTTCCAGGGTGCGAATCGCCAACTCCCGGTCACTGGCGAGTTGCACTGTCTCGACCAAGTCGTTGGATTCCACGATCCAGATATCCTCTCGATGGCGCGAGCTGCCCAGGATCTCGTGCAGCTTCGCCGTCAGCAGTGCCCTGTATTGATTTGTGTCACCTTGTTTCATAATCACGACCTCTCATTTCTACTTGCCTAACCGCGCCTTCGCGAGATGCAGCGACAGTTTTCGGGGGTTACGGCCCTATTTCCCGGCCAGAGCAGATAGCCCCTTCGATTGCTTCTGCGGGTCATGAAGCACGGCGAACGCCAAACTCGTAAGGGGCGCTAATGTGAGGGTTGCACTGATTATGCTGGAACTATGCTGCTCGCTCGAAGCACTCAACCGGCGCACGAAGGCACCTGCCGTAGCAGATGACGAGCGTCGGCGCCACATTTGGACGACGTCCGCGGAGAATTATGCCCCGATGCGCGGACGGTGCCTCAGCCGTGCCTAAGCCGAGATCGGCAGGTTGATTCGGCGGCGGTGCGACGGGCTGAGATTCTACACGGAATCAGCTATGATTTGCCCATGGGAGCCTCCTCTACTGATATTTATGCCGCGGTGATCGCGCTCTCGCGTTCCATCGCCGGCCGCACTGATCTGCGGAGCCTCCTCTCGGGCGTGGCCGAATCGCTTCGCCGCATTGTCAGGTTTGATCACTTAGGGCTGATTCTGCACGATGCCAACGGAAACGCCATGCAGGGGTACATTTTGAGTGAACCCGGCAATCCCGTTTTGACGAACCTCCGGCTGCCGGTCGACGAGGATCCGGCCGGTTGGGTATGGATCAACCAGCAGCCGCTTGTAATCTCCGATCTCAAATCCGAAACTCGCTGGCCGGAAGCCGTACGAGTCGCTCGCGAGCTCGGAATTGGTACCCTGGTACTTGTCCCCCTGACTGCGGGCGATAACCGGTTCGGGGCGTCCGGCTTCAGCTCCGTAGCGCCACTCGAGCCCACTCCCGCCGAGATAGCGTTCCTGGAGCGCGTTGCCAGCGAGTTTGCCGTCGCGGTCGAGTCCTTCCTCGCCAGGCAGGCAGCAGTCCGGGAGCGCGACCGGCTGCGCACTCTGTTCGACATCACGAATGCGCTGGTGTCGAAACTCGGGCGAGACGACTTATTCTCTGCTATATCCGGCCAGCTCTCGAAAATCATCCGCCACGATCACGCGATGCTGACGTTATGCAATGACAATGGCGGCCTCGATGTGTACGCCTTGCATTCCGCAGGTCCGCGGATGTGGGAAGAACTCAAGGGACCGTTCAACCCTGAGGGCATGCCGGCGGCCCAGGTGCTCGCCACCGGACGACCTGTCGTCGCTAGCGGTGTCGATATCGATCGCTATCCGAATCCGAATTTTCGGCGGTTTCTGGCACTCGGGTTTAAGTCTATTTGCTCAGTTCCGTTGATCACACGTGATCGAGTCTTCGGAACGCTTGCGCTTGCCCGAATGACCGATGATGACTGGTCTCCCGAGGATGTCGACTTCCTGACGCAGATCGCCAGCCAGATTGCCATCGCCGTGGAGAACTCAATCGCGTATCGCAGTCTGGCAGAAATGAAGGAGCGGCTCGCAACCGAGAAACTCTACCTCGAGGACGAGATTCGCCTCGACCAGAACATTGGAAATATGGTCGGCGCAGGGGCGTCTTTTCAAGGCGTCCTGAAGGGTATTCAAACTGTGGCGCGGACGGACGCAACCGTTCTCATAACGGGCGAAACAGGCACCGGGAAAGAGCTCGTGGCCCGGGCCCTTCACGAATTGAGCGGCCGTAGCAAGGGCAGTTTCGTCAAAGTGAACTGCGCGGCCATTCCCGCGAGCCTGCTCGAGAGCGAGCTGTTCGGTCACGAGAAGGGCTCATTCACCGGGGCGGTGGCGCAGAAGATCGGACGCTTCGAACTGGCGCATCATGGAACGCTGTTTCTCGACGAGATCGGCGAAATGCCGCTGGAACTCCAGCCGAAACTGCTGCGAGCGATTCAAGACCAGGAATTCGAGCGCGTCGGCGGCAATCGCACCATCCAGACTGACGTCCGTTTCGTAGCCGCAACGAATCGGGACCTGAAGGCGATGGTAGGGGATAACAGATTTCGCGCCGACCTCTACTATCGGCTGCATGTCTTTCCATTGCATGTTCCACCGTTGCGGGACCGCCGTGAAGACATACCGCTGCTCACGCGTTACTTCGTTCAGAAGCATGCCCATCGGATGGGCCGAAACATCGATACGATTCCTACGTCGGTTTTGGCCGCGCTCACGAACTACGATTGGCCGGGCAATATCCGAGAGCTGCAGAATGTCCTGGAGCGATCGGTCATCCTGACCAACGGAAGCGTACTGCAAGTGGCGATGATGCCCGAGCTCAACGGCAAGCCGGCTCCGCCTGCATCGCAGGGCATGTCGCCGACTGAATCGGAAAACGTCGAACGGGAGAGTATCCTTCGGGCGCTGGAGCAGGCAAAGGGGCAAGTCGGAGGCCCGGACGGCGCGGCGGCTCGTCTGGGACTGAAGCGAACGACGTTGCAATCTCGCATGCGAAAATACAACATCGAACGCCAGTTTGGGTGAGCAAAACGGAGAGCCGCCACATGTGGTCAGACGTTAAGCGTCAGCACCGTCGAGACCGGATAGCGATCGAATGCAGCTGCGGATCCTCCAGGCGTGACGGCCATTACGGCTGGGCGGAGATTCTGGAACGCGCCCGGCGGCTCGGTTCGAAGCTGGTGATCTTGAGCGGGGTTGGAACGAGGACGGAGGCCAAGCTGACGATTCCGGCGCGGGCAGCCCACGAGTACCGGCGCGGGAGGGGGCGGTTCCAATTGGGGCGGCTGTTGGGGAAGGCGCAGAAGGCGAGCAGATAGTGCGACGAGTTGCCATCGTACTGAGCTTCCTCGTGGCAGGCTGCGGTTGCGGCTTAGCGTTGAAGACCTCGGTCGACATGAGCCCCCGCCAGCTTCAGAATATCCACGCTCAAGCCGGCGATGCCCGGCTGTCAGACCTCAAATTCACCCATCTCACCACGAACGATGGCCTATCTCAAGGCTATGTCACTGCCATTTTGCAGGATCGCCGGGGCTTCATGTGGTTTGCCACCCGAGACGGCCTCAACCGGTATGATGGCAACGCTTTCGTGGTATACAAGAACAACCCCAACGACCCCGGTAGTTTAGGCTCCAACTTTATTCAAGATCTGATAGAAGACGATCACGGCTATTTGTGGATTGCCACCAACACCGGGGTGAACAAATTCGACCCTACGACCGAACGCTTCACCCGCTACCTTCACGACCCTAACAACCCCAATAGTATCGGTGGTGCTTATGTAACGAGCATCGCTCGAGACAGTCGGGGCTATCTTTGGTTTGGCACCCAAGACGCCGGCCTCGACAGGTTTGATCCGACGACCGCAAGATTTGCTCGTTATCGAAGTGACAGCGATGGCCAGTTTGTTGGGGGGATCACTCAAGTTATCGAGGATAGCCGTCGGGATATCTGGTTTGTTGGCGACCGCGGTCTGTTTCATTTGAACCAAAAGGCAGGACAGATTACTCGCCCTCCCGCAACCAGGAATGGCCTCAGCGCAGACAGTGTCTATGAAGACGAAACGGGCAATTTGTGGATGCTCACCCATTCCCCGATCATCGGGCTCGTGAAATATGATCGGCACTCAGAGCGCTTGACGAAATACCCATTTGATGCCGGTGCCGCCGGCGGCTTGGCGTCCACTATGAATGGGGGCTCGCTCAATGGCAAGCTTCTGGCCGACGGGCAGAACGGTATATGGGTGCCATCGGGCCAGGGTCTCTATTATTTTGACCGGCGCACAGAACGTTTCACGTACACGTTTCAGCACGATGAACGCAACCCGGATAGCCTCGACAGTAACGCCATTATGTCAGTCTATCAGGATAGGAGTAGTGTGCTGTGGGTGGGAACTGAGAATGCGGGGCTTAATATCCTCAGTTTCCGGCAAGAACAGTTCGTCCATTATAGGCATCGCTCGTCCGACCCCGATAGTCTCTTACCCGGCAGGGTCAAGGCGATTTATCAGGACGCCAATGGCGTTCTATGGGTAGGCTTCTTTCCTCGCGCCCTGAACAGATTGGATCGAAGGACGGGCCAAATCACTCATTACGTTCCCAACCCGAGCGACGAGCATACGCTCGGTAAAGGCACTAACGTAGATAGCCTTTACAAAGATGCAGCGGGCTATCTCTGGGTGGGTGGCGGCGGCAGCGGTCTTGTTCGTTTCGATGAACGCACTGGGCGTTTCAAGCATTACCGGCACGACCCTGATGATCCCAACAGCTTGATTTCTGATAACGTTTACACGATCTATGGAGACCGAAACGGCCACATGTGGGTGGGCGGGCAGCACGGTCTAAGCCGCTTCGATCCAGCGACGGAACGGTTTACCAACTACCGGCCTGTTCCAACTAATCCGGCCAGCTTGGAAAATTGGATTTGGACTGTTCATCAAGATCGCTTTGGCACGCTGTGGTTAGGGACGTTTGGCGGCGCGCTGATCCGCTTCGATGACACCACAAATACCTTTGTGAGTAACAAGCCCGACTCGCGTGACCCTCACAGACTTAACGGCGGCGGCCTCACCACCATCCACGAAGACCGGACAGGAACGCTGTGGGTGGGCGGGTTTGACGGACTGTACCGGTACAACCGGCAAAGCGGAACCTTCACCCGCTACACGGAAAGCCAGGGCCTGCCGAGCAGCACTATTCGGTGCATTCAGGAAGATGGATTTGGCAGGCTTTGGCTCAGCACCCAGAAGGGCATATCCCGGTTTGATCCTAAATTGGAGACCTTTAGAAACTACGACGTGTCCGACAACTTGCAGAGCAATGAGTTCAGTGACGGTTGCTATCAGGGCCCGGATGGGGAGTTGTTCTTTGGCGGCAGCAATGGGTTCAATGCATTTTTCCCTGAGCGGGTCCGCGACAATCCCTACGTGCCGGCGGTAGTAATCACCAGCTTCAAACTCTTCAACAAACCTGCTCCCATTGGTGCTAACTCGGTACTTAAGAAAGCCATCCCGTACGTCGATTCCTTGACTCTCTCCTACCGGGAGAATGTTTTCTCCTTTGAATTCGCGGCGTTGAGTTACGCAAATTCCCAGAAGAACCGTTATCGATATAAGCTCGAGGGATTTGATCCTGGCTGGAACGAAGTGGGCAGCAAGCAGCGGGTGGCTACTTACACTAACCTAGATCCCCGCAAGTATGTTTTTCGGGTGCAGGGATCAAATAGCGATGGCGTATGGAACGAACAAGGGGTGTCGTTGCCCATTGTCATCACGCCCCCTTGGTGGAATACGAATTGGTTCCGCACTCTCTGCGCGGCCGTTTCTTTGGTGCTGCTGTGGCTGGCGTACCGATTCCGTGTCCGGCAGCTCCAGCGGCAGTTCCATCTCGCCAGCGAGGCCCGCCTGAATGAGCGTATGCGGATCGCACGCGACTTGCACGATAATTTGTTACAAACCGTACAGGGATTTATGCTGCGCCTCCAGGCAGTCAACGAGTTGCTGCCCGCCGGCCCGGTCAAGAACGAACTCGAAGAGACTTTGGACATCGGGGACCACGCCATTATCGAGGGGCGCCGTACAGTGCAGGATTTGCGGTCGTCGCTCACGACCAGCGATCTTGCGAACGCCGTACGGGCGGTGGGGGTGGAACTGGCGAGCAAGGATAGTGCGAGTTTCCGTCTGGCTGTAGAGGGACCGGTACGGGAGCTGGATCCGATCGCTCGGGACGAAGTTTACAGCATCGCCCGCGAAGCGCTGCGAAATGCTTTCACCCACGCCAGCGCAACCCGGATCGAAGCGGAACTCACATTTGAGGAGCAGATGCTCCGTCTCCGAATCCGCGACGATGGCAAAGGGATCGGCCCGGAAATCGCGGAACAGGGGCGCGCTGGGCATTACGGTTTGGCGGGAATGCGGGAGCGCTCCCGGCGGATCGGTTCGAAGCTTGTTGTTTTGAGCGGGGAAGGAACAGGGACTGAAATCGATTTGAGCGTTGCGGGTTCGATCGCCTACGCCAAGCCGCAGGCACGCTCTCGTTTTTCGTGGTTCCCTAAAATGACGGGGTAAGACTGTGATTCGAGTCCTTGCTGTAGACAATCACGCGATCGTTCGCGACGGCATCGCCCGCGTGGTTGGCGTTCACCCAAACTCGGTTTTAGCAGGAAGAGCGGAAGGTTGTCCCCGAGCGCTTCTGCTTCGTTTCATCTGCCTCTGCGGGACGATTTCGGCCACCGTTGGCTGTTACCTCACGTGCCTGTGGTTACTGGCAAGCCAGGCTTATGCACTCGATCCGAACAAGCGGATCACTCAGTACATGCACACATCATGGCGGATCCAGGATGCTTCCGCGCCCTCGGGCATGTACACCATAGCGCAAACGTCCGACGGTTTCCTCTGGTTCCTATCTTCTCGCGGCGAAATCTACAGGTTCGACGGCGTCCAGTTTCGCCCTTTGCGTCCTCCTGCAGATATTGACTCAATCGGCAGAATCACAAACATCGTTGGCGAACGAAGAGGCGGGCTGTGGGTTCTTGGAGAGAAGGGGATCGTTCGCCTTAAAGATGGGCTTCGCACGTCCCATTTTGACCTAGAAGGGATTATGCCAAATGCGAGCAATCTAAGCGAAGACGCCGATAGCTCGTTGTGGGTCGTACGAGGTGAGAATGGCATTTCAGAGCCTGTGTGCCATATTACCGAGCACGCGATCAAATGCTTCGGAAAAGCGGATGGGATACCGATTTCCCCGATCGATGCGATAGTGGAGGACGGAACAGGCGGCTTTTGGCTGGGAGGGCAGACCGCTCTTGTCCACTGGCATTCCGGCGTCTCGGAGATATACCCGATCGAAGGCCTTAAGTCCAATACAGGAGCCCCGGGGATAATGAGCCTGGCGCGTGGACCCGATGGTTCCGTGTGGGTCGGCATAGTTTCAAAAGGACCGGGGCAAGGGCTCGCAAGATTCGAACAACGTGCTGTCAGATCGTTCGTCACGCGGACTTTCGATGGAAGTAAGTTCGGCATCTTTGCCCTGCACTTCGACCGCGAGGGCAATCTTTGGGTCGGCACTGATAACGACGGCGTCTTTCGTGTCCATGGAAACGCTGTCGACCGTTACGCACGGGCGGAGGGCTTGTCCGGCGATTTCGTCCGCACTCTCTTTGAAGACCGGGAAGGCATTGTCTGGGCTGCCACTAGCAATGGTATAGATAAGTTCCACGATCCGCTTGTCACGTCCTTTTCGACCCTGGAGGGCCTGGCAAAAGACTGGGCGGTAGGGGTTTCGGCCAGCAGAGATGGCACAATCTGGGTTGCAAATGCTGAGTCGCTCGATCGCATTGAGAAGAACGGGGCTATCTCATCGATTCGCACCGGGAGCGGCCTTCCGGGAAGCCAAGTCGCGTCTTTATTGGAAGACCGTGCCGGAAATATGTGGGTCGGGGTGGATGACGGGCTTTATGTATTCAAGGATGGGCACTTTCGCCGCCTGCCCGAACCGAATCATCAGTCGCTTGGTTTGGTCTTTGACTTGATCGAGGACGTCGACGGGAATATCTGGGCGGAGTGCGCCGGCACGGGAAAGCTCGTGCGTATCCGCGATTTCCAGGTGCAGCGAGAGTTCTCGCGATCACAAATTCCAACCGGCCGTCTCGCCCCGGATCCGGAGGGAGGAATCTGGATTGGCACCCGCACCGGGGACTTGGCTCTGTTTCGCGGTGGTGTTCTGAAAAAGTTCCCGGTAGGTTCTAAAGCTAATCTCTGGACCAATCAGATAATTGCCGAGGCAGACGGATCTGTCCTCGCAGCCTTCGACGACGGTCTCGTCGGATTGAGGCAAGGGAAGGTGCAGCGAATGACGACGAAAAACGGTCTACCTTGTTCGGGCATCATTTCTTTCGTTCAGGACAAGGAGAAACGCTTGTGGCTCAATACCAAGTGTGGGGTCGTCGAGTTCTCAGACTCCGAGCTCCAGCGATGGTGGGCCAGGCCGGAGGCCGCAATCCAGGCACATTTCTACGACGCATTGGACGGAGCCCGGCCATCCGCGCGACCACCCTTCAAATCGTCGGCGAACTCGCCAGATGGGCGCGTGTGGTTTGTGAACTCGGGAGTGGTGCAGATGCTGGATCCGTTTAGGCTCTCGCAGAAAGCGCCACCTGCGATGACATACATTCAGTCGTTAACGGTCAACCGAAGGGAATTCGCAGCAACCGGCAGCCTCAAGCTCCCCGCGCATCCCCGCGATTTGCAGATCGATTACACGTCACCCAGCTTTCTCATTCCACAGAAGGTAAGATTTCCGCTACCGCATCGACGACTATGACCGTGATTGGCACGACGCCGGCACGCGCCGGCAGGCTTTTTACACGGACCTGCCGCCCGGGAATTATTCCTTTCGCGTGATTGCATGCAATAGTGACGGCGCCTGGAACGATAGGGCTGCCAAGCTGGATTTTTCCATCGCTCCGGCCTACTACCAGACGAATTGGTTTCGGGCTCTTTGCGCGGCCGTTTCTCTTGTGCTGCTGTGGGCGGCGTACCGATTCCGTGTCCGGCAACTCCAGCAGCAGTTCCAAGTCGCCAGTGAGGCCCGCCTGAATGAGCGTATGCGTATCGCACGCGAGTTGCACGATAATTTGTTGCAAACCGTTCAGGGATTTATGCTGCGCCTCCAGGCAGTCAACGAGATGATGCCTCCAGGGGCAGGAAAGAATGAACTCGAAGAGACTCTGGAAATGGGGGACGGCGCCATCATCGAGGGCCGCCGCACAGTGCAGGATTTGCGGTCGACGCTCACGACCAGCGATCTTGCGAAAGCCGTACGGGCGGTGGGGGAGGAACTGGCGGGCAAGGATGGTGCGAGTTTCCGTCTCGCGGTAGAGGGACCGGTACGGGAGATGGATCCGATCGTTCGGGACGAAGTTTACAGCATCGCCCGCGAAGCGCTGCGAAATGCTTTCACCCACGCCGGCGCTACCCGGATCGAAGCCGAACTCACATTTGAGGAGCAACTCCTCCGTCTGCGAATCCGCGACGATGGCAAAGGGATCGCTCCGGAAATCGCGGAACAGGGGCGGACGGGGCACTACGGTTTGGCGGGAATGCGGGAGCGCTCGCGGCGGATCGGTTCGAAACTGGTTATTTTGAGTGGGGCAGGAACAGGGACTGAGATCGATTTGTGCGTTGCGGGTTCGATCGCCTACGCCAGGCCGCCGGCACGCGCTCGTTTTTCGTGGTTCCCTAGGATGACGGGGTGAGACTGTGATTCGAGTTCTTGCTGTAGACGACCACGCAGTTGTTCGCGACGGTATCGCCCGTCTGCTTGGCACCCAAGCGGACATGGTGTTGGTGTCGGAAGCGAGCGATGGGCAGGAAGCCATCGAGCAGTTCCGAAAGCACCGCCCGGACGTCACGCTGATGGACCTGCAAATGCCGAACATGTGCGGCATCGACGCGATCAACGCGATTCGTGCTGAGTTTCCGGAAGCGCGCGTCGTTGTACTCACGACGTATGCCGGGGATGTCCAAGTCAAGCGCGCCCTCCAGGCCGGCGCACAGGGCTATCTTCTGAAAGGCTTGCTGCGGAAGGAACTGCTGGAGACGATCCGTGCCGTACATGGGGGTCACAAGCGCCTGACTTCTGAAGTCGCGGCCGAGATCGCCGAGCATGCCATGGATAGTGCCTTAACGCCACGGGAAATCAGCGTGCTGAAGCTAATTGCGGGCGGCAATGCCAACAAGGAGATCGCCGCTCAACTCCACATCTCCGAGGAAAGCGCCAAGGGTTATGTCAAGAACATTCTGGCTAAGCTCGACGCTAATGACCGGACCCACGCCGTCACGATCGGGTTGAAGCGCGGGATCATCGATCTTCAGTGAGACCCCTCGAAATGGGGGTCCGTGCCCGACCTTTCGGGATAGCTAATGGCTGCCCGGATGCTGCACCATCGGGGTGAGGTACGCTCTGCTGCGACGTTCATTCTCAGCCTTTCCTGATGGCTGGCCGGGCCAAGGACTGCTGCTCCTGCGCGTCACGGTGGGCTTACCCCTCGTCTATTGGGGAATGACCGATCTGTTGGCCGCCCGCCTTTTCGCGATTCCAGAGTTGACTGCAGCGGTCGCGGGGATTCTTCTGATCTCGGGACTCTTCACGCCCGTTGCCGGAGCGGTCATTGTGCTCGCGGAGGCGTCGGCGGCCTTCTCCCCAGCATCGGCGTATCATGCCGAACCGTGGATTCGCATATTCTTGGCCGCACTGAGCGCCAGTGTGGCGATGATTGGTCCCGGTGCATGGTCGGTGGATGCCCGCCGCTTTGGAAGGAAGGTCTTCGAAATCGGCGAGCCCCGGCGCCCCGTCACCTAGCGTCCCCTCGAAATAGGGTGGCATCCCGCACATATCTAGGGGTCTCATCGCACTCCATTGGAAATTGTCGCGATTTGGTTCTTGCTCCAGAATCGAAACACGGAAGCGAGGAAATTATGTCGGGAAAAGTGAAGGACATTCTGACAATGGCGGAACGCGAGATCTTAGTTCGCTACGACTACGACTCTCGCGTGGTACGCATGACTGAAGACCAAATCGCCGATGAGTGCCTGAAGCCCGATACGTCAGCGCCGTATAGAACGTATCGATGCAATGACCGAACGCAGTTGAAGGCGATCGGCATTACCTACGGGATCAGGGAGAGATACCTATGACTAAGGGCGCGGCGGTCCAGGAGCGTTGGACAGGGAGATTCCTTATGGAAAATGTTGATCTGGAATCCAAGATCTGGAGCGGTCTTCCATCCTACGATATCGTCGGAGAAAGGGATGCCGCGCCGCGCGTGATGAAAGAGGTCGAGACCTCAGCACCGACGGATTCGACCATCTTGCCGGGCCGCGAGACCGGCGCGCGCAAGGAAGAACTTCATAAGGCTGTAATCGCGCTCTCACGTTCAATCGCGGGCCGCACTGACCTGAGAAGTCTCCTCTCGGGCGTGTCCGAAGCTCTTCGGCGAATCGTCAGCTTTGATCATATCGGGCTGATTCTGCACGACCCCAATGGAAACGCGATGCAGGGGTACATTTTGAATGAGCCCTGCAATCCCGTCATCACGAGCCTTCGACTGCCGGTCGATGAAGATCCGGCCGGCTGGGTATGGCTGCACCAGCAGCCACTCGTAGTCTCCTCTCTCCAGACGGAAACTCGCTGGCCGCAGTTCGTAGGACGCGCTCGCGACTTCGGGATCAGTACCCTGATGCTCGTCCCCCTTACTACGGGCAATAACCGGCTTGGGGCATTCGGCTTTAGCTCCGTAGCGCCCTTCGATCCTTCTCCGGCCGAGATAGCTTTCCTGGAGCGCGTAGCCAGCGAGTTTGCCGTCGCCGTCGAGTGCTTCCTCGCAAAGAAAGAGGCAATCCGGGAGCGGGACCGGTTGCGGACCCTGTTCGATATCACCGATGCGCTTGTGTCGAAGCTGGATCGGGACGACTTATTCTCTGCAATATCCGACCAGCTCTGGAAGCTCATTCGGCACGACTTCGCGATGCTGACGCTATGCAATGACGAAGGCCTCCTCGAGGTGTACCCACTGCATTGCGCACGCCCGGAGCTCGTCGAGGCATGCAAGGGAGCGCTCGACCCTGTGGGCACGCCCTCGGCCGAGGCGCTCGGCACCAGAAAGCCTGTATTGGCGCGCGACATCGATACCGACCGCTATTCCAATCCGAGCTTTCGGCGGTTTGTGGAGCTGGGAGCCAAGTCTGCTTGCGTGGTTCCGTTGATCGCGCGAGACCGCGCGATCGGCACGCTGGCCCTGGGTCGAGTGACCGATGATGACTGGCCTCCGGAGGATGTAGAACTCCTGGTGCAGGTCGCGAGCCAGATTGCCATGACAGTGGAGAACTCACTGGCTTTTCGGCAGCTGGCGGAAAGCAAGGAGCGGCTCGCCACCGAGAAACTCTACCTGGAAGAGGAGATTCGCCTCGACCAAAACATTGGCAACATGGTCGGCGCAGGACCGGGTTTTCAAGCTGTCCTTAAGAGTATTCAAACTGTCGCACCGACGGACGCGACCGTCCTGATCCTGGGCGAAACAGGCACGGGAAAAGAACTGGTCGCGCGGGCCATTCACGAATTGAGCGGCCGTAGCAAGGGGAGTTTCGTCAAAGTGAACTGCGCGGCCATTCCCGCGAGCCTGCTTGAAAGCGAGCTGTTCGGGCACGAGAAGGGCTCATTCACCGGAGCTGTGGCGCAGAAGATCGGACGCTTCGAACTGGCGCATCATGGAACGCTCTTTCTCGATGAGATCGGCGAAATGCCGCTGGAACTCCAGCCGAAGCTGCTACGCGCGATTCAGGACCAGGAATTCGAGCGTGTCGGCGGCAATCGCACCATCCAGACTAACGTCCGTTTCGTAGCCGCAACGAATCGGGACCTGAAGGCGATGGTGGAGGATAACAAATTTCGCGCCGACCTCTACTATCGGCTGCATGTCTTTCCATTGCATGTTCCGTCGTTGCGGGAGCGCCGTGAAGACATACCGCTGCTCACGCGCTACTTCGTTCAGAAGCATGCCCACCGTATGGGCCGAAACATCGATACGATTCCTACGTCGGTTTTGGCCGCACTCACGAGCTACGATTGGCCGGGTAACATCCGCGAGCTGCAGAACGTGCTCGAGCGATCGGTCATTCTAACCAACGGCGGTGGCCTTCAAGTGCCCATAACCGAGCTCATCGGCAACGCGTGTCCGACTCCACTGAACGGAAGGTTGTCGGCTGACTCGCCCAGCGCCGAACGGACGCGGATTCTGAGGGCGCTGGAGGAAGCAAGAGGCCAAGTCGGAGGCCCGGACGGCGCGGCGGCTCGCCTGGGACTGAAGCGAACGACGTTGCAGTCTCGCATGCGCAAACTCAACATCGAACGTCAGTTTCGTTGAGCAAAAACGGAACCTAACGCTACAAGTTGGCGCCTTACATTGCGTTCATCGAAGACTTCACTCGCAGGGCGGCCTGAGAGATGAATGGAGGTAAGAACCATGAGTCGAATCGAAATAACCGATCCTATGAGACACTTGCTCGACACGATCTCTTGCTGACCCCTAAACTAACAGGATGCTGAAAAAAGCTGGACGGGGCGGTTACGCGGCAGAACAGATTAGCGTCTTAATGTTCTAACGTATGCGCGGCCAAGACACCCAACAAAGCACAGCATTCAGTTATCTTTCACCGGAGGAACGAGTGCCTGCGGACCATCCGTTGCGACGAATTCGGCCGATGGTGGATGGGGCCCTGAAAGCGCTCTCGCCCTGCTTTGATGAGATGTACTCGAAAGCAGGCCGCCCCTCCATCGCGCCAGAGAAGTTGCTGAAGGCCCTGCTGCTACAAGTTCTGTACACGATTGGAAGCGAGCGGCTGCTGATGGAGCAACTGAGCTACAACTTACTGTTCCGCTGGTTCGTCGGTCTGAACATGGACGAGTCAGTATGGGTGTCGACGGTGTACAGCAAGAACCGCGACCGGCTGCTGGACGGCGAGATTGCCGAGAAGTTCTTCGCCCAAGTGCTGAACCAAGCCCGCGCCGCCGACCTGCTCTCTGATGAACACTTCAGTGTGGATGGGACGTTGATCGAGGCTTGGGCCGGTCAGAAGAGTTTTCAGAAAAAGGGTGGCGGTGAGCAAGGGCCGACGGACGATCCTGGCAATCCGACCGTGAACTTTCACGGCGAGAAGCGCCGTAATGAAACGCACGAATCGACCACCGACAGCGATTCACGGTTAGCGCGCAAGAGCGGTGGGCATGAAGCGAAGCTGGCATACTGCGGCAACCTGATCATCGAAAACCGGAATGGGCTGGTAGTAGACACCGAACTGTTGCAATGCCACGGGAGCGCCGAGCGGGATGCCGCGCTGCTGATGGTAGAGCGATTGGAAGGCACACAGCGCGTGACGGTAGCGGCCGACAAAGGTTACGACACGCAAGGGTTTGTCGAGGAGATGCGCGGGATGAACGCCACGCCGCATGTGTCGCAAAACCACAAGCGAGCGGGCGGTTCTGCGATCGACGGGCGGACGACACGACATGCCGGCTACCAGATCAGTCAGCGGAAACGGAAGCGGATTGAAGAAGTGTTTGGCTGGATGAAGACAGTGGGGATGTTGCGCAAGACACGGCACCGGGGCGTCTTCAAAGTTGGATGGGTGTTCACCTTTGCGGCCGCCGCCTACAACCTTGTGCGCCTGCAGAATCTGCTGCCCAAGCCAGTTCAGTCCGCATAAGCCGGGGGAGAAGTGTGTCCGGAGCCCGTAAAACGTGGCTTTTTGGGCGCGTATTCCTCCACGGCGGAACTTACAAACAGCCGTAAACAGTGTCAGGAAGAGAAAAATGAGAAGGCCAACCGCTTTGACCACCCATTTTTCAGCGGCCTGCTAATTAAGCGCACCGAGCCACTCGCGGCTTGTAGGGGCATGGTGCGTGCCTAAGTAGACGTCAGTATTATTGACGAAGTTCTTTGGAAGGTACGGATAGTCTCTAATTCCCATCGAAGGCGGACGGCAGAACCCGTTTGCCTGGATATTGGAACTGGGTTGCAAAGGCTCTCCGGATCCGGGTGATAGGCCTAGATCTTCAGCGACGAGCGCCAGTCTGCCCGGCTCGGTTTTGATCTCGTGGAAGAACTCGGCTCCCGTAAGGCGAGCGTAGTGACGTCAGATGGCGCAACAAGCCCGATGCCTATTCGGGCGTATATGGCGGTGCCTTCTGCCGCCCTCTGCCGTCAGAGAAAATTCTAAGCCGGTGGCCGCGCATTCAGGCGGTGTATTCCTTGAGCACGGGACATGGTTCGGCCTTCCAGATCTCAGCCGCATATTGGGCGATGGTGCGATCGCTCGAAAACTTGCCGCTACTGGCAACATTCAGGATCGCTTTGTGCGCCCATTCGCCTCGAGCGGTATATAGTGCGCCGAGACGGTCCTGCGCCTGGCAATAAGAGGTCAAATCGGCCAAGTGCCTGTAATAGTCGCCACCTGTTAGGAGCACATCTCGCAGCGGATCGAAAATCCCAGGCTCGCTCCGATTGAAGTGCCCGGAAAAGAGAAGATCGAGTGCTGCCTTGGTTTCCGGCTCATGTTGATAGTGCCAATGCGGGCTGTACCAGCCTCTGTCGCCCCCCACTTGCTCCACAGTCAGACCGAACAGAAAGAGGTTGTCTTCTCCGGCTTCCTCCGCCATCTCGATCGTCGCGCCATCCCGCGTGCCGACCGTGAGTGCTCCGTTCATCATGAACTTCATGTTGCTGGTACCGCTCGCCTCAAAGCCTGCCGTAGAAATCTGGTTGGAGACATCGCCGGCTGGAATCAACTTCTCCGCCAGCGAAACGTTGTATTCAGGAAGGAAGACGATGTTGATGCGTCCGCGAGTAACTGGATCGGAATCGATCGTCTCCGCCAGGTTGTTGATGAACTTGATGATCAGCTTCGCCAAACGATAGGCCGGGGCTGCTTTGCCGGCGAAGAAATATGTGCGCGGTACCACCTCCAGGTTCGGGTTCTCCCGCAACCGGTTGTATTCGACAATGATCCGCAGTGCATTCAGCAATTGTCGCTTGTATTCGTGGACCCGCTTTACCTGGCAGTCGAACACCGTGTGCGGGTCCACAATTCGTCCCGACGTAGCTTTGAGCCAGCTGGCAAACCGCGACTTTGCCTGTGCTTTTGACGCCAGAAAGGCGTCGCGGAAGGCGGGATCGCCGGCAAGCGCCTTCAGCTTCGAAAGCTCCCGGAGGTCGGTAATCCAGCCTTCGCCGATCGCTCCCGTGATTACGCTTGCCAACCCCGGATTGGCCTGAAGCAGCCATCGCCGCGGTGTCACTCCATTAGTTTTGTTGTTGAAGCGCTCCGGGAACATATCCGCGAGATCTTTCACGGTGGAGGTTCGTAAGAGCTTCGAATGGATAGCCGCAACGCCATTCGTACTGTGTGAACCGACAATTGCCAGGTTGGCCATTCGGATCTTGCGCTCGCCGCCTCCCTCGACCAAGCTCACGCGTTCCACGCGGCCCTCGTCCCCGGGAAAACGCTTGCGGACGTCCTCCAAGAGCCTCCGGTTGATCTCGTAGATGATCTCCAGTTGCCGCGGCACCAGGACTTCAAACGCTTCCACCGGCCACTTCTCCAAGGCTTCCGGCAGCAGCGTGTGATTGGTATAAGCCAATGTCCTCTTGGACAGGCTCCAGGCTTCCTCCCAGCTCAAGTGAGCGTCATCCAGCAGAACTCGCATGAGTTCGGCGACCGCGATGGCAGGATGGGTGTCATTCATTTGTATCGCTGCCTTCTCGGGCAGTTTGTCCCAATCGTTGTGCAGACGCCGGAACCGGCGCACGACATCTGCCAGCGAACAGGCGACCAGGAAGTATTCCTGCACAAACCGCAGACGGCGGCACATGGCCGTCGAATCATCCGGGTATAACACGCGGGTAAGCGATTCCGCTTCGAGCGTCTCACCAAGCGCTCCGATAAAATCTCCACTCCCGAACTCTTCAAAATGGAAATAGTCAGGCGCTGCCGCGGACCACAAACGCAGAGTGTTGATCGTTTTTCCGCCGTAGCCCACCACGGGACGGTCGAAGGGAATGCCGTACAGGGTCGATGGCCGGCCAGGTGTCACTTCAAATCGACCGCCCCTAACTTGGACCGAGCAATTCAGCTTGACCTCAACTCTTTCAACCGGGCGCGCTATCTCCCAAGGCGGATCGGACTCGCGAAGCCAGTTGTCAGCGTTCTCCTTCTGCAAGCCGCCCAGAATCGATTGTCTGAACATGCCGTACTCGTACCGCAGGCCGTAACCGGTTGCGGGTAGCTGCATGGTAGCCATCGAGTCGAGAAAGCACGCCGCCAAACGACCCAATCCCCCATTTCCCAAACCCGCATCGGGCTCCTCCTCGAGCAGGCTGACCCAGTCGATCCCCTTTTCATCCGCGGCTTGCTGTATCAAAGGATCAATGAGCAAGTTGCTTACATTGTTCGCCGAAGAACGTCCGATCAGAAACTCCATCGAAAGATAGTAAATCCGTTTCGGATTCTTCCTCTCGTATGTCTTCTTCGTGAGTACCCATCGTTGCGCCAGGATGTCGCGGATGGAATGAGCAAACGCCTCGAAGCGTTCCCGTGCCGTTGCCACTGCTGGATCAATGACTCGGTCGAATATCAAATGCCGATCGTAGAATGCGTTCTCTGTTCCCGCGAAGGGTATCGGCCCGCATCCGTACTGTCGCAATAATTCTGAACCCGGCAATAATCCGCTGGCCTGCGATGGGTTCGCCACTCTAATCTCGAGAGGATCTTTTGTTGTCATTTTGACCTTCCGTTTATGCACCAATCTCGTTGTCTGGATTCGGTTCTCAATTCCGGCGAGTGTTGGGTGCCGGTAACTTGACTCCGAAACGCTTTGCAATGACTTCCGGTGGTTCCGGGGATTGAGAGACAGGGAACCCGTGCTCACGCCACGCCTTGAGTCCGCCCTCCAGTACCCATACCTTGTCGACGCCTATGCGTTTCAAGCCCAGGGCCGCTCGCGCGGTTACCAAATCGCTTCCTGAGGAAGAATAGAGAATGATCTTGACATCATCCGGAACAACGATTTGTGGAGACTTCCACAATATAGAGGGATCTACGCTGAAAGCACCCGGAATGCTCTCCGGGCCTTGGTTGTCGGTTTCTTCTTCGAAGTTCATCAGATCCAGCACTGCTACCTTGCGATTGGATTTCAGTTTGCGCGCGAGCAGTGGCGGACTAATGCGGCGCAGCCGCAGTTGGCGGACCATTCGCGCCAGAGTCAGTCCCCGCCAGCTGGCATAGAGAACGATCGGAACCCCGATTGCGACACCGAGGACGGTCCCAAAATGTTGAACCCAACGAATGACGACATCTACCTCTTTCCAGAAGAGACATCCCAACCCTACATAGACTCCTGACCAGAGGAAGCTGCCTACTACATCGAGGGCAAAGAAAGCCGAGACCGACACTCCTTCGGCGCCGCAAAGTGGCGGCATGACGGCGTCCAGTCCAGGGAGAAACTTGGCCACGCACAGTATCGGAAGACCATTGCGACGGAACTTGTCGTGCGCATTTTGGGAGCAGCGTCGCGGGTCGGCAGTGAGCCGGCAGAGTAGCCGTGTAGCATTCGAACCCCACTTGCGGCCGAGCCAGAACCATATCCCATCCCCTGCCAGGCAGCCCAAAACACCTAAGAGAACAAGGATGCTCGTGCGCATCTCTCCATGAACCGAAAGAGCTCCTGCGGCCATAAGAAAAGCGACTGAGGGAACGGGCAGGCCGACTTGGTTGGCAAAGACCGCAAGGAAGACTCCGCCATAGGTCAACTGTGGGGAGGTCGTCACGCTTGAGCTCCAGTTGAGATGCCCGGCATGGGAGCTGCGCCCTCATTTTCGACAACCATGTGTTCTTCGTAAGGCATCACGGTGTTAGCTGATCTCTCATAAGGTTTGGCACACGCCCGGTGGCTTCTTTGGTCTGAAGGCGGTTGTACTCTCCAGAAATCGGCGCCATACTCCGGCGATCATGCTCACCTAGCAATTCCGTAGCATTCCTGATGCCGCACGTGATTTGCGTGCTTAGGCCTCAAATTGGAAGCGACGTTCTAGGTTGGCCGTTGCTGCTTCAAGGCGTTCGACTGAAGCGGGCCCGGCAATCCAACACCGCCATGGCGCTGCGCCGCGCCGAACTTCGGCAGAAGACATCGGCACCTGCTAACGGCGGAGGCGCGGATTTGGGGTGTCGCCGTTTATATGTGCGGGGCAACCCTCATCGATTTATCAGGTTACGCCCCCCTCCTGCGCACCGAAGCGAATGGCCAATCGAATGCAAATTCGTGAGTGATGGCTGAACGCAGACCAGTATCGGCATTCATGAGTGAATCGCAATGAAGGCACGGAAACGGCTCACACGGCAGGAGAGCAAAGAGGTGACGCGCCTGCGCCTCATCGAAGCAGCCGAGAGACTGTTTATCAGGAAAGGCTTCGACGATGCCTCAGTAGATGAAATCAGCGAAATGGCTGGGTATTCCCGGGGCGCCTTCTACTCCAATTTCGATGACAAAGAGCAGGTATTCCTCGCCGTTATCGACAGGTGCCAGCCCAAAGTATCAAACGTTCTCGATGACATCTTCCAACAGATAACCGAGCCCGCAGAGCGCGTCACTGCGGTTCGGGAGTGGTTCTCGAATCAATGGCGTCTCAAGGACTTCATCGCCCTGCGAATGGAATTCGCCCGAAGGGCGATGAGAGATCGTTCAGCGCGGAAGCACCTCGCAGAACTCCGCCGGCGAGAACTCGAAACGTACGCCGCTTCGGTGGGGCAGTATCTTGGCGCGACATACGGCGTACCGGCTGATCCGTCTGAAGTCGTCGCGCTTGCACTGTTGGCCGTTGCACACGGCCTGGGAAGTCTCGCGATCGATAGCGAACCGGAATGGGAACACATGTATACGGAGGCCGCCAAGTTGGTGTTCGATCGCATGAGCGCCTCCCAAAGCTCTCGCCAAAGGTAATGATGTATGCAGAAAAATGACATCTTTTCTTGTCTTATCGTCCCTGGGTGCCTTGCGGCGCTCATGTCCCGTCGCCACGCACGCGTCTCGATCTTTCGGGCAGCGCAGTGGACCGCACTATTGGGGGCCGTCGCGCTGCTGGCGCGGGCGCAGGAATCGAGTATTCCTGTGCTGACACTGGACGATGCCGTTCAGCAAGCGGTTACTAACAACAGCGCCCTGAAGACCGCCAGCCTGGAGACACTAAGGGCGACTGACGATCTGGCCGCGGCCAAAACGAAGCGCTTCGCCAACACACAGGTGATTGCGTTCGGCGCGCAATTGCTAACCAAGCCCTCGGTCACGTTTCCACAAGGTTCGCTCGGTGTGTACCCCTCGGTCGGTCCAATTCCGGCGACCGATCAAAAGATTGACGTCGCGCGCAAACCAGTGGCTGGAGTGTTTGCCTCTGTTCTCCAGCCACTCTCAACGCAGTATCGCTTGCATCTACAATTGACGGCGTTGAAGTTTGGCGTGGAGGCGACAAAGCAAGACCACGCGGCAACACGTTTGGATGTCATCGACCGTGTCCGTCAGGCCTATTACGCGGTTGTGGAAGCGCAAAGCGCGCTGGACAGCCTGGAGGCATCGCTTCCGTTTTACGAAGAGACGAAGCACTTGGCCGGAGTGAACCTCCGGAGAGAAACGATTCTCGAATCCGACCTGTTGGGTGCGGATGCACAGCTTCTAAAAACGCAGAACGCGATTAGCGATGCGAAGGACCAGGTGTCGTCCGTCAGCGAGAAACTGAACGACCTGATGGGCCGCGACATACATACGGCGTTTCGTGTTACGGAGATCGGTGCCGAGGATAGCAAAGTGGAAGCGCCGGCGGCGCTGGAAGAACAAGCTCTCAAGAACCGGCCCGACCTCAAGAAAGCGGAGTTGCTGGTCCACCAGGCAGATTATGACGCTCGGGCAAAGAAAGCCGAGTACATCCCGGACGTAAGCCTGGCATTCAATTACGCTACCACCGGGAATTTCAGCCCCGCTTTGCCGAGCAATATCACCTTCGCGGGTTTACAACTTAATTGGGAGCCCTGGGACTGGGGACGCAAGCGACAAGAATACGCAGCAAAACGAGTGAAAGAAGAGCAAGCGAAAGTTGCTGTGAGCGCTACCGAGCGCGGGATTCTCATCGAGGTGAGAAACGCGTGGCGCCAATTGGAAAATACCCAGCGCGCCCTGCAGTTGAGCGATGCAACCGAACGAACCGCGCGGCAGAAGCTCAAGGAAGTTCAAGAGCAGTTCAAGCGCGAAGCGGCATTGAGCAGCAATCTATTTTCCGCACAGTCGGATCTGGCCTCGGCCGACAGCCGGCAGCAGCAAGCTCTGGCAGCATTTTGGCAAGCCAGGGCGAACTTAAAGAAAGCGATTGGAGAAGAATAATGCGTGTTTTACCGTTGATGTTCAGTTTTACGGCCGTTCTCATTCTGACCGGCTGTCGCAAGGAAAAGCCAGTTGGGCCGGAGCCCGTTCCGGTGAGAGCGGAGATGGTTTCCACCCAGGAAATCCGGCCAGCCTGGCGTTACTCCGGCGAGATTCGTCCGGATACGGAAGTGCAGCTGGCATTCAAGGAACCGGGGTACATCGCCGCTCTCCACCAGGTGCGAGGCGCCGATGGACGTCTGCGCGAGATACAAGTGGGCGACGAGATTTCTTCCGGCGCGGTGTTGGCGCACTTGCGCCGCTCCGACTACGAGGCGACGCTTAATGTCGCGGTGGGCCAGGAGCAATCAACGCAAGGTGCGCTCCTGGTCTCGCAAGCCCAACTCGATCAGACCAAAGCCGACCAGACAAAGGCAGATCAGGACTTTGAGCGTGCCCAGGCGCTGTATGCAGCGAAGGCGCTGACTCGTCCGGATTATGACGCGGCTGTGGCGCATCATGATTCCGCGACCGCCAACGTACAAGCTGCCGCCCGGCAAATTGAGGCGCGTCAGGGTCAGTTACATGCGGCACAAGCGCAAATCGCCTCGGCGAGAATCGGCGTGGGTGATACGAACCTGGTCGCTCCTATGCCCGGCGTGATCGTCGAAAAGAATGTTGAACGCGGCAGCCTGGTGGCGGCGGGTACAAGTGCCTTCACGCTCGACGACACGCGCGTGGTGAAGGTAAATTTTGGCGTTCCCGACAGCATGCTCGCGCACTTCAAAATGGGAGCTCCGGCTCCGGTTGAAGTCGAGGCTTTGGGGCGAACCTTTACTGGCCGAATCACGGAGATCGCCGCCTCCGCCAATCGTGAATCACGCGTTTTCAATATCGAAGTCACTCTGCCGAACGCGGATCGATCGCTCAGAGTCGGGATGATCGCCAGTGTCCGCATTGATCAGGCGAATCCGCAGCCGGTTCCTGTAGTGCCGTTGACGGCGCTCATCACGCCGGGATCGGGATCGAACAGTTATTCGGTTTTCACGATTCAACAACGCGGCGGGAAACAGTTTGCCGAGTTAAAGAGCGTCCGGATTGGAGAAGCCGTCGGCAAGTCGGTGGTGATTAACGAAGGCCTCTTAGCGGGAGAACGCATCATCGTAAACCGGACCAATCAGTTGAGCGATGGAAGTCTTGTCCGGATGGTCGAGTAGGAGACACGGGAATGTCGCATACAGAGAGCAATCAGTCCACTCGGAACACGCGTAACCTTGCGCGCTTCTTTACAGAGCAACGACACATCGCCTGGGTTTCACTCGGAGCTGTGATGCTGTGGGGAGTCTACGGATTGCACAACATGCCGCAGCGCAAGGACCCGGATATTCCTGTGCGCCAGGCGATGATTATCGTTCCGTGGCAAGGAACCTCCGCCGAAGAGGTGGAGCAGCTGGTAACCAAGAAGTTAGAGCAGGCCATCGCGTTGAATCAGTGGGTGACGGAAATCAAGAGCGCTTCCAGAACGGGCTCAGCCATGATTCAATTCGAACTGGCGGAGAAAGGAGGGTATGACCGGGACAAGGAATTGGACGACGTAAAGATCAGATTGGATGCCATCCACGATCTTCCGTCGGGCGCCGGTCCTATTCTCTATATCAAGGATTTTGGCGATACTTCGGCGTTGATGCTTACCGTCGCGAGCCCCCCAGCTGATCAAGCGCAGGTTGCGTCGGTGAGCAAACTGGTTGAGACGCGCATCCGTGAAGTTCGTAGCGGCCTTACGCCTGGCAAACAGCCCCGGTATTCGGTGGTGGTCGTTTACCCGAAGTCTATGGACTCTGTCGAAGTAGATCGGGAAATGTCGTGGGGAGCTACAGAGTTAGTCAGTCAGCAGGTCGTTTCGGATGTGAAGCTGTTCTCAGGAGCGGGCTTCGCGGGTGCGGACTTCGCCACCAGCCTAAGCAGTGCTGATGTGCCAGCCGCAGTGAGAAAATTGATCAGCGACAAACTTCAACCGGACGAGTTCCATCCCGATGCCTGGCAGCCTGCCATTATCGGCGACCCGGCAACAACCGCTTCGGCGCTGCAGGCTGCAGCGGGTGACAAGTACACATATCGCGACCTCGACGACTTCACCGACACCATCCAGAGAAGCCTCAAAACTCTGCCGATCGTGTCGAAGGTGGAACGGTCTGGAGTGTTACCCGAGAAAGTATTTCTCAACTTTTCTCAGGAACGCCTTGCGCAGTACAAGCTAAAGCCGGCGGACCTTTCGAAACTCCTCCAGGCGCGAAACCTTCCCGATTCCGGGCAGCCACTAAACGCGCGGGGACGCACAATCGGTATCAATACAACCGGCGAGTTCAAGAGCCCGGATGACTTGCGAAATGTGATCATCGGCTCCTCGCCGAGCGGGACACCGCTGTACCTGCGCGATCTGGTGAATGTCGACAGAGGTTATGACAGCCCACCAACGTATCTGAACACCTTCACGCGCCGCGACGAAAACGGCAGGTGGATCGCCACGCGCGCAATTACGCTCTCCATTCAGATGCGGAAAGGCGAACAGATTGGCGTCTTTGGAGCGATGGTGGACGCGAACCTGCAGAACATCCGGAAGTCCCTGCCGGGCGATTTGGTGCTGGCCAGAACCTCAGACCAGCCGTTACAAGTGCACGACAAGATCGAACTCTTCACTCACAGTTTGATTGAAGCGGTGGTCCTAGTCGTTCTTGTGGCTCTGATCGGCTTTTGGAGCTGGCGCACTGCCGTTTTGGTGGCGGCGGCAATGCCCATCACACTCGCGATCACATTTGGCGTGATGAACACGCTTGGGATCGACCTGCAACAGGTCTCCATTGCCTCGCTGATCATCGCGCTGGGGCTTCTGGTGGACGTGCCGGTTGTGTCGGGCGACGCCATTGTGCGTCAACTGGGCGAGGGCGAGCCGAGAGCCGTGGCAGCGTGGCGGGGGCCAACCAAGCTTTTTAAGGTGATGGCGTTCGCGACCATCACGAACATCGCCTCATACCTGCCGTTCCTGTTGTTGTCTGGGGATACAGGCAAGTTTCTATACAGCCTGCCCATCGTGATCAGCTGCTCGCTGCTGGCAGCGCTGCTCGTGTCAGTGACCTTTGTCCCGTTGATCAGTTCTTTCCTGCTGACGAGTAGGTTGGAAACTCCTATCGAGGAACGGCGGAAGCATGGCTTCACCGGTTGGTATTTCCGGACGTCGAAGAAGGCGATCGAGCACAGGAAGCTATGTCTGGTATCTTCGCTCTCTCTGCTGGTGGTGGGTGGTCTTGTATTCTCCACACTGAAACCACAGTTCTTTCCTAAGGACCTTCAGTATTTCTCCTATATCGACGTGTGGTTGCCCGAAGATTCTCCGTTAAGTGCAACGCGCGAAGTCACTCGACAGGTGGAATCGATTGTGCAACGGGTTTCCGACGACTACGGTAAATCCCACCCCGAGCATGGCCATCCGAAAGAGGTCTTGCTGTCGATGACGGCTTTTCAGGGCGGCGGCGGCCCCCGGTTCTGGACCAGCGCCACGCCAGAGGATAGACAAACCAACTACGCCGAAGTGATTCTGCGAACCAAAGACCCACGCGACACGACACCGCTGCTGGCACGTTTGCAACCGGAGTTTGACGCGCAAATCCCTGGAGCGATCATCGATACTCGGAGCCTCGAAACCGGCAAGCCGATTGGCGTCCCGGTTCAGGTCAGAGTTTCCGGAGAGGACTTGCGCGTACTGCAAGCGGAGGCTGAGAAACTGAAACGGATCTTCCGCGAGATCCCGATTGCGGCAAGAGTGCGAGACGATTGGGGCGAGCCGACGGCCAAGGCGATGGTGCACGTCGACGTGGACCGGGCCAACCTCGCGCGCATTACCAATGCCGACGTTTCAGAATCGATCAGGGCTGGCCTCTATGGAGTCACGTCCGGAGTGCTGAGAGAGGGCGACAAACAGATCCCGATCGTGGGACGTTTGCGAATGGAGGAACGGTCGCAGCTCTCAGACCTGCACAGCTTGTATATCTTCTCGAACCAAGGCGCGCCACCAGTTCCGCTCGAGCAAGCGGCAACGATTTCCTTGCAGTTCGAGAGACCCAAGATCCGGCGCTTCGATCAGTACCGCACAGTCACCGTACAGTGCTGGCCGGCTGAAGGGCATTTGCCTTCGGAGGTGGTCTCGGCGGCGATGCCGAAGTTGCAGGCATTTCAGAAGCAGCTCCCTAGCGGATTCACGTTCCGTTTTGCCGGCGAATACAAAGAGCAGGTGAGCGGCTTCCAGGACCTTACGTCGGTACTGGCCATTTGCGTATTCTCGCTGTATCTGGCGCTGCTAGCGCAGTTCAGGCATGCGGTAAAGCCGCTGATTGTTTTTGCGGCCATTCCTTACGGTGCTGTCGGGGCCTTCATATCGCTGGCCATTATGGGGCAGCCATTCGGGTTTATGGCGTTTCTCGGTGTCATCAGCCTGATTGGCGTCATTGTAAGTCACATCATCGTACTCTTTGAATTTATCGAGGAACGAAGAGAAGCAGGCGAGGAGTTGGAAGTGGCTCTGGCCGACGCCGGCATTCTGCGCTTGCGACCGGTGATGATTACGGTCTTGGCCACGGTGATTGCGCTATTCCCGCTTGCGGCGCATGGCGGCCCCCTCTGGGAGCCGCTTTGCTACGCCCAGATCGGCGGCTTGACCATCGCCACGTTCGTGACGCTTGGCCTGGTTCCGGTTCTTTACTCCTTTGTCGTGCTCGACCTGAAGCTGATTCGGTGGAAGGACGAAGAGAATACGTCTGCAGCCGGCGCCGAAGCCGCCGCGTCCGTCCCTGGCACCCATCTGCCAGATCCATTGATCATCCGCAGTTCGCATACGCCCTCGCTCAACTACGCGTCATGCGATGCCAACACAGGTATAAGGAAGCCTGACTGAAATGACCCCGACGATGACGCTGAAAAACGACATCACGAAGCCGAGCAGCTTGGATTCTACCCGACCGCCGCACGTCAAGGCGGCTCTTGGCGGCCTGAAACAAGCGGAGCAACAAGCTAGTTTCGACGAGCGAACGATCGATTCCAAAATTGAGTTGCCGTCCTTTCGAGTAGCAGAACTACGCAGCGAATACGCGCGTGTCACGGCGCTTTTGAGTGTTTTCGCGGGTTTGCTTGCAACGCTGGTTTTGAGCCGCGGCATTATGTCGCTGATGCAAGAGCACCGCGGCGCGGCTTGGCCGTTTGCCGTGCTATTGGCCGCGATGACGGCTTACGAGGTCGTGTGGCTGAGATTTGTCAAGCGCGCCGTTGGATCCGACCGCGAGATTTCAACGGCAACTTGGACAGGAAGCACCTTCATAGAATCGCTTCTGCCAACAATCGCGGTGTTCTTGCAATTCTATACAGTTTTTCCGGGTCCTGGCCGGGCACTGACATCTCCGGTTGTGCTGGCGTATTTCATTTTCATAGTTCTGTCTACACTGCACCTCAGCCCTCAGCTCTCCCGGTTAACTGGCGTTTTCGCCGCTACTGGCTATGCCGCGGTTTCAATCTACGCTTTTCTGCTGGTTCCCGAAGCAGTCTCAAGCGACACGCTTTGGGATTACACTATTTCCTTTTCATACTCTGCTTTTATGCTCATCGGAGGATTTGCGGCAGGCTCAGTGGCGGCCCAGATCCGAGCGCACGTCATCGTCGCTCTCGATGAGGCCCGGGGCCTGGCGAAATTGGAGCAGGACCTTAGCCTCGCGCGCACCATCCAGCAAGGGCTGCTCCCGAAGGAGTCGCCAAAGATCGACGGCTTCGATATTGGCGGGTGGAACAAGCCGGCTGATGAAACCGGCGGAGACTATTTCGACTGGCAACAGCTACCCGATGGACGTCTCGCCGTCACGATTGCCGACGTAACAGGTCATGGAATCGGACCCGCGATTGGCATGGCCGGCTGCCGTGCATACGCGCGCGCCGGATTCGCCACTGGAACGGATCTTAGCCGTTTCTTAAGCCATCTAAATCAGCTCCTTAATGATGACCTGCCACCAGACAAGTTCGTCACGTTGGTAGCCGGACTGCTGAATCCTAAGGAAGCGACTCTCGACTTAATCTCGGCCGGTCATGGGCCGCTGCTTTTCTATTCATCGCAAGAAGATCGGTTCAGTAGGCACGACGCTCAGGGTCCTCCCTTGGGTATCTTTCCGGGGTGCCCCTATGCTGGCCCTCACACATTGAACTTCATGCCCGGCGATATTCTCATGCTGGTCACTGACGGATTCGTTGAATGGGCGAACGCAGGTGGCGAAGAGTTTGGCCCACAGCGAATCGAGGAGGTGATCCGCAGGTGCCGCGATATGTCTTCGGAAAGAATCATCCTCGAACTGTACTCCGCGGTCGTGAGGTTCGTCGGATCCACGCCGCAGCTCGATGACCTCACCGCCCTGGTCGTGAAGCGTGTATAGACCCGTCGTAGGCGTGGAAACGTCTAGCGCTTCGGCAGCCGCCACGACGGAGGTCGTGGAGGACCTCAATATATGAACATTTTTGCTTCGACGGCAGAACAATTGGCAATAAGAGTGCAAAGTCTTTAGGTAGATCTGGATCAGGAAAGGCACATGAATGATACACACAAAAGCGAGCACTGAAGAAAAGGCGGCGGCGTACGCGACAGCAGACGAGTTACGCAAAGTGTTTGCGGAACAGATGGATAATTTGCATTTGCTCGCCTTCTTACTTACAGCTGAGGATGAGAAGGCTCAACAATGCATCGTATCGGCCATCGTAGGGTGCGGCAGCGGAACTCCGGTATTTCGACAGTGGGCCCGTGCCTGGGCTCGGCGCACAATCATCAAGAATGCCATCCGGATAGTTGCACCCCGTCCAAACCTAAGCGGCCCGACGCCAGGTCCACTGCGTTCGGGAATAGATTTTGAGGCTCAAACAAGACACGAGACTGACCCTGCCATTTTGCGATTGCTGCGGCTTGAAGATTTCGAGCGATTTGTAACTGTCATGTCTGTTTTTGAAGAGTATTCCGACAACGACTGTTCGACATTGTTGGATTGCATGGCTCAAGACATTCGGGAGGCTCGAGAAAGAGGCTCCCAGAACATTTCTGCTCAGGAAACTTGCTCACAGAGGCGGTCTTTGAATCAGAACCCTGAAGGAGAGCCTCGCTAAGAAGAAGAAGGGAACGCCTCAGCAATCGGCCGCTCCAGTGCGCCGCCTTGTTGTGTTCGGGCTTTCTCAAAGGATAGTTTTCTGCACGATTGAGGAAGAAGATGAGAGTAGCATTGAGGCGTTGTTGCATAGTCCTGTTCCTGTCCACAGCGACGCTCTGGGGCGCGGTAAATCGCCAATCAGACCCGCAGCAGCGGCAGAGAGACGGCTACGCTCTTTTCATGAAATGCGAGTTTAGAAAGGCCGCGCAGGCCTTTCAGAAGGGATTGTTGGAATACCCGGACAGTGCTGTCCTGCATTACTGGCTAGGCAAGTCCTATGCGCGGCTCGCCGAGTTATCAACGTTTTCCCCTGCGAGAAATGCCCGGAAAGCGCGTGGAAGCCTTGAGCAAGCTGTCAGACTCGATCCATGCAACGAAGATTACCTACGGGAGCTATTTGACCTGTACGTCGATTTCCCAGAGTTCTTCGGCCAAGGTCTAGATCGCGCCGCGGATCTCATAGGATCCGCTGGATCCGAAGAGTCCCGGGAAGAAATGTCTATGAGACTCCAAATGGCACGCTATAACCATAGCGGCTTGGAGGGGCCGGTACGGTCCGTGACTTTGTGGACCGTGTCCGGGCTTGGCTATCTCGCGCCGCTTCCGTGAGCGCCCGCACTTTGCAATTCTTCGGCCGTGCCGGCCAGCTTTTCGTGCCGAAGCTTGGGCATCTGCCTCGGCAGATGACGATCAGCAAGCAATCGAATAATCGCGCCGAGAAGCAAGAATAAGCCAAAGCACGGCTTGTGATCGTATCCAATGCATCACGTCACCTAGATCCTCTTCGCGGTTCGACCGACGCGCGTACCAGCGTGGACAATTAGGCGCCAAATGCCATCAAGCAGGCATGATCCAGTTCTGGCAAGACGACATCCTGCCTGCGGCACCAACCCCGATACAGCCACTCGGCGGGCAGAGGGCTCAACACAGGCCTGTCGAGGGCCACGAACTGCGATGTCCGCGGGCCTTCCCGCAGCACATGTCCTCAGCACTTGCCGATCTCGTCAACTAGCATCAGTCGGGAACGACACCAGATCGACTACTGAATGTCGCCGGCGGCAAAAGGGCATCTTCATAGTCGCTGAAGAGCCTTAGCCCGTTCCTGGCGGCAAGCCTCTGTAAACTCTCTGAGCGGATCTATATTCTTCTCGCCGTTCGCGTATCGCGAAAGAACTTCGGCGGGATCCTCCGGCGGCCGTTCATAAGCCTGAAGCAACAGCCTTCCAACTTCCTCCGCGGAACGAAGAACCCGGTCACTCGCTGTCAGGCGTATGTGGGCTACTTTGGCGTAGAGGCGCATAATCTTTGCGGGGTCGATTGCCGATCGCTGAATAGAGTCGACAAACAGATGAACAGCTTCCTCGACAAATATTCCGTATAGTTTCTCGTGCTCCTCTAGATCAGCTCGGAGGCGGGCCCATCGAGCTTGCAGCCGCTGTCCTATGAACGTCGCAGTTATCGATGCGCAACCGCCAACGAGGGATCCAGCGAGAGCCGCAAACGCTGCGATAACCGGTCCACTAACGGCCATAGAGTTCGACTTCCTTAAAGAAGTAAACAGCAATTCGCGCTCCACCAGTTTTGACTCCTTGCCGAGTCTGGTGCGATGCGAAGAGTACGCTTCGCCATCGTTGCAGCGTGCGGATCGGGGGACTTGGCGCGGCAATGGCCACGGGGGAAGGCGCAGCAGCGATACCGCAAGACGACCGACGGCAAGCATAAGCGAAACGGGCTGAGATGGCGTGCGGGCAGCTGTTCGTGCCGAGCTTCGTCATCTGCCCCTCCGGATGACGGTCAGCAGTATTCGAACCATCGCACCGAGAAGCAAGACAGCGAGACAACTCACGGTTGGTGATCGTATTCACAGCGTCACATAACCTCACTCTTCTTCGCGGTTCGGCCGACATGCGTACCCGAGCTGACAATTCGGCGCCAGATTCCCGCAAGCAAGCCTGATCCAGACCGAACCGGTAAAGCTGGCACGTTGAATTGGCGGAGTAATGCGAGGGAAACCGGTGGCAGATTCGCTATCAAGCGGGCACCTGCTTTTCGCATGCGAAAAAGCAGCTCCAGCCCCAACGGATCGGCATTCGCAACCCCGGAGATGTCGACGAGGAGTTCCCTGCCGTTAAGAGTTGACTTGGCGGTTTGCCAAGCCCATTGCAACCGTTGAACTGCCTCGCCAGACAAATCGCCACTCAGGACGAATCGGAATGCCCTTAAGCAATCATGTTGGTACATCTCCACTGCCGACTCACCCCTTAGGACGACCGCGCGTCCTACGCAGCAAGAAGTCTGAGAGCTTCACTCCCAAAGGCAAGCGTCTACCTTGGGTCAGCCGCTGCCGCTTACGAATTCTTTGCATTGAGGTCCTGAACGATATAAGACGTGTAGATACCTGAACCCCGGATTGCGACGCCTTTCCGAGCCAGCCTGCGGAGCAGGGAGTGGCCTGCTTCGTCAATCGAAGATACGTCCCGTAACTGCAGGCGGACTCGCTTGCCTTTTGTCACGGCAGAATCACAGGATTCCTCCACGATGTTGACGTACTCGGTAGCCAGTTGCCCGTCCACCGTGAACACAGTGGCCCCATCCTCATCTGTTTTGTTGAGCCGGAACACTTTCATCACCTCGCTTTATCACTGTGCACGCGGGTGCCCCAAGTCGCTGAACGACACCGCCTCTTTTTCACGCCCTTCTAACACTCTTAAAACCGCCGAATCCGGTCTAGTGCCGAGGCAAGCGCCGGATGCAGCTACCTGGTCTAAGGTCGAGCAGTCTCGAGATCGCCCGTTCGCACGTCATACTGCACTGCACGACCACTTCGAAAAGTCCCAGCCAAGTCAGCCCCGATTTCGCCTGTCAACTACACTCTCGATTTGTGATCACTCCGCGAAAAAGCGGCCAGTCGCTTCCGGGGGCCAGCTCGGGATCCACTCTGGCTTTCCAATTCCCGGCTTGGGTCGCAGCAAACTGTTAATCACGGAGTGCTTGCTTCCGCCGAGGCATGAACTCCCGCGGCCTCCGCGCCTGGAGAATGCGAAGGAAGTTCCTGATCGACTCCGAGTGGTCAAAGCTTCGTGGGCGATCTTCGGGGTATCCGTGATATGCCTGGAGCGTCGTAAAACCAGACTTCCCAGCCTCTTTCGCATCCGTACGACCCGGCCGCCTTCTTCGAAGCGCACCTCGGTCCATCAATGCCCGCATGAGGTATATCCCTCGTCCATGATTGAGAAGCAGGCACTTTGGATCGGTCGGATCTGGCAGTGAACGGCTGCTAAACCCCGCTCCCTCATCGCGGACTGTGATCGATACTTCCCCGTCCATTGCGCAACGGCAAATTACAACAACAGTCCTATAAGGGTTCTCGTGGTTGCCATGGATCACAGCATTCGCGAGATCCTCTGTCAGCGCTATCTCAACAGCTTCGCATCAATCCGCATCGCGGAACTTGTCGAAAAGGAGCCTCATGAACCTCATGAGCTGATCGACAAATGGAGAAACATCAGGAACCCGACTCGAGGCCACACGCCGTAATTCGACATACGGCGATGCAAGCGAGCGGCGATGCCGGAACGTTCGATCGTGAGTTTCAGTCATCTTCCAATACCTCCAATGCCCCCCCGACCCTCATCAGGTCGGGCGTCGTCCGGGAGGCGGCTAAGGGACTGACACACCCGACGATCAGTGACTTGAGCGTTCGGAAATTAACCGGTTAACCAGGCACTCCTCCTACCTGAGGAATGATCTGCAGCCGCTTGACACCGGTCGGTTCCTCAATCGGGTACAGACGCCACAGGAACGTTCCGACCTCGCCGATACAGGTGCAGGTTTACCACCAATCTCACGTCCACACTCTTCCGTGCGAATTCGTATGTTTTTGTGGCATCCAGTACCGTCCAGAGATGCCGAATTCGGCAGCTGTCGTTGGCAATTGACGAACGCGATCACCTCCATTTCAGAAGCGGCACCGGCAAAACGCCAGATTAATAAGTTCCACTGCGGTTTTTGGTAACACGCGAATGGAATCCCACGTGCCTTCGATTACTGGCGTAGGGCTTTGGTCCTGTAGAGACTCGACTGGAGACAGGCAATGATTCGCATGAAGAGCTTTCTCACAATTGCAATGATGCTGGGAGGAGTGGCCGTTCGAGCAGGCGCCGTGGAGTTGCAACCCGCAACCGCCGAGGCCTGGCAGGATTACGTGCGTCACGCCGGCGAAGGCATGCAGGCGCGGCTGGATGGCCGCAAGCCCTTCTTGTGGGTCGATGACATCCCGGAGCGGGCACTCCGCGTACGGCACGGCGAGGTTGTCGTGGCGCCGGCCGCCGGGGCGGGCACACAAGCGGTGCCCAACGGACTAATTCACGATTGGATGGGCGCTGTCTTTATTCCCAACACCACCATCGAGAGTTTGTTAGCCGTGGTTCACGATTACGATCGGTATAAGGAAATCTACAAGCCGGTTGTAACAGATTCGAGATTGATCGACGCCGGTGCGTCCGACCAGGAGTTCTCCATGATCTGGCAGCATCACGTGATGTTGGTTAATGCCGCAATGCGAGGACGCTACCGGGCCCAAGATTTCTCGATCGGGCCCCATCGCTTGTACAGCGTCGTGGACGCAACGACTCTGCAGCAAATTGAAGGCTATGGGCACCCTGGCGAGCATCTTCTGCCCCCGGACACAGGCGGTGGTTTCATATGGAGGGCGCACAGCATTTCACGATACGAG
Source organism: uncultured Acidobacteriaceae bacterium (assembly GCA_963771305.1). Classification (GTDB taxonomy): domain Bacteria; phylum Acidobacteriota; class Terriglobia; order Bryobacterales; family Bryobacteraceae; genus CAJCIT01. Next base: position 66,790 of record CAVYTS010000029.1, read on the forward strand.
GAGCGAGACGGGGGAGTTTATCTGGAGCTCGAAGCGATCGTGCTAAGCCGTGACATTCCGAGTTCGTTGCAGTGGCTGGTGAATCCGGTGGTAAACCACCTCTCGATCAACTCGCTGACGACCACTCTCCGGCAGACGCGTCAGGCAGTGGGCACGCAGCAGGTCGCCATAGCAACAGACTCCGCTTCCTTCCCAACCCTTCGCGCTGCGGTGAAGTCGCATGGAACACCGTGATCGAACGAGTATCGTGGTGGCGGTACTGCTGTTGCTATCGATTGTCACGCGTTCTCGCGGGGCCAGCCCTGATTTAGAGCGAGCAGAGGAGCTGTACCAGCGAACCGAGTACCGATCAGCCCTCGCCATTCTGCTCCCACTCTCTCCAAAGAGCGCCGCCGTCTACGCTCTAATCGGGAAAACCTACTACCTGGACGGACAGTACACGAATGCTACGACCTATTTGGAAAAGGCTGTCGGCGAAGATTCCTTGAATTCCAGTTACTACGATTGGCTGGGCAAAGCATTCGGCCGCCGCGCTGAAAAGTCCTCTGTTCTTTCGGCACTGGCATACGCGCGTAAGACTCGTGAGTCCTTCGAGAAGGCTGTGGTTTTAGATGAGGAAAATCTGGAAGCGTTGGGCGATCTGTTCGAGTACTACCTTGAGGCTCCGGGTTTGGTTGGAGGCGGGATCGATAAGGCTGAGAACGTCGCCGCTCGGATTCGCCGCCAGAACGAGGTCGAAGGCCACTACGTCCTCGCTCGGATTGCCGAGAAACGCCGAGATGCTCCGAAAGCTGAGCGTGAGTACCGAACGGCTATGCAGCTCGCGCCGGCTGACATCGGCCGCATGATTGATTCGGCCGCTTTTCTGTCAAAGCAAGGTCGTTATCAGGAGAGCGAGGAGCTGTTCGATTTGGCCGGGCACATGGCGCCTGATTCGCCCAAGCTCATGTTCGCGCGGGCCGCTTCCTATGTACAAACTGGACGAAAACTGCCAGAGGCAAGAGCCCTTATTCAACGTTACCTAGGATCGCGACATACGCCCGATGATCCACCTCGATCCGAAGTTGAGGGACTCCTGGGAGCACCTCGGAAGCATGATGTTTCCGCACCCGGAGCCTCGTCTTGAGCCAGAACATTATGACCAGCTCGGGTGAGCTGGTCGCTGCCCTCAATTGAGTGTTGTAAACGTGAAGGTGTTCTCCACGTGTCTTCTTCTATGCTCGGTGGGCGGAGCACGTTGGGCGTGTCCGGGCGCGCGCACAATCAAACCAGGACTCCGCATGACCCACCATGAACCGCCAGCCAGATACGGACCCATTACGGGGTTGATTGGATGGACCCCCGTGTCTCTCGGAAACGGTGGCTCTCAGACATCCCATTCCTGGTGATTGCGCTGGGGCCTTGGGTCGCGTGATGATCTGGCTCCTGTGGCCCCGCCGGTAGTGGGGCACCTGGATAATCCAATCCGTCTGATTCAGGGCCTGTGCGGTGCGCAAAGAACCTATCAACACATGCTTCCGACTCGTCAGCTAGTCTCTGTCACGAAGAACCCTTCAACAGGGCAATCGTAGCGATAACGCCAAACTGCCGAGATTCAGCACTTGGGTCGGCATGTGCCGCTACCCTCGGCGGAGAATCCCACCAAAAGCCTGAAATTGCAGCGGTTCTACTGTGGATGGGCGATTGCATTTTTGTGAGATGCAGCCAGAGGGAGCTGATCTCTAATGAACAACCTGTCGATCGCAAACGAAAGAGTCCGCCATGAGGTGGCGGTGACGGAGAAGTTTCTGGAGGCCCCGAACGAAGATTCGTTTTCTGACCTGTTCAACATCTTTACACCGCAACTTGTCGCTTTCTTCCGGGCGCGCAATTGCGAACTGCCCTTGGCTGAGGACTTGGCGCAGGAAGTGATGTTTACCGTTCACACTAAAGTTGCCCAGATTCGAGATCGCACGTTGTTTCGTGGATGGCTGTTCAAGATTGCCCATAACGCCCTCTGCAGGCACTACGGCAAGAAGGCGCGAGAGCTGGAAACCATGGACGTGGCAGAGGTCAGTGATCGCTTGATCGATGCCAGCAGTGAGCCCGGTGGCACCCCTGCGTTCGAGTTCCTGCATCGGATGGCTTTACTGGACTCGCGCGAGAGTGAAGCACTGACCTTGCGTCTCATCGAGCAGTGGGAATATCACGAGATCGCCGCCTTCCAGGCTACACCGATCGGGACGGTTCAGTGGCACGTGTTTAGTGCCAAGAAGAAGCTGGCGGCGCATTTGGCGCCGTGCCGAACAGCTTCTCGTGAGGCTGCCTGACGGCACGGCTGAGTTCACAGATCAACGTTTGGAGAACGATTTCGACCAAGAAATGAAGAAGCCTTATGAAACACGGACCACAATCGACGATGCGCACGTTGGTGCTGCTCATTGCAATCACTTGTTCATTTTGCCAGTTCGCGCCCGTCGCGACCGCACAAACGGCCGACAGTGCGAATAAGGGTGCCATAAAAGGCACAGTGTATACGACTGACGCTGACGGAGGCCGGTCTGCCGTGCCTGGCGCACTTGTCAAACTGATTGGCCCCTCGTTTTCCCAAGAGACTACAACTAATGATCAAGGCCAGTACGATTTTGCCGAACTAGACGCGGATGCTTATGAAATCGACGTGACTGCGCCAGGTCTTAGCGGTTCCGCCATGGTGAGGGTCGAATCGGATACAGTTCTCGACGCCCACATCGAGTTACAAGTCGAAATCGTGAAAGAATCCGTGACGGTGACTGCTACCGTCTCGCAGGCCATTTCAACGAATTCGTCCGACCAGTCCGTCATCGAGAGGTCGACGATTTTGAATGCTCCGAACCAGCAGGAACGCGCCGATTCTTTACTGCCTCTGATTCCGGGCGTCGTCCGTGGACCGGATGGACTCATCAATATGAAAGGCGCCCGCACATCGCAAGGCGGCTCCCTAGTCAATAGCGCAAACACCACAGATCCCGTAACTGGCAACCCAGCTATGAACCTTCCCATCGATGTCGTCGGCTCCGTTAAGGTGATCGCGAACCCTTATGATCCCGAATACGGCCGGCTGGCGGGCGCGGTCTCGAGCGTTGAGACGACCACCGGAAACTTCGACTCTTTCCACGCGACGGTGCAGAATCTCTTTGTGCGGCCTCGAAAACGCGATGGGGACTTTGTTGGCATTGAGTCGGCGACACCACGCATGACCGTTACTGGTCCACTCCTGAAGCATAAGATTGCCTTTACGCAATCCTTCGAATACCGATTCGTCCGGACGCCGGTCTCAAGCCTTCCGCCACTCCAGCGTGACATTAAATTAGAGGGCTTCAATTCCTTCACCCAAGTTGACGCGACGCTCAGCGAGCGACAATCATTGACTGCTTCATTCGCTTTGTATCCGCAAAAAATTAACTACTTGGGCTTAAACACATTCGTTCCACAACCTTCGACTCCGGACCTGCACCAGCGCGGCTACATGGCCTCGGTCCAACACCGGTACACCGTGAGTTCGGACGCGATCGTCGTTTCGCAGTTCAGCTACAAGAGTTTTGATGCGGACGTAACTGCGAATAGCAACGGTCCTTACCAATTATGGATCGAGACCACGACGGGCGGCTTCTTCGATCGCCAGCAACGCCAGACAGGTCGCGCCGAGTGGCAGGAGACTTACCAATTCGATGCGCATGGCTTCCTCGGCCCGCACCAATTCAAGGTCGGAACCGATTTCGCGCACAGCGATTACAACGGCAACATTCAATTCTTGCCCGTCAGCATCATAGGAACGCTGGACGTTCCGATTGAACGCATCGAGTTTGGACCGGCTTCCCGCTTCGATATCCAGCAGAACGAGTTTGCCTTTTTCGCTGCGGACAAATGGATGCCGATCCAGCGCCTGACGCTGGATCTCGGTTTGAGAGTTGACCGGGACTCCGTAACTCACTCTTCAAACATCGCGCCGCGCGCCGGCTTCGCACTCATGTTGACCACCGACGCAAGAACGATACTCAAGGGCGGCATCGGCCTGTTCTACGATCGTGTGCCGCTCAACGTTGCGTCGTTCCCGCTGCTGCCCGGCCGCACGATTGAGGACCTCGCTCCGATGGGAGAGATCCTATCCTCAGTTTCCTACGCGAATGCAATCACGGCCGGCCTGCAAAATCCGCGCAGCGTGGGTTGGAACGTGGAATTCGACCGGCAGATGACTTCCGCATTTATTCTGCGAACTGGGTTTGACGAGCGCAACACCTCTCGCGATTTCGTCCTCAACCCAGAAGCGAACCTCGGAATCCTTTCGTTGTCCAACGACGGCCGCTCGTTCTATCGGGAGTTCCAGATTACAGGGCAATATAAGATCCGGCGCGGCACGCTCAACGCCTCTTATGTGCGGTCGAAGGCGTGGGGCGATTTGAATGACTTTAATCAATTCTTCGGTAACAACCCAGTCGCCGTCATACAACCGGACGAGCGCGGTCCACTTCCCTTCGACGCGCCGAACCGGTTTCTGGCATGGGGCCAGTTCCAGGCGCCCTTCAAACTGACCGTCCTTCCGGTCCTGGATACTCACAGTGGCTTTCCGTATTCCGTGATCAATGAGTCACGGGAGTTCATTGGCCCTCGGAACTCCGATCGGTTTCCCCACTTCACATCTTTCGACCTCCAGGTTACGCGGCCGGTCTCGCTGCCGTTTCGACAAGAAAGGCTCAAGGCCCGCGTCGGATTCAGTGTGTATAACCTGTTCAACCAGTTCAATCCCCGCGACATCCAGAATGACATTGACAGCTATCGTTTTGGGGCGCTTTTCAACGGTGTTGGCCGGACATTCCGGGGAAAATTCATCTTGGAGTTCTAGAAATGTTCTTCGCCTCATTGCTTCTCCTTGCCGCGGTTGCGACGCCGGCCGGCGACCCAAACGTACAGCTTCCGGCCGCGGACGACGTGGTCGTCAAGATGATGGCTCGCGACAACGAACGCCAAGCTGCGCTCTACGGTTACACCGCCCTACGGCGCTACGTACTTGAGAACCAGGGGTACCACAAGAGAGCCGAGATGCTCGTGCGCATGACCTGCCTGAAAGACGGCTCGAAGCACTTCGAGACGCTTTCCTCCGCCGGCTGGGGAGGCGCGCGTAAGCACGTGTTCCCCAGGCTGCTTGAAGCGGAAGCCGACGCCTCCCGGCCAGGTTCTCGCGAGCGGTCGCGCATTACTCCCGAAAACTATGCATTTGAAATGCTCGGGACCGAGCACGTTGACGGGCGGCTGCTCTATGTGATCGCCGTTGCACCAAAGACACCAAACAAGTACCTTCTGCAAGGCAGAATCTGGGTAGACGCGGATGAATACGCCATCGTTCGCATCGACGGCAAGCCGGCAAAGAATCCTTCTTTCTGGATCAAGAGCGTTCACTTCGTCCACAACTACGACAAGCTGGGGTCGTTCTGGTTCCCCGTTTCCGACCGTTCCGTGACGGACGCTCGAGTCTTTGGTAGCACCGAAGTGATCATCGAGTACTTCGACTACGCTCCGAACAAACCGTCGCTCAAAGCTTCGCGCTAGCTGGTCGATAGCGACTCGATTGAGTGTCGTGCGGAAGAATCCGGTCGAATGCGATCATGATTCCGCAAGCAAGCCGATCAGCATTCCGGCGGCACGACGATCACCCATTCCGGAGCCGAGCCGATCAGCGATTCCGCCGAGACAGCGAGATTATCCGCGCCCTTCGTCAATCTGGGCCTGGTGCCGGAAGCAGCCTGCTTCTACTAGCGAGCATCGGCAGCGTTCGCGCCTTTGCTCTGTTCGCGCTTGGCGAAAGCATCTCTGGTGCTGAGGCGGTCGCCCTCGGCTTTCCCAACAAAATGCTGCCGCAGGGCGAGGTGCTGACGGCCGCGCGTGCCGGTGCCAAGACGCTAGCCCAAAAGCCTGCTGGATCGGTCGTCTGGACGAAGAGACTGATGCGCGACGTTGCGGCACTTTTAGCGCGGATCGACGAAGAGAGACTGATGTTCGACGAGCGCCTAAACGATGAGGCATGTGAGGCGCTCCGTGCTTTTGCCGAGCGTGGACCGCCCAAATTTTCGAAGTACGTCGTAGGAGCGTTTACCTTCTGGCGCTCCTGGTGGAACCATTCAGTTTCACGCCGAAGCGCTATCGTGCTTCGGGGGACAAGGGCTGCCCCCCGCTTTTCCGCCACCCCTTTCTCTGCTTGCGGGTTTCTTCCTTCGCTACGCTCCGGACAGATTCGCTTCACGACTCCGATCAGTTTGGCAACATCGAAATGCCAGCGTCGCGTCGCTCCGACGTCTGATTGGCTTCCTCCGAAATGCTGCTTCTCCGGAATCACTGATCGCCTTCAGCGGAATCCTCAGCCGTGCCGCCAAGGTTTCGCAAATGTGGCGGAAATAGGATGGTGGTCCGAGGCTCGAACTGTATCGTGCACTTGCCCCTCCGATCGGGCTTCGCCTGAGACGTAGATCCAGTCAATCGAGCGGTTGCGCTGAAATAGCCCGCGAGAAACGGTGGTCGGGACCTGAAGTTGCTCAATCCCATCATGGAACCCGGCGGTCTGGAGCGCCGCCGCAGCACTGTCATTGCCAGCATCCAAGTTGAGTCGCTTTGCGGTCTGATGTCCTCCAGCGTCTCCCCTAACTGGCCCAAGCGGAGCGAGTCTTTCCCTCTGCTTTCGAGATGCAGGTTGTAGGTAACAGACCGTTGGTGATCGATGAATGTGTCGGCAACCAGCGAGATCCTGCCCCCGAGCCGTCGTTGAAAGAGTGCGATCTGCGGTATATACCAACGGGGTTTCCAGAAGATGGACTGCCGTCGAAAGCGAATGAGCCGTCCGTTTGAAATCGGCCACGGTGACAGGGTCGCCAGGCCGTGATACGCAGGCGAACCGCAACGGCCTGCGCTCAGTTCCTGAAACTCCTTCCCGAACACATAATTTAGGCGGAGTGACTTGGCCAGCTCGTAGGCTACGTCAAGGTATCGGGTGCGCCTTACGTTCAGGTCTACTTCCTGGAGGAGGATCAGATCCGCTTCAGCGGATCGCAGGAAGTCAAGAATCGCGGAAAACTGCAGACCGCGTTCAATATTCCAACTGACGACTCGAACGTAGTCTCGAGACCAGGGTTGTCCTCTTCCACTCCCGAATCTGCCGCAGATTATTTCATCCATCATCGGGGTAGTCGGCTGCCGCCTGGCTTGATTCGATGAACAAGAGGCCTCTCTCTTACGCAGAGGCAGCGGGGCTTACCACCTTTGGTGTCTGAACCGGGGCAAAAGTGCAGTACGAGTAGAGGGCTATGGGCCAGACGACGTTTGCGCCGAGCGCGGATAGAATGAGGCCCACCTGAGCCAAGTTGAAAATGGCGAATACCAACAAGGGATAAGGTAAAAAGCATCTCCGGATGATGAACTCAGTATGCCGGCCGAGGTACAAGAAGGGGTTAGACTGCCGGCTGGATGCCTTCGCCTGCCAGATTCGCAAGTACTGCTCGGGGCGATCGGTGGCCAGCCGGTGTCGCTGAAGGCCCGTGACGAGGAAACTCAGGACCGCGCCGAAAAACAGCAACCCACCCCAGACGAGATAGACTCGCATGCCTGAGCTTCGTAGCAGCCCTATCGTCATGCCACCGAAGATAAACAAGTAATAAAGGTAGTCGCAGACCGTTTCCAACCAGCAGCCGAAGGCGGATTCCTGAAGTTTTAAGCGAGCGACCTCACCGTCGGACCCGTCGAGAATGCTCGCAAACAATGACAAGAACGCGCCCAGGAGCATATTCCAATAGCCGCCGCAGGCGTAGAACACGCCGGAACTAAAGCTGACACCCAGAGTAAAAAGGCTGACCACGTTGGGCGTGATCGGAAAACGAATAATCTGCCGGCTAATCGGGATGGAAATCCTGCGATTCAGCCTGGCAAAGATTCCGTCTGTCGGCTTGACGAGCCATCGATCCAGCTTCTGCTCAGCTGACAGACGGTCTTGCTCGTTCGAAATCCGCTGCCACATGTCTTCCTGCACGGGCTCACACTCGACCGAATAGTTTGAAGAAAGCCAAGCATGTAGGTCCTCGATGCATCTGATGTTTGGCCGACTGTGCTCAGCAAGATCTGCCGCAACATCTCGGGAGATTGCAAGGATGCCGGCGGGCTGCCCACTGCTGGTCAGCGTCAAGGCGCCGGACTCTTCACTCCATTCCCCTGCTCGTCGGTGCAACGACGGGTGGTATGTTCTGTCCCCGGCAATCACGACCAGACGCTTTCCCGCCTCGTCAGCGAGTTGCCCCAATAACGCGGAGAGAGTAGTTTCCCTAGGGCCGAGCTGAACCCATTCGACGGATTGGGGAAGACGCCCGGTGCTCTGTAAGCCGCGCGTCACCTGCGGTCCCGTCGCCTGATCTATCGCCACTACGATTCGGGCCGCACCCGCTTTTTGTGCGTCCAAGATCACTCGGAGCAAAACCGGGAGAGCGCCAACCCGTGAAAGCGGTGACACGAAACTGCTGTCGCCACGTGGGTTGTCAGCAAGAATAAGGACTACGTGTGAACGATCAGCCGCCTCAATCTTTTCCTGGCTCTCGGCTGGCCCCGTTTGGTTTCTCGGAGCCTGAAGGTCGGACTCGGTGCTTTCAAGGTTGCTGCGCTTCATCGACCTGGACAGTATGGCCAGGCAAAGGCCCCCTACGGCCGCCCAGAAGATCGCCCGAAAGCGTCGAGTTAGCCCGAGAGTCAAGCCGGCGGCTCCGCTTAGGCCGAGCATCTTGGCGACAAGCATGGTTCCTCCTTCATACGTTCCGATGTTTCCTGGATTCACTAGGCCTACAATATTGACCATCTTGGTCCAAGCTTCGGTAGCTAATGCAGCGACGAAACTGATCTTGGCGCCCATGAGCCACAGAATCGCAAACACTTCAAGAACTGCCGCCAAGTGGCATACCAGGTTCAGCGCGAAGCTGGCCAAGAACGCTCGGGGCGTTCGGTGATAAAAGTCAAACAGCTTGCTTTCAATCGAATGAATCAATGATCGCTTGCGCTCCATCCAGCCTCTAAAATGCGGCACACGACTCAGCAGCCTTGTGGACCATGAGAACACCGGCCAACGTCGGTGCGCCGCAAGCACTGTCACGAGGATGACGATGAGAAGAAAGAACGCAGACAAGCCAGCGTACCGCGAGAGGTTAGGGGGTAGCGGCAAGACCGCCAGCATAGCTATCAATCCCATTGCGCTGACCAACGCGGCAGTAAGGACGAAAAGAGCGCGGTCCAGTGCTACCGACGCAATGCCGCTGGCGAGCGGCACTGTCGGGCTCAGGAGTGACACTCGTAGAGTTTCCCCGGATACCTGCCCCAGAACGGCAAACTGTCCCACCGCCTCCGAGGACAGCCGCAGTCCGAGCATTCGTCGAAATGAGACTTGATGCTTTTCATCTAGTAGCGTGATCCGCCACGCCCAAGTCTTCACGAGGTGCGAGACTCCGCCCAGAGCAAGGACCAGTATCAGTCCCCAACCAAGGGTTGCTACGCTTTCGAGGAGTGCAGAAGGCCCGGCTCGACGGACCAGATCTGCCAGAAGCAAAGCGCCAAGCAACCCCGCCACCAGCCGCAGCTGCGCTCCCGTTACGACCCTACGCACATAGCCTCTCTAGGGCTGGCATGTGGTAGAAGCGTCCGTCGAAAACGCTCTCTGCGTGCGCGAGCGCTTCTGGAGTATCAAGATCTTGCCAGCGGGCGTCACCGATCTCCAAGCCACGTAGACGTCGTTCTCGCGCCAGTTGCATCATGCCATCGGAAAGCGAGCAGTTCCCATCCTTGATTGCCGACTCGAGTCTGTCAAACAGCGCCGGGCTGCATAAGAACATGCCGGTATCCAGCGCGTCATATTCCGCGATCTCTTTGCCGATATCGACGATATGATCCCCCTCGCGCCGAACCTTGGTAGCATCATCCAAGTCAAAAACTCCATCGACATTCGGATCCACGGCGAGAACGACCTCACCTGGCGCGAGGGGCTGCTCCAGCAATACCTCCGCCGTTTCTGTGTCAAAGAGATGATCAGCCATAAGTAACATGAAGTTCTCATGGATTTCATCTCTGGCTTTCAGTACTGAAATGCCGTTTTGTTTGTGGTAGTCCGGATTTTCGACCCACGTTACTGATAGGTTGGCCAGCCATCGACTGTCAAGCCAGCTGCGAATCAGGTCGGAGCGATACCCAACGACAATCACGAACCTCTCAATGCCGGCTTCATACGCTCTGCCAATTACGTGTTCGAGAATGGGCTTGCCCCGGAACGGCACCAGGGGTTTGGGCAGTCCGCCTGATACGGATCTCAGACGTGTACCGTTGCCAGCGGCGAGGATGAGACACTGATTTACTTTTGTCATGAAACACCTCCGTAAAGCGAGACCACTCGGGCGGTGGAGTGCTCCCGCGTGCAAAACTCATCTCCCTCCCGCCATGGAACAGGGTAGGTGCGCATACAGGCGCGACAGCAATAGTGTCCATGAATCGGCCAGAAGGGCTCCGGATGAAACGCCCGGCACCATCCGCTAGCCACATGCTTCCAGAGGGCCCTCATTTTGAGTTCTCCTTTGTGTCGATGCAATTGATCACACCCATGTGAAGGCAATGCGGCTGCCACTCTCAAGTTCCTCTGGAAACAGCCATTCTGTTGCTGATCGATGCCGAACTTCGTCACGTGCTTCGGCAGATGAGGAGGCAGTCGGCATCCGGAGCATCGAGATACCAAGGACGGTTGTGCCGTTCGAAGTCCGCAGTGAACCGCAGCGGACGACCATGGGCTTTGCTCGGCCGCGGCGACAAGATTGGCGCGCACAGGATTCAGTTCGATGTAGCGGAGAACCGTCCAGACGGCGTCTCCGGCCAGTGAGCACGAGTAGAAGCGGGATTGCCAGAGGTGACCGCAGCAGGAACCCATGCGACGATTGAGGCGCTGCGAATAGTCGGACTGGGTGCGTCGCATGGTTCGCGCCGGAGCAGCACGTTGCCGGGGAACGGCGAGCAGGGGTATGTGATTCGCCATCAGACACCAACCGAAGATCTCCAGGCCTTCCACTGCGGCGTGATGGCCCCAGAGTTCCAGCTACTCAGCCCGGTCTTCGTCCGAGAAGAAAACCGTTTGGCGATAATTCCCACGTAGGGTGACGTGAAATGCGGTGTCAGTCTCGACGAGCCGGGCTTCGTGTGCCACACTGCGTTAGTACCGGATTGGGCGGAGGATTATCGGACAAAACGCCCGTCCCAATTTCCCCCTGCCAGAGATGGCCTGTGCGGTTCCTGCGCGCTTCGAGGTACAGCGCGTAACGTCTGTGGGCCCGGCGCAAAGCGACTGCCAGCGAGTGACGCTCCTCAGGGATAGCCACAACGTGTATGTGGTTATCCATCAAGCAATAAGCCAAATCCGGTCGCGGGCCTGAGCGGAGTACGTAGCCAGGCACTCTATAGATACGTGCGGCGGTCGGCATCCGAGAAAAGAAACGCGCTGCCGGTCAACACAGCGCTCGGTGATGTGGTGCGCCACTCGGCAGCAACAACGCGCTAAAATTGGGCCATTACCGATAGAATGGGCATGCCGTGGGGATTTTTCACTTCGTGCCATATCGTTCCCCGAAGTTCCTTTCAACATGCAGGCTGTCTGGCGGCTGGAACCGGAGTTGAGTACAAGAATCTTCATACGAGCGGGGGTTCCGATGCTTACTGGTCGTGGAGCGAAGGCGCTGGCTCGGGTAGAGTTGACTGTTTAATGGCATTTGCCACATTACGCGCCAGGTTGTGCGTTGCTCGCAGATTCCCTCCGAAAAAGATGACATTGCCATCCACCACGCGTTCAAGGACAACTTCGCCTTCCCGTGTGCAGAGCTGACTTCGAACCTTCAGTTTCGTAGCTCCGGCCACGGTGGTGACAGCCCGTTTCGTCTCGCTGCCCGGAGTATATGATTCGACAGTTGTCTTCAGGATTAGGAGTGCCGGAACGTCGTTGGCGGCGCGATCCCCGCTGCGGAGCACTGTGGAGAACTGCTTAGTCTTGACCAGTTCGTCCAACAGATTCTCGTAGATCGCGGCCTCGAATTCGGGCGCGATACTCGAGCCGCCCGGGTCAACCTGGTTGACTACCACGCTCCATTGCGCGGCGCCAGTGCGATTGACTCCTGCGAGTAAAGGCACTGTCAATGCTGATAGGCCGATCGCAATAGCTGCCGTAACCGCCTGCAATGAGGCTCTTCTACTTAACTTCATTTTTTGTCTCCAGTCTCGGGGCTGTATCATCTTTCAGCCCGCTAACATTTACACCTTTGGTCTCCAGTTCGCTTCCAATAGCTTGCCCTTGACCTTTACTCAATTGGCAGATCGCTCCGTGAAAACCTCCGTTGGAATCGAGGTAGTCCACTGTCAAAAAGTCGTACTTCTTGTGAGCGAATAACCCAATCACTCGTCCCCCGCCGAATGGTGCAGCAGTCCGACCCAAGGCCACCGGCGTCCCGCCGACCTCTTTGTCTTCCTGACTGAGAAAGACGCCCTGAATGGAACCAATCGGTATCCGAGCAATGGGACCCCCGGCTGGCTTAAAAACCAAGGCATCGCCCTGAATTGAGAGTTCTCCGGTCGCGTTGTTCGAAATACCTTCGAGGCCTACGATGGCCGTGGCTTGCACTCCGGAGGTGGAAATTGGACCTTTGGCTTGGTTGCCATCCTGCGACATAAGGCTTGCGGTAAAGCAAACCATCGGCATGAGACACCGAAGTGCCCGGCCTGTTATCTTCGATAAAACAGTTTGGTAGCGCATAATTGTTGCCGGATTATTCCGGACCTTCTGTCAGGTAATGAGCAGTTTTGGTTCCATCGGCCTGGGAGCGAAGCATCTGAAAAGACGCGTCCAGACCGCTCGATATGACTCGACTCCGACATGGGCTTTTGCCGAAACTCGGCGTTCAGCCCGGCATGTGCCCAGTGTCGGCAGTCACCTGCGGACGCTTAATACTGGAAGTGCGATCGGTGAGCGCGGTATTATCGGGCACGAAAACTCCTCATGAACGAGCGGTTGCCTCCATACCCTGCAGTGGTAGCTGAAGCTGCCACGCCAGTTGCCGCGCAAATTTCCCTCACAGGGGTACGTAAATCCCTTCGCCTCTTGCAGTCGCGTAGTTGTCACCGCCAGCGATCCCGGTTAGGGTGTGGAAGCACTGGCAACCTAAATTCGACGATCACGTGTGGGCCTGTCGAGAACGACGCTCGGCTTGCTGGTTTCAAATCCATGGAATTGAACATGGCGCAAGAAATCAAAGTCATGGCTTCCAAGACCATGCACCGGAAGACAGCGAAATACGGCCGCAGCATAGCAGCAGCTGGATCTCAGCTAAGCCAAGTCCGGTTCTGGGAAGCTTCGCCGGATTAGGAACGACATACGGCGTTATCGTCCGCAATCCGTTTGGCCGTACCAGCTGTCGTTCG
>CAVYTS010000030.1:0-83647 GCA_963771305.1 uncultured Acidobacteriaceae bacterium
CCAGCGCCCCCGTTCCGCAACGTGCGATGACAATCCCATCTCATTGGGAGGCGCCGTTCTCGAACTCGGCGGGCGGACGGTATCCGAGAGCCGAGTGCAGCCGTTTCTGATTATAGACGCGCTCCAGGAACTCACCAATGCTGGAGCGGGCGTCGTGGAAATCGCGGTATTCGTTGCGGTAAACCTCCTCTTGTTTCAGCGTTTTCATAAAGGACTCGCAAGCTGCGTTGGCGAAGGCCGTCAACTGCACCGCATGGCGACGCTTGCCGATACCGACTTTCGAGATAATCCATCCTCACCATCCGCTGAGAGGCCAGAAGTTCAAGCTGGTCACCTATCGCCACAACTGGGGCGAGGACCGGGTTTACTTCCACGACGCAGAGGGGCGTTTGAGCTCCATTCCAGCGTGCTGGACCACGGTAGTGGCGCCAGATCCGTTTGTGGCGGTGGCCGGCGGCCGATGCTTGTTTCGCTATGAGGACTTGATCCAGTTGGTGGAGTTGATGGAGAAGCTTCGATGAAGAGACGGCCATGGATCGTAAAGTAAATTACGCCGCATATCGTAAAGATAAATATGCCGCAGTGACGCGGCCAGGATCGGCGCAAGAGGCTGCAATATAAATGCATATATTTGCCAATAAATACGCGGACTCGGCGAAAGAAAATGCTTGACAATGTATGTATAGTGTGAATATAATTATATTTACATCATACGCGGCCATTGTCCCGCGTTCCACATGCCGGAAAAAGATCCCAAGCTCGCCGCCCTGCGGCAACAAGGAACTCTAAATCCGCGGCCCCGCGCAGTCACCGATCCGCTGTTTGCCAAGGACAGCTTCTTCGATCCCAGGGATCTCGTCCAGGTCAAGTACGAGATGCTGCGCCGCGTGCAGAGCGAGGGCCATTCGGTGACTGGCGCCGCGACGGCTTTCGGCTTCTCCCGGCCCTCGTTCTATCAAGCGCTGGCAGCCTTCGAGGAGGGCGGGCTTGCCGGCCTGGTTCCCCACAAACGCGGCCCCAAGCAGGCGCACAAGCTGACCGACGAGGTCCTGGCCTTCATCGTCCAGACACGCCAGAAAGAGCCGTCGGTGCCGACCCCGGAACTGGTGCGCTTGATCCAAGAGCGTTTCGGGACCAAGGTGCATCCACGAAGTATCGAACGCAGCCTGCTGCGTCATCAAAAAAAACGCCGCTGAACGAATCCGCTGGTCCACCGATAGCCCATCCGGATCTGACCGAGCAGTATGAGCAGCTCCGCCGCGAGGCCACCGGTTGTTCGGAACATGCAGCCCAAGGACTGGGGCTGGCGTTGTTTCTCCGGCGTGGAATGACGGCCTGGATGCAGGCCTGGTCACAATGCACCGATCGTGCCGCACCGAACACACATCCCGCGGCCAGCAACGCCTGCAGCCGTTCCGATGGATCTACGAGCGCAGATCGCCACGCTGCTGGCCGGAATCATTCTCGGTCTTCAACAGGAGGCAACCTCATGACCGGAACCGCTCATGAAAAGGTAAACGCCGGCCATCTGAAGCGAAACGCTTATCTGTATATCCGACAGTCCACTTTGCGCCAGGTGTTGGAGAACACCGAGAGCACGATACGGCAATATGATCTTCGCCAGCGTGCGGTAGCCCTGGGCTGGCCGATCGAGCGGATCATGGTGATCGACAGCGACCTCGGTCAATCCGCAGCGACGGCGGCGGATCGCGAAGGATTTCAGAAGTTGGTGACGGAAGTGAGTCTGGAGAAAGCCGGCATCGTGCTCGGCCTGGAAGTTTCGCGACTGGCACGCAACTCTACGGACTGGCACCGGCTTCTGGAAATCTGCGCCCTCACCGACACGCTCATCCTCGATGAGGACGGACTCTACGATCCCCGCCACTTTAACGACAGACTTTTGCTCGGATTGAAGGGGGCCATGTCGGAAGCCGAACTTCATGTGATCCGCGCCCGGCTACAAGGCGGCATCTTGAACAAGGCGCGCCGCGGCGAACTGCAGTGCCCCCTGCCCGTGGGCTTGATGTACAACTCCGAGGGCCGGCCGATCCTGGATCCTGACAAACAGGTGCAGGACAGCATTCGATTCTTCTTCGACGCATTCCGCCGCACTGGTTCCGCCTGCGCTGTCGTCAAGGCCTTCCGCCAGAAACAGCTCCTGTTTCCGCGACGGCTGAAGAGGGGGCCGAACAAAGGCGAGCTGGTGTGGGCAGAACTCATACATAGCCGGGCGCTGTACATCCTGCACAACCCGCGCTATGCGGGCGCCTTCGTTTTCGGCCGAAACCGCACTCGCTCCAAAGCGGATGGAAGCACTACCTACACGAAGTTGCCCAGAGAACAGTGGACGTTGCTCAAGGACGTTCATCCTGGCTACATCTCCTGGGGGCAGTATGAGGAGAACCTGCAACGACTCCGCGAGAATGCTTACGCGAACGGCCAGGATCGCAGAAAGAGTCCCCCGCGCGAGGGGCCGGCGTTGTTACAGGGCTTGGCTGTCTGTGGGGTCTGTGGCAGCCGGATGACGGTCCGTTACCACGCGCGGCAGACCAAGATCGTGCCGGAGTATGCGTGCCAGCGCGACGGAGCCGACCACATCGTCTTGGTATGCCAGCATATCTTGGGTGAGCACCTTGACCAAGCTGTCGGCCAGCTTCTCATCGACACGGTCACTCCCCTGGCGCTGGAAGTCACGCTCACCGTCCAGCAGGAGATGCAAGCCAGATTGGATGAGGTGGATCGTCTGCGCAAGAAGCAAGTCGAGCGAGCCCGGTATGAGGCCGATCTGGCTCAGCGGCGCTACCTTCACGTGGATCCCACGAACCGGCTGGTAGCCGATTCCCTCGAGGCCGACTGGAACAACAAACTGCGGGCACTGAATGCTGCTCAGGAGCAGTATGAGGAGCAGCGCAAAAATGATCGGGCTGCAGATCAGCGAACAACAGCGTGCGAGTATCGCGGCCTTGGCGCATGACTTCCCACGGCTATGGCAGAATCCCAAGACGCCGGACCGCGAGCGAAAGCGGCTGGTGCGGCTTCTGCTGGAGGACGTGACGCTCATCCAAAACGGTGAGATCACGGCCCACGTTCGATTCAAGGGCGGGATTACCAAGACCCTGACTGTGCCTCTTCCCCTCAATGCGTGGCAGCAGCGGATCACCAGTCCCGAGGTAGTGAGCGGAGATCGATCGACTGCTCGATCACAGCACCTATCCGCAGATCGCTTCGCTACTGAATGACCGCGGCTTACGCTCGGGGGAAGGCAAGAGCTTCACGGCGCAGATCGTCGCTCGTATCCGGAGGCGGTACGGTCTGACGTCGCGCTATGATCGATTACGCAAGGCAGGCATGCTGACCGTGGAGGAGATGGCCGTCGATGCTCGGGATCACGCCCACAAAGCGTCAAGATATGGAATCGCCACGGGCTGCTTCGCAGTCACGCCTGCAACGACAAGAACGACTGTCTGTTTGAGCATCCCGGCGACAACCCACCGCGAAAAGCGCAAGGCAGTGAAGCTGTCCGAACGCCGCCTCGTGAACCAGGTCGTAGCGCAAAGTACCCAGGAGGTGCAGTGTGAAGCGTAGTCCTTGTCGTACGGATTTCCCTTGCGGCTCATGCTGATGGTGGCGTGGTGTTGCTTCAGCAGTCTCCGTGTAATCGTGCGAAGCATACTGCACGCCGCGGTCGGAGTGATGCACCAGGCCGGGCGCCGGTTGCCGCTCGATCAGCGCCATACGCCAGTGCCGTCACCGCCAGTTCGGCTTCCAGCGTCCGGCCCAGCGCCCAGCCGATCACGCGCCGTGAGAAGGCGTCCAGCACCACCGCCAGGTATACGAACTCCGTGCGCAGTCGAATGTAGGTGATGTCGGCGACCCAAAGCTGGTTGACCGCCGTGGTCTGCGAGCTGGCGCGCCAGGTTCGGATAAACCGGCAGGTTGTGACGCGAGTCGGTGGTGACCACGAACGCTCGCCGCCGCACGCACAGCAGATTGTCTTCCCGCATCATCCGCAGCACGCGTTTGTGGTTGACCGCGAAGCCGCGCTGCTGCAGTTCACAGGTGATTCTTCGGTAGCCATACGCCGGCGATTCCAGTGCGACCTTCTGCATCTGATCGCGCAGTTCCATCTCGACCGGCGTGGCTTGGCGCGGCAGCGCGCCAGCGATAGAAACCGGCCCGGCTCAGACCGGTCATCTGGCACAGCGCGTTCACGGCTTGGCCTTTCGCCGCGGCCTTGCTGGATTTCTTCAAACAGGCATCCGCGCCACTGACGACGGCCGGCGGGTGATGATCCCTGAAATGCTGCAAGGCCTTTTTTAAAAAATCATTCTCCATGGTGAGCTGGCCGATTTTGCGCTCCAACTCGGCGATCCGCCGGGCATCATCGAGTGCCGGCAGGCCGTCACCGCGCCGGCCAATGCCGGGAAAAGCCGATTCCCCTTTGGCGCGCCACTCTCCGCGCCAGCGCTCCAGCAATTTCGGGCTCAGTTGATATTTCCGCGCAATTTCACCGGTGGTCAGAGCCGGCGTCCAACGCGCGCATGGCGGCGATCTTCAGATCGCGACTGTAAACAGCTCGGGACAAATCCATTCCTCACTCCATTCAATGTATTTGTTCCCTTAACTCGCTGTCTCATTTTTGGGGTTCACTCCACTCCAGGGCCCCGCAC
The DNA here is from genome assembly GCA_963771305.1 of uncultured Acidobacteriaceae bacterium. GTDB lineage: Bacteria > Acidobacteriota > Terriglobia > Bryobacterales > Bryobacteraceae > CAJCIT01. Next base: position 4,671 of record CAVYTS010000030.1, read on the forward strand.
CCCCCTTCCCCCACCCAACCGACGGGCGTAAGGTGGCGCCCTTGCCCGGATAGGCCCAGTTTTTCAGTCCCCTTCCCATCGGGGCAGCCTATCTAGTGTTTAGTTGCGTAAGTTGACAATGGTATTTCGGAGCTGGCTTCCCTTGACCTCGCGTTTCCGCCAGCGGAACGGTTTGGCGTGCTCGTTGTGCCTCCGGATGAAAGCTTCAATCGCCTCACGTAGCTGATCTTTGGTCTTGAAGCTTCCTCCGTTGAGTGTCTTGCGTTGCAGCAGGCTGAACACGATTTCAATCTGGTTCAGCCAACTTGCCGAAGTCGGCGTGAAGTGAAAGCGGACTCGTCCCTCGAACTTCGCAAGCCAGTCGTCGTTTCGTTTATGAGGGGAATAGTTGTCGAGGATGACGTGGATTTCTCGGTCCTGCGGCTGATCGGCCAACACGCCGTCCAGAAACCCACGAAAGTCCTCCCGCTTCTTGTTCTCGGTGAATTTCGTGTGAACCTGGCCTGTGTCGACTTCAAGAGCCGCGAACAGATTGAGCGTCCCATGACGCTTATAAGTGCTCTTCAGCGCTCGCACTACTTTACCGCTGTCAGTCTCAACATAACCGGAGGCCCGTTCGATCGCCTGGATGCTCGGCTTCTCATCCACGCTCAGGACCACGGCGTTTAATGGCGGGTTCAAATATAATCCCACTACTTCGGCGGCTTTGGGAGCAAACTCCTTGTCGGTGCTCACGCACCAGCTGCGTCGCCGTTGCAGATAGATTCCTTCGCGACGCAGAACACGCCATACCGCATGCACGCTGGCGTCGAGCCTTTCCGCTACCGCCGGGCCGTCCCAGTGGGACATTCCGGGCGGCGGTGTCTCCTCCAGCAGGGCCAGCACCCGGTTGCGAAACGCCGTGTCATATCTGACTGGTTTGCCCGGCCGCGACCGGTCGCGTAGTCCTCTCAGCCCCCATAGCGAGAAGCGTTGGCGCCATTTGGAAACGCAAGGGATAGAGACCCTCAGTTCCCGAGCCACTTGCTGAATCTCCTTGCCCTCCAGGCAAGCCAGAATGATTCGAGCCCGCTCCACGGCACGTGCCTCCGTCGTACGGCTCTTTGTGAGGGCCACTAAACTCGCCTTGTCGTCGATCGAGCATTCCAGTTTAGGTGCATGTCTAGGCATCTCCCAAACATTTTAATACATAAATGCATTACTGCGATTAAGCACTAGGTACCATCGGCGTCTCGGTCATGAATTCGAGTACCTTGTTTCAGTCCCCTTTCATCTCACTTCACCCTTTCCCCAAACCGTCTGCCTCCCCACGCCCGTCCACTTCGCGAGGGCACGAACTCAGTTAATTCGCCCTCGTACTCAGCCTCGCCGACGAAGCCTCCAATCGAATGGACCTGTCCGGTCCGGCTACTCCGCCGATCCACATCAACTTGGTGCACCTCGCACCGCGTCATTCTCACGGCAAGTGCGCGTTCGCCGAAGGCCTTGAAGTCGATGGCAAGCGGGCCGTCACCATAGGCCTGCCCCAGGATGCTGAGCCGGTCGCGGATGCGGGCGGCGAGCACGCCAAACTCCGGCTTGGTTGCGATGCCGTCGCCGGTCTTGAGCTCGGTTGGCGTCACGACGCTCAATTTTACTCCCAGGACCAACTCAGGTTGCGCATCAAGCTCCAGTTCTTGCGGTGGTGCCTGACTTCCCACCAGCGATGTTCCGTCGAATAGACTCGTCGCCGGTTGCCCATCAAGATCTAATTGCCAGACAGATGTTAACTCGACGGCCCGCCGCTGCGGGCCGAGACCCTCGCGGCCGAGTTGCGCGAACGCGAGCACCAGATAGGCGATGGCCGGGTTCTGGACGTCGAACAAGTTGAGGTCGAAGTGGAAGTCGGTTCCGGCAGGCATGGTGCGGCCGTCCAGGTGCCAGGCGCGAAACACAAACGGGCGGGGCAGGTCACCGAATCCGCTGGGTGCGCTGTCGGAGGAAGGCTCAAACATTTGCGCGTAGGGGCGCAGGTGGCGCGTAACTCGCAGGAGGCGGCGTTGGCGCATTGCGGGACGCAGGCAATGCGCCGAAAGATGCTTCCAAAAGCGCCGCGCAGGATGTTGGCTGATTTACCGGGTGGAAAGTAGATGGATTCCCGGGCAATGAAGTTGAAGCGCAACGGGTGGAAGCGGAAACGCAAAGCTGATGCAAGCATACATAAACGCAAAAGCCGGGGGTGGGGGCCAGGGGTGTATATCGATGCGCATGGAGGAGCCACACCCGGTTCAATCGGATCGCCGAGTCACCGGACGCCAGAACCGCAAATTTGCTCGTGAGCTTTGTGTGTTGCGCTATTATGTTCCAACACTAGATCCTGTCAGCGTGAGTGTTGGGGATGCCACGTTCCCAACCTCAGACGAAAGAATGATTGATGAAGATCCTGGCGTTTTGGCGGGACTTTCCGTTGAGTGCCATATAGTACCTTGTACCGCTATCCGGCAGGCAAATTCGTGTTCTTCAAACCTGACACGATGTCGGTGAAAGGCAAGGTGCCTTTGCATGGCGTGGGGATGCGCAAGGAAGAAGCATATCGACGACATTGGAGTGCACGAATTAGAACGATGTAATGCAGTTGACTTGATACCCAACGGGTTTGAAGTCAAATCCCAAAGCGAAAAGGACCACAGCCTGCGGCGTTACCGCGCCCGCCGTGTGATTCTCGCCATCGGCGGTTCTGGCTCTCCCATGAGGCTCGGTGTTCCGGGCGAAGATCTGAAGATCGAGTCGAAGGACGGCGGCGCCAGTGTCGGCAAGGTGAAATACGCGTTGTCAGATCCGGACGACTATCGGGACTGCAAGTGCATCGTGGTGGGGGCGGGGAATTCCGCAATTGAAACGGCCCTGGCCCTGAGCGGCTTCACTCGCGAAGGCGACCAGATTTCTTTCACCACAAACAATGAGGTCACCCTGGTGATACGCAGCCATTTCAAAGGCGATTTGAAGCTGGCCAACAAGATGGACATCTACGACTGTATGGATGCCGGCCGCGTCACGGTATTGTTCCGTAAAACCATCAAAGAGATCAAGGAGCGTGAGGTAGTGCTGGCGGATGCGAGAAGTGGAGAAGAAACAACCCGCATGGCCAACGACTTCATATTTGCTCTGGTCGGAAGCGAACATCCAACCAGGTTCTTAGAACAGCTGGGAATCCAGATTGATGGGGACCGCAAAGGAGGCGGCCGCACATCAAGTCCACCAATCAATAAGTGATCTTTTCAATAGCTAGAGAATGTGATGCCGGCCGCAATTCTGCAATTTAACTTAAACCTCCTGATAGCCCGAAAAAGCAGTCCGAGCGGCGTAAGTTCGAGCAGCTTAGATGCCGAACTGGTAGCCAAGGGAAACATGGAAGTTGCCTTGTAGGTAGTAATACTGATCGGAGAGAACGGTGGTTGGCCGTTGGTTTGGATCAGGATGCGCTGTCAGGTAGTGGATCAGGGTCGTGCCCACGCTGAACTGAAGCATCGAGTGTTTGGCGGCGTAGTATTCGACGGCGCCACTGAAGTCTCCAGCAAAGCGGGTGGTAGAGGCATAGTCGTTTTCCCTGCCGGTCACCAGCGTCTTGGAATAGAACATGAATCCCGGGCGAACCTGTGCAAACACGCCCCAGGAATGCCATCGGTGGCCGGCCTTCACGCCGAATAATCCTTCCACGACTGAACCATTTTTCCCAGTTAATCCGGAACCAGGAAACCAGTTCATCTGCGTATCCAGGTAGGCATACTTGGCGAAGCGATAGCCGAAGTTGTAGCCCACTCCGTTGAGGAAGCTTCGACAGGAGTTACAGTTCTCGCGATCCTGCGGGAGGCTCATGGAAGTAAACTGCAAGCCGGTGTAGTATCGCGGATCGTCTTTCCAGGATGGCTTGACGGCAGCAACTTGGACGAACGCCGACTTCATCGGCACTGCAGTTTCTTCTACTTCGGGATACCGATACCAGGGGGCGTGGAAAGCCAAAACGTTGGCGAGGGTATGGCTCGGTGATAGACAATAGCGGATCCACCTATATTTCCAGGCCTGGCTGCCCTTAGCGAGGCGATCGGTGAACTCCCGCTCGACGGCGTCTTCCAGAATCATCCATCCCGAACCCACCAGCGGCGTGACTATGAAATCGACCCATCCCGTGTTGTTGGTCGGAGGCTTGTAGGTCTTGCCGGGCTCCCCTTTGCAGGGATACAGGCCGCAGCCAGGGACATATGTGTATCCACCTTCATTTCCCAGCGCCGCCTCACTGAAAATGGGCCCAATCTCGAAGTAGGCAGAATAGACCGCCGACCACGCCGTGGCCTTGAGGATCATATCCCAGTAGGCACGAGAGCGGCCGAACCGGGCGATACGGCCTTGCGGGTCGTTCTGGCGGAAGATATTGCCGGTGACCGCGCCTTGGATAGGATGGCCAATGTAATTGACCAGAAAACTGTCGCCGTCGCCCCAGCGATTCATATAGAAGTGATCCGCGGAGGCCGAGTAGTCGTACCAGAATGGCTTGTGGTAAAGGTCGTAGCGGTAGCCGGCGTCAGTAGCAAAACGGAAGCTGTGTTCGAGGACCAGAAACTCGAACGACTGGAAGAGCGCCGGCCCCCATTGAAAGCCCTGTTTGGGCTGTTTTACTGGCGCCACCGCCTTGCCAATCAGGGGCTCAATTCCTGGTGCTTTCTCAACGGGAGCCTGCTGCACGTCGCTGACGCAGTTGGCGGTAAGGTACAGATGCGGAGTCGCTGAGCAGGGAGGCAGAAGCACTGCCCTCCAGTCGACATTTTCACCGAATTGAAAGGGTCTGGCCGCTACCGAAGAAGCGCGCGCCGTCGTCAGCCAATCCGAAGAGAACGAAGTAGTTTCGGATTGACCGCCAGCCGGTTGTGACTGAAGACAGGGTGATGCGGCTGTCAAAACCAGGCACGCGAAGGCCGTTCGGCAATACAGCAAGGCCATCCTGCTAGCAATCAGGTTCGGTCGTGTGTATCCGTTGGTTCTCTTATTCATGTTGCGGACGGACACAACGGTGCTGTAACGTCGAGACTGAACGGCGCTTGGCGATCCGTTGAAGAATTGAGTTGTCAGCGCCGGGCATCTGACCTTTCTCGGCATAACGCGGGCGCAGAGTTCAATTGCGGTACTTCACCTATGTTCGATATTCCCGTCAAAGAAAGCAAACTTATCATCAGAAATAGATCTAGCCCGTCACGCCAAGGGCATTCACTTAACTCGGCGTCGATCCGACGTTGTCATCGCGCTCGTAGTAGAGTTCAACGTCGAATCTCTTCCCGACCGGGAAATCGGATCCAAATTGATACGCCTGCTTGTTCCAACTTCCAGGAATGATGTCGTGGTCGACCTCCGCCTGTGCATAAGGAGAGAAGACGAGATGGCGAACTCGACTCCAAACACCATTAAGTTGTGTTTGGCCTCATTTCGCGAAGAAGTTCGGTGTGGGGCTGATCGAGACCGAGTCATATAGCGGACTCCGTCGGTCGGCCGCGACGCATCAAGGCGCCGATGCGAAGCGTTGGATTGAAGGACAGCCCGACCATTGAACAGCAACGCGATGTGTGTCGAATTCGGCCTGTGGTGCCCGCACACGACTGGCGGCCCGCGCCTTACATAAGCTGGCATCACTGACGTATCGTGGGAACGTGGATTCTGCCCTGCCACACTCCGCGGGAGTCAATCATCCGGTCGCCTCAACGACGAGCGATGACCGTGCTCTGGAAACGAACGCGGTTCAGGACCCTGAGTCGCACTTCGCGCAGATATCCGGCGTCACGATCGCTGATTTCTGGCAAGGGGCAGACGCTGATGGCGTCGATCTAACGAAGACCGAACTGGCTGGAATCCTGCTGGCACTTGGCGCCAAATACCGCTACGGGCTGGCTCCTGAAGTTCAAGCCACTCGCTCACAAATCTGCGCATTCTGGCGCTCACTTAAGCTCCGGGAACTAGCTCTCGCTCACGCCTGTGCGCTAGGCCGCGACGCGGCCTGGCAGCAGTTTCTCGAGCGCTACCGGGAACCGCTGACGCGAGCGGCCATAGGGATTACGGGCTCGGCATCGCTCGGCCAGGAACTCGCCGATTCGTTCTATTCGGAACTGTTCGGCCTTACCGGCCGCGATGGACAACGCCGCTCGCCGCTGGCGTCTTATGCCGGACGGGGCTCCTTGCTGGGGTTCTTGCGCACAACACTCGCTCAAAGACATGTAGACCACCATCGCCGCACACATCGCGAAACTCCGCTCGACGGGAAAGAGTTCGCAGCCGCATTCCCCACACCCATCCCAGCCGAAGGGGTGCTCGCGGGGCTGGGCAAATCGTTGACCGCCACGCTACAATCTCTTGAGGCCGAGGAGCGGTTCCTGCTTTCGTCCTGGTTCCTCGATCAACGGACGCTCCACGACATCGCCCAGGTCCTGCGCGTGCACGAGGCGACGGTGAGCCGTCAACTTAAGCGCCTCACCGGGCGGCTTCACAAAGAACTTCTTAAGAACCTGCAGGCTTCGGGCATGAGCCGGCGCGCTGCTGAGGAGGCTCTCGGCACCGATCCGCGCGATCTCACGATGAATCTTCGAAGCTTGCTGCAATACTCGCCCCCTGCTGCGTTCCTTGAACAGAGGGAGCTTCCGGACCCGGAAAAAGCATGACTGAACACGTACATCCCGGACCCCACCTTGACCCCGAACTGCTCAACGCCTTCGTGGAAGGCGTGCTGCCCGAGCACGAACGGCAGCAGTGCCTTTCGCACGTCGCGGAGTGTTCCCGATGCCGGGAAATCGTCTTTCTCGCCCAGCCGCCGCAACCTGCGCCCGAGCCGGTTCCGTCGAAAGCAGAGCCTTGGTGGCGCCGCTGGTTTGGGCCGATTCCGGTGCTCGGTAGCGCGCTGGCTGCCTGCGCCCTCATCTTGGCGGTATTGTTCCAACACGGGGCGCCGAAGTTGTCCCATGGCGATGCCGTTACCTATCAGGAAGCAACGCGGTCTGCCAGTGCGTCTCCCGCAACCGTTGTGGGGCCGGTAGAGGACGCGCCTTCCGCGAGCGAGAAGAAGATGAGAGCCAGCGCGCCACAAGCGCCGCCTGCCTCCAAGCCGGCTGGGGACGTCCTCCTCCAGAAAGCTGCAGAGACTCCTTCCGCCTCAAGCCCGGTGATTGACATAGCAAACACGGTTGAGCCGAACCACCTCCAGACCCCGGTACAGCTCCCACCAGTACAGTCGCCAGCGCCCGCCACTGGGATTGCCCAGAAGCAGCTACTCGCTCCAAGCCAACCCGAAGCGACGTTCGCCGCAAAGCGGCAAGTCCAGAAACGCGCTGCTGTCTTCGCGGCCAGCCCAGCCGCCGAAGGCTCTGCAAGCGACTCTCTCAAGCTCAGCGTCGAGCACAACCAAATCACGCTCAACGGTCTGTCCGAAGTCAAAGGATCGGTCACGGACACCACCGGTGCCGCGATTGTTGGGGCCACAGTCACTATCCACCCCCTGGCCGGTTCGGCGGGGAGTACTGCCAAAACCGGCGCAGAGGGGCAGTTCGCGATAAATGCGCTAGCTGCCGGCCAGTATGAATTGCAAATCGAATCGCCCGGATTTCAGAAAGCCTCGACCCAACTCGAACTCCAGCCACAAGATCTCGCAACGGTCGAATCAAAGCTATCGATCGGCTCAGTGACGGAATCCGTAGAGGTGACTGCGGTCAACTCGGCGTTACTCAGCACCGGGCGCACCCCCCCGCTTCCACTCCGGGAGGCGTATCCATTGCCCAGCAAACTGCCGATCGCTTCCTCGGCCATCAGCGCGATGGGGATAATCGCCGTCGACTCAGCGGGAACACTCTTCTTCAGACAGGACGTAGGAAAGCAATGGACGGTGGTCAACCCGCAGTGGCCGGGGAAAGTAGCGCGCGTCGCGGTGTCGGCCGGATCAATGGTGGGCCGGCAGTTGGGCCAGGGCAAGTCATCGGCTGCACTGCCGTCCGCGTCTGCCGTGCGCCCTCCGGTCTTTCATCTCTTCACGGACAAGGGGTCGGCTTGGTTCAGCCAGGACGGCACTCATTGGTATCCCGAACTTCCTAGCCCTTGATCCCCGACGAAAAAACTGAAATTCTCCCTGCAAGATCCGCCGGGCCTACCGTTCTCCGCTTAGAGAAACGGGAGGCCATGTGGGTGGATTCGCGGGTGGACCGCGCAACCGCCCCACAGTGAGAGGAGCTGACAGTGGATTTCTATTCGTTATTCACCAAGCCTGGTGTTCGGCCGGCTGCAATCTTGTGCTCTACCTTGATTGGCGGGTGCCTGGCGGTGCTGTCCGTTGGTTCAAATCGAACAGACGCATCGGGTGGGAAGACGCTCAGCGCGACTCACAAGATGGGTCCGCTGAACGTGACCATTCCATATGAGAACCAGCGCACGGGCAGCGGCCAACTGACCCTCGAAGTTCTCGATCCCGAAGATGGCGTGATCGGCCGGACCGAGCGTGCATCGACGATCACAACCGGAAGCGGCCAATGGCAGGAAACACTGAAGCTGGCCAAGGCCCTGCCTCTGGATGACTTGGTGTGGCACCGGCTTCACTACCGTTTTGTCTTCGCCGGCAACAGCTCGCCGGCCATCGATGGAATTGAGCCGCTCTCAAAGATGCTGCGTATTCCCATCATCCACGTTCTGGCGCAACAGGCGTATGCCAGCGGCGCGCGAGCCGCTGTGCGCATCATCGCGACGGATTCAGGGAATCAGCCGATTGGCGGAGTTGGCGCGGTACGCATCGAGTTCGGAGATAAACGCCAAGTGCTGTATGCGGGGTCACTGAACAGCCGGGGAACCACGGAAGCCCAATTTCGATTTCCTGCCGGCATTGCCGGCAACCAGTCCCTGCGCTACGTGGTCGACACGCCGCTGGGGTCCACTGAGTTGACCCAACCGGTCCGGCTCGAGAACAAGACCTCGATTCTACTGACCACCGAGAAACCCCTGTATCAACCGAGCCAGACGATTCACGTTCGAGCCCTGGCTCTGGATCGCGTGAGCCACGAAGCGGTGGCGAATCGAAAGCTCACCTTTGAGATCGAGGATTCGCGCGGAAACAAGGTATTCAAAACCGTCACCCAGACCGACACGTTCGGAGTTGCATCCACGGAGTTTCCCCTCGCCGACGAGGTCAATCTGGGCACTTACCATCTGCGCGCGCAGATGGACGAAGAGGGCGCCGGGAATACCTCCGAGCTGGCACTGAATGTCGAGAAGTACGTGCTGCCGAAATTCAGAGTTGCCGTCGAGTTCACCGGGCGAAACCAGCATGGCTATCGTCCCGGCGATCACGTCGCCGGCGTCGTACGCGCAAATTACTTCTTTGGCAAAGCCGTGGCCGGCGAAGTGACGGTGAAGGCAACCGGACTGGACGTGACTCAGTTCGAAGCCGCTCGTGTTGAAGGGCACACCGATGCCGACGGCGCCTACCGCTTCGACTTGAAGCTTCCCGCCTACTTCGCCGGAAAGCCTCTGAACGGTGGTGCGGTCCGGGTGCTGCTGGAAGCCGTCGTCAAGGATTCCGCGGCGCATTCGGAGACGCGGGGCGAGCCGATCATCGTCAGTGAGTCGCCGCTAATTGTCACGGCCGTTCCAGAGGGCGGGAAGGTGGCGCCGGGGCTTGAGAACCAGATCTTCGTCTTGACTTCCTACGCCGATGGCAAACCGGCAGCTACTCAGTTGCACGTGCACGCGGACGCCAACAACGACCAAACTGTTTCAACCGACGAGGGCGGTATCGCGTCGATTCGCCTGAAGCCGGGCTTCGGGCCCATCACGATCGAGGCGAAGGATAAGGAAGGCAATCCCGTTCAAAGCACGATTGCACTGGACCTGCGGACGGGTGCGGACCAAATCCTGCTGCGGGGAGAGAAAGCGATCTATCGGGCGGGAGACCGGATGCGGTTCACCGTCTTATCGACCCGCAGCCGCGGCACGGCATACGTGGACGTCATTAAGGACGGGCAAACGATTCTGACGCGCGACATCGACATCGTCCACGGGCAGGCGGAGTTCGAACTGCCCGCAACGCCAGACCTCGCCGGGACCATCGACGTTAACGTCTACCTGTTCGGCGCCAACGCAGTTCCGGTCGCCGATCACCGGCTGGTATTTGTCCAACCGGTTGACGAGCTGCGGATCGAAGCAACGTCGGATGCGCCGGTCTATCGGCCCGGCAGCGAGGCTCGCGTACGCTTCCGGGTCACAAACACGCACGGACAGGGCGTGCAAGCCGCGCTGGGGTTGCAGGTCGTGGATGAAGCCGTCTTCGCTATCGCGGAGAAACAGCCCGGGTTCGCGAAGGTGTTTTTCTATCTCGAGCAAGAGGTGATGAAGCCGCGCTATGAGATCCACTCGATCGACGTCGATGACCTCGTCACGGAGGTGCATCCGCACAACGCGGTGCGGCGCGACCGGGCCGCACAGGCGCTATTCTCTGCCACGGAGCTTGTAAATCAAAACAAGTTTCAAGCTGAGGCTGGGCGAGACGTCCTTCAAGCGAAATTCCCGCAGTATAACCAACGCTACTGGGTCAAGTTCCGGGAGCAGGCACGGGAGGTCGCTGAACGGCTGACCCGCGATCGTAAACAGCATCCTGGGACGAACGACCTGACGGAGCTTATGGCGAGAGATGGAGCGGCGCCTGTTCGGGATGCCTGGGGTACTTCCCTGCGGATTCAACGAGCAAGCTGGCAGCCGAATACGCAGTTTACCGTCCGCAGCGCCGGGGCCGACCAAACGTTCGATACCGCCGACGACATGGAAGCCATCCTCCTGACGCGCACGACGAGAGTCCTCGTGCCTTCGGCATCGCGGGAGTTCGATGTCGAGATCGAGCATGACCGGGGGCCGTTCAATAGCCGCGCGGAGATTACAGGAACTGTTCTGGACGTGACAGGAGCAGCGGTGGCAGGCGCTGATGTTACAACGCGCGATGTTGCCACGGGAGTGGAGCGGCGAACGAGGTCGAACGCCGCCGGCGAGTTCAGCCTCGCGTCGCTTCCACCTGGCAAGTACTGGGTCGGACTGGCCGCTTCAGGCTTTGAAATGGCTTCCGGAACTGTGAATCTGCATCAGCGTGATCGTGCGGTGCTTTCGGCAACCCTGCAGGTGGGCTCGGTGACGACAGCCGTCGAAGTCGTGGCGTCAGCGCCGGTCATGCAATTCGAAGCCAGGCATCAACTTAACGCCGGTTTCGCGGGTGATGTTGTAGGCCGCTTCGCCCAGCGTCTACCAATGCAAGCGCCGATGGCTATGGCGGCCAAGTTTGTGGCAGGCGAAGCAGTGACGGTTGCCGTGAATGGTCCTGTGGGCAAGCAGGAAGACGCCGCGCCGGAAGCGCGTGTGCGGTCGTATTTCCCGGAGGCGCTTTTCATTAATCCGGAAATCATCACCGATCAGAAGGGCGAGGCCAGCATCGTTATTCCGATGGCCGACTCCATTACGACCTGGCGGATGGCCATGGTGGCTTCGACACAGAAAGGCGCGCTGGGCGTCGGGACATCGAGCCTCAAAGTGTTCCAGGATTTCTTTGTGGATCTCGACCTCCCTGTGACGCTAACCCAGGGAGACCGCGTCTCTATTCCAGTAGCTGCCTACAACTACTCGGGTGCGCACGGCGAAGTCAGTCTCAATCTGCAACCCGCGGACTGGTTCGCTCTCGTTAATGACTCCTCGAATAAGACGGTTTCGGTGGATTCGGGTCGCGTGGGAGGTTCTCAGTTCACGATTGAAGCGAAGCGGATTGGCAAGTTTAAGCTGACTCTTGCCGCCACGATGCCGGGCCGAGCCGACATCGTGGTCCGTGACATTGAAGTGATTCCGAACGGGCGCGAGCAGACGGAAGTCTTCAACGGGCGGCTCGAATCCTCGGTCCAGCATGATCTCGCATTCCCGCCGGATGCCATCCAAGGGGCAAGTACTATCTTTGTGCGCCTCTATCCGGGCCCGCTGAGCCAGGTTGTCGAAGGGATGGACGCGATTCTGCAAATGCCTTACGGCTGCTTCGAACAGACCTCATCGAGTACCTATCCGAACGTGCTGGCGCTCGACTATATGAAACGCTCCAAGAAACTCACGCCCGAGGTGCATGCCAAGGCCGAGGGGTTCATTACCAACGGTTATCAGCGTCTCTTGACGTTCGAGGTGCCCGGCGGCGGATTTTCCTGGTTCGGCAATGCACCCGCCAACAAGATCCTGACGTCCTACGGCCTGATGGAGTTCTCGGATATGTCGAAGGTGCATGATGTGGATCCAAGACTGATCCAGCGCACGCAGGAGTGGCTTGCGTCGCAGCAAAAGGGAGACGGCAGCTGGCCGTCCGACCGGAACTTCATCAATGAAGGAGCGACGGATCGCTACAACTCCGATGCGTTACGAATCACCGCGTATATCGCCTGGGCGCTTGCAAACACGAAGTATGCGGGACCCGCCGTCGATCGCGCCAAGCAGTATGTGGAAAACCACCTGGGCGATAAGGCCGATTCGTACACCCTCGCGGTGATTGCCAACTTCGCTGCTGCCTACGAAGAAGACCGCGAGTTTACGTCCCGCGCCACAGAGAAGCTGCTCCAAGCGCGCGTAGAGAGAGGCGACAAAGCCTGGTGGACGACCGAAGAGACCGGCGTCTATGGGATGGGTGAAAGCGCGACTATCGAGACTACCGGCTTGGCAGTGCAGGCGCTGCTCAGTTCTGGTCAAGCCTCGGCAATCGCGCGCAAGGCGCTGGCCTACCTGTCGTCGAAGAAAGACGCCTCCGGCACATGGGGAACCACGCAGGCTACCATCATGGCGCTGCGTGCGTTGCTCCTGTCGATGGATAAGGGAGCTGCGGACGTGCGCGGCACGGTTGAGATCACGCTCAACGATGTGCCGGCTGGGACACTGGCATTGACGCCGGACAAAAACGACCTGTTTCACCAGTTCGTTTTGAAGAAGGCAAATTCAGGAGGCAGCAATCGGATCGGCCTCCACTTCGTGGGGAAGGGCAGCCTTGCTTATCAGGTGGTTGGGCGGTACTTCATGCCGTGGAAAGAACCACCGGCCGAGGAAGCGCTCTCAATCGATGTTGCTTACGACCGCAAGTCGTTGGCTCAAGATGACATTGCCACCGCAACCGCGACTGTCAAGAACAACATGGTTCAGCGCGCCAACATGATCATGATCGATCTGGGCATCCCACCGGGTTTTGATCTACTGAGCGAAGACCTGCAACAGATGCAGGAGCAAACTGCGAACAAGCACGGCGGCCGGCTCGAGAAGTTCACTCAAACCGCGACGCAAGCGATCCTCTACTTCGACTCGATTCCGGCCGGCGGCAGCGTATCGGTGAAGTATCGGCTGCGGGCCAAGTACCCGATTCGAGCTCGGTCGTTCCTGGCGAAGGCATATGAGTATTACGATCCGGCAGTGAATGCGGTGGCACGGCCCGCACTTATGGAGGTGCGGAAGAGATAAGTCCGCGGGGTCGCAGCGCCAGCATCGCAGCGATCAAAGCGCCAATCAGAACAACCTGCAAGGCCGCAGCGCGTGCTTGTTCGGCCTGGGGTATCCATCCGCGCATCAGTCCGCCCGCGGCGGTCCAAAAGCCCCAAACCAAGAAGGCGCCGGCAATCGCGCCCCTGTTGTTGCCTGAGCCGCCCACGATCAGCATGGCCCAAATCTGAAAGGTCAGGATCGGAAGAAAGTCCTCCGGTGCGATGTAGCCGACGAAATGCGCGTACAGCGCGCCACCGAGACCCATCAGCATCGTCCCGATGACGAAACTCTGCAGGCGGAACAGGAAGACCCGCTTGCCAACCGAAGATGCCGCATCTTCGTCTTCACGGATCGCACGCAGTACCCGTCCCCAAGGACTATCGACCAGTCTGGTCAGCGCATGATAGACCAATCCCAGCAAGGCGAGCGATAGCCCTAGATAAGCCAAAGTCCACGGCAGGCCTGCCCCCAGCCACACCTGCATCGGCTTCGGAATGAACTGTACCCCGAATGGCCCACTCGTCAAAGGCGTTGCGTTGTTGGCCACCACCTGTATGGTGACGGCGATGCCGAAGGTTGTGATGGCGAGATAGTCCCGCCGTAGACGCAAAGCCACGGCCCCGATAAAGAGCCCGGCAAGGCCGGTGACAAGCGTTGCCGCCACCAGGCCGGCGGCAACCGGCCATCCGAATCCAGCCAAGCGATCCGGGGCTTTCGGCGTCGTCAATAACGCCGACGTGTAGGCGCCGATGGCGACGAACCCAGCCACGCCCACGTTGAACAGGCCCGTGAAACCCCATTGCAGATTCAACCCCAGCGTGATGATGGCGAACACCGTGGCAAAGACCAGGAAGAAGCTTGCGTACGACATCCAGCCGACCAATACCTGCATCAGGTTCTCTCTCCGAACAAGCCATTCGGTTTCACCATCAGAACCAGGATCAAGACGATAAACGCAGCGGCCGTGCGGTACTCTGCTCCCACCAGAGTCACCGATGCGCTCTCCGCCAGACCCACTATCAATCCACCCAGGACAGCTCCCCAGACGGAGCCGATGCCACCCAGAATGACGGCGGCAAACAGAGGCAGCAAGAGATCGACTCCCATGGTTGGGCGCAATTGGACCGTGATGCCGGCGAAGACTCCTGCTATCGCTGCAAGCACGCCGCCGATCATCCAGGTGGCGCGTAGAACGCGTTCGGGATCGATTCCCGTCGCTTGGGCAAGAGCTGGGTTCGTTGCGGTAGCCCGCATCGATCTGCCCAGGACGCTGTAGCGCAGAAACAGATGCAGTCCGGCGACGGCGGCTAGCGTCAGCAAGAGAACCAGAAGCTGGTCGGGCGTAAAGCGCAACCCACCCCAGAAGCTGCGCGGCAACATGGGCATGGCAATCTGCAGATTCTGCGAGAAGTATTTTGGCACGCCACCCTGCCAGAAGAGCAGCAAGTTGCGGAGCACAAGCGCCGCGCCAAAACTGGCAATGACCAGCGTAATTGAGCCGTGTTTGCGCAGCCGCTTGAACAGAATCGTGTCGAGCAGCAGGGAGAGCAGCGCCGTTAGTGCCGCTGCAACAACCATGGCGACGACGAGACCCCACCCGAAGGAAAACGGTCCGATGGGCGCCGCCAGGCCCTCGTTGATGGCCGTCAGTCCGGTGGTTACGATGAGCGCAAGGTAAGCACCCCAAGCCAATAGCTCGCCATGACTGAAGTTGGAAAAGCGGACGATGGATAGGGTGAGGCTCAAGCCAATGGCCCCCAGCGAGATCACCGAGCCAATGATGAGACCGTCCGCGATGATCTGAAACACTAGGCTTGTTCTTTCACAAACGGTTTACCTGTCCGGCGCCCTAGATAAAGCTCGGCGACACGATCATCATTCAGCAACTCGGAGCTGCGTGCCACGATGCGCTCTTTGCCCTCCACCAGAACAGCGGCGCGGTCGGCGAGTGCCAGCGCGGCTTTGACGTTTTGTTCCACCAGAAGCACGGTAACTCCGCTGTCTCGCACTTCGCGCAGTTTGTCGAAAACCTGCTCCACCATTTTGGGGCTTAAGCCAGCTGATGGTTCGTCCAGAATGAGCAGCTTGGGCCGGGCAATCAGCCCGCGCGCCACAGCTAGCATCTGACGCTGCCCGCCGGAGAGTTGTGCTGCCCGTTGGGCGCGCTGGCGATAGAGATCCGGGAACACAGCGTAGACGGGATCCAAACGTTCAGGGCGATTCGCCTTTACGATGGCCGCGGCCAGTTCCAGGTTTTCAGCGACGCTCAGATTCACAAACACATTCTCGGTCTGTGGCACGAAGGCCAGGCCTTCAAAGACCATGCGGTGCGCCGGCGTTCTTGTGATGTCTCTTCCGAACAGCAGGTTGCGACCCTTGCTGATGGGAACCAGGCCCGCCACCGCTTTCACCAGCGTCGATTTACCGGCGCCATTCGGTCCGATGACGGCAACAATTTCACCCGACTGCACGGTCAGGGAAGCCCCGCGAACAATGGAGAGCCCCGGCTCGTAACCTGCCTCGAGTGATCCAATTGCAAGAGCGTGCACTGGGTCTGTCATGCCGCGGTTCCCAGATAGGCCTCAATCACACGCGGATCGCTCAACACGGCGCTGGCATCGCCAGACATCAAAAGCCGGCCCTGCGCCATCACCATCACCGGCCGGCATATAGAAGCCACCAGGTCCATGTTGTGTTCGATGATCAAGAACGTTGTTCCCTCGGCATTGAGGGCAGTCACCTTGTCAACGATCTGATCGAGCAATACCGGGTTGACGCCAGCGCCAGGCTCGTCCAGCAGCACTAGCTTTGGTTTCGAAACCATCACCCGCGCTAATTCGAGTAACTTGCGCTGGCCCCCTGACAAAATTCGCGCGGGCTTTTGCTCGAGATCCGACAGTCCTACAAGACTCAGCCAGTACCTTGCTGCTTCTCTGGTCTCCTGCTCCTGCCGGCTCACCAGCTTTCGTCGCACCCAGTTCATCCAGAAGCGCTCGCCGGCTTGTCCGGTGGCCGCCACCATCATGTTGTCCAGTACCGACATCTCCGGGAAAGGTCGCGGGATCTGAAAAGTGCGCGCTAAGCCAGCCGCGAATACATCGCAAGGCGAGTGTCCGGAAATGTCCCGGCCGTCCAGTAACACCCGTCCGGCTGACAGCTTCAGGAACCCAGCCAGGCAATGGAACAGCGTTGTCTTCCCGGCGCCGTTGGGTCCGATCAGACCAGCGATGGAACCCGATTTCAAAGAAAAGGAAACCTGGTTCACCGCCTGATGGCCACCGAAGCTCTTGGTGATCCCGTCTACCACCAGAAGATCGCAGTCGGGTCTCATTCCACAACAGCCTCTGCTTCGATCTCCACCAGATAACCATCGCCAATCAATGCGGCAACTTGGAGCATCGTGTTGGCAGGACGGGTCTCGCCGAAGTAACTGCCGTGGACTCTACTCACAACCTCCCAGTCGTTTGCGTTCGTCAGGTAGACTCTGGTCCGCACAATGTCTTCGGCGCATCCGCCCAGAGCCTTGATGCTGGCGGTGATCTTGTCCAGGATGTAGGTGGTCTGGACGGCAGCATCGTTCTTGCCAATTAAGTGCCCAATCCCATGTGTCGCCGTCGTCCCTGACACCATGATGCGGTCCCCTGTCCGAACCGCGCGCGAGTACCCGGCGATGGGCTCCCAAGCGCTGCCGCTGTCAAGCTTCCAACGATTGGAATAGCCTTCGATCGGTTGGCGCTTCCACAGCGGAGTCAAGGATTTCAAGTGATGGCTCAGATCTCCCGACGCCGTCAGGAACGGTGGCCGGCGATACTCGTCCCCACAGTCGCCTGGTATACGCCGGGTTCCGGCAAATGCCTTGGACAGAGTGGCATTGTCTTCCTCATCTAGGGCAAAATCAAACAGCTTCAGGTTGTCGGCCCGGTGCTCGGACTCGCCCAATCGGGCGCCAACAATTATGGCGGCCACGGCGCTTTGTTCCAGCACCCAGCGAGTTGCCACGTTCGACAAGGATGCCCCATGCTTGCTTCCAATCGCTCGAGCGGCCCTCAGCACGTTCTGTAAGGCGCACCACCCACCCACCGCGTGAATGAAGCGCTGGTACTTCATCTTGCTCCAGTCGTTCACCGCGGCGGGTTCGGTCGCTCCCACCCAGCGCTCTGTCAGAAATCCGCCACCGAGCGTGCCGTATGCCAACAGCCGTACTCCCCGGTCCAGACACAGGTCGGACATCGCCTCAGTTGCTCGCCGATCGAGCAAGGACAAACACACTTGGTTGGTAGCAATCGGGATGCCCTCGTTCAACAACAGCCGCAAGTGCGCAGTATCAAAATTTGTCAGACCCAGATGGGCAATCAACCCTTCCCCTCGGAGCCGGGCCAGCTCCACCATCGCGTCAATATAACGAGGATCGTCGAATGTCCACCAATGAAACTGCATCAGGTCGATACATGAGGTTTGAAGACGATCCAAGGCTCGCTCGACACCCTCTCGAACTGTGGCCGGAGTCATCGGCCCCGGGGAAGGGCACCACTTGGTAAAGGCCCGCACTGGCGGATGGCCGGCGGAAGCCAACAACGTTCCGGTAATGACTTCTGCCGATCCGTAATGATCGGCCATGTCAAAGGAGTCGAAGCCCGCCCGCGCGTACTCGGCCATTCCGGCGGCTCCTTGTACCGGATCCAGAGCTGTGCCTCCGCGCTCCATGTCAGCCACTTGCCATAGACCCGTCACGATGCGCGAGATCTCGAGCCCCGGAGCCAGCATGGTGCGCTGCGGGCGCGCCACAGCGGGTTCAATTGTCTGATCGCTCATTTTTGTAGCCGTGCCTGAATCGCCTGGACATCTTCCATGGACACTTGTCCGGCCGTCGTCACTTCACCGTTGGATATCTTCCAGGTTCGGAATGGGCCTGCGATATCGCCGTACTTGTCAAACTGCACGGGGCCAATCACGCCAACGTAGCGGACGCGTTTCTTTTCGCGGATCAGTTGGAGGGCCCGCGCAAAGCCCTCTGGACCAGCATGAACAACTTCTCCACCCGGATCGGTGACCCTGCGAATGGCGCCGCGTATGGCGGCCGCTTCAAAGCTGCCGGCTTGCGCAACGGCCAACCCCAGAATGATGCTCGCATCAAATGCGCGATCTGCCGCGGGCGAGTCCGGATCGATACCGCCGCTCATGGCGGAGTAGGCCTTGGCGAAGTATTCGGTTGAGGGTGTCCTCGTCGATCCGGATGAGGTGCCATACGCGTTGTTCAGAAATTGTTTCCCAACGCCCTTGATGAAGTCAGCTGTGTTCATGCCATCGTTCAACAGGAAAAGCTGTGGGCCGCCCTGTTGAATCCATGTGCGCACAATGGTGGTGCCGTCACCCGGGTAACCAACGAAGTAAAGCGCCGGCGGGTCGTCCTTGAGAGCCTTGGTGACTTCCGCGTTGTAAGAAGATTGGTCGGCATTGTAAGCCGTGACGCCGATGATCTTGCCGCCCAACGCCTGATACGCCCGGCGAAACTCGGCTACCATGTTAACCCCAAAGTCGTTGTTGACGTAAATGATGGTCAGGGCCTTGATTCCCCGTTCCAGCGCATATTTGGCGGCCGCCGTTCCCTGCAGCGCATCGCCGGTAATGGTCCGAAAAAACCAGCCACCGGTTTTTCCTTCGACGGCTAGTTTGGTGAGCGAGGGCGTCGAAGAGGCCGGCGAAATCTGAACTACGCCGGCAGGCGCCGTTACCGATGTCACCATCGGCATCGTGACCGAACTGATGGTGCCCCCAATGATGGCAGGCACCTTCTTGAGATCCACCAACTGGCGGGCCTGATCGACGCCCACTGAGCCCTGACTCTGATCGTCGCGCACGTCAAATGCCAGCTTGCATCCCGCAATCCCCTGCGTCCCTGCCGCCTTGTTCAGGTCCCGGAAAGCCAGCTCAACGGATTTGCTGGCAGCTTGACCATAGCGCCCAGCGGCTCCGGTGAGGGAAACCACCACGCCCACCGTATGCGTACACGAAGGCGATTGAGCATAAGCGATCTGGGAGCCAAGAGCCGCAATCATCGCGAGGGCGGGCGAGGAAATCAAAAGTCGGATACGACAACGTAATGGGAGCAATTTCTGATTGTTCCACGAGCGAGTTTGCGAGGCCTCAATGCCGCAAGCAGCCCGGACAGGAAATTCCCCGCTTGCCTCCTAGAACCTGCCGTAGACAATCTCAGGCACGGACTGATTCACAAGAAGGCCGATGGCTAGTATGCCCGCGAGAAGCGCGGTCAACCAGGCGGTCCGCAGATACCGAGAGGCCAGAGGGTTTCCCCTGCTCTCGGAAAAACGCTCGATCCGCGTTCGCGCCTCTTCCCAACTCGCTAATACGATTGTCGAAACCACGAGGACCCCGGCCTACAGCATCACGGCCACCTGCAGCCCAAATGCCGAATAGATGTGCTGGATTTGGCCCCAGTCCGACCAGAACCAAGTCAGTGGAAACGTAAACCAAGTGAACGTGAGGCCTCTGCTTACGGCGAGCCAGACCGGGCCTGCGGATAGTTCACGGTAACGTTTGCGGCCTAATTTTGCCGTCGCCATCACCTGGAAGAGCTTGTTGAAGGCAACACCGCCATCTTGCAAAAGACCGAAGAACAAGAATACTGATGTAGAACCATGCCAGATCCCCACCAAGAAGAAAGTTACAAAGTACGCCAGTACTCTAATGTAGGGTTCGACGGAACGCTTCGGAAACCGCCTCATCAGGTCCGTAACAAGCGGCAAGTAGACATAGTCCTTTAACCAATTGGAAAGTGTGATGTGCCAGCGTGACCAGAAATCGATGAAGCTTGCGGCCGAGAACGGACGGTCAAAATTCTCCGGCAGTTTCATGCCGAGTAACGATGCAATTCCAAGGGCCGCGTCGATGTAACCCGAAAAATTGGTGTAGAGGAAAAAGGTATAGGAGACAAAAATGAGGGCGCCGTTGAAGCTTCGCTCACTCAAGTTCCCCTGACCACCGATCACCGACTGGACGGCGCCTTCATCGACCGTGGAAAACAGAAACGCAAGTACACGCGCCTTGAACGCGCCTCGAACGATCCGCTCCAACGCCTTCATCACCCAACTGAGAGTTAGAGGTTCACGCTCAGGACCTTCGAGCGTCTCCTCAAAATCCTGGTACCGCTGGATTGGTCCCGACACAAAAGTCGTGAAATTGGGCGTGTAGCAAAGGTACGAAACGAGAGGCACCCGCGCCGCCAGGGCTCCTCGGCGCGTGTCAATCAGGAGACTCAATACCCGAAACAGAATGTACGACAGTCCAACCGTGACATAAGCAGCAGTCAGAAATGTCCCATGCGGAAGGAAGCTGTACTTCTTCAGCCAAACAAAAAGACACAAAACAAGGCCAACGGTCACTCCAAGTGCGTAGCGGCTACCGCTTTGGACCCATAGCAAACTGAGGAAGCCTACCGCCGTGAAGGCCAACAGAGGAAGCAGTGCGGTGGGTGCCGGCGTCAGCAAGAAGAGAAACGCGCCGCTGGACGCAAGCAGGGCATACCGTCTCCATCGGGAGTTCGGCATCAGGTTGAACAACAGAACCGCGATGAGAGCGAAACCAAGAAACTGCGTTGTGATGCTGGTCACAGGTACCGCCGTGGCGTCTGGATCGGACCTGGTTGACCGTCCCGCCGGTTGCCGGTCTGCGGGTTCTCTGAACGGACGCGCTGAATGATTGCGTCCGCGATCGTGTGGCCGAGAACCGAGTGTGCCGCCGGGCCGGGATGACCATCGACGACATAATAGAATCGCTCAGCGTGGGAAACGGCTCGGAAGTAGGGGGCGGTATCAACCGGCCGCAGCCCGTTTTTGCGCGCCAAAGCGGCGACTCTTTGGCCGAAAGCGGCAGGGTCGCGGCCCGGGATTTCGATCCGGTCGCTCAACATTCCAGCGCCAATCCGGCTTGGAAGAATGGCAACAAAAAAGGGCGCATGGCTGCCGCCAAGCTGGGCCCGAATCTTCGCGAATGTCTTATCTAGCTATTCGTAGTACCGCTCGTAGGTGGGTGACGGAGGTGCCCTCAGCGCGTCATCGGCAGCGCCATAATTTCGATACGACTGGTATAGAAAGTCATCGTCGCTGAGCAGCATGTGTTGTGCCATGAAGTCTGTCCGGCTACGGCGCATCCAATCCCGGACTTGTCCCTGGAGGTTCATCTGTGCGGGCTGCGCCGGCGCCGCGTTTGGGTGCGCCGCTTTGTGTTGGACGTCCTCATAGGCGATCAATAGATCCACAGGACAGATTTCGAGAACAATTGCGTTGGGTTGGAGCGCCAATGCCCTTGCGATTTTGCCGGGGATCTGGAGGGTGCTTACCATGGCTCCCATATTCTGCGCGTCGACTGGCCGGTGCAACGCCCGCGAGAGCTCCGTTTCGGCTCGGGTCGCGAAAAAATCCTCCTCGGAAACATAAAGGCCCAATCCGATAGAGGTACCCATGGTGACAAGGCGGAACTCTCCGGGCGCCTTTGTTAGACAAGAGGTCGGGCTCCGGAAGCCACATTCGTTGAACCCGTACTCATACTCCTTGCCTTCCGTATTCTTCATTCGCATGACGCAGTTCGGCTTGTTGCCGTCACCAACCGAGCAGGCAAAGCTCTCATAGTCCGCCCAGAGAACGCGGCAAACCAATTCGCTGACTCCGACGAGTAGCGCCACCGTAAGCAGCATGACACCAGGAATCAGAAAAAAATCGCGCCAGGAAAGCGGAGGATCAGTAGACGTCAACCGGGAGCCTCCGACATTTGGTACGAGGACTCAGGGTCGAAGCCTATTCTTTGCACTTCCATCGGCACGGACTCAGGCGCTTCGACATCCGTAGACAACGTCCAAACTGTCTGGCCATCTGCTTTGCGTTCAACCAGCGAGAATCCTAACGTCCCGTAGTGATGCTCCACCAACTTATTGCGATTGGTGGGCAAATAGCTTCCGATGAGGTCCCGAATGCTGCGGCGTCGGGCGTTGCCGAGCAGTTCACGCAGAACCATGCGCTCAACGCCACGGCCAAGCACCCGGCAGCTCATCAACCACAGGTCGATCTCCCAGTCATTTTCGTGGACGGGCCGGCAGAGAACAACACTAATCATTCCTTTATCGCCGAAGACATCGGACAGCCGAACCTGCAAGCTGAAGTACGACGAATCGACGGCAAATCGTTCCACATCGACTTCGGTATAGCGGCGCGTCGTCAGGTTGAACTGATTGGATTTGTTGATGAGCTGCGCGATGCGTTTGCGCCGCAAATCACATACTAACGACACGGAACCGCTGTTCGCTGTCGTTAACAAGTCAAGATGTGTCCGGTTTGATTAACACGTGATCTGTCCGGTTTGTGAAACAAAGCGATGCGGCCTTTTAGGCCGCCGCCTTGGTTTTGGGTTTGGCCTTTGCTTTTCCATCGGAGAAAACAGAAGCCGTAGTCGGCGCGGTGGGAAAGTGGGAATCTCGCGGTTTGGGCGAGATTTCCAAGGGAGTGTGGGGGCCGGTGAAAACCTGCTCTTGGTTTTCCACGGCTTCCATGCTCCCGCCTTTTCCACGGCGCTTGGGGTTGCTTTCACGGATCAACGTCACTCCCTCACGGTCGAACCTCCCCACCAGGTGGGGGCCGTAACGGATTGAAACCGTCCCATCCAGGTGCTCATGGATCGTTACCGTGCTCCCGGCCAGAGTGCTACGGAACCGGGTCTTTTCAATATGCCAGCGGCGGTCCGCAATCGCAACCGTGTTGTCCTTGTTCACGACTCGCTCCGTTTGCACCGTGAAGATCCAGTTCAGGTCGCTCCGGCTGGTGCGCCGAAATGCGGTACCCTCTCCATCGCCGCTACTTGGAACTTGCTGTTAAACTCCGCGATGTACTGCTCTCGCAGAAACGCATTGGCGCCCTCTGCCGTCGTAATGCCAGCCAGCCGCAGTTCCTGTGGTAACCGCCCTTGCCAAGTTCCAAAGCTACCTTCGGACCGGCCCCGCGCCTGGGGAGAATACGCCGCAATCATCTGTATTCCCAGCTCCTTCATCGCCCGCCCCACCTGCGTCAAACGGTGCTTTTCCACCTTCGCCCCCTCCTTGACGGTCACGAAAAAGTGACTCCCCCGGTCACTATACAAAGCGCAGAACAGGCCTTCGACTTCGATCACCTCCCGCAAGCCGGCCATCACCGTTCGCGTTGATTCTTCCTCCACCAACTGCGCCTAGTAGATCTCGCTGCTGGCATCATCGAGAATCACGATCAGGTCGTACCACCGATCGTCGTTCAGCCAGCGATGCGGGCTGCCGTCAATGTGCAACAGCATGCCTGGCATCGGTCGCCGTGGCCGCCGGCGCCGGTGCGGCCCACGCTTTCGCCAGTTCGCTACCAGCCCCGCTCCCTGCAGCGCTTGCTGCACCCAGGTGTAGCTCAGACTGATCTCATGCTCCTCCCGCAACTTCTCGTGGAAGTGCCGCATGTTCAGATCGAAATACACTTCCTGATACAACCGCAACACCTCCTCCGCCGTTTCCATCGGAACCCGGTGAATGCTTCTCTTCCCCCGTCTTTGATCAAACAATCCCGTGTAGCCGAATTCCTGATATCGGTCCCTGATCCGCCTCATCGTTCGCTCGGTTACCCCCGCGATCTCAGCTGCCTCCATCCAGCTGATCTTCTTGGCCATCGCCTTCAGCAGCACATCCTGCAATTTCATCGTCCGCTCCCTTGTCGCGGCCCTTATCGATCCCGAGAGTGTCAACTCCCAGCATCGCCGCCACTCGGCTAACCGGACATATCACGCGTGAATTCGACCGGACAAATCACATACTAACGCACGGAACCGCCGTTCGCTTGAGTTTCGTGGGCGTTTAGAATAGACTGCAACCCATGGATCTTGGTACTGCACTGCGTAATTCCGCTGCGAGAAATCCGCAAAAGCCCGCTGTCATCTGTGGCAGTCAAATAGCTTCCTATGAGGCGTTGGACCGTTCAACTGATGCTCTGGCGCGCTGGCTTCTGCAGCAGGGCCTCGAACCGGGTGACCGCGTGGCCCTCCACTGGTGCAATTCCATCGAGGTGGTGAATCTCTACTTCGCCTGCTTCAAAGCCGGGCTGATCGCGGTGCCGGTAAACAACCGCCTGAAGGCCCCTGAGATCGCCTACATCCTGCAACACTCCAAAGCAAGGCTGTGTTTCAGCCAGCCCGTATTAGCGCCTCTCAGCGAGGAAGTGCGCGGAGAGTGCCCGGATCTGAAGCAAATCTATACGTCGCTCCCAGCGGAAACTCCGGCGCCCGCGACTGCTGCCTTGCCCGATGTCTCTCCCGATCATGTGGCGGCCATCTTATATACATCCGGTACCACCGCACGGCCCAAAGGTGTCATGCACACGCACGTTTCACTGACCGGCGCCACCGAGTTGATGATTACCCTGGGCCTGGGCGAAAACCACGTCCCGATGGCAGTCACGCAGGTGGTGCACATTGCAGCACTCGCTTGCGTGCTCTTGCCGGGAATATCCTGCGGCGCCACCGTGGTTGTGCTTCCCATGTTCGATGCCGCCGTGGCACTGGACCAGATTGAACGCTGGGGGTGCACGGACATCATGATCTTGCCCGCTATGCTCCGCTTCCTGGTCGAAGAGCAGGATCACCATCCGCGCAACGTCAGTACAGTGCGCATTTGCCTGGCCGGTGGCGACACCGTGCCGGTAACCCTTCAGGATCAATTCCGTGCTCTGTTTGGAGTTCGCGTGCGGGAGCTCTACGGGATGACCGAGACCGTGCCCGTCACCTGCATTCGCGAAAACGCGCCTCGGTTTGGCTCGATAGGCCCAGTGATGGACCTGGTGGACGCCCGCGTAGCCGATTTGACGGGCAAGGTGGTGGCCGACGGGCAGATCGGCGAACTACAAGTACAGAGCCCCGCCAATTGTGTTGGCTACTGGGATAACGAGCAAGCCACCAGCTCGACTTTTGACGACGGCTGGCTGCGCACCGGCGACCTGGTGAGACGCGACGCGGACGGGTTTTTCTGGTTCGAAGGCCGCGCCAAGCAAATCATTATCCGGGGCGGTTCCAATATCTCGCCGCAGGAAGTCGAAGAGGCCCTGTATCACCATCCCGCTGTCCTCGAGGCTGGTGTCATCGGCCTGCCCGACCCGGTCCATGGTGAAAAGGTAATCGCGTGCGTGGCCTTGCGCGAAGGACTCGATGCCTCTGAGCAGGAACTGCGCGATCTGGTGCGCAGCCGCATCGCTGACTACAAAATCCCCGAGCGTATCCTCTTCCTGCCCGTCCTGCCGAAAGGACTCACCGGCAAGGTGCTGCGCCGAGCGTTGAAGGATTTCGCTTTGGAGTCGCTGGCACTGGCCGCGGCTGCCCGTGCCTGATCCCTTGGAACAACCGCCGGCCGGCAATCGAGGCCCCATCGATTTGCCCCACTCTCAAAACAAGCGTGCGTGTCGAGTCTCACGCCGATCAGCGGCGGTAGCGCAAAGTATAATTGACGCGGAGATCTGAGGCCGGGCGCTGCCGTCACCAATATCGCAAGTCTGACCGAATCGAGAGGAGTATCGATGAGAAGAATAGTGATTATGATCGCCTGCGTTGCGGTGGGAGCATCTGCCGTCCCTGCTCAGATCAAGCAAACCAGGGAACAGATCCTTTTCTACACATCGGAGTGGAAGGGCGATCGCTTCCCCGACGGCCGTCCAAAAGTAGCGGATAACCTTCTGGAACGGGCGTTGGATGTTTCCATCGAGGACGTGTGGGAATATCTCCGCGACCAAGGCTACGTGAATCAGTTTGAGAGTGGTTGGCAGGGCCTTCACATCGACAAGCCCTTCGCCGGCCGCGCACTCACGTCCCAGTTCATGCCGCGGCGTCCTGATATGGCTGCTGCTGTCGCTGCCGAAGGTAAAGCCGAAAAACGTGTCAGCGGAACGAATAGCTGGGTGATCAACGAGCTGCAGATGGGCGACACGATGGTTGCCGACGGCTACGGAAAAATCATCGAAGGCACTCTGATCGGTTCCAACCTAGGAAGCGGCATTGCTGCGCACACCCATTCAGGTTTTGTATTTAACGCTGGAATCCGCGACGCGGAGGAGAATCGAGAGATTGCGAATCTCAACGGATTCTATCGCGGATACGATCCCTCCGCATGGGCTCAGATGCAACTGACGGGGATCAACGTTCCAATCCGCATCGGGCGAGCCGTCGTGTTGCCGGGCGACCTGGTGCTTGCCAAGCAAGATGGGGTTATTTTTATCCCCGCAACACTGGCTGCAATGGCCATTAGCAAGGCCGAGTTCACGAACCTTCAAGATGCCTTTAACTTCGAGTTAAATCGCCAAGGCGTGAACGGCGCGGAATTCGAGGGCGGTTGGACGCCCAAGAAATACGCCGCATTTTCCAAGTGGGTTGAGGCCCATCCAGAGAAATTGAAAATGACTCGCGAGGAGTTTGCGGCTCGGCTCGCCGAGGCCCAAGCGCCACGCGCCGCACATCAGCCCTAGCGCCAGTTGGCGGTCTAGCGCCTCCCAGTTGGCTGCCTTCTGCCACTCTGTGTCAGGTCTAGATCGCGTTCTGGTATTCAAACCGATGGACTCGGTGTTGCCTGGGCACCCAAATTGCATGAGGCGATACCGCTTGAGCAGGTTTCGCTTCCCTCCAAAATCGCCTGGATGCCCCGGCACATAGCGAGTGAGCCCAATCACTCACCGCTGGAGTTGATTGTAGGGGGCTTGACCAAGGGTACAAAACTGGAGAATACCCTAGGATTGAGGCGAAAATGCTCGGGAAATGACACCCAATTAGGGCCAATAATCTAAAGGTTCCTGTCCCAAGAGTGCAATTAGCGCTCGACGGGCAGCGGTAGCCGGGCGCAGCAGTGATAGATCGCCGCAATGAAGTTCTCAGCGGTTCGGAACCCGAACGAGCGATGGCTGATGGACTTGATCTTGTTATTCATTCCCTCGACAGCGCCGTTGGAGACACGGGACTTGGTCCAGCTCAGAATCCCATCGAGATGCCCACGCAGCATGCGCGCGAATTTCTTGAAAGGCTCCAGCCGAGAGCGCATGGCCGAGCGCATCCATTTCTCCAAGTGGTCGCCGGTCTCTTAGGCTGCCGGTAAAACCAGAACAGTTGAAAGGCTTCTTTGAGGTAGTAGGCGCGTACGATCGGCATGTTCCACTGCACCAGAGTCGACAGTCGCTCTTTCTGGTCGTCGCTGAGATTCCAAGGATTCTTCAGGAGCAACCATCGACTACGCTTGAATGGCACCTTCTCCTTCTGACTGAGACGACGCATTTCACTGCGACGGACTTCTTCGACCGCATCGTTGAGGTGCTTGACGATGTGGAACCGGTCGAACAGGATCTGCGCCTGGGGCGCGTGCTCTTTTACCAGATTGGCGTAGGCCGCCCACATGTCCATACAGATGACGCGCAGCGTGTGGCAGCGCCGAATGCCCATTTCTCTGGTGAAGAACGGTTTCACCGCTTCCTCGGTCCGGTCGTCGCCAACCCACAGCAGAACCCGCCGCTCCAGATCGTAAACCACCGTCAGATAGACCTGCCCCTTCCGTCGGCTCACCTCATCCATGCCAATGACATGCACCGGCGGCCGCGCCCGGTGGCGCAAGCCATACTCCACCGCACGTTTCACGATAGTCGCCACGCTCTTCCAGTTCAATCCGTACTGGCGAGCCGTTCCCTGCCAACTCAACTCCCGCGCCAGCCTGGCCCCCGCATTCGACAGCGCCTTGGTCACTCGCGCCCAAGGGTCCGCCCAGGGAAAGTCCTCTACCCTCAGACCGCACCGGGGGCATTCCACTCGACGCGGCCGGTAACGCAGTTTCAACGCTACATTCTGCATCGACAGATCGCGCCATTCCCGCGGTTTGCGCACACTGTGCACCTTCCGGCAGCGCTGTCGGCAGACCCCGCATCGCAGCAGTCGACGCCCCAGTCGGTCGATGTGGACGATCATGAACCGATCGGTCTCCTCCACTTTCGTAACCGTATGCGCCTTCAACCCCAACTGCTTTCTCAGAAACGTTTCGACGAGCACCTCGATCCCCTTCCTTTCGGTGGGCCGATAACAACAGCCCTCAAAGGATTAGATGAATCGGGGATTCAGGCCGCCTACTCCGACGGCAATCTGTTGCATCTGAAACCGTTCAACCTCAATTTCACTTTTGGGATACGAACCAATCTAAAGGTAGTAGACGCGTTAGCGCTCGATCATGTCGCTGCCGCGAGTCCCGCGGGTCGCGCGCAGGGGTCTGGTTGGATTACTATTGGCGCAGGAGAGATTGCCTTAGGGAGATTTGATGGCGATCAAAAAGAAACAGGTTGCGCGGCGGCCTGAAGCGAAAGCAGGCGAGCAGACAATTGCGTTCCCGATCGTAGGCATTGGCGCCTCGGCAGGCGGCTTCGAAGCTTTTGCTGAAATGGTCAGCGTCTTGCCGGTGGATACCGGGATGGCGTTTGTGTTGATACAACACCTGGATCCGACCCACGAAAGCATGCTGGCGCACCTGTTGGCGCGGAAGTCGAAGCTGCCCGTGAATCAGGTCACCGATGGGATGGTTATCGAGCCCAACCATGTATACGTGATTCCTCCGAATGCGCAGATGGGAGTTCGGAATGGAGCGCTCGAATTAGTGAAGCGTGCACCGGCCGGCGAAAGAAATATGCCGATCGACCATTTCTTCCAGTCGTTGGCGGCCTATAGAAAAGACGGCGCGATTGGCGTGATCCTTTCGGGAACTGCGACGGACGGCACTTTCGGGCTTGAATCGATTAAGGCCGAAGGAGGGATTGCATTTGCCCAGGATGAAGAATCGGCCAAATACTTTGGGATGCCGGCGAGTGCGATCAGTACAGGCTGTGTCGATTTTGTCTTGCCGCCGAAGAAGATCGCCGTCGAATTGTCGCGAATCGGCCGGGATGCTCGATCGAGCCCGCTATTCGCGAGTCCGTCGACGGCACTCCCGGCATCGGCCGATAGTGATCTTCGCAAACTCCTTCAGCTGATCCGCATTGCCGACGGCGTGGACTTCACCCACTACAAAGCAAGCACAATACACCGCCGAGTTTTGCGGCGCATGCTTCTGAAGAAGATCGCCAGCATTCGAGAATATCTGGAATATCTGCGACACAATGGAGCAGAACTCTCGGCTCTGCACGAAGACCTTCTGATTCATGTAACGAGCTTCTTTCGAGAGCCGGAGACATTCGATGTTCTAAAGAGCCAGATTCTTCCAAGGCTGCTGGAGGGAAAGGGCGACGGTCAGCCACTCCGCGTCTGGGTTCCTGGCTGTTCGAGCGGAGAAGAGGCATACTCGATCGCGATCGTCATATCCGAGCATCTCGGAGACCGGAAACGCAAGATACCTGTCCAGATCTTTGCAACCGATGTCAGCGATCGGTCTATCGAACACGCCCGGGCTGGGATCTATGCCGGATCAACCCTGGTGGGCGTTGGCTCGGAACGCATGCGGCAGTTCTTCTCGGGATCGAACGGGAGTCACCGCGTGGTCCAATCTATTCGTGACATGTGCACATTCGCACGTCAAGATCTGATTCAGGATCCACCTTTTTCCCGCATCGATCTGATCAGCTGCCGGAACGTCTTGATTTACCTGGAGCCTATTCTTCAGAAGGGGGTAGCCGCCGCGTTTCATTATGCCTTGAACAGCAATGGAGTTCTTCTTCTGGGCAAGTCGGAGAGCTTAACCGCGTTCCCCGACCTGTTTGCTCCCTTGCAAAAAAAGAGCAGGTTCTTCAAAAAGAACGTGGTGGCAAACAACCCGCAGTTCCAGGCTGCGGTCGCAAACTACGATCGAGCGGTGTTACGAGAGAAGGCGGCCAAACCCGCGAAGCCAGTCGTGGACCTGCAAAGAGAAGCAGACCGCATCGTGTGGAACCGGTACGCTCATGCCGGCATTATCGTTGACGACAACCTGCATATACTCCACTTCCGCGGCGATACCAGCCCCTACCTGGCTCCTGCCTCGGGGGCGGCGAGCCTCAACTTATTAAAGATGATCAAGGGGAGTATCCTGGTTGACTTACGCGCCGCTTTCCGGCAGGCCAGGAAAGAGAATACACCGGTCCGGCGAGAAGGAATCCGAATGACTTCCGGCGGCCAATCGCGGGAGGTTTCCCTCGATGTAGTGCCGCTCTCTTCGGTGGAGGCGCCCGAGCGCCAGTTCCTGATTTTATTGGAAGAGGCGGCGCAATCCGCATCCGACACCAAGACGGCCGACGAGGCCGCGATATCAAAGGAAGATATTCCACAGGCCGTGCGGCTCGAGCAGGAACTGATGGCGACCAGGGAGTATTTGCAGGCAATCATCGAAGAACAGGAGACCACAAATGAGGAGCTCAAGGCTTCCAATGAAGAGGCCCTGTCAAACAACGAAGAGTTGCAAAGCACCAATGAGGAGCTCGAAACTGCCAAGGAGGAATTGCAGTCAACCAACGAAGAGTTGGTGACGCTGAGCGAACAGCAAACGTCTCGCAATGTCGAGCTTAATCATTTGAACGATGACTTGAGAAACGTGCTCGAGGGCATCGAGATTCCGATCCTGATGCTGGATAATGACCGGCGCGTACGGCGCTTCACGCCGGCGGCGGAGAGGTTGTTCAACCTGCTGCCTAGCGACGTGGGCCGGCCGATTCAAAACCTCAGGCCCAACCTGGACTTATCCGATTTGGGCCCACTCATCTCCCGGACTACCGATTCACTCTCGCCGCATCAGCAACAGGTGACCGATCTGCAAGGCCGGCGGTACCTGATGACCGTCCGTCCGTATCGGAGCTCGAACGGCCAAATCGACGGAGTGCTCATTGCGTTGGAAGATGTCGAGACGTTGACACGCAGTCTCGATGAGACGCGGCGGGCTCGCGATCTTGCCAATGGCATCGTTGAGACGGCGCGCGAAATCCTGGTGGTGCTTGACTCGAGGTTACGCGTGGTCACGGCAAACCACGCTTTCTATGATTTATTTGACGTTTCGACAACCAAAGTCGAGGAACAATCCATTTTTGATCTCGGCGGACGTGACTTCGACAATCCTGAGCTGCGCGAACTGCTCGAAAAGATTCTGCCCCAGAAGACCCAATTCAGCGATTTCAGGCTAACCCATTTATTCCCAAAAACCGGACGGCGAACATTGCTGCTAAACGGGCGGCGGCTGGAATCGGGAAGCGACGAATTGGGAATGATCCTGCTCGCCATGGAGGACGTCACCGTGAAGGAGGAAGCGGCGGAGACGCTGCAGCAAAACCAGGATCGCCTGAGAGACCTGGCCACCGGACTGCTCACGGCCCAGGAGGAGGAGCGGCGCAGGATTTCTCGCGAACTTCACGATGACCTGAACCAGAGATTGGCGATGCTCACCGTGGAGTTGGAAACGCTCGAGAAGGATCCGCTCTCGTCAGCCGACGTAACCCGGGCCCGGCTCGCCGCACTTCGAGCCCGAACGGAGGCCATCTCCGATGACGTGCGCCGGACGGCTCACCAGCTCCATCCATCTATGGTCGATCACCTTGGGCTTCCAGCGGCCCTGCGGTCATTGTGCGACGATGTTTCAAAACAAGAAAAGATCCGCGTTTCGTGCCGGGTCCGAAATATCAGCACTCCCATCCCGACGGAGATTGCATTATGTCTTTACCGCGTGGCCCAGGAGGCTCTTCGTAACGTTGCCACCCACTCGGGAGCTCCACGCGCAGCCCTGTCCCTGGTTCTGGTGAAGAATCGGATCCGGCTCGCGATTATTGACAGCGGCCAGGGCTTCAATCGCAGCGCGTCGTCGCACGCCAAGAGGGGCTTGGGAATCCTAAGTATGGAAGAGCGGGTGCGGCTGGTGGGCGGTTCGTTCACGCTGGACTCGAAGCCCGGTAAAGGTACCCATGTGGTGGTCGAAGTCCCGTTACCCAGAGAGATCTCCTGATGTCTTTCCCCCGGCCACGGCTCCTGATGGCGGACGACCACACCTTAGTCCTGGAAGGAATCCGCAAACTGTTAGAAACCGAGTTCGACCTGGTTGGAGTTGCGGACAACGGCTACAGTTTGCTGCGGGAAGCAGAACGACTTAAGCCCGACGTGATTCTGTTGGACATCTCCATGCCGCTGCTGAACGGGATTGAGGCTTGCCGGCAACTGGTGAAGTCGATGCCAGAGGCCAAGGTCATTTTCCTGACGATGCACGCCGATGTTGTGTATGTGGAGGAAGCTTTGCGTGCGGGTGGCGTCGGCTACATGTTGAAGCGCTCGGCTGTGACGGAGCTGTCGCTCGCAATCCAGTCCGTTCTCCGTGGCCAACGCTATGTGACACCACTAATCGACTGGAAGGAGTCCCGGCACCGATCCGATCAAGCGAACGCGGCAGGGTTGACACAGCGCCAGCGTGAGGTGCTCCAACTGGTGGCCGAGGGCTGTCCCAACAAGGAGATCGCTTCGAAGCTGCATGTGTCAGAAAAAACAGTGGATTACCACAAGTCGTGCATCAAGCGCGTGCTTAAGCTCAATTCAACAGCGGAGCTCACACAGTTCGCGATCAAACACCGCATTATCGGGGTCTAAGTCACGCCCTTGGAGAGGACGTTGACACACTACCAGTTCCGACTCTTGAAACTATAGATTTCACTAGTTACGCCGAAGGTTTATCGCACATAGGATACAGGTGGGATTTCCACCTGTTTTCACGCAGCTGTTTAACACAAGTCCCGCTGTTTCTGATCGAACTGACTGAGGGCGAAGCACGGCGAAGATGAAAACTGCCCGGCGGAACAACCTGTACGGTTTCGAATTCATTCCATTGGTGTGCGCGCTGTTGGTTGTGGTTTCGATCGGGTTGTTTTCCTATCGTACGTGGGTTCAACTCGGTATTCACAATCTCGAACTTGCCAGAACCCAACAGGTGGTTGACGGTTGCCACGACCTGCTTTCGTTGCTAAAGGACGCCGAGACGGGACAACGCGGGTATCTGCTGACAGGCGACGAACAATACCTGGCGCCTTATCACGAAGCCCTGGTGGAAATACCGGCTCAGTTGGACTCCTTGAACTCGGCCGCCGTAGGCCGACCCGACCAGATTCGACGGGTCGAACTGATGAGTCCCTTGGTTAACCAGAAGCTCGCGGAATTAGCGCAGACGATTGAGCTTCGCCGGAGCAAGGGGTTTGACCCAGCTCTGGCCATTGTCGCGAGCAATCGAGGGAAGGCGCTAATGGATCGCATACGCCAGCTATGCGGCGAAATTCAGGCCGCTTCTTATCGCCGCCTCGGAGCACTTGCCGACGAATCAAGATCCGACACCCGGCAACTGGGACTTATCGCCACCGCTGGTAGCATCGTCATCTTCTCGTTTCTTCTTGTCGCTACGGTCATGATCCAAAGAGGACTGCGGCGCCGGCAACAACTCATCAACGAACTTCAAAAAAGCGAAAGCCAGACTCGAGAGGCGCGGGATTGGCTGCAAACGACCATTGGGAGCATCGGAGACGGTGTGATTGCCACCGACGCCACCGGAAGGGTCACCTTCATGAACGCGATCGCCGAGTCGTTGACCGGATGGACGCAAGGCTCGGCGGCCGGCTTATTGCTGGATCAGATCTTCGTGATTAACAATGAAGAAACCGGAGCCAAGGTCGAGAATCCAGTAAGCAAAGCCTTACGCGAAGGCCAGGTCGTCGGACTATCCAATCACACCGCGCTCAGGGCGAAGGACGGCCGATCCACGCCAATCGATGACAGCGCTGCTCCAATACGTGACGCGGAAGGAGACGTCATCGGCGTGGTGTTGGTGTTTCGGGACATTGCAAAAAGGCGAGATGTGGAGCGCAGGGAACGACAAGCGGCTGACGCGCTCGCCAAGCACGCCGAATTGCTGGAGCAAACGAATGCCGAACTGCAGCAGTTTGGTTTCGCGGCAACCCATGACCTGCGGGAGCCGCTCAGGACGATCAGTATTTACACGGAACTGGTCCAGCGGGAAAGTGGCGCACAGCTCAATGGAAACAGCGCAGATTACTTGGGTGCGGTTGCCGCTGCGGCCCGGCGAATGAATCAACTCGTTGACTCCTTGCTGGAGTATTCGCAAGCCGGCGAGGTGGCCGACAGAACCCTACAGCCTCTGGAGATGGACGGGATCCTGGAGACAACTCTCAGCAACTTGACCAGCGCCATCGAGGAGAGCGGGGCGGTAGTCACCCACGATCATCTGCCAACCATCCTCGGGGACAAGATCCATCTTGCTCAATTGATGCAGAACTTAATAGGGAACGCCATTAAATACCGGCGGGACACTCCGCCGCGCGTACACATCACAGCTGAGCAATGCGGCAGGGAATGCCTCCTTTCGATTTCGGACAATGGCGAAGGGATCGATCCACAGTTCCAGGCTCAGGTGTTTGGACTGTTCAAGCGTCTGCACGGACAAGACAACCCGGGAAGCGGAATAGGTCTTGCTATCTGTAAGAGAATCGTCGAGCGCCATGGCGGCAGGATCTGGGTCGAGTCGGAAGCCGGCAAGGGGTCGACATTCTACTTCACTCTGCCCACTGTCATGGAGGCTCGTCGCGTCCGAGTTGCCACCGCTGACTCGACCGCGTAACGCACCTCAGATGGCCGTAGGGCCGTGCCTGTGGGCCTCGTCAAATTACCCGCGTTGGCGTTTTCGTTCCATCGCAGAAACAACCGGTGCCCTCGTACCGAAGCTGCCGGCTGCATGCAGGGCCCTACGACTGTTGGATAGCCGCAGCCGGGAGTGTGACTCACTAGGCCGAACTTCTTGCGCCGGTTTGGGCTCCCTATGCGTTTAAGTCTTTGAACCATCAGCAGTTTCGCCAAAATAGAGCATCGTTACAACTCTAGTTTTGTACCCATGTATATTACTATATTTAATTTGTATTGTCAGGTTATTTGTGATAGTCATGTTCCCATGTACGTGGAGACTGTCCCCAACCGCAACTCTCCTCCCGCTATTCTCCTCCGTCAAGCCCAGCGGCTGGACGGCAAGGTTGTCAAAACCACTCTCGCCAATCTCTCCCACTGGCCTGCATCCCAGCTCGATTCTCTTCGACGTGTCCTGAAAGGCGAATCTCTGGTTCCTTTGTCGGAAGCATTCCAGATTCAGCGCTCCTTGCCTCATGGTCATGTTGCCGCTGTCCTCGGCTCCCTTCGCCGGCTCGGTCTTGAGCCCATCTTGTCTCGCTCCCGTTGCCCCGAACGTGATTTGGTGGTGGCCTTGATCGTGGCTCGGATCCTTGCCCCATCCTCCAAACTCGCCACCTGTCGCGGTCTCCGACAAGAAACGGCCACCTCTTCGCTTGGCTCCCTCCTCGGACTGGGTCACGACATTCAGGAGGCCCAACTCTACAATGCCCTGGATTGGCTGCTTACCCGCCAATCCAGCATCGAAAATGCTCTCGCCAAGCGCCACTTGTCAGACGGTTCTCTGGTCCTCTATGACCTCAGTTCCACCTATTTCGAAGGCCGTCACTGCCCGCTGGCCCGCTTTGGCCATTCGCGCGATGAGCGCCGTGGTAATCTGCAGATCACCTTCGGACTGCTGACTGCCTCGGAAGGTCGCCCCATCGCAGTGGAAGTCTTCGAGGGCAATACAGGCGATCCCAAGACCGTCGCCTCGCAAGTCGACAAACTGCGGCTCCGTTTTGGCCTGAAGAAAGTGATCCTGGTCGGCGACCGCGGGATGCTGACTTCGGCACGCATCCGCGAAGACCTTAACCCGCATGCAGGTCTGCAATGGATCTCGGCCCTCAAGTCGGTCCAGATTCAGAAACTGATAACGGGAGGCGCACTGCAGTTGTCGTTCTTCGATCAACAGGACATGGCGGAAATCCAGCATCCATCCTTCCCAGGTGAACGCTTAATTGCCTGCCTCAACCCGCTGCTCGCTGAAGAGCGAACTCGTAAGCGTAATGAACTACTGGAGGCCACTGAAAAGCAGCTCAACAAAATTGTGAAATCTACTCAGCGAAAGAAAAAACCATTGCGCGGCCGCAGAGAGATCGGCCTGGCCGTGGGCCGCATTCTAGGCCGCTACAAGATGGGCAAACACTTCAAGCTGTTCATTGAGGATGACGGTTTTCGTTTCGAGCGCAAGCC
Organism: uncultured Acidobacteriaceae bacterium; assembly: GCA_963771305.1. Lineage (GTDB taxonomy): Bacteria > Acidobacteriota > Terriglobia > Bryobacterales > Bryobacteraceae > CAJCIT01. The sequence continues at coordinate 41,346 of CAVYTS010000030.1, forward strand.
GGACAACATTGAACGGGAAGCGGCCCTGGATGGCATTTACGTCATCCGCACCAACGTTCCGGCCGAGGCACTCAGCAGCCAGAAGGTCGTCGGTCACTATAAGGGGCTTTCCGACGTCGAGCGCGCTTTCCGCAGTCTGAAGAGCGTGGATTTGAAGGTCCGCCCCATTTATCATTACCTGGCCGATCGAGTGCGGGCGCATGTTTTTTTGTGCATGCTGGCCTACTACGTTGAGTGGCACATGCGACGAGAGTTGTCTCCTTTGCTCTTCGACGACGACGAGGCGCAGGCGGCAGACGCCGCGCGCAGCAGCATCGTCAGTCCTGCCCAGCGATCGGACAAAGCCAAGCGCAAGGATGCCACCAAGATCACCGCTGATCACTTACCCGTGCACAGCTTTCAAACTCTGTTGAAAGATCTTGCCACCCTGACGCTCAACGAGGTTCGCGTCGGCGCTCAAAACCTCCGCCTGTTAGCCAATACAACACCCGTCCAACTGCGCGCTTTCCAATTACTCCAGGTCTCCGCGTCTTTGTAGCTGTACCCAGTAGGCGACACCGCAAGATTGCGTAACTTCAATCATTGCTGTTGATTACCGCAAACTCCACAAAAGAAGTTCGGACTAGGAATTGCCCGCAGCAATGAATCGACGAGCGTAAATTGCGTCTTGACCGACTCCAAAAATGTTAATTGCGATGGCGACAGATTTCAGTGGCACTCGGGTTGCACGCTTAAGGAGTATGGCATCGACGGAAAAAACGTTGCCGGTGTACGAGAGGCCTTGCAAGATTGCCGCGAGTGTGACCTGTATCGGCATGCGACACAAGCCGTTCCGGGCGAGGGTCCCGAGTCCGCCTTGATTGTGTTTATCGGAGAACAACCGGGAGACGAAGAAGACCGGCAGGGACGCCCTTTCGTCGGGCCAGCCGGTCGCGTGTTAGATCGCGCCCTAGAAGAAGTGGGGATTAACCGGTCGGAAGTGTACGTTACGAACGCGGTGAAGCACTTCAAGTTCGAAGAGCGAGGCAAACGGCGGATCCACGAGAAACCGGCCGTGGGGGAATCAAAGGCGTGCAGGCATTGGTTAGAGGCCGAGCTTGCCGCCATCCGGCCGGCCATTATTGTGTGCCTGGGCGCCACTGCGGCCCAATCCGTTTTCGGACCTGATTATCGGGTAACAAAAGAGCGAGGGGTATTCGTGAAACATGACTGGGCTCCCCAAGCGACGTCGACGATTCATCCCTCCGCCATTCTGCGGGCTCCCCACGAGCAGCGCGAGACTGAATATCAGCGATTCGTTGGCGATCTGAAGAAGGTGAAGGTAGCCGTCGCCGGCAGGCCCCGACGGAGTTAGTTAGCCGCTGCGGAACGGCCACTTAGTCCGATTTGCCGGCTGCGGGCTTGCGAGGGTAAACAATAATCCGCACCTTGCCGTTCTCGCCCAACTGTTCCGTCTTGCCCATGCCGAGTGTCCGGATCCGCGTATCGTCGAGCTGAAAGTTTTGAACCAAATAGTTTCGAACAACCGTTGTGCGCGCTTCGGTGAGCGTGCGGTCGCGCTCGCTATCCCCTTTCAAGCCCGCCGACGAAGCGACAACCGCCAAGCCAAATTTGGTGCTCTGAAGATACTCTCCGACTTCATCGAATACCTTCTGGTTCTTGAGTTTCGCCGAATTCCCCTTGTCAAATACGGCCTTCGCGTCAAAGTCGAACGTTTTCATAGACGGGCCGGCGGGTAGCTGGGTGATCTCATGCTTCTTCAGTTCATCGGCGTCGACATACCCACGCTTATTGAAGAACCCTTTTAAGAAAAAGTTACTCTTGAGCGCCTCCATGTCGTCGTGCATCGCGGAAACGCTCGCCGTCGCCTGGTCATACATCGTCCGGTCATTAATGAGAGCGCCGGCCGTCCCTTTGCCCTGATTGATCTTAGCGGCGATCGCGCCAATATTAGTAACGGCTTCCTGCGCGGAATCCAGCAGCTTATTTGCCCTCGCCGCAATTTCAGAAACCTCAAATGGGGGCACACTGTCAATGGTTTGGCCATTTTTCAAGCGTGGGTTGTCCGGGGTACCGAAGGAGATTTCAACGAACTTGTCGCCGAGCAACCCAGCGGAAGCTATGGTGGCAATGGAGTCATTGCGAAGTACATCCTCGGTAGATTTCGCGACATCCATCACCACGGTAACTTTGCCGGATGGATCGTGAGGCAATTCAATATGACGGACGGTCCCCTTTCGGATTCCGCCGACGCGGACGTCAGCTCCCTCATTTAGACCGCCGACGTTCTGGAATTGCGCTCGGACCACCAGGTTCGGTTGGAGCATCGACTGTCTGCTGCCAATCAAGAACACGCCGGCGCCGAGGATGGCCAGCCCAAGCAGAATAAAAAGACCGAGACGAATGGACTGCGTCATATGGTCAGTTCACGCGGCGTCGGCCAGAAACTCAACGACTAGCGGATTCTGGCTGCTTTGCAATTCGGCAAACGTGCCGTCGATCAGCACCTTACCTTTGTCCAAGAGCACGGCGCGGTCGGAAAAGCAGCGCACGCCGTGAATATCGTGAGTCGCGACTACAGAGGTAGTTCCTCGTTGTTTACTTAAGTCACGAATCAGCTGTCCAATCTCCGAGGCGGAAATAGGGTCGAGGCCGGCGGTTGGCTCATCAAAAAAGACAATCTCCGGATCGAGAGCTAAGGCGCGCGCCAAGCCAGCTCGTTTCTTCATACCGCCCGAAATTTCTGAAGGGAGCTTGTCGATGTCCCCCTCCAGACTGACAGCGGTCAACAGCTGCTTGACCTTCTCCATGCGCTCTTCGGGCGACATCTTCGTCTGGCGTTTCAATGGAAACTCGACATTTTCAGCCAGAGTGAGGGAGTCGTAGAGGGCCGATTGTTGAAACAGGAAGCCAAGCTTTCGCCGGATTTTATTGAGCTCGTCTATACGCAGCGCCGTAATTTCCTCTCCATTGATGCGGATAAGGCCGGAGTCTGGTCTATCGAGCCCAATCAGCAACCGCAGCAAAACGCTTTTTCCAGTGCCGCTTCGCCCCATCAGAGAAACGGTTTGGCCACGAGAAATGGTTAGGTCGATTCCGTCCAGAACCTTCTGTTCGCCGAAGGACTTGGACAGATGACTTATCGCGATAGGAGGGGCATTGGCGGTGTTATCCATACGGCGGTTCAACCAAAAAAGACGATGATCAAGCGGACCAGAAACACGTCAGCCAGGATGAGAAAGAGCGACGAGAGCACAACCGCGCTGGTTGCCGACCGGCCCACTCCCGCCGTGCCTCCGTGCGACTGCATGCCCTGGTATGACGAGACAGCGCCAATGATAAGCCCGAAGATGGAGGTCTTCAGGGTGGAGGGAAGAAAGTCGGAGAACAGTACGCCATTTAGTCCGACGTTGATGAAGAAACGAAGTGAAATGGGTTCGGCCAAAGTGCTTGCGAGCCATCCCATGAGAACGCCGGCAGCATCGGCCGCCAATGTCAACAAGGGCAAGGCAGCGATGCAGGCCAGAATGCGAGTCGAGGCCAGGAACTTGTAAGGGTCGACGCCGGAGACGATCATTGCGTCGATTTGTTCGGTCACCTTCATGGAGCCCAGTTCCGCGCCGATGCCGGCACCGACACGCCCGCTGGCGATTAAGCCAGTCACTACGGGGCCCATCTCTTTCATCAGCGAGTAGATGATGACTGACGGAAGCAGCGACTTCGCGCCAAAGCGAGCGAGGCTATCGCGCGTCTGAAGAGCCAGGACTACGCCAATCGCCGAGCCGGCCAGAGCGACCAATGGCAAGGATTGCGATCCGATGCTGTCGAGTTGCCGAAGGAATTCCCGCCCTTCAAATGGAGCGGTGAAGGTGGCTTTCAGAACCCGCTTACAGAAAATGCCAAAGTCCCCAAACCATTCGACAATTGAAAGGAGAGACGAACGAACGGCAACCAACCCTGGACTGCGGCGCCCCGCTTCCCTCGGAAGCACGGAGATGGTCGCCGCCAGAGTCAGGAAAATGGAAAAGGCGAAGCGCATGTGTTTGTCCGCTCGCCGAAGGCAGTCTACGGTTAGCCCAGATACTCCACGTGGCAATAAGTACCGAGCCGGACGTTGTACGCGAGGTACCAACCTGGATGGTCGGGATCATCATAGATTACGATCTGGTCGCTATCCCAAACCCAATCATTGACGAATCCATAATCGTAGGGCGCCACGGCAAAGAAAAAGCCGCCGAAACCAAATCGTTGCGGGCCACCGCCCGCCAGCCGCCACACATGGGTTGGCCCAATGCCACCACCGAAGTGGCCGTGCTCCCACGGATGATCGAGGTGGTAATGGAGGTCGTTCCGTCCCGTGTCGTGGCCAACCCAGGTGTCGTCATCGTGGACGTGGGGTGCATTTGGATGACCTTGCACATCGCTGTAATTGCGCGTCTGAGGCGCTTGTTTGTCCTGCACTGGCGCGCCATGAGTTTGAGGCTGCTCTCGAACCGCCTGGTGTTGCGGGGCCGGCGCCGGCCCATGCGCGGGAATATGGCCTCCCCCTGCCGGATGACTCGGTTCCGGATGTTGTTGTGCTCTGAGAGAACCTGCGGACATCAAAAACAGCGCAGCCATTCCGAGCATTGCGATGCCAGTGATCTTTTTCATTCGGGCCTCCAGGGCAATCAGAGCAACTGTGAAACCAATGGCGGCGAACCTGGGACTCGTAATTCAATCAGCGTGCGGAACAGCGCGACTTAGCCTCTGCGGAAGCGACGGTGCGCATCCGATGTTGCGAGGGAGCCGCAGTACCACCGAGCGAGTCCAGGCGTGTTTCCCAGAAAAGTCTGCAGATTTTGCATGCGCATGTAAGAACTGTCCTCGTATAACTACGACATGAACGAATCTGGTTCGGAGTGGGGGGTCTGCAAGTGGCCTGAATTCAGAATCGCGAGAAGGGTGATTTACTTGCAACCCAAAAACGACGCCCGTTGTGGGCGGAACACAATTTCTTGGACGCAGCTTATGAACACGACTAGACCAAGTTCGCGCATCTTAATTGTGGAAGACGATGAAGACCAATTGACGACTCTTGGGCAGATGGTCGCGTCGTTCGGCTACACTGCCGTTTTGGCATCGAATGGAGAGAAGGCTTGGGAGTGCCTTTCGTCGTCGAAGATCGATGCACTAGTGACTGACCTCGTCATGCCGGGCCTAGATGGCCTGTCTCTCTTGCGGAGAATGAAAGACCGAGGAGATTCTATCCCCGCGATCGTTTTGACCGCGTTTGGAAGCATCGACAAAGCGATGTCGGTGGTTCTAGATTTGAAGGCGTTTTGGTTCCTGGAGAAACCTGTCCAGCCCAAGGTATTAAGGGCGCTGTTAGAGAGGGCACTGCTTCAACGAAGCCTGATCGCCGAGACGGATCTGTTGAGCCGCCAACTGAGTCATCGCGGCCTGCTAGGGGACATGGTGGGGTCATCGGGCTCCATGGCGCAGATTTACTATACGATCCGCCAAGTCGCTCCGACAAGCGCATCGGTTCTGGTCACGGGCGAGAGTGGGACAGGCAAGGAGTTGGTTGCGCGTGCGATACATCGCTTGAGCAGGCGGCCGGGTGGCCCGTTTGTCGCGGTCAATTGCGCTGCGTTGCCGGCTACCCTCATGGAGAGCGAACTCTTTGGCTATGAGAAGGGTGCGTTCACGGGTGCGGTGGAGCGACGCGCTGGATGCTTTGAGCAAGCTGACGGCGGCACATTGCTGCTAGACGAGATTGGAGAGATGGCCGCCGGAACCCAAGCGAAACTGCTGCGAGTTCTGGAGGACTCAAGAGTGCGGCGACTGGGTGCAAAAGTGGATTGTAGGGTGGACGTGCGCGTGATTGCGGCCACGAACTGCGACCTGGAATCCGCGATCAAGAACCAGCAATTTCGTGAAGACCTGCTTTATCGCCTCAAGGTATTCACGATCGCACTTCCACCGCTGAGGTCACGGCTGCAGGATCTTCCGGAACTGATTGAGGCGATACTGGCGGCGCTCAACGAAAAGCATGGCTGCCGTGTCACCGACGTCAATACCGAGGTGCTTCGGCGCTTCGAGCGCTATAACTGGCCTGGCAATGTGCGCGAGTTGCGCAACGTCCTGGAACGGGCCTCCATTATCGCGGGCGAAGGCACGATCGACATGCGACACCTTCCGGACGCCTTCCGAGACGTTCCGGCCGCGTCGCTGACGTCCCAATCCTTTGGTGAAGAGATACAGCTTCGTCCGGGATCGAAACTGAGTGATCTGGAGGAAGCTTATATCCGAATGACCTTGAAGCTCAATGCGAACAATAAGCGGAAGACGGCTGAGCTACTGGGCATCAGCGAGCGTACCCTATACAGCCGATTGGCTGATTATGAAAGTCGCCAACCCTCCTAGGGAAAATCCGTTCATGGCGGCTCGGCGAGATCACTTAGGCAGCGAGAAAAAAACGGTCGAGCCAACGTCGACTGCCGATTCAACCCAAATGCGACCGCCATGGTGCGACACGATTCTTCGGGCAGTCGTAAGGCCCATGCCCAGCCCTTTATACCCTTTGCTGGACAAGCGGCTGAACGGATCGAAAATGCACTCCAAATCGGCGGGGGCCATACCCATTCCGTTATCACGCACGGAGAACAGCCATACGCCGTTTTGTTCTTCGGCCGAAATGTGGACGGCCGGAGCGTCTTCCCGGCGGTAAAGAATGGCGTTTCTTGACAGCTGTTCGAGGAGCCTCGAAAAGCGTGTTGGCTGGCATGTGAGTTTCGGCAATGCGCTATTGGTGAAAGATGCCCCGGTTTGTTCAATCAAGCGATGGAGTTTCTGCAGGACGGAGCGCAAGATCGTTTCCGTGTTGACTTCTTCGAGCGGCTCGTCCTCACTGCCCAAGTCGTCGGCATACTGGGCAATAGATGCAGTAATGTCGTCCAGCCGTGTGGCGCCGCGCAAGATACGGTCGGCGCACGATGCCACCGAAGGCACGCCGCGTTCTGTTCCGTCGGCCTCCTCCGACTCCGGTGCAAGCAGAAGTTCCGCCGCGGTTCGAATGGCCCGCGCGGGCTCCTTTAGGTGATGGACGATCATGTATGCCAAGTCTTGGAACTCTTTCTTGATCTCGGGCACAACGGCCGAGGCGTCAGTCATATCGTCTCCTGTTCATTTTCGATTTTTTTCGGCGCCGCACTCCAATTATCCGGATAAAGGCCACAATTGGTGGACGAGTTTACGAAGTCTGCGAATGCGGGCGAGGAGGCGCTGTGGCGGTGCATTCCGACGTTGAGATTGACTGGCGCCGGGCGTTGAACCAGGCTGGATTCGGTATCGTCATAGTTCGCGGCGAAGATCGGAAGCTGATTGATGTCAACGATAGGTTTGCCTCAATGCACGGCTACGAATCGGCTGAGATGGTGGGCAGGAGCCTCCACGAGTTTAGCGCCCCGTCGACCTGGAAGCCCCTGGGGTTCGCCCTTAGAGCAGGCCTAAGTCCGCAACTCTACGAGTCTATCCACCTTCGCAAAGATGGCACGACATTTGCGTGCATAACCGACATGAGCCTGCACCAAAGCGGGAAAGCTCCGGATTCCCGCTTAAGCGAGCACGAGGGGCGGGCCACCTACTTTACCGACATTATCGGTCTCAATCAAATCGAAACCTCGGTGCGGGATAGTGAGGAGCGGTTTCGTTCCCTTGCGGCCGCACTACCGCAATTGATCTGGTCTTCTTCGGCCGATGGTGCTTTCGAATACGTCAATCCTCTGTGGCGGACTTATGCGGGGTGGACAGCGGATCAGGAGCTACCCAGCGATCCGTGGCCTAGCTTGTTGCATCCAGAGGACCAGAGCTTGTACGAGGATCGCTGGAAAAAGGTTCTGACAACCGGCGACATTTTCGAGATACAGTGCCGGTTGAAACACATGCCGGATGGCTCCTACCGGTGGTTTCTGTGCCGTGCCGTGCCGCTTCGCAACAGCAATCGAGAGATTGTACGTTGGTTTGGGTCTTGTACCGACATTCAAGAGCAGATGAACAGCGCAACCAAGCTCCAGGCAGCGATTGATGCGTTAAGCCATTCGAATGCCGACCTGGAGCAGTTCGCTTACGCCGCCAGTCACGATCTGCAAGAGCCCTTACGCATGGTGGCAATCTATACACAGCTGTTGAAAGAAGAGTATTCCGAAAAGCTGGATGGGACGGCCTTGGAATACATCAACTTTGCAGTGAGCGGAGCTCAGCGGATGGAGGAATTGCTGAAGAGTTTGCTTTCATATGCCACGGTTGGGAATGCGTCGGAGGACTCCGCGGAATGCTCTGACGCTAACGAAGCACTGAAAGCGGCGGAACTGAATTGTCAAGCAATGATCGAAGACACGCGGGCCGCTATTTCGTCCGAGCAGTTACCTCAAGTCTGGATTCCCCGGGTTCATTTGATTCGCCTGTTTCAGAACCTTATCAGCAATGCTTTGAAATACCGGCGGGACCTGGAACCCAGTATACATATTGGCGTACGATCCGACGGCACTAAGTGGACTTTTTCCGTTCGCGACAACGGCATCGGGATCGCGCCGGAATACTTGAGCCAAATATTCGGAGTATTCAAGCGACTACATGGGCCGAAGTACGAAGGAACCGGGATTGGCTTGGCGATGTGCCAGAGGATTGTAGAACGGGCTGGCGGCCAAATCTGGGCGGAGTCCGAAGTGGATAAAGGTTCGACCTTCTTCTTTACTATTCCCCGGATGGATAGGGTCAAATGAACAGCCAACAACGAGTAAAGATTCTTCTCGCTGAAGATAACTCGGGGGATGTGTTCCTGGTGCGGCGAGCTCTCCAAAAATACCAGATCGATCACGACCTGACGGTGGTTGAGGATGGTGAGGCAGCAATGCGGTACCTGGACGCCACCGGCGGGTCCGGTGACTCGAATGAGTGCCCCGACTTGATTCTGCTTGATCTGAACCTACCACGATGCTCCGGAAGCCAAATCCTGGAGCGATTGAAGAGCAATCCCGCCTGTCGAAGTGCCCCCGTGATCGTGCTTACGTCATCGGACTCGCCGCACGACCGCGCCAGTGCAATTGGGCTCGGCGCCGTGCGGTATTTTTGCAAGCCGACGGATTTGGCGGGCTTCATGGCGCTGGGACAGGTCGTAAGGGACGTCATTTCGAGCCGCTAGGTGCGGGCCCGAACTGCGCTTCTGCCATGCAGCGCTGAAACTAAGCCAAAAAAAGCGGCCTGTCAAATTGACAAGCCGCAAGAGTGTTCAGGCCTTCTTCCGTTCTACGCGCAGTTCTTCGTAATGCCTAAGCGGCCTCGCCTTTACTCAACTCCTTCAGCATTGGTTTCGAGAGTTGAGACAAGAGCTTAGCGGCGTTCTCCTCTTCCTGTAAAGAGTCATTAAGGAGTTTTTCGGCTTGGGTAAGGCCCAACTGCTGGGCCATGGCGATCGCGCTACGATAGGACGCGATTTCATAATGTTCCACTCGCTCGCCGGCGCCGATCAATCCCAAATCGCCGGTATGTTTCTTGATCTGCTCGTCCCCTTCCGCGACGATTCCCTGCATTCCCTTGCAGAGTTCAGCTTTTGCCTTCTCGCCGGTCAGTTCGAACACCTGCTTCACGCGCTGAAGTTGGGTCTCCGTTTCGCCGAGATGGTTTTGAAACGCTTGCTTTAACTCCTCCGACTTAGCAGCCTTCACCATTTTGGGAAGCGCTTTGATCAATTGCGATTCAGAGCTATAGAGATCTTTGAGTTCGTCGACGAATAGTTCTTTTAATGTTGTTTGTTTGGCTGGCATTCAAATATCTCCTAGGGGACGTCTTGGTAGCTACGATCGAGTCATACCGGTGGGAACCGGTTTTTCCGAGTTCGCGTAATCGCCCTTCGACTCACCGGTGGACGAAATGTTACTTGCACCCGTTCGCTCGAAAATCTCCTTTGCGAGCTTGGTCCATTTCGAGTCGTCAGCGTGAACAGAGACGAGGATTCCTCCGTCCTTGACCAGCCCTTCATAGCGCTTCGCCTCGTATTCAGGGATGCCCATCCCGACTAAAGCGCCTGTCAATCCACCCAAGGCGCCGCCAACTCCGACGCCGCTTAGCGCGGCCATAATCGGACCAGCCGCAATGAAGGGTCCAAGTCCAGGAATGGCAAGGGCGCCCACACCGAGCAGCCAGCCTAGCGCGCCACCGATGACCGCACCTGAAGCGACTCCCGCAGCGGTCCCCTCAGGAGCCTTGGTGCCCTTCTTGAATGCGAGGTCCTTTGTCCCCACATTCTCCGGGAGCAACACCGAAATATCGGCGTTGCGGAACCCGGCTGCCTTCATATCCGTTATGGCGCGTTCCGCGCCAGTCGTATTCGCATAAATGCCAAAAACTGCAGTGTTAGCCATCTGTTGTTCTCCTTTGATTGAAAATTAATTCTTTGGAGCGACTGTTAGTTCGCTCGTCACATTACCCGCTCCAGCCACTTCGGTTGCTTTGGCTTCAATGGCAGCCTTCTCTTCGTCCGAGCGGACTGGTCCCTTGAGGGTGACAGACCCATTAGTAGTTATGACTTTGACGTTGTGAGCGTAGCTTGACAAGGATTTATCGGCGAGAAGCGCTTTGCGAATCTTTTGAGTCGTGGTGCGATCCGCCTTGTTTTCCTTCTGGTTATCCGCCGTCATACCCTCGGTCTTATTCTGTTTCGTGTTGTCCGGAGCAGCAGGTTGTTGATCCTGTGCGCTCGCTAATCCGGCTGCGGCCGTTAAGGAAAGCAGAAGCAAAGCGCTTCGAGCTTGCTTGACGATTCGTCTCATAATGGTTGATACCCTTCTTTCAGACAAGCCGCTGTTGGCACACGAGTGTCGAGCGGTCGCCCGCTGATCTTAGGAGCAACTTCAAGACCAGAACGTTGATGAGCCTATTTGGTCTTTAGCGAGTGGACCCGATTTCGGCGCTATCGTGTTCGTTCTGAGCAGAAACATTCGGGAGCTTAGATCTGTCTTGCAACTTCTTCGACGCGCGAAATCGACGCGATCAAGCAGCGGTATTCTGCATTTGTTGCCGGGGATTTCGCAAGGCGCTGCAGATGTTGCCGCCTGCCAGCTGTTTGTGTCGCGTAACGAGCAAGTCGTGGATGGTCTTCCTGTTTGAAGCGGTACGCATTTCGTCGAGGAGTCTGTTGCACGTCGCAAGCTTACTGTCCCGGCTGGTGACCTTTCTGCTTGTGTTCTTTCAAAACAGTTCGCGCGGCAACCTCTTTGGCTCGCTTTCCATAGCGCCCACTCTTTTCAGCGTTTTCTTTAATGTGCTCGTACTGGCGTTCTTCTTTGGCGCTGACACCTTTCAAAGGTTTCTTTCCTGGCATGGGTGCTCCTTGCATCTGAAGTATGCAAAATAGAGGCCAAAGATCTCCGGCTTTGTACGGTCGAGTGTCCGAGCGGCTCGGCTTGTTCCGGGGATGACGCGATGATCCTAGGCAACCCGGAGTTAAATTCTGGGAATCCTGTCTACACGTGGCTAGACTGGTCGCTCCGATCAGTGCGGCGCGAGTCGCCTGGAGGCTGCTCGGGCGCGGCCGGCAGCGTAAAGAAGAAGGTGGATCCACGCCCTACCTCCGACTCCACCCAGATTCGACCTCCGTAGCGGTCGACGATCTTCCGGCAGGTTGCCAATCCAATGCCCGTGCCGGGGTAGTCGTGTCCGTGGAGCCGGGCGAATACAGTGAAGATGTTTGCGAATTGATCCGGCGGTATACCCTGCCCGTTATCAGAAACAGCAAAGAGCCAGCCGCCATCGCCGCGTCTCGCTGAAACGTGAACTCGTGGAGGTTCGGTACGCCGATACTTCACGCCGTTACTTATGAGGTTTTGGAGCAACTGTCCCATGTGCAGCTCGTTGCCGACAATTCGAGGGAGCGGGTCATGGGTAATCACGGCTCCGGCCTCCCCAATTGTCTGCTGGAGGATGGCCAGTGTAGAGATCAAAACTGCCTCCATTTCCACTTCGACAAGCGGCTCGCTGGTTACCTCGCCTGCCTTCGAGTAGTCGAGTAAGGCGTTGATGAGCCGGTCCATCTGGCTCGCTCCGGCCAGAACGAAGTTGAGGCACTCATCGCTCTTATCGTCGAGCTTGCCGGCAGACCGGCGCTGCAGCAGTTGAGCGTAGATGTTAATAGTTCTCAATGGCTCTCGCAGATCATGCGAGGTCGCAAACGCAAACTGTTGCAGCTCGTCGTTGATCTGGGCAAGCGCGGCACGGGACCTTTCTGCAGCCTGCCTGGCCTCGTGTGCCTCGCGATAGAGGCGGGCATTATCCAAAGCCAAAGCTGCGCGCTGCGCAATCTCGTTAGCCCAAGTCATGTCGGACTCATCGTAGATCCGGCCCGATTCGGCATGGCCGGTGGCGAAAGTAATTGTGCCAAGCGTGTTGTTTCTGGCCTTCAGCGGTACCACGATCGACGACTGCTGTGCTAAGCGCCGCAGTAGGGCCAGGTGCTCATCATTCTCGGCCGCAGCGACTCGAGTCTCGTCTGGTGTCTCGGGGCTCAAGATCGCTTCGCCTGTTCGGAGCACCTCGGCAACCGGATGGTGCTGCTGAATTCTCAAAGGAAACCGGCCCCGTTTCTCGACCAGCAGCGCATCTTTCACCGGGTCTATGTGGGCATGTACAACGGAATGAATCCTGCCCTCGTCCAGCAGATCCACGATGCAACAGTCGGCGAAGGCTGGTACCGCAAGACGCGCGACATGTTGCAATGTCTGCTCGTAGTCGAGCGATGAAGAGAGCTCCCGGCTTGCTTCCGCAAAAAAGCGGTACCGTTCCTTGACGTTCACCTCAAGCAGCTCGGCCTTTCGGCGTTCCATCACGTCCCGGAAAACAATCACGCCTCCGACGACCTCTTCCTGACTGTTACGAATTGGCGCGGCCGTGTCGTCGATGGGAATCTTGCGGCCGTCTTTGGAGGTGAGTATCGTGTGATTTGCCAGGCCCACTGGCTTGTTTTCGAGGAGCGTTCCGGCGGCCTGGTTTGCAGCGATCGCGCCTTTTTCCTCATTGGTTATTGCAAATACCTGATCGAATCGGACGCCAACGGCCTCCTCTTGAGTCCATCCCGTCAGCGCTTGCGCGGCTTCGTTCAGGAACGCAACGCGGTCGGCGGCGTCGGTTGCAATCACTCCGTCTCCGATGCTCCGAAGGGTTGTGTGTAGCCAATCCCGGCCCTGCCGAACCTGCTCTTCAGTCTGCTGCAGCGCGGAGATGAGTTCCTGGCGGCGGCGGGTGGCGCGCTGAATGGTAACCACCGACCACGTCAGCAGTGCGAATAGAGCCAAACTCCCTCCGACACTGATGAGTCCCGCCCGTTTGGCGCTGGCACGGGCCGCGTCCCTCTCGCGATTCAGCACCAGGTATTCTTCGGTTCGTACGCGATCGCAGCCTTCACGGATTTCATCCATCACTTCCTTGCCCCGTCCAGTCTTGAGCTCCGCTAACGCCGCGTCCGCCCCGCTTGTTCGACGAAGTGTGATCGTCTCATCTAACTCGTCCAGTTCTTCACGGACCAGAGGCTTAAGAGCCGCAACGTGCCGGGCGTTATCGGGGTCGGTCCTGGCTGTTTGATCGAGATGCGCAATCGTCATTGGAATTTCCGACAAAGCGGAGCGATAGGGCCCAAGGTAGCTCTCTTGCCCGGTCAGAAGAAATCCACGCTCTCCCGTTTCCGCGTCTTTCAATTCGGATAACAGCGACGTCGATGCCTCTGCTATCTTACGGATTGCCACGACGCGGTCAGCGCCACTCCTGTAGGCGGCCCAGTTTTGATAGGTCAATACGCCAATCGCCAGAACCAAAATCAGGGCAACCAGTAGAGAGACTATTTCGGTCGTTCTCGGGGCTGCGACGCGACCTGGCTCTGGTTTCATTTATTTGTGACGCGCGGGAATCTCGAGCCAGGATGCATCCGGTGCCTTTCGACAGGCCGTTGCGTTTGAGCGCCCAGCTTCCTTATGCAAGAGATTTTCACAGGCTCAAGCCTGTTTCGCAGGCTTCCCACGAAGAATTGCATGGTACCGCACTTTTGCGAGGGGTCGATAACGCTGGTTTCGCATGGTCGCCGCATCGGGGCGCGCCACTCGCAAGAACCACCAAACTTGATAGCGACGCCCGCAGGGCCCGACCCTGACATGCCGCTTGTCATCTTGACTGCAGCCGCTGAGTTGCCTTGCGGTGTTTACCCCGGTCATGCGCAACAATTAGAAGTCGTTGCCCGCTCTCGCCCAAACAGAATGACAGCACCTATTAACAAGTTTCGGTCCGCTCGCGTGTTGGTGATAGGCGACGTAATGCTGGATGAATACGTCGTGGGGGTCGTTTCCCGAATCTGTCCGGAGGCCCCCGTTCCGGTGCTCGACGTCCGCTCGCGTTATAGTTCGCCCGGCGGCGCGGCGAATGTTGCCGTGAACATCGCAAGTCTTGGAGCCAGTGTGGATTTGGTGGGCCTGGCCGGCGACGATGCGGCAGGACGTCTGCTTCGTGAGCTTTTGCAACGGGAATCTATTCCGGCGACGGGGCTTGTCGACGCCGGGGATCGTGGAACCATTTCGAAGACTCGAATCGTGGCCGGGCAGCAGCAGATCTGCCGGATCGATCATGAAACCAAGTCGGATGTGCCGGGCGGCCTGATCGACCGGCTGATTGACTTGTCGAGGGAACTGATGAAATCAAACTCCTGGGTGGTGCTGTCCGACTACGCCAAGGGCGTTTTGACGGAGAGATTCTGCTACGAGATCATCTCGTTCGCGCGAGCCGCTGGGAAAAAAACAATCGTCGATCCAAAATGCACGAGCTTCCGTAAGTATCTGGGATGCGCGGTGATCACCCCCAACGTTGCGGAAGCGTCCGTGGCCAGCGGCATCGAAATCAATTCCGAACACTCGCTGCATCAAGCAGGGGACGCTCTGGTTGAGCAGTTGCCGGGAAGCAAGATACTCATCACCCGGGGGCCGGACGGCATGGCGTTATTCGAACGTGGGTCCGAGGCGGTCTCGATTCCCACCGAAGCCCGAAGAGTTTTCGACGTTACGGGAGCCGGCGATACGGTTGTGGCCACGCTGGCAGTGGCTCTGGCAGGGGGTCTTCCGCTGCGTGAGGCCGTGGGATGGGCGAATGTCGCGGCCGGAATTGTGGTGGAAAAGCCTGGAACGGCCACCGTAAGCCTGGATGAGTTATTCAGTCACCATGAGAACTCGAAGCGGGCCCGAAGTCTGGAGTGATTCAACTGAGGCGCTCGATTATGACATCAGCGGCCTCTGCAATCGAGTGCGTCGCGGCCGCATCCGGATCCTGATCGATCAAGAGAGTGTGACAACCAGCGGCTTGGCCTGCGGCGACATCGGATTGGCTGTCGCCCAGCATCCAGCAATCCCCAGCTGGCAACTCATACTCCTTCAGTGCCCTTTCGAAGAGAGCTGTGCCGGGCTTGCGGCAAAGACAATCGTCAGCCAAGGAATGCGGGCAGAGATACACTCTATCGATTTTGATACCGTGCGGCGACAGTCGGCGAAAGAGCGCCAGGTTCACTTCAAAGAAATCTTCAATCGTAAAGTACCCCAGACCGATGCCCTGCTGGTTGGTCACGATGACCAGACGAAATCCGGCTTCCTGGAGGCGAACTAAGCCCTGCGCAACGCCGGGGAGAAGTTCGACCTTGGCCGGGTCGTGTAAGTAAGGCACGTTCCGAATCAACGTGCCGTCGCGATCGAGAAACACAATCCCGCGGACGCGTTTCGGTGAATCTGCCGGAGCGCTATGGGCTTGAAGCGCAGCGACGCGCTCCACAATGGCCGTCGTGCTTTGTTCCATTGCAATAGGCAGCAAGACAACTTTGCCGCCGTAACTCTCGACAGTCGTTCCCGAACGCAGACCCGTGTAATCGCCGCCTTTGATGTACAAGTCGGGACGCCACCGCTCGATCAGTCCCAGCGGCCGCTCTTCATCCAGAAGAACGACGGCGTCCACGCATCCCAAGCCGGCGACAACTTGCATGCGTTGGGCCTCGGGATTCACCGGACGAAACGGGCTTTTGTACCGGCGAATGGATTCATCCGAGTTAACCGCAATCAACAATCGATCACAGAGGCCCTTTGCCCGCTCAAGTAAATCCACATGGCCGGCATGCAACAGGTCGAACGCGCCGCAGGTGAAGCCAATACGCAAGCCTTCTGCACGCTGTTTCATGGCCCACGAATCCGCCGCTTCCAATGAGAGAATCTTCTGAAGCATTCGGCAGAACTAGCGCGATCGCAGAACGTCACTGAGCCAGGACTGACCTGGGCTTGCCAAGCCACCCTCCGCGTCGCTGCTCGTCTTGTCCCACGCTTCCCGTGTGAGGGGCTGGACGCTTTCCAGCTTCTTGGCGGCAAGGGATGTGTTCAACGCCTTCAGGCTGCTCGCCGCAAATGTGTCGAACTCCTTGACCACATCCTGGCGATCATGCGTAAGTGAGTCGATCCTGGCGACGTAGTAATCCGCCGGACGCCCTTCATACCCCACGAGTGCGCCATAGAGCTGCGCGGTCTTCTCACGGATCCGCTCTTCGCCGGTAATTGCGCCGCCTTCCGTAGTAGCCACGATTTTCTTGCGAAGGTCTTCGACTTTCACTGCGAGATCGTTGCATTGCTTAGCGAGTGGATCGGTACCCAGAGCGGCGGCACGCTGCAGGAGGGCGGCGTGTACCCCGTTAATCCGGTCGACGTCAAACGTAAGGTCGCCGAGCAAAGCATACACACGCATAGTGGCGTCGAGTTCCAGCTTGCGGTCGGCGATGGTATAGGTCGCTCGCGGGTCAAGTTGCACGTCGATTTTAGTTGTGTAAGTCTCGGTGCCGCGAGTCATCTTCACGGTGTAAGTTCCGGGAAGCAGTCTGGGGCCGACAATCGCTTCGCCGGCGGCCGAGGCGGCGGGAGGAACCTTGGGCGCCTTCATGCGCATCGACCACTGAACGCGGCTGATGCCTAGGCGGCTGTTCGCTGGTAACGTATCCACGAGTTTTCCGTCGCTATCGAACACCTCGATTTTCATTCGCCCGTAGACGTGCCGCTTCTTCTGGTAATAGGTGATCAGTGCCGCGTCAGGCGGGTTCGGGCCGACAAATGTGCCATCGCCATCCGTCCATCCACCTTGCGCTAACAAACGCTGCTGTGTGTTCCGGCCTTTCAAGAAAGCAACGTCCTTGGCGAGCGTGTCCTGGGTTAAGTTCCGGAGCGGCGTGATATCGTCGACAATCCAGATACCGCGCCCGTGCGTTGCGAGAATCAAGTCCGATTCGCGCGGATGCACGACGATGTCGCGCACCGCGACATTCGGGAAATCGGCGCCTTTGTATTGAGCCCACTGCGTTCCGCCGTCAATCGAAACCCAGAGGCCAAATTCCGTGCCGAGAAACAAAAGCCGAGACGAAACAGTGTCTTCTTTGATGACGTGCGCGTAGCCGCGAATCCCGCTGGCCGATGAGACGATTGGTGTCCAAGTCTGGCCAAAGTCCGTTGTCTTGAAGGCGTAGGGCGCCATGTCGCCAAAGGTGTGCCGATCGAAGGTGGCGTAGGCAGTGCCCTCTTCGAAGCGGCTGGCCTCAACCCAGGAAACCCAGGAAGCCTTGGGAAGATTGGGCACATGGCTGACCACGTTGTTCCAGGTCTTGCCACCGTCGCGTGTGAGCTGCAGATTGCCATCATCGGTGCCTACCCAAATCACCTGCCCGTTGCGCGGCGATTCGCTGATGGAGTAGATGGTGGTGTGCATCTCTGCTTCGGAGTTGTCAACCGTCACGCCGCCCGATTGCTCCTGCTTCTGCTTCGCAGGATCGTTGGTAGTGAGGTCAGGCGAGATGCGATCCCAGGTCTGCCCGTGATCGCGGGTCCGAAACAGGAATTGTGCACCGATGTAAACCGTCCCCGTCTCATTCGGGCTCAGATGAATAGGCGTGTTCCAGTTGAAGCGCAGCTTCCCTTCACCGTAATTAGGCTGAGGCTGGATGCCGCGGGCTGAGAGCGTTTGCCGGTTAAGGCGCGAGATGGTCCCGCCTTGGGCTTCCAGGTAGACGTAGTTCGGGTCCGACGGATCTGCAAAGACGAAGAAGCCATCGCCGCCGTACAGGTTCTCCCATCGGCTGTTGGTAATGCCGCCGGGGTACGAGGAATCGCCGATCCACACGCTGTTGTCCTGCAGTCCGCCGTATACGTGATAGGAGTCGTGCATATCGACGCTCACGTGATAGAACTGCGAAATTGGCAGATTATTGGCCTTCAGCCACTTGTTGCCGGAATCGTGCGAGTACCAGACTCCGCCGTCGTCGCCGGTAATGATCTCATTCGAGTCGGCGGGATTGATCCAGACGTCATGAAAATCTCCGTGAGCGCCGCCCGAGGCGCTGCTGAAACTGGCGCCGCCATCGCTGCTGACGATCAAGCCTCCGCCGGGCTTGTAGATCTTATTCTCGTCCTTCGGATCCACGATTAAATTGGCGAAGTAGAAGGGCCGCCAAACCATCATCTGGCTGCGGTCGCGCTCTTCCCACGTTTTGCCGCCATCGGCCGAACGAAACAGCGCGCTACGAGTTGACTCGATCAGCGCATAGACCACGTCGGGCTTCGACGGCGCCGTCGAGATCGCAACGCGGCCCCAAGGTTTCGCGGGAAGTCCTTTGGCCGATTGCGCATCCAGATTTGTCCAGTTTGCTCCACCATCGGTCGTTTTATAGAACGCGCTGGAGCTGGGCGTTGTCGGTGAATCTCCACCGGAGCGGAAGGTCCAACCTTTACGACGGAAATCCCACATGCCCGCGTAGAGCGTTTTGGAATCGTGAGCACTCATTGAGATCGAGGAACAACCGGTGGACAAGTTGGCGCCTTTCAGTATCAGCGTCCAGCTCTTGCCGCCGTTAGTAGTCTTGTAGAGGCCTCGATCGCTGCTGTCGCTCCACAGCGCACCCGTCGCGCAGGCGTAGACGGTGTTGCCGTCTTTCGGATCGACCAAAATCTTGCTAATTCGCTCCGAATTCTTCAGACCCATGTTGGTCCAGTTCTCACCGCCGTCTGTCGATTTATAGATTCCATCACCGATCGAGGCGCTGTTTCGCGTCCAAGCCTCGCCCGTGCCGGCCCAAAGTGTCTTCGGCGCCGATGGGTCAATTGTGATGGCGCCGATAGATTGCACTGGCTGCTTATCGAAGACGGGTTTGTAAGTCGTACCGCCGTCGACGGATTTCCAGAGTCCGCCACTCGCCGCCGCGACGTAGATGGTCAGCCTGCCGTTCTCCGGTACCGCAGCAAGGGAGGTCACACGGCCGCTCATCTGAGCCGACCCTATGTTGCGGGCACCCAGCCCCGAGATGGTATCGGAACTGAACTTAACTTGCTGGGCGGACAATCCGGCCGCACTCATTAACCCCGCAATCAGGAAGCCGATTGTTGCTCTCACTTCGCACCCCCCGTGGGCAAGGTGAAGCTCGCGTCGTTTATCGGCACGTTAATCTCGATTTTGTCGACCGTGTATTTTACCCGGAATGGGCTGCCTTTCTGCCCTGACTCAAACGCAAACGGAAAGTAGATTCCGTCCACCTGATCGTAGTCGCCGAAATAGGTTTCCGAGTAGCGGACAGTTCCCCGAATGTTACGCTCCGTTTCGACTTTCAGTTCGAGAAAGGAATCGGCGTCGATGTAGTAGTAGCGGACGTCGCTGTTGTTCAGCGTCAGCTTGATTTTGTAACAGTCGGTTCCTTCCACGGAATCGTGGCCGATGAGTTCGGCCCGATGATCCTTGTTCTTGTAGTCGACCAGTTGGCCGTCGATATCGGCATCCGTGATCAGACCCTTCATGTCGTCTGCGGATAGCAGGTCGGGGTCTTTTCGCCCCTCAAAGGGAGACACTTGCCAGCCTGTTTTGCCATCGTAGGCTTCTACCTGCGCCATGCCTTGGATGATGAACTCCTCGCGAACCTTATTGGGTCGTTCGTTCTCCTGAACAAACCGGGCGCGAAAATCGCCCTGGTCGATTCTCCCGGTGGCGCGCATGGTGCGAACCGCCTTAATTCTTGCTAGACCGCCGCGAGCCTGTATGTTTTTCGCGATGATTTCGTCTAGGGACGGAGTAGTTTCCGGAGCAGGGGGTTGGCCGCTCGCGACAATTGATAAAAATGATAGAACTGCCGCGGCGCAGGAGATGGTTAAAAACGTACGTATCAAAGGAGATTCCTCGACTGCGGGAATTCTAGCATTGAGCCGGCCGGGCGTTTCCCCGGAGCCGGCTCAATGTGAGGACCCAGTCGAGTTAACTCGCGGGTTGAGGAACGATCCGAAGATAGGGCTTGGGAGATTTCCAGCCCGCCGGATACCTCTGCTTGGCTTCGTCGTCGGAAACTGATCCCAGGATGATGACGTCCTCGCCGTTCTTCCAGTTCACCGGGGTAGCCACCTTGTGCTTCGCCGTGAGCTGAATGGAATCCAGGACACGCAGGATTTCATCGAAGTTCCGTCCGGTGCTCATCGGATAGCTGAGCATCAACTTGATCTTCTTGTCGGGGCCCACGATAAACACAGTGCGCACGGTTGCGTTGGTCGCGGCGGTACGGCCTTCGGCGGTCTCGCCCGCATCGGCAGGCAGCATGTTGTAAAGCTTCGAGATGTAAAGCGTAGGGTCGCCGATCATGGGGTAGTTGACCTTGTGCCCCTGAGTTTCTTCAATGTCGGTTGCCCATTTACTGTGATTCGTTACCGGGTCGACACTGAGACCGATGATCTTTGTATGGCGTTTGGCGAACTCCGGTTCGAGCGATGCCATATAGCCAAGTTCTGTAGTACAAACCGGCGTAAAGTCCTTGGGATGCGAGAAAAAGACGGCCCAGCCGTCGCCAATCCATTGGTGAAACTTGACCTCACCTTGGGTTGTCTCGGCTGTGAAATTTGGCGCTTCGTCATTGATGCGTAAAGACATCTTGCATATCTCCTGTTTTGAATCGTTTTAGTAGGAATTGATGAACCACACCATTTTATGCCAGGAGGTATTAAGGCTGTCAAGGTGCGACGGACGCCAATAAGTAAGAGATACTATTTCTTGTATCAACAAGAGCGGCGTTATGGGGGCCACATGCAGTCGGTTCAAGTAGAACGGTTCTACCTCGGTTGCTTGGCGCATGCCTCGTATCTGATTGGTTCAGAGGGCGTAGGGGCAGTCATCGATCCGCAACGGGACGTGGATTTGTATATCGATGCGGCTGCCCGCGCGGGGCTCAAGATTGAGCACGTTATCGAAACCCATTTGCACGCCGACTTTGTTTCGGGCCACCACGAACTTGCTGATCGCACGGGCGCGAAAATCTACCTCGGCGACGGCAGCGGAGCCGCGTTTCCCCACGTAGCCGTAAAGGACGGCGATTCGCTGCAGTTTGGTAGTTGCCACCTCGATTTTCTGCAAACCCCTGGCCACACGTTGGAAAGCATTTGCATCCTCCTGGCGGACATAAAAGAGCCCCGCCAGCCGAAAAAGGTCTTCACGGGCGACACGCTTTTTGTGGGCGACGTCGGCCGCCCGGATCTTTCTGCCGGTCACACGCCACAGCAGTTGGCGGCGCTGTTGTACAAGAGCCTGCAGGAGAAACTTCTGACGCTGCCCGATGACACAGAGATCTTCCCGGCCCACGGGGCGGGTTCCCTGTGTGGCCGGCAAATGAGCTCGGAGAGCTCGTCGACCATTGCAAAGGAGCGCCGTTCGAACTACGCGCTGCAGGCGAAGACTTGTGATGAGTTTATACACCTGCTTACGGATAGCCTCCCGCCACGCCCGGAATATTTTGCGCGGGAAGTGGAGTTGAACCGCCGCGGTGCAGCACCACTCAGGGAACTGCCAGCGCTGTCGGCTCTGTCTGCGGATGAGGTGTTGCGGTTGCAGTCGGAGGGTGCCGTGGTGGTGGATACGCGGCCTGCTATGGAGTTTGCCGTGGCGCACGTTCCCGGGTCCATCCATATCGCCCTCACCGGGCAATATGCTTCTTGGGCAGCACGCATTCTGGGGCTGGACACGAAGCTGATCATTGCGGGAGAAGATTCCGATCACGTCCGCGAATCTCAATTGCGGCTCGCCCGGGTGGGCGTGGAGAACGTTGTGGGGTACCTGGAAAATGGCCCTGTCGGCTGGATCCAAGGCGGTCAGGAACTGGACTATATCCCGCAGGTGACAGCTCAGGACTTGGCGGAGCTGCTGGAAACGGAACAGGGAAAAATCGCCATTCTGGACGTGCGGGAGCCTGCTGAAGTGAACAACGGCGCCTTAGAAAACTCGATTCACATTCCCTTGGGTGAACTGGCAAAGAGGACGGGCGAACTGGATCCAGGCAAACTGCTGGTGGTCCACTGCAAGGGCGGGTACCGCAGCTCCATCGCGACCAGCCTGCTCCGCCGCGCCGGGTTCCGCGACATTGCGAACCTGATTGGGGGATTCGACGCGTGGAAGGGGGCGGGGTCAGCTTGCGTGACGCAGATGGCCTAGGTAACGGCCAGTTTCGGAGAGTGACCATCCGCAACAAAAAGGGCCAGACCGTGCTGGGGGGCGCCAAAGAAAAAAGGACCGTTTAGACAAAAGGCTCTCTGCGAAGCGATTGAGAAGCTAAACCAGCGCTAGTCGGAATCCGTGAAGAAATCGCTTGTGCCTCCGAGCACAGAACGCCGGGATGACTGTCGGCTCAGCATCCTAAAGCCCATGCCACGTTGGCCGGCATCCACTTGCTGACGCGCGCGGTTCTGTGCTGAAGTTCGCACAGAATCTCACGCGCGCGGTTGCTCCCTCAGCCACAGACTGAAGGCATATGGCAGGTGGTTCTACGGTTGAACGAGCGGGATCGCCGAAGCCAGTTGCAGATCGACCACGTTCTGCAAACGGCGGTCAATCTGGAAAAAGCGCGCTGTGTTCTTGGCGGTCAGAACCTTTTCGAATAGCGGCACGTACTTAAGCCTTAGTTGTGCAGCACTTACGTCCGAGGTGGCCCACGATTTCACGGCAGTGGCGTACTGAGCGTCGGTCATCGTGTCGCCACTTTGTGCATACTGCTTGATTAGGGCAGCCTTGGTGTCATTGATTTTCGCCAGTTCCGCTGTGTACTGGTCATAGACGGGCCAAAACGCTTCCGCCTCTTTGTCGGTGAGCGTCAGGTTCACCGCGACCATCTGCTTTCTCCCTGAACGAATGTCCTTTCGCATCAGCTCGATCTCTTGATCGAGTGTCTTCGCATTGGACTGTGCGGGCGCCTGTGCAACCGCAACCCGGGCGGGCGCCAGCAGGAGGACCGACATCATAAGAAGCGCCACTCCGGCGCCGTATAGTTTCTTTGTCATAAGTGAATATCTCCGAAATATCTGCATGCGGGTCGCGCCCGAAAACAGTACTCTGATGGTAACAGCCGCGATGCTCAAAATCGTCCAGGCGGAACGCCATCCCGCCGCAGGATTTCTTCTTGCCCCACGTCAGCCGTTCATGCGGTCAACCCATAAGAGATAGCGCAGCAGAGGGCTCTTCTCATGCCAAACGAAGCTCCAGAATTGAGTGAACGTGATGGTCTTAGCCGGGAGGCCTGCGTAGGTTTCAACACGCCAGCGAAGATAGGAGGATCGCCAAGGTGTCAGCCGGTTCCCGCGTGAGGCATTCCAGAGGAAGCGCAACATCACTGAATCGTGAATGCTTTCGGGGCAGCCTGGGCGTCGGTCGACTTTTTGTCCTCGCGACGGGCGTAGTAGCCGGAGCGGGTGCGAACACTGGGGCTACCGGGCGCGGTGCAAACGACCTTGATCTGCCGGTATGAGCCATCGTCTGCTTGTGAAGGCGAATAGGCCAGCGTGTATTGGTTGCGAATGTCGTGCGCGATTTCGGTCGTCAACTGTTGGACTTCGCCAACGTTCGTCGGATAAAAAACCAAGCCGCCGGTGGCGGTGGTAATTTCCTTCAAAGCGCGCTTGGCCTTCGCTGCGTCATGTTTCTCTTCTTCAACCAGTAAGCCGATCGCATAGATTAGAACTTCACTTTGAAGCGACTTCTGGACCACCCGCTCAAGCGTTGAATTGCTCGCGTTGTCATTACCATCGGTAATGATAAGAAGCACTTTCTTGTCTTTCTTGGCATCGGTCTTCATGTAGTTGATGGACATGTCGACGGCGTCGCGCATGGCAGTGCCACCGCGCGAATCAATACGCGCGAGTCCCGTTTCCATCTTCTTCACGTCATTTGTAAAAGGAACATCGAGGTAGGCTTCGTCGTTGAAATTGACGATAAAGACTTCATCCTGCGGGTTGGATTCCTTGACCAGGTTAAGGGCTGCGGCCTCAACCCGTTCACGTTTCGGGCGCATACTGCCGCTGTTGTCGATGATGATGCCGAGTGAGACCGGGACATCTTCGCGGCGGAAGAGCTTCAGTTCCTGCGGCACGCCATTTTCGAAGATCTTGAACGAGTCGCGATCGAGGTTGGTGACGAGTTTGCCGCGTTTATCGGCAACGCTGGCATGCAGCACAACCAGGCGCGTTTCCGCCACAAACTGGGCCCAAGCGCCGCCAACGGCGACAATCAGAAGGCCGGCGGCTAAAAGTGTCTTATTGAGTCGGCGCATAGTAACCGAGACGGAAGTAAGCCTTGAGTGGGGGAAGACCGCGAGGCTGGTTTAGCTTCACCTGCACCTTCCGATATTTGCCGTCTCGCTCGCGATTCTTTGGAGTGTAACCCAGGATGTATTGGTTTCGAAGTTCAATTCCTATTTTGGCAGCAATGTCGGGCAGTTCCGCAACGTTTTCAACCGAGTATTGGCGCCCGCCCGTTTGTTCGGCCATCTCATTCAGCAAACCGGGGCCGGCGGCTTCTTCCGGCGTTCGCCCGCGCGATCCCGCCGATTCAAAGATGCCGATGGCATAAATCTGGACGTCGGCTTCGCGGACCCGGCTCTTGATCTCTGTTTCCGTGTAGCGGCTGCTATTGTCGCCGCCATCGGAAATAATCAGAATCGCCTTACGGGGGTTCTTGGCCTTTTTCATCTCATTCATGGCCAGGTAGACCGCATCGAGTAGCGCGGTACGGCCCTTTGACTGGGTAAAAGTCAGCGCGCTTTGGATGGAATCCGTGTCGGTCGTGAAGGCTTGGGTCAGTTCGGGGCGGTCATTAAACTGCACCAGGAAGAACTCGTCGGAGGGATTCGCTGTCTTGAAGAACTCGACGGCAGCCTGACGAGATTTCTGAAGTTTTGCGCCCATGCTCCCGCTGGTGTCAAAAACCAAGCCGATGGAAATGGGTGCGTCCTCGGCGGAGAACTGGGTAATTTGCTGCTCGACCTTGTCCTCAAAAAGCCGGAAGTGCTCTTTCTCAAGGCCGGTGACGAAGCGGTTGAGGGGATCGGTGACCGTCACATTAATCAGCACCAGCGTGCTGTTTACCTTGATATTTGAAGGGCGGGACTCAACGACCGGCTCGTTGCTTTTTTTCCGGGTCTCAATAGTGACCGGGACCTGGGGCGGGGGAACTACGGCTTGTTTTGGATCGTCTTTCGGCCCGTCTCCGGCCTGACTATCGGAACGCGGACCATCCGCTCCAAGCATAGGGAGACAAAGGCCGGCGACCAGGATTAAAACAGAGAAAATAGCAGGCACGAAGCGACAAACACCGCCGGCGATCTTATCGGCCGCACGCGACGGTGAGAGCGTCTCTCGATAAGGTCGCGGTCGCATGAGGCTTATTCGCCCTTTCAGTCCGATCATAACATCGGCCAAAGCGCGTGGATTTTCGCTCCCCAGAATGCGTCTAACGGATGGGATGGCTTCAACAGGCCTTCGTCCGTCAGATGACCGGGGAGATCTATTGCTGGAAAGAGTACGGGAGTTCGGACGCGATCGAGCCCATCCTGCATGCTATACTCGATCGTGCGTACGAGGATCCTGGGTATAATCCCCGCACGATTCGCCTCCTCTCGATTCCCTGGAAAATCTCTCGCTCAACTCGCCGGTAAACCGATGGTGCAGCACGTCTACGAACGTGCTCTGATGGCGCAATACCTGAACGCCGGTGTGCTGGTGGCGACTGATGACGATCGGATTGCGGGCGAGGTCCGGCGATTCGGCGGTCATGCACGTATGACGCGCACGGACCACCCCTCCGGTACAGACCGGTTGGCCGAAATCGCTTCTGCCGAAAATGCTGACCTCTACGTCAACATCCAGGGCGATGAACCCCTGATTGACCCCAACGCTATCGATGCGGCCGTACTTTCTGTTCTGGGCGATGAGACGTCATCGATGGGCACCTTGAAACGCCGCATCGCCGACCCTGCCGACATCATGAATCCAAACGTGGTGAAGGTCGTCACGAACTTCAACGGCGACGCCATCTACTTTTCCCGCTGTCCCATCCCGTACGACCGCGATCGGGTCGCGGACGGATCGGTCTACTTCAAACATATTGGGCTGTATGTGTACCGGCGCGACTTGCTGCTGGGCTATCCAGACTTGGCTGTCGGTCCGCTTGAAAAGGCGGAGTGCCTGGAACAACTGCGCGCGCTCGAAAACGGTTACCGGATTAAGGTTGTGGAAACTGAGTACGAGTCTCTCGGCGTGGACACGCCGGATGATTTGGTGCGCCTGAATCGCCTGTTTGAGACAGTGGCCGGCAGGCTGGGGAGGGTGTAAACACGGATGATGTTCAAACGAGAGAAACGCTAACAGGGAGAGCATGGCTAAATACATCTTCGTAACGGGGGGCGTTGTTTCTTCCTTAGGGAAGGGCATCGCGGCGTCATCGATCGGCTGCCTTCTGGAGAGCCGGGGAATCCGAGTCACGCTCCAGAAATTCGATCCCTACCTGAACATCGACCCGGGCACCATGAGCCCGTTCCAACATGGGGAAGTCTTCGTCACCGACGACGGAGCCGAGACCGACCTGGATCTGGGGCACTATGAGCGGTTCACGCATGCCCCGCTGACGCAGAGCAACAACCTGACGTCAGGCCGCATCTACGAGAACATCATTACGAAAGAGCGGCGGGGTGACTATCTGGGCAAAACCGTCCAGGTCATTCCGCATGTAACGAACGAGATTAAAGCCGCCTGCCGCAAGGTGGCCGTGGATGTGGACGTGGCGATCGTCGAGATCGGAGGAACCGTGGGTGACATCGAGTCGCTGCCGTTCATAGAAGCCATTCGCCAGATGCGGCATGAAGAGGGTCGCGACAACACGCTGTTTGTGCATGTGACGCTGGTGCCCTGGATCGCCGCCGCGCAGGAATTGAAGACCAAGCCTACGCAGCACAGCGTGAAAGAACTGCGGGCGATCGGTATCCAGCCGGACATCTTGCTGTGCCGTTCGGAGAAGGCACTCCCCGACGAAGTGAAAGAGAAGATCGCTCTGTTCTGCGATGTGCCCGTGTCAGGAGTTATAACGGCGCGGGACGTGAAGTCGGTCTATGAAGTGCCGATGGTTTTCGCCGAGCAGAAAGTGGATGATGCCATTCTGCATCAGTTGCGAATCGAAGCCGGCCCGCGGAACTTGACCCGCTGGACCGAGATGCTCGATCGGATGCACAATCCGAAGCGCGAGGTGAGCATCGGGTTGGTGGGGAAGTACGTGGAGTATGAGGATTCCTACAAAAGCCTGAAAGAGGCCTTGCTGCATGCGGGCATTGCCCACCAGGCGCAGGTCAACATTCACTGGATCGAGTCGGAACGGATTGAGTGGCCGGCGTGCAAGGAAGGGCTAACGGCCTTTGACGGCCTGCTGGTGCCCGGAGGGTTTGGCAAACGTGGCATCGCCGGCATGTTGAACGCAATCCGCTGTGCCCGCGAGGAGAAGATCCCCTATTTCGGCATTTGCCTCGGCATGCAGACGATGGTGATCGAGTTCGCGCGCAACGTGTGTGGACTTGCGAACGCCGATTCGACAGAGTTTGACGGGGGCACGGAGCACCGCGTGATCTATAAGCTCCGCGAACTGAAAGGCGTTGACGAGTTAGGCGGCACCATGCGTCTGGGCGCTTACCCGTGCCGGCTGACTGAGGGCAGTTTTGCGGAGCGCGCCTACGGACAAACCGATATAAGCGAGCGCCATCGCCATCGCTACGAGTTCAACCGGGAATTTGAACCGATTCTCACTGCGCATGGCATGCGCCTGACCGGACAGACGCCAGATGGTGTTTACGTGGAGATCTGTGAAGTGCCCGACCACCCGTGGTATCTCGGCTGTCAGTTCCATCCGGAATTCAAATCGAAACCGCTCGAGCCGCACCCGCTATTCGTTGCGTTTGTCGGCGCGGCGCTTGAACAGGCGGAACGGAAAATCAGTACGGCCGAACCCGAATTGACCCACGCCCAATGATCGAAATTGAAGTGGGTAGCGCAGCCGGCGCGGTGGCTTTCTCCGCCCGCGCTCCTCTGGCGCTGATTGCCGGGCCGTGCGTGATTGAGAGTGAGCAGCACGCGCTCTGGATCGCTCAGGAGATCCGTCGGATAGCAGGTCCTTACGTGTTTAAAGCCTCGTTCGATAAGGCGAACCGTAGCAGCGTGAAGTCATATCGTGGGCCGGGCCTGCGCGAAGGCGTGCGCATCCTTGGCGAAGTGAGGAAGCTGGGAATACCGGTATTGACGGATATTCACGAGCCCTGGCAGGCCGAACAGGTGGCGCCTCACGTGGACATCCTTCAGATTCCGGCGTTCCTGTGCCGCCAGACTGACCTGTTGCTGGAAGCCGGCAAGACCGGCCGGGTGGTGAATATCAAGAAGGGCCAGTTTGTTTCGCCAAACGACATCGGCAATGCTGCTGCGAAGGTGGCAAGTACCGGCAACAACAAAATCATCCTCACAGAGCGTGGATCGAGCTTCGGGTACAACAATCTAGTCGTCGATATGCGCGGATTGGCGATTATGGCCGAGAGCGGTTATCCGGTGGTTTTTGACGCAACCCACAGTGTGCAGTTGCCTGGCGCGGCAGGGAGCACATCCGGTGGCCAACCACAGTTCATCGGACCATTGGCGCGCGCAGCGACCGCAGTGGGAATCGCCGGGCTATTCGTCGAAGTCCACGAAGCGCCAGAGCGGGCGTTATCGGACGGAGCGAACGCCTTACGACTATCGCTGCTTCCCGAGTTGTTGGAGCGCCTGCGGCGAATCGATCACGTTGTGAAGGCCGATTAGTCGCTCCCACACATTCGCCAAACCTTTACCATGGCTCGTCGGGAACTCCTTGAGGCAACACAACGCTCGCTGTGTCTTTTGCGTCGTATCATGTGAGTCGTATGCGGTCTTTCCCTGTTTCTTCTGAGTTCGCGCATTCTGCCCCCCAGTCCGGGCTGCACCCGTTCGGCCCCCGTTTTCGGTTGCTGGCTGGTGCACTGGGTGAAAAGCGGAAGCGCCAATCGGGCTTTTCGCTCATTGAGTTGCTGATTGTTGTCGCCATTATCCTGATCATCCTTGCGATTGCCTTACCGCAGGTCAACAAGATACAGATGAATGCCCGGGAAATGGCCGCCGTTGCCCAGATCCGAACGCTGCTGACGGCCCAAACCCAGTACATGTCGCAGTTTGGCCGATACGCCACCTCGCTTGCCGAACTCGGGCCTGCCGCCGGTGGGGCGACAGAGGGTCCGTCGGCAGCCGGGCTGATCCCCCAGAGCTTGGCAACCGGATCGAACAGCGGCTACAACTTCACTATGACCGGCAGCGCGGGCGGCTACGCCTTGTTGGCCGTTCCCGTCGCGTTCAACAACACCGGCCGAAGAACGTTCTACGCCGACCAGTCCGGCATTATTCATGAAAACTGGGGGCAGGAGCCGGCCACCCCGCAGAGCCCCGAGATCAAGTAAAGACCCTTACGGCGTCGGGTACGGGGAAACGACGTCGGCCCGCTCGCCGTCCATTACACTAGTCGGGGCAGCATGCAATTCCGCTCTATCGTCGCGCGATCCGTCTGTTGCCTGTGTATCCTGCAGGCAGCGGGCTTGCGGACCGGAGCCGCGACAGTGCCATCGGACGCACTACAATCGCTCACTGCTGCAGAGATTGCGTCGCAGTTTGATCACCTCAGCCTGGATCCGAACGAAACCTACCACGTTCGCGATTTTCAATTGGTTCGAGGCGATCTCAAGTTCTATTTCAATGACGGCACCATCTCGTTCGCTAATCCGGTGGCCGGGCGCCCCATGGCCATGGTCTTTTCCGCGCTTGACAATGAGTTCGGTGATGCGGAACTGCTTGTGCTTCCAGGCCGCCGAAGCGAGCGTCAATCATTGGCGTCGTTTACCAAATCGCCGAATCTCGACGAGCATTTTCGGGCCGCTGTCTTCTTCTTTACCGACGACACGAGTGCCGAGATCCAGCGCCAGTTGGAAAAACACGCATCGGACAAAACTCCTGAACTCGTCGCCGAAATTGCGGAGCAGTGGAATCCGGTGTTACGGAGCCTGGCTGCAGACCTTGATGTGCGCCTCATTGCCTCTTTGTTCGACGGGCATTCACCCAGCCATGGCCTGTTTGACTGTGTACTGAGGGGCAAGCAACTCGGGACATTCGACGTGGTGTATCAGCCGGACGATCCGGAGCCGATCGCGATCGGAAGTGTCGACGCCGGATCGGGTCCACCACATTTTCGCCTTTGGGCCAGCTTCATGCCGCGCCGCCCGCCCTTACCTGAAAGCCCGCCTGCCGGTCTGAAACTCGCCAATTTCCACATCGACACAACCATTCATGCCGACCTCAGCCAATCGTCGGTGACGGAGGCTGAAGTCTCCTTTCAACGTGGGCCCGTGCGCGCCTTTGAGCTACAGATCTCAAGCCGGATGCTGATTTCCGGGGCCTCGGTCGACGGAGAGCCGGCGGAGGTTTTCCAGCACAATTCGGTGCGCAACGAGAGCGGCCTGATGATGACACCGTTTGTGATTGTCACGAAACGGATGCTTGAGCCCGGCAAAACGCACGTCGTCAACATCCATCATGAGGGGAATGTCGTTCAACAAACCGAGACGGGCGTGTATTATGTGGCCGATCGAAACGCCTGGTTCCCGCACACCGGAATGGATCTGGCCCAGTTTGACCTTACCTTTCGCTGCCCGCGCAGTCTAGGCGTCGTCTCGACGGGCGAGTTGATCGACGAGCATTTCGTCAGCGGGCCCGACGGCGAGCAACGAGTGGTCCATCGCAAGACCCGGATGCCGGGGCGGTTCGCCGGCTTTAACATTGGTGAGTTTGAAAGCATATCGGTAGATCATGGTTCCTACCGCATCGAATGCTTCGGGAATCGGGCGCTGTTCGACAAGATTCGCGCCTCTCGCGCAATCGGAAATCCCAGTTCCGTTTCGGCTCACGCGGACATTGCTACCGAACGGCTGACCGAGATGTCGGCGGACGTCGGGCAAATCGTTGACGAGTTCTCCAGGGAGTGGGGACCGCTGCCCTTGAAACACATCGCCGTCTCGCCCATCCCGGGTTACTTCGGACAGGGATTTCCCGGCCTGATTTATCTGTCGACGCTTTCCTACATGCACAAAGAGGAGCGGCCCTTTGAAGTTAGGGATTCGCAGGTGAATACGTTCTTTTCTCAGATTCTCTTGGCCCACGAAGTGGCGCATCAGTGGTGGGGCAATGTGGTGGCGGCAGCCGGCTATCGAAGCGACTGGATTATGGAATCCTTGGCAAACTACGCTGCACTGGAGATGCTGGAACGCCGCAAGGGCGAAGAAGCCATGAACCAGGTGATGGCGCTGTATCGTCGCGAATTGACTTCAGTATTGAAAAACGGCCAACGAGTGGATTCGGCGGGCCCGCTTGAGCTTGGGCAACGGCTCAACGAGATGGGAGGCGCGGAAGCATGGCGCATTATCACGTACGAGAAAGGCTCGTGGGTAATGCACATGCTGCGCCAGAGGATGGGCCGCGAAGCGTTTGAGGAGATGATGCGGCGCCTGGTTCGCGACTTTGCCGGCAAGCCGCTATCGAACGAGGATTTCCAAAAGGTGGCGAGCGAATATGTGCCCGTCGGTCAGCCGGACCGGTCGTTGGATCTCTTCTTCGATACCTGGGTCTACGGCACCGGTATACCGACCCTCCGGCTCAAGGCTCCTGGAAACGGACACAAAGACTACACGTTGGCACAGACCGGCGTATCGGACGACTTCACGGTTGATGTGCCGCTGGTACTGTCGGGGCCACAGGGAAAGCGGCAATCGAAGTGGGTGCGCAGCGCAGCGGAGGAGGTCCCTGTTGAGGGCCCCTCGACGAAGTCTGCCGCCCTTCAGTTGCCCCGTCCTGAAGATTTTCTGTACCTGCAATAGTGCGAGCTGCGGTCTCTGGTGCCCGGCACGACACGGGGACATTCACCGTCCTTTGTACACTGAGACTTCATGGTTAGAGCTCGTTTTGCCCCGTCGCCGACCGGCTATTTGCACATTGGCAGCGCCCGGACGTTCATATTCAACTGGTTGTTCGTTCGGCATTATCAGGGCGTGATGATTCTGCGGATCGACGACACAGACGTCGATCGCAACACCCAAGCCTCTCTTGATTCCATCAGTGATGGCCTGAACTGGCTGGGGCTGGGTTGGGACGAGTTCTACCGGCAATCTGAACGGCTCGAACTGCACCGCCAATTAGCGTACCGGCTTGCTGGCCGAAGGTGTCGCTTACCGCGACTTCACGCCGGCCGAAGCGAACCTTGAAGATCGAGGTCATGCCGATGGGCCGTGGCTCTGCAATCCGGAGATGCGCGCCTCAAGCACCAGCGAAAGTGATCGCCGGGCGGCGGCGGGTGAGCCGTTCGTGATCCGTTATCGCGTGCCACGCGAAATACCGCGTGAGATCCGATTCCGCGATTTGGTCTATGGCGAACAAAGCAAGTTGACCGCCGATATGGAGGACTTTGCTCTGCTGCGCAGCAATGGCATGCCGACCTATCACTTGGCATCCTGCGCCGATGACATCGACCTGAACATCACCCACATCGTGCGCGGGCAGGATCACCTTTCCAACACATTCAAGCACCTGCTGATCTTCGAGGGCGCCCGCGCTCCAGTGCCGCAGTTCGCGCACTTGCCGCTGCTGACCGCCCCGGATGGAGCAAAGCTGTCAAAGCGCAGGCACGGCCCCGTGGTGAGCGTAACGACGTACCGCGACCACGGGTTTCTGCCGATCGGGTATATCAATTTTCTGTGCTTGCTAGGGATGGTCGCCCAAAGATAATCGCGAGCAAATGACGATTCGCGAATTGACGGCGGCGTTCTCCTTCGATGGCGTAAACCGCAGCAATGCGGTGGTCAATTTCAGCGACGAAGATCCGATTGACCCCAAGGCGCTTTGGCTGAATGCCCAGCATCTGCGGACCCTGCCGGTCGAAGAGCTGTTGCCGCAGGTCAAAGCTGTCCTGGCGGCTCACGGCCTGACCCCTCCCGCCGACGAGCAACAGTTCGCGCGCGTTGTCGACGTGATCCGGTCTCGATTTTCCACGCTGTTCGACTTCGCGACCAAGGGCCGGGCTTACTTTGCCGACGATTTCGAAATCGAAAAGAACGCGCTAGAAAAGCTCGATCTGCCGGGCGCACGGCAACTCTTGCACGAGCTCGCGGAACGAATTGCCGCGAATCCGGAGTTCTCAGAAGCCTCGGTGGAAGCTGAGCTGCGCAAGCTCGCCGAAGAGAAGGGTGTTAAGGCAGGACTGTTGATCAATGCCAGCCGGGCCGCCTTGACCGGGCAATCGGTTGGGCCCAGCGCTTTCGCCGTGTTTCGCATGCCTCGGACGCGATCGAGTCGTTGAGCGGTTGCGGAAAGTATAAGCGTGTCACAAATCATTCTTGGTCTGGGCGGCCTGCTGAGCGATCCGGCCTGCTGTGTGTTGAAGAACGGCGAGTTTGCCTCCGCCGTGGAACAAAGCAAGGTTTCACGGCACGACCGTCCCGGATGAGTTTCCGGACGAGGCGTACCAAACGGCCATGCAGGTAGCCGGGATTACACCGGACGAAATCGATTGTGTGGCGATTGCCCGGCCGTTTGCCCGAGGCACCGAAAGTGCGGCGCACTTGGAGCTTCTGGCGCGCTTCCCGCGCAGTGAGATTGTGGTGGTGGAGCACCACTTCGCGCATGCCGCCTCAGCGTACTACGTGTCGGGGTTCAGCGATGCAACGGTTCTAAGCCTCGACCGCGCGGGTGATTTCCGTTCCGGCGTGCTCTTCCAGGCCAAGGAGAATCAGCTGACTCCGGTCCGCGAGTTGTACTTCCCCGATTCGCTCGGCGTGATCTTTAACCGCGTGACAGACCTGCTGGGCTTTGAAGCTCGCGGCGACGAGCACAAGGTGCAGTGGCTGGCGACTACGGCTGAGGCCGGTGACAGCTCCGCTGTTCCACGAACTGCTCCATCGGGGAGGCTCCGCGTGGCCGCAGGTGGATCGGTCCTTCTTGGACGCCGAGCGAATCTCCGGAGGCGGATTCAGCGAGCGCTTCTATCAGCTATTAGACCTGGAAGCGGGCCAGCCCATTCCGCCCCGGCGGAAAGCAGAGATCGCCGCCGGGTTGCAGTTGGCCATCAACGAATCCGTTGCCGGGCATGATCGGCGAGGCCGAGAGGGTTTGCTTGGCGGGCGGACTAGGCCTGAACGCGTTGCTGGTGGCGTCGCTCGAACAGAAGTACAATCACGTCTTTGTGCAGCCCGCGGCGGGGAACGCGGGCACCGCTCTGGGTGCGGCCCTCGAAGCCTGGCACCATTTCTATCGTCACGAGGAGCGTGTGCCGCTCAGAACGCTTTGCCTCGGCCCGCAGTTCAAGCCGGAAGAGATCAAGCAGGTGGTGGAGAACTGCAAGCTGAAGTTCCGTTACCTGCTGACCGACGGCGAACTCATCGACACCGCGATTGAGGCCCTGAGTGACAACAAGATTGTGGCTTGGATGAACGGCCGGATGGAGTTCGGTCCACGTGCTCTCGGCAACCGCAGTATTCTGGCCTCGCCGCTGAACCCTTACTCAACTGAAAACCTGAATGTCTACATCAAGCGGAGAGAGAGCTTCCGAAAGTTTGCCGCCTCGGTTCCGGCAGAGCTGGCCGGCCAGTACTTCGAGGTCGGGCCGAATTCACGTTTTCTGGCAACGGTCGGAACGGTGCGTGAAGAGTATAGAAAGACCTTCGAAGCGGCCCTGCTCGGCGATGGCTCATGTGCGCGTGCACACGGTGGAAAAGGAAGAGAATCCACGCTACCACGCACTGCTGCTGGCCGCCGGCAAAGCCACCGGTTTGCCGGTGCTTTACAACACCAGCTTTAACCTGTTCGGCGATCCATTGGTTTGCACCCCGCGTGACGCCGTGCGTAGCTTCTATTCCTCAGGGATCGACACACTATTTGTGGGGAATTTCTACCTGGAGAAGTAAGAGGCCTGGGTTAAGCCGGTTACCGCTCGTTCAGCGGCGATGAGGTTCGGCATTTGGAATGCAGGTGGCTCCTTGGCAGTTTTCTGGGCGATCCTGGGGAATTCTGCTTGGTGTTTTGTGTTTAACTGAGAAGTCAAGACCTGAAATGACTAGCAGTCCCATCGCTCGCACCGGCTGAGGCGCCACAACAGCCGCTGGCGCAGTCTTCGCGCATGCCCTGGCAGCCAATCGTCTGGTTCGGGGCGCTCTTGATTGCCTGCTACGCCCCGATGCTATGGCAGTTAGTCAAGGATTTGGGCCACCGACGACAACATGGGACACGGGTTCTTCGTTCCGGTTGTGGCCGGTTATGTGGTCTGGCAGAGGCGGGATCAATTGCTGGCGAGCCTCGACAAATCGAGTGCTTGGGGCCTGCTGATTTTGGCTTGGGGCGCCATTCAATCCGTACTGGCCACCTTGGGTGCCGAGTTGTTCACACAACGCTTGGCGTTTGTAATCTCGCTGGCGGGAATGGTCGTCTACCTCGGAGGCAAGCGGTGGTTCAAAATACTGGCGTTTCCGCTCTGGCGTTGCTGCTCTTCATGATCCCCATCCCGGCCATCATCTATGCGCAACTCACGTTGCGGCTCCAGGAGTTAGCTACGACCCTGGCCGAATGGATGCTCAGCGCGGTTGGCATTCCCGTCATTCGCACCGGCAACCTGCTCGAACTGCCCAGCCAGGTTTTGAACGTCGCCGAAGCATGTAGCGGAATTCGATCACTTCTTTCGCTGTCCTTCCTTTCGCTCGTCTACGCATACTTCCGGGATAATCGAACTTGGGTGCGCTGGCTCCTGTTCTTTTCCACCGTCCCGATCGCAATCGGCGCGAATGCGATTCGAGTCGCTCTGACAGGAGTGCTTTCCGAGGTGAATACCAAGCTCGCTCAGGGGGCGTATCATGAGGTGGAAGGCTACATCGTCTTCGTCATCGCCTTGGTGGCCTTGATCTCGTTCCATAAGTCTGATCAATCTCGCCACCCGCAAACGACGTGCGGCACCTTCGGAGCCAGGCTCG
Organism: uncultured Acidobacteriaceae bacterium; assembly: GCA_963771305.1. Classification (GTDB taxonomy): domain Bacteria; phylum Acidobacteriota; class Terriglobia; order Bryobacterales; family Bryobacteraceae; genus CAJCIT01. The sequence goes on from CAVYTS010000030.1 coordinate 77,806, forward strand.
CCAAGTGTTTGAGGCGCTCGGCGCGCCAATATAGAGACAGATTCCAGAAAGGTACACAATGGACGGATTTTTAAAGTCAAAGACGGCCACCATCCTCACCGTTGCTCTGCTGTGCCAAGTGGTTTTGTTTTATGGCTTCTCGCGCACAGAGGTCTCGCCGCGACCCAAGCCATTGGCGAACTTCACCATGCCAAACAACGGCTGGAGAGCGGTCCAGGACGTCCAACTCGACAAAGAGACCCTTGACGTCTTAAATGCGGACGACATTCTTTCCCGGGTCTATCAGAATAGCTGCGGGCGGTTTAGCAGATCTGTTCGTTGCCTATTTCCAGACCCAACGGAATGGGAAGGCGCCCCATTCGCCGAAGAACTGCCTTCCCGGGAGCGGTTGGGTGGCATCGCAGGCTGGAACTATCGCCGTGCCAGTTAAGGTCGAAGCGCAACCGATTCTGGTGAACCGTTATATTGTGGCTCGCGGCTCAAATCAGAGCGTGGTTCTCTACTGGTATCAATCGCGCAGCCGGGTGGTGGCCAGCGAGTATTCGGCTAAGGTATACACGGTGATGGACGCCGTCCGCTTCAACCGCACCGACACGGCCTTAGTGCGTGTGGTTGTAGCCGTAAACAACGGGAATACAGTAGGCGGCCGTCCAGACCGCTACATCGTTTGTCCAGGCATTCTTCGAGCCGCTGAAACAGTATTTGCCGTCTTAGATGGCTTGGCTGAGGGCTGACGGTTTCCTAGGCGAAGGACTGCGACTAAAAATAAAGGGAGCGCCGCCGTCTCTCGTTCGGCGGGCTCCCATAGCGGAGCAGACTCGGAGGTAGCCTGCCCCTATACATATTGTGACTCACCCGAAAACAAAATGTTTCGGTTGTGCGAACTTTTTTTGAGTTTTGATGCATTTTTTTAGCCGTTGGAATCGTTTTAGCCGTTGCTAGTATCTATAATCGAGGATGGTCGCCCTGATGCTGGCTGGCGGCCATGGTAAAGTCTTTGACTCAACTCGTTCAACTTCGCACCGAACAGCCCTCGGCGCTTGCCGATGCCGGAAACGGGTCCGTTGATCGATCGACATGGCCGTGTTCATTCCGATCTGCGCATCAGCGTGACGGACCGTTGCAATATCCGTTGTTTCTACTGCATGCCGGAGGAGGGCGGCGCATTTGCTCCGAATTCGCAGCTCATCGGCTTTCCCCAACTGGTCCGTGCCGCCAAGATCGGCGTGGGGCTCGGAATCAGGAAGATCCGCCTGACCGGCGGGGAGCCGCTGCTCCGGCCCCGGTTGGCAGACCTCATCAGCCAGCTTTCGGCGCTGCCCGCTCAGCGACTTGGCATTAACAACCAACGGGTTGCTCTTGGCGCAGCAAGCCAAGAGCTTCGCCAAGCTGGCCTGCGCCGCCTCAACATCCATCTGGATTCACTGGATCGCGAACGCTTTCATCGGATTGCGAGGAGAGACGAGTTGGCGCGAGTTCTAGCTGGCATCGATGCGGCTGCCGCGGAGGGATTCGATTTCAAGTTGAATGCGGTGGCGGTGAAGAATCTCTCGGAGCCCGATCTGGTTCCGTTGGTTCGTTTTGCGCGCGAACGAGGCGTTGAAATCCGCTTCATCGAGTTCATGCCGCTGGACGGGCAGAGCCTGTGGGACGGCGCCCAGGTGCTGACCGCCGATGAGATGATCGACATTCTGGAAGCTGAATTCGGCCCGCTTGCGGCCAATCGCCGATCCGGACCCACGCGCGCCCGCCACGGAATACGAGTTTGCGGACGGTTCACGGGTCGGCTTCATCGCGTCGGTGAGCCGTCCGTTCTGCCAGAATTGCAACCGATTGCGCCTTACCTCCGACGGCAAGCTCCGCAATTGTCTGTTTGCCCGCGAGGAAACCGATATCCGCCATGCCCTCCAGTCCGGCTCCGACGAGGAACTTGAATACTTATTCAGAGCGACGATCTGGAAGAAGTGGGCGGGCCACCAGATTGGGCAGCCGGCGTTTGAAGCGCCACAGCGCCCCATGTATTCCATCGGCGGCTGAAGCCTCAGCGCGGAGTGGCGTTTCCCTCGGAAGCCTGCTGAATCCCTCGCGCCGTCAGCAGATACACCGCAAAACTGCCCAGCCAGTGGCCGCCCTCATAATGTTCGCCGGTGACGGATTTCAGACCGTCGCGCGAATGCTCGTCGGCCGTCGCTCGCAACACCTTCACCCGCGGATCGCTCTCGGGCAACGCGGACACGATTCCATACAGCATCCAGGCGCGGCTCAGGTTCAGTCCGTCCAGGTGAGCCAGCTTGCCGTCGGTTGGATCGGCGACTACCGCCGGGCGGAGCCAGTCGCCGGGCTCTCCGCCAATCCGGGAATGAATTCATCCAGCCACTTGGCAAACTCGGCGCGCGTCAGAACCCGGCGCATCACATCCGCCTCCGCCAGACAAGGTGAGAGAAAATCCTCTCCCGACGGCTCGTAGGCAAACGGGCACGCGCGGTCCTTCCCATAGAACTGCCTTGCTTTGCTTTCGACCAGCGCCTTCAACTGCGCATTCTGCGTTTGCCGCGCATAATCCAACGCAAGCCCCAGCCCAAAGGCCGTGTTCGAGTGCTCGCCGCTTCGCACCGGAAAAGTCAGCTTCTTCAGCCACTCCTCGAGCCGCGCGACCGCCGCCTCTTCCAAAGGCTTGAGCGCGGCAGCCCATTGCCTGGCATCGGGGTCGTTCCACTCCTGCAGTTCCGCCGACAACTGCAGCAGCCATGCCAAACCGTAAGGCCTCTCGAACGATGCGCGGCCTTCGCCCCTCAAGTACTTTGCTTCAGCCTGCAGATTCTCCGCCGTGAGACTCTGTCGCAGCGCTTGCTTCGCCTTCGCCGCCAGCGGCGCGTCCGGGTAAGTACGCGCCAACCGCGCCAGCATCCAGTGGCCATGAACAGAGGAATGCCAGTCATAACAGCCATAGAACGCCGGTGTCAATTCTCGCGGCGGTAGCACATCTTTATCGGAGTTCAGGAGATGGCCGATCTTGGAAGGGTACTCGCGATGCACGCAAGCCAGCGCGAGGTTCGCCAGCCGGTCCGCCGTCGCCACATCCAGCGTGCTCGAATACATCGCCGAAGCTCCTGTCAGGAAGAGTAGTAAGAGAAGTCGCAAACTAGACCATTGTAGGGGCGCGCTCGCCTCTTCGGGTTATCATCTTCAGAGAACGCCAAGGTCCGTAGCTGCATCAGTCCGCTGTCACAGGGTGCCCACGGGGAGGAATTGGATGTCGATGTTGCCGGCCCGCCGTTCTTTGTACATGACGCCCTCGCCGTCCGAATAGCCGGTAATCCGCACTGAGGTGTCGGACGTCCAGTCGAACCTAAGATAATCGGTTTCTTCGGAAAGCTGAAAGACGGTTGTGCCACCTCTTCTTGGATCTTCGCCAACCCGCACGATGCGAACCTGGGTGACTGAAGGGCAATAGCCGAGTAACGCTTCGCATCTCTTTCGAAGGTGCACGGCGACAAAAGTGCCATTCGGGCTCGATTTCCTCGCGATGACGTCACCGTCCGAGACAGATGGCAATTGGCCAGCACTCCGTAGAAAACAGATCCTGCGGCGAGTCCACTCCCTCCCAGGCAGAGAATCGTCGCTCGAAGCATAGCCTGCCGATCATTACCCGGCACCCACACGCTTCTTCCTGTCACTTCACTCATAGGTTTGCAGAATTGGAACCATAGCTTTGCAAAAAGAGATTCCGATGATGGTCTACAGGCCGAGTTCCTGCCGAACTGCACGCAGGGCGGCCCGTCCCTCTTCCAGATTCAGGTAGTCGGAACTGGTCAACAGGGGGCGTATGTGCCGGCGGGTGAGGCCAATCCCGTTGGCATATAGTTCGTAGGCGATTCGCTTCACCTCTTCGCCAGCCTGAGATTTCCTTTCGCTCGCACGCTTGACGCGGTATTCCGCATAGAGCTTTGCGATGTCACGGCAGAGGTCCGGAAAATGGCGACGAACTGTTACCTCTGAATGGCTAATCCGCTTCATGACTTGCGTGACGGAGGGCGGTGGGCTCTCGTGAAGCGCTGATTGGAGTGCTTCAATTACTTGCGGTTCGTTCATCCGCCGCCCGTACTGGATCGTCGTTCGCCGAGGGCCGCGGTCCGGCTCGACCGGTGAGGACCTGAGAAATCCTCGCGAGGAGACGCATCCTGCAGTTCCGAGCAGAAAGTCCAGCAGCGGTGCTTCCACGCGAAAGGCCATATCCAAAAGCAGGGCCAATCGCGGTAAGGCTTTGCCTCGTTGCCATCTGCTGACATCTCCTCTACCAACCTGCATAAGTCTGGCGAAGGCGGAAGCATTGCCGGCACTCGTGCTCTCAACGCACCCTCCAATGGTTTGTGCGAGACGTTCTTTTGTTGGGGGAGATGCAATGCGTGGAGCGGCGGAAATTAGCTCCCCAACGGCAGTTGCTACCCACGTAGCCCACATCAATTCAGCACCGGCGAGTTCTTGGGAACTTGATGCCTGCTCAGCGCCGACGAGCGCTCTCTCGCACCGGGAGCAGTAACCGGGCCGCGAGCGCCAATCCAACGGGCCGACGCGACGCGCACAATACGGACACGTGTCGCGCAGTTTGCAGCGATGGTACGTGCACATGTTCACGGCTTGCATCGTCCAAAGGAGAGGCTCGTAGATTGGTTGCTTGGCCTTTAGCCACGCCCGAAAGCAGCGGTCGCACCAAGCACGCCAGCGGCGCAACAGCGCATGCCCCGGCAAGACCTGCGCCCAGGTGAGCAGCGTCAAATAGCGGAGATCCCGACGACCAGTGAGTGCCTCCACAACCCTGACAAAGTCCACAGCCGGTGATCCGTGGCCATTGATGGTGTGCGTGGAATAGCCGCCATCGCCGGTTACCCGGAAGCTGAAGATGTTGCCTTTGCCCGCCAATGCCTTGATCTCTTTCCAATAGAGAAGACCAGGCGATACGCAATGCGCCTCGGCAAGCCGTGCGATATAGCCGGTAAGACTCTCGACCATCGGTGTGCCAACTCCAATTGGAGGCAGGCTGTACAGCCGGGTGGTGGGAGGAAGCACCGGCGAGTTCAACTCCATCGGTTCGTACTCGCGAATCACATCCATATGCGAGACTATGCGGCGGCAACCACAAACCAGTGAACGCACCTTCAGCCCGTTCCACGTATGCCGACCTTATCGCGCACGGGTTTGCGTGAGCCAACACGGCGAGGTCCCGAGTTTCGGCGTTGATCAGGCACGGGTGGCGCTTGCGTCATCTTCTGGATACTGACCGGACGCTGGGCTTCTGCTTTTGCATCCAATCCCAAGAGGCTTCTGAGGAGATCAAATGCTTCCGGCTTTTCAGCAAGTACCGCTTCGCCGTCCAGGGCTTCCTCCACCATCTTTTCGCACTGATCGAACGACCACGCGTGCCGTTCCAGATCTGTTCGCGTCACCGTTGGCCCACCGTGTTCCAAGACCTCTGCCAGCGTGCGAGTGAACCAATCTTTCAGGATGCCGACACACCCCATCGAATGCGCGTAGCAATATTCCCAATCACGCCAAAGCGCTGGTTCTTCCGCCACGGGAGATGTCGTTGAAAGCTGAAGATGACGCGCTGAAAGGCAACAACATCCTCCGGATCGTTTGCCTGATACCGCCGGAAATGGATATCGATGCTGCGGCGGCTCAGTTGCGCGCTGAGATTCCGGCACGGCAGCAAATCATAGGTACCGATGAGCACGTGGACACATCCGGTCAGACTGGCCAAGGACTTGAGACAATCCAGTTGATCTCCGAGTCGGCGGCCGCTGGCAATTTCGGCGAGGTGCTGGGCCTCGTCAATGAGAAGGGC